>NZ_JBVJLC010000001.1:0-1198452 GCF_055584925.1 Streptomyces sp. NPDC087906
GGACCAAGTCGTACGAGTCGGGCGGCAGATGGTCGTAGAGCCGTCCCTCTCTGTTCGTTGCCACCCAGACGTCAGCCATTGGCTCATCCTCGCGCACAGACGCGAGGTGGGGGGCCGGAATCGCTCCGGCCCCCCACCTCGCGCTGTGTCGGCTACTGACCGTCAGGTACTGACCGTCAGCTATCGCCCTTGCGCTCGCCCAGGGTCAGTTGGACGGTCGACTGCTTGCCGTCGCGCTTGTAGGTGATGCTCACCTTGTCGCCCGGCTTGTGTGTCCAGATCTCGCCGATCAGGGTCGGGCCGCTGTCGATCGCCGTGTCGTTGAACTTGGTGATGACATCGCCCGCCTTGAGTCCGGCCTTCGCCGCCGGGCCGTCCGGGGTGACCGCCGGCGTACCGCCCTCGCCCTGGGTGGTGATCTGCGCGCCGTCGCCGCCCTCGGTGCCGGCCTGGCTCTCGTCGCCCATCGAGACCGTGGCGCCGATGACCGGGTAGACCGGCTGGCCGGTCTTGATGAGCTGCTTGGCCACGGTGGACGCCTGGTTGATCGGGATGGCGAAACCGAGGCCGATGGAGCCCGCCTGCGACTGGCCCGTACCGCCGCCCGACGGCTGGATCGCGGAGTTCATGCCGATCACGGCGCCGCGCGAATCCAGCAGCGGGCCACCGGAGTTGCCCGGGTTGATGGACGCGTCCGTCTGCAGGGCGCTCATGTACGAGTTGCTGCTGCCCGTCTCGTCACCGGAGGCGACCGGGCGGTTCTTGGCGCTGATGATGCCCGTCGTGACGGTGTTGGACAGGCCGAAGGGCGCGCCGATCGCGATCGTCGAGTCGCCGACGGCGACTTGGTCCGAGTTGCCGATGGCGAGCGGGGTCAGCCCGGACGGCGCGTTCTTCAGCTTGATGACGGCTACGTCGTAACCCTCGGCGCGTCCGACGACCTCGGCGTCGTACTGCTTGCCGTTCGAGAACGTCGCCGTGATCGCCGCGCCGTTGGCGGCGGAGGCCACCACGTGGTTGTTGGTCAGGATGTGACCCTGTTTGTCATAGATGAAGCCGGTGCCCGTGTCGCCCGAACCGTCGCCGCTCTTGGCCTCAAGGGTGACCACGCTCGGCAGCGCCTTGGCCGCCACGGCGGCGACCGTGCCCGAGGCCCGGTCGCTGACCTTCGGGGCCTCGCCCGCCGAGACCGTCGTCGAGCCCGTCGAGCCGCCGTCGTTGCTCTCCGCCGCCCAGTAGCCGATCCCGCCGCCGACGCCGCCCGCGACCAGCGCGCCGATGATGACGGCGGTGATCAGGCCGCCCGCGCGCCTGCGCGGGGCCGGGGCGTGGTGGTGGCTGGAGTCGGGCGCGCCCCAGGCGGGGCCGCCGTTCCCGCCGCCGTTCCCGCCGTTGTGCCCGCCGTCGTTCCCACCGTTGCTACCGCCGCCACCGCCGCCGTAGGCGGGGTAGACGGGCGGGGGCGGCGGCCAGCCTGCGCCCGCCGCCTGGGCCGGCGGCGGGGGCGGGGTGCCGGGGCCGCCCTCCGAGGCGTGGCCACCCGTCGGCGTGGGCCCGCCCGGCGGCTGGTCGGACGGCCGGTCCTGCGCCGCGTAGCCCGGCTGGACGGGCTGGGTGGGCTGGTGTGGCTGGACGGGCTGGGTGGGCTGACCGGACGGGGCCGGCGGGTGGGCCGGCTGCCCCGGGTACCCAGCCGACGCCGACGGCTGCTCGTACGCTGCCTCTCGCGGAGCGGACGCGGGTGTGCCATCGGGAGCGGCATCCGGCACGGGAGGTACGGACGGGGCGGCCGGGGCCGCAGTGCCCTCGTTCTCGGTGCTCACAGCTCTTTCTCCTCAAGGTTCCACATCAGTCTTCGGCAAGAGTCCCGCTGTGCAAGTGTCTGCGGTCAGCTTTTCCCACAGCACGTCAGGCCACTGTAAGCAGGACCTGTGCGTATTCACGCCATCCTTTACTTAGGGCAAAAGGGACGCATCCGGAGTCGACCGGCCATAGAACCCCGCCGTTCACCCGGCTACCCCTTCACGGTGGCACCATGACGCGGTGACCCAAGCTCGTCAGTCCAGTATTCAGGTCGTCGCGCACCGGGGAGCGTCCGAGGACGCCCCCGAGCACACCCTCGCCGCGTACACGAAGGCCATCGAGGACGGTGCGGACGCCCTGGAGTGCGACGTACGACTCACCGCTGACGGACACCTCGTCTGCGTCCACGACCGCCGCGTGAACCGCACGTCCAACGGTCGCGGCGCCGTGTCCGCCCTGGAACTGGCCGATCTCGCCACCCTCGACTTCGGCTCGTGGAAGGACAGCGAGGAAAGCCCGGACTGGCGCGATCCGGAACTCACCTCCGTCCTGACGCTGGAGCGCCTGCTGGAACTCGTCGCCGACGCCGGCCGCCCCGTACAGCTCGCCATCGAGACCAAGCACCCCACCCGCTGGGCGGGCCAGGTCGAGGAGCGGCTGCTTCACCTGCTGGGCCGGTTCGGGCTCGACGGACGGCCGGAACCCGGCGAATCGTCCGTACGGGTCATGAGCTTCTCGGCGCGCTCCCTGCACCGGATCGCCTACGCGGCGCCCCAGCTCCCCACCGTGTACCTCATGCAGTTCGTCTCGCCCCGGCTGCGGGACGGCCGGCTGCCGGCCGGGGCGCGGATCGCCGGCCCCGGCATGCGGATCGTGCGCAACCACCCGGGGTACATCGCGCGGCTGCATCGGGCCGGTCACCGTGTCCATGTCTGGACGGTGAACGAACCGGAGGACGTCGACCTCTGTGTACGCCTCGGAGTCGAAGCCATCATTACGAACCGTCCCAAACAGGTACTTTCCCAGCTCGGCCGCGCGGTCTGAGCGGCGGAACGGCCACAGGGAGTGCACCGGCGCGTTCGTTCCGCTGCCGGCCGTTACGAATGCGTCAAAGGGTCGCCCTTGGCCGGTTTCCGGTCCAGGCCAATGGGGCATCCACACCGTGGCGTGGGGCGAAGGAGGTCTCGGGGGTGGCATTCGTGGTGGCACAGGAAGTGCCGACGTCGTCGAGCATGGCCGTGACCCACGGCCCTGCGGGCGTGGGCGAAGCCCGGCATCGCATGCGGGAGCAGTTGCACCGCAGCGGCATGTCGGACTCGGTCGTGGACGACGCTGTACTGATCCTGTCCGAACTGCTCAGCAACGCCTGGCGGCACGGCAGGCCGCTGGGACACACGGAGATCGGTGACGGCGACATCCGCGCCGCCTGGCAGGTCGACAAGGCCGGCCGGCTGACGGTCGAGGTGACGGACGGCGGCGGCCCGACGCGGCCCGTTCCGTCGACCCCCTCGGTCACGGCGCGCGGCGGCCGAGGGCTGAACATCATCACGGCGCTCGCCCAGGACTGGGGCGTACGGGACAGCGCGTCCGGCGAGGTAACGGTCTGGGCCCGCGTCAACGCGGAGCACCGCCGCGACCCGCAACGCCGCGAGGACTTCGCGTCCCGCGTCGCCGCGCCTGGACTGCGCGGGCTGGACGGCCTGGACGGGCTGGACTTCGCGGACGCGTTCGACTTCGACGACGCGGACTGAGCGGGATCCCGTCACGGGTCACGGGTTACGGGTTACGGGTCACGGGGATGGCCGCGCTCTCGGCGAGCGCGGGTGGCGCACGAAGCGCTGACCGGTCGGAGCGTGCTCACCGCGGCGCGTGTGACCGCACGGCCGTCGGAGGGCGCTGGGCGCCTCGCAAGAGCGGCATGTACGGGTGACCGCACGGCGGTCGGCGGCCCGAACGGTGGCTGGTTCCGCGGGCCGCGACCGGCGACACCCGACCCCACACACCGCGGTGGCACAGGCTCGCGTCCGGCCGCAGGTCGTAGGCCGGGAATCGGGGCAGCGCGACAGCTATCCCCCTATCTCCCGCACAGCCAGCGCATCGTCACCGCAGCGCCTGTGGCCGCACGGCGGTCGGAAGTCCTCGTAACCGAAAGCGCGACAGCGCGAAAGCGCGAAAGCCCTCCAAGCTCACCGCCGACACCGCGACCCGCGTGCCGGCGCCCGTCGCGCGAGCCGAGTCTCAGCGAGCAGGCTCCCGGGCCCCGGGCCGCGTGCGTGGCGGTGATGCGTTGGGGCGGCGCCCGGTGGGAGGGGCGCTAGGCTCGCGGACTGTATTGCATCGCCATTGCATCGCCGTTGCATCGCCGCCGCTCCCGGGAGAAAGCCACACCATGGCCAAGAAGCGCCCCCAGACCAAGGCCACGAAGGCGCAGCTCAACGACGGGCCGGTTCCGGTGGTCGGGGCCCGTGAGCCCTGTCCGTGCGGTTCGGGCCGTCGCTACAAGGCCTGTCACGGGCGGGCGGCCGCGCACGCCGTCACGGAGCTGGTCCAGCGCCCGTTCGAGGGGCTCGCCGGCGAGTGCGACTGGGTCGCGCTCCGTGAGCTGGTACCGGCGGCGACCGCCGAGTTGACCCTCAAGGACGGGCTGCCCGACGGCGTGCCCTCCGTGACGCTCGCGACCGTACTGCCCATGGCGTGGCCCGCGCTGCGCCGCGACGACGGCTCCGTGCTGCTCGCCCTGCAGAACGACACCTCGTCCGGCGACCTGAGCCGCGATCTCGCCGACACCCTCCAGCGCGCGCTGGTCGCCGAACCCGGCAACCCCGTTGCGGCCGAGCGGGTTTCGGCCGACGGCCCGCGGTTGCAGGATCTCCTCGACCCGGACGCGGACTTCACACCGGTCGTGCACCCCGGCTTCGAGTTCTGGGTCCCCGACGCGGAGAACGCGTCCGCCGAGGTGACGGCCTCCCTGGAGCGCGCCAACGCGGCGGCGATCCCGACCGTGCTGCTCAGCGGCTCGGACGCCGCGTACTGGTGCGAGACGCCGGAGAAGAACCATCTGCGCTGGGTGATGCCGTATCCGGAGGAGAAGCTGCTCGACGCGCTCGCGCGGCTGCACGCGGCCGGTACGTCCGACCTCGGCGAGGGGACCCGGCTCGTCGGCTCCTTCCGGGCGCACGGCGTGACCGTACCGGTGTGGGACCTGCCGACCACGATGGGCGCCGACGACTGCGAGAAGCCTGCGGCGGAGTTCGCCGAGCGGCTGACCGCCGCGCTCGCCGTCGACGCGCCGCTGACCGGCGACGAGCGCCGGGCGCGCGGCGGCCTCACCAACCGCCAGGTGACGCTGAGCTGACGGTGGGACGGCACGGGCGCGGCAGCGGGGCGACGGTGGTCGCGGCCATGGACGTGGTCGCGGCGGACGAGGCGCGCCCGGCGCCCGCGCGCCCCGCACCCGCGCGCCCCGCACCCGCGGGCGCGGTGAGACCGGTCACACGCTTTCTGCGCAAGTGCCGTACTGGCAGGTAATTCGTTGCGTGAATATGCCGGATCGAATTTGCTAACCGCCGATCTCTTGTTACGGTTCTAGGAGCCCGGTCGCTGGTGCATCCCCCGTCGCCAGCGACCGGGCCCTTTCATGCGCCGGCGGCTGCCGGGGTGTCAACGCCCCCCAGGCTCCGTCGAGTTGCTGCCCGACCTCAACAGCAGCGGACCGACGTCCGTGCCGTCGACCGGCGTCGCGAACTCCGCAACCGCCGTGTACTGCGCCGATCCCCCGGCGGACGGTTCCCTGGGTGTCTCACACGTCGCAGGGTCGTCCTGCGCCTCGACGGCGCAGTGTGTCTGTACGGTCCGCCCGCCGGGCCCCATGAGGCTGAGCGCCGCGAGCAGTTCGCCGCCCGACGTGTTGCGGTAGTACGTACGCGCCCACGTGTCGGACGCCTCGGTCAGCACGCAGGTCTGCGCCTCGATCCCCTCGGGAGAGGTCACTTCGGGCCCGCACCGCTCGGCCGTACGCACCGGGGAGGTCTCGCGCGGCGCCTTCGCGTCACTCGCCGCGTCCGTACCACTCGGTGTCTTTCGGCCCGCCGGGCTCGTCGCCTCCCGGCCCGCCGGGCTCCTCGTCTCCCGGCCCGCCGGGCCCCTCGCCGGTCCCGCCGACGCCACCAGCGGCACCAGCGCCGCGACCACCACGACGGCGGACAGCCCGAGCATGCGGAGGTTCATGGCGGGGCCCACCTGTCACTGCCGGGAGTTCGCTGCGGTCGGCAAAAGATAACGGCGGACCGGAGCGGGCCACGGCGCCGCGCGCCCAATTCCCTGACAACTGGGGTCCGCTCGCACCCGTACGGGTGACGAAGCGCCGAAAGGCGGGCCCGTGGGCCCGCCCGTCGTCGGCTCCGCAGCTCAGCCGCTCAGTACGCCAACAGCCGCTCAATACGCCGGTAGCCGCTCAGTACGCGAGCCTGCTGCCCCCGTCCGGCGCGCTCGTGCTCGCCTCGACCAGCGCGTCCACCACCGCCTCCACCCCCGGCAGCCACGGCGCGGCGGAACCCGGCAGCGGAGCCCGCTCCCAGCGGACCTGGCCGCCGGCGGCCTCGGACGGCGGCAGGACGATGTAGCCGCCCTCCCCGTGGAACCGCAGCGAGCTGGGCACCCAGTCCTTCGCGTACAGCAGCTCGCCGAGCTGTTCCAGGGAGTACGGGGCGACCAGCAGCGACCAGCGCGTGGGCGTCGCGACGACCGGTCCCAGCCGCATGCCCATCGCGTCCAGCTCCGCCAGGGCGCGCGCCGCGGCGACCGCCGGCAGGCTCACCGCGCACGGCGCGCTGCCGCCGGTGGCCAGCACGATCGGGGCCGCCGGGCGGTTCTGCCACCACCAGCGCACCATGCGCCCGTCGGTGGTCGCCGCCAGCAGCCCGGGGTCGAAGGGGTGTGCGCCGGGTACGACGCACTCGGGGTCGGGGCAGGCGCAGCCGCGCCCGCGCGCTCCCCGCCCACCGGCCGCCTTCAGGCCGGCGCCCGGCAGTACGGGCCAGTTCCACGCCGTGGCGCAGGTGAGCGCCGCTTCGAGTTGGGCAGGCATCCCATTGCGCCGGAGCCGCAGCCTGCGTCGCCTTCCGAGGATCTCGCGCATGAGCGCTCGTTCCTTTCCGTTGAACGCCGAGGTCCACATGACACTGACACCATGTGTGTGCATCACTTCGCTGTGCGTACTCGCTGTGCGTACTCGCCCTGCGTACACGTGCGTGCGTTCGGCACCGCGCCCGTCGCGCCGCGCCCGTAACGCCCCGCCCATGACACTGTGCGTTTGACACTGTGCACTTGACGCTATGCCCGTGACGCCGTGATCGGACCGAGCTTGACTGTATTCCGCGAAATTCCGCGAACTTCCGCGACCGTATGGCGAGTGGTGGCGTGCGTGCGCATGGCGCTTGCTGTCCCGCTGTGCTGTCCTCGCCACTCCGGGGGATGGGGCACGGCCTACGGCGGTTAAGACGCCCGAGCCGACCGCCAGGTTCCGGGGCGGTCCCAACTGCCCCTGTCCGTCACCGTTTACGTACCCATCACGTTCGGAATGACGCTCCACCGGAGGCGGCGTATGCACGTCGGCCCTGGCAGATCCCCTGTTGAGCGTCCTCAGTCGACAGCAAAACCAAGCCAGTGGGGTCATTTTTCGGCCAACTTGATTCGGCTCGGCTGCGCCACGGACACCGACCGTCCCGCCAGGACAATGCTGGACATTAACGCTGTTGTGCGTGTACATGTGGATGCATCGACAGCTACGCGAAATGACCTGAGGTTTTGCCCGGTTGTCGAGCGAAACGCACCAGTCAGAAAGTCGGCCGCCATGAGCGCTCCGCACATGCCGAAAGTGGCTGGAATCGATTCAGCAGTTCCGGCCCCCGCTCACACTGTCCCGCCTCTTGACGATCTTCAGGCCCCGCCGGTCGTGCTGATCCAGGACCGGCTCGCCGGCTGGGTCTCCGATCTGACCACCCTCCACGAACTCACCGAGCGGCTCGCCAGGACCCGTTCGCTGGAGGACGCCCTCAACGAGCTGTTGCGGGCGGGTGCCGCGCTGGTCGGCGCCAGGCGCGGGCTGGCCGTGTTCGAACCGGCCGACGGCCTCGGCCCTGCCACCACCCTCGGCCTCGGCCTCGCCCACGCGGACCTCGGCCATCTGGAGACGGTGCCGCGCGGCGTCACCTCGCTCGGCCCGCTCCTCGACAGCTCGGGCGCCCCCGCCGAACCCGTCGCCGTCCCCGACCTGCTCGCCGACAGCGCCCTCGACCCGCGCCACCGCGAGGTGGCCGCCCGGCTCGGATACGGCGCCAGTTACGGCGTACCGCTGGCCACCGACCCCGGGAGCAACGAGGCGGGCGAGCCGACGGGCGCGGCGCCCGTCAAGCTCGGCGCCGCGATCTGGCTGTACGACGAGCCGGCCGAGCCGATGGAGCGCCAGCGCCATCTGATCTCCCTCTACGCCCGGTACGCGGGCGAGCATCTGGCCCGGCTGCTGGAGCTGGAGCGGGCCCGCGAGCGGGTCGCCACCATCGCCGACGAGCTGCTGCCCGGCAGGCTGCCCAGGGTCTCCGGTGTCCAGCTCGCCGTCTGCCACCGCACCGGGCCGCGCGGCGGCGGCGACTGGTACGACGCGCTGCCGCTCCCGGAGGGCGCGCTCGGGCTGGCCGTCGGCTCGGTGAGCGGTTCGGGACCGAGCGCCGTGGCGGCGATGGGCCGGCTGCGTGCCTCGCTGCGGGCGTACGCGGTGATGGAGGGCGAGGACCCGGTCGCCGTCCTGTCCGATCTGGAGCTGCTGCTGCGGCTGACCGAACCGGCCCGTACGGCCACCGCGCTGTTCGCGTACGCGGAGCCCGTACGGCGCAAGATCGTGCTGGCCGGGGCGGGACACGCGCCGCCGCTGGTCGTCGGGGAGCGCCGTACGGAGTTCGTCGAGACGTCGCTGTCGGCGCCGCTGGGGATGCTGGCGTGCTGGGAGGCGCCGAGCGTGGAGCTGTATCCCGAGCCAGGAGAAACGGTGCTGCTGTACACCGACGGGCTGCTGCGGCGCACCGGCGGTTCGATGGACCGGGCCTACGCCCGGCTGCACGCGGCGGCGGCGAGCGTGCCGCGCGCGCTGCGGGAGGATCCGGCGGCGGTCGCCGGGCACGTCCTGCGGACCGTACTGCCCGACCTGGCGCCGGCCGGTGGCCCGACGGGAGACCCGGCCGGTGCTCCGGTGGCGGACATGGAGGACATCGTGCTGCTGGCCGCCCGCTTCGACTGATTTCTCACATCACACACGCAGCGACCTGGGCCGTCTTGCCCTCGCACATACGATGGAAAACGGTCCAATGCCGGGCCGGTGTCGTAGCGAGGAGAAGACGTGGCCGAGGAGCTCACCCCGGAGCACCTGGAACTGCCGGAAACGGAACCAGTGCTCCCGGAGGCGGAAGAAGAGCCGATCAAGCAGCGGAAGAACGGACTGTACCCCGGCGTGTCCGACGAGCTCGCGGAAAACATGAAGTCAGGCTGGGCCGACACCGAGCTGCACGGCCTGGAGCCGATCGCGCAGGCGGCCGAGACGGCGGCCCGCCGCGCGGCGCTGTCCGCGCGCTTCCCCGGTGAGCGGCTGGTGATCCCGGCCGGCCGGCTCAAGACCCGGTCCAACGACACCGACTACGTCTTCCGCGCCTCCACCGAGTACGCGTATCTCACCGGCGACCAGACGCAGGACGGCGTCCTCGTGCTGGAGCCGGCCACCGAGGGGCACACGGCCACCGTCTATCTGCTGCCGCGCTCCAACCGGGAGAACGGCGAGTTCTGGCTCGACGGCCAGGGCGAGCTGTGGGTCGGCCGCCGGCACTCCCTGGCCGAGGCCGAGCAGGTGCTCGGCGTCCCCGCCAAGGACGTACGGGAGCTGCCCGCGGCGCTGACCGAGGCGACGGGCCCGGTCCGCAACGTACGCGGGCACGACGCCGTCATCGAGGCCGCGCTGAGCGACAAGGTCACCGCCGAGCGCGACGAGGAGCTGCGCGTCTACCTCTCCGAGGCGCGCGCGGTGAAGGACGACTTCGAGATCGGCGAACTGCAGAAGGCCGTCGACTCGACCGTGCGCGGCTTCGAGGACGTCGTGAAGATCCTCGACAAGGCCGAAGCCACCAGCGAGCGGTACATCGAGGGCACGTTCTTCCTGCGCGCCAGGGTCGAGGGCAACGACATCGGCTACGGCTCGATCTGCGCGGCGGGACCGCACGCCACGACGCTGCACTGGGTGCGCAACGACGGCGCCGTACGCTCCGGCGACCTGCTGCTGCTCGACGCGGGCGTGGAGACCCACACCCTCTACACCGCCGACGTCACGCGCACCCTGCCGATCGACGGCCGGTTCAACGACCTCCAGCGGAAGATCTACGACGCGGTGTACAAGGCCCAGGAGGCCGGCATCGCGGCGGTCAAGCCGGGTGCCAAGTACCGCGACTTCCACGACGCGGCGCAGCGCGTGCTCGCCGAGAAGCTCGTCGAGTGGGGCCTGCTGGAGGGTCCGGTGGAGAAGGTCTTGGAGCTGGGGCTCCAGCGCCGCTGGACCCTGCACGGCACGGGCCACATGCTCGGCCTGGACGTCCACGACTGCGCCGTCGCGCGCCGGGAGGTGTACGCCGAGGGGACGCTGGAGCCCGGCATGTGCCTCACCGTCGAGCCGGGGCTCTACTTCCAGGCCGACGATCTGACGGTGCCGGAGGAGTACCGCGGCATCGGGGTGCGGATCGAGGACGATCTCGTCGTCACCGAGGACGGCAACCGGAATCTGTCGGCGGGGCTGCCGCGGCGCTCCGACGAGGTCGAGGCGTGGATGGCGCGGCTCAAGCAGGCGTAACGCACCGTCTTCTGTCCCGGGACGGGCCGGCGCCTGCCGGGGGGCCGGCGCCTGCCGGGGGGCCGGCGCCTGCCGGGGGCAGGTGCTAGCCGGCCCGCAGCAGCGCGTCCTCGCGCCATTTCAGGGTCTTGTCGAAGCTGACGACGGCGCCCTGCCCCGGCCGGCTGCGGAAGTGCACGTGGTCGGCGAGCTGCTCGATCAGACACAGCCCCCGGCCGCTCTCCGCGCTGACGGGCGCGGGCGCGGGGCGTCTGACCACGCGGCGGGCGGGGAAGCCGGGGCCCGAGTCGGCCACTTCGATACGGCACGTGGCGCCGTCCAGATACGCGGTCACCCGGTATCCCCCGGGCGCCTCGCCCACCGCACCTTCGTCACCGCCGTGCTCCACGGCGTTGGCGCAGGCCTCAGTGAGGGCGACCGACAGGTCGAAGGAGATGTCGGGGTCGACGCCCGCGGTGTCCATGGCGTCGAGCAGAAGGCGGCGGGCGAGTGGAACACTCGCGGCTTCGCGCCGCAAATGGAGAGACCACCAGATGCTCATGCTCCAGCCTCCTGGCTGCGGCTCGACATACCGATACGTATTGCCCTTCCGGACCCTCCGTAAGCGCGCCGGGGGTGTGAGACCCCTCATTCGGCGGACGCGTATGTGACGTAGAGCGGTGTATGGGACGGAGGCTGACCTTCCGGACCTGCCCTACGGAGCCGGGGGCCGCAGTGCGATGATGAGCCCGCCATGTCTGCCCCTGTCGCACACGCAGGAACCGGCCCCCGGCTGGTAAGGGCCGCGGTGTTCACCGCGGTCTGTCTTGTGCTGTCCGCGACGGGACACGTCATCGCCGCCTGCGCGCCCGTGCCGTGGTGGACCCTGCTGGCCGGTTTCCTCCTGCTGTTCGCCGTGGTGGCGCCGCTCGCCGGACGGCCGCGTTCCACCGCGACCATCGTGTCGGCCCTGACGGCCGGACAGCTCGGACTGCACAGCCTGTTCGGGCTCGGCCAGCAGCACATGGCGATGCCGGCCAGTGGCAACGACGCGCTGATCAGGATGGCGGCGAAGCTGCTCTGCGGAGCCGGCCCCGCCTCACTCAGCCATGTCGACGCGCAGCGGATCGTGGCCGAGGCCGGTATCGGCGCGTCAGGCACCTCCGGCTCGGGCGGGGCCGGTGTACCGGGCCTGTCCGGTACGGCGGGTGCGGCGCACGGCATGGCCGGTATGGCGGGCATGGCCGGCATGGACATGCACGGCGGCCCGATGACCGTGGCTCCCGGCGCCGGTACCGCCGCCGGGCTGCTGCCCTCGCTCCCCATGGTGCTCGCGCACCTGCTCGCCGCTCTCGCGACGGGCTGGCTGCTGCGCCGCGGGGACCTCGCGCTGCTCAGGATCGCGCGGCTCTCCGCCCGGCTCTCGGCGCAGGGCTTCGGCGAGGTCAGGGAGAGCGTGGCGGAAAGCCTCACGGACAGCGCCCAGTTGCGGGCCCTGCGGGCCGCCTTCGCGCTGGCCCGCGCCCTGCTGGCCGGGCTGCCCTGCGGCTCGGCGCCCGAGGCCGCGCGGGCGGCACGCTTCTCGTACGAACCACCGCCCGATTCTGCCGGGCGGGCACTCCAGCACACGGTGATCAGGCGCGGCCCGCCGGCCGCACTCGCCCTCGCAGCCTGAAGCGACGCCCTCCGCACTCTCCGCCCGCCGGGACGCCATGTCCCGCAGGGGATGGGGGCGGTGTCGCGATGCCGCCGTGCGGTCGCACGCCGGCGCCCGTTCTGCTCCGTCCTCCTCCCACAGCCACTGGAGTGTTCTGTGTTCTCAGCCGTGAAGTTCTCCACCGTGCAGGTCTCCGCCGTGAAGCTCTCCGCGTCGAAGTCCGCCCGTTTCGCCGTCGCGGGCGGGGTGGCCGCCGCTTCCGTACTGCTGCTCGCCGGACCCGCGTCCGCCCACGTCAGCGTGTCGGCGCTGGGCGAGGCCGCCAAGGGCGGCTCGGCCATCATCAACTTCAAGGTGCCGAACGAGCGCGACGACGCCACGACCACCAAGGTCGAGGTGAACATCCCGGCGGACCACCCGCTGGCCTCCGTGATGCCCGAGCCGATCCCCGGCTGGAAGATCGACATCGTGAAGTCCAAGCTCGCCAAGCCGATCGATCTGCACGGCTCCCCGGTCAACGAGGCCGTCTCCAAGGTCACCTGGACCGCCGACGCCAAGACCTCGATCCCTTCGGGGCAGTTCCAGCTCTTCCCGCTGTCCGTGAGCCCGCTGCCCACGGACACCGACCAGTTGGTGTTCAAGGCCATCCAGACGTACTCCAACAAGGACGTCGTCCGGTGGATCGAGGAGCCGAAGGAAGGCGCGGACGAGCCGGAGAACCCGGCGCCCGTGCTGAAGCTGACCGCCGCCGCCCCCGAGGAAGGACACGACGGGGCCGCCGACAGCAAGGCCAGTGACACCGCCGCCAAGCAGGACGACGCGAAGGCCGACACGACCAACGCCTCCGCCGACTCGGACAGCAGCGACAACCTCGCGCGGGTCCTCGGCATCGTCGGCATCGTCGTCGGCATCGCCGGTGTGGCCTTCGGCGTACTCGCCGGCCGCCGCCGCACCGCCGCCTGACGCACCAAGCACCTGCCGCGCGCGAGGCTGGGACGGCATACCGTCCATGGCGTCCCGGCCCCGCGTGCCCGGTGCCCCGCACACCACCACCAGGAAATACCTCATGCGCAAGAAGACAGTCCCGCTCGCCGCCACCCTCGCGGTACTCACCGCGCTCACCCTCACCGCCTGCGGCAGCGACGGCGACAGCAACGACTCCTCCAAAGCGATCGCCGACGTCTCGCAGCCGGCCGACAAACCGGCGACCGTGCTCGACACCCCCTTCAAGAAGCCGGACCTCGTCCTCAAGGACACCCACGGCAAGCCGTACGACCTGCGCGAGCGCACCAAGGGCAAGCCCACGCTGATCTACTTCGGCTACACGCACTGCCCCGACATCTGCCCCCTGACGATGAGCAACCTCGCCATCGCCAGGAAGTCGCTCAGCAAGGCCGAGCAGGCGCAGCTCCAGGTCGTCTTCGTCACCACCGACCCGGACAGGGACACCCCGGCCGAACTCGGCAAGTGGCTGCCCAGCGCGGGCGACCCGTCCTTCGTCGGCCTGACCGGCGACTTCGCCACGATCCGGGCCGGCGCCCGCCAGCTCGGCATCGACGTCGAACCGCCGGAGAAGCACAAGGACGGCACGATCACCTCCACGCACGGCGCCCAGGTCATCGCCTTCTCGCCGAAGACCGACGGCGGGTACGTGCTGTACGACTCCGAGGCGACCGCCGACGACTACACCAAGGACCTGCCCAAGCTCGTCAAGGGAGAGACGCCGTGAGGCGGCGCGCCCCGCTGACGGTCGCCATAGGTCTCACCGGCGCGCTGGCCCTGGCGGGCTGCTCTGCCGACTCCTCGGCGAACTCCTCGGCCGACGCCGGCAAGGCGGCCGACGCGAAGCCTCAACTGACGGTCACCGGCGCCTATATGCCGCAGCCCCCCGTCACCGACCTGGCGGCCGGTTTCCTCATCGTCACCAACAAGGGCGGCGCCGACAAACTGACCTCTGTCACCAGCGACATCTCCGACAACATCTCCATCCACAAGACCGTCGACGACCGTATGCAAGAGGTCACGTCCTTCGGAATTCCCGCCGACGGCACTCTTGATCTGGAACGTGGTGGCAACCACATCATGTTCATGGACCTCAAGCGGAAGCCCTTGCGGGGCCAGACAGTCAACGTCGAACTGCACTTCGAGAAGTCCGGCCCGGTGAAGGTCGAGCTTCCCGTGAAGGAGCCCACGTACAACCCGCCCAAGCAGTGAGGGATCAGGACGCCATGACAGCCACCGCCCCACGCTTCGGACCGCCATCCCTGACGGTGCGACTGCTGCTCGTCGTCTCCGTGCTCGTAGGGACCGTCTTCACGGTCCTGTCCGGTACGGCGTCGGCGCACGCCGCTCTCACCGCCAGCGATCCGGCGGACGGGGCGGTGGTTGCCGCTGCTCCCAAGGACATCACCCTCACTTTCTCCGAAGAGGTCTCTCTCGGTGACAACGGTGTCCGCGTACTCGACCCGGCCGGCAAGCGCGCCGACGCGGGCAAGGTCCGCGACACCGGCGGCGGTTCGGGCGCCCGCTACGCCGTAGCCCTGCACGCGGGCGTGCCCGACGGCACCTACACCGTCGCCTGGCAGGCCGTCTCCGCCGACAGCCACCCGGTCTCCGGTGCCTTCACGTTCTCCATCGGGGCGCCGTCCAAGACCACCGTCCATGTCTCCGACGACGAGGCGGGCGGCGGACTCGTCGGTGTCCTGTACGGGGCGGCCCGCTACGCCTCGTACGCCGGGTTCATCCTCCTTGTCGGTGGTGCGGCCTTCGTGCTCGGCTGCTGGCAGCGCGGCGCGAGCGCCCGGCCGCTGCAGCGGCTCGTCGTACGCGGCTGGGTCACGATCACCGCCGCGACTCTCGTACTGCTGTTGCTGCGCACCCCCTACACCGGCTCCGGCAAACTCGCCGACGCCTTCGATCTCGGCGGACTCCAGGACGTACTCGCCACGAAGGAGGGCGCGGCCCTCATCTCCCGGCTGCTGCTCCTGGGCGCGGCAGCCCTCTTCATCGCCGTCCTCTTCGGCGCCTACGCCAAGCGGGAAGCCGCCGCCGAGGCTGAGCAGGTCGAGGCTGAGCGGGCCGACGGCGAACACGACGACGGCGAGCAGCCCGGCACGGACGCGGGCAAGGAGAAGCAGGATCTCACCTTCGGCCTCGCGATAGGCGGCGCCGTCGTCGCAGCGGGGATCGCCGCGACGTGGGCGCTGTCCGAGCACGCATCCACCGGGATCCAGCCCGGTCTCGCCATGCCCGTCGATGTCATCCACCTGCTGGCCGTGGCCACCTGGCTCGGCGGCCTCACCGCCCTGCTCGTCGCCCTCTACCGCACCCCTTATATAGAGGCAGCGGCCGTACGGCGCTTCTCCAGCACCGCTTTCGTCAGCGTCGTCGTACTCGCCGCCTCCGGCATCTACCAGAGCTGGCGGCAGGTCGGATCATGGTCGGCGCTCGGGGGAACCTCATACGGGCAACTCCTTCTGGTCAAGGTCGGGCTTGTCGCCGTGCTTGTGGGGATCGCCTACTTCTCCCGGCGGTGGACGGGACGGCTGGCGACGACGGCCTCGGAAGCGGAAACGGAGACGGCGTCCGAGTCCGAGTCCGAGTCCGAGTCCGAGTCCGTGGCAGTCTCGGCCTCGGCCTCGGCGAGCACAACGGCTGATACGGAGACCGGGACCGCCGCCCCGGTCGGTGACACCCGTAGAGCTACCCAGCTCGAACGGCAGAAAGCGGCGTTGGCGACTGCACGCCAAAAGCGGCTGCGTGACGCCGACCCGAGCCGTTCCGGACTGCGCCGCTCCGTCCTGGCCGAGACCGGTGTGGCCGTCGTACTCCTCGCCGTGACCACCATCCTCACCACCACCGAACCCGGCCGCACCGCCGAGCAGGAAGCGGCCCGCACCGGCGGCGCGGGCGCCACGGCGCCCGCCACGGCAGGGCCTGTCGATGTGCTGCTGCCCTTCGACACCGGCGGCAAGAACGGCAAGGGCACGGCGGAGGTCTACCTCAACCCCGCGCGCTCCGGCGCCAACCTGATGCACATCTACGTCAACGGCCCCGACAAGCAGCCGCTCGACGTCCCCGAGGTGCGGGCCTCCTTCACCCTGAAGGCGCAGAAGATCGGCCCGCTGCCGGTCGCGCCCCAGCGCTTCGCCCCTGGACACTGGAGCGCGGAGAACATCCAGATCCCGATGCCGGGCGAGTGGCAGCTCCAAGTCACCGTCCGCACCTCCGACATCGACGAGCAGACCGTCTACAAGAACGTCAAGATCGGCTGAACCACCGTGAGCGAGACCCAACAGGGCCAGGACCAGGATCAGGACCAAGCCCAGGACTACCCCGCCGACTCCGGCTCCGGCAGCGATTCCGGCACCGGCACCGGCGTTTCCAGGCGCCGCGTGCTCGGCACCGCGGGCGCCGCCGGAGCGGCCGGGCTGGTGCTCGGCGCCGTCGGCGGAGCCACCGGATACGCGGCGAGCCGCCCGGCCGCACCGGCGGAACCGACGGCGCTGAGCACCGTCGGCGCGGACGCCGTCGCCTTCCACGGCGCCCACCAGCCCGGCATCACCACGCCCACCCAGGCCGCCGGGCATCTCGTCGCCTTCGACCTCTCCCCCGGCGCCGGCCGCAAGGAGGCGGCGGCGCTGCTGCGCCGCTGGTCGGCCTCGGCGAGCGCGATGATGGCCGGCCGACCGGTCACCGGCGCGGCGGCGGCGGGCGGGCACGACACCGGTGTCGCCCTGGACGCGGGCCCTTCGTCCCTCACGGTCACCTTCGGCTTCGGCCGCAGCTTCTTCGGCCGTACGGGACTGACCGGCAGCCTCCCCGCCGCCCTCGACCCGCTGCCCGCCTTCTCCGCCGACCAGCTCGACCCGGCGCGCAGTGAAGGCGATCTGTGGATCCAGATCGGCTGCGACGACCCGCTCGTCGCCTTCCACGCCCTGCGCGCGCTCCAGAAGGACGCGGGCGAGGCGGCCAGGGTCCGCTGGCAGATGTCCGGCTTCAACCGGGCCCCCGGCGCGACCCCGCACCCGATGACCGTCCGCAATCTGATGGGCCAGGTCGACGGCACGGCCAATCCCCAACCGTCGGCGCCCAACTTCGAACGGGCCCTGTTCGTGCCGGCAGCCCCGCCCGCCGGCACCCCCGCGTGGATGGCGGGCGGCTCCTACGCCGTCGTACGGCGCATCCGGATGCTCCTCGACGACTGGGAGAAACTCCCCCTCGACCGACAGGAACGGGTCATCGGCCGGCGCAAGTCGGACGGCGCGCCCCTCACCGGCGGTACGGAACGGACGGCGCTCGCCCTCGACAAGAGAGGCGCCGACGGCGAGCTGGTCATCCCCGCCAACGCCCACGCCAGGATCTCGGCTCCGCAGGCGAACGGCGGCGCGACGCTGCTGCGCCGCCCCTTCTCGTACCACGACGGCATCGGCAAGGACGGCACCCCGGACGCCGGGCTCCTCTTCATCTGCTGGCAGGCCGATCCGCTCAAGGGGTTCGTACCGGTGCAGCGGAAGCTCGACCGCGGCGACGCGCTGTCCGAGTTCGTCCGGCACGAGGCGAGCGGGTTGTACGCCGTGCCGGGCGGGGCACCGAAGGGCGAGTACGTGGGCCAGCGGCTGCTGGAGTCCTGAACCCCGTGCCGGGAGTCGGGGCGGGGCAGGGAGCCGGGGCGGGGCAGGGCACTCCGTCGGGCTATTAGGGTGACGGTATGTCGGCCACGCGCTACACGTATCTCGGCCCCGAGGGCACCTTCACCGAAGCCGCCCTCCGCACCCTCCCGGAAGCGGCCACCAGGGAACTGATCCCGATGGTGTCCGTACCCGCGGCGCTCGACGCCGTACGGAGCGGGGAGGCGGCCGCCGCACTCGTCCCGATCGAGAACTCGGTGGAAGGCGGTGTCACGGCGACCCTCGACGAACTCGCCGCCGGCGAGCCGCTCATGATCTACCGCGAGGTGCTGCTCCCGATCACCTTCGCCCTGCTCGTACGGCCCGGCACCGAGCTGTCCGAGGTGAAGACCGTCACCGGCCACCCGGTCGCCCAGCCGCAGGTGCGCAACTGGCTGCGCGCCCATCTGCCGGACGCCGTGTGGGAGTCGGCCGCGTCCAACGCGGACGGCGCGCGGCTCGTCCAGGAGGGCCGGTACGACGGGGCCTTCGCCGGTGAGTTCGCCGCCGCCACGTACGGCCTGGTGCCGCTGGTCACCGAGATCCACGACGCGCAGAACGCGGAGACCCGCTTCGTGCTGGTGGGCAGGCCCGCGCGGCCCGCGGCACCGACCGGCGCCGACAAGACCTCGGTCGTCATCTGGATGGGCGACGACCATCCCGGCGCGCTGCTGGAGCTGCTTCAGGAGTTCGCGGTGCGCGGGGTCAACCTGATGCTGATCCAGTCGCGGCCGACGGGCGCCGGCATCGGTAACTACTGCTTCGCCGTGGACGCCGAGGGCCATATCTCGGACCGCCGCGTCGGTGAGGCGCTGATGGGGCTGAAGCGGATCTGCCCCAAGGTGCGCTTCCTCGGCTCGTACCCGCGCGCCGGTGTGGCGGTCGCGGAGGTGGCGGCCGCCCGGCCGGGGACGTCCGACGCGGCGTTCATCGATGCGGCGGAGTGGCTGGCACGCAGCCAGGACGGCCGCGCCTGACACCGGGGCCGACCCGGAATCCACCGCCCGACCTCCTACCCTGTGGATAACCCACCGGGTTATCCACAGGCTTGCTTCTCGACCTGGGGACAAGTCGACACAGCAAGCCGACATGGTCGACAAATCGCTCCAGTTACCCCACTTCCGTCCACAGGACGTCAGGTCACCCTTGTCACCCCAATTCCACTCGGCAACTCGTCAGAGTTAACGAATCCCACCCGAATGAGCGTGTGAAGCGGGTTTGGCTGGGGAATTATTCGGCCCGCACGCCAGCCTCGGAACGATCACTTCCGCGATCCACAGATCCACCGCACAGCCTGTGGATAACTTTTCCCCCGCAGTACAACGCTGTGGACAACCGCCGGGTCAAGTACCCCTTCCCACAAGGGAGGTGAGTCAAGGTGAGCCGACCGGAATGCTTCATTCCGGGGAATTGCATTCCCCTCATTGACGAACAGCGGGAGAACCGCACCCGCTTTCCCGTCAGTTCCCACCAGTTTCCCGACACTCTTCTCAATTGCCGCAATATGGACAAGGAGCCGCACCGGTGGATATCGAGTGGGGTGCTGTCACCGCGCACCGGTAGCCTGGTGGGGTGATTGACCTTCGCCTGCTCCGTGAGGACCCCGACCGTGTGCGCGCCTCCCAGCGTGCCCGTGGAGAGGACGTCGGCCTCGTCGACGCCCTGCTCTCCGCCGACGAGCGGCGCCGGTCCTCCGGCCTGCGCTTCGACGAGCTGCGCTCCGAGCAGAAATCGCTCGGCAAGCTGATCCCCAAGGCCGCGCCCGAGGAGAAGGCCGAACTGCTCAGGAAGGCCGAGCAGCTCAAGACAGCCGTCAAGGCCGCCGACGCCGAGCAGCACGAGGCGGACGAGGACGCGCGGCGGCTGCTCCTCCAGCTCGGCAACGTGGTGCACAGCGATGTCCCGATCGGCGGCGAGGAGGACTTCGTCGTCCTGGAGACGCACGGCACGATCCGCGACTTCGGTGAAGAGGGCTTCGAACCCAAGGACCATCTGGAACTGGGCGAGGCGCTGGGCGCCATCGACGTCGAGCGCGGCGCGAAGGTGTCCGGTTCGCGCTTCTACTACCTGACGGGTGTCGGCGCGCTGCTTGAGCTGGCCCTCGTCAACGCGGCGATCGCGCAGGCCGGCGAGGCGGGCTTCACGCCGATGCTCACGCCCGCGCTGGTCCGCCCGCGCGCCATGGAGGGCACGGGCTTCCTCGGCCAGGCGGCCGAGGATGTGTACCACTTGGAGAAGGACGACTTCTACCTGGTCGGTACGTCGGAGGTGCCCCTCGCCGCGTACCACATGGACGAGATCATCGAGGCCGACAAGCTCCCGCTGCGCTACGCGGGCTTCTCGCCGTGCTTCCGCCGCGAGGCGGGTACGTACGGCAAGGACACCCGGGGCATCTTCCGGGTCCACCAGTTCGACAAGGTCGAGATGTTCACGTACGTCGACCCGGCCGAGGCCGAGTCGGAGCACCGCCGGCTGCTGGAGTGGGAGAAGCAGTGGCTGTCGGGGCTCGGGCTGCCCTTCCAGGTCATCGACGTCGCCTCGGGCGACCTCGGCGCCTCCGCCTCGCGCAAGTTCGACTGCGAGGCGTGGATCCCGACGCAGGGCAAGTACCGCGAGCTGACGTCGGCGTCCAACTGCGACGGGTTCCAGGCCCGCAGGCTCTCCGTTCGGATGCGGGAGGGCAAGCAGGTCAAGCCGCTGGCGACGCTGAACGGCACGCTGTGCGCCGTCCCCCGCACGATCGTGGCGCTCCTGGAGAACCACCAGCAGGCCGACGGTTCGGTGTGGGTGCCCGAGGTGCTCCGCCCGTTCCTGGGCGGCCGCGAGTATCTGGAGCCGATCGCCAAGTGAGCACCGCCCCCGCGCCGTTCCCGTACCGGCTTGTCGCGACCGACCTCGACGGCACGCTGCTGCGCGAGGACGGCACGGTCTCGGCCCGTACGCGCGACGCGCTCGCCGCCGCCACGGCGGCGGGCGCCGCGCACATCATCGTCACCGGACGTGCCGTGCCGTGGACGCGCCATGTGCTGGACGACCTCGGGTACGACGGCCTGGCCGTGTGCGGGCAGGGCGCGCAGGTCTACCACGCGGGCGAGCACCGGCTGCTGACCTCGGTGACCCTGGACCGGCAGCTCGCCGCTCTCGCGCTGTCCAAGATCGAGGCCGAGACCGGTCCGCTGGCGCTGGCCGTGAGCAGGGACGGCCTTGAGGGCGACGTACTGATCGGCCCCGGCTACCGGGTGCAGGACGGCCCGCTGCCCGCGGTCCGGCTCGACGATCCGGCGGAGCTGCTGGCGGCCCCGATCAACAAGGTCTACATCCAGCACCCGGAGCTGGACGACGACGCGCTGACCCTGGCCGCCCGTGCGGCGGTCGGCGGTCTGGTGAACGTGGTGATGGCGGGCGCGGGCGTGGTGGAGGTACTGCCGCTGGGTCTGACGAAGGCGACGGGCCTGTCGCTGGCCGCCCGCCGGCTGGGTGTGCCGGCGGCGGAGACGGTCGCCTTCGGTGACATGCCGAACGACATCCCGATGTTCGGCTGGGCGCGGTACGGCGTGGCGATGGCGAACGCGCACGAGGAGCTGAAGGCCGTGGCGGACGAGGTCACGGCGTCGAACGACGAGGACGGCATCGCCGTGGTGCTGGAGAAACTGCTCCAGGGCTGACCAGCCACCGGTATTACTTGATGCTCGGCGGAGGATGCGCGGATCGAACGCGCGCGGGTTTCACGCCCCGACGACGGCCCGGGTCTGTCCGGCAAGCCGCTGCCTTACCACTCGGCCAATCCTCCGGGAGGGGCGGCCCGCGCGGATGCGCGCTCGAAGCGGCCGCCCCCGGACAGTGCTTGCGGCACCCGGAGCGGTCGATGGCTACTCCGGTGCCTGCGCGGCGCTGCCCTGCTGGGAACTCGACGGACTCTGCGTACTGGTCATCGCCGCGCTCCCGTCCCGGTCTCTGATGCGGCCTCGGCCGGCCCGTGTCGGCCTGCTCGGGCCTGCCTCGGCCTGTCCCTGACTACGGTGCCCGAAGGCGGAGTTCGCCGCCACCGATTATTCGCGGTGGCGGCGCGGCTCCGTCAGCGGTCCGCTCACTCATCGCCCGCGAGGGTCAGCGTGCGCAGCTTCTGGCCCGCGTACCAGGTCGCGACGCCCGTCACGAGCACCAGCAGCACCACGGCCACCGGCAGGCCCACGTCCGAGGTGATGATGCCGTCGCCGCCGATCTTCTGGGCGAGGGCGAGCGACCACTGCTGGACGCTGAGGGTGCGGGCCCCGGAGACCAGGCTGCCGAACAGGGTCTCCCAGACCAGCGCATAGACGAGGCCGAGGACCACCGCATGCCGGCTGACCGTCCCCAGCAGCAGGAACAGCGCGCTGTACGCGATCGAGGCGACGAGCGCCGCCACGGTGTAGGCGACGGCGATCTGCTGCCCGTTGCCGTTGAGGATGTAGCCGGCGATGAACGTCGGGATGGCCGAGAAGGCCATCGTCACGCCGATCGCGACGACCAGTTTGGTGAAGATGATCGTCGGCCGTTTCACCGGCTTGGCCAGCAGGTAGACGATCGAGCCGTCGTCGATCTCGGGCCCGATCGCTCCCGTACCGGCGATCACGCCGATCAGCGGCACCATCGTGGCGATGGCGAAGCCGCCCAGCACGTCAGAGGCGATCTGGTCGTCGGCGCCGTTCAGGGCGCGGACGGCCGCGCTGATGACGATCAGCAGGGCCGGCAGGACGAAGAGGATGGCGGCCCGGCGCCTGCCGAGCAGAGCCCGGTAGGTGAGCCGGGCGACAGTGGGGTTGTACATGGACTGTCTCAGCTCCTTTCAGGCCGCTCAGGCCGCTACGAGGTAGGAGAAGACCGACTCGAGGGACTCGTCGGACGGCGAGACCGTGAGCAGGCTGATGGAGTGTTCGACGGCGACCTTCGGCAGCAGCTCCGTGAAGCGGCCGAAGTCGACCGCCTGGATACGCAGCGCGCCTTCGGTGAGATCGACCTCGATGCCGGCCGTGGACGGATCGGCGATGAGGGCGGCGGCGAGCGCGCGGTCGTCGCTGGACCGTACGAGATAGCGGTGCGGGCGGTCGGTCATCAGCCTGCGGATACGGCGGAAGTCACCGCTGGCGGCATGCCGGCCTGCCACGATCACCTCGATGTGCGAGGCGAGTTGCTCGACCTCCTCCAGGATATGGGAGGAGAACAGCACCGTGCGGCCCGTGGCGCCCATTCGCCGCAGCAGTTCCATGAGCTGCATCCGCTGGCGCGGGTCCATGCCGTTGAACGGCTCGTCGAGCAGCAGTACGGACGGGTCGTGGACCAGCGCCGACGCCATCTTCACGCGCTGGCGCATGCCCTTGCTGTACGTGGCGATCTTGCGGTCCTGGGCGTACTCCATCTCGACGGTGGCGAGCGCCGCCTGCGCCTCGCGCCCGCCGAGTCCGTGCAGTTCGGCGTTGGCGACGACGAATTCGAGGCCGGTGAGGAAGTCGTACATCCCCTCCCGCTCGGGCACGATGCCGATCTGCTTGTACGCGGACTCGTTGCGCCAGATCTTCTCGCCGTCGATGGTGACGGTGCCGGTGGACGGGGCGAGGAAGCCGGCCATCATGTTGATGAGCGTGGACTTGCCAGCGCCGTTGGGGCCGAGGAGTCCGGTGACGCCGGGACCGATCGTCATGGTGACGTCGTTGACGGCGACCACGTTGCCGAACCAGCGGGACGTGTGATCGATGTTGAGGGTGGTCACAGCCCGACCTTCCGGTAGCGGCGCATCAGGACGGCGTACGAGCCGGCGATCAGGCCGAGGATGACCAGCAGATAGACGACGCCGACGCCGGCCGAGGGGCCTGCCTCGCCGGGGAAGGCGGACGTGGCGCCGAGGAAGGCGGTCTGCAGGCCGTCGATGAGGGTGATGGGGGAGAAGAGGCCGATCCACTTGACGACGGAACCGGAGTCCGTGGACCAGGCGATGGCCTGGACGGTGGAGACCGCGCCGTACGTGATGGTCAGCGTGGCGATCACGGCGGCGACGCCGAAGCCGCGGCGCGGGGTGAGGGCCGCCATGACGAGGCCGAGTCCGCCGAAGAGCAGCGACAGCATCGCCACCGACACGATGCCCTGCCCGAATCCCTTGGTCTGGTCGGCGAAGTCCAGCTTCGCCAGCAGCGCGCCGATGTAGAGGACGATCAGCGGCGCTGCGGTCAGGACGAAGAGCGCCGTCGCCATCGCGCCGAACTTGGCGAGGACGTAGTCGACGCGTTCGATGGGGCGCGAGAAGTAGAGCGGCACCGTCTTGAAACGGAGGTCGCGTGAGACGGTCTGCGGCGCCTGTGCGGCGAGGAACAGACCGATGACGGCCTGCGTGAGGATGGCGTAGCGGGTGTAGTCGAGGGGCAGGCTCTTCGCGTTGGTCGCGACGGCGACGGCGACGACGATGCCCGCGGGCAGGCACATCACGCCGAACAGGATCATCGGCAGGACCTTGGACTTCGCGGAGCGGCCGAGTCCGTACGCGCCGCGCAGGGACTGCGTGTAGAGGGAGCGCCTGGCGTAGGTCCGGCCGAGCCGGGGTCCGTCGTAGTTGCGGTAGCCGATGTTGTGGATCTGGGTCGTGTCAGTGCTCATCGCTGACGCCTCCCTTCTGCAGTGCGTAAGCGGAATCGGTGGCGGCGGAACCGGTGGCTGCCTTGTCGGTGGCCGGCGGTGTCCCGGCCGGCGCCGCCTCGGCGGGTGGTGCCTCGGCCGGGCGGAACACCTCGGCGATGTGGTGGCGCCGCTGTTCCATCCGGACGAGTCCGAGGCCGAGCGCGGCGACGGTGTCGCGGACGATGTCGTTCGTCTCGGTACCGACGGCCTCGATCAGCAGGATGTGGCCGGCGCCAGGGAGCCCTTCCTCGGTGCCGGCGAGGAGCGTGACGCCGGCGGCCGTGAGGGATTCGCGCAGCGTCGCCGTGCCGTCGGGGTGGGTGTCCGTGTCGGTGACCTCGACGGCGATGGTCGTGGTCATCTGCGTGAAGTCGCTGGTGGAGCTGGAGCGCAGCAGTGTCCCGCCGTCGATGACGACGACGTGGTCACAGGTGCGTTCGAGTTCGCCCAGGAGGTGCGAGGTGACCAGGACGGAGATGCCGAAGTCGGAGTAGACGCGGCGGATGAGGCCGAGCATCTCGTCGCGTCCTACCGGGTCGAGCCCGTTGGTCGGCTCGTCGAGCAGGACCAGTTGCGGGTCGTGGACCAGCGCCTGGGCGAGCTTGACGCGCTGCTTCATGCCGGTGGAGTAGCCGCCGATGGGGCGGTAGCGCTCCTCGTACAATCCGACGTGGCGCAGCGTGTCCGCCGTACGTTCGCGGGCCGCCGACGGCGGTAGTCCGGACATGCGCGCCATATGGACGACGAACTCGGTGGCCGAGACGTCCGGCGGCAGACAGTCGTGCTCGGGCATGTACCCGACGCGCTCGCGGATGGCGGCGCCACTGGTGGCGACGTCGAGGCCGAGCACCTCGGCCCGGCCTTCCGTGGCGGGGGACAGACCCAGCAGGATCTTGATCATGGTGGACTTGCCGGCTCCGTTGGCGCCCACGAGACCGGTCACGCCGGGTCCGATGTCCAGGGAGAGCCGGTCGAGCGCGGTCACCCGTGGAAACTTTTTACTCAAGCCTTCTGTCAGGATCACAGTCACGGTTCGACCGTAGTGGCGCGGGCCACACCGGTCGTCAGACCTGACGGTTGCATCGGTGTCCCCCTGGAGATGTACGGACCCGTAAGGGCTACGTAAAGAGGGCGGGGGTCCGGGTCGGGGTGCCGTGGGTTATCCACAGGCCGGGGCCTGGTCTTGACGTAGCCGCCGGGCATTGTCACATTCGTCAGTGGCAGGTTCGCGTGGCTGAGTGGCAGGTGCACGGTTCACGTGGCTGCCGGCTTCTCGGGGTTGGGAGACGACCGCATGGGCGAGTTCAGTGAGCGCCGGGAGCGCCGGGTGCGCACCGGTGGTGTCGAGTTGTGCATCGCCGAGCTGGGTGATCCGGCGGATCCGACGGTGCTGCTGGTGCACGGCTATCCGGACAGCAAAGAGGTCTGGTCGCAGGTCGCGGCCCGGCTGGCCGACCGGTTCCATGTGGTCCTGTATGACGTGCGGGGCCATGGCGGCTCGACGGCGCCCGAGCCGCTGCGCGGCGGTTTCACGCTGGAGAAGCTGACGGACGACTTCCTGGCGGTGGCCGACGCGGTGAGTCCGGACCGGCCGGTGCATCTGGTCGGGCACGACTGGGGTTCGGTGCAGGCGTGGGAGTTCGTCACGGTCGCGCGGACGGAGGGCAGGATCGCCTCGTTCACGTCGCTTTCGGGGCCCTCCCTCGACCATCTGGGGCTCTGGATCAAGAAGCGGGCCGCGCGGCCGACACCGCGCGCGGTCGGGCAGTTGGTCGGGCAGGGTGCCAAGTCCTGGTACATCTACCTGCTGCACACGCCCCGGCTGCCCGAGCTGGCCTGGCGCGGACCGCTGGGCAGGCGGTGGCCCGCGATACTCCGCAAGGTGGAGAAGGTGCCGGACGGTCCCGGCGCGCCCTATCCGACGGCGTCGCTCCCCGAGGACGCGGCGCACGGCGCGTGGCTCTACCGGGACAACGTACGGGCCCGGCTGCGCAGGCCCCGTACGGACGCGTACGCGCATGCGCCGGTCCAGTTGATCGTGCCGACGGAGGATGCCTTCCTGTCGGAGCGGCTCTACGACGACCTCGCCGAGTGGGCGCCGCGGCTGACCCGCCGTACGGTCCCGGTCAAGCACTGGGTGCCGCGTACCCGCCCCGACCAACTCGCCATCTGGATAGCCGACTTCGCCGACCGGTACGCGGAGGACGGCGCCGGGAGCGGACCGGGCGGCGCCGTCGCGGCTGTCACGCCGGCGAGCGGGCGGTACGCGGAGCGGTTCGGCGGGCAGCTCGTCCTGGTCACGGGCGCGGCCAGCGGGATCGGCCGGGCCACGGCGCTGGGGTTCGCCGAGTCGGGTGCCCGGGTGATCGCGGTCGATGTGAACGGCGAGGGCGCGGCGAGGACGGCGGAGCTGGCGCGGCTGATCGGCGCCCCCGAGGCGTGGAGCGAGCAGACCGACGTCGGTGACGAGCAGGCGATGGAGAAGCTGGCGGCGAAGGTCGCCGCCGACTACGGGATCGTCGACGTCCTCGTCAACAACGCGGGGATCGGGCTCTCCGGGTCGTTCCTCGACACGACGGCCGACGACTGGCGCAAGGTCCTGGACGTCAATCTGTGGGGGGTCATCCACGGCTGCCGGCTCTTCGGCAGGCAGATGGCCGAGCGCGGGCAGGGCGGTCATATCGTCAACACCGCTTCGGCCGCCGCGTATCAGCCGTCGCGCGCGCTGCCCGCGTACAGCACGTCGAAGGCGGCGGTGCTGATGCTCAGCGAATGCCTGCGGGCCGAACTGGCCGGGCGGGGCGTCGGGGTGTCCGCGGTCTGTCCGGGCTTCGTGAACACGAACATCACGGCCACGGCGCGCTTCACCGGTGTGTCGGAGCAGGAGCAGGACCGGCGCAGGAAGAAGACGTCCCGGCTCTACGGGCTACGCAACTACCCGCCGGAGAAGGTCGCCGACGCCGTACTGCGCGCCGTCGTGCACAACCAGGCGGTGGTTCCGGTGACCCCGGAGGCCCGGGTCGCCCGGCTGCTGTCGCGGATCTCGCCGGGTGCGCTGCGGGCGATAGCCAGGGTGGAGCCACCGCTGTGAGCGGGGGAGCCGCCGAGAGCAAGGATGTCGCTGCGGGCGGAGACGCCGCCGCAGCCGGAGACGCGGCCGCTGACGGAGACGAGCGCCGTCCGATCGTGCCGCGCCGGGTCTCGTTCGACTGGCACGGGACGCCGCTGCACTGGATACCGGACGAGCCGACCGCCACGCATGTCATCAACGTGCTGCATCTGCTGCTGCCGGCGGGCGAGCGGTGGTTCGTCAAAGTGTTCAAGGAGGCCCTGCCGCTGGTCACCGATCCCGAACTGGCCAAGGACGTCAAGGGGTTCATGGGCCAGGAGGCCACCCACAGCGTGCAGCACGCGTATGTACTGGACCATCTGGCGGAGCAGCGGCTGGACACGGCGGAGTTCACCCGCCATGTCGACTTCCTCTTCGAGCGGCTGCTCGGCGACCGGCCGCCGTGGCGGATCCCGTTGCCCACCGGGAGGTGGCTGCTCTACCGGCTGGCGTTCGTCGCGGCGATCGAGCAGTTCACGGCCGTCCTGGGCGACTGGGTGCTGCGCGCCGACGCGCTGGACGGCGCGGAGGCGGACCCGGTCATGCTCGACCTGCTGCGCTGGCACGGCGCCGAGGAGGTCGAACACCGTGCGGTGGCCTTCGACATGTACCAGCACTGCGGGGGCGGCGAGCCGCTGCGGTATGTCCGCAGAGTGGGGACGATGTGTGTCACGGCGCCCGTGCTGCTGTGGATGTGGGTCTGGGGGACCCGCTATCTGATCCGGCACGACCCGCGGCTGGCCGGCTCGCTGCGCTACTCGCGCCGGGCCCACAACGCGGCCGTGGCCAAGGGTCTGCTGCCGGCCTGGGGAGAGCTGGGAGCCGCCCTGCCCCGCTACTTCCGCCGCTCGTACCACCCCTCCCAGGAGGGCTCGCTGAGCAGGGCCGCCGGCTATCTCGCGGTCTCGCCCGCCGCGCGCGCCGCCCGGGAGGGGGAGCGGTGAGCCGCGCCGAATACCGGATCGAGGCGCTGGCCCAGGCGAGCGGCGCCACCGTCCGGACGATCCGCGCGTACCAGGACCGCGGCCTGCTGCCGACGCCCGAGCGGCGCGGCCGGGCCAATGTGTACGGCGAGACGCATCTGGCCAGGCTCCGGCAGATCGCCGATCTGCTGGAGCGCGGCTACAGCCTGGCGTCCATCAAGGAGTTGCTGGAGGCGTGGGACGCGGGGCGCGGCCTCGGCGGGGTGCTCGGCCTGGTCGCCGAGGTGCACGGCCCGTGGACGGACGAGGAGGCAGCGCGGATCTCCCGTACGGAGCTGGACGAGCGGTTCGGCGCGATGCGCGACGACGCGGCGGTCGAAGAGGCGCTGGAGCTTGGCGTGCTGGAGCGGGTGCCGGGCCGCGACGACGTGTTCGTGGTGCCGAGCCCCCAGGAGCTGACCGTGGCGGCCGAGTTGTACGCGGCGGGCGTCCCGCTGACCGCGATCTCCGGCCATCTGCGGGAACTTCGCGGCCAGGTCGAACATATCGCCGCGCGTTTCCTGGAGTTCACCGGAGAGCATGTCTTCGCCCGCTATCTCGGCCACCACCCCCCGACGGACGCGGAAGCGGCCGAGGCCGCAGCGCTGGTACGCCGGCTCCGCCCGCTCGCCCAGCAGTCGGTCGACGCCGAACTGGCCCGCGCGATGCGCCTGTTCGCCACCCGCCAACTGGAACACCACCTGTCGGCCGGCCTCCCCCTGCCGACAGACGTCGAGGAGCGCTCGGTGGCCCTGCCCGCCGACACGATCCGGGCTGTCGAGGCGCTGGTTGGCCAGGAGAACACGGCGGCGTTCGTCGCTGCGGCCACGGAACGGGAGGTCCAGGCCAGGACGTTGGACGCCTTGACCTCAACAGACCGACAAACAAGATGTATCGACCAAATAACCTGAATCGCAAGGCTGTTATCCACAACAGCGTCAAATAGCCTGTGGATAACCCAAGTTGGCTGTGGATCAAACTTGTGGATCATGAACACTTGAAATCCCTCATCCGACCTCGAAGGCGCGTTTCATGGCGCGGGTGGAGAAGCCCAGCCCGATGGTGGCGATCACCGTCGCGGTGAGGGCGCCGTGGAGCACGGAGGTGTCGAGGAAGTCACCGGCGAACAGTGCACGGGCGGCATCGACGATGTACGTGATGGGGTTGATCATGGCGGCCTTGCTCAGCCAGCCGGGTGCGGTTCCGACCGGCAGGAGGATGCCGGAGAGCAGCATGATCGGGAAGATGAGCATCTGGGTGACCATCCAGAACAGGTTGCCGCTGGGCCGTGAGGCGATGGCCAGGATGTAGGACAGGGCGCTGAGTCCGACCGCCATGACGATGAGCAGCACCATGGCGGCCAAGGCGCCGGTCAGGTGGAGTTTCATGCCCAGCGGGACGGCGATGGTGGTGATGAGGATCGCTTGGACGAACAGGGTGGCGGTGTCCTTGGCGGTGCGTCCGAGGATGAGTGAGGTGCGGCTGACGGGGGTGACGAGGAAGCGTTCCATCTGTCCCCCGGTCAGTTCGCTGAGCATGCTGTGACCGGCCGAGAGCGGCCCCATGAGGCACATCATCACGATGATGCCGGGGACGAACCACTGCCAGACGTCGCCGGCACCGGCCCCGAGATCGGCTTCGGTGCCGACGAGCATCGAGCCGAACACGATGAGGAACAGCAAAGGCTGCCCCATGGCGAGGACGATGCTGACTGGGGAGCGAAGCTCGGGCGTGATTTCGCGGGAGAAGACCGTGGCGGTGTCGTGGAGGAGCTTAGGCATGGGTGGCTCCGATCGGCCCGGCGCCGGTGGTCTCGAAGGCGTGGCCTGTTTCGTCGAGCCTGCGGCCGGTGAGGTTGATGAAGACGTCGTCGAGGGACGGTCGGCGCGTGCGGGCACGCGTGACCGTGATCGCGTCGTGGTGCAGCAGCCGCAGATAGGCAGGTAGGGCGGTGTCAACGTCGGCGATCCGCACGTGCACTGTCCGCCCTTCGGCCGTGACCTCGCAGACGCCGGCCATTCGACCGGCCACGCGTGCGGCGGCACGTGTCGAGTCGGTGTCCGGCGTCGTGATGTGCATCCAGTCGCCGGCCAGGTCGGCCTTGAGAGCGGCCGCGGTGCCGTTGGCGATGACCCGCCCTTGGTCGATGATGACGATCCGCTCGGCCATCTGGTCGGCTTCGTCGAGGTAGTGGGTGGTCAGCAGGATCGTGATGCCGTGCTCGCGGCGCAGGCGTTGGATCTGATCCCACAGGCCGGCGCGGCTGTGAGGATCGAGGCCCATGGTGGGTTCGTCGAGGAAGAGCACGCTCGGGTTGTGTATGAGCCCGAAAGCAATGTCCACGCGCCGTCGCTGTCCGCCTGAGAGGCTGCCGGGGACGCGGGCGGCAAGGTCGCTGATGCCCAGGATCTCCAGAACCTCGTCGGCCCGGCGCCGCGCATCACGAAGCCGGAGCCCGTAGCAGCGCCCCTGAGTGATGAGCTCATCGCGGATGCGGTGGGTTTCCCCGCAGGCGTTCTTCTGTCCCACGTAGCCGATCGCCTTACGCACCCGGGCCGGTTCGCGCGCCGCGTCACAGCCCGCGATGCACACGCGGCCCGCAGTGGGTGGCAGCAGCGTGGTCAGCATCCGCAAGGTCGTGGACTTGCCGGCACCGTTCGGCCCGAGCAGCGCCAGCAGCTCACCGGCCGCGACATCAAAACTGACGTCGCGCACCGCCTCGATCGTCCCCTTGCCCACCTTGAAGGTCCGACGCAGACCTTCGGCCCGGATCATCTTCTCTTCACTCATGATGCGGACTGTAAAGCACCCTGAATGGAACTTCAAACTTCCATAAATGAGATCCAAGATTCCCTTACGGGTGTTGCTGATACCGTAGAGCCATGAGTGCGACGCAGACCTCCAGTGCCCGGAATCGAACTGAACGGGCCATTGTGACTGCCGCGGTGCGTGCTTGGGCGCGCGACCGGGCAGCCACGTTGCCCCAGGTCGCCGAGGCCGCGGAGGTCGGCCGCACGACCCTGCACCGCTACTTCCCGGAACGCGACGGTCTGCTGCGCGCCGCCACCGAGCACGCCCTGGAAGCCATCGGTTGCGCCATCGACGAAGCGTCCCCCGACGTAGGGCACCCGCTGACCGCCATGCGCCGCGTGATCGCGGCCCTGGCCTCGGCCAGCGATGCGATCATGTTCGTCTTCGGCGACCAGTCCCTGGTGCGCGATGTCGCTCCCACCCCGGAGCCCGACCTGCCGACAGCGCACGACCCAGTGATCGACCTCATCCGCCGCGGGCAGGCCGAGGGCGTCTTCGACGACCAGCTCAGCGCCGAATGGATTCAGCAAGTCCTTTGGGGAGTGGCGTACACCGCCTTCGAACAGGTCGAACGGGGCGCCCTCGCCAGGTTCGACGTCACCGCGACCGTGACCCGCACACTGGAACAGGGGATCACCGCCACGGCCGGTGCACGTCCGGGATCGGATCCGAAGCCATGACCGGCACCACCACCGAAGCAGGCTGGAGTGTCGACTTCTGGCTCGACCCGGCCTGCCCGCTCACCCGCCACACCGCTCGCTGGATCGCCCAGGTCGCCGACCAGGTAGTGCTCCAGGTGCGCTGGCGGGTGATGAGCCTGGCGGTGCTCAACGAGCATCGCGACGACGACCCCGAAGGCGACCCGCACGGCTACCTGTGGATTCCCGCCCGCATCGCGGCGGCCGTCCAGACCGAGCACGGACATACCGCACTCGGCACGTTCTACACCGCACTGTGGACCGAGCCTGACGGCACCGCGCGCGAATGGATCGGCGACATCCACGAAGCCCTGCACCGCAGCGGCCTGCCCACCGCGCTCACCGAGGCCGGTACCGCCACCGACTACGACCAGGCACTGCGCGCCTCGCACCACGCCGGCGTCGATCAAATCGATGCCCAGATCGGCACCCCCGTCGTGGCCATCACCACACCCGACGGCATCCAACGAGCATTCTTCGGCCCCGTCCTCAACGCCACCCCTGCGCGAGCAGACGCCATCCGTCTCTGGGAAGCCACCCTACTGATGGCCGGCGTCTCGACATTCCGCGAACTCAAGGCGTGACACCCCGGTCATCGCGGTTCACCGACAGGAAGACAGCGGCTGACGGTGTACCGCGAAGGGCATACGGCCTGGTCGGTGCGCGGGGAGGTGGGACGTAGGGTCGGATCATGAGTCTGCGTCTGAGTACCGTGATCCTCCCCGTCGACCGCTGGCACGAGGGGGGCCGGGCGAAGTGGCAGCGTGCCGAGGAGCTCGGTTTCCATACCGCGTACACCTACGACCACCTCTCCTGGCGCACGTTCCGCGACGGCCCGTGGTTCGGGGCGCTGCCCACGCTGACCGCCGCGGCGACGGCGACCGACCGGCTTCGTCTGGGCACGCTCGTCACGTCGCCGAACTTTCGGCACCCCGTGACGCTCGCCAAGGAGCTGATGTCGCTCGACGACATCTCGGGCGGCCGGATCACCCTCGGCATCGGCGCGGGCGGCAACGGCTTCGACGCGACGGCGCTGGGGCAGGAGGCGTGGTCGCCGCGTGAACGGGCCGACCGTTTCGGCGAGTTCGTGCCACTGCTCGACCGGCTGCTCACCGAAGGTGCGGTGACTCAGGAGGGGGACTTCTACTCGGCCGTCGAGGCGCGGAACATCCCCGGTTGCCTGCAGCGGCCCCGGCTGCCCTTCGCCGTCGCCGCGACCGGTCCGCGCGGGCTCAAGCTGGCCGCGCGGTACGGGCAGGGGTGGGTGACCACCGGCGACCCGAAGCTCTTCGACGAGGGCACACCCGAGCAGTCCCGGGCCGCGCTGCGCGGCCAGATCGACCGGCTCGGCTCCGCGTGCGCGGAGATCGGACGCGACCCGGCCGAGCTGGACAAGGTGCTGCTCCACGGCTTCACCCCGGACCGCAACCGGCCCCTGGAGTCGGTCGACGCCTTCGTGGACTTCGCAGGACGCCACCGCGATCTCGGCATCACCGAGATCGCGGTCCACTGGCCGATCCCCGACTCCGACTTCGCCGCGGACCAGGCCGTCTTCGAACGAATTGCCACGGAAGCGGTCGCGCAGCTCGGTTGATCCCGACTCCGTGGTGCCCCCGGGTGGGGCACCACGGGGCACCACGGCGGGGTGTCAGGCCAGGTGGCGCAGGGTTTCTTCCAGTTGTGTGACCGTTCGGCGGGCGCGGGCGTCGTCCTGGGTGCGGAGTTCGGCGGCCAGGGTGGTGAGGCGGGTGGTGGCTTCCTCGGCTCGGCCCATGGCGTGTTCGGACCAGGCGATGCCCGTCAGGCATCTCGTCCGCTCTTCGAGCGCGTCGAGACCCAGCGTCGCGTAGGCGTCGGCGGCCTGTTCCCAGAGGCGTATCGCCGCCAGCCGCACGGCCTTCTCGTCCACCGCTTCGTGCGGGCCCGGTTCCGGCTTGTCCTCCTCGTCGTCATCGAAGTCGTCGTATTCGTCGTCGGGCAGCCGGGACATGGTGAGGTTGGCGAGTTGGTGCCAGGTCTGGCCGCGTTCGTAGCGCGACTGGTCGTCGTCCGCGCCGTCCAGTACGGCCAGGGCCTGGTTCATCAGGTCGCGCGCGGCCTCGAACTCCGTCTCGCTCTCGTGCCCGGCCAGCCAGGCGAGCGAGCGCAGGATCCGTACCTCGGCGACCGGGTTGTCGCCCGACCGGCGCCACAGCTCCAGGGCTCTGCGGTACGCCGAGCGCGCCTCGTCCGGCAGGCCGGCCCGCGACAGGGACTCGGCCGCGAGCTGGGCGAAGTGGGCCTGGGGGGCCGGGTCGTCCCAGCCCTTGGCCGTGTCGGCGGCGAGGAGGTACTGCTCGGCGGCGCCGCGTGCGTCGCGCAGTTGTCCCAGCAGGTCGCCCAGCGTCTCGCGGGCGTGGACGCCCCGGTACTCGCCGTGGTCCAGCAGGTCGGGCAGCGCGGACTGGAGGACTTCCGCCGCCTCGGCCGTACGCTCAGCCGCCGCATACGCCTTCGCCAGCACCAGCCGGGCCTGGGCCCCGCCCGCCGCGCCGAGGCCCGCCTGGTCGAACCAGTGCGCGGCGTCCAGCGCGTGATCGGCCGCCTCCGCTTCCCGGCCGCCCCGCCGCACCAGGATGTCGGCGAGCGTCAGACGGACGACCGCCTGCTCCTCGGGGTCGGTCAGCTCCGTACTCTGCTCGACGCCCGCACGGGCCGCGGCCTCGGCCTCCTCCGCGCTGCCGCGGGCGAACAGCAGCCCCGCGCGCCGGGCGAGCGGCTCCGCCGCCTCCCAGGGCTGGCCCGCGGCGATGTTCCGCTCGGCCGCCGAGCCGAACAGCGACTCGGCGCGCTCCTCGTCGCCGCTGCGCAAGGCGAACTCGGCCAGCATCAATTCGGCCTCGGCGACGAGATGTTCCAGTCCTTCGGTGGACTCCCTGGCCGCGACGAACTCCGTCAGCTCGCGCTCCAGCCAGCCGTCCGCCCCCGCGTGGTCGTGGTCCGCCTCCCTGGCCCGGAGGAACGCCTCTATCCGGACGCCGTTGATCTCGGCCGCCGCCACCCGGCGTGACCGGCTCGGGTCGGTCTCGGCCAGCGCCTCGGCCGAGCTGAGCGCGGTCGCCAACAGCTCCCGTATCTCGGCGGCCTCGGCGCCGGACTGCGCCGCGGCCGTGGCGAGCCGCAGCTCGGCGAGGGCGGCGCGGCTGTCCTGCCCGGCCGCGCGGTGGGCGGCCAGGCTCTCGGTGAACAGCTCCCGTGCGGCCTCGGCCCCCGCGCGGCCGGCGCGCAGCGCGCGGTGTTCCAGCAGGTCGGCGGCGAGCTGCGGATCGGGGGTCTGTCCTGCGGCTTCGAGCAGGGCGGCGAGCCGCTCCCACTGGGCGTCCGCGCCGGGATGGCCCTGCTCCCGCAAGGACCTCGCGCGGGCGGTGAGTTCGGTGATGTCGTCCGTGTCGGGCTGCGGCCCCGCCTCGCTCCTGGCCGGCCGCTGTCCCGCATCGGCCGGAGCCAGCACAGGGCTGCGCACCCCCAGCGGCAGGAACTCGACCAGCGGCTGGCTGGCCAGGCGCTGCGCGAGCCGGGTCGACACATGCGCCGTGCCGTTACGGGCGTCGAACCGGTCGGCGATGGCTTTCGCGTCCGCGTACACCTGGTCGTACAGCTCGCTCACCGTACGGGCGGTGCCCCGGTAGGGCACGGCCGGCCGGCCGCCGTGGCCGAGGTCGGTGAGGCGGCGCAGCAGGACGAGGATGCCGCCGTTGAACTCCAACTGCGCCTCAAGGTCGGTGAGCGGGCCGAGGTGCGCGGTGTGTTCGGAGAGGATCTCCAGGCCGCGGGACTCGTTGCCGGTCAGCGCGCAGAACTCGATGTGCTCACCGACCTCGCGCAGCAGGGATTCGTTGCCCCGGGCCATGCGATAGCCCCGCAGATGGTGGGAGCGGGCGTCCGCCGCCCGGCCCAGGCGCATCAGCGGCAGCAGCGAGTGGGCCAGCACCCGGTGCGGCTCCTCCAGGCAGGTGTCGTTGCCGGACAGCACCGGCTGCCAGACCTCGATCGCCTTGGCGTCCTCGCCCTTGCGGGACCAGTAGCCGCCCTGGGTGTTGATCTCGCAGGCCAGGCAGTCGCTCATCCGGTCGCGCTCGGTGTCGGCCCAGCCCGCGATGGCGCGGTCGGCCCGCGCCGCGTCGCCGACGGTGTCGGCCAGGTAGAACTCGGCCTTGCGCACGGCCCGCGGGCTGAATCCGGCGACGCGGTAGCGGCGCTCCATGTCGGCGAGCCAGCGCTCGACCACGTCGAGCGGGATGTCGGGGGACGACACGATGTTGCTGGTCACCCACTTGAAGTGCCAGAACAGCCGGTGCGTCTCGTAGCCGTCGAAGGCCGCCGCGTCCGTGTCGTACTCCTGGAGGAGCCGCGCGAAGGGCACCAGCATCTTCGTACGCTCGGAGCTGTACTCGTACGCCTCGATGAGGGAGCTGAGGGATCGGCGCAGCAGCGCGCGGTCACCGGTCCGCTCGGCGGCGGCGGACAGCTCCTCCGCGCGGGCGTTGCGCGCGGCGCCGTTGGGCGCGCTGTCGTTCTCGAAGAGGCCCCGCTGGATCTCGGCGGGCGTCAGCGTCGTCACTTCTGGTCATCCTCCGGGTCGTGCCGCTGCGCTGCGGAGTGGGTCGCCCATTCCAGGAGTCCGAGGAAGGCGCGGTTGAGCAGGGTCGTGTCGGCGGGGCGCAGCGGCCGCTGGGACATCAGCAGCGCCTGGCCGTACAGCGACTCGACGGCCGTGCCGGTCAGCTCGGCGTCGGGGAGCGCCGATATCCGCCGGATCAGCGGGTTGTTGTGGTTGAGGACGAGCCGGGCACGCGGCGCGGAGCCGCGCAGCGAGCCGAGGATGTCGCTCCACAGCGAGTCGGCGCCGTCCTGCGCGATGGCCCTGTCCCGTTCGTGCCTGGCCTGCCGGTCGTCGAGGAAGAGCGCGGGTACGGAGACAGGCTGGAAGGCGCGCAGCGCGACGTCGCAGCCGAGCGCGTCGAGACGGGTCCTGGCGGTGGCGAGGAAGCCCGCCAGGGCCAGTTCGGCGCCGGTGTCGACCGGGTCGAGCCGGTCGGTGACGGCCCCGGCGTCCAGCTCGGTGACCTTGATACCGGGCCGGACGGCCGGCAGCAGGGCGAGCAGGTCGGCGTCGTAGGTGTAGCCGGCGTTGATCACGCCGAGGCCGTGCGCGGCGGCTATCGGCGCGATCTGCCGGAACTCCTCGACGGTGCGGGTGAAGTGGATGTCGTCGTGGGCGGCGGCGAACTCTTCGAGGCTGACCTGGCCGTCGCTGGTCTCGAACGGCAGCCACGGCAGCATCAGATCGAGCAGCTCCGCGTCATGCCGGGCGAGGGACTTCACCCCGAGGTGATGCACGCTCAGGAAGGCGGCGAGCCGCTCCGGTTCGCCTGCGGCGAGTTCGGTGAGCCAGTCGCGCACGCGCGCGCCGAGCGCGTCGCGTACGGCGGCGAGCGTCTCGTCGTCGTACAGGTTCTCCCGGGAGGCGGTGGGGCGCAGGGTGTCCGTGTCGAGGACCGCGCGCACGAAGAACGCCCACTCGGGGAGCAGGTTGTCCGCGTGGTCGGTGAGCAGCATGCCCTTGAGGTAGACGCGGTGCCCGGCGCGGTGCGCGGGGCTGGTCGGCTCGGGCAGCACGTACGCGACGCCGCGCACCCCGGCGACCGGCAGGTCCAGGTCGATGGTGTCGAGCGGGGTGAAGCCGAAGACCCGGGCGCAGTGCCCGGCGAGCGCGACGCGGCGCGCGCCGGGGGTGGGGTGTTCGCGGTCCCAGACGGCGGGCCGGTCGGTGAGGGCGCGCTCGGCGCCGTCGCCGGTGCTGAACGTGATGTCGTACGGCAGGAGGGAGCCGAAGTCGCGGGCCAGCTCCTCGACGCGGACGGGCTCGGTCCACTCCTCGGCGCCTGGCCTCGGTTCGAGGAAGACCGTGGTGCCGGGCTCCGGCCTGGCCTCGTCGGGCAGGGTCCGTACGGTGTACGAGCCGTCGTCGGTGGCCAGCCACTCCACGGGCGGAGCTTCGGGAGTGCGGGCCGAGCGCGTGACGACCCGGATCTGCCGGGCGACGACGAAGCAGGCGAGCAGGCCGATGCCGAACTGGCCGAGGAACTCCCTGCGCGCGTTCAGGCCCTGCGCGTCGCCGCGCTTGGAACTGCGGCCGATGGTGGCGAGCAGGGTGTGCACCTCGTCGGCCGTCAGACCGATACCGGTGTCCTCGATGGACACCTGGCCGCCGGCCGTCGACAGCCGGATCCGGATGACGGCCGAAGGGTCGTGCGCGCGGCGGGCCGTGACCGCGTCGACCGCGTTCTGCAGGAGTTCGCGTACGTAGACACGCGGGCTGGAGTAGAGATGGTGGGAGAGCAGATCCACCAGACCGCGCAGATCGACCTGGAAGGTGTTGACGGCGGGATCAGTGGTCCCCGCCCTGGTGGAAGACGTCATGGGGCAGCACCTCGCGTGCTCGCATACGGAATTGACGACCGCGAGGTTCCCCCCTCACCGATCGTGAAGTGAGACACAGCGTAAGGCCCGGGACTGACATTCCGGCCGGAAATTTTCCGGGCGCGACGACGGGCCGATGGTGGGGGGAGGACGAGGCGACGATCAGGGTCACGGCGGCGGGACGGCGGCGCGGCGGCGGGCGGACCGCGTGCGTCCGCCGCGCCCCACGGCGCGCGGTCTCAGATGTGCGCCCCTGCGCACGCCCGTGCGGCTCCGTACGTGAGAATGGGGGCGTGACCTCCGCTGACGACTCCCCGCTCCCCGCCCGCCCCCGGCTGATCGCCACGGATCTGGACGGCACCCTGCTGCGCGACGACAAGACCGTCTCCGCCCGTACGGTCGACGCCCTGGCCGCCGCGGAGAAGGCCGGCATCGAGGTCTTCTTCGTCACCGGCCGGCCCGCCCGCTGGATGGACGTCGTCAGCGCGCATGTGCACGGCCACGGCCTCGCGATCTGCGCGAACGGCGCCGTCGTCGCCGACCTGCACGCGGGCGGTGAACCGGTCGAGGTCCGGCCGCTGCCGCGCCCGACCGCGCTCGGCGTCGTACGGATCCTGCGCGACGCCGCCCCCGGCACGTCCTTCGCCGTGGAACTGACGACCGGCATCCACTACGAGCCCGAGTACCCGCCCTTCCACCAAGACCCCGGTGCGACCGTCGCCGCCGCCGAAACGCTGCTGCACGAGGAGAAGAAAGGTTCCTGCGCGCCGGTCGTGAAGCTGCTCGCCCACCACCCGACGCTCACTCCCGACGGCTTCCTCACCCTGGCCCGGACAGCCGCCGGCGACCGCGCCTCCTTCACCCGGTCCAGCCCCAGCGCGCTGCTCGAAGTCAGCGATCTCGGCGTGAGCAAGGCGAGCACCCTCGCGCTCTGCTGCGCCGAGCGCGGCATCTCGTCGGACGAGGTCGTCGCGTTCGGCGACATGCCCAACGACCTGGAGATGCTGACCTGGGCCGGTACGTCGTTCGCGATGGGCAACGCCCATCCCGACGTCCTCGCCGCCGCTTCCGGCCGTACCGCAACCAACAACGAGGACGGCGTCGCCGTCGTCATCGAGCGGATCCTCGCCCGCCTCTGACGCCCCTCACAACTCGGCCGCCACCTGCAGCGGGGCCTCCCAGACCACCGTCGTACCGGCCCCGCCCGCGCCGATGCCCGGCGCGCCCGCGCTCGATCCGCCCAGCGCCTCGGCCCTGCGCGCCAGATTGCGCAGCCCGCTGCGCCGGCCGCCCTCCGGGATGCCCACCCCGTCGTCGGCGACCGAGAGCCGGACCGCCGGCGCGCCGTCGGGCAGCCGCGCCGTCGCGTCGACCACCACCTCGATCCGGCTGGCGTGCGCGTGCCGGAAGGCGTTGGACAGCGCCTCGCGCAGCGCCGCGATCAGGTTCTTCCCCGACAGCTCACCGACAGCGGCGTCGACAGGCCCGACGAAACGGTGGGCGGGGGTGAAGCCCAGCGGCACGGCCGCCATCTTGATCTCCCGCAGCACCCGGGTACGCAGCCCGGCCGGCGCCTCGGCAGGACCCTGCTGCAAGGCGAAGATCGCCGTCCGGATCTCCTGGATGGTCACGTCCAGCTCGTCCACCGCCTTGCCGATCCCCTGGTGTACGGCGGGCGTGACCGTGCCGCGCTGGGCGCTCTCCAGCATCATGCCGGTGGCGAACAGCCGCTGGATGACGAGATCGTGCAGATCACGGGCGATCCGGTCGCGGTCCTCCAGGACCACGAGCCGCTCCCGGTCGCGCTGCGCCTCGGCCATCATCAGCGCGACGGCGGCCTGCGAGGCGAACTGCGTGGCGAGGATGCGTTCGGTCTCGCTGAACCGGCGCGCGCCCCGCCCACGGGGGGTGATGAGCGAGCCCAGCACCCGGCCGCCGCTCTGCAGCGGCAGGATCATCATCGGCCCGAACGGCTTGGCGTACGTGGTGACCATCCGCGGATCGGCGGCCGCGTCGTCGAGGAACAGGGACTCGCCGTTCATCATGGCCGCGACCACGAAGCTCTCCGGCGGGACGATGTCGCCCAGCTCGGCGGGGGTCGGCAGGTCGGTGCTGATGGCGGCGATCTGCAGACCGCCCTCGACGGTCGGCAGCAGGACGACACCGGCTGCCGCGTCGGCGAGCCTGCGGGCCTGTTCGGCGACCACGGACAGCGCGTCGGTCGCCTCACCGCCGGAGAGCAGCGCCGTGGTGACGGCGACCGAGCCGTCGATCCACCGCTCGCGCTGCCGCGCCGCCTCGTACAGCCGGGCGTTGCCTATGGCGATGCCCGCCTCGGTGGCGAGGACGCGCAGCATGTGCAGGTCGTGCTCGTTGAACTCCTCGCCGTCGTGCTTCTCGGCGAGACAGAGATTGCCGAAGATCCGGCCCTGGACGCGGACGGGAACGCCGAGGAAGCTGCGCATCGGCGGATGGCCCGGCGGGAAGCCTGCGAAGCGCTCGTCGGCCGTCAGATCGGCGAGCCTGAGCGGTGACGGATCGCGGATCAGCGCGCCGAGCAGCCCGCGGCGCCCGTCGGGGCGCCGTCCGATCACCTCGGCCACCTCGTCGTCCACGCCGTACGTCACGAACTCTTCGAGCCCGTCGCCCGTCTCGTCCACGACGCCGATCGCCGCGTAGCGGGCGTCGCCCAGCTCGGCCGCCGTCTCGCAGATCCGGTCGAGGGTGGAGCGCAGTTCCAGGCCCATGCCGATGGAGCGCATGGCCTCCAGCAGCCGTGGCACCCGCGCGGTCACCTCGGTCGACAGGCCCTGGAGGTCGCGGGCCGCGTTGGCGGCGGCGTCGGCCGGGTCCAGGTCGGTCGATTCGGGTGGATTCATACCACCGAGACTAGTAAGTGTTATTTGCTGGGGAAAGTCGGTTGCCGACCGGGGCTCCCACCGGCTCCCCCGTCGGCTCCCCCGTCGGCTCCCCCGCCGGGCCGCCCGCCAGGCCGCCCACCAGATCTCCCGCACGCTCCCGCGCCAGCAGCCCGCGCAGCGGTCCTTCGACGACGGCCAGCTCCTCGTACGAACCGCGCTGTACGGTCCTGCCCGCGTCGAGGACGATCACCTCGTCGACGCTGTCCAGACCGCGCAGCCGGTGCGTGATGAGCAGCGTCGTCCGGCCTTCGGTCGCCGCCAGCAGATCGGCGGTCAGCGCGTCGGCCGTCGCCAGGTCCAGATGTTCGGCGGGCTCGTCCAGCACCAGTACGGGAAAGTCGGCGAGCAGCGCGCGGGCCAGCGCCAGGCGCTGGCGCTGGCCGCCGGAGAGCCGCGCGCCGTGCTCGCCCACGAGGGTGTCCAGGCCGTGCGGAAGGCCGTCGACCCACTCCAGCAGCCGGGCCCGGCGCAGTGCGTCGCGCAGCTCGTCCTCGGTCGCCGTCGTGCGGGCGAGCCTCAGGTTCTCCCGTACGGAACTGTCGAAGAGGTGCGCGTCCTGGGCGCAGAGACCGACGAAGCGGCGCACCGCGTCACCGTCGAGCGTGGCGGCGTCCGTACCGCCGAGCCGGTAGCCGCCCTCCCCGGCGTCCAGGAACCGCAGCAGCACCTGGGCGAGGGTGGTCTTGCCCGAACCGGAGGGCCCCACGACGGCCACCCGCTTGCCGGGGGTCAGGGTCAGGTCGAACCCGCTGAGCGCGTCGCGCTCCTGGCCCGCGTACCGCGCCGCGACCCCCCGTAGCTCCAGCGGGAACGGTACGGCGGGCGCTGCGGCCGGGTGCTCGGGCTCCTGTACGGGGACGGGCGCGTCCAGCACCTCGTACACCCGCTCGGCGCTGCGCCGGGCCTGCCTGCGGTACTGGACGGCCAGCGGCAGCCCGGTGACGGCCTCGAACGCGGCCAGCGGGGTGAGGACGACAACGGCGAGCTGGACACCGGCGAGGCGCCCTTCGCGTACCGCCTGCACCCCGACGGCCGCGGCGGCGGCGACGGTCAGCCCGCAGGCCAGCGCGGAGAGCCCGCCGCCGAGCGCGGCGGCGCTCGCGCCCCGCCTGGTGATCGCCGTCAGCGTGGCGTCGCTCGCACGGGTCCCGCGCAGCCGGCGCTTGAGCGCACCGGCCACGGTCAGTTCGGCGGTCCCCCTGAGCAGGTCGGCGACCTGGGTCGCCAGCGCGCCGCGGGCCGGGGCGAGCCGCCGCTCGGCGCCGCGGGCACAGGCGCCGCTCAGCAGCGGTACGCCGACCCCGGCGACGAGCAGCCCCACCGCCAGGACGGCGCCCGCCTCGGGCAGCAGCCAGCCGGTGAAACCGACGGTGGCGGCCGACACGACCAGGGCCGTCCCCGCGGGCAGCAGCCAGCGCAGCCAGTAGTCCTGGAGCGCGTCCACATCGGCGACCAGCCGGGACAGCAGATCACCGCGCCTGGTCGCGCGCAGCCCGGCGGGTGCGATGCGCTCCAGCCGCCGGTAGACGGAGACCCGGAGGTCGGCGAGCATCCTGAGCACCGCGTCGTGCGACACGACGCGCTCGGCGTAACGGAACACGGCGCGCCCCATGCCGAAGGCGCGGGTCGCCGTCACCGCCACCATCAGATACAGGACGGGCGGCTCCTGCGAGGCGCGGGAGATCAGCCATCCGGAGACGGCCATGAGGCCGACGGCGGAGCCGAGCGCGAGGCTGCCGAGCAGCAGCGCCAGGGCGAAACGGCCGCGCAGCGCTCCGGCCGCCGCCCGCACCCGGGCCAGGGGCGCAAGCGCCCCGCGCGACGCGGTATCGGAATCGGGAGCAGAAGGAGAAGCAGAAACGGAAGCCGAGCCGGGAGCCGTGCCGGTGCCTGCGCCGGTTTCGGTGCCTGCGCCTGCACCTGCGCCTGCGCCTGAAGCCTCGGACCGCCCCAATGCCTGCGAGGCCTCCACCGACGCCGGGCGCGACGGTACGTCCCCAGCCGTCGCCGCCAGCGTCACCACCCGGTCCGCGACCGCCAGCAGCGCCGGCCGGTGGACGACCAGCAGCACCGTCCGGCCGGCCGCCAGCCGCCGTACCGCGTCCACGACGCCCGCCTCCGTCTCGCCGTCGAGCGCCGCCGTCGGCTCGTCGAGCAGCAGCAGCGGCCGGTCGGCGAGGAAGGCCCTGGCCAGGGCGAGCCGCTGACGCTGGCCCGCCGAGAGCCCCGCACCGTCCTCGCCCAACACGGTGTCCACACCGTGGGGGAGCGCGGCCACGAAACCCTCGGCCCCGGCGTCACGCAGCGCGCGGGCCACCGCCGCCTCGTCCGCCTCCGGCTTGGCCAGCCGTACGTTCTCGGCGATCGTGCCCGCGAAGAGGTACGGCCGCTGCGGCACCCACGCGATCCGCTCCCGCCACCGCTCCTGGTCCAGGGATGCCAGGTCGAGGCCGCCCACCCGGATCCGGCCGCTGTCCGGGGCGGTGAACCCGAGCACCACGTCGAGCAGCGTGGACTTGCCGACCCCGCTGGGGCCGACCAGGGCGACCGTCTCCCCCGGCTCGACCGTCAGCGTCGCGGCGTCCAACGAGGGCCCGCTGCGCCCCTCGTGGCGGACCGTCACACCGTCCAGTTCCAGCCGTACCGCACCGGGCACCTCGCCCGTACCGCCGCGCCGCGGCTCGGTCTCCAGGACGGCGAAGATCTCCTCCGCCGCGGCCAGTCCCTCGGCCGCCGCGTGGTACTGCGCGCCCACCTGCCGGATCGGCAGATACGCCTCCGGCGCGAGGATCAGCACCAGCAGACCCGTGTACAGATCGAGGTTGCCGTGGACGAGCCGCAGTCCGATGTCGACCGCGACCAGCGCCACGGACAGCGTCGACAGCAGCTCCAGCGCGAACGACGACAGGAAGGCGATCCGCAGGGTGCGTAGGGTGGCCTGCCGGTAGTCCGAGGTGATCCGGCGGACCGCTTCGGCCTGCGCCTTGGCCCGGCCGAAGACCTTCAGGGTCGGCAGCCCGGCGACCACGTCGAGGAAGTGGCCCGACAGCCGGGACAGCAGCCGCCACTGACGGTCCATCCTCGACTGGGTGGCCCGTCCGATCAGCACCATGAACAGCGGGATCAGCGGGAGGGTCACCACGATGATCCCGGCGGACAGCCAGTCCTCGGTGACGATGCGCGCGAGGACGGCGACGGGCACGACCACCGCGAGCCCCAACTGCGGCAGATAGCGGGAGAAGTAGTCGTCCAGGGCGTCGACCCCACGGGTCGCCAGCGCGACCAGCGAGCCGGTGCGCTGACCGCTCAGCCAACCGGGGCCCAGCTCGGCCGCCCGCTCCAGCAGCCGGCCGCGCAGTTCGGACTTGACCGCCGCGCTCGCCCGGTGGGCGGCCAGTTCGGTGAGCCAGCCGACCAGCGCCCGTCCGACGGCGACAGCGACGAGCAGCAGCAGGGGAGTGCGCAGCCCCGAGCCGTCGAGTCCGCGCTGGAACGCGCCGACCACTATCTCGGCGATCAGCATCGCCTGAGCGACGATCAGACCGGCGCCGACCAACCCGAGTGCCACCACGGCGGCCAGGAAGAACCGGGTGGCTCGGGCGTAGCGCAGCAGCCGGGGGTCGATTGGTTTCACGTGAAACACCGCCCTCTCAGTGCGCGTCGGCGCTCTGCGCGTCGGCGGCGAGGTGCGCGTCGGCGCTCTGCGCGTCGGCAAGGTGCGCATCGGCACCGTGCGCGTCGGCGATGTGCTGGGTGCCGATCCGCTTGCGGAAGACCCAGTACGTCCAGCCCTGGTAGAGCATGACGAGCGGGGCGCAGATGCCCGCGCACCACGTCATGATCTTCAAGGTGTACGGGGTGGAGGAGGCGTTGGTGACGGTCAGGTTCCACTGCTCGTTCAGCGACGAGGGCATGACGTTCGGGAAGAGCGTCAGGAAGAACATCGCGATCACCGCCGCGATCGTCACCCCGGACAGGGCGAACGAGCGTCCTTCCCGGCCCGCACCGATGGCCACGACCGCTCCGGCGAGCGCGACCACGGCGACGATCATCGCGATCAGGCTCTTGCCGTCGCCGCTGGCCGCCTGGGTCCAGCTCAGGAAGCCGACGGCGAGGGCCGCGGTGACGGCTCCCAGCACCAGGGCCAGCTTCCTGGCCCGTACCCGGATGTCCCCCACGGTCTTGAGGGCGGCGAACACCGCGCCGTGGAAGGTGAACAGCGCCAGCGTGACCAGCCCGCCGGTGAGGGCGTACGGGTTGAGCAGATCGCCGAGACCGCCGACGTACTCCATGTGCGCGTCGATCTTCACGCCGTGCACGATGTTGCCGAAGGCCACACCCCACAGCACGGCGGGCAGCAGGGAGGTCCAGAAGATGGCGTGCTCCCAGTTGCGCTGCCAGCGCTCCTCCGGGCGCTTGGCCCGGTACTCGAAGGCGACACCGCGCACGATCAGACAGACCAGGATGAGCAGCAGCGGCAGGTAGAAGCCGGAGAAGAGGGTGGCGTACCAGTCGGGGAAGGCGGCGAACGTGGCACCGCCCGCGCTCAGCAGCCATACCTCGTTGCCGTCCCAGACGGGTCCGATGGTGTTGATGAGGACCCGCCGCTCGGCGCGGCCGCGCGCGAGCAGTTTGGTCAGCACCCCGATGCCGAAGTCGAACCCTTCGAGGAAGAAGTAGCCGGTCCACAGGACCGCGATCAGCACGAACCAGACGTCGTGGAGTTCCATGATCGGTCAGCTCCTCTCAAGCCTCAGTACGAGAAGGCCATCGGCCGGTCGGCGTCGGTGTGGTCGCCGCCGATCCTGGTGGGCGGGTTGAGGTCGGCCTCGCTCAGTTCGGGCGGTCCTGCCTTGATGTACTTCACGAGCAGCTTGACCTCGACGACGGCGAGGGCGGCGTAGAGCAGGGTGAAAACGATCAGCGAGGTGAGCACTTCGCCCTGGGACACGCTGGGGGAGACCGCGTCGGCGGTGCGCAGCACGCCGTACACCACCCAGGGCTGGCGGCCGGTCTCGGTGAAGATCCAGCCGAACGAGGTGGAGATGAGCGGGAAGCCGATCGTGCCGAGTGCGGTGATCCAGTACCAGCCGCTGAGCCGCGGGCCGAGCGCCTTGTTCCGGAAGAGCACCAGATTCGGTACCTCGTCCTCGCCGGTCCGCAACCGGGCCGGCAGCAGGAACGTGCGCCGCGTCAGCCAGAGTCCGGCGGCCCCGACGGCGAACGACGTCATGCCGAAGCCGATCATCAGCCGGAAGCTCCAGTACTGGACCGGGATGTTGGGCCGGTAGTCGCCGGGGCCGAACTTCTGCTGCTCGGCCTTGTTGATGTCGTTGATGCCGGGCACGTACGAGGTGAAGTCGTCGTTGGCGAGGAAGGACAGCAGGCCGGGGATCTCGAACTCGACAGTGTTGTGGCCCTTCTCCACGTCGCCGTAGGCGAACAGGGAGAACGGCGCGGGCTTCTGGCCGTCCCACAGGGCTTCGGCCGCCGCCATCTTCATCGGCTGCTGCTTGAACATGACCTTGCCCAGGGCGTCGCCGCTGAGGGCGGTGAGTGCGCCCGCGATCACCAGCGTGACCAGCCCCACCCGCAGCGAGGTGCGCATCACCTGGATGTGCTTCTTCCGGCCGAGGTGGAAGGCGGCCGTGCCGGCCATGAAGGCGCCGCCCACCAGGAAGGCCACCGTGATGATGTGGGCGAACTGGGTGAGCGCGGTTTCCTGGGTCAGGACGGCCCAGAAATCGGTGAGTTCGGCACGGCCGGCTTTCTCGTTGATCCGGTAGCCGATGGGGTGCTGCATCCAGGAGTTGGCCGCGAGGATGAAATACGCGGACAGGACCGTGCCGATCGACACCATCCAGATACAGGCGAGATGGATCTTCTTCGGCAGCTTGTCCCAGCCGAAGATCCACAGCCCCACGAAGGTCGATTCGAAGAAGAACGCGATGAGCGCTTCGAAGGCGAGCGGGGCGCCGAAGATGTCGCCGACGAACCGCGAATAGTCCGACCAGTTCATGCCGAACTGGAACTCCTGCACGATGCCGGTGACCACACCCATCGCGATATTGATCAGGAAGAGCTTGCCCCAGAATTTCGTGGCCGTGAGGTACTTGGGGTTCTCCGTCCGCACCCAGGCGGTCTGCAGCCCGGCGGTCAGGGCGCCGAGCGAGATCGTCAGGGGGACGAAGAGGAAGTGGTAGACGGTGGTGATGCCGAACTGCCAGCGCGCCAGGGTCTCCGGTGCCAGAGCGAGGTCCACGTCGTCTCTCCTTACATCGCCGTGGTCGTCAGCGGCGGGTTGTCCCCTTCGTCCCGGAGGTAACGGCGGAAACCAGAGGAAACCTTGTGAATGCGTTCACATTCACAAGCATTATGTCGCACACGCATCCGGATATTCACGGGGGGTCCCGTGACCCCGGTCACTCCTCGCGGAGCCACCGGAGCACGGGGTCACCAGGCCGGTCACCAGGCTGGTCATCAAGCCGGTCATCAAGCCGGTCACCGGGGCCGGTCAGGCCGGTCCAGGCCGGCCATCAGGCCGTGCGGACCGGCGGCTACAGCTCCTTGCGGAACGTCTCGGCCGCCTGCAGGAACAGGTCGTTGGCCGCGACCTCGCCGATGGTGACCCGTACGCCCTCGCCGCCGAACGGCCGGACCACCACACCGGCCCGCTCGCACGCGGTGGCGAACTCAAGGGTGCGCTCACCGAGCCGCAGCCAGACGAAGTTGGCCTGCGTCTCCGGCACCGTCCAGCCCTGCTCCAGCAGCCCCTTGTGGACCCGGTCACGCTCGACCACCAGCGCGTCGACCCGCTCCAGCAGCGCGTCCTCGGCCCGCAGCGAGGCGACAGCCGCGTCCTGGGCGATCTGGCTCACCCCGAACGGCACCGCCGTCTTGCGCAGCGCCGCCGCCACCGGCTCGTGGGCGATGGCGAAACCGACCCGCAGCCCCGCGAGCCCGTACGCCTTGGAGAAGGTCCGCAGGACGGCCACATTCGGCCGCTCGCGGTAGAGCTCGACGCCGTCCGGGATCTCGGGGTCCCGGTTGAACTCGCGGTACGCCTCGTCCAGGACGACCAGGACATCGCTCGGCACCCGGTCCAGGAACCGCTCCAGCTCCGCCCTGCGCACCACCGTGCCGGTCGGGTTGTTCGGGTTGCAGACCAGGATCATCCGCGTCCGGTCCGTGATCGCCCCGGCCATCGCGTCCAGGTCGTGCACATCGCCCGCCGTCAGCGGCACCTGTACGGACCGGGCGCCCGAGACCTGCACGATGATCGGATAGGCCTCGAAGGACCGCCAGGCGTAGACAACCTCGTCACCCGGTCCGGACGTGGCCTGAACAAGTTGCTGGGCCACACCGACGGATCCGGTACCGGTCGCCAGATGCGCGACGGGCACATCGAAGCGCCCTGCCAGCTCGTTCATCAGACCGGTACAGGCCATGTCCGGGTAGCGGTTGAAGACCCCGGCGGCCGCCGTCACCCGCTCCATCACGCCGGGCAGCGGCGGGTAGGGGTTCTCGTTGGAGGAGAGCTTGTACGTGACGGGCCCGCCGACCGCCGCCGGCCTGCCCGGGACATAGCTCGGGATGCCGTCCAGTTCGGCGCGCAGTTTGGGGCTCGTCTCACTCACCGCAGGTCCTCCTCGGCCGCTCGCGGATCCGTACCGCGTTCAATACTCCTCACCATATGAGGATTCGGCGCCCCTGCGAATGGCGGGCCCGGCATTGCCCCGGATCGGGGCCGCAGGCCGGTACCCGACGGGGGGCGCACTTCCCAGCAGGCGCGCGCTGGTGGCTCGCGCCGTGGCGCGCGTCCCCCGTAGTGGTGAGTTGAGACCTCTTCGAAACATGGCCCCTTCGACAGGTCTACACCGCCCGTTGCATGGAAGACCATCGCTGAATGGCATAACTCCCTTGCAATCCATACCCGTTGACCTTTGTTGATCATGCAGAAACGTGCCTGTCAATAGGTGCATATGCGACCGGCCTTACCACCCGCCAGCGCCCTACTATCGGCTCGCCATGACAGCAGCAGGGAAACACCAGGTGAGCCGGACGGACACAACGCGCCGGGGAAGCCGGCAAGGTCGGGCGGGCATCCGGGACGTAGCCGCCGCAGCCGGTGTCTCCATCACGACTGTCTCGGACGCGCTCAACGGCAAAGGCCGCTTACCCGACGCCACCCGGCGTCATGTCCGCGAGGTCGCGGAACGGCTCGGTTACCGGCCGTCCGCCGCCGCCAGAACCCTCCGTACCGGCAAGTCCGGCCTGATCGGCCTGACCGTGACCACGTACGGGGATGAACCTTTCACCTTCACCGAATTCGCCTACTTCGCCGAGATGGCCAGAGCCGCCACATCGGCCGCGCTGGCCCGCGGCTACGCCCTCGTCATCCTGCCCGCCACCTCACGCCATGACGTCTGGTCGAACGTCGCCCTCGACGGGACCGTCGTCATCGACCCGTCCGACCACGACCCGGTCGTCGCCGAACTCGTCCGCCAGGGCCTGCCCGTCGTCTCCGACGGCCGCCCGGCCGGCACCCTGCCCGTCACCGCCTGGGTCGACAACGACCACGAGGCGGCCGTCCTCGATCTGCTCGACCATCTCGCCGACGCCGGCGCCCGCCGGATCGGACTGCTCACCGGCACCACGACGGACACGTACACCCGGCTCTCCACCACCGCCTATCTGCACTGGTGCGAGCGGGTCGGCCAGGACCCGGTCTACGAGTCGTACCCCGCGCACGATCCCTGCGCCGGCGCCGTCGCCGCCGACCGGCTGCTGGCCCGTCCGGACCGCCCGGACGCCGTGTACGGCCTCTTCGACCCCAACGGCACCGATCTGCTGGCCGCGGCCCGCCGCTACGGCCTGCGGGTCCCTGAGGACCTGCTGCTGGTCTGCTGCAGCGAGTCCACCGTCTACGCGTCGACCGAGCCGCCCATCACGACGCTCTCGCTGAAGCCGCGCCGCATCGGCACCGCCGTGATCCAGCTCCTGATCGACGCGATCGAGGGGATCGAGACCGAAGGCCCCGTCGAGCAGGTGATACCGACCGAACTCATCGTGCGGACCTCGTCGCAGCGCCGCCCGCCCCGCACCACCGTCAGCGCGCCACGCTCCCCGACCTCCCCGAAGAGGGACTGACCGAAGGTCTGTTCCTTTCGCAATTGGGGCGATCAGCGCGAAAACCGCCTGTGAACCGGGAGACCGATCGGATTCACCACCCCTGGTGCGTCACACAGGCGGAGCTGCATTCCTATGATGGGCGCACGACACCACGGACTTTCCCCGGCGAGGGGTGGGCAGACCCCCACCCGACCGGGCAGGCCCGACAGGTGTACGGCGGCGCGACGGTGGTGGAGGGGTCGATGACACAGGGGGCCGGTCAGGAACCCGTGGTGCGGACGGCGACGTTGCGCGACTTCCGCGTACCGCCGTACGCGCAGGTTCCCGTGCAGTCGGGGCAGCTCTTCGAGCCGGCCCCCGTGGCCCTCGGTCCGAGCGGGCACCCCGGCAACGCGGTGCCCGCCGACGAACCGCCGGAGGGCTACACCCCGACCGAGCGCGACCTGCCGGTGATCGGCCACGAACCCACCGTCCAGGTGCGGGTCGAGGCCGACGGCGCCCCGTCCCCCGACGGCCTCGGACCGCTCTACGTCGTCGGCGACGTCCACGGCTACATCGACGAACTGCTCGCGGCACTCACCGAGCAGGGCCTCATCGACGCCGAAGGCCACTGGGCGGCCGGCACGGCCCGCCTCTGGTTCCTCGGCGACTTCACCGACCGCGGCCCCGACGGCATCGGCGTCATCGACCTCGTCATGCGGCTGTCCGCCGAAGCCGCGGCGGCAGGCGGCTACTGCAAGGCCCTGATGGGCAATCACGAGCTGCTGATCCTCGGCGCCCGGCGGTTCGCCGACACCCCCGTCAACTCGGGCGCGGGCACCGCCACCTTCCAGGCGGCCTGGCTGCTCAACGGCGGCCAGAAGAGCGACATGGAACGCCTCCAGGACGTCCATCTGCAGTGGATGTCCCGGCTCGACGCGGTCGTCGAGGAGGACGGGCATCTGCTGATGCACTCCGACACGACCGCCTACCTCGACTACGGCTCGACCATCGACGACGTCAACGACACCGTCCACCAGATCCTCACCCGCAACGACGCCGACGAGTGCTGGGACCTGTTCCGCAAGCTCACCAAACGCTTCGCGTTCCGTGACGACGGCGGCCCGCAGGCCGTCCAGGAACTGCTCGCCCAGTACGGCGGCCACCGCATCGTGCACGGTCACAGCCCCATTCCGTATTTGCTCGGCGAAGTGGGCACGGAAGACGCGTCGGACGACAAGGACGACTCGGGCCCCGTGGTGGAAGGGCCACATGTATATGCCGACGGACTCGCCATCGCCATGGACGGCGGCGTGACCATGGCCGGAAAGCTACTGGTCGTCCAACTTCCGTTGCATAACTGACCCAACCCCGGGCAGGTCATTTCCGGAAAGTCACTGTCAACGGGTACCCGTACAGCTCTACCATCGGTTATCCGTAGCAGGCTCTCCTCCGTTTCCGCCGATCGTCCGCACTGAGCGGGCAAAGCGGCCCTACGGAGCATCGGGGGATGCACATGAAAAGCGCTCCGCACCTGCTGAGCGAGGATCGCGCGGATTTCGAGCGGATCCTCGACGAAGCACTGCGCAACGCGCACGACCGTCCGGAACTCGCCGCTGTCGGGCAGCGGCTGAACGCCGAACAACTGCGCACCATGGCTCTCAACGCCACGGCTCTGATCACCGGTTCCGCCTCGGCGGAATACGAACACTTCGCCGCGCTCCGCGAGGAATTCCGTACGCCTGCCAACGCGGCGCCCGTCGGCGGTTCCCTGCTGGCCCCGGCCATCGGGGACGCGGCAGAGACGGGCGCGGGACTCGCCGCCGTCGTCACTGTCCTCGTCCCGCTGCTCGCCGGGATATCCGCGGTGATCTTCCTGCTGGTCGGCTATGTGCTCAAGGCCCTCGATCCACCGCCCGCCTTCGCCGACACGCTGCTCACCGCCGGCTGGTTCTTCGGAGCCGTCACCGCAGCGGGCATCCTGGCCGCCGCGATAGCGCTGCTCATGACGGCGCTGCGCAACGGCTCGACCCAGTTGTCCGCCGGTGAGCAGGGCTCAGGGCCCGAGCTGCCCGAGGAGGTGGCGGAGGCGAGAGAGGTCTGGCGCGAGGCGGTGCTGGAGCGCGGCATCCTGCCGTATCTGCGGGCCGCCCTCGCCGCGCCCGCGGTCGAGCCCGCCCCCGCGCCGCCGCGGCCGGCCGGCCATCTGCCCAAGATGGGGTACAGCCGCCCGGACTTCTCCAGCCCGGACGAGGGCGGACCGAGCGCCGCCCGGCCCACGTACAGCAGTCCTGACTTCTCCAGCCCGGACTTCGGCGGGCCCGAGCACCGCCCGGAGTAGGCCCCGGGCGGCGCTCGGCCGCGGGTTGAGTGCTTGCGCTGTCAGTCCTGCCCTGTCAGTCCTGCCCTGTCAGTCCTGCGCTGTCAGTCCTGCGCTGTCAGTCCTGCGCTGTCAGTCCTGCGCTGTCACTCCGCCAGCGGCAGATACACGCGGTTGCCCGTCGCCGCGAACTCCTTCGACTTCGCGAGCATCCCCGCCTCGATCTCCTCGTCCGAAGCCGAGGCGGCCAGATCAGGGGCGAACTGCTCGGCGATGCTGTGACTGATCTTCATCGAGCAGAACTTGGGCCCGCACATCGAGCAGAAATGCGCGGTCTTCGCCGGTTCCGCCGGCAGCGTCTCGTCGTGGAACTCCCGTGCCGTGTCCGGGTCCAGGGCCAGATTGAACTGGTCCTCCCAGCGGAATTCGAAGCGGGCGTCGGACAGCGCGTCGTCCCAGTCCTGCGCCCCGGGATGGCCCTTGGCGAGATCCGCCGCATGCGCGGCGATCTTGTAGGTGATGACACCGGTCTTGACGTCGTCCCGGTCCGGCAGCCCCAGATGCTCCTTGGGCGTGACGTAGCAGAGCATCGCCGTGCCCCACCAGGCGATCATCGCCGCGCCGATCCCGGAGGTGATGTGGTCGTACGCGGGGGCCACATCGGTGGTCAGCGGGCCGAGCGTGTAGAACGGCGCCTCCTCGCAGATCTCCTGCTGGAGGTCGATGTTCTCCTTGATCTTGTGCATCGGGACATGACCGGGACCCTCGATCATGGTCTGCACGTCGTGCCGCTTGGCGGTCGTGTTCAGCTCCCCCAGCGTGCGCAACTCGGCGAACTGCGCCTCGTCGTTGGCATCGGCGATGGAGCCGGGCCGCAGCCCGTCGCCGAGGGAGTACGTGACGTCGTACGAGGCGAGGATGGTGCACAGCTCCTCGAAGTTCTCGTACAGGAACGACTCCTGATGGTGCGCCAGGCACCACGCGGCCATGATGGAGCCGCCGCGCGAGACGATGCCCGTCTTGCGGCGGGCCGTCAGCGGGACGTACCGCAGCAGCACACCGGCGTGCACGGTCATGTAGTCGACGCCCTGCTCGGCCTGTTCGACGACGGTGTCCCGGTAGATCTCCCAGGTCAGCTCCTCGGCCTTGCCGTCGACCTTTTCGAGCGCCTGGTAGAGCGGCACGGTGCCGATGGGGACGGGGGAGTTGCGCAGCACCCACTCGCGGGTGGTGTGGATGTTGCGCCCGGTGGAGAGGTCCATGACCGTGTCGGCGCCCCACTTGGTGGCCCAGGTCATCTTGTCCACCTCCTCCTCGATGGAGGAAGTGACCGCGGAGTTGCCGATGTTGGCGTTGACCTTCACCAGGAACCGCTTGCCGATGATCATCGGCTCGATCTCCGGGTGGTTGACGTTCGCGGGCAGTACGGCGCGGCCGGCCGCGATCTCCTCGCGTACGACCTCCGGTGCGACGTTCTCCCGGATCGCGACGTACTCCATCTCCGGGGTGATGTCGCCGCGCCGCGCGTACGCGAGCTGGCTGACGGCCTGTCCGTCCCGGCTCCTGCGCGGCTGGCGGGGACGGCCGGGGAAGACGGCGTCGAGGTTGCGCAGCCCGCCGCGCGGGGTGGTGTGCTTGAGCCCGTCGTCCTCGGGGCGTACCGGGCGGCCGGCGTACTCCGCCGTGTCGCCGCGGCTGATGATCCAGTTCTCCCGCAGCGGTGCGAGACCGCGGCGGACATCGGTTTCGACTGCGGGATCGGTGTACGGCCCTGACGTGTCGTACAGCGTCACGTCGGCGCCGTTGGTGAGATGGACCCTGCGGACCGGCACTTGGAGGTCGGGGCGCGAGCCCTGGACATACCCCTTGTGCCAGCCGATGGACCTTGCGGCCTCGCTCGATTCACTCGAAGTGCCGGATCCGCTCGGGGAATCCGAGCCGTCCGAAGAGCCGGAGGCAGACGTGTGTGCGTCCTGAACGGTCATGAGACCTACTCCCTACGCCGGCATTACCCGGTAACAGGTTCGGCGGTCGGCGCAGCGTGGCGGTCCGGGGATACGTCCCAGGGACCGCACGGTCAGCGCCCTCTCAGCCCGGTGCTCCGAGCTCCCGCGTGTGCAAAGGCGTCACCACGCTAACCCCGGCGCGGGCGTGCTGAACAGAGGGCCCCTCGCCTTCTTGCGATGATCGGCGCGTGACCTCACCTCAGCAGCCCCACGAGCCGGCCGGGCACACGCACAGCCATGGGCCGGCGGCGCCGGTTTCCCGTCATCTCCGCAAGGTCATCGCGGCGGTACTGATCCCGTTCGCCGCCGCGGTGGTGGTCGGCCTCGCCGTGCTGTGGCCGGGCGGGGCTCCCGCGCACGAGCGGTCCGGTGTCGGCTTCGACCGGCAGATCGAGCAGGGCCGGGTGACGCGGATTCAGCCGGTCGACTGCAAGGACGTGAACGGCTCCCAGGTCTCCTCGACGGACCCGACGAACCCGACGGACTCGACCGGCCCGGCCGACTCGACGTCGCCGGCGAGCGGTACGCCGTCGGCCGGCGCGTGCAAGAAGGCGACCGTCGAGATCACGTCGGGCAAGGACAAGGGGCGCACTTTCGTGGAGGTCGTCCAGCCGGACGCGCCGCGGCGGTTTCACGTGAAACAAGACGTCGTGCTGGCGTACGCACCGGACGCTCCCCACGATCTGCAGTATTCGGTGACGGATGTGAACCGCAAGCTCCCGCTGGCGCTGCTGGCCGGGATCTTCGCGCTGGCGGTGGTCCTGGTCGGGCGGCTGCGCGGTCTGATGGCGCTGGTGGCGTTGGCGGCCTCCTTCGCCGTCCTGACGCTGTTCATCCTGCCCGCGATCCTGCAAGGCTCGAACCCGCTGGTCGTGGCGGTGGTCGGCGCGAGCGCCATCATGCTGCTCGCGCTCTACATCTGCCACGGTCTGACGGCCCGTACGTCCGTCGCCGTACTCGGCACGCTGATCTCACTGCTGCTGATCGGGCTGCTGGGCTCGGTCTTCATCGACTGGTCGGGCCTGACGGGCAACACCGACGAGAACACCGGTCTGATCCACGGTCTCTATCCGGGGATCGACATGAGCGGTCTGCTGCTGGCGGGCGTGATCATCGGCTCGCTCGGTGTGCTGGACGATGTGACGGTGACGCAGACGTCGGCGGTGTGGGAGCTGCACCAGGCGGATCCGTCGATGGGGCCGCGCGCGCTGTACCGGGCGGGCATCCGGATCGGCAGGGACCACATCGCCTCCGTGGTCAACACGCTCGTGCTGGCGTACGCGGGTGCGGCGCTGCCGCTGCTGCTGCTGTTCTCCATCGCGCAGTCGGGCGTGGGGACGGTCGCCAACAGCGAGCTGGTGGCGGAGGAGATCGTCCGCACGCTGGTGGGCTCGATCGGCCTCGTCGCCTCCGTACCGGTCACGACCGCGCTGGCGGCACTGGTCGTCTCGGCGGACCGTACGGAGTCCGTGGACGCCGGGCCCGGATCCGGGCCCGGGTCGACGCCTCCCGGGCAGCGGACGGCGCCTCCAGGGCCCCTGCCGGCTCCCTCGGGACACGGCGGCAGGGGACGGCGGCGCAAGAAGTAGCCGAGGCAGCCGGCCGTGATCCGTCGGCGGTCAGCCGTCAGCCCGCGTTCTCCTCGGCCAGGATGCGGCCGAGCGCTTCTTCGAGGCAGCCTTCGAAGTCCCCGAGGGCCCGCTCCTGACCGAGCGGGACGAGTCTGTCCGTACGGTCGAGGAAAGCGACCAGCGGCGGCGCGCTGACCCGGAACAGCGCGTGGTCCTCGGCGACCTGGAGCCGGATATGGACGTCGGACAGCTCCTCGGGGGTGGTCGGCGCGATCCGTACGTCGCCGTCCCCGCTGGGGATGTTGATGCCGTCGAGCAGCAGCTCGCGGCCAAAGGTCCAGGTGACGGGTTCGTCACCTGGGAGATGGAAGGTCATCCGTACCGCGTAGGGATCCCCCATCTCGTAATGGAGCTCCACCGGGATGCGGAACGACAGCTCCTCGGAGACGAGGAAGCTCATCAGAACCTCGGCCTGGACCGACTCGCGCATCATGCAACTCCGGAGTAGATACGGCTGGGAATGATCCCCTTGACCCTCTTGACGCAATCGTGCTCCACGCGCTAGCAGATCACAAGGAGTAATTTTTCAGATACTGATAGAGAAGATTCCCGAGGTCAGCAGGGCGCCGATCTCTCTGCGTAACCGATCGACCGCCGGAAGCAGTTTTTCCTCCCGGTGCAGCGGTACGGAAACAGCCACCGCGGCGGCGATGGATCCGGCCGTGATCGGCACGGCGCCGCAGACCGTGCCGAGCGCGTACTCCTGCCGCTCCACGACGGGCTCCATCCGCTCCAGCGAGCCGAGCCGCTCCAGCAGGGCGGCGCGGTCCGGCACGGAGTAGCGGGTGACCGGGGTGACGGGGTGGCGGTCGAGATGATCGCGGCAGGCGGACTCGTCGAGCTGGCTCAGCAGGCACTGTCCGATCGCGTGCGCGTGGCCGGTCTCCCGGAAGTCGGCCCACTCCTCGACGGCGGGCGTGGCGACGCTGTCGGCGACGGAGACGAGGTCGATCTCACCCTCGTGGTAGACGGCGAAATACACCGGGGCGCCGATCACATCACGCCAGTGGCCGAGCGAGTCGATGATCTTGCTGCGACGATTCTGCACCGCTTCGGCGCGCGTCAGCCGCTGAGCGGCGTCCCCGAGCACGAAGACGCCGTTCTCCCTGCGCAGATAGCCCTCGAAGGTCAGGGTGCGCAGCAGGTGGTAGGCGGTGGGCAGCGGCAGTCCGGTCTCGCGGGCGAGCTGCTTGGCGGGGGCTCCGTCCGGATGGGAGCCCACCGACTCCAGCAGGCGCAGCGCGCGCTGCACCGACCCGATCAGAGTGGGAGCTGCGGTGTGTCGGGCTGCGGTGGATTGGGCTGTGGCCAAAGGTCATCCCCAGGCGTACTGACTGATGAGAGCCCGCCCGCGGGGCGCGGCAGAGGATTGTCACTCTAGGGGCAGCCCCTCCCCAGGAGTGGTTTCCTCCGCAGCATTCCCTCGCGCGGGCTAACGCCTACCAGTCGCCGCGCGAGGACGAGGACGACGACATGAACTTGCGTACGACATAGACGAGTCCGCCCACGAGCGCGACGACGATGAGCAGCTTGAACAGCAGCGCGATCACAAACCCGACGATGCTGGCGATCAGGCCGCCGAACACGACGAGGACGATCACGGGGACCGCGATCCACTTCACCCACCAGGGCATTCCCGCGAAAATCTCCCGTACCGCCATCGTCCCTACCTCACTTGTCTCGCCGGTTCACGTGCCCTGCCCGGTTCACGCGTCTTGCTGGTTCACGCGTCTTGCTGGTTCACGCGTCCTGCTGGTTCACGCGTCTCGAACATCTGCCTGACCTCTTCGATGCTAGATCGGGGGAGGCGCGAACGGGCGTCCCGCGTCCCCGGCTCTCCCCTGATCCGACCCTGAGCCGGGAGTGAGGGTCCAGCTCAGCTCTCCGGCGGAGAGAAGACGACCATCACCCGCAGGTCCTCGGTGATGTGGTGGAACTTGTGCGCCGTCCCGGCCGGCACGTACACGACGCTGCCCCGGCCGACCACGGTCGTCTCCATCCCCACCGTGATCGACGCCCGGCCGCTCACGACCAGATACACCTCGTCCTGCTGGTGCGGCTGCTGCGGATCACTCGTCCCCGCATCGAGGGCGTACAGCCCCACGGACATGTTGCGTTCCCGCAGAAACTGCAGATACGCGCCGTCGTTGGCGGCACGTTCCGCCTCCAGCTCATCAAGTCGGAATGCCTTCATGCCACGATCACACCATGAAGAATTTCGTAGTCAAGACGATCGCCAACGCGCTGGCCCTGGCGGTGGCGATCTGGCTGGTCGGCAACATCACCTTGAGCGGGGACAACACCGGCAAAAGGATCCTGGCGCTGGTGCTGGTCGCCCTGGTCTTCGGACTGGTGAACTTCGTCGTCAAGCCGGTGGTGAAGCTGCTTACCCTGCCGCTGTTCATCCTGACGCTCGGCCTGATAACCCTGGTCGTCAACGCCGTGATGCTGCTGCTGACCTCTTGGCTCGCTGACCTGCTGAATCTGAGTTTCCACGTCGACGGCTTCTGGGCCGCGGTGCTCGGCGGCCTGATCATCTCGATCGTGTCGTGGGCGCTGAACGTCGTCCTGCCCGACGACAACGACTGACCGCCCGCCAATGACAACAGTTCCAGTGACAACAGTTGAGGACACGCCATGAGCACCGGGGACACCCGAGACATCGGTGACGGCACCCGCTCGGTACGGGCAGGACTGCCCGAGCCCGTCGCCTACGAGCCGACCCTGCCGGGCCCGGTCTTCGCCGCCCATTTCCATCTGCCCGGTGAGCCGACAGGCTCGTACACCTACGGCCGGTACGACAACCCCACCTGGAACCATCTGGAACAGGCGATCGGCGAACTGGAAGCACCCGGGCGCCCCGCCCACACCGTGACCTTCGCCTCGGGGATGGCCGCCGTCGCCGCGACCGCCTTCTCCCAGCTCCGCGCCGGTGACGCCGTCGTCTTTCCCGACGACGGGTACCAGGCCCTGCCGCTGCTGCACGAACGCCTCCGGGCGAGCGGCGTGGAGGTGCGGACGGCGCCCACGGGCGGCGACGCCCAACTGCGGGTCCTCGACGGCGCCAGGCTCCTGTGGATCGAGTCCCCCTCCAACCCCGGGCTCGACGTCTGCGACATCCGCCGCCTGGTGGCGGCCGCCCACGAGGCGGGCGCGCTGGTCGCCGTGGACAACACCCTCGCCACCCCGCTCGGCCAGCGCCCGCTCGAACTGGGCGCCGACTTCTCGGTGGCCAGCGACACCAAGGGCATGACCGGCCACGGCGACATCCTGCTCGGCCATGTCACCTGCACCGACCTCGAACTCGCCACGGCCGTGCGCGACTGGCGCAAGACCGTCGGCGCCATCCCTGGCCCCATGGAAGCCTGGCTGGCGCACCGCTCCCTCGCCACCCTCCAGCTCCGCATCGACCGCCAGTGCGGCACCGCGCTCGTCCTGGCCGAGGCCCTGGCGGAACGCGCCGAAGTGACCGGGCTGCGCTACCCGGGACTGCCCGACGACCCCTCGCACCGCATCGCCTCCCAGCAGATGCGGCGCTTCGGCTCCGTGGTGTCGTTCGTGCTGCCCGACGAGGAACGGGCCGAGCGCTTCCTGAACAGGCTCCGGCTGGTCGACAACGCCACCAGCTTCGGCGGCGTGCGCTCCACGGCCGAGCGGCGCGGCAGATGGGGCGGAGACGCCGTACCGGACGGCTTCATCCGCTTCTCCGTCGGCGCCGAGGACCCGGAAGACCTCATCGCCGACGTGCTGCAATCACTGGACAAACTGGACAAGCCCCAGGACTGAGCAGCCACGCGTGCGCGCAGCTACGCACCCGGCCGCACGCCGGTACGCACCCGTCCGCACACGACGGACGGTCCGAGCCTCCCCCCTCATGGCTCGGACCGTCCCGGGATCCCGCGCAGCGGCGCAGGGACCACTTGACCCAGGCTAGTTGACTCTGCGTCAGTGTCCAATCACCGTAGCGACAGGTGCCTATCGACATATTTATAGTGCTGGGCATGGACCTGGCACTGCTGCGCACCTTTCTCACCGTGCACCGGGCCGGCTCCTTCACCCGCGCCGCCGCGCTCCTCGGCCTCTCCCAGCCCGCCGTGACCGGCCAGATCCGGACCCTCGAACGGCAACTGGGCCGCCCGCTCTTCCTGCGGCAGGCCCGCGGCGTGACCCCCACCACCATCGGCGACGAACTGGCCCAGCGGGCGGCGCCCCATCTCGACGCCCTCGTGGAAATCGCCGGATCGGGGCTCACCGGGGAGTCCGGCACCACCGGCACGCTGCATCTCGCGGGGCCGCCCGAGTTCACCTCGCTGCGCGCCCTGCCCGCGCTCACCCCGCTCACCACGCAGGGGCTCGCCCTGCGCACCTCGTTCTTCGACAACGCCGAGCAGACCCTGGAGAGCCTCGCCGCCGGACATCATGATCTGGCCATCGCCACGGCGCGCCCGCACCGCGGACCGCTCACGGCGACTCCGCTCTGCGACGAGGAGCACGTACTGATCGCCGCCCCGCGCTGGGCGGCCCGGCTCGGCCACAGCGTGCTGCGCGACGGCCATCTCGTCCTGGAACAGCTTCCGGTCGTCGAAGTGCACGAGTCGCTGCCGCTGGTCTCCCGCTACTGGGCCACCGTCTTCGACTCCAAGCCGGCCGCGGCGGGCGCCGTGATCGTCCCCGATCTGCGCGCCGTCCTGGAGTGCGCGGCGGCCGGGGCCGGACTCGCCGTCCTGCCCCGCTATCTGTGCCAAGGCGCCCTGGAGCGCGGCGAAGTCGTCGCGCTCCTCGACCCGCCCGTACCGCCGCTGCGCACGTATTTCCTGGTCGCCCGCACCGGCACCCTCGCGCTGCCCCCGGTGGCGCAGGCCTACGAATGGCTGCTGCGCGCGGCGGTCGACTGGTGACGGCACGCCGTCAGGGAGTTTCAGAACCCGGATCTCGGGCCAATCTCTTCCCATGACCGAACGGCCCGTGGTCAAGCGCACCGCACGCGCCCTCCTGCTCGACGGCGACGACCTGATCCTGATCAAACGCACCAAGCCCGGCGTCACGCCCTACTGGATCACCCCAGGTGGCGGCGTCGAGGAGTCGGACGCCACTGTCGTCGACGCGCTCCACCGCGAGGTCGACGAGGAACTGGGCGCCAAGATCACCGACGTGGTGCCCTGCTTCGTGGACACCGTGGAGCACATCGCGGCGGCGGGCGTCACCGGCGTCAAGGTGCAGCATTTCTTCGTCTGCCGGCTGGAGTCGATGGACCCCTCGCTGCGGCACGGCCCGGAGATCGACGAGCCGTGCGGCGAGTACGAGATCGTCCGTGTCCCGTTCAGCCGGGTCGGCATCGCCGGCGTCCATCTCGTACCGCTGTCGCTGCGCCACTACCTGGACGGCAACATCGAGGGCGTACGCGCCATGCACGCCCCCGACCTCGGCTGACGCGGCTGACGTGGAGCTACGTGGCTGACGCGGCCCGCTACGCGCCCGCGGGCCGCACCAGTGCGTACGCCTCGCGCAGATCGCCGCCGGTGTAGGAGTGCGTGGCCAGCCCTGCCAGATGGTGATCCGCGTTCACCGCCACCGCCGTGTCCACCACGCGGAAGACCTCCGCGTCCGACATGGAGTCCCCGAAGGCCACGCAGTCGGCCGGCTCCACCCCGAACTCGGTGCACAGCCGTCCGGCGATCTCCACCTTCGCCGCCGGGTTGAGAATGCCCGCCCGGTCGATCGGCTCGGTGAACGGCAGCCCCGGCCAGCGCGAGCCGTGCGCGGCATGGGCGCCCCAGTCCAGCAGCCGCTCCACGAAGAAGCCGGGGCCGAGCGAGATCACCGCGCAGTAGTCCCCCTGGGCCCGGATCTGCGTCCACACCTCACGGATCCCGGCCAGCCACGGCGCCCCTTCGAACGCGGCGGCCACCTGCGCCGTGGTCAGTGCCGACCACAGCTCCCTGGCCCGTACGGCGAACTCGTCGGGCGCCAACCCCAGCCGCAGGAACTGGCGTTCCAGCTCGTCGATCTCCGCACTGACCCCTAGCTGCCGCGAAATCTCCACTGCGGCGGCCGAGCCCCGGATCAGCGTGCCGTCGACGTCGAACAAATACAGTCTTCGTTGGCTGCCCATGACTGCTGAGATTAGTACGCCCCGCTCAGCCCGGTGTTTCACGTGAAACAGCACCTCAACCCGAGGCGGATCCCTGCCACTTCCGGTAAAACGGTGGACGAACGATCACTGACTCCGACAGCCTGAACCCCATGTCGACACCGCTTTCCGCGCTCCCGATCCGGCCGCTGACCATGGGCGATCTCCTGTCATGTGCCGATCTGGCCGAGAACCGGGGGTGGCCGCGCGAGGAACGCAGATGGGGGCTCCTGCTCGCTGCGGGGACGGGGTACGGCATCGACGATCCCGACGGCAAGGGCCTCGCCGCCTGCTGTGTCCTGACCTCCTACGGACCGGACCTCGCCGCGATCGGCCTGCTGCTCGTCGCCGAACAGCACGCGCGTCAGGGGCTGGCGCAGCGGCTGATGGCGCATGTGCGGGATGCGGCCGACGGGACCCCGCTCTCCCTGTACGCCACCAGCCTCGGTCTGCCGCTCTACGAAAAGCTCGGCTTCAGCACCGTCGGCCGCACGGAGACGCTGCGCGGCCGGTGGCGGTCCCCCGAGCCGGCCGGCCGGACCGGGCGGGTACAGACCCGCCGGGCCGGCGGAGCCGACCTGCCGGCGCTCGTCCGGCTGGACGCCGAGGTCTTCGGCGCCGACCGGACCCATCTCCTGACCCGACTGCCCGCCTTCGCCGACCAGCTCCAGGTGGCGTTCGACGGCCCCACGCTGACCGGGTACGCGGCCCGCTGGCCGACCTCGGCCACGGATGTCATCGGCCCGCTGATCGCCCCCGACACCGAGACAGCGAAGGCGCTCGTCGCCGCGCTGGCCGAGGGGACGGACCGCTCGCTGCGTCTGGATGTCGACGCCCGCCACGAGGAGCTGCTGGCCTGGCTCCACGAGCGCGGCCTGGAGACCGTCAAGGGCTGTACCGCGATGACCTACGGCGTCGGCGACCTGCCGGGCGACCGGAGCCGGCTGTTCGCCGTCCTGAACCTCGCCACGGGTTAGGCTCCGCGGCTCACCTCGCGTGATCCACCGCGCGCCCTGCACCTCGTCGGGGCCGACCGGCCTCGCCTTAGGCTGAGGATCATGAGCGATCTCGACATACGACCCGCGACCCCCGGCGACATCCCGGCCATCGTCGCCATGCTCGCCGACGACCCGCTCGGCGCGCAGCGGGAGTCCCCCGACGACCTGACCCCGTACGCCGCGGCCTACGAGCGGCTGGCCGCCGAACCGAACCAGCATCTCGTCGTCGCCGAACGCCAGGGCCAGGTCATCGGCACCCTCCAGCTCACGGTCATCCCCGGGCTGTCCCGGCGCGGCGCCGTGCGCTCCATCATCGAGGCGGTCCGTATCCACGCCGACGCACGCGGCAGCGGCCTCGGTACCCGGCTGATCGAGTGGGCGATCGAGGAATCCCGCCGTCAGGGCTGCCAGTTGGTCCAGCTCACCTCCGACAGCAGCCGTACCGACGCGCACCGCTTCTACGAGCGGCTGGGCTTCACCGCCTCACACATCGGATTCAAGTTGAGTCTCGACTAGGGGCCGCCCCACCCACCGGGCGGTGGACGAGACGGCGGACGGGGCGGCGGACGGGGCGACGTTTCACGTGAAACAGTCCATCCGTCTCAGCTCTGGAGCCCGCGCCAGCCCTCGGCGTCCATCCCGCCGGGCACCGCATCGGCCGGCTCGTACGGTTCACGAGTGAAGACGAACGAGCCGAGATCGAGATGGCTCACCGAACCGTCCGGCCGTCGGACGGCGCGCAGCGTCTCCCCCGTGTAGTAGCCGTCGAGCCCGGTCCAACTGCCGTCCGCTCCGGCGGCGAACCGGGAGCCCCGGCTCGTACCGCGCAGCGGTTGCAGCTCCACGCCGCCGTCGGCCAGCAGCTTCAGCCCGTAGGAGTTCGTGCCCCAGTACCAGGGCCCGGTGAGCGCCAGCAGCTCAGGATCGAACTCCGGCATCGGACGCCACGGCTCGGGGAGCCGTGGTTCGGCGTCGGCGACGATACCGACAAGGTCGGCGTTGATCGTCCCGATGGGCGGCCCTGAGGTCGCGTTGGACAGCGTCACTGCGGCGACGTCGTCCTCGACGCTGATCCACAGACAGGCCAGAAAGCCCGGCAGCGAACCGGTGTGTCCGATCAGGGTCCGCCCGCCGCGCCGGGCGAGCTGTACGCCCAGCCCGTAGCCGCCGTCCCAGTCGCCGGCCTCCGGTGCCACGGCAGGGGTGCGCAGCTTCCGTACGGACGACTCGCTCAGCACCCGCTCGTCCCCGCGGGCGAGCAGGGCGGCGAGCCGGCAGAGGTCGGCGGCCGTCGACCAGAGCTGGCCGGCCGGCGCCATCAGCCCCAGATCCTCGGCCGGTTCGGGCAGCATCACATCGGCCCAGGGGTGCACAGCCCAGCCACCGGCGTGCGGCGCGACCGGCTGCGCGGTCGTACGATCCATGCCCAGCGGTGTCAGCACCTCGTCGCGCAGCACCTCCTCCCAGGACGCGCCGCGCACCCGCTCGACCAGTGCACCGAGCACGGTGAAGCCGGGGTTGGAGTAGTGGTGCAGCCGTCCCGCCGGGTGCGTACGCGCGCCGTCACCGAGTACGTCGGCCAGCGTGGGCCGCAGCGTGCCCGGCGTCCGCTCCCACCAGGGCGCCGGTGACTCGGCACTCAGACCTGCCTGGTGGCTGAGCAGTTGGGCGATCGTGACATCACCCACCAGGGTGCCCGGCAGATGCTTCTCCAGCGAATCGTTGAAATCGAGCAGCCCCTCGTCGCGCAGCCGCGTCACCAGGACGGCGGTGAACGTCTTGGTGATCGAGCCGATCCGGAACTGGGTGTCGGCGTCCGGCGCGTGCCCGTCCACACAACTGCGCGCTCCCGTCCACACCAGGTGGCCCGCTCGGGCCACGGCGGCGACCAGTGAGGGGGTACGCCCTTCGGCCTGGGCGACGGCGACACGGTGCAGCAGGGCTCGCCGGGTGCTGGGCAGCAGCTCTTCGATAGGTGAGGTCATGGACAAGAACTATCCCGGGGCGCCCGTCCGGTCGACGTCTTTTGGCTCCGGCAGCGCCGTGTCCGGCGCGGGGGCCGCCGGGGCCGGGGCGGCGGGTGCCGGGGCCGGGGTGCGGTAGGCGCGGAGGGAGGAGTTGGTCGCGGCCACGACGCCGATCGCCAGCACGGCCGACAGGCCGCCGGCGACCAGCGAGAAGGAGGCCGAGGTGACCGAAGCGAGCAGGCCGCCCCGGAAGTTGCCGAGGTCGGGGCCCGCCACGCCGATGACATGTTCCACGGAGGAGACCCGCCCCCGGTACGCGTCGGGGGTCTCCAACTGGACCAAGGCGCTGCGGGTAATCACGGACACGGTGTCGGCGGCGCCGGCCACCGCCAGACAGCCGAGGGCCGCCCAGAGCGGCCCGGCCAGCCCGAAGCCGGCCAGCGACAGGCCCCAGACGACCGCAGCGGTCAACTGGACCAGGCCGCTGCGGCGCCGGCGCGTCACCGCGCCGGAGAGCAGGCCGGCGGTGATCCCACCGACCGCCACGGCCGAGAGGAACAGGCCGAGCGTCTGCGGATCGCCGTCGAAGCGGACCTCGTTGACGAGAGGGAAGAGCGCGACCGGCATGGAGAGCAGCGTCGCGGAGAGGTCGGTGGCCATCGAGCCCCACAGCGTCGGCCGGTGCAGGATGATCCGCCACCCGCCGCGCTCCGGGCGGCGTCCGCGCACCGCGTCGCCGCCGTCGGGTCGCATGGCCGGGAGCCGGATCACCGCGAGCATCCCGACCGCGGCGGCGAGCGCCTGAATGGCATAGGCGGCGGGGAAGTCCCACCGGGCGATGATGACGCCGGCCAGCGCGGGCCCCGCCAGCATCGCCGCCTGGAAGGAGACGTTGGTCAGCGCGAGCCCGGACGCCACCTGGTCGGCCGGCAGCAGCCGGACCGGGAACGTACGCCGGGAGGGCGCCCCGAGCGCGCCGAACGCGGTCTGCAGGGCGACCAAGGCGAACAGCAGCAGCACGCTCCGGTTGTCCGTCAGCGCCTGGGCACACAGCCCCGCGGCGGCGAGCAGTTGACCCGCGCTGGTGGCGCGCACGATCGTACGGCGGTCGACCGCGTCGGCCAGCGAGCCACCCAGCAGCCCGAACAGCACCATCGGCACCCCGGTCGCGAGCCCGATGGCCCCGGTGCCCACCGGACTGCCCGTCAGCTCCCAGACCTGGGCCAGCACCGCCACATTGGCTATCTGGCCGCCGAGTTGGGCGGCCGAGGTCCCGATCCACAGGTCCCGGAACGCCCGGCTGCCGCGCAACGGCCGGGTGTCGAGGAACGCGCCGCGCCCCGTCATCCCGGTGGCTCGTCGAGGTGGTCAAGGATCCGCTGCCGCATCGACCGCTGCTCCAGCGCCCGCCGCAACTCACCGACAACGGCGGTCAGCGCGTACGACGCCTCACCGTCCAACTCGGCGACAGACGCATGGGTGGCCCGCCACTCGGCCTCAAGCAACGGCACCAACGACCGGCCACGCTCAGTCAACTCGATCCGCCGCGTCCGCGCATCGGGCCCGGGGGCGGAGGTGACCAGGTCCTCCTTGCGCATGGCGGCGATGGTCTGGCTGATCGCGGAGTGCGACCGGTCGAGGGACTGGGCGAGTTCACGAATGGTCAGCGGCCCGGTATGAGCGAGCCGAATCAACGGATACGCGAACCGCGGCCGCACCCCCTCGATGCCACGCGAGACGTAGAACTGCTCAATCTCGGCATCCATCACGGCCAACATCTTGTGCAGCGCATGCCAGGGATCGGGCACCGTCGTAGGATCAGAAGATGTCACAGCGCTAATATAACAGCGCTGCGATAACTACTCTGGTTTCCCAGCGTTCGTCCCACGCCTCGATGGCACCGTCGAACTCCTCGACCTTGTCGAAGTTCCACTGACACCGGGGCCGACGGGCCTGCGGGGGTGGGCAGGTGCGTGCTGGATGATGAAGGGGTGCAGCTCCCTTACGTCTACCGCGTCACCAAGTACAACCCCGCCGACCGCGACGAAAAGGGGCATTACACCGGCCCCGAGGACGTCTTCAGCGACCACGGTGAGGTCGAGGCGTCTTATCTTCAAGCCGTTGCCGCCTTCGCGGGGGAAACCGGCGCCGACCGCCTTGCCGTACGGGAACCGCAGGTCCCTGACATGGCGCACTTCGGTGTGGAACCTCCGGTGGACGGTTCGGGGTTGGACGGGCTCTTCCCCGCCGGCCCGACCGGTTTCCACGACGGGGCAGAGGTACCGCTCGAAGTCGCGCTGGAACTGGTGCGTGCCATGTTGCGCGACAGCGGCGTGTGGTGCCGGCTGGAGGCGGAGGGCACGTTCGCTGTCCATGTGGGATTTGACCAGTACGTCTACATCGGCAGCAGCCGGCCCTGCGAGGAGGCGCTGGCCCGAAGCCGCGCGCTCGGGCTGTTCCCCGAGCGCCTCAACTCCTCCCCGTACGACATGGAGACCGAAGGCGACACCGTCCAGCGGCCAGGGGACGACGAGTTCTGGGCCGGTCTGCACTGGGCCGTCGCATCCGGCCGCGCCGGACTCCTGGAAGAGATGCCCGCCCAAAACGCCTCACGATTTCACCGACTCACCCGCGACACCATCGACACGGTTCGTGCCGGCCTCGCCCCCCGGGCCTGTCTGGCCGTGTGGCCGGACCTGTCCTCCGACATCAACACGGTCCTCAGCGCCCTGCCGGCCGACGGTCTCGTCGAAGGTGTCTGGCAGGACGAGGACGGCGCGATCCACAGCGCTGTGGTTGACGAGGAAGCGTTCCCTGAGCTGACGGTCCGAATATCCGGCGCCCGGGCCGCAGCTCTCCTGCCCGTCTACGCCGACGACCGTGTGCCGCTGTTCACGGCCGTCATGCCTGACAGTGACGGCGTGGTAAGGGCTCGCTGGCAGACCGAGCCGACGCCGAGCGACCGGAACTGGGCCTTCCTCAAGACCCTTCGCCGGGGAGAGACCATCACCGGCACGGTCACCGACATCGCCAGCTTCGGGGTCACCTTCGTTGACATCGGCGGCTTCGAAGCGATGATCAACATCCCCGAGCTGTCATGGCGTCATATCAACCACCCCTCCGACATCGTCTTCGTCGGTCAGGAAGTCAGCGCCGAAATCCTCGACGTCGACCCCGTCCGCGAGCGCGTATCGCTCTCCCTGAAGGCCTTGCAGGAAGATCCGATGCGGCTGCTGATCGGGCAGATCGGCCGGAGGATCGTCGGTCGTGTCACCAAGTTCGTACCCTTCGGCGTGTTCGTGCGCATCGAAGAGGCGGAGAACGGCTTGGAGGGACTGGTGCACCATTCCGAACTAACCGACGACAACCCGGATACCCCTCAGCTCGGCCTCCAGATCGGGGACGCCCTACTGGTCAAGATCCTTGACATCGACCCGGTACGGCGTCGAATCACCCTCTCGCAACGGCAAGCCGCCTCAAGGCTCTGACCCCGTCTCACGGCCCCGAGCACGCGGGCTGCCGGCGGGCCCGGATCGCGCACCGATGAGTTTCCCGTGCTGCGCTGGTCTATACGCCGGACACCCACGGACGGAAGGCTGCGCCATGCGGAAACTGATCTACGCCATGAACCTGACTCTGGACGGCTATGTCGCCGCGGCCGGGGACGACATCGGCTGGAGTGGGCCGCCGAGTGACGAGCTGTTCCAATGGTGGCTGGAGCACGAGCAGGCGAGTGGGCTGTCGCTGTACGGGCGCAAGCTGTGGGAGGCGATGAGCTCCTTCTGGCCGACCGGCGATCAGCAGCCGGGCGCCACCGCGGCGGAGATCGAGTTCGCGCGGAACTGGCGGGACACGCCGAAGGTGGTGTTCTCCTCCACGCTCGACAAGGTCGACTGGAACACCCGCCTGGTCACCGGCGACGCGATCGCCGAGATCACCCGGCTCAAGGCCGAGGACGGCGGCCCCATGAACATCGGCGGCCCGACGCTTGCCGGGGCGGCCATGCGCGCCGGGCTGATCGACGAGTACGTGATCGCCACCCATCCGGTCCTGGTGGGCGGCGGCACGCCGTTCTTCACCGCGCTGGACAACTGGGTGAACCTGAACCTGGTGGAGACGCGGACGCTCTCCGGCGGCGTGAGCCTGACCAGGTACGAGACGAGGCGCTGAGCGCCCGTCCGGATCAGGTCTGCGCCATGTCCACGAAGCGGGAGTAGTGGCCCTGGAAGGCGACCGTGATCGTGGCCGTCGGGCCGTTACGGTGCTTGGCCACGATCAGGTCCGCCTCGCCCGCGCGGGGGGATTCCTTCTCGTACGCGTCCTCGCGGTGCAGCAGGATCACCATGTCCGCGTCCTGCTCGATGGAGCCCGACTCGCGGAGGTCCGAGACCATGGGCTTCTTGTCCGTGCGCTGTTCAGGGCCACGGTTGAGCTGCGACAGCGCCACCACGGGCAGTTCCAGCTCCTTGGCCAGCAGCTTCAGGTTTCGCGACATGTCCGAGACCTCCTGCTGGCGGCTCTCCGCGCGCTTCGAGCCGCCCGACTGCATGAGCTGGAGATAGTCGATGACGACCAGCTTCAGATCGTTCCGCTGCTTCAGCCGGCGGCACTTGGCGCGGATCTCCATCATCGACAGGTTCGGCGAATCGTCGATGTACAGCGGGGCCTGGGAGACGTCCGGCATGCGGCGGGCCAGTCTCGTCCAGTCCTCGTCCGTCATCGTTCCCGACCGCATGTGATGCAGCGCCACCCGGGCCTCGGCCGAGAGGAGGCGCATCGCGATCTCGTTGCGCCCCATCTCCAGGGAGAAGATCACGCTCGGCAGGTTGTTCTTGATCGAGGCCGCTCGGGCGAAGTCCAGCGCGAGCGTGGACTTACCCATCGCGGGACGGGCCGCGATGACGATCATCTGGCCCGGATGCAGGCCGTTCGTCAGCGAGTCGAAGTCCGTGAAGCCGGTCGGTACGCCCGTCATCTCGCCGCTGCGGGAACCGATCGCCTCGATCTCGTCGAGGGCGCCTTCCATGATGTCGCCGAGCGGCAGATAGTCCTCGCTGGTCCGCTGCTCGGTGACGGCGTAGATCTCGGCCTGTGCGGAGTTGACGATCTCGTCCACATCGCCGTCGGCCGCGTATCCCATCTGCGTGATCTTGGTGCCGGCCTCGACCAGCCGGCGGAGCACCGCCCGCTCGTGGACGATCTCCGCGTAGTACGAGGCGTTGGCGGCCGTGGGGACCGACTGGACCAGCGTGTGCAGATACGAGGCCCCGCCGACCCGGGTGATCTCGCCGCGCTTCACCAGCTCGGCGGCCACCGTGATCGGGTCGGCCGGCTCGCCCTTGGCGTAGAGGTCGAGGATCGCCTGGAACACCGTCTCGTGCGCCGGGCGGTAGAAGTCGTGGCCCTTGATGATCTCGACGACATCGGCGATGGCGTCCTTGGACAGCAGCATGCCGCCGAGCACCGACTGCTCGGCGTCGAGATCCTGCGGCGGGACCCGCTCGAAGCCGGGGGATCCGCCGTCCCAGGAGGGACTGTCATGGCCGCGCTCGTGCTGCTCCTCGCGGCCCCGGCTGTCGCCGCGCCGCTGCCGGGACACGGGCAGTCGGTCACTGGGACCGGCGTCGATCCAGGGGTCGTCCAACGGCTCGGGAATGCTCACCGGCCACCTCCTCATGTCCGCTGGGCGGACCTCGCCGTGCCACTCTTTCTACGGCACGACACTGACAAAACGAGAGGCTCGTCTCCGGTTCGGGCGCGTCGGACGCTCGCCTACGTTAGGCCCGTCTGCACCGTCAGCCAATCTGGTTATCCACAGACCCTGTGGGCGAACGACCAGATGCTGTGGAGAACTCCCGAGATCCTGTGCACGGACCGGGGGACAGCACTGTGGACAAACTCATAGCCACCACACCGTAACCATGCTGACCTGGGCTTTTTCCGTCCACCGGCTGTGGGGAAGAAAAACTTTCCCGACTGGACCAAGATCAGAACAAACGACGCACAAGCGTGCTCACGCACTGTCCACAAGTAAGTGTCATAGCCGCATTGCGTCTCTTACCTGTGGAAGATTAGATTGAGTGCATGACACAGGCCCCCGCCCCGTCCCGAACCGGTCGGCGACGGCACGACCGCGAGATCGTCGCGCTCGCCCTGCCCGCCTTCGGCGCGCTGGTCGCCGAGCCTCTTTTCGTGATGGTCGACAGCGCCATCGTCGGCCATCTCGGGACCCGCGAACTCGCCGGACTGGGCATCGCCGCGGCCCTGCTGACCACCGCCGTGAGCATCTTCGTCTTCCTCGCCTACGCCACCACGGCCGCGGTCGCCCGCCGCGTCGGCGCCGGTGACCTACGGGCCGCCATCCGGCAAGGGATGGACGGCATCTGGCTGGCCCTCCTGCTCGGCGCCGTGGTCATCGCCGCCACCCTCCCGAGCGCGCCCTGGCTCGTGGACGTGTTCGGGGCCTCCGACACCGCAGCACCCTCCGCCATCACCTATCTGCGGATCTCCAGCCTCGGCATCCCCGCCATGCTGGTCGTCCTGGCCGCCACCGGCGTGCTGCGCGGGTTGCAGGACACCAAGACCCCGCTCTACGTCGCGATCGGCGGCTTCGGCGCCAACGCGGTGCTCAATCTCGTGCTCGTCTACGGCGTCGGGCTCGGGATCGCCGGCTCCGCCTGGGGCACGGTGATCGCCCAGTGCGCGATGGCCGCGGTCTATCTGTTCGTGGTCGTCCGGGGGGCGCGCCGGCACGGCGCCTCCCTGCGCCCCGACGCCGCCGGTATCCGGGCCAGCGCCCAGGCCGGGGTGCCGCTGCTGGTCCGTACGCTCTCGCTGCGAGCGGTACTGATGATCGCCACCGCGGTCGCCGCCCGACTGGGCGACATCGACATCGCCGCCCACCAGATCATCCTCTCGCTGTGGAGTCTGACGGCCTTTGCCCTCGACGCGATCGCCATCGCGGGACAGGCCATCATCGGCCGCTATCTGGGCGCCGGGGATACCCAGGGCGCCCGGGAGGCCTGCCGGCGGATGGTGCAGTGGGGGCTGGTCTCCGGCGTGCTGCTCGGCGTGCTGATCGTGGCGGCACGACCGCTGTTCATTCCGCTGTTCACCGACGATCAGGGGGTACGGGACAGGCTGCTGCCCGCCCTGCTGGTAGTGGCCGTGGTGCAGCCGGTCGCCGGGATCGTGTTCATCCTGGACGGCGTGCTGATGGGCGCGGGCGACGGACCGTATCTCGCACGGGCGATGCTGGTGACGCTGGCCGTGTTCGCGCCGGTCGCCCTGCTGGTCCCGGCGGTCGGTGGCGGGCTCACCGCGCTGTGGTGGGCGATGGGGCTGATGATGGCCGTCCGGCTGGTGACGCTGTGGATACGCGCCCGGTCCGGCCGCTGGCTGGTCACCGGCGCCAGTCGCTGACCGCTGGACACACACCAAGCTCCGCTCGTTGTTTCACGTGAAACGGCGAAAGGGCCGCACCCTCGGCGAGGGTGCGGCCCTTTCGTGTGCTCTACCGGGTGCGGCGTTACGCGGCGATGACCTCGATGCCGAGCTTCGCAGCGACCTCGGGGTGCAGACGCACGGACACCTGGTGCGAGCCCAGGGTCTTGATCGGCGCACCGAGCTCGATCCGGCGCTTGTCGACCTCGGGGCCACCGGCGGTCTTGATCGCCGAGGCGAGGTCCGCCGGGGTGACGGAGCCGAAGAGGCGGCCGGCGTCGCCGGAGCGAACGGCCAACCGGACCTTCACACCTTCGAGGCGGGCCTTGATCTCGTTGGCCTGCTCGATGGTGGCGATCTCGTGGATCTTGCGGGCGCGGCGGATCTGCGCCACGTCCTGCTCGCCACCCTTGGTCCAGCGGATGGCGAAGCCACGCGGGACGAGGTAGTTGCGGGCGTAGCCGTCCTTGACGTCGACGACGTCGCCTGCGCCTCCGAGGCCGGTGACCTCGTGGGTGAGGATGATCTTCATGATTCGGTCACCCTTCCCTTATCGCGCGGTGGACGTGTAGGGCAGCAGCGCCATCTCACGGCTGTTCTTGACTGCCGTGGCGACGTCACGCTGGTGCTGCGTGCAGTTACCGGTGACGCGACGGGCACGGATCTTGCCGCGGTCGGAAATGAACTTCCGCAGCATGTTCGTGTCCTTGTAGTCCACGTACACGGTCTTGTCCTTGCAGAATGCGCAGACCTTTTTCTTCGGCTTGCGCACAGGCGGTTTCGCCATGGTGTATCTCCTGTGTGATCAAGAAGTGGGGGTACGGGCCCCGCCCTTAGAAGGGAGGCTCGTCCGAGTAGCCGCCGCCCGAGCCGCCGGAGCTTCCGCCCCAGCCGCCTCCGCCGCCGTTGCCCCCGCCGCCCTGCGGCGCCGGCTGGCCGCCGCCTGCCGGTGCGCTGGTGGCCCACGGGTCGTCGGCGGGTGCACCGCCGCCGCCCTGCTGGCCGCCGCCGCCGGGGCCGCCGCCCCAGTTGCCGCCGCCGCCCTGCTGGCCGCCCCGGCCCGTGGTCTTGGTGACCTTGGCCGTGGCGCTCTTGAGACTGGGGCCGACTTCCTCGACATCCAGCTCGTAGACCGTGCGCTTGACGCCCTCGCGGTCCTCGTAGGACCGCTGCTTCAGCCGGCCCTGCACGACGACGCGCATGCCTCGCTGGAGCGACTCGGCCACGTTCTCCGCTGCCTGACGCCAGACCGAGCAGGTGAGGAAGAGGCTTTCGCCGTCCTTCCACTCATTGGTCTGGCGGTCGAACATACGGGGAGTGGACGCGACGCGGAACTTCGCGACCGCCGCACCGGAGGGGGTGAAGCGCAGCTCGGGGTCGTCGACGAGATTGCCGACGACCGTGATGACGGTCTCGCCTGCCATGGGTGAACCTCTCGGCGGGGATTGCTTCTGGCTGCTTGCTGCTGCTACTCGAACCCGATGACCGCTGAGCTAGACGCTCAGTGGGTCTCGGGACGGAGGACCTTGGTCCGGAGGACCGACTCGTTCAGGTTCATCTGTCGGTCGAGCTCCTTGACGATCGCGGGCTCGGCCTGCAGATCGATGACCGAGTAGATGCCCTCGGGCTTCTTGTTGATCTCGTAGGAGAGACGACGACGGCCCCAGGTGTCGACCTTCTCGACCTTTCCGTTGCCCTCGCGGACGACGGAGAGGAAGTTCTCGATGAGCGGGGAGACTGCTCGCTCTTCAAGATCGGGGTCGAGGATGACCATCACCTCGTAGTGACGCATGTAAAACCCACCTCCTTTGGACTCGGCGGCCACGGTCGTTCCGTGGCAGGAGGGTCGTGATGCGTAGCAACGGTATCCGCCGCCACTGACAATCAGGCTCGGGATTCGAGGGATGATCGTTTACTGGCTCGGGCAGACACCGCCGCAGACCGTACAGAGTACCTGTCGGGCGGCCCCCGGTTGAAATCCGGTCGCTACTGGACGCAATCTGGACGCATCGGGGTAGGTATGGGTGTGTGCGGCGCTAAGGTGCGCCGTCGTTCGGCAACGCCAGGAGGTGCCTCATGGCACAGGCAATGCGATCGAATTCCGCAGGCTCCCTCTTCGCCACCGACGGCAAGGTGCATCCGCTCCAGGACACCCTGGTGGCGGTGACCCTGGTGCTGGGCGTGCTCGCCTTCACCACGGCCTGGTTCCACAGCCTGCATCTGCTGACGTCCATCGTCGGCGTCATCGGGATTCTGACCGGTGCGTACGGCCAGTACGTGTCCGTGACGACCCGCGAGAGGTTCCTGGTCATCCTGGGTCTGGGCGCCGCCGCCGTCGGGTCCTTCCTCGGTATGGCCCACGGCGGCTTCTTCCAGTAGCCCGTCACTGCCGCACGGCCAGTCTGGGCGCTCCAAGGGGGCAGTAGGCTTCGGCGCGAGAGCCGGAGCCCCTGTATCCATGGGGACACACCTGCCGAGGAGCGCCCCGCATGAGTCTGACCCTGAGGACCATCAGCCGAGAGCAGCATCTGGCGTACATCCAGAGCCTGCCCGCGGCGAGTCACTGCCAGGTCCCGGCATGGGCTGATGTCAAAACGGAATGGCGTTCCGAGAACCTTGGCTGGTTCGACCAGAACGGACAACTGGTGGGCACGGGCCTGGTCCTCTACCGCCAGCTCCCCAAGATCAAGCGCTATCTCGCGTACCTGCCCGAGGGCCCGGTGATCAACTGGTACTCCCCCCACCTGGGCGACTGGCTGCAGCCGATGCTGGCGCATCTGAAGCAGCAGGGCGCCTTCTCCGTGAAGATGGGCCCGCCCGTGGTGATCCGCCGCTGGGACGCCGGCGCGATCAAGTCGGGCATCCAGGACCCCGACGTGAAGCGACTGCGCGACGTCGAGGCGACGCACATCGAGCCCCGCGCCTTCGAGGTCTCGGAGCGGCTGCGGAAGATGGGCTGGCAGCAGGGGGAGGACGGCGGCGCCGGCTTCGGCGACGTCCAGCCGCGCTACGTCTTCCAGGTGCCGCTGGCCAACCGGTCGCTCGACGACGTGCTCAAGAGCTTCAACCAGCTCTGGCGGCGCAACATCAAGAAGGCCGAGAAGGCCGGCGTCGACGTCGTCCAGGGCGGCTTCGAGGACCTCGGCGAGTGGCAGCGGCTGTACGAGATCACGGCCGAGCGCGACCACTTCAGGCCGCGGCCCCTGTCGTACTTCCAGCGCATGTGGACGGTCCTGAACACCGAGGACCCCAACCGCATGCGGCTCTACTTCGCGCGGCACGAGGGTGAGAACGTCGCGGCTGCGACGATGCTGATCGTCGGCGGCCATGTCTGGTACTCGTACGGCGCGTCCGCCAACCACAAGCGCGAGGTCCGGCCGTCGAACGCGATGCAGTGGCGCATGCTGCGCGACGCCTACGCGATGGGTGCGACCGTCTACGACCTGCGCGGCATCTCCGACTCGCTGGACGAGACCGACCACCTCTTCGGTCTGATCCAGTTCAAGGTGGGTACCGGCGGCGAGGCCGTCGAGTACATCGGGGAGTGGGACTTCCCCCTCAACAAGCTGCTGCACAAGGCCCTGGACATCTACATGTCCAGGCGCTGATCCGTGGGAGTCTCCGGTTAACGCACGAAGAACCGCAAGTCCCGCAAGTCCCGCAAGTCCCGCAAGTCCCTTCATATTCTTCATATCCTTGATACACCGCAGCCACGAGAAAGGTTCCGGACCGGCATGGCGCTCTCCCTCTACGTCGACACCGCGCGCTGGCGGGCGCACCAGAAGTCGGTCATCGAGCAGTTCCCGGGGCTGGTCCCGGTCTGCAAGGGCAACGGCTACGGCTTCGGCCACGAGCGGCTCTCCGACGAGACGACCCGCTTCGAATCCGACATGCTCGCCGTCGGGACCATCTACGAGGCCGCCCGTATCAAGGACTGGTTCAGCGGCGACCTGCTGGTACTGACGCCGTTCCGGCGCGGCGAGGAACCGGTGCCGCTGCCCGACCGGGTCATCCGCTCCGTCTCCTCGGTGGACGGGGTGTTCGCCCTGGTGGGCGCCCGCGTCGTCATCGAGTGCATGTCCTCCATGAAGCGCCACGGCGTCAAGGAGGAGGAGCTGGGCCAGTTGCACGCCGCCATCGAGGACGTGCGCCTGGAGGGCTTCGCCCTGCACCTGCCGCTGGACCGTACGGACGGCTCCGACGCGGTGGAAGAGGTCATCGGGTGGATGGACCGGCTGCGCGCGGCGCGGCTGCCCCTGCACACGATGTTCGTGAGCCATCTGCGGGCCGAGGAGCTGGCCCGGCTGCAGCAGCAGTTCCCGCAGACGCGGTTCCGCGCGCGTATCGGCACCCGGCTGTGGCTGGGTGACGACGAGGCGACGGAGTACCGCGGCGCCGTCCTCGACGTCACGAAGGTGGTCAAGGGCGACCGGTTCGGCTACCGCCAGCAGAAGGCGGCTGCGGACGGCTGGCTCGTGGTGGTGGCGGGCGGCACGTCGCACGGCGTGGGTCTGGAGGCCCCGAAGGCCCTGCACGGTGTGATGCCCCGGGCGAAGGGTGTCGCGCGGGCGGGCCTGGCCACGGTCAACCGCAATCTGTCGCCGTTCGTGTGGGCGGGCAAGCAGCGCTGGTTCGCCGAGCCGCCGCACATGCAGGTGTCGATCCTGTTCGTGCCGTCCGACGCCGAGGAGCCCCGGGTGGGCGACGAGCTGGTGGCGCATCTGCGGCACACGACGACCCAGTTCGACCGGATCGTCGACCGCTGATCCGCGAGGACCTCAGACGGCCGCTCAGGCGGTCTCTCAGGCGTCCTCGGAGGGCCTTCCCCATTCGACCTCGGTCCACGGCCCGCTCCGGTAGTCCTCCTTCGGACCGGGGCGGGCGGCGTCGCCCAAGACGAACACGTCGGGCGCTCCGTCGAGTACGCCGCCGGACGGGTCGTCGGAGCCGTCGGTGCGTACGCCGTCCCGCTCCGGCAGCAGCGCGTCGCGTACCACCATCGCGCACAGGTAGAGCGTGCCGGCCAGATGGACGGCGATGGCGAGCTGGTAGCCCTCGGTGGGCAGTCCCTTGTGGGCGTCGCCGCTGCTGGTGTACGCGAGGTACATCCAGATGCCGAGGTAGTACATGACCTCGCACGCCTGCCAGATCAGGAAGTCGCGCCAGCGGGGCCTGGCCAGGGCCGCCAGGGGGACCAGCCACAGGACGTACTGCGGCGAGTAGACCTTGTTGGTGAGGATGAAGGCAGCGACGACCAGGAAGGCGAGCTGGGCGAAGCGCGGCCTGCGCGGTGCCATGAGGGCGAGCGCCCCGATGCCGGCGCAGGCCAGGACCATCAGCAGCGTCGCGTACGTGTTGACGGTGCCGACCTCGAAGCCGCTGCCGGTGCGCTGGGTGATGATCAGCCAGAAGGAGCCGAAGTCGACCTGGCGTTCCTGGCTGAAGACGTAGAACTTCTTCCACCCTTCGGGTGCCAGCAGCATCACCGGCAGGTTGACCACGAGCCAGGCGCCGGCCGCGCCGAGCACCGCGGCGCCGTACGCGCGGTACTTGCCGGCCCGCCAGCACAGCACGAGCAGCGGCCCCAGCAGCAGGACGGGGTAGAGCTTGGCCGCGGTGGCGAGCCCGATGAGGATGCCGAAGGCCAGGTTCCTGCCGCGTGACCACATGAGCATGGCCGCCGCTGTGAGGGCGACGGCCAGCAGGTCCCAGTTGATGGTGGCGGTGAGCACGAAGGCGGGCGCGAGCGCGACCAGGAGGGCGTCCCAGGGGCGGCGGCGGTGGGTGCGCGCGGTGCAGACGGCGATGACCGCCGCGCAGACCGTCAGCATGCCGGCGTTGACCAGCCAGTACACCTGCTCGCGGTGTATCAGCGTGCCGCCGCTCGGCGTGAGCCAGGAGGCGACCTGCATGAACAGTCCGGTGAGTACGGGGTACTCCAGGTAGTCCATGTCGCCGCTGAGCTGGTCGAAGTACGGAATCCGGCCGTCCGCGAAGCCGCGCCCGAGGTAGAGGTGCGGGATGTCGGAGTAGCAGGCGTGGGTGTACTGCGAGCTGGTGCCGCGGAACCACGCCCAGTCGTAGCAGGGCATCTTCTGCGCCAGGCCGAGCGCGAACATGCCGAGCGCCACCAGCGCGACGACGCGTACAGGGGTGAGCCGGCTGCCGCCGAGCCAGGCCCAGCGGCCGACCGGGCCGCCGATCAGTTCGCTGCCCGCAGCGGCGACGCTGTCACGCCGGGTGGGCGCTACGACCGATTGGTCTTGGTGCACGGTTGTCTCTTCTGCGCTCGGCATGCTGGACATCCTGCCGTACGCCGCTGTGCGCATGGCGAGGGCCGCCGCACCGAGGCGTACAAGGTCTGTACGCGCCCGGTGCGGCGGCCCTGGGAGGAACACGGCGCCGAGGGAGGAATGCGGCGCCGAGGGGCCTGTCAGCCGCCGGGGCCGCCGAAGAAGCCTCCGTCGTCCTCGCCGCCGCCGTCCGGATTCCCGGTGTTCTGGCCGCCGCCCTGGTCCGTACCGCCCTGGTCGCCACCAGGTGGTGTGGTCGTCGGGGTTCCCTCGCCGCCGTTCCCGCCGTTGCCGCCGTTGTCACCGCCCTGGTTCGCGCCGCCCTGGTCGGCGCAGCCGAAGAACTTGTCGCAGCTCGGGCTGGACGGCGGGGGCGACGACGACGTGGGAGGCGCCTGCGTCGTCTTCGAAGGGGTCTCCGACGGGGTCTCGGAAGGCGTCTCCGTGGGGGTGGGGGTCGGGCTGCTGGCACCGCCGCCGAACACGGCCGAGCCGATCGGTTCGGGCTTCGGGAAGGTGAGGGCCTCCTGCCCGTTCAGCGCGGCTTCCATGTAGTCGTGGAAGATCTCCGAGGGGAACGAGGCACCGTGGATCTTCTCCTGGTTGCCCGTGCCGTACATCTCCAGGAACTTGCGGTCCTTGGCCTTGGCGTCGTCGTCCAGCCGGTACATGGAGACGGCGGTCGAGAGCTGCGGGGTGTAGCCGACGAACCAGGCGGACTTGTTGCCGTCGGTCGTACCGGTCTTGCCGGCCACCTGGCGCCCCTTGAGCTGCGCGTTCGTACCGGTGCCCTTCTCGACCACGGTCCGCAGCACGTCGGTGACGTTGTCGGCGACCTGCGTCGAGAAGGCCCGCTTCGCCTTGTCCTCGTGCTTGTAGACGACCTTGCCGCCGTGCTGCACCTCGGTCACCGAATACGGGTCACGCTGTTCACCGTGGGAGGCGAAGGTGGAGTAGGCACCCGCCATGCGGATGGCGCTGGGGTCGGAGATGCCGATGGAGAAGGACGGCACGTTGCTGCCGGACAGGGACGACTTCAGCAGCCCGGCGTCGATGGCTGCCTGCCTGACCTGGGGGATGCCGATGTCCATGCCGAGCTGGACGAACGGGGAGTTGACCGATTCCCGCATGGCCTCACGCAGGCTGATCGGGCCGAGGTTGTCGCCTCCGTCGTTGGTCTGAAGCCACTCCTTGCCCTCCTCGTTGGTCCACACCGTGCCGTTGTAGTTCTTGATCTTCAGCTTGTTCTTGCCGCTGTAGCGGCTCTTGTCCGGCGAGACGAGGGTGCGTGAGTCCACGCCCTGGTTCTCACCGAGCTTGGGATCCCTGACACCGTCGGTCATCGCGGCGGCCAGCACGAACGGCTTGAAGGTCGAGCCGACCTGGGCACCGGTCTGGTCCGCGTTGTCGGTGAAGTGCTTGGTGGCGTCCTGGCCGCCGTAGATCGCGACGATCTTGCCCGTCTCGGGCTCGACCGAGGCGCCGCCGAACTCGACATGGGTGTCGGTCTTGGGGCGCTTCTTCGGGTCGATGTTCTCGTCGTAGACCTTGGTGACGGCCTTGGTCAGCTCCTGGACCTTCTTCTTCTCGAAGGTCGTGTGGATCTCGTAGCCGCCGTGGGTGAGGTCCTTCTCCGTGATGCCCTGGGTGTTGTTGTTGATGAAGTTCGCCTTGGCGAGGTCCACCAGATAGCCGGTCTGACCGCCGAGCTGGGCGTTCTTCTTCGGCGGGTCGGGCATCGGGAATTCCGGGTACTTGGCCCGTTCGGCGGCGCTGAGGTGCTTGTCCTTGACCATCTCGTCGAGGATCCACCCCCAGCGGTCCTTGGCGGCGGCGGTGTTCGCCTCGGGGGTCGCCGCCGGATCGATCTCGGTGGCGCCCGCCGGGTCGAAGTAGGTCGCGCCCTTGAGGAGCGTGGCCAGGAAGGCGCACTGGCTCGGGTTCAGGTTCTTGGCGTCGATGCCGTAGTACGTGCGGGCGGCGGCCTGGATGCCGTAGGCGCCGCGGCCGTAGTACGAGGTGTTCAGATAGCCCGCGAGGATGTCGGGCTTCTCCATGTCGGTGCCGACCTTGATCGAGATGAAGAGTTCCTTCATCTTGCGGCTGATCGTCTGGCTCTGGTCACCGAGGCGGGCGTTCTTCACGTACTGCTGGGTGATCGTCGAGCCACCCTGGGTCTGGCCGCCCTTGGCCATGTTGACGAAGGCGCGGGCGATACCCATCGGGTCGACGCCCGAGTCGTCCCAGAAGGTCTTGTTCTCGGCGGAGACGACCGCGTTCTGCATCGCCTTCGGGATCTGGTCGATCCCGATGACCTGCCGGTTGACCTCACCGCCGGTGGAGACCATCGGCGTGTTGTCGCTCCAGTAGTACACGTTGTTCTGCGCCTGCGAGGCGAGGCTGGGGTTCGGGACGCCGACCATGGCGTACGCGATGGTCCCCGCGGCCATGAGCGAGCCGACGAAGCCGATGGCCAGACCGCTGGTGAGCTTCCACGACGGCATCCAGCGGCGCCACCCGTACTTGTCGTGGCGCGGGTAGTCGATCAGCCGCTTCTTGGCAGGACCGCGGCTCCTGCCGGCGCCCGCCGATCGTCCTGGACCGGTCTCCTCCGCACGCCTGCGGCCGCCGCGCTGGGCACGCCGAGCCTCGGCCCGGCCGCCGTAGGGGCGGGCCTCCTCGTGCGGAACGGAGGCTGAGGCAGCCGGGTCGGCTCCTCGGGACGGGGCTGCGCGGCGGCCGGAAGGCTGCGGTGCTGCACGCCTGGCCGCGGCACGTCCGCCACTCTGTGGCTGCTGTGGCGGTTTACGACGGTGCTCGCTCATCGAACGACTACTCCTCGGGCAGGCGCGAACGCCTGGAAGCGGCAGTTGAGTTCCGGTCCCCCCGAACTGAATACGGATGAGGCGTCCTGGGCGCTCATCCGCCATGCGTCCGGTAAGCCGACGCCCATGGGCGTCATGCGGTCTCCGGTGGTCTGCATGCCGCACAGACTACGCACGGTCAAAACCCGCCCAGTACTGAAGTTCACCCCAAACCACGCAAGTTGCTCGCTGTGAATTGACGATGTGACGGCCTTCACCGTGTCCCCTCTTGTCGCAACTGCAACTTCGTTCTATCGTCCAGATGTATCGAGTCGATACATCAGCGCGGCATAAGTGTCCCGGACGACGAAGGAGGCGAGGGGTGAGCAGACGCTCTGGCATCCTTGAGTTCGCCGTCCTGGGTCTGCTGCGTGAATCCCCGATGCACGGCTATGAGCTGCGCAAACGGCTCAACACGTCACTGGGGATCTTCCGGGCGTTCAGCTACGGAACCCTATATCCGTGTCTCAAGACGCTGGTCGCCAGCGGCTGGTTGATCGAGGAACCGGGCAGTGCTCCGGAGGACGCGCTCGCCGCGTCACTCGCGGGGCGGCGAGCCAAGATCGTCTACCGATTGACGGCGGAAGGCAAGGAGCACTTCGAGGAACTGCTCTCGAGTGCCGGGCCCGACGCCTGGGAGGACGAGCACTTCGCCGCTCGTTTCGCCTTTTTCGGCCAGACGGAGCGTGAAGTACGGATGCGGGTGCTGGAAGGCCGCCGCAGCCGGCTGGAGGAGCGTCTGGAGAAGATGAGCGCCTCCCTGTCCCGGACGCGTGAGCGCCTGGACGACTACACGCTGGAGCTGCAGCGGCACGGCATGGAGTCCGTGGAACGCGAGGTCCGCTGGCTGAACGAGCTCATCGAGAGCGAGCGGTCAGGGCGCGATCAGCGACGATCCGACCCGGCCGGTGCCGCCGAGCACGAAGACACACCTGAGAACCGCACACCGGGAGAAACGGATGGCCTGCCCCGGGGCCGGGATGCCGCATCTGCCGGGGGTACGCCCCCGCGGCATCCCGGACCGGATCCGTCCGCCGACACCGCCAAGTGAGGCCAGCATTTCCGCCGGGCCTCAGCAGAAACACCGAGAACACACAGGGAGCAACAGGAATGGGTTCGGTTCGCGTAGCCATCGTCGGCGTGGGGAACTGCGCCTCCTCGCTGGTTCAAGGCGTCGAGTACTACAAGGACGCTGACCCGGCGGGCAAGGTGCCGGGTCTGATGCACGTCCAGTTCGGCGACTACCACGTGCGGGACGTCGAGTTCGTGGCCGCCTTCGACGTCGACGCGAAGAAGGTCGGTCTCGACCTCGCGGACGCCATCGGTGCGAGTGAGAACAACACCATCAAGATCTGCGACGTGCCTTCGACGGGCCTCACGGTCCAGCGCGGCCACACCCTCGACGGTCTGGGCAAGTACTACCGCGAGACCATCGAGGAGTCCGACGAGGCCCCGGTCGACATCGTCCAGACCCTCAAGGACCGCCAGGTCGACGTGCTGGTCTGCTACCTGCCGGTCGGTTCGGAGTCCGCTGCGAAGTACTACGCGCAGTGCGCCATCGACGCCAAGGTCGCCTTCGTCAACGCCCTCCCGGTCTTCATCGCCGGCACGAAGGAGTGGGCGGACAAGTTCACCGAGGCCGGTGTCCCGATCGTCGGCGACGACATCAAGTCCCAGGTCGGCGCGACGATCACGCACCGCGTCATGGCGAAGCTCTTCGAGGACCGGGGCGTCGTCCTGGAGCGCACGATGCAGCTCAACGTCGGCGGCAACATGGACTTCAAGAACATGCTGGAGCGCGAGCGCCTGGAGTCCAAGAAGATCTCCAAGACGCAGGCCGTCACCTCGCAGATCCGCGACCGCGACCTGGGCGCCGACAACGTCCACATCGGTCCCTCGGACTACGTGGCCTGGCTGGACGACCGCAAGTGGGCGTACGTCCGCCTTGAGGGCCGCGCGTTCGGCGACGTCCCGCTGAACCTGGAGTACAAGCTGGAGGTCTGGGACTCCCCGAACTCCGCCGGTGTCATCATCGACGCCGTGCGCGCTGCGAAGATCGCCAAGGACCGCGGTATCGGCGGCCCGATCCTCTCCGCTTCCTCGTACTTCATGAAGTCCCCGCCGGTCCAGTACTACGACGACGAGGCCCGCGAGAACGTCGAGAAGTTCATCCGCGGCGACGTCGAGCGCTGAACCACCGCTCCACAGCGTCCATGAGAAGGGTCCCCGGGCTGCCCGCCCGGGGACCCTTCTCGTACGCCCTCCACCGATGTGTGTGACGCTGATCCACATGCCCGTCGTAGGTGATCTGCGCGTACTCCTGCGCCTGCCCGACTTCCGCCGCCTGCTGGCGGTCCGGCTGCTGTCCCAGGCCGCCGACGGGGTCTTCCAGGTGGCGCTGGCCACGTACGTCGTCTTCTCCCCCGAGAAACAGACCTCGCCCGCCGCCATCGCCTCGGCCATGGCGGTCCTGCTGCTGCCGTACTCACTGATCGGCCCGTTCGCCGGAGTCCTGCTGGACCGCTGGCAGCGCCGGCAGGTGTTCCTCTACGGCAACCTCCTGCGGGCCGTCCTGGCCGGCTGTACGGCCGTGCTCGTCGTGGCCTCCGTGCCCGACTGGCTCTTCTACGTCTCCGCGCTGTCCGTGACCGCGGTCAACCGGTTCGTGCTCTCCGGACTCTCGGCCGCCCTGCCGCATGTGACCGGCGCCGAGCAGCTCGTCGTGGCCAACTCGCTCTCCCCGACCGCCGGTACGCTCGCCGCGACGCTGGGCGGCGGGCTCGCCTTCGTCTTCCGGCTGACGATCGCCGACACCGACGCCGGCGTCGTCCTGCTGGGCGCTGTCCTCTATCTCTGTGCGGCACTCGCCTCGCTCCTGATGGCCCGTGAACTGCTGGGCCCCGACCGGGCCCCTGACCGGCCGCGGCTGGCTGACGCACTCGCCTCCACCGTGCGCGGACTCACCGCAGGACTGCGCCATCTCGCCGAGCGGCGGGACGCCGCCCGCGCGCTGGCCGCGATGACGGTCCTGCGCTTCTGCTACGGAGCGCTGACCGTGACGGTGCTGATGCTGTGCCGCTACGCCTGGACGACGCGTGAGTCCGAGGGGCTGACCCTGCTCGGCGTCGCGCTGGCCGTCTCCGGGGCGGGCTTCTTCGTCGCTGCCGTCCTCACACCGTGGGCGACCGGGCGGCTCGGCCCGTACGGCTGGATGGTGGTGTGCGCCGGTTCGGCCGCCGTGCTCGTGCCGGTCCTGGGGCTGACCTTCGCGCCGGCGCCGGTGCTGGCCGCCGCGTTCGTTCTGGGTCTGGTCACCCAGGGCGCGAAGATCGCCACCGACACCGTGGTGCAGACGTCGGTCGATGACGCCTTCCGCGGCCGGGTGTTCTCGCTCTACGACGTGCTGTTCAATGTCGCCTTCGTCGGAGCGGCGGCCGTGGCCGCGCTGGTGCTGCCGTCGGACGGCCGCTCGGTGCCGCTGGTGGTGGCGGTCACCTTCCTCTACGCCGCGGTGGCGCTGTCGCTGCCGCGCGGCGCCAATGTTTCACGTGAAACATCGTCGGCCCCGATGCCCGACGGGGGTCATGTTTCACGTGAAACATGACCCCCGTCGAAGCTGGCGACTCCGCGCTGATGTTTCCGCTCAGCTCTGTGCCGCCCACCAGGTCTTGAGCGCCGCGACAGCCGCTTCGCGTTCCATCGGCCCGTTCTCCAGCCGCAGCTCCAGCAGGAACGTGTAGGCCTTGCCGATCACCGGACCAGGGCCGACCCTCAGGATCCCCATGATCTCGTTGCCGTCCAGATCGGGCCTGATGGAGTCCAGCTCCTCCTGCTCCTGCAACTGGGCGATGCGGTCCTCCAGGCCGTCGTAGGCGCGGGACAGCGCTGCCGCCTTGCGCTTGTTGCGCGTGGTGCAGTCCGAGCGGGTCAGCTTGTGCAGCCGCGTCAGCAGCGGGCCCGCGTCGCGTACGTAGCGCCGCACCGCCGAATCGGTCCACTCGCCCGTCCCGTAGCCGTGGAAGCGCAGATGCAGCTCCACCAGCCGGGAGACGTCCCGGACCATCTCGTTGGAGTACTTGAGCGCGGTCATCCGCTTCTTGGTGAGCTTGGCGCCGACCATCTCGTGGTGATGGAAGGAGACCCGGCCGTCCGACTCGAAACGCCGGGTCCTGGGCTTGCCGATGTCGTGGAGCAGCGCGGCCAGCCGCAGCACCAGGTCGGGGCCGTCCTCCTCCAGATCGATGGCCTGCTCCAGCACGGTCAGCGAGTGCTCGTACACGTCCTTGTGCCGGTGGTGCTCGTCGCTCTCCAGCCGCAGGGCCGGCAGCTCGGGCAGTACGCGGTCGGCGAGGCCGGTGTCGACGAGCAGGGCCAGGCCCTTGCGGGGCTGCGCGGAGAGCAGCAGCTTGTTCAGCTCGTCGCGGACCCGCTCGGCGGAGACGATCTCGATCCGATCGGACATCGCCGTCATCGCGGCGACGACGTCGGGGGCGACCTCGAAGTCGAGCTGCGCGGCGAAGCGGGCCGCCCTGAGCATGCGCAGCGGGTCGTCGGAGAACGACTCCTCCGGCGTGCCCGGCGTACGGAGGACCCGCGCGGAAAGGTCCTCAAGGCCGCCGTGCGGGTCGATGAACTCTTTCTGCGGCAGAGCGACGGCCATCGCGTTCACGGTGAAGTCGCGGCGTACCAGGTCCTGCTCGATGGAGTCGCCGTAGGACACCTCGGGCTTGCGCGACGTGCGGTCGTACGCCTCGGACCGGTACGTCGTCACCTCGATCTGGTAGCCGTCCTTCTGGCTGCCGACCGTGCCGAAGGCGATCCCGACCTCCCACACCGAGTCCGCCCACGGTCTGACGATCTTCAGCACATCGTCGGGCCGGGCGTCGGTCGTGAAGTCCAGGTCGTTGCCGAGCCGGCCGAGAAGGGCATCCCTGACCGATCCGCCGACCAGGGCGAGGCTGAATCCGGCTTCCTGGAACCTGCGGGCGAGGTCGTCGGCGACGGGGGACACCCGCAGCAGTTCACTGACCGCGCGGCGCTGCACCTGGCTCAGTGCACTGGGGCTGTCTTCGTTGGCTGTCGGCACAACAGAAAAGGGTACGTGCCGCGGCACTCGCCGATGGCCGCGTTTTCGCTACCGTCGGCCTCCGGTGCAAGGGTTTGCCGCGGTCCATGAGATTCTTCCGATCATGTGGAGCAGTCCCCAGCACTTCGCCACAGCGCACATCGTTACCATGCGTGGACGCACCAATCGACAACCAGCGGCAGCAGACGATGACGAGGGACGGGCGAGCGCGTGGCCGAGGCGGCAGACTCTCAGGGGACGGGCCACACCGGTGCCCGCCGACGGCTGCGACGTACAGCTTCCCTGATCGCGGGAGCGCCCCTGCTGGCCGGTCTGCTGGTCGGCGCGATGGGTCCCCAGGCGCACGCCGCGGACGCCAGGAGCACCACTGACGCCACAGGTGCGACGGGCGCGATGGGCGCGACGGAGAAGGCGAGCGGATCCAGCACGGTCGCTGTGTCGCTCGACACGCTGTCGCCCAGCGCCCCCGTGAAGGGCGACACCCTCACCGTCTCCGGCACGGTCACCAACAAGGGCAAGCGGGCCGTCACCGACGCCGAGGTCGATCTGCGGGTCGGACCGCGGCTGTCGGGCCGGACGGCGATCGACGACGCGGCGCAGCGCACGGGCGACGCGGCGATCGACGTCGCCCCGCTGGGCGGCAAGTACACCGTCAAGCTCGGCAAGCTCGCCTCCGGCGCCCCCCAGGCCTTCTCGCTGTCCGTGCCGGTCAGCCAGCTCGGTCTCGGCGAGGACGGCGTCTATCAGCTCGGTGTCTCGCTGTCCGGGCAGACCTCCGCCGTGCCGTACGACACGGTGCTGGGCATCGAGCGCACGTTCCTGCCCTGGCAGCCGGAGACCACGGAGAAGAAGACCCAGCTCACCACCCTGTGGCCGCTGATCGCTTCGACGCCGCTCTCCGCGCAGACCGGCTCGGACGAACAGCAGACGGCGGTCTTCGACAACGACGATCTCGCCGCCGAGCTGGCGCCGGGCGGCCGGCTCCAAGAGATGGTCTCCCTCGGCAACCAGCTTCCGGTGACCTGGGTCATCGACCCCGATCTGCTCGCGACCGTCGACTCGATGACCCGCAACTACCGGGTCAGGAGCGGCAGCACCACGGTCGCGGGCAAGAACCAGACCGTGGCCAACCAGTGGCTCGACGCGCTGGAGAAGGCGGTGCAGGGCCACAAGGTCGTCGCACTGCCGTTCGCCGACCCCGACCTGGCGTCGCTGGCCCACCGCGGCAAGAACGTCTCGGGCACCCTCAGCCATCTCCAGCCGGCCACGGAGGTGGCGGCGGCCACCGTGGACACGATCCTGCATGTGACGCCGTCCACCGACTTCGCCTGGCCGGTGGACGGCGCGATCGATCCCTCGATCGTCGACGTCGCCACCTCGGCCGGTGCGCACAAGGTGATCACCCGGGGCGACAGCCTTGAGGACAACCTGCCGTACACGCCGTCGGCCGCGCGGCCGATCGGCGGGGGCACGACGGCGGTCGTCGCCGACACCCGGCTGTCGACGGCGTTCGAGGGCAGGATGACGAGCGCGAACAGCTCCACGCTCGCCGTGCAGAAGTTCCTCGCCCAGACGCTCGCCCTGACACTCCAGCAGCCGGAGAAGCAGCGCAGCGTCGTCATCGCCCCGCAGCGCATGCCGAGCGTCCCCCAGGCGGAGGCGCTGGCGAGCGCGCTGCGCGGGCTCGACCCCGAGCGCTGGACCCAGCCCTCCGACCTGGTGGCCGCCGCGGCGGCCACTCCGGACACCGAGGCCAACACCAAGGTGCCCGGCGCTTCCCGGTACCCGAAGAAGCTGGGCAGGCAGGAACTGCCGACCGAGGCGTTCCAGAAGCTCAAGGCCACCCAGGACCAGCTCGCCAAGTTCAAGGACATCCTCAGCTCGCCCGACCGGGTCGAGGCGCCGTTCGCCAACGCCATGCACCGGGCGATGTCGACGTCCTGGCGCGGCAACCCGAGCGGGGCCGAGCAGTACCGTGACGCGACGCAGAGCTATCTGCAGGGCCTGACCAGCGAGGTCCGGCTCATTCAGAAGTCCGTCCTGACCCTCTCGGGGCGCAGCGCGACGATCCCGGTGACCGTCCAGAACCAGCTCCTGCAGGACGTCCAGCATCTGGTGCTGCGGCTCAGTTCGGCGCAGCCGACCCGACTGAAGGTCGACGGTGACCACGCCGTCGCCGAACAGCCGATCACAGTCGAGGGCGGACACAGCCAGTCGGTGAAGTTCACCGGCGCCGGCAACGCCAACGGGCCCGTCCAGGTCACCGCCCAGCTCTACACGGAGGACGGCAGGCCGTACGGCAATGCCATGAAGTTCCAGGTCAAGGTCTCCGAGATCACGCCTACCGTGATGCTGGTCATCGCCGGCGGTGTGCTGCTCCTCGTCCTCGCGGGCGTCAAGATGTACAGCCAGCGCAAGCGCGCGGCAGCCCGCAAGGCCGCCGCGGGGCAGGACGCGGGGCCGGACGACGGCGGTGACGGCGAGGAAGCGGAACCCGGGCAGCCGAGTGACCCGGCAGGGGACACCGGACCGGAAAGCGCGGCACCGTCAGGCACGGGTGAGAAAGTGGACCGTTGAGCGATGTCGTGGCCGGTCGGCCGGGGACGATGAGGTGGGGTAACCATGAACGCGCCGTACGACGGTGAACGCGGACAGGGCGCGGGTGGCGATCCGGCAGGGCAGGGCGCGCCTTCGCCGCCCGCCCAGGATCCCTACGCCCCCCAGGACCCGCGGGTGCGGGATCCCCGCGTCCAGGACCCCTACGTCCAGGATCAGTATGCCCAGGACCCGTACGTCCAGGGTGCGTACCAGGAGGATCCCTACTGGACGCAGGAGCTGGCCGCACAGGACCCGGTGAACGAGGCGATGTACGACCGCGCAGCGCACCCTCCGCCGCCGGCGCCCACGTATCAGGACCCGCAGCAGCTCTACCAGCAGCCGCCGGCCCAGCAGTACGCCCCCGATCCGCGGATCTGGGCGCAGCCGCCGCCGCCCGAACCGGCGGGGCCCTCGCGCCATCTGCCGTACGGGGACGATCCGCAGACCACCCAGTTCATGGGCGTCGACGAACTCGTCTCCCGGGCGGGCGACGAGGCACCGCAGCAGGACGCCTTCGCTCATCTCTACCGCGACCAGCAGGGCCTGGGGCAGCAGCCACCCGCAGTGCCCGAGCCGGAACCGGCTCCCGTACCGGTGGCGGCGCCGCCGGCCGCCCGTTCGGGCGGCCGGGCGTCGGGTCTGCTGAAGTCGAGCGCCGTCATGGCCGCCGGCACCCTGGTGTCGCGGCTGACGGGGTTCGTCCGCAGCCTGGTGATCACCGCGGCGCTCGGTGCCGCGCTGCTCGGTGACAGCTTCACCGTGGCGTACACCCTGCCGACGATGATCTACATCCTCACCGTCGGCGGCGGGCTCAACTCCGTCTTCGTTCCGCAGCTCGTGCGGTCCATGAAGGAGGACGACGACGGCGGTGAGGCGTACGCCAACCGGCTGCTGACGCTGGTGATGGTGGCGCTCGGTGCTGTCGTCGTCATCGTCGTGCTCGGCGCTCCCGTGCTGATCCGGCTGATGTCCGACACGATCGCCGGAGACCCGACCGCCAACAACGTCGCCGTCACCTTCGCCCGGTACTGCCTGCCGACCATCTTCTTCATGGGCATCCATGTGGTGATGGGTCAGATCCTCAACGCGCGCGGGAAGTTCGGCGCGATGATGTGGACGCCGGTCCTGAACAACATCGTCATGATCGCCACGTTCGGTCTGTTCATCTGGGTCTACGGCACCGCCGCCGACTCGAACATGAGCGTGCGGACCATCCCGCCGGACGGTGTGCGGCTGCTGGGTGTCGGCACCCTCCTGGGGCTCACCGTGCAGGCGCTGGCGATGATCCCGTATCTGCGGGAGGCCGGTTTCCGGTTCCGCCCGCGGTTCGACTGGAAGGGCCACGGCCTCGGCAAGACGGTCAAGCTGGCCAAGTGGACGGTCCTGTTCGTGCTCGCCAACCAGGTCGGCGTGCTGATCGTCACCCAGCTCGCCACCGCGGCCGGCAAGGCGTCGGGCAAGGACGGCACCGGCATCCTGGCCTACAGCAACGCCCAGCTCATCTGGGGCATGCCGCAGGCCATAATCACGGTGTCGGTCATGGCCGCGCTGCTCCCCCGTATCTCCCGCTCGGCGGCCGACGGCGACCCCGGCGCCGTGCGCGACGACATCTCGCAGGGGCTGCGCAACTCCGCCGTCGCCATCGTCCCCATCGCGTTCGCGTTCCTCGCGCTCGGTGTCCCGATGTCCACGCTGCTCTTCTCGTCCAGCGGCCTGGAGTCGGCGCGGTCCATGGGCTTCATCCTGATGGCGTTCGGCCTCGGACTGATCCCGTACTCCGTGCAGTACGTCGTGCTGCGCGGCTTCTACGCCTACGAGGACACCCGGACGCCGTTCTACAACACGGTCATCGTCGCTGCGGTCAACGCGGCCGCCTCGGCGATCAGTTACGTCGTACTGCCGGCCCGCTGGGCGGTCGTGGGGATGGCCGCCTCGTACGGCCTCGCCTACGCGGTCGGCGTCGGTGTCGCCTGGCGCAGGCTCGGCAAGCGCCTCGGCGGCGACCTCGACGGTCCTCGCGTCATGCGGACGTACGCCCGGCTCTGCCTGGCGTCCATCCCGGCGGCTCTCGCGGCTGGTGCCATTGGCTACGCCGTCCTCGGCGGCATCGGCGAAGGCGCCCTGGGCTCCCTCGTCGCGCTCGTCCTCGGCGGGGTCGTCCTGCTGGGGGTCTTCTTCCTCGCGGCGAAAAAAATGCGTATCGAGGAGATGAACTCCTTGGTCGGCATGGTGCGCGGGCGCCTGGGACGCTAGCGGGGCACGGCCGAGCACAACCATCGTCGGCCCCTGTGTGTCGTGCATAACGTTGGACTGTGGGCACAATTGGCTTGGCTGTTGAACAGCGCGCAACGGATGGGGAGGCAGGAGCGACGGTGGCGGAACGTAGTACGGCGTCCGTCGACGTGGCCGACAACGGCGGGAACCAACCGCCGGCCGCCAAGGCGGACAAGGCCACGACCGACGGTGTGGCGAAAGCCCAGGACACGGCTGAGGAGTCCGAGCAGTCCGAGGACAAGAGCGGGAACAAGGGCCGGCAGGACACCGAGCCGACCGTCGTCACACCCGAACTGCACAGTGGCCACAAACTCGCCAGACGCTACCGCCTGGAGGAGTGCGTCACCCGTCTGGACGGATTCAGCAGTTGGCGTGCGGTCGACGAAAAACTGCGCCGCGCCGTTGGCGTCCACCTCCTGCCGGCCGACCACCCGCGCGCCCGCTCCGTGCTCGCCGCCGCCCGTTCGGCGGCGCTCCTCGGTGACCCGCGCTTCGTCCAGGTCCTCGACGCCGTCGAGGAGAACGACCTCGTCTACGTCGTCCACGAGTGGCTGCCCGACGCCGTCGAACTCACCGCGCTCCTCGCCGCGGGGCCGATGGAGGCGCACGACGCCTACCAACTCGTCAGCCAGGTCTCCCAGGCCATGGCAGCCGCGCACCGCGAGGGTCTCGCCCATCTGCGGCTGACGCCGGGGGCGGTGCTGCGGACCTCCAGCGGCCAGTACCGGATCCGCGGTCTCGCCGTGAACGCGGCGCTGCGCGGTATCAGCGCCGACCGTCCGCAGCGCACCGACACCGAGGCCATCGGAGCGATCCTCTACGCGGCGCTGACCCAGCGCTGGCCGTACGAGACGGACGCCTACGGGCTGGCGGGGCTGCCCAAGGGAGTCGGGCTCATCGCGCCCGACCAGGTGCGGGCCGGGATCCACCGCGGCCTGTCGGAGCTGGCGATGCGGGCGCTGATCAACGACGGCGCGACCGCGTCCCGTCAGGAGCCGCCCTGCACCACTCCGGACGAACTGGCCAAGGCCGTGGCGGAGATGCCGCGCATCCGGCCGCCGGAGCCCACGTTCACCGCTCCGCCCGACTATCAGCGCACCACCTACCAGCAGGGCAGCTACGGCCTCCCGCAGTCCGCCAACGGCGTCCCGGCACCGGCGATCGTGGCCCCGCCACCGCCGCTCCAGGGCCGTACCGGCAAGGCTCTCAAGTGGATCGTCTCGGCGCTTCTGATCACCGCTCTGGGACTCGGTAGCTGGCAGGTCGCCGACCGGCTCCTCGACCACAACGACTCCTCGGACAACGGTCCGGCCAAGACGAAGACCACCAACGAGCAGGGTGACGACAAGGTCGTCGAGCACGGCAAGCCGATCGCGATCACGGGCGCCCATGACTTCGACCCGCTGAGCACGGACCACTCCGAGAAGCCCGACCAGATAGACAACAGCTACGACCGCGACCCCGCCACGGCATGGGAGACCGACCGGTACCTCAGCCATGACTTCGGGCGTCTCAAGTCGGGCGTCGGTATCGTGCTGGACCTCGGCAAGGCGCAGAGCGTCGGCACGGTGGACGTCTCCTTCCTCGGTGGCGACACCGCGGTGCAACTGCGGGCAGCGCCCTCCGGGGCCGCCGAGGCACCTGGCGGGCTGGACGGTTTCACGAAGGTTGCCGAGGGATCCGGTGAGAAAGTGGCCCTCAAGCCCGGCAAGGCGGTCACGACACGGTACGTTCTGGTCTGGCTGACCGATCTTCCGCCGATCGGGGACGGCGGCTACCGGGGCAAGGTCTCGGAGATCCAGGTCAGTAGCTGACCGGACCAGGGGAGGGGGCTCACCGTTGGACGACGCCGCACTCGCCGACGCGGGCGACCAGGAACTCCTGGACGCTCATGTCGCGGGCGACCCGGACGCCTTCGGTGAGCTGGTACGGCGCCACCGCGACCGGCTCTGGGCCGTGGCGATCCGCACACTCGGGGACCGCGAGGAAGCGGCGGACGCCGTCCAGGACGCGCTGGTGTCGGCCTTCCGGGCCGCCCACACCTTCCGCGGCCAGTCGGCAGTGACCACCTGGCTGCACCGCATCACCGTCAACGCCTGCCTCGACCGGGTCCGCAAGGCGTCCTCCCGCAAGACATCGCCCATGGACGACACGGAGCGGCTGGAACAGCTCCTGGAACCCCATGAATCCGCCGAGGCGCCCGCCGAGCGGCAGGATCTCCACCGCGAGCTGCTGGCGGCCCTGGCCAAACTCCCCGTGGAACAGCGGGCCGCGCTGGTACTCGTGGACATGCAGGGCTATCCCGTCGCGGAAGCCGCCCTGGTGCTCGGCGTGCCCACCGGAACGGTCAAGAGCCGCTGCGCGCGGGGCCGGGCGAGACTCCAGCCCATGCTCAGCCATCTGCGGGCGGACACCGCGGATAGCGGCGGACCCGGTGGGGGAAGGAACCGGACGCCGGGAACATCCGTCCCACCACCGGCGCCGGCACCCGACGACGTCAAAGGACCGAGTGACCCAGCAGCGGTGAAGGGAGGAGGTGGGCGCACATGACATCCACGGCCGACACGGAGCAGCACCCCGACGTCTCGGAGATCTCCGACCTCACGGACGGACTGCTCCCACCGTCCCGCACCGCCGCTGTGCGCGAGCACCTCGACGGCTGTGCGCTCTGCGCCGATGTGCGTGCCTCCCTCGAAGAGATCAGGGGACTGTTCGGCACGCTCCCCGCTCCGTCGCCCATGCCGGACGATGTCGCCGCGCGCATCGATGCCGCACTGGCGGCCGAGGCACTGCGCCAGGAGGACGCCCCTCGCCAGGAGGGCCCGGCCGAGGAAGCCGCCTCTCATGTTTCACGTGAAACATCTCCCCCGCCGCGCACACCCGTCGGCCATCCTCGGGCCGCGACCGGTCCGGGGCGCTCCGCCGGTGTACGCCGTCGGCGCCGCAACGCCGTCCTCGGTGCTGTCTTCGGTACCGCCGCTGTCGGCATGAGCGTGCTGCTGCTGCGGGCGGCGGGGCAGCCGTCGGGTGACGCCAAGGCCTCCAGCGACAGCGCGCAGGTCTCGCACAGCAGCGCGGCGGCCGCCAAGGAATTCTCCGATCCGTCTCTGCGCGGCCAGGTGGACGCACTTCTGACCGGGAATCCCGCCGCCAAACAGCCCGAGAGCACCCATCGCAACGGTGCGGCGAGCGACAAGGGCAGTACCAACACGCCCCTGCTCGGGCAGGTGCCGGTGGTACCGGCCTGCGTGACACAGGGCACCGGCCGCAACGCTGCCGTCCTCGCCGCCGAACAGGGCACCTACGAGGGCAAGAAGGCCTATCTCCTGGTCCTGCCGCACCCGACCGACAGCGCTCAGGTGCAGGCGTATGTGATTGACGCGTCCTGTGTCAGCGCCACCCCGCCGGCCAAGGGGAAACTGCTGCTGACCCATGTCTATCCGCGCGGCTGACGACACTTCCGCGCAGCCGTGGCACCACGGGAATGTAAGACCCGTAGGATCCGTTCCCTGGGGTGACAGTCGTGGAACTGACACCAGTAGGCAGTAGGCAGTAGGCAGTCTGCAGAGACGAGGAAAAAACCCGTGAGCGACGTCCGTAATGTGATCATCATCGGCTCCGGGCCCGCCGGGTACACGGCCGCGCTGTACACCGCGCGCGCGTCGCTGAAGCCGCTGGTCTTCGAGGGTGCCGTCACCGCCGGTGGTGCGCTGATGAACACCACCGACGTGGAGAACTTCCCGGGCTTCCGGGACGGCATCATGGGCCCCGATCTCATGGACAACATGCGCGCGCAGGCCGAGCGCTTCGGCGCGGAGCTGGTTCCGGACGACATCAACGCCGTCGACCTCACCGGAGAGATCAAGACGGTGACCGACACGGCCGGCACCGTGCACCGCGCCAAGGCCGTCATCGTCACGACCGGCTCGCAGCACCGCAAGCTCGGGCTGCCCAACGAGGACGCGCTCTCCGGACGCGGCGTCTCCTGGTGTGCCACCTGTGACGGCTTCTTCTTCAAGGACCAGGACATCGCCGTGGTCGGCGGTGGCGACACGGCCATGGAGGAAGCGACCTTCCTCTCCCGGTTCGCCAAGTCGGTCACGATCGTCCACCGCCGTGACACCCTGCGGGCCTCCAAGACCATGCAGGACCGCGCTTTCGCCGACCCGAAGATCAAGTTCGCCTGGGACAGCGAGGTCGCGGAGATCCATGGCGACCCGAAGCTGACGGGTCTGACGCTGCGCAACACCGTGACGGGCGAGCCTTACTCGCTCCCGGTGACCGGCCTGTTCATCGCGGTGGGCCACGACCCGAGGACGGAACTGTTCAAGGGCCAGCTCGACCTCGACAGCGACGGCTACCTGAAGGTGGACGCTCCGTCGACCCGGACCAATGTCACCGGCGTGTTCGGCGCCGGCGATGTCGTCGACCACACCTATCGCCAGGCGATCACCGCTGCGGGCACCGGTTGCTCCGCCGCTCTCGACGCCGAACGCTTCCTTGCCGCGCTCAGCGACACCGAGAAGACCGCCGAGCCGGAGAAGACCGCCACGGTCTGACCGGCTGTACCCAACACCCCTCGAAAGTGAAGGAGGCCGCCGTGGCCGGCGCCCTGAAGCATGTGACCGACGACTCGTTCGAAGAGGACGTCCTCAAGAGCGACAAGCCTGTGCTGGTGGACTTCTGGGCCGCCTGGTGCGGACCGTGCCGCCAGATCGCACCGTCCCTCGAAGCCATCGCGGCTGAGCACGGCGACAAGATCGAGATCGTCAAGCTCAACATCGACGAGAACCCGGCCACCGCAGCCAAGTACGGCGTCATGTCCATCCCGACGCTGAACGTCTACCAGAACGGCGAGGTCGCCAAGACCATCGTCGGCGCCAAGCCCAAGGCCGCGCTCGTGCGCGACCTGGAGAGCTTCATCGGCGAGTAAGTGGGCTGAGTACGTAGCCCCACCGCCGGCGCGCAATGTTTCACGTGAAACGGGCCCGCCCCTCATGAAGAGGGCGGGCCCGTTTCCGTTGTACCGCAGCCAACTCGTCTGTACCGCGGCAGTCTTACAGCGGCCTCAGCACCGGATCCTTCTGTACGGCGCCCAACAGCCGGTCCAGCGCCAGCTCCACGTCTTCCTTCCAGGAGAGCGTCGTCCGCAGCTCCAGCCGCAGCCGGGGGTATGTCGGATGCGGGCGCACCGTCTTGAAGCCCACGGCCAGCAGATGATCGGCGGGCAGCACACAGGCCGGCTCCGTCCAGCGCGCGTCGCCGAATGCCTCGATGGCCTTGAAGTCCCTGCGCAGCAGATCCTTGGCCACGGTCTGCACCATGACCCGGCCGAGCCCCTGGCCCTGATACTCGGGCATGATCCAGGCGGTCATCAACTGGACCGCGTCCGGCGAGAGCGGACTGGTCGGAAACGCCGTGGCGCGTGGGACATACGCCGGTGGCGCGTAGAGCACGAACCCGACCGGCACATCATCGACGTAGACGACCCGGCCGCAGGAGCCCCACTCCAGCAGCACGGCCGAGATCCACGCTTCCTTCTCCACCTCGGGACGGCCTGCCTTGACGGCGGCCTCTCCACTGACCGGATCGAGTTCCCAGAAGACGCATGAGCCGCAGCGCTTGGGGAGGTCCGGGAGATTGTCCAACGTGAGCGGTGCGAGCCGACGCCCCATGAAGGCTGTTCCTCACTTCCTTCGTCCGACGGCGCCACAGGCGCAGGCGCATCAGTATCAAGGTGGATGCGTCCTACCAGAACGCATCGTATCCACCCAGAGGTGTCCGGCACACCGAGAGACAGCAAAGGGCGGGCTGCCTTCCGGTAAGCCCGGAACACAGCCCGCCCTTCGGCCGAGCGCGATCGTCAGCTCTCGTCGTCCTCCGGGCTCTCTTCCGCAAGGCCCTGGTCCAGGACCCGTCCCTCACCGGGGGCGAGGGTGCCGAGGATCCGATCCAGATCGTCTATCGAGGCGAACTCGACCACGATCTTTCCCTTCTTCTGCCCCAGATCCACCTTCACCCGCGTCTCGAAGCGGTCGGACAGCCGCGAGGCGAGATCCGTCAGCGCCGGCGAGAGCCGGGCACCGGCCCGCGGCCCCTTCGCCTTGGGCGTCGACTGCGGACGCGAGCCCATCAGCGTCACGATCTCCTCGACCGCCCGCACCGAAAGACCCTCGGCGACGATGCGGTGCGCCAGCCGGTCCTGCTCCTCGGAGTCGTCCACCGACAGCAGCGCCCGCGCATGACCGGCCGACAGCACTCCTGCGGCCACCCGGCGTTGCACCGGGGGAGAGAGCCGCAACAGCCGCAGCGTGTTGGAGACCTGAGGACGCGAGCGCCCGATCCGGTCGGCCAACTGGTCATGGGTGCAGTTGAAGTCCTTGAGCAACTGGTCGTAGGCGGCTGCCTCTTCCAGCGGATTCAACTGGGCGCGGTGCAGGTTCTCCAGCAGCGCGTCCAGCAGCAGCTTCTCGTCGTCCGTGGCACGGACGATCGCCGGGATGCGCTCAAGACCCGCCTCACGGCAGGCCCGCCAGCGCCGCTCACCCATGATGAGTTCGTAGCGCTCGGCCGCCACCTGCCGGACGACGACCGGCTGGAGAAGCCCGACCTCCTTGATGGAGGTGACCAGCTCATGGAGCGCGTCCTCGTCGAACACCTCCCGCGGCTGCCGCGGGTTGGGCGTGATCGAGTCGATCGGCAGTTCGGCGAAGAAGGCCCCCGCCGCCACCTCGGGCTCAGGAGCCGCTTCCGGCTCCGGCGCGTTCGACTCCAGGTCCGGTGCCTTGGCGGCCTGCGGCAGTGAGGTCACCTTCGCGGCGGCCACTCCGCGCTCCGCCGTCAGCACCGGGGACGCCCCGGAGGAAGCACCGCCCGATCCGGGGGAGGGCACCTGCTCCTGGGGAGCGGCGGGAATCAGCGCACCGAGCCCACGCCCCAATCCTCTACGTCGCTCACTCACTGGATCCCCTCCGACATACTCTGCTGGCTGCTCTGACTGCCTGTATGGGCTTGCTGGACGTCATAGTGCACCCCGACACCGCGCAGGGCGATCTCACGGGCGGCTTCGAGATACGACAGCGACCCGCTGGATCCCGGATCGTACGTGAGCACCGTCTGGCCGTAGCTCGGCGCTTCCGAGATCCGTACGGAGCGCGGGATGCTCGTGCGCAGCACCTCCTTGCCGAAGTGGCTGCGCACCTCGTCCGCCACCTGCGAGGCGAGCCGGGTCCTGCCGTCGTACATGGTGAGCAGGATGGTGGAGACATGCAGCGCGGGGTTGAGATGCCCGCGCACCAGGTCGACGTTGCGCAGGAGCTGACCCAGCCCCTCCAGTGCGTAGTACTCGCACTGGATGGGGATCAGCACCTCCGCACCGGCGACCATCGCATTGACCGTCAGCAGGCCGAGCGAGGGTGGGCAGTCGATGAGGATGTAGTCCAACGGCTGCTCATACGCTTCGATCGCCCGCTGCAGTCGGCTCTCCCGCGCCACCAGCGAGACCAGTTCGATCTCCGCACCGGCGAGATCGATGGTTGCTGGGGCGCAGAAGAGACCTTCGACGTCCGGGACGGGCTGGACCACCTCGGACAGTGGCTGGCTCTCCACCAGGACGTCATAGATCGAGGGGACTTCGGAATGGTGGTCGATTCCGAGTGCCGTGGAGGCGTTGCCCTGTGGATCGAGGTCGATCACCAGGACGCGCGCGCCATGCAGCGCGAGCGAAGCGGCAAGGTTGACCGTCGTGGTGGTCTTCCCTACGCCGCCCTTCTGGTTGGCAACGACCATGACCCGCGTCTGTTCGGGGCGTGGCAGCCCCTCGCCGGCGCGGCCGAGCGCCTCCACGGCCAGTTGGGCAGCTCGGCCAATGGGGGTGTCGTCCATCGGGGGCGGTGTTTCACGTGAAACATCCTCCCCCACCGACTCGGTGCGGGGACCGGGGACCGGATCGGCCATCGGTCCCGCGATGTTGGCGTCGGACCGCAAGGATTCACTCTCCTCGACTTCAGACTCGCAATGAACAGAGCCTGCCATGCTTTCGGGGTCGTGAACCAGCGAGGCCCGTGGTTCTGTGGAGGAATCCACCTCTGTGGACAACCTCGCACCTCTTACGAGGGACTTTCGGTCGCGCGGTGTGGCAGCGCGACCACGGCCGATGATGCCCTGCAGCAGTGAGCGACGTTTCACGTGAAACACGATGCACGGGCCGCTGGGTCAGATCGTCACGACACTCCGCAATGCGTAGGTATGGCAGCTTGTATGGAGCATCACTGATAGGCACTACGGACTGTACGGCTCAACGGCGGCGTCGCGCACGCCCGACCCGGGCGGCCTTGGCTCTTTTCGCGGCGAATCGCACTCCGCCGGGGCTCTCCCCGACCTCCGCCCGCACCACCGTGGCCAGCGGATCGACGATGCTCTCGCCGACGCGCAGGACGGAACTCTCCACCACACCGAGCTTGCTCAGCGCGGAACGCGCTCCCTTGAGCTCTTCCTCGGCCGTGTCGCCCTTGAGCGCCAGCATCTGTCCGTAGGGGCGCAGCAGGGGCACTCCCCAGCCCGCCAGCCGGTCCAGCGGGGCCACCGCGCGCGCCGTCACCACATGGACCGGGGGCAGCTTCCCCAGGACCTCCTCGGCCCGTCCGCGTACCACCGTGACATGGTCCAGGCCGAGCAGCTCCACCACTTCCTGGAGGAAGTTCGTCCGCCGCAGCAGCGGTTCCAGCAAGGTGATCTTGAGGTCCCGCCGGACCAGCGCCAGCGGGATGCCGGGCAGCCCGGCGCCCGAACCGACATCGCAGACCATGACGTCGTCCGGCACGACCTCGGAGAGCACCGCGCAGTTCAGCAGATGCCGCTCCCACAGCCGCGGTACCTCACGCGGGCCGATCAGTCCCCGCTTGACCCCTGCCTCCGCGAGCAGTTCCGCGTACCGCACGGCCTCCGGGAAGAACTCGCCGAAAACAGTCCGTGCCTCGTCCGGAGCAGGGGGAAGCTCTGCTGCCTCCGTCACGGGAACCGTCCTTCCATACCGAACCACCGCTCGGTGGCTGCCTCTCAGGGCCGACTATCAGGCTGACAAAGTTCGGCCCCGCCTGCGAAACAGACGGGGCCGAAACGGATGGTCCGGTCAGGCCGGCAGCACCACGACGAAACGCTGCGGTTCTTCGCCCTCGGACTCGCTACGCAGCCCGGCGGCGGCGACCGCGTCATGCACGACCTTGCGCTCGAAGGGCGTCATCGGGTCGAGCTTCACCGGTTCACCGGTGGACTTGACCTCGTCGGCGGCCTTCCCGCCCAGTTCGGCGAGTTCCGTGCGCTTCTTCGCCCGGAACCCGGCGATGTCCAGCATCAGCCGGCTCCGGTCGCCGGTCTCACGGTGCACGGCGAGCCGGGTCAGTTCTTGGAGGGCCTCCAGCACCTCGCCGTCCCGTCCCACGAGCTTCTGCAGATCCCGGCCGCCCGAGTCACTGATGATCGAGACCGCAGCCCGGTCCGCCTCGACGTCCATGTCGATGTCGCCGTCGAGATCGGCGATATCGAGCAGGCCCTCAAGGTAATCAGCCGCGATCTCCCCCTCCTGCTCCAGTCGAGTCAGGGTGTCGGCCCCCTCGGCGGCGGCGGAGATGGTGCCTTCCGTCACGGATGGACTCCTTCGTTACTTCTTGGACGGGTGCTTGGACCGTGGCTGGCCCTTGCGCTGTCCCGACTTGGCTTGGCGTGCGGATCCGGATCCGGCGGCCGGCTTGCCCGCTGCCTTGGACCTGGTGGCTTGTGACTGGTTCTTCTGCGACTGGCCCTGGCCCTGCTTGGCCGGCTCGTCCTGCTTGGTCAGCGAGGTCTTGGCCGCGCCACCCGAGGGCTTGGCGTCCTCGGGAGCAGCGTCCGCCGTGTCGTCCGCCGCCTTGTCGTCCGCCGCCTTGGCCGTCCCCGCCGGCTGAGCGGCGGCTGCCTGCCGCTTGGCCTTCGTCTGGCGCTTCGGCTGCTGGCGCCTGGCCGCGGCCGCACTGGCCTCGGACTCGGCGGCGATGGTGTCGCTCTTGACGACGCTGCCGTCGGCCTGCGGGGCCAGACCGGCCTTCGCGAGGCTGGTGACGAACTTGCGCTCGATGTCGTTGCGGTCCGGGCCCTTGGCCACGATCGCCTTGACCATCGTGCGCTTTCGGCGGGAGCGGACCTCGCCGTGGGCGGTGGCGGTCTTGAGGAGCCGCTCCAGGAACGCGTCCTGGGCCTTGCTGCCGGGAGTCGGGTTCTGGCTGATCACGTACATCTGCTGGCCCATGGTCCACACGTTGGTGGTCAGCCAGTAGACGAGGACACCGACCGGGAAGTTGACACCCATGACCATGAAGATCACGGGGAAGACGTACATCAGCATCTTCTGCTGCTGCATGTACGGCGTCTTCACCGAGAGGTCGACGTTCTTCGTCATCAACTGGCGCTGCGTGTAGAACTGGGAGGCCGACATCAGGATGATCATGACGGCCGTGACGATCCGCACATCCGTCTGCGAAGCGCCGAGCGACGCGACCTTGTCGGCCCCGTCGGTGAACTTGACGGCCAGCGGAGCGCCGAAGATGTGGGCCTCACGGGCGCTGTCGAGCAGCGACTGGTTGATCGCGCCCATCTGCTTGCCGTTGGCGATGGACGAAAGCACGTGATAGAGGGCGAAGAAGAACGGTGACTGCGCCAGGATGGGCAAGCACGAGGAGAGCGGGTTGGTACCCGTCTCCTTGTACAGCTTCATCATCTCTTCGGACTGACGCTGTTTGTCGTTCTTGTAGCGCTCCTGGATCGCCTTCATCTTTGGCTGGAGCACCTGCATGTTCCGGGTCGACTTGATCTGCTTCACGAAAAGCGGGACCAGACAGATCCGGATCAGGACCACCAGGGACACGATGGACAGCCCCCAGGCCCACCCGGTGTCGGGGCCGAAGATCGCCCCGTACAGCGTGTGGAACTGGACGATGACCCATGACACAGGTGTGGTGATGAAACTGAAGAGACCGGCGATCGAGTCGAACATTCAGGCTCCTTGAGCATTGGGCGAGGTCTCAGCGGCTGGACTGGGGGTTTCGGGGGAGGTCGATCCCCCGGAAGGCACGCCAGCGGCGGAGTGCCCGCCCTTACTGCCGCGCCACGCATTGCGCAGCAGTTCGTGCCAACGCGGTCGGCTGCGCGGCGGGACATGGTCCACACCGCCCGGCGACCACGGGTTGCACCGCAGGATGCGCCAAGCGGTGAGTGCCGTGCCCTTCACCGCGCCATGCCGATCGATGGCGGTGTACCCGTAGTGCGAGCACGACGGGTAATACCGGCAGACGGGGCCCAGCAAAGGGCTGATCGTCCACTGGTACAGCTTGATAAGAGCCAGCAGCGGGTACTTCATCGCGCGCCCCCTCCCAGCAACCGCTGGAGAGCGGCGTCCAGGTCTCGGGCCAGGTCTGCAGATTCGGCGTCACCCGCTCCGGGTAGCGCCCGTACGACAACCAGGCTACCGGGGGCAAGCTCGGACAGTCGTTCGCGTATCAGATGGCGAAGCCTGCGCTTCACCCGCGTCCGTACGACCGCGCCCCCCACAGCCTTGCTTACGACGAAACCCGCACGCGTCGGGGAAGCACTCTCCCCCGGCACGTGCGGGTCACGTGAACCGCTGCGTAGGTGGACGACCAGGAGCGGTCGTCCGGCTCTGCGTCCTCGGCGTACCGCGGCCGCGAAGTCCTCGCGCCGCCTCAGCCGATTCTCGGTAGGCAGCACGTCATAACCTGTAGACGATCAGGCGGACAGACGGGCGCGACCCTTGCCACGGCGGGTGGCGAGAATCGCGCGGCCGGCACGGGTACGCATCCGCAGCCGGAACCCGTGGGTCTTGGCGCGACGGCGGTTGTTCGGCTGGAAGGTGCGCTTGCTCACTCGGGGGCTCCAGAAATGATGTGTGATGGCGTGGCATCGCCTGGCTGTCACCGTGCGCCCACGAGTAGCAGCTCGCGTTTACGCCCGAGTGCACCGCTTCATAACCACAGATCGTGGCCTTTGCCCATCGGAGGCAGGCGGCAGCAGCCATCGACAACTCGACCTGGTCACGGTACGCGCGGCTACGCCATCCGGTCAAACCAGCCCCGCGCCGGCCCCCACTATGCACAGCCTGTGGACAACAACTTGAACCACGTGGGTGCCCTGACTACCGTGGCTGAACTCCGGTCTCGTTTCCTGCCGGTCTTCCCATCACGTCCCGAGAAGCACACATTCGTGGGACCAGCGAGAGAGCGTGCCCTGTGGCTGATGTACCTGCCGATCTTGCCGCAGTGTGGCCACGAGTGCTGGAGCAACTCCTCAGAGAGGGCCAGCAGGGCGTCGAGCCCAAGGACAAGCAGTGGATCGAACGCTGCCAGCCGCTCGCCCTGGTCGCCGACACCGCGCTGCTCGCCGTCCCCAACGAATGGGGCAAGCGCGTACTCGAAGGCCGGCTCGCCCCGCTGATCAGCGAGACCCTGAGCCATGAGTGCGGCCGGCCCATCCGGATCGCGATCACGGTCGACGACTCGGCGGGCGAGCCGTCCCCGCCCGCACCGCCCCCGCCCCGCCGCTACCAGGGCCCCCAGCACGACGAGTCCCGGCAGAGCGACGGATACGACAGCTACGGGCACCGGCAGTCCGACGACGGCATGCCGTCCGTGCGCCCCGCCTACCCGGACTACCAGCAGCAGCGCCCCGACCCCGGCGCCTGGCCGCGCACCCAGGACGACCTCTCCTGGCAGCAGCAGCGGCTCGGCGGCTACCAGGACCGCGATCCCTACGCCACCGCGCACCAGCAGCAGCCGCAGCACGACTACCGCCAGCCGCAGGGGCCCGACCGCTCCCCGTACGAGCAGCAGCGGCCCGAGCAGCACGATCTGCAGGACCCCCAGGCGCCGCGGCACGGCGGCCACCAGGGCGGCAGGCACCGCGGGGCGCCGGGGCCGCTGGGCGCGCAGCCCGCTCCGGCACCGGGACCCGGCGAGCCGCATGCCCGGCTCAATCCCAAGTACCTCTTCGACACCTTCGTCATCGGCGCCTCCAACCGCTTCGCGCACGCGGCGGCCGTCGCCGTCGCCGAGGCGCCGGCCAAGGCGTACAACCCGCTCTTCATCTACGGGGAGTCCGGCCTCGGCAAGACGCATCTGCTGCACGCCATCGGGCACTACGCGCGCAGCCTCTACCCCGGCACCCGGGTGCGGTACGTCAGCTCGGAGGAGTTCACCAACGAGTTCATCAACTCCATCCGCGACGGCAAGGGCGACACCTTCCGCAAGCGCTACCGCGATGTTGACATCCTGCTCGTCGACGACATCCAGTTCCTGGCGAGCAAGGAGTCGACGCAGGAGGAGTTCTTCCACACGTTCAACACCCTGCACAACGCGAACAAGCAGATCGTGCTGTCCTCGGACCGGCCGCCCAAGCAGCTCATCACGCTGGAGGACCGGCTGCGCAACCGCTTCGAGTGGGGGCTGACCACCGATGTGCAGCCGCCGGAGCTGGAGACGCGGATCGCGATCCTCCGTAAGAAGGCCGTGCAGGAGCAGTTGAACGCGCCGCCCGAGGTGCTGGAGTTCATCGCCTCCCGTATCTCCCGCAACATCCGCGAGCTGGAGGGCGCGCTGATCCGGGTGACGGCGTTCGCCTCGCTCAACCGGCAGCCGGTGGATCTCGGGCTCACCGAGATCGTGCTCAAGGACCTGATCCCGGGCGGCGAGGACGCGGCCCCGGAGATCACCGCGCCGGCGATCATGGCGGCCACCGCCGACTACTTCGGTCTGTCGGTGGACGACCTGTGCGGCTCGTCACGCAGCCGGGTGCTGGTGACGGCCCGGCAGATCGCGATGTATCTGTGCCGGGAGCTGACGGACCTCTCGCTGCCGAAGATCGGCGCGCAGTTCGGCGGCCGCGACCATACGACGGTGATGCACGCCGACCGGAAGATCCGGGCGCTGATGGCCGAGCGGCGCTCGATCTACAACCAGGTGACGGAACTCACCAACCGCATCAAGAACGGCTGAGACGGAGCGCCGGGACACCGCTGAACGGACCGCGCGAAGGGCGTCCGGGGACCTCGTCCCCGGGCGCCCTTCGTCGTCCGGCGCTGCCGCTGTTCGAACAGATCCCGGCGGAACGGGCTTCTCCACAGATTTGGCGCCGATCTGCCGTCCACAGCCTGGGGACCGCGAAGTTGTCCAGTTCGTCTCCACAGGCCGACCGGCCCTACTACCATCGGGCCAGGTCAGCCGCCTGTGGAATTGTGCGCGACCGTCCTCCACAGCCTGTGGACAGATTTTTCGTCCACAGGGCGTGATCGACGTTGTCCACGGGCGGCCCACAGGCGCGGTCGTCTTTCCCACAGCTTCTCCACAGCCCTGTCCACTGTTCGGCAACGAAACGTGGACCGTAGCTGAGTCGAGTGAAAGGCGTCACACCAAGGGGGTCGATTGGGCTGTGGGGAACCTGGGTAAAGCTGGGGACGCACCTGGGGAGAAGTCGGGGTGTCCTGTGCATCGGGTGTGCAGAACTTTTCGCCGTCCACAGAACAGCCGAGTTGTCCACGGGTGCCGCCCACAGGACCGGTGGACAAAAAAGCGGGTCTGACCTGCGAAGATGACGTTATCCACGGTTTCCACAGCCCCTACTACTACTCCCACTCATAGTTATCGAGGGATCCGCTTCGAAGTGGGTGCTGTGCACAACTCGCTCCCGGAGGCTCCGACACCCGCAGCGGTGACTTGACCCGGACCCGCACCGACTGTCGGCGCCGTACGACAGACTGGTCCCCGGCAACACAGCCGACGAAGGCCAGCAGGGCGAGCGAGCAACAGCAGGAGGCGGTTCCGGTGAAGATCCGGGTGGAGCGCGATGTACTCGCGGAGGCGGTGGCCTGGGTGGCCCGCAGCCTCCCGGCCCGTCCGCCGGCGCCCGTTCTTGCGGGCCTTCTGCTGAAGGCGGAGGACGGCGCCCTCAGCTTCTCCAGCTTCGACTACGAGGTCTCGGCGCGGGTCTCGGTGGAGGCGGAGGTCGAGGAGGACGGCACGGTGCTCGTCTCCGGCCGGCTGCTCGCCGACATCTGCCGCTCGCTGCCGAACCGGCCGGTGGAGATTTCCACCGACGGGGTGCGGGCGACCGTGACCTGCGGCTCCTCGCGGTTCACGCTGCACACACTGCCTGTGGACGAATACCCGGCGCTGCCGCAGATGCCGACCGCGACCGGCACCGTGCCCGGCGAGGTCTTCGCCTCCGCCGCCGCCCAGGTCGCCATCGCCGCGGGCCGCGACGACACGCTCCCGGTGCTGACCGGCGTACGGATCGAGATCGAGGGCGACACGGTCACCCTGGCCTCGACCGACCGCTACCGGTTCGCCGTCCGCGAGTTCCTGTGGAAGCCGGAAGTCGCCGACACCTCCGCGGTCGCCCTGGTGCCCGCCAAGACGCTGCTGGACACGGCCAAGGCGCTGACCAGCGGCGACACCGTCACCCTCGCGCTGTCCGGCTCCGGTGCGGGCGAGGGTCTGATCGGTTTCGAGGGTGCGGGGCGGCGGACCACGACCCGGCTGCTCGAAGGCGATCTGCCGAAGTACCGCACGCTGTTCCCGACGGAGTTCAACTCCGTCGCCGTGATCGAGACGCCGCCGTTCGTCGAGGCCGTCAAGCGCGTGGCCCTGGTCGCCGAGCGCAACACCCCGGTGCGGCTCAGCTTCGAGCAGGGCGTGCTGATCCTGGAGGCGGGCTCCAGCGACGACGCACAGGCTGTGGAGCGCGTCGACGCGCAGCTCGAAGGGGACGACATCTCGATCGCCTTCAACCCGACCTTCCTGCTCGACGGGCTGAGCGCGATCGACTCGCCGGTGGCGCAGCTCTCGTTCACGACGTCGACGAAGCCGGCGCTGCTCAGCGGCCGGCCCGCCGTCGACGCCGAGGCGGACGACGCGTACAAGTACCTGATCATGCCGGTGCGGCTGAGCGGCTGACCCCGCAGGTGAGTGGCCGGGCCCCGGCGTAGGCTCGGGCGCGGGTACGAATCGCCTCGACGCTTAAGGATCCCCTGATGGAGCTCGGTCTCATCGGTCTCGGCAAGATGGGCGGCAATATGCGTGAGCGTATCCGCCACGCAGGCCACACCGTCGTCGGATATGACCGCAACCCGGACGTTTCCGATGTGCACAGCCTGCAGGAGCTGGTGGGCAAGCTCAAGGGTCCGCGTGTGGTGTGGGTGATGGTCCCGGCCGGGGCCGCCACCCAGGCCACGATCGACGAGCTGGCCGGGCTTCTGGAGCCCGGTGACGTCGTGGTGGACGGCGGGAACTCCCGCTGGACGGACGACGAGAAGCACGCGGTCGAGCTGGGCATCAAGGGGATCGGCTTCGTCGACTGCGGTGTCTCCGGCGGCGTCTGGGGCCTGGAGAACGGCTACGCGCTGATGTACGGCGGCACGCCGGAGAACGTGGCGAAGGTCGAGCCGATCTTCGACGCGCTGAAGCCCGAGGGCGACTTCGGCTCCGTGCACGCGGGCAAGGTCGGCGCCGGGCACTTCGCGAAGATGGTCCACAACGGCATCGAGTACGCGATGATGCAGGCGTACGCCGAGGGCTGGGAGCTGCTGGAGAAGGCCGGCTCCGTCACCGACGTACGCGAGGTGTACCGCTCCTGGCAGGAGGGGACGGTCATCCGTTCCTGGCTGCTGGACCTCGCGGTCAACGCCCTGGACGACGACGAGCACCTGGAGCAGCTCCGGGGTTACGCGGAGGACTCCGGCGAGGGCCGGTGGACGGTCGAGGCGGCCATCGACCACGCGGTGCCGCTGCCCGCGATCACCGCTTCGCTGTTCGCGCGGTTCGCCTCCCGGCAGGACGATTCGCCGCAGATGAAGATGGTCGCCGCGCTGCGCAACCAGTTCGGCGGGCATTCGGTGACGTCCAAGGAGTCGACCGGCGCCCCCAAGGGGTCGAAGCCGGGTTCGGCGAAGAAGAAGTAGCTCAGACCGGGGAGGCCGGCGCACATCCATGCACGTCACGCATCTGTCGCTGGCCGACTTCCGGTCGTACGCCCGGATCGAGGTGCCCCTCGATCCGGGCGTCACCGCGTTCGTGGGGGCGAACGGGCAAGGCAAGACCAATCTCGTCGAGGCGGTCGGGTATCTGGCGTCCCTCGGCAGCCACCGGGTGTCGTCGGACGCGCCGCTGGTGCGCGCGGGCGCCGAGCGCGCGGTGATCAGGGCCGCCGTCACCCAGGGGGAGCGGTCCCAACTGGTCGAGATCGAGCTGAACCCGGGCCGGGCCAACCGGGCCAGGATCAACCGGTCCTCGCAGGTCAAGCCGCGCGATGTGCTGGGGATCGTACGGAGCGTGCTGTTCGCCCCCGAGGATCTCGCGCTGGTGAAGGGCGACCCGGGTGAGCGCCGCAAGTTCCTCGACGAGCTGATCACGGCCAGGTCGCCGCGGATGGCCGGGGTGCGCTCCGACTACGACCGGGTGCTGCGCCAGCGCAACACGCTCCTGAAGTCGGCCGCCATGGCGCGACGGCACGGCGGGCGCGGGGCGGACCTCTCGACGCTGGACGTGTGGGACCAGCATCTGGCCCGGGTCGGCGCCGAACTGCTGGCGCAGCGGGCCGATCTGATCGCCGTGCTCCAGCCGCTGGCGGACAAGGCGTACGAGCAAGTGGCGCCAGGGGGCGGCCCGGTGGCGCTGGAGTACCGCTCCTCCGCCGTCGGGGACGGCGCGGGCGCGGGGGACGGACCGCAGGGGCGCGAGGAGCTGTACGAGCGGCTGCTGGTGGCGCTGGCCGAGGTGCGCAAGCAGGAGATCGAGCGGGGTGTGACGCTGATCGGCCCGCACCGCGACGATCTTGTGCTGAAGCTGGGGCGGCTGCCTGCCAAGGGGTACGCCAGCCACGGCGAGTCCTGGTCGTACGCGCTGGCGCTGCGGCTGGCCTCGTACGACCTGCTGCGCGCCGAGGGGAACGAGCCGGTGCTGGTGCTGGACGACGTGTTCGCCGAGCTGGACACCAAGCGCCGGGAGCGGCTGGCCGAGCTGGTGGTCCCTGGCGAGCAGGTGCTGGTGACGGCGGCGGTGGACGACGACGTGCCGGGAGTGCTCAAGGGCGCGCGGTTCCTGGTCGCCGACGGGGCTGTGGAGCGCGCGTGAGCCGCCGTGCCGGGGGCGGGCCCGAGCTGCCCGAGCCGACCGGAGCGGGCACCGGCCCCGACATGGGCCCCGACACGGGCCCTGCCGCGCCGGCGCCCGCCGAGTCGTCCGGCGTCGACCTGGCGCGGGTGGCGCTGCGCGCGGCGAAGGAGCAGGCGCGCGCCCGCGGGGCGGCGGCGCAGCAGAAGAAGGACTCGCGCAGGGGCGGCGGGCTGCGTTCGGGGGCGCGCGCCGACGGGCGCGATCCGCTGCCGCTGGGCGCCGCGATCAACAGGCTGATCACGGAGCGCGGCTGGGAGACCCCGGCCGCCGTCGGCGGCGTGATGGGCCGGTGGCCGCAGATCGTCGGGGACGACGTGGCGAACCACTGCGTGCCGGAGCGCTACGACGAGGACGAGCGGATCCTGACCGTGCAGTGCGACTCGACGGCCTGGGCGACGCAGCTCCGGCTGCTGACGCCCCGGCTGGTGGCCCGGCTGAACGAGGACCTGGGGCACGGAACCGTGCGCGTGATCAAGGTGCTCGCCCCGCAGGGGCCGCCGCAGCGCTACGGCAGGCTCCGCGCGCCGGGCAGCAAGGGCCCCGGCGACACGTACGGCTGAGCCGACCGCCGCGCCAGCCGCCTGCCGCCTGCCGCCGCCCGCCTTCGGCATCCCCCGGGCCCCCCGTCGGAGACCCGTGACTGACCCCCGTGTGACCTGGGAAGACGCCCGGGAAGATTGAGGCGTCCCTCACCGTGGCGAGAGGTTGACAGTGCGAAGCGCTCAATGCCCGTGTGAGCCTCTTGGAGCCCCGTCCCGAATATGGGGAGTCGGAGGGCGCTGATTCAGGGCGGCACATGCGGACTCAGGTACCGGCAAACCCCCATTCGGGTCGGCGCTACCGGTAGACTGATGGTAAATCCCGCTGTGCTTGCGGGAACCGTCAACAGATGCTGACACAAGCCGAACGACGCAGCCGCTCCCGCTTGCACGGAGAACGGCCTGCGCTGTGCCAGAAAGGGCGCTTCGTGGCCGATTCCGGCAACCCCCATGAGAAGACACCGTCCGCTGCGACCGGCGAGCACGGCGAGGTCACTGCCTCGTACAACGCCAGTGCGATCACCGTGCTGGAAGGGCTGGACGCGGTCCGCAAGCGGCCCGGTATGTACATCGGCTCGACCGGTGAGCGTGGCCTTCATCACTTGGTGTACGAGGTCGTCGACAACTCCGTCGACGAAGCGCTCGCCGGGCACGCGGACACCATCGACGTGACGATCCTCGCCGACGGCGGGGTGCGCGTGATCGACAACGGCCGCGGTATCCCCGTCGGCATCGTGCCGTCCGAGGGCAAGCCGGCCGTCGAGGTCGTGCTGACGGTGCTGCACGCGGGCGGCAAGTTCGGCGGCGGCGGCTACGCCGTCTCCGGTGGTCTGCACGGCGTCGGTGTCTCGGTCGTCAACGCGCTGTCGTCGCGGGTGGCGGTCGAGGTCAAGACCGAGGGCCACCGCTGGACGCAGGACTACAAGCTCGGCGTGCCGACGGCTCCGCTGGCGCAGAACGAGGAGACGGACGAGACGGGGACGACGGTCACGTTCTGGGCCGACCCCGACGTCTTCGAGACGACGGAGTACTCGTTCGAGACGCTGTCGCGCCGCTTCCAGGAGATGGCCTTCCTCAACAAGGGCCTCACCCTGACGCTGACGGACGAGCGCGAGTCGGCGAAGGCCGCGGTCGCCGCGGATGTCGCGGGCGCCGACGCCGCGGCCGAGGAGGCCGCCGCCGAGCAGCAGGCCCGTACGGTGACGTACTTCTACGAGGGCGGCATCGTCGACTTCGTGAAGTACCTGAACTCCCGCAAGGGCGAGCTGATCCACCCGACGGTCATCGACATCGAGGCCGAGGACAAGGACCGGCTGCTCTCGGTCGAGATCGCGATGCAGTGGAACGCGCAGTACAGCGAGGGCGTGTACTCCTTCGCGAACACGATCCACACGCATGAGGGCGGTACGCACGAGGAGGGCTTCCGCGCGGCGATGACCGGTCTGGTCAACCGCTACGCGCGCGAGAAGAAGTTCCTGCGCGAGAAGGACGACAACCTCGCGGGCGAGGACATCCGCGAGGGTCTGACGGCGATCATCTCGGTGAAGCTGGGCGAGCCGCAGTTCGAGGGCCAGACGAAGACCAAGCTCGGCAACACCGAGGCGAAGACGTTCGTGCAGAAGATCGTGCACGAGCATCTGACGGACTGGTTCGACCGCAACCCGAACGAGGCGGCGGACATCATCCGCAAGTCGATCCAGGCCGCCACGGCCCGGGTCGCCGCCCGCAAGGCGCGGGACCTGACCCGGCGCAAGGGGCTGCTGGAGAGCGCGTCGCTGCCCGGCAAGCTGAGCGACTGCCAGTCCAACGACCCGTCGAAGTGCGAGATCTTCATCGTCGAAGGCGACTCGGCCGGCGGTTCGGCGAAGTCCGGCCGCAACCCGATGTACCAGGCGATCCTGCCCATCCGAGGCAAGATCCTGAACGTCGAGAAGGCGCGGATCGACAAGATCCTGCAGAACACCGAGGTGCAGGCGCTGATCTCGGCCTTCGGCACGGGTGTGCACGAGGACTTCGACATCGAGAAGCTCCGCTATCACAAGATCATTCTGATGGCGGACGCCGACGTCGACGGACAGCACATCAACACCCTGCTGCTGACCTTCCTGTTCCGCTTCATGCGCCCGCTGGTCGAGGCGGGCCATGTGTACCTCTCCCGGCCGCCGCTGTACAAGATCGGCTGGGGCAGGGAGGACTTCGAGTACGCCTACTCCGACCGTGAGCGCGACGCCCTGATCGAGCTGGGCAAGCAGAACGGCAAGCGGGTCCGGGAGAACTCGATCCAGCGCTTCAAGGGTCTGGGCGAGATGAACGCCGAGGAACTGCGGATCACCACGATGGACATCGACCACCGGGTGCTCGGCCAGGTCACGCTGGACGACGCGGCCCAGGCCGACGACCTGTTCTCGGTGCTGATGGGCGAGGACGTCGAGGCCCGGCGCTCCTTCATCCAGCGCAACGCCAAGGACGTCCGCTTCCTCGACATCTGAGTCGGCCCGAGCTGACGGATTCGACAAGGCCGAAAGGAACATTGACCAGCAATGGCCGACGACAACGCCCCCCACAACGCTGACAACGCCGACGAAGCGGGTTCGCCTGACACGCCGGCGAGCCCGACCCCCGGTATGCCCGGCTCCCCTGTCGTCTCGGAGACGGTGCAGGTGGAGGGTCTTGCCCTGCGTGTCGAGCCGGTCGGGCTCGAAACGGAGATGCAGCGCTCGTATCTCGACTACGCGATGTCCGTCATCGTCTCGCGCGCGCTGCCGGACGTACGGGACGGGCTCAAGCCCGTGCACCGCCGCGTGCTGTACGCGATGTACGACGGCGGCTACCGGCCCGAGAAGGGCTTCTACAAGTGCGCCCGCGTCGTCGGTGACGTCATGGGTACGTACCACCCGCACGGTGACTCGTCGATCTACGACGCGCTGGTGCGTCTCGCGCAGCCGTGGTCGATGCGGATGCCGCTGGTGGACTCCAACGGCAACTTCGGCTCTCCCGGCAACGACCCGGCGGCCGCCATGCGGTACACCGAGTGCAAGATGATGCCGCTGTCCATGGAGATGGTCAGGGACATCGACGAGGAGACCGTCGACCTCACCGACAACTACGACGGCCGCAACAAGGAGCCGGTCGTCCTGCCGGCCCGTTTCCCGAACCTGCTGGTCAACGGCTCCGCCGGGATCGCGGTCGGGATGGCGACCAACATCCCGCCGCACAACCTGCGCGAGGTCGCGGCCGGTGCGCAGTGGGCGCTGGAGCACCCCGAGGCCAGTCATGAGGAGCTGCTCGACGCGCTGATCGAGCGCATCAAGGGCCCTGACTTCCCGTCGGGCGCGCTGGTCGTGGGGCGCAACGGCATCGAGGACGCGTACCGCACGGGCCGCGGCTCGATCACGATGCGCGCGGTCGTCGCCGTCGAGGAGATCCAGAACCGGCAGTGCCTCGTCGTCACCGAACTGCCGTACCAGACCAACCCGGACAACCTCGCCCAGAAGATTGCCGACCTGGTCAAGGACGGCAAGGTCGGCGGGATCGCCGACGTCCGCGACGAGACGTCGTCGCGCACCGGCCAGCGTCTTGTCATCGTCCTGAAGCGGGACGCGGTCGCCAAGGTCGTGCTGAACAACCTCTACAAGCACACCGATCTGCAGAGCAACTTCAGCGCGAACATGCTGGCGCTGGTCGACGGCGTGCCGCGCACCCTGTCGCTGGACGCGTTCATCCGGCACTGGGTGACGCACCAGATCGAGGTCATCGTCCGCCGTACGCGCTTCCGGCTGCGCAAGGCCGAGGAGCGGGCGCACATCCTGCGCGGTCTGCTCAAGGCGCTCGACGCGATCGACGAGGTCATCGCGCTGATCCGGCGCAGCGACACGGTCGAGACCGCGCGCGAGGGCCTGATGGGCCTGCTGGAGATCGACGAGATCCAGGCCAACGCGATCCTGGAGATGCAGCTCCGCCGGCTCGCCGCGCTGGAGCGGCAGAAGATCGTCGCCGAGCACGACGAACTTCAAGCCAAGATCAACGAGTACAACGCGATCCTGGCCTCGCCGGAGAAGCAGCGGCAGATCGTCAGCGAGGAGCTGGCCGTCATCGTCGACAAGTTCGGTGACGACCGGCGCTCCAAGCTGGTGCCCTTCGACGGCGACATGTCCATCGAGGACCTGATCGCCGAGGAGGACATCGTCGTCACGATCAGCCGCGGCGGCTATGTGAAGCGGACGAAGACCGACGACTACCGCTCGCAGAAGCGCGGCGGCAAGGGCGTGCGGGGCACGAAGCTGAAGGAGGACGACATCGTCGACCACTTCTTCGTGTCGACGACCCACCACTGGCTGCTGTTCTTCACCAACAAGGGCCGGGTGTACCGGGCGAAGGCGTACGAGCTGCCCGACGCGGGACGCGAGGCGCGCGGCCAGCACGTGGCCAATCTGCTCGCTTTCCAGCCGGACGAGCAGATCGCGGAGATCCTCGCGATCAGGGATTACGAGGCCGCCCCGTATCTCGTTCTGGCCACCAAGGCGGGACTGGTCAAGAAGACCCCGCTCAAGGACTACGATTCACCGCGGTCGGGGGGTGTCATCGCGATCAACCTCCGGGAGACGGAGGCGGGTGGCGACGACGAGCTGATCGGCGCCGAGCTGGTGTCCGCCGAGGACGATCTGCTGCTCATCAGCCGTAAGGCGCAGTCGATCAGGTTCACCGCGACGGACGACGCACTGCGGCCGATGGGCCGTGCCACATCAGGTGTCAAGGGGATGAGTTTCCGTGCGGGAGACGAACTGCTCTCGATGAATGTGGTCAGGCCCGGTACCTTCGTCTTCACGGCGACGGACGGCGGGTACGCGAAGCGGACCCCCATCCGGGAGTACCGCGTCCAGGGCCGTGGCGGCCTGGGCATCAAGGCTGCGAAGATTGTGGAGGACCGCGGATCTCTCGTCGGAGCGCTGGTGACCGAGGAAACGGATGAGATCCTCGCCATCACGCTGAGCGGCGGTGTGATTCGCACGCGAGTCAACGAAGTCAGGGAGACGGGCCGTGACACCATGGGCGTCCAACTGATCAACCTGGGCAAGCGTGATGCCGTCGTCGGTATCGCTCGTAACGCCGAGGCAGGCCGAGAGGCCGAAGAGGTCGACGGGACCGATGACCCGGGGACCGAAGAGGCCACAGCGGCCGATGCCGCCGAGGGCACGGAGCCTTCGGCCGGGGAGCACGAGGAGTAAAGCGTGAGTGGAGCCACGGGCGCCGGGTCGGCCGCTTCCGGAGCGAACGGTGCCCGTGGCCCTGCCACGGACTCCCAGGGGGTTACGGTGACGGACAGTCGGGGGCAGCAGCCCCCGTACGAGACGTACGGCGCTGAGCAGTCCCAGCAGGCGGGGCCTCAGCCGTACCACCCGCCGCAGGCGTACGCAGCGCCGCAGGGCGGGACTCAGGGCGGTACCCAGACGGCGGGCGGTCAGTCCGGCAGGCACGGCGGCGCCCAGCCGGCGCAGGCCGGCCCAGCGGCGGCCGGATCGGCCGGATCGGTGGGATCGGTGGGATCGGTCGGTCCCGTCACCGCGCCGCCGGCCGCGGTGCGCAGGCCGCGTACGGGAGCGCGTACGACACCGCGCACCCGCAAGGCGCGGCTGCGGGTGGCCAAGGCCGACCCGTGGTCGGTGATGAAGGTCAGCTTCCTGCTCTCCATCGCCCTCGGCGTGTGTACGGTCATCGCCGCCGCCGTGCTGTGGATGGTCATGGACGCGATGGGCGTCTTCTCGACCGTCGGCGGCACGATCAGTGAGGCGACCGGTTCCAACGAGGGCAACGGGTTCGACCTCCAGTCGTTCCTCTCGCTGCCGCGCGTGCTCATCTTCACCGGCGTCATCGCCGTGATCGATGTGGTGCTCGCGACGGCCCTGGCCACGCTGGGATCGTTCATCTACAACCTCTCGGCGGGCTTCGTGGGCGGCGTTGAGCTGACCCTCGCCGAGGACGAGTGAGGACCGGATACCGATTTTGGGGCTGGCCGTGAAGTGCGCTAATCTTCAGGGGCAGCGCGGGGCTATAGCTCAGTTGGTTAGAGCGCATCCCTGATAAGGATGAGGCCCCAGGTTCAAATCCTGGTAGCCCCACCGCGACAATCGGCCCGCACGGTATGCATACCGTGCGGGCCGATTGCATTCTCCGTTCTTATGACCGGCTGTTCCGGCCGGCTGTTCCGACCGGCTCTCCTTTCTGCCTGATGAGGCCCGGAGTTGGCGGGCGGCCAGGTCACTGATCGGTATCGGTCGGTGTGTATAGTCGGGCGCCAGAAGACTCCTACGTCAAGGAAAGACGAGGTCGCGCGGTGAAGAAGCTTCTCTTGGTCGCACTGGCCGCCATCGGCGGGCTCCTCGTGTACCGCCAGATCCAGGCGGACCGCGCCGAGCAGGATCTGTGGACGGAGGCGACCGACTCCGTGCCCGCAGGTTCGGGTGTGTGAGACGCGGCAGTCCCGATAGTCGAATGCGAGCCCCGGTCGCCGAGCGGCCGGGGCTTCGTGCTGCCTTGGGCGTGCTGCCTTGGGCGGGCTGACTTACGCGCGCCGTCTTGGCCGTGCTTCTTGGCCGCGCAAACCCGTGCCAGGTTCGGTTCGGGCGGTGCAGGATGGACCGGCACCGTGACCGGTGCGGGGCGATGAATGGGGGAAAGCGCGTGAGGCGCGTGCGGCGCTTGAAGAGGCAGCGGCAGAGGCCGGCGGGGCGACCTCGTGGCCGGGCGGGGGCGGTGGCGGCCGGGGCCCTGCTGCTGGCGGCGGTGGCGGGACAGCCGGCGGTCGCGGCCGACGGGCCGGGCTCGTACGCCTTCGAGCCAGGGGCGCAGCGGATCGCGGGCGCGGCCACGACGAGCGACGCGAAGGCGATCCGGGCCGGGTCCACATACCGCGACACGATCAGGCTGAACGGCAAGCTCATCTACCGCGTCGACCTGGACACGGGGACCAACGCCTACGTCTCCGCCGTCGCGGTGCCGGGGGCGGCAGCGAAGGTCGCTTACGGGGACAAGATCGAGGTGTCGCTGCAGAATCGTGACGGCATCAACTGCAGCAACAACACTGCCCAGTTCGGGCCGTCCACGGAGTACCCCAGGCCGCTGGCCGCCTACGCGTACCGGACGGTCGACCCGACGTCGTCGCTGTGCCAGGAGGCCGGCACGTACTACGTCGTGATCGAGCGGACCGGCGGGGACGACGCGGCCGACGATCCGTGGGAGCTGGAGATACGCGACGTCGCAGAGCCGGGGCTCAGCGCGGCCGGACCGACCAAGCCGCCGGAGAACTGGCCCAGCGCTTCCCCCGCGCCGCTCGTCTCCGAACCGCGGCAGCGGGCCGGCGGGGCCGGTTTCTCCGATGCGACGTCGCTGACGCGCGGCGAGTGGGCGACGAAGATCGAGCCGGGGCAGTCGCTGTTCTACCGGGTGCCGGTCGACTGGGGGCAGCAGCTCTTCACCAGCGTGGACCTGAGCAGTTCAGGGGGGACGGGCTATGTCGGCGGGGCGCTGTCCGTGGCGCTGTACAACCCGGCGCGCGGCCTCGTCGACAGCAGCGACTCGCTCTCGTACGACGGGAAGCAGAAGACGACGTCGCTCCCGCCGCTGCCGCCGGTGGCGTACGAGAACCGCTTCGATCCGGCGTCGGGCGACAAGGACATGCGGTTCGCCGGCTGGTACTACCTGCGGGTCAGTCTCAGCCCCGAGGTGGGCAAGACCTTCGGCGACAAGGCGTACGGGCTGACGCTGGAGACGAACGTCAAGGGCAACGCCACCGCCGGGCCGGGATACGCGGGTCCTGCGGGCGACTTCGCGGTGACCGAGGACGACCGCGATGCGGCGGCGGACGGGCGGCGCGGGGGGCCGGCGGCGGGGCCCGACGGGACGATGCTGCTGGTCGGGGTCGCCGGGATCGGCGCGGGCACCGTGCTCGTCCTGACGCTCGGGGTATGGACGCTGCTGGCGAGGCGGCGGGCGGCGGGCGCGGCCGGTCCGTCGGGTCCTTCGGGTCAGGAACCGGGCGCGGGGCAGGGGTTCGGGCCGCCGCCCGCTTGGTGAGACAGGGTCAGGCCTGGGTCAGTGCCCAGATGCCCACGGCGAAGCAGACAAGAGCGAGCAGCAGGACCGGGACCGTCACCTTCGGGGGCGGTCCCGTTCGCGTGGGGCGGGCCCGGTGGGAGGTCGGGGAGGGAACCTGCGGGCGCTGGGCGGTGTAGGGACGGGTGGCGGCCGAGTGCACGGGCGTGGAAGGCGTGGGCTGCTGCTGCGGGTACGGGGCCTGCTGCGGGAGGTGTCGCTGATCGGTCTGCCGCTGCGGCGGGGGCGGGAGGTGGAAGCTGCCGGTGTCCGACATGGCGGAGGCGTACGCGGCGGGTGTGGGCGGTGTGACGGGTGTGGCGGCCACGGTCGGCGGGTGCGCGGGCGGCGGCGGGGTCGGTGTCGGGGTGGGCGTGGGGTCCGGTGACCGGTCCGGCTGCGGGAGCGCCTGGTTCACCTGCTGCTGACCGGACTGCTGACCCGACTGCTGACCTGAGCGCGGGTCCGGCTGAGCACCTGACTGGGGGCCCATGGGGGGACCCGCCGGGGGACCGGACGGGCCGAAGGGGGCCGGCAGCGGCCCGATCTGGTCGAAGACCTCGACCGGTTCGTCGTCGGGTCCTGGCTCGGGGAGCTGGTGTACGGCCGTCGACAGGGCCTTGAGCGTGCCTGCGGCCGTCCGGAACCGGAGGTTCGGGTCCGGTTGCAGCAGGCCCGCCAGCACGTGCCACAGCGGCTCGGGGATGCCCTGCGGCGCTCCGGGGGTGCCGTGCGCCGCGAAGTACTCGATCAGGGCCTTGGCGTCGGGTTTCTGACCCTGCAACAGGTAGAGCGCGACCAGGCCGACGGCGAAGAGATCGGCGGGGAAGTCCGGCTCGGCGCCCATCATCTGCTCGGGCGCGAAGTAACCGGGCGTCCCCACCACGTAGTTGGTCTCGGTCAGGCGCGGTTCGCCCTTGCGCATGGAGATGCCGAAGTCCGACAGGCGCAGATGCGGCCGGGCCGTGCCGGTGGCCTCCAGCAGGATGTTCGCCGGTTTGATGTCGCGGTGCACGACCCCCTCGGCGTGCACGGCGGCGAGTCCGGACAGGAGTTGTTCGAGGAGCGTGCAGACGAAGCGGGGCGGCAGCGGCCCGTAGTCGCCTATGAGATGCCCCAGCGAGCCGCCGCTCACCAGGTCCATGGTGAACAGCACCTTGTCGTCGTCGGCCGCCCAACTGGCCGGCGCGAGGACATGGGGATGATCGATCCGCAGGGCCTGTTCCCTGACGAAGCGCAGCAGGGTGTGCGCGTCGCTCTGCTGGAGGACCTTGGCCGCCACGTACCGTCTGCGCCGCTGGTCCCAGGCGCGCCAGACCGCGCCGACACCGCCGCGCCCGATCGGGTCGATCAGTTCGTACCGTCCGGCGAAGACCTCACCCATCGCGCCGCGCCCGCCCCCCGTCGTCCTCGGTGTCGTCCTCGGTCAGCCCTGGTGCGCCTCGTAGTGGGCGACCGCGTCGGCGGTGCGCCCGGCGCCGTACACCCGGAGGAACTCTGCCAGTTCGGGCTGGGTCAGGGCGAGGGAGTCGGCCGCGTCGATGATGTCCCCCGCCGCGGCGACGGACCGCAGCAGGGACTGGATCTCGCGCACCACGCGGCGGACCGTCGGCGCGCCCGAGCTGTTCGTCGTCTGGCTGGTGCCGGTGAGGACGGAGCCGCCCTGCGACTTCTTGATCGCTTCCATCCGGTCCGTGGCCTCCACGGCGCCGACGCTGCCGTCGGCGACCTGTCCCGCCAGGTCCTGCAGCGCCTGGACGCGCTGGACGACGGCGGGGTTGCCGATCTTCGCCCGCTGACCGCTCATGAGCTGGGAGAGCATCGGGGCCGAAAGCCCGAGCACCGCGGCCAGCCGGGCCTGGTTGAGGCCCAGATCGTCGATGAGCCGGCGGAACAGAGCGCCGAGCGGCTCTCCGTACCAGCTTCTCTGCAGCTCTCTCGCTCTGGCTGTGGATTCCTGCTGTGCGGCGTCCATCGCGTCTCCCCATCGCATCCCCTTCGCGGCAGCTTCGCTGCTGCGAACCTCGTGGGGCATCCTACGGAGCGCGGTAGCGGACGGGGAGTCCCAATCCCTTTGCGGGATCCCCCGCAACACCCGGTACGCTGGTCCCGGTACTGCCGAGCGGCTCTCCGCAGCTCAGCCGTACCCGACCTGTCCAGGGGCCTTAGCTCAGTTGGTAGAGCGCTGTCTTTGCATGGCAGATGTCAGGGGTTCGACTCCCCTAGGCTCCACCTCGATACACCCCATCCGGCCTGCGGAAACGCGGATCGGGTGGGGTGTTTTTCCGTTGTGGTGGGCGACGGGTGGGCGGAGCCGGAGGTTCGAGCCCTTCGCCCTCATCCTCGCCCTCGCCGAGCGCGGCAGTGTCCTCCGCTTCCTGCCCCGACCCGACTTCACCGAGGACGAGGAAGAGATCGTCTTCCTCGAACGCGAAGGACGGGCGTGGATCCAAGACCCCGCTCCCTCTTCCCACGGACTGCACGGACCGCACGGACCGCACGGACTGAGTTCCGGGCCCCGGGTGTCTTTGCGTCTTTGCTGGAACTGGAGGACCAACACACCCGTTGCGTCAGGGTTCTCGTTGGGTCGGCGTTGCGGGTGCAACGCTGCTCACAGGCGTCAGGGAGACCGTGGCCCTCGGAGGCCGGGTGAGGTTAGCTCCGTCTCGGGCGACGCAAAATCTATGTCGGTCGGAGTAGACATTGGTGGGCGGTGTGGTTATGGTTTCTCTCGTAGCCGAGATCAGCAAGGCCCGGCAGGGACGAACTGCCAGGCAGTAGTACAGGTAGTAGCAGTACGCAGGACGGTGCGGTGGTGGAGTTTCGAAGCCAGGTTTTTGCAGGACGGCGACGGGGCTGACGACCGGACCGGGTGGCCCGCAGTCATCAGGGGCCGCCGCGAGCGGACCGCAACGGCGGTCGCGCAGGTGAAGTTCGCAGTACCAGCAGCGAAGACAGTGAGCAGCACCTTGGTGAAGGCGCCGGCTGCGGGCGCGCGCACCGGGAAGTTCGGCAGTGGGGTTCCAAGCCAGAGCAGACGCAGGACGGGCAACGGGGCTGGCTGCCGAAGAGCGGCGCTTGTGCCAGGTCGCCAGAGGTATCCGCAGTACGCAGTACCCGTTATGAGTAGTTGATCCAGAGGGAAGAACGGAGGAGCCAGGCGCCATCAGGATCGCCCGGGTGGATGACGTGAGCCCGGGTACCGCAGGACATCGATAGTGAGGTGGTCTCCGGTCAAGCAACCGCGATCCCCGCAGTCCCCATCCTCCCCCGGGTGGGCATGCGGACACAGAAGGCCGGCGCGGTAGTCGGCCGGCAGATGGTGTAGCAGTTCCTTCGGGGCCTTGGTGCCGTACGGCACCAAGGCCCCTCCAGCGTGTTCCACAGAGAGGCGAGATGACAGCAGACGACTCGTTCAGCCGTCTTGACGACGACGACTACCCCGCCTACACGATGGGCCGGGCCGCCGAGATGCTCGGCACCACCCAGGGCTTCCTCCGCGCCATCGGCGAGGCCCGCCTGATCACCCCCCTGCGCTCCCAGGGCGGACACCGCCGCTACTCCCGCTACCAACTGCGCATCGCGGCGCGCGCCCGGGAACTCGTCGACCAGGGCACCCCGATCGAGGCCGCGTGCCGCATCGTCATCCTCGAAGACCAGCTCGAAGAAGCGAAACGCATCAACGCCGAATACCGCCGCGCCGAAGCCGGTTGACTGTCGCGGCGGTTGTGGGGGCTTCGCCGGTGCTTTGCCGGTGGAAACGGCAGTTCGGAGGGCTTTTTTTCGTGTCCTCGGTCCGTTCCCGCTGTTCCCTCGCTACAGAGAGTGTGTGACCTGGGCCGCGCTCGGCTGGAGCGTTAAAAAAAAGCGTGATCTGCCACACAGTCCGATGAGGTCGTTGCAACATCTGTGTTGCTGCCACATGACACATTCACTCGCCGGGCGTTGCGCGGTCGCGAGGTGTTCAGGAATGTCTCAGGTGGCACCCCGCGTGCGCGGTTTTCGACGTTCGTGAGGGGGTTACCCGCGTAGAACAGGGGTGATCGTGACTGTCGGTCACGGGTTGACCGCTTGTCATGACCACAGTTGACTACGGCGGACCACTCCCCCCACAGGAGACTCTCATGCGGACGCTCGACACCCCTGCGCCCTCAGAGGCACCGACAGACGCCGTCTTCGCGGTCAACCCGCTGCACCGCCCATCCCCCCGCCTGACGGCGGCGGCCGGCCGGGCAGGCGCGCTCGGCGTGCTCGAACTGCCCGGACGCCGCCGCGAAGCCGTCGAGGTCCTGGAGCGCACCGCCCGCTGGTCCGGCGGCCGGCCCTTCGGGGTGCGGGTGCGGCCCGGATGTCCGGTCGGGGTCGCCGACCTTCCCGAGGGCGCCACGACCGTGCTGCTCGCCGATCCCGCGCTCACCGCAGCCGACTTCCCGGGGCGCCGCGTGCTCGTCGAGGTCAGCAGCCTGGCCGGGGCCGCCGACGCCGTACAGGCGGGCGCCGCAGGGCTGTTGGCGCGCGGCAGCGAGTGCGGCGGCCGGGCCGGTGAGCTGAGTACGTTCGTCCTGCTGCAAGGGGCGCTCGCCGATCCGGGGATCACCGTCCCCGTCTGGGCCTGGGGCGGCATCGGTCCGCGCACGGCCGCGGCCGCCGTCGCCGGCGGAGCGGCAGGCGTGGTGCTCGACGTCCAGCTCGCGCTGCTCGACGAGGCCGAACCGGACGCCGAGACGGTCGAGGCACTGGGCTCGCTGGACGGTTCCGAGAGCGTCCTCCTCGACGGGGTGCGCTTCCTGCGCCGCCGCGGCCCGCGGGCACCTGAGCCGCCCGCCGACAGCGCCGCCGCCGAACGCGCCTTCGCCGAAGCCGATCCCGCGCGGCGGCTGCTGCCGGTCGGTCAGGACGGCTACCTGGCAAGCTCCTTCGCCGCCAGGGCCACCACCGTCGCCGAAGCGGTACGAGGGGTGCGCGACGCGATCGGCCGGGCCACCGCAGGGGGGCAGGCGGGCGCCGCGCTCACCGAGGGGTCCGCAGGGGCCCGCGCGCTCGGCACCCGACTGCCCGTCGCCCAGGGCCCGATGACGCGGGTCAGCGACGAACCCGCCTTCGCGGCCGCCGTGGCCGCCGACGGCGCCCTGCCGTTCCTCGCGCTCGCCCTCGCCGACGCGGCGCGGACCCGGGCCATGCTGGAGCGCACCCGGGACACGCTGCCCGACGGCGCCTCCTGGGGCGTGGGCATCCTGGGCTTCGCCGACGAGCAGGTCAAAGAGGCCCAGCTCGCCGTCGTACGGGAGGTGAAGCCCAGGCACGCGATCATCGCGGGCGGCCGTCCCGCCCAGGCGGCGGCGCTGGAGGCGGAGGGCATATCGGCCTTCCTGCACGTCCCGTCGCCGGGGCTGCTGCGGCAGTTCCTCGCCGCCGGCGCCCGCAAGTTCATCTTCGAGGGCGCCGAGTGCGGCGGCCACATCGGGCCGCGCAACAGCTTCCCGCTGTGGGAGGCGCAGACCGAGGTGCTGCGCGAGTTCCTCGCCGGGCAGCACCCCGCGGCGGCCGGCGAGCTGACCGTGCTCTTCGCGGGCGGCATCCACGACGCCCGGTCGGCCGCCATGGCCGCGACCGTCGCCGCGCCGCTGACCGAAGCGGGCGCCGCCTTCGGCGTACTGATGGGCACGGCCTACCTGTTCACCGCCGAGGCCGTCGGCGCGGGCGCCATCCGGCCGCTGTTCCAGCAGCGGGTCATCGCCGCCGACCGCACCGATCTGCTGGAGACCGCGCCGGGCCACGCCACCCGGTGCGCGGCCAGCGAGGTCACCCGCGACTTCGCCGCGCTGCGGGACGACCTCACCGCCCAGGGCGTGCCGGACCGCGATGTCTGGGAGCGCCTGGAGCGGTTCAACGTCGGCCGGCTGCGGATCGCGTCCAAGGGCGTCGAGCGGATCGGCGACGACCTGCGGGCGGTGGACGAGGAACGCCAGGGCGCAGAGGGCATGTTCATGGCCGGCGAGGTCAGCGTGCTGCGCGCCGCGGCCACCACCGTCGCCGCGCTGCACCGGGAGGTGACGGAGGGCGCCGCCGGCTGGCTCGCCGAGCGCGCCGCCGCGGTCCCCGCCCCCGCCGACGCACAGGCACCGGCGCCGCTGCGCGTCGCGGTGATCGGCATGGCCGCGATGTTCCCCGGCGCCCGCGACCTGGGCGAGTTCTGGGCCAACGTGATGTCCGGCACCGACAGCGTCACCGAGGTGCCCGCCGAACGCTGGGACCCCGAGCTGTACTACGCGCCCGACGGCGACGGCGAGCGCACCCCCTCGCGCTGGGGCGGCTTCCTGCCCCGCATTCCGTTCGACCCGCTGAGCTACGGCATCCCGCCCGCCTCGCTGCCCAGCATCGAACCCGTGCAGCTCCTCGCCCTGGAGGCGGCCCGGCGCGCACTCGCCGACGCCGGGTACGAGGGGCCGGACGCCGACCACCGCCGTACGTCGGTGATCTTCGGCGCCGAGGCGGGCAGCGACCTCGCCAACGCCTCCACCCTGCGTACCGTGCTGCCCGCCTACGTCGGCGCGCTGCCTGCCGGGCTCGACGAGCAACTGCCCAAGCTGACCGAGGACTCGTTCCCCGGCATGCTCGCCAACGTCATCGCCGGGCGCATCGCCAACCGGCTCGACCTCGGCGGCGCCAACTACACCGTCGACGCGGCCTGCGCCTCCTCGCTCACCGCCGTCGACGCCGCCTGCAAGGAACTCGTCACCGGCACCAGCGACCTGGTCCTGTGCGGCGGCGCCGACCTGCACAACGGCATCAACGACTACCTGCTCTTCTCCTCGGTGCACGCGCTGTCGCCCACCGGCCGCTCGGCCACCTTCGACGCGAGCGCCGACGGCATCGCGCTCGGCGAGGGCGTCGCCTGCGTGGCACTCAAGCGCCTCGCCGACGCCGAACGCGACGGCGACCGGATCTACGCCGTCATCGACGGCGTCGGCAGCGCGAGCGACGGCCGCGGCCTCGGCCTGACGGCGCCGCGCCCCGAAGGCCAGCGCGCCGCCCTGACCCGCGCCTACGCCAACGCCCGTGTCTCACCGGCCGAGGTCGGCCTGGTCGAGGCGCACGGCACCGGGACCGTCGTCGGCGACCGCACCGAACTCGCCACCCTCACCGAGGTGTTCCAGGAGCACGGCGCCGAACCCGGCTCCTGCGCCATCGGTTCGGTCAAGTCGCAGATCGGGCACACCAAGTGCGCGGCGGGACTGGCCGGACTGATCAAGACGACGCTCGCGCTCCACCACGGCGTCAAGCCGCCCACCCTGCACCTCAGCACCCCCAACCCGGCCTGGGAGCAGGCCACCAGCCCGTTCGCCTTCCACACCTCGGCCGCCCCCTGGGCCGTCGAACCGGCGGACCGGGTCGCCGGCGTCAGCGCCTTCGGCTTCGGCGGCACCAACTTCCACGTCGTCCTGCGCGCCCACGACCAGGCGCCCGCAGCGCACTCCCTGGACGCCTGGCCCGCCGAGCTGTTCACCTTCCGGGGCCGCGACGAGGAGGCAGCCGCCAAGGCGGTCCGCGCCCTGCTCACCCTGATCGAGCAGGACGGCGGCCACAGCCGGCTGCGCGACCTCGCGCACCACGCCGCCCACCGCAGCGACCAGGCAGCCGTGCGCGGCGAACCCGTACGGATCGCCGTCGTCGCCCGCACATCGGCCGAGCTGCCGGAGCTGCTGCGCCGGGCAGCCGAGGGCGAACACGCCCCCGCCGACGGCATCCACCTCGCCGCCGCCGTGCCGCAGGAGGTCGCCGACGGGCAGCTCGCGCTGCTCTTCCCCGGCCAGGGCAGCCAGCGCCCCGGCATGCTCGCGCCGCTCTTCGCCGCCTTCCCCGCGCTCCACCGCCCGCTGCACATCGGCGCCCGCTGGGCCGGCGCGATCTTCCCGCCCGCCGCGCTCGACGCGGAAGGCGCGGCCCGCGCACAGGCCCGGCTCACCGACACCGCCGTGGCCCAGCCCGCGCTCGGCATCACCGCGCTCGCCGCCACCCACCTGCTCAGCTCGCTCGGGGTGCGCCCCGCGATGGCCGGCGGCCACAGCTACGGCGAACTCGCCGCGCTCGCCGCCGCCGGAGTCTTCACCCCCGAGGAGCTGCTCGCCGCCAGCGCCGCCCGCGCCGAGGCCATCCTCGGCCGGGTCCCGGACGGCGACGCGGGGACCATGGCCGCCGTCGGCGCCTCGGCGGAACAGGTCCAGGAGGTGCTGCGCCTCGCGGAGCTGGCCGCCGATGTCGTGGCCGCCAACCACAACTCGCCCACCCAGACGGTCATTTCCGGCCCGAGCGAGGCGGTCGCCGCCGCCGTCGCGCAACTGAAGGACGCCGGCTACACCGCCAAGCCGCTGAAGGTGGCCTGCGCCTTCCACAGCCCGCTGCTCGACGGAGCGGGCGCGGACTTCGGCGCCCACCTCGCGGGGCTCGACCTGCCGGCCCCGGCCTTCCCCGTCTGGGCCAACCGCACAGCGGCCCGCTACCCCGACGACGCCGACGGCATCCGCGCCGAACTGACCGCCCAGATCGGCTCCCCGGTCCGCTTCGCCGAACAGATCGAGGCGATGTACGAGGCAGGAGCGAGGGTCTTCGTCGAGGCCGGGCCTGGCCGGGTGCTCAGCAACCTGGTGGCGAACGTGCTCGGGGACCGCCCGCACCGCACCGTACCGCTGGCGGAGAACCGCGACGCCGGACTGCCCGCCTTCCTGACCGCGCTCGCCCAACTCGCCGTCAGCGGTACGGAACTGCGTACCCGGCCGCTGTTCACCGGCCGCGACAGCGTCGACCCCGCCACCGCCAAGGGCGTCCGGCGGGCCGGGTTCACCGTCGACGGCCACCTGCTGCGCCGCGCCGACGGCGCCTTCCCGCCGCACGCCCTGCTGCCCGCCCGACCCGTGACGGAGTTCACCGTGTCCGACCCGCGCCATCTCCCCGTGCCTGCCGCCGGTCCCGAAGCGCTTATCGCGGAATTCCTGCGCAGCAGCAGGGAGATGGTCTCCGCCCAGCGCGACGTGCTGCTCTCCTACCTGGGGGCACCCGAACCACCGCCCGGCACCACCCAGTTGGCGACGCAGGTGATCCCCGCCGCGCATGTCGTCCCGGCGCTCACCACAGCGCAGGCCGCCGCCCCCGCACCGGCCGCCGCGCCCGCCGCCTCCGCGGCTCCGGCCGGCTCGGTCCTGGACACCGTCCTCGCCGTGGTCGCCGAGCGCACCGGTTACCCGGTGGAGATGCTGGAGCCGGGTCTCGATCTGGAGGCCGACCTCAGTATCGACTCGATCAAGCGCACCGAGATCGCCGGCGAACTCGCCGTCAGGCTGGGCATCCCCGCCGAAGGCGGCGAGCAGTTGGAGGAGCTGAGCGGGGTCCGTACCGCCGAGGGCATCGCCACGCTCCTCGCCGCCCGGCTCGGCAGCAGCACCGTGGCGCTCCCGTCCGCCGCCTCCGCACCCGCCGCGACCGGCGCGCAGGACCGTACCCTGCCGGTCCTGGACACCGTGCTCGCCGTGGTCGCCGAGCGCACCGGTTACCCGGTGGAGATGCTGGAGCCCGGCCTCGATCTGGAGGCCGACCTGAGCATCGACTCGATCAAGCGCACCGAGATCGCCGGTGAACTCGGCGCCCGGCTCTCGCTGGACGCGGCCCAGGCGGACCTCGAAGCGCTCAGCGCGGCCCGTACCGTCGCCGCGCTCAGCGCACTGCTGGAAGCGGCGGTCGGCTCCGGTCCCGCGGCCGAGCCCGCCCCCGCCCTGCCGTCGGCGCCCGCCGAGACCGCCGTCGAAGGACCGCGCCCGGAGATCACAGCCCCGCAGCGGCTGCTGTTCACCGAACACCTCCTCGAACCGGTCACCGCCCGCCCGGAGCCGGGCCGCCGGGTCCAGCTCGTCGGCGGCGGCGAGACCGCCACCGCACTGGGCGCGCTGCTGGCCGAGGCCGGAGTCGAGACCGAGCTGGTCCCCGACGGCGAAGCGCCGGCCGAGGGCGCCGACACGGTGGTCCACCTGACGCCGCTGGACGCCGAAGAACCCGTACTGCCCGGCGCCTTCCCCCTCTACCAGCGGATCCTCGCCGCAGGGCCGCGCCGGCTGCTCGCCGCCGACCGGCGCGGCGCCGGGGCGCCCAGCGGGCTGCGCGGCTTCTTCCGTACGGTGGCACGCGAATACCCCGAGACGCACGCCACGCTCGCCGAGGTCCCCGACGGGGCGAGCGCCGTCGAGGCCGCCGCCGCCCTCTTCGCCGAACTCGCGGCGCCCAAGGACGAACCGGTGGTGCTGCTGGACGAGGGCGGCACGCGCCGCGCCCCGCGACTGCGGCTCACCCCGCTCGGCACGATCGCCACCAGCGGCGCGGGACCTGCCGGTGACGGCTCCGCCGAGGCCGAGGCCGTCGGACTCGACCGCGACGCGGTGGTCCTGCTCGTCGGCGGCGCCCGGGGCATCACCGCCCGGTTCGCCCGTACCCTCGCCTCCGCCGCCCGCTGCCGGCTCGTCCTCTTCGGCCGCACCCCGCAGCCCGCGCCCTTCGAGGACCCGGTCACGGCAGCCGCCACCGACCGCGCCTCGCTGCGCGGGGCCCTCGTCGCCGCGAAACTCACCACCACGCCCGCCGAGACCGAGCGCCGGGTGTCGGCGATCCTCGCCGAGCGCGAGGTGCGCGCCACCCTGGCCGCCCTGCGGGAGGCGGGCAGCGAGGTCGAGTACCAGCGGGTGGACGTGCTGGACACGGAGGCCGCGGGCGCCGCCGTCAAGCAGGTGTACGCGCAGTACGGACGGCTCGACGGACTGGTCTACGCGGCCGGGCTCATCGAGGACAAGCTGATCGCCGAGAAGACCCCGGAGTCCTTCGCCCGGGTCTTCACCACGAAGGCCGACGGTGCCCGCACCGTCCTCGAAGCGGTGGACCGGCTGCCGGTGAGCCCGCGCTTCGCCGTGCTCTTCGGCTCCATCGCCGCCGCGCTCGGCAACCGCGGCCAGAGCGACTACGCGAGCGCCAACGACACCCTGGAAGAGCTGGGCCGCCGCTGGTCGGGGGCCGAGCGGCGCGGGCTGACCGTGCACTGGGGCCCGTGGGCCGCCTCCGAGACCGGCGGCGGCATGGTCGGCCCTGAGCTGATGCGCTCGTACGCGGCGCGCGGCATCAAACTGATCGACCTGGAGGAAGGCCCGCTCAGCCTGCTGCGCGAACTCGCTTACGGCGCCCCGGACGAGCACACCGTCGTCTACACCGCGTCGGGCTGGTGACCGCGATGTCCTCCGCCGCACCCCTCGAACCCGTACCCCTTGAACCTGCACCCCCTGAACCCGCATCCCTCGTGCCCCTCGAAGAGCCCGCGGCGGGGGCCGAGCCGGTCGCCGTCGTCGGCATGGAGGTCTTCTTCCCCGGCGCCCCCGACCTGGCGACCTACTGGCGCAACATCGAGGCCGGCGTGGACTCGATCACCGAGGTGCCCGCCGACCGCTGGGACCCGCTCTTCTACGATCCGGCCCTGGCGACCGACCCGACGGCCGGGCGCCGCAGCGACCGCTTCTACTGCCGGCGCGGCGGATTCGTGGACGGGGCGGCCGAGTTCGACCCGACCCGGTTCGGGATCATGCCGAAGTCGGTGCCCGCGACCGACCCCGACCAGCTCATCGCGCTCGACGTGGCGTACCGCTCCCTGCAGGACGCGGGCGGCGACTCGGTGCTGCCCGCCCGTCGCGAACGCGCCGGGATCGTCCTCGGCCGGGGCGGCTACCTCACGCCGGGGCTGGTCCGCCTGGACCAGCGGATCCGCACCGCCAACCAGCTCGTGCAGACCCTGCGCGAGCTGGCGCCGCAACTCGACGAAGCCCAACTGGAGTCGGTACGAGCCGGATTCAGCGAACGGCTCGGGCCCGAGGAGCCGGAGTCCGCGATCGGGCTCGTGCCCAATCTGGTCGCCTCCCGGGTCGCCAACCGGCTCGATCTGCGCGGCCCCGCCTACACCGTGGACGCGGCCTGCGCCTCGTCGCTGGTCGCCGTGGACCACGCGGTACGCGAACTCACCTCCCGGCGCTGCGACGTGATGCTCGCGGGCGGGGTGCACCACTGCCACGACCTCACCCTGTGGAGCGTCTTCACCCAGCTCGGCGCGCTCTCCCCGAGCGAGCGCATCCGCCCGCTGCACCGGGACGCCGACGGTGTCCTGATCGGCGAGGGGACGGGTGTGGTCGTCCTCAAGCGGCTCGCGGACGCGCAGCGTGACGGGGACCGGATCTACGCGGTGATCCGGGGGACGGGAGTGGCCAGCGACGGCCGCTCGGCGAGCCTGTTCAACCCCGACCCCGGCGGCCAGATCCGGGCCGTACGCCAGGCGTGGGAGGCCGCCGGGCTCGACCCGCGCGCCGCCGACGCGCTCCAGCTCCTCGAAGCCCACGGCACCGCGACGGCGGCCGGGGACGGCGCCGAACTCGCCACCGTGGCCGAGGTGTTCGGCCCGGCGCCGACGGACTCCGCGACGGCCGACCCGGCAACGGCGGGCTCAGCTACGGCGGGCCCAGCTACGGCGGGCCGCGCGGTCATCGGCTCGGTGAAGTCGCAGATCGGGCACACCATGCCGGCGGCGGGCGTGGCCGGTCTGATCAAGGCGGCGCTCGCCCTGCACCACGAGACGCTGCCGCCCACCCTGCACTGCGACGACCCCAATCCGGCGCTCGAAGCGACCCGGTTCCGCACGCTCGCCACGGCCCGCCCCTGGGACGCGGTCGCCGGCGGCGCCCCGCGCCGGGCCGCCGTCAACGCCTTCGGCTTCGGCGGCATCAACGCGCACATCATCATCGAACAGCCCGCCGCACAGCCCGCCGCTGTCCCCGGCCGCCGCCCCCGGGTCACCGTCGGCGAGCCGGAGCGCGTCCTGCGGCTGGCCGCCAGGACCCCCGGCGAACTGGCCGCCCTGCTCGACGCCGACGACAGCGCCGTGCTCGCGGCGAGCCTCCCCGAGACGGGCGGGCCCGCGGCGGGACCGGTACGGCTCGGCATCGTCGACCCCACGGCACGCCGGCTGAAGCTGGCGCGCAAGGCGGTCGCCAAGGGCGAGCCCTGGCGCGGGCGCGGCGACGTGTGGTTCACCCCGCGCCCGGTCCTCGGCCCGGCGGGCGGCCGTATCGCCTTCGTCTTCCCGGGCCTGGAGGCCGAGTTCACCCCGAGGGTCGGCGAACTCGCCACCCGGCTCGGCCTGGACTGGTCGTACGACGAGGAGGCCGAGGTCGGCGACGTGGGCCGGCACGGCGCCGCCGTCTTCCAGCTCGGCCGGCTCCTCGACACCGCGCTGCGCCGCCTGGACGTGGCGCCCGACGCGGTGGCCGGGCACAGCGTGGGGGAGTGGACGGCGATGGCGGCGGCCGGGGTGCACGCGCCCGAGGAGGTGGACGCCTTCCTGGCCGGTTTCGACCCGGACGCGCTGCGGGTGCCGGGACTGGCCTTCGCCGTGCTCGGCACCGCCGCCGAACGGGTCCTGGACCGGCTGGCGGGCCGCGACGACGTGGTCCTCAGCCACGACAACGCCCCCAACCAGTCGATGATCTGCGGACCCGAGGAGGCCGTCGCCGAGCTGGTGACCGCCTTCCGCGCCGAGGGTGTCGTCGCGCAGGTGCTGCCCTTCCGCTCCGGCTTCCACACCCCGATGCTCGCCCCCTACCTGGACCCGATCCGCGAAGCGGCGGAGCGGTACACGCTGCACCCGCCGCACACCCCCGTGTGGTCGGCGACGGTCGCCGCGCCCTTCCCCGCCGAACCGGCGGCGGTAAGGGAGCTGTTCGTACGCCATCTGCTCGAACCCGTCCGCTTCCGCGAACTCGCCCTGGCGATGTACGAGTCGGGCTTCCGCGCCTTCCTGACGCTGGGCGCGGGCCAGCTCGGCTCCCTCCTGGACGACACCCTCGCGGGCCGCGACCGCCTGGTGGTCTCCGCGCACTCGACCTCGCGTGACAGCCTCGCCCAGCTCCGCCGGGTGACGACAGCGCTGTGGACGGAGGGCGCGGCCCCGGACGTCACCCCGCTGGGCGCCCCTGCCGGGACGACGACGGGGACGGAGACGGGGGTGAGGACCAGGGTGAAGGCCGCGATGAGGCTCGACCTCGGTGGCGCCCTGGTCACCTTGCCCGCCGCCGGGCACGGCCTCCTCGCCGCGCCCGCCGCCGCCCCCGCGCCCGTACCCGCCGCCGCCCTCGCCGCCGTCCCGTCCGGCAGGACCGAGGCCCACGCGGACGCGCTCGACCGGCTCGGCAGCGCCGGTGGACACCACGCGGTGGCCGCCGAGTTCTCCGCGCTGCTCACCCACTCCAACGCGGCCGCCGCGGAACTCCTCGACGCGCTCGGGCAGCGCCGCGGTCCGCGCGTACCGGCCCGGCGCAGGCCGCCGGCCGTACGATCCGCAGCCGCCGCATCGTCACCTGCCGCATCGTCACCTGCCGCATCGTCACCTGCCGTACCGTCACCCACCGAGCCTCTGTCCGCCCCGCCGCCGCCCGCCGCGGTGCCGGCGGCCGACCTCGCGACCGTCCCCGCCACCCTGCGGATCGACGTCGAACGGATGCCGTACCTGCTCGACCACTGCTTCTTCCGGCAGCGGCCCGGCTGGCCCGACGAGGCCGACCGCTGGCCGATCGTGCCCGCGACGACCGTCATCGACCACCTCGTCCGTATCGCGGAACAGGCGATGCCCGCACAGAGGCCACAGGAGACGCAGCGGGTGGCCGCCGTGCACAAGGTCCGGCTCCAGCGGTGGATCGAGGCCATGCCCGCCAGCGACGTACCCGTCGCCGTGCGCCGCTCGGCCCAGGACCGGATCGAGGTCGGGCTCACCGGATTCGCGGGCGCCGAGGTCGAGTTCGCCGCCGGCCCCGGCACCCCGCCCGCCGTCTGGCCGGTGGACCCGGCCGCCGAACGCGTCCCCGAACTGACCGCCGAACAGCTCTACTCCGAGCGGTGGATGTTCCACGGCCCTGACTTCCAGGGCGTCACCGAACTCACCGCGATCGGTGACCGGCACGTACGCGGCGTCCTCACCGCGCCCGGCGCGCCCGGCGCGCTCTTCGACAACGTCGGCCAGCTCCTCGGCTACTGGATCATGGCCAGCCTCACCGAACGCACCACGGTCTTCCCCGTCGGTATGGCCCGGATCGACTTCTACGGCCCGGAACCGGCGGCGGGCACCGCCCTGGACTGCCACATCCGCCTCACCGAGGTCACTCCCCTCACCATCACCGCCGACATCCAACTCGTCCTCGACGGCCGGGTCTGGGCCGAATGCACGGGCTGGACGGACCGGCGGTTCGACACCGACCCCGGCATCCGCCTGGTGGACCGCTTCCCCGGCCGCAACACCCTCTCCGAGGCGCGTCCCGAGGGCTGGCACGTGGTGCACGAGCGCTGGCCCGATCTCGCCACCCGCGACCTGATCATGCGCAACATGCTCGGCGGCGCCGAGCGGGAGCGCTACGCCACCCGGCCCCCGACCCGCAGGCGCGGCCATCTGCTCGGCCGGATCGCCGCCAAGGACGCGGTGCGCGCACTGCTCTGGGCGGAGGGCGCCGAGGACGTCTACCCGGCCGAGATCGCCCTGCACAACGACGCGGCGGGGCGGCCCGTGGTGTCCGGGGTGCACGGCCGCGACATCGGTACCGGCCTGACGGTCTCCCTCGCGCACAGCGCGGAGGCGGCGGTCGCGCTGGCCCGGCGCGGCCCCTGCGGCATCGACATCGAAGAGGTCACCGCCAGGCCGGCCGGCACCGTCGCCGCCGCCTGCGGCCCCGAGGAGCGCGCGCTCCTCGCCCGTACCGTCGCCGCGGGCGACGAGGGCGAAGACCTGTGGTTCACCCGCTTCTGGGCGGCCAAGGAAGCCGTCGCGAAGGAGCGCGGCACCGGCCTCGGCGGCCGGCCGCAGGACTTCCGGGTCGTCGAGGCCCGCGCGGGTCTGCTGCGGGTGGAGCACGCGGGCGGCGCCTGGGAAGTGCGCTGCGACCAGGTGGCGGCCCCCGAGGGGCTGCCCGAACGGAACTACGTCGTCGCCTGGACCACGGGCGGCACCGATCCAGTCAGTCAGGAGAGCCAGCATGACCAGTGAGGCCCCCACCCCCACGGCCACCGGCGTCGACGAGGAGACCGTCCTCGCGCAGATCGCCGCGACGCTGCGCGAGCTGCCCGAAGCCGGTCTTGAGGATGCCGAGATCGACCGCGGGACGCTCTTCCACGACGACCTGGAGCTGGAGAGCATCGACCTGGTCTCCCTCGCGGGCCTGCTGCGCGAGCACTACGGCGAGCGCGTCAATCTCGCCCTGTTCATCGCAGACCTGGAGCTCGACGAGATCATCGAGCTGACCGTGGGCCAGCTCGCCGACTACGTCGCGGCCTCGCTCCGCGCCACCGAGGAGAGCTGACCGGATGGCGAAGAAACTGACCGGCGACATCACCACCCATGTGCAGCAGCTCCCCGCGGGCGCGGCCGGCGGCTCGGCCCCGCGCCCGGCAGGCGGGGAGGAGCCCCCCGTCGTCGTCCTCGTGCACGGTCTGCTCACGGACTCGCTCGCCAGCTACTACTTCACCCTCGGCCCCGCGCTGTCCGCCGCGGGCATCGACACCGTGATGTACGACCTGCGCGGGCACGGCCGCACCGACCGGCCGCCCACCGGCTACCGCCTGGAGCACTTCGTCGAGGACCTGGCGCGGCTTCTGGACGCCCTGGGCGAGCACCGCCAGGTGCATCTGGTCGGCAACTCCTTCGGCGGCACGGTCGCCGCGGGGTTCGCCGCCTGGCACCCGGAGCGCACCGCCACCCTCACCATGCTGGAGTCCGAGCCGCCGGTCGCCGCCTGGGCCGGCCATATCGCGGACGGTCTCGCCCACGCCCGCCGTGACCTGGTCCGCGACGAGGCCATCGAGTGGATCAAGGAGCGGCACGGCGCGCACACGGCGCGGCTCTCCCGTAAGGCCGCGCACATCCTGGCGACCACCACGCTCGCCGACGACATCCCGGCGGGGCGGCTCATCGACGACGACCTGTCGGCGCTGCGCTGCCCGCTGCTCGCCGTCTTCGGCGCCGACTCCGGGCTCAGCGCCCAGGTGCCGGAGCTGGAGGCCAAGGTCGAGCGGTGCCGCACGGTGGTCCTGCCCGACCAGGGGCACTCGGTCCTGGTCGAGCAGCCCGCCCGTACCCTCGACCTGGTCCTCGACTGGGTGCGCGAGCACCACGCGCGCCGGGCGGACGCCTGGGCCGGAGCGGCCCGGTGAGCCGTTTCCTGCTGGTCGTACCGCCGCTGACCGGGCACATCAACCCGCTGGTCGCCGTGGCGGCCGAACTGACGGCGCGCGGCCACGAGGTCGAGTGGTGCGGTTACGCGGACCGCATCCGGGCGGCTGCGGGTCCCGCGGCCGTCGTCCACGAGTGCGTCCTGCCGGAGACCAGCGAACTGGTCCGGCCGCCGACCCTGAAGGGTCCTGCCGCCTTCCGCTTCCTCTGGGCGGACTTCTTCATCCCGCTCGCCGAGGCGATGGCGCCGGTCGTGGCGAGCGCGGTGGAGTCCTTCCGCCCGGACGCGGTCGTCACCGACCAGCACGCGGTGGCCGGCGCGCTGGTCTGCGAGCGCCTCGGCGTCCCGTACTTCACCTCGGCCAGCACCTCGGCCGAACTGGTCGACCCGCTGGCCGACCTGCCCAAGGTGGCCGGTTGGCTGACCGGCCGGCTGGACGCGCTGCGGGAGGCGATCGGCGACCCGGCCGCCACCCACGACCCGCGGTTCTCCCCGTACGGCGTCCTCGCCTTCACCAGCCGGGCACTCGTCGGCGACACGGCCGACCTGCCCTGGGAGCGGGTCCATCTGGTCGGCCCCGCCATCGCGGAGCGGCCGGCGGACCCCGGCTTCCCGTGGGACGCCCTCGACCCGTCACGTGAGCTGGTCTTCGTCTCGCTCGGCACCGCCAACACCGACGCGGGCGCCCGCTTCCTGCACGAGGCCGCCGCGGCCCTCGCCCTGCTCGCCGACCGGGTGCAGGGCGTCGTCGCCGACCCGGGCGGCCAGCTCACCGACCCGCCGCCCGGCGTCCTGGTGCGCGGATACGTACCCCAGCTCGAACTGCTGCCCCGGGCCAGGGCGGTGGTCAGCCACGGCGGCCACAACACCGTCTGCGAAGCCCTCTGGAACGGGCTGCCGCTGGTGCTCGCGCCGATCCGCGACGACCAGCCGATCGTGGCCCGCCAGGTGGCCGAGGCCGGCGCCGGGATCCGGGTGCGCTTCGGACGGGTCGACGCGCCGAAGCTCGCCGACGCGCTGCGCACCGTCCTGGACGACACCGGCGGCCACCGCACCGCCGCCGAGGCCATCGGCAGGTCGCTCCGCGCCGCCGGCGGCCGGCGCGCCGCCGCCGACCACATCGAACAGCTCGCCACGGCGCACCCGGTGGCATCCGCAGGCCGCTGAGCGCATCCCCCCACCCCGGAGCACCCCATGACCACCACAGACCGTCCGACGTCCGCGCCGGAGGCGCCGAACCCCGTGGCCGACGGGCCGCCGGACCCCGGCATCCGCCCGCTGCGGGCCCTGCTCCAACAGGCCCGCCCGCACCGGTTCGTCCTCCTCGGCTCGCTCCTGCTCGCCCTGGTCGCCAGCGGCTGCGGACTGGTCCAGCCGCTGGTGGCGCAGTCGGTGCTGGACGCGCTCGCCGACGGTACGACGGTCACCGGCGCGCTGGTCCTGCTCGGCGTGCTGGTGGTGGCAGGCGCCGTCCTGACCGGTCTTCAGTCCTGGTGGCAGCAGCGGACGTCGGAGCAGGTGGTCCGCTCCATCCGCCGCGAACTGGTCTTCCGGCTGATCCGGCTGAAGGTCCCCGAGCTGGACCGGCGCCCGCCCGGCGATCTGGTCGCCCGGGTCACCTCCGACAGCGCCCTGGTGCAGAACGCGGCCACCCAGGGCCTCGTCATGATCACCAACGGGCTGCTCACCGTCGCAGGCGCCGTCGTCCTGATGGCCACGGTCAGCCTCGTCCTGCTCGGCGTCACCCTCGCCGTCCTGCTCGGCACCGGTGCGCTCCTCGGGCTCGTCCTGCCGCGCATTCGCGAGGCCGTCGCCCGCGCCCAGAGTTCCGTCGGCGCCATCGGCGCCGCCCTGGACCGGTCGCTCGGCGCGGCCCGCACCGTCAAGGCCAACGGCGCCGAGGGCCGGGAGACCGCCCGCGCCGAGGCCGCCGTCCAGGAGGCGTACGAGGCGGGTCTGACCGGCGCCAAGTACGTCGCCCTGGTCCAGGTGCTCTCCGGCGTCGCCATCCAGGCGGCCTTCCTGGCGGTGCTCGGCGTCGGCGGCGCGCTGGTCGCCTCGGGGGACCTCGACGCCTCCCAGCTCATCGCCTTCCTGCTCTACGTCTTCTACCTGGCCAGCCCGATCGCCTCGCTCCTCGGCGGCCTCGGCATGCTCCAGCAGGGCCTCGGCGCCATCGTCCGTATCGAGCAGATCAGGCATCTGCCGGCCGAGGACGACGTGGACCTGCCCGAGCGGGAGGCGCCGCCCGCCGAGCGGCCCGCACCGGCGCCCCCGGTCGAGTTCGACGCCGTCCACTTCGGCTACCCGGGGCGCGGCCCCGCCCTGCGCGGCATCAGCTTCACCGTGCCGGGCGCCACCCGTACCGCCCTGGTCGGACTGTCCGGCGCCGGCAAGACGACGATGTTCGCGCTGCTCCAGCGCTTCTACGAGCCGCACGCGGGCACCATCCGGATCGGCGGCCAGGACATCGCCGGCCTGCCACGCGCCGAGGTGCGCCGCCGTATCGCCTACGTCGAGCAGGAGTCCCCGGTCATGGCGGGCACCCTCGGCGACAACCTCCGCTACGCCGCGACCGGCGCCGGTGACGAGGAGATCGCCGAGGTGCTGCGGCTGACCCGGCTCGACTCCCTGATCGCCAGGCTGCCCGAAGGGCTGGAGACCCAGGTCGGCAACCGGGGCGTCACCCTGTCCGGCGGGGAGCGCCAGCGCCTCGCCATCGCGCGCGCCCTGCTGCGCAGGCCCGAGGTGCTGCTGCTCGACGAGGCCACCGCCCAGCTCGACGCGAGCAACGAACAGGCCCTGCGGGAAGCGGTGGACCAGGCGGCGCGGCGCTGCACGGTCATCCTGATCGCCCACCGGCTGTCCACGGTCACCGACGCCGAGCAGATCATCGTCCTGGAGGACGGCGGGATTCGCGCCTCGGGCTCGCACGGCGACCTGGTCGGCGCCGACACCCTCTACCGCGATCTCGCCGCCTCCCAGATGCTGGTGGCCGCCGTGGACGACCGCCCCTGACATCCGCACGCTGCTGACTGACGGACGCAAACGAACGGTGGCGCGGATCCGAGGATCCGCGCCACCGTCATGTTTCCCGCGATCAGCCCGTGATGGCGTTCAGCGCGGGCAGGTAACCCCCGCTGTGTCCGGCCGGGTTGGGGTGGTACGACTCGTCCAGCTTGTCCCACTCCAGGCTCGTCACCCAGACGTCGTTGCCCGAGCAGATGGAGTGCGCGTCGAAGGCCGGCCTCGGGTCGAGGAAGGTGAAGCCCGCGTTCGCCGCCGCCTGCGCGAGGACGCCGTCGAGGACGTCGGCCGCCGAGTTCAGCGCGCTGCGCTCGGTGTCGCTCAGCCCGAAGATGCCGCAGTTGCCGCCGATCGTGTACAGCCGGGGATACCCGACCACGACGACCTGCGCGCTCGGCGCCGCCGCCCTGATGGACGCGTAGGTGTCGGCGAGCGTGCCCGGCAGGAGGCCGGTGGCGGCGGCCTTGGCCGCCTCCACGCCGTTGACGCAGTCCTGGTCGTCCAGTGTCAGGACGCAGTTCTCCAGGACGCTGACGAAGCCGACGTCGTTGCCGCCGGCCTGCACCGTCACCAGCGTCGTGTCCGCGGTGAGCTGCGGCACCTGCTGGGTCTTGATGTCCGCGGCGGTCGCCCCTGAGCAGGACGCCTCCACGAAGGAGTACGAGGCGGCGTGCTGCGACGCCCAGAGCCGGGGGTAGGCCAGCGGCCCGCGCCGGCAGGCGTCGTTCGGGTCGTCGTAGGTGCGGGTGCCGGGCCCGACGGCGTACGAGTCGCCGAGCGCGACGTACTTCCCGGCGGCCTCGGCGCCGGCCGGGGCGGCCTGCGCGGCCGGGGCGGCGGCGAAGGCGAGAGCGGCGGCGGCGACCGCGGAGACAAGTGCGGCCAGTGGTCTGCGTGCGCGTGTGGGACGCATGCGAACTCCCGTGTACGTGGGGGGAAAAAGTGACCACACCTGACTATCAGCCGAATGAGTCGGAATCTATAACTCCGTTAAAAATCCAGGGTATTCGGCAGACGTCGCACCGCGGGACCCGTCGCTTCCCCGGCGGGAGCAGATTCGACATGGGCGTCATGGGCGGGTTTGACTGCGGGACGAAACCGAAAAGGAGAGTCGGTACCCCATGCCCCCCACGCACACCCGGACCCCCTTCTCCCGGCGTACCGCGCTCGCCGCGCTGGCCGGGGCGGCGGCCCTGCCGCTCGCCGGCTGCGGTGACAGCGATCGCGGAGAACAGGTCGCCGCCAAGTCCTCGGCGCCGCGGCCCGCCGCTCCTCGTACGGAGGGCGCGTTCGGCGGCCTTGAGCGGGAGTTCGACGCGCGGCTCGGCGTGTACGCGCTCGACACCGGCAGCGGCAGGACCGTCACACACCGGCCGGACGAACGCTTCGCCTACGCCTCCACCTGCAAGGCGCTGCTCGCCGGCGCCGTCCTGGACCGGTACTCGCTCCGGCAGACCGAGCGGCTCGTACGCTACGACCGCGCCGATCTCGTGTCCGCTTCGCCGATCACCGAGAAGCACGTCGGCACCGGCCTGACCCTGCGTGAGCTGTGCGACGCCGCGATCCGCTACAGCGACAACACGGCGGCCAACCTCCTCTTCCGCCACATCGGCGGCCCCCGGGCCCTCCAGGACGCGCTGCGCGCGCTCGGGGACAAGGTCACGCGATGCGACCGCTACGAGGTCGCGCTCAGCGACGCGGTCCCTGGAGACGTACGCGACACCAGCACGCCCCGCGCCCTCGCCGCCGGTCTGCGGGCGTACGTACTCGGCGCCGCGCTCCCGGCGGACAAGCGCGCCGTGCTGACCGACTGGCTCAAGCGCAACACCACCGGCGCCACCACGATCCGGGCCGGCGCCCCCGACGGCTGGCAGGTCGGCGACAAGACCGGTACGGGCGGCTACGGGACCCGCAACGACATCGCCGTCCTCTGGCCGCCCGCCGCCCCTCCCGTCGTCCTCGCCGTCATGTCCCGCCGGGACACCAAGGACGCCGAACGCGACGACGCGCTCATCGCGCGGGCAGCGAGGATCGCGCTCGGTGCGATCGTCTGAGGACCGCGCCGGGGCGACATTAAGCTGTGGGGCATGGCTCAGTCGTCGCTCTCCGTGGTCGCGGGTCGGTGGCGGCCGGGCGGCCGGTCCACCGCCCGCTTCGGGCGCCGCACGCTCGTGGAATCGCTGTATCTCCTCACCGCGCCGGTCAGCGCCGTGGCCGGTCTGCTGCTGGTGACCGGCGCTCTGTGCGCCGGAGCGGCCGCCTCGCTGCTGCCGCGCGGCTCGCGCCTCGCGGCCCGCGCGCTGGCGACGGCGCGGTGGCCGGGCGATCTGGAGTGGTGGCGGATCGGCGCCGCCCGGTCCCAGGCGGGCAGGACGGGGGCGACAACAGCGGCCCGGCGGCCGGGGCCGAAGGGGACGCCCGAAGCGGCCGACCCGGGGCTGTGGCTCGACCTGGCGCACGCCGTACTGGTGCTGCCCGTCGTGCTCGTGACCTCGGCGGTCACCGCGCTGTGGTGGTTCGCGGGCGTCGCGACCGCCACGTACCCCCTGCGCAGCCAGGTCACGCCGGGATCGCTGCGGCCCATGACGCTGTACGCGGGCAGCGAGCGCTCCCACGTCGCCCTGAGCCTGGGGCTGACGTCGCCGGGCGGGCGGCTCGCCTTCGCGCTCACGCTCGCCGTCCTGCTGCTGGCCACCCTGCCGCTGGTGACCCGGGTGTGCGTGGCCGCGCAGGCCGGTCTGGGCCAGGCGCTGCTGTCCGACATGTCCGCGCTGCACCGCAGGATCAGCGGTCTTGAGCGGGAGCGGGACACCGCACGCGCGCAGGCCGTCGCAGCGGTGACGGCCGAGGCGGCGGCCCTGCGCCGGCTCGAACGCGACATCCACGACGGGCCCCAACAGCAGCTCGTCCGGCTCGCGATGGAACTGGGCCGCGCCCAGCACCACTTCGACCGTGATCCGGAACTGGTACGGGCGGCACTGGCCGACGCCGTCGTGCAGACCCAGGAGGCGCTGGACGAGCTTCGGGCGCTGTCACGCGGCATCGCCCCGCCGATCCTCGCCGACCGGGGGCTGCGGGAGGCGCTGTCGGCGCTGGCGGCGCGCTGTGTCGTACCCGCCGCACTCGACGCCGGTCCGACGGACGGCCGGCTGGACCCCGCCGTGGAGACGGCCGCCTACTTCGTGGTCGCGGAGGCGCTGACGAACGTGGCCAAGCACAGTTGTGCCGGCAGTTGCACCGTCGGCATGCGGCACGCGGAGGGCACCCTGCGGGTCTGGGTGACGGACGACGGGGTGGGCGGCGCGGCTCTGGCCAAGGGCCACGGACTCAGCGGGCTGGCCGACCGGGTGCAGGCGGTCGGCGGCCAACTCCGGGTCGACAGCCCGGAGGACGGCCCTACGACGGTCAGCGCGGCGCTGCCATGTCGCTGACCTCCGTCCCGGCCGCCCGGGACCCGCTGCGGATCGTCGTCGCCGACGACGCCGTGCTGCTGCGCGAGGGGCTGGTCCGGCTGCTCGCCGAGGACGGTCACGAGGTGGTGGCCGCCGTCGGTGACGGCCCCGCCCTGGTCGAAGCGGTGCTCGCACACCGCCCGGACGTCTCGGTCGTCGACGTACGGATGCCGCCGACGCACACCGACGAGGGGCTGCGGGCGGCGATCACCGCGCGCGGACAGCTGCCGGGCTCCCCCATGCTCGTGCTCAGTCAGTACGTGGAGGTGTCCTACGCCGCCGAGCTGCTCGCCGACGGGTCCGGCGCCGTCGGCTATCTGCTGAAGGACCGGGTCGCCAAGGTCGAGGAGTTCCTGGACGCCCTGGCGCGCGTCGCCCGTGGCGCGACGGTGCTCGATCCGCAGGTGGTCGCCCAGGTGCTGACCGGCCGGCGCCGGGACGACCCGCTGGCCGCGCTGACCCCGCGGGAGCGGCAGCTACTGGGGCTGATGGCCGAGGGGCATTCCAACACGGCCATCGCCCGCCGGCTCGTGCTGTCCAACAGCGCGGTGGAGAAGCACATCGGCAACGTCTTCGCGAAGCTCGGGCTGCCGCCCGACGACGCCCAGCACCGCCGGGTGCTCGCCGTCCTCGCCTATCTCAACCTCAGCGCCTGACCGCCTGTCACCAGCCGCCTGTCACCAGCCGCCTTCGAAGAAGGCCAGCAGGGCGGGCGCCGGATCTGCCGTGACGGTCACATTCGCCACGGCGATGACGACGAAGGGGACGGCGACCACGGCCCAGCCGAGGCCGAACGACCTGAACAGCCGCCGCGCCCGCCGGTCGGAGGCGTCCGTCCGGACAAACCGCTTCCACGCCACCACGCTCAGCGCGACAAGGACGGCCACCACCGTCGTCGCGGCGACGGCTATCACTACGTGATAGCGGGCGAAGTCGTCGACCATCACCCTGAGGGCGGGGGGAGTTCCGGCGCCGGTCTCCGGATAGTCGGCCAGCCGCCGGCGTATGTCGTGGACGGCGTCGGCGAGTGCTCCGTGCGGCGGACGGTCCAGCAGCGAAAGGAGTGAGGAGAAGGGGGCAATCGCGCCCTGGACATTGGCCATGAGCAGCACGACGGAGAAAAGCGCGAGCGCCGTGACGACTGCCCCGGCCGACGCGACAGCGGTTCTTCTCCCCTTTCCCGCAGTCCGCTGTCCCGTAGTCTGCGGAAACGCCTTCCGGAGGAGAATTCCGAGCGCGACGAGCACACCCAGCAGCAGTGCGGCGGCCACCGCCTTCACCACGTGATAGGCGGACCAGTAGTCGACGACCCTCGCCAGGTCCGGGGTGTATCGCCGGTCGCCGGAATTCCAGTAACCGACGAACGTCTCGGAGAAGCTGTCGGTGAGATCGCCCTGACTGCCGTAGTCGTGGCCGGAGACGGCGGCGGCCAGCGGGCGGGGAGCGTAGACGAACGCGGGGACGAGGGCCACAGCGAGGGCGGTGAGCACGCCGAACGTGCTGGTGGGACGGGATGGTGATCGCATACGGACGACCATGTCGCAGCGCCGCCGCCGGGTCATTGCAGTACGCCATCCACTTGGAGTGTGGCCAGCCACACCCCGACTGCCTCAGCGGTCCTGCCTGCGTACCGCGTCGGCGGTGACGGGCGTGAAGAGATTCAGCAGATTTCCGTCCGGGTCCCTGAGCAGCAGCGAACGGTTGCCCCACGGCATGGTCGTCGGGGTCTGTACCAGCTCGCAGTCGAGGTCGGTCAGCCGCCGGTATTCCGCGTCCACGTCGGCGACCCGGAATTCGATGATCACCGTACGGTTGGCGGCCGGCTCGGCGGTGCCGGCGCCGAACAGGGCCACGGTGGGGGTCCCGGCGACGGCCAGCGTGCACGACGGCGTGACGAGTTCGGCGAATTCGGGGGTCGACCACGCGGCCGGGACGGCGATGACCTTTTCGTAGAACGTGACGAGACGAGCGACGTCGTCGGTGATGACCCGGACCGATACGAAATTCATGAGTGGCTCCTGTCAGAGCTGGCGCTGAACGTGCGGACATCTCGAACGCTACGTCCGATACCGGACAGGATCCGCCCGGTATCCGAGGCAGACTTGCCGGTGTGACCACATCGACCGCCCGGGTGCTCGCCCTGCTGGAGATCCTGCAGAGCGGCGGGCTGCGCACGGTGCCCGACCTGGCCGCCCGGCTGGACGTGGACGAGCGCACGGTGCGCCGCTACGTCGGCCATCTGCTGGAGCTGGGGGTGCCCGTCGACTCGGTGCGTGGCCGCTACGGCGGCTACCGGCTCGCGCCCGGCTACCGGATGCCGCCGCTGATGCTCACCGACGAGGAGGCGCTGGCCGTGCTGCTCGGTCTGCTGGCCGGTCAGCGGGCGGGTCTGGTCACCACGTCGGCGGCGGCGGGCGAGAGTGCGGCGGCGAAGCTGCGGCGGGTGCTGCCCCGGGCGCTGGGGCAGCGTCTTGAGGCGCTGCTGGCGACGGCCGACTTCACCGCGCCGCCACGGCCCGGCGTCGCCCCCGAGACGGATGTGCTGCTGGAGCTGGCCGAGGCGGCGCGCGGGCGGCGGCCGGTGGCGATCAGCTACACCGACCGGACGGGGCAAGGCAGCGAACGCACCGTGCTGCCGTACGGACTCGTGGCGCATTCCGGGCGGTGGTACCTGACCGGCGCCGATCCGGACAGCGGTGAGGTGCGCACCTTCCGGCTGGACCGGATCGCCGCCCTGCGCGTACAACCCGGTTCTTTCGCCGTGCCGGCCGGCTTCGATCCGGCGGCCACCGTGGTGGACAGCCTCGCCAGGACCCCGTGGGCCCATGACGTGTCCCTGCGGATCAAGGGCAGCGCCGAGCACATCCGCCGCCGGCTCCCGGCCGGTATCGCCACCCTGTCCGCCGTCCCGGCGGGGCCCGACGGGGACACCGGCTGGGTCCAGGTCCGGATCAGGGCCGAGCGGCTGGACTGGATTCCCCCGGTGATCGCCGCTCTCGACTGCCCGTTCGCCGTCGAGCGCCCGGCCGAGCTGCGCGATCTCGTACGCGCGCTGGCCCGCAGGCTGGACGAGAGCGCCGGACGGGATTACGATCCGGACCGGTCCGGATCGTAATCCCGTCCGGCGGAAGCGACCACAGAGGAACCACAGGGGGAGCCATGCGCGTCAAGGACTTCGATCATCTGGTGCTCAACGTGCGGGACGTGGAGCGCGCCCTGGCGTTCTACTGCGGGCCGCTCGGCCTGGAACCCGTCCGGGTGGCGCAATGGCGGGCGGGAAAAGTGCCCTTCCCCTCCGTACGGGTCAGTCCGGTCACGATCATCGACCTGGTCGACCGGCCGCGCGGCGAGTCGAACGTGGACCATCTCTGCCTGGTCGTCGAGCCGTTGGACTGGCAGGAGGTCATCGACTCCGGGCTCTTCACCGTCCTGGAAGGACCCGTCGGACGCTACGGGGCGCGCGGCGAGGCGCAGTCCGTATACGTGGAGGACCCGGACGGCAACACGGTCGAGCTGCGCTGGTACCCGCAGGACGCCGGACGGCAGGACGCCGAGCGATGAGCCCTCCGGCGCCCGGCCGCCCCCGCGATCCGGCCATCGACGCCGCCGTCCTGGCCGCCACCCTCGACGTGCTGCGCGAGAGCGGATACGCCGGGTTCGCGCTGGAGAAGGTGGCCGCCCGCGCGGCGACGACGAAGGCGGCGATCCGCAGGCGCTGGCCCGTACGGCAGCACTTGCTCATCGACGCGCTCGCGTCGGTCCTCGTCGTCCCGCCGGCCCCCGACAACGGCTGCACCCGCTGCGATCTGATCGAGAGTGTCGAACTGCTCGCCGACGCGCTGCACGAACGGCTGCCGTCCGGGGTGCTGGCCGCGCTGATCGCGGACTGCGCCCCCGACGCCGAACTGCACGGCAGGCTGCTCGACGAGCTGCTGCGGCCCAGCCGCCAGGCCGCCACGACAGCGGTCGCCCGCGCGGTCGACCGGGGCGATCTGCTGCCCGACGTGGATCCCGCGCTGCTGGTCGACCTGCTCGCGTCGACGGTGTATCAGCGGGCCCTGTTCGGCGACGCGTCGGTCGGCAGGGGCGCGGCGGGACCGCTGGTGGACCTGCTGCTGCGCGGCGTCGCCGTCGACTTCGACCGGCTCGTACGGATCAGCCGGCAGCCCGCGCACCTGCGGCACCGGGCCTGAACCAGGGCGCCGGGACCGGCCTGACGGAGGCCCAGATCCGGATTCCCGCAAGGTCATTGGACCGTAAGAGTGGTGTTCATCCTAAGAGCTGCGCACGGGCGGCGTCGCTCCGTGGATTCCCGAAATGCGTACTCATCATAAGGAAGGTAAGTAGATCGCCCAACCCGAAAGCGAGGGGTCATGGCCGCCTTCAAGGTCAAGAGTCTGTGGACCGTCTTCCTCACCGCGTTCTTCGCGGTGCTCACCTCACTGGGGCTCACCGCCCCCGCCACCGCGGCCGGTGGCGCTGTCCAGCAGCCCGCCGAGCAGCCGGCCGACCAGCCGGTTCCCGCGCCCTTCGGCACGACCCACCGGGAGGAAGGTGCGGCCCGGTCGGGCTGGGCAGCACTGCCCGCCCCGCTGGCGCGTGACCGCTCGCTGCCGCCCACGATCAAGCAGCGCATCCGCGCCGAGGCGCACGGCTCCTCACCGTCGGTCCGGCACCTGCCCGCAGGCATCGACGACGCCGACGGTACGTCCGGTACGTCCGGTACCGCTGAGACGGCGGCGGCCGACGAGGACGCGTACGCCGCTCAGGCCGCGCTCGTCGCAGCGTGAGGCGCCGGGATACCCGCGGTCTCCCGGCGCCCTGTGAACGCGCTGTCACCGCGGCTTGTCACACCGCGGCGCACGATCAGGAACGGTCCTCCCGATCAGCCTTCCGAGCCGCAGCCTCAGCTTCCGCCTCGGCCTGCTTGGCCTGGACCTCGGGATCGAGCGGATCCACCACGTGGGCACCCGTACTGCCGTCGACGGACGTCAGCGGAGCCCGGTCGTCAGAGACCTCGGTAGCGGCGGGCGGCTCGACCAGCCAGTCCGGATTGGCCTGCTTGTCCCACCACTTCCACGCGGCGAAGGCACCACCGGCCAGTACACCGACGACGGCGAGGCCCTTGGCCAGCCGGCCGGCCCTGGCCCGGCGCTCGTGCTTGCGCACCAGCTTGTTGATCTCCTTCACCGTCACCTGTCCACGCAGCGCGGCGAGAGCGGCAGCGGAACGTGCCGCGGCCTCCTCGGCTACCGGCTGCGCGGTGGCCACGGCCTGTTCGACCCGCGGCACCGTGTAATCAGCGGCCTGACGCGTGTATTCGGCAGCCTGACGGGCCGCCTTGCGCGTACTGACCGCGGCCCGATGCGCGGCGACATCGACCTTTGGGGGCACATGGGGCGCCACCCTGGCGTCGTACTGGATACGCGCCTGCTTGGCCTGAATACGGGCCTGCTTGGCGGCCTTTGACATTGTCGGGGCGAGCCGTACGCGCGCCTCGTGCGCGTACTGAGCGGCCTGCTCCTTGGCCGTGTCGGCGTAAGGGGCCACCGCTTCCGCGGCGTGCTGCACGCTCTCCTTCGCCGAACCGGTAGCGGCGCGCACGCTGTCCATGCGGGTCACAGGATCATCCTCCTCGGTGGCGTTCGTTATGTCGCCTGTCCACCCTTTTCGAAATCATGCCTGCTGGGCTCGGCCTCGGCATGCCATACGGGCATCCGTGTCATGCCCGTGTTTCCGGCGCGACCTCGGTCACCTCTTCTGCACACCTGTCCGCCGACGGCGGACTCACACACGTCGGTGCCCCCGGAATCGCCCGCCGGCCGCGCCGCGCGTCGCTTCGGCGACCCCTCGGCGACCCCTCGGCGCCGTTCCCGCGTCCCTTCGGCGCCTCTTCGGCGACCCTTCCTGGCCATGCCCGGCCGACCGCCGCACCTTCCGTGCGAGGATCGTGAGAGTCAGTGACGACTCATGGAAGGCACATCGTGGCCGAGCAGCTTTACGCCACCCTGAAGACCAATCAAGGCGACATCGAGATCCGGCTCCTGCCGAACCACGCGCCCAAGACGGTCAAGAACTTCGTGGAGCTCGCCCAGGGCGAGCGCGAGTGGGTCCACCCCGAGACCGGCAAGAAGACCACGGACCGGCTCTACGACGGCACGGTCTTCCACCGCGTGATCAGCGGATTCATGATCCAGGGCGGCGACCCGCTGGGCAACGGCACCGGCGGCCCCGGCTACGAGTTCGGCGACGAGTTCCACCCCGACCTCGCCTTCGACAAGCCGTACCTGCTGGCCATGGCCAACGCGGGTCCTGGCACCAACGGCTCGCAGTTCTTCATCACCGTCTCGCCGACGACCTGGCTGACCCGCAAGCACACCATCTTCGGCGAGGTCAGCACGGACGAGGGCAAGAAGGTCGTGGACGCCATCATCGCCACCGAGACCAACCCGCGCACCGACCGCCCCGTGCGGGACGTCGTGATCGAGTCGGTCGAGGTCGAGACCCGCTGACCGGCCGGTGCGGGTTCGGTTCCCCGTTCAGGGGAACCATCCCGCCCTGCCCGTCCGTACTGCTTACGTACCGGACGGGACGCAGCACCGAGGACCGAGGGGAGCACGAGGGACCGATGGAGCAGCCGCCCGACGGCCATGGAGGCCAGGACCAGCCCGCCGTCAGCGACGCACCGCCCGGCTGCTACCGGCATCCCGACCGGGAGACCGGCATACGGTGCGTCCGCTGCGACCGGCCCATCTGCCCCGAGTGCATGGTCAGCGCCTCGGTCGGCTTCCAGTGCCCGAACTGCGTGCGGGAAGGCTCGGGTACGGGCCATCCGGCGGCCGCCACCCGGCCGCGCACCCTGGTCGGCGGTTCGATCACCGCCGACCCCCGGCTGGTCACGAAGCTGCTGGTCGCGGTCAACCTCGTGGTGTTCCTGCTGATCAAGGTGGTCGGCACGCGGCTGGGCGACGATCTCGGTCTCGTCGGCTACGCGGCCGACGGGCACGGCCAGCTCATCGGGGTCGCGGACGGTGAGTACTACCGGCTGTTCACGTCGATGTTCACGCACGAGGCGTATCTGCACATCGGCTTCAACATGCTCAGCCTGTGGATGATCGGCGGGCCGCTGGAGGCCGCGCTCGGCCGGGCGCGCTATCTCACGCTCTATCTGGTCTCGGGCCTCGCGGGCAGCGCGCTCACGTATCTGCTCGCCAGCCAGTACCAGCTCACGGTCGGCGCCTCCGGCGCGATCTTCGGCCTGTTCGGCGCGACGGTCCTGCTGGTGCGCAAGCTCAACTACGACATGCGGCCGGTCATCGCGCTGCTGGTGATCAACCTGATCATCACCTTCGGCTGGGCCGGGATCGCCTGGCAGGCGCACGTCGGCGGGCTCGTCGCCGGCACGCTCATCGGCATCGCGATGCTGTACGCACCGCGCGCGCACCGGGCACTCATCCAGTACGGCGCGAGCGGGCTGATGCTGCTCGTGACGGTCGCGATCGTCGTCTACAGAACCGCCGCGCTCACCTGATGTGACCGTGAGGGCCGAGCTGAGGCCAAGGTTGTCCACAGAGTGTGCCGGATCTTGTGCAAACTGTGGGGAACATCTGTACCCCTTGTCGCCGATGTGGGTCTGACCAGCGGCGACAAGGGGCGACCGGAACGGCGCGACGGCCGACGCAGTCACACCGGCGTCAACAAACCGTGGAGTTATCCACAGATCGTCTGACCTTTTCCCCTGCTTGTGGACAGTGCTGTGGATAACTCCACGTCACGCCGGTGAGGCGTGCTACTTCCACTGGGTGGAGAAGCCGAACCCGGCCGCGATGAAGCCGAAACCGACCACGATGTTCCAGTTGCCGAAGGGCTTCAGCGGCAGATCGCCCTCGGTCACGTAGAACAACACGATCCACGCGAGCCCCACCAGGAACATCGCGAGCATGAGTGGTGCTACCCAGCTACGGTTGGACAGCTTTATGGCCGTCGGCTGCGTCGCCGACGGCGGCGGCGTGAAGTCGGCCTTCTTGCGGATACGTGACTTCGGCACGAGGAACTCTCCTGTCGATGCGCTGCGTGACCGCGCAGGGAATGGAACGGGGTGCCGGGGGCGGAGAACAGGGGGAACACCGCCTCCCCCGGGCGTCCGTTAGCGTAGTGCTTCCGTGGCGCCTAGGGAGATAAGGGTACGTTGACCAATTCCGCCGACTTCCCCGAAGGCCCGGACAAGGCCCCCGACCCGGCCCCCGGCCGCGCTCCGGACCCCTCGCCCGCCCGGCGCCACCTCCGGCCGGTGCGGCTGCTCACGATCGCCGTCTTCGCGCTGGCCGGGCTGATCTTCGTGACGAGCTTCAACACGGCCAAGGGCACCAACATCCGTACCGACACCTCCCTGCTGAAGCTCTCCGACCTCATCCAGGAGCGCAGCCGCAAGAACGGCGAGCTGGACAGGTCGACCGCCACCGTCCGCACGGACGTCGACACCCTCGCCGGACGGGACGACGGCTCCACCGCTGCCGAGGACGCCAAGCTGCGCGCGCTGGAGAAGGCCGCGGGTACGCGCAAGCTCACCGGCCGGGCCGTCACCGTCACCCTCAACGACGCCCCGCCGGACGCCACGGCCAACCCCGGCTACCCCGACCCGCAGCCCAACGACCTCGTCATCCACCAGCAGGATCTGCAGGCCGTCGTCAACGCCCTCTGGCAGGGCGGCGCCCAGGGCATCCGCGTCATGGACCAGCGGCTGATCTCCACCAGCGCCGTCCGGTGCGTGGGCAACACGCTCATCCTCCAGGGCCGGGTCTACTCACCGCCGTACAAGATCACCGCGATCGGCGACCCCGACAAGCTCCACAAGGCGATCAACGCGTCGCCGCCGATCCAGAACTACCTGCTGTACGTCCAGGCGTACGGCCTCGGCTGGAAGGTCGACGACGACGGCAGGACGACGCTCCCCGGCTACTCGGGCCCCGTCGATCTGCACTACGCGCGGCCCGCGCTGTGACGAACGGCAAACCCCGGCGGCCCGCGAGCTGACCCGTCGCCGCCCACGTGTCCGCGGCGACCTTTAGTCTGGTGCGGTGCCGCCTGGTGCGGTACCGAACGGAAGGGACAGCATGTACGGCTGGTTCTGGCGACATCTGCCGGGCAACGTGTGGGTACGGGCGGTCATCTCGCTCGTCCTCGCGCTCGGCGTCGTGTATCTGCTGTTCCAGTACGTCTTCCCGTGGGCCGAGCCGCTGCTGCCGTTCAACGACGTGACGGTCGACGGCGGAGGATCGGGGGCCGCCGGATGAGCCCCGCCCGCATCCTCGTCGTCGACAACTACGACAGCTTCGTCTTCAACCTCGTCCAGTACCTCTACCAGCTCGGCGCCGAGTGCGAGGTGCTGCGCAACGACGAGGTGACGGTCTCCCACGCCCAGGACGGCTTCGACGGCGTGCTGCTCTCGCCGGGGCCCGGCACCCCCGAAGAGGCCGGTGTCTGCGTCGAGATGGTGCGGCACTGCGCGGAGACCGGCGTGCCCGTCTTCGGCGTCTGCCTCGGGATGCAGTCGATGGCCGTCGCGTACGGCGGGGTCGTCGGCCGGGCCCCCGAACTGCTGCACGGCAAGACATCGCTGGTGACGCACGAGGGCGGGGGCGTCTTCGCCGGGCTGCCCTCGCCGTTCACCGCGACGCGCTACCACTCGCTGGCGGCCGACCCCGCCGAGCTGCCGCCCGAGCTGGACGTCACGGCCTGGACGGCCGACGGCATCGTCATGGGCGTACGCCACCGCGAACTGGCCGTCGAGGGCGTGCAGTTCCACCCCGAGTCGGTGCTCACCGAACACGGCCATCTGATGCTGGCCAACTGGCTGGCGCAGTGCGGCGATCCGGCGGCGGTGGCGCGGTCGGCCGGTCTCGCGCCGGTGGTGGGCAAGGCAGTCGTCGCGTGACCGCCCTCCGCCCCGAACACGAAGCCGGGATCGGCGCCGGCATCTCCCACGGGCCGCAGCAGCCGTACGGGGACGACAACGCGTTCGAGGCGGCCGTCGACGGCCTGGCGGATCCACTGACCGACCCGCTCCCCGGGCAGCGGCCCGCGGCGCACGCCGCGCAGCCGGGCGGCGGTGGCGGGGGCGGCAAGCACGCCCGCAAGCCGGAGGCCGAGCCGATACCCGCGGCGCCCGCCCAGCCGGCGGCCCCTGCTCAGCCGGCGGCCCCTGCGCAACCGGCCACTCCCGCTCAACCGGCAACCCCTGCTCAACCGGCAACTCCGGTGCGGCCGGTGGCTCCCGCACCGGCTACCGAGCCCCTACCGCCGGTACGCGTCCAGCCCGCCGTGCCCGGCCAACCCGCCCCGCCCGTAGGGCCCGTGGCGCCCGTGCTGGACGACGAGACCGTCGGGCTGCGGACGGCCGATCTGCGCCGCGCCGTCGCGGCGCAGCAGGCGGCGGACGCGGCGAGTGCCTCCGCGGACCCTGAGCCGCGCCCTGGAGGCCGCGCGGAGCGCCGGAAGGCGGCGAAGGGTGGCCGGGGCCGCACACGGCCCCCACAGGCGGCGGCAGCCGCCGCCACGGCCGCCGGGGGCGCGGCCGCCGGGGGCGCGCCCGCCCGCCCGCTGTCCCGGGTCGAGGCGCGGCGCGCCGCGAAGGCGCTGAAGGACAGCCCGGGGGTCGTCGCCAGCCGCGCCGTCGGTGAACTGTTCATCACCTTCGGCGTGCTGATGCTGCTCTTCGTCACGTACCAGCTCTGGTGGACGAACGTGGCGGCCGACCAGTACGCGGGCAAAGAGGCGAACAAGATCCAGGACACCTGGAAGAACAACAAGGGCCATCCGGCGGGCGCCTTCGAGCCGGGCCAGGGCTTCGCCATCATGCACATCCCGAAGCTGGACGTCGTCGTGCCGATCGCCGAGGGCACCAGCAAGTCGAAGGTCCTCGACCACGGGATGGTCGGCCACTACTCCGAGGGCAGCCTCAAGACGGCGATGCCGTCCGACAAGACGGGCAACTTCGCGGTGGCGGGCCACCGCAACACCCACGGCGAACCGTTCCGCTACATCAACCGGCTGAAGCCGGGCGACGAAGTGGTCGTCGAGACGCAGGACACGTACTACACGTACGACGTGACAAGCACGCTCCCGCAGACCCCTCCGTCGAACGTCAGCGTGATCCAGCCGGTGCCGCAGGGCTCCGGTTTCACCGGACCCGGGCGGTACATCACGCTCACCACCTGTACCCCGGAATTCACCAGTACCTATCGAATGATCGTGTGGGGCAAGATGGTCGGCGAACAGCCACGCAGCAAGGGCATGCCCGACGCTCTCGTGGACTGACCGCCCGTCGACCGGGCGGACGGACGAATGGGACGGGGACGGTTGCGGTGGCAGCGACGACCGAGAGCGACGAACAGCCCGACGCCGACGCCGACGCTGACGTCGAGAGCGGCACCGAGACCGGCACCGAGACCGGCACCGACCCCGTCCGCGTGACCCGCGGCCCTGCCGCGACGGTGGTCAGCGTCTTCGGTGAACTGCTCATCACAGCGGGCCTGGTGCTCGCCCTCTTCGTCGTCTACTCGCTGTGGTGGACGAATGTCCTCGCCGACCGCGAGGCCACCAAGCAGGGCAACCAGGTGCGGCACGACTGGGAGGCGGGCGGCGGGGGCGGCGACAAGGGGCCGCCGCCGTTCAACACCAAGGACGGCATCGGCTTCCTGCACGTCCCCGCGATGAAGAACGGCGAAGTCCTCGTCAAGAAGGGCACCGACACCAAGACCCTGAACGAGGGCGTCGCCGGCTACTACGACGCGCCGGTCAAGTCGGCGCTCCCCTGGGACAAGAAGGGCAACTTCACGCTGGCGGCGCACCGCGACGGCCACGGCGCGAAGTTCCACAACATCCACCAGGTCGACGTGGGCGATCCGGTCGTCTTCGAGACGAAGGACACCTGGTACGTCTACAAGGTCTACAAGGAGCTGGAGAAGACCTCGAAGTACAACGTGAACGTGCTTCAGCAGGTCCCCAGGGAGTCCGGCAAGACCAAGCCGGGCCGCTATCTCACCCTCACGACCTGCACGCCGATCTACACGTCGGACTACCGCTTCGTCGTCTGGGCCGAGCTGGTGCGTACGGAGAAGGTCGACGCGGACCGCACCCCGCCCCCCGAACTGCGCTAGGGCCTGTCGTTTGGATCAGGCCCTGGGCCCTGTCCGGTCCGCCAGGTACGAAGAAGCCCCGCCGCCCATCAGGGCGGCGGGGCTCTCCCGTAACTGCCGGGCGTCAGTCCTCGGTGCGGTACGCGACGCCGTTCGGGCCGCCGAAGAAGCCGCCGCCTCCGCCGCCGTTGTCGTTACCGCCGTTGTCGCCTCCGCCGCCGCCCGGGGCACCCACGGTGTTCAGCGTCACCTTGGAGCCCTTGGGGGCCTGCTGGCCGGGGCCCGGGGTGCTGTTGATCACGATGGCGTTGTCGTCGCCCGGCTGGCCGGCAGCGACCTCGGGGGTCAGTCCGAGACTCCCCAGCAGCGCCTTGACCTCGCCCAGCGGCCTGCCCTGGATCTGCTGGTTGGCCGGCAGCGTGACCATTTCCTGCTTCGGGCCCTTGGAGACGTCCAGGGTGACCTTGCTGCCCTTGTCCGCCTTGGTGTTGCCCTCCGGGTCCTGCTTCACGACCTGGCCCGCGGGCTGGTCGCTGTCCACGTCGTTCCTGGCGACCTCGAAGCCGGTCCCCTGGAGCTGGGCCGTCGCGGCGTCGATCTGCTTGCCGACCACCGGCGCCACGTTGACCTGGGTCTTCTTCGCGATCTTCAGCGTGATCTCGGAGTTCTTCTCGGCCTGCGCGCCGCCCGCCGGGTCCTGCGAGACGACCGTGCCCGGGTCCTGGTCGTCCGACTCGACCTGCTTCGTGTCGACCTTGAAGCCCTTGTCCTCCAGGATCGAGGTGGCGTTCTCCTCGGTCTTCTCCGTGACGTCGGGCACCTCGATCTTGGGGGCGCCCTCGGAGACGACGACGTTGATCGTGTCGCCGGTGTTCATCTTGCCGCTCGCCGGATCCTGGCTGCAGATCGCGCCCTTGGGCTGGTCGCAGCGCTCGGAGCCGGACTGGGCGACCTCCACGTCGGCGTTGGTCGCGAGTGTCTGCGCCTCGCTGAGCGGCTTGCCGACCAGGACGGGCACCGGCACCTGCGCGGTGTCGTCCCCCTTGCCGCTGAAGACGGACTTGCCGATCAGGATCGCGCCGACGAGCACGAGGATGCCCGCGGCCACGAGCAGGATCGTGGAGGTGTTGGACTTCTTCTGGCGGCGCCGGTCGGGCCGGTCGTCGTAGCCCTGGTACCCGCCGTCGTCCGGGTTGGCCGGCGGCAGCATCGACGTCTGGCCCGCCGGGTCTGTGGGGCGCAGCGCCGTCGTCGGCTGGTCCTGGCCGCCGTAGCCGTAGCCGACGGAGCCCATGGCGGCGGTGGCGGCGACGGGCTGGCCGTCGAGGCACGCCTCGATGTCGGCGCGCATCTCGTCGGCCGACTGGTAGCGGTAGTTCGGGTCCTTGACGAGGGCCTTCAGCACGATCGCGTCCATCTCGGGCGTGATCTCGGGGTCGTAGACGCTCGGCGGCTGCGGCTCTTCCCGTACGTGCTGGTAGGCGACGGCGACCGGGGAGTCGCCGACGAACGGCGGCCTGACCGTGAGCAGCTCGTAGAGCAGGCAGCCGGTCGAGTAGAGGTCGGAGCGCGCGTCGACCTGCTCGCCCTTGGCCTGCTCGGGGGAGAGGTACTGGGCGGTGCCGATGACGGCCGCCGTCTGCGTCATGGTCATGCCGGAGTCGCCCATGGCGCGCGCGATGCCGAAGTCCATGACCTTGACCTGGCCGGTGCGCGTCAGCATGACGTTGGCCGGCTTGATGTCGCGGTGGACGATCTGGGCGCGGTGCGAGTACTCCAGCGCCTGGAGGATGCCGACGGTCATCTCAAGGGTGCGCTCGGGCAGCAGCTTGCGGCCGGAGTGGAGCAGTTCCCTGAGGGTCGACCCGTCGACGTACTCCATGACGATGTACGGGATGGAGACCCCGTCGACGTAGTCCTCACCGGTGTCGTAGACCGCGACGATCGCCGGGTGGTTGAGCGAGGCGGCCGACTGGGCCTCACGGCGGAACCGGGCCTGGAAGGACGGGTCGCGGGCCAGGTCGGCCCGGAGCGTCTTCACGGCGACGGTGCGGCCGAGCCGGGTGTCATGGGCGATGTAGACCTCCGCCATGCCACCACGGCCGAGCACCGAGCCCAGCTCGTACCGGCCGCCGAGGCGACGCGGCTCTTCCATAACGTTCCGGCCCTCTCCGTCAGTCCCGACCGCACCGGTGTGTGGTCCGGCGGTGTGCTGTTCGCGCATACGCTACCGGGCACGGCGTGTCCGTTCCGCCGGTGGCGGTGACCCGATATACGACCGGTATCGCAATGTGCAGATATGGGCGTGAGCAGTGACCCGTGTCACTTCTCGCTGTCGATGACCGCCTTCATGACGTCCGTCGCGATGGGGGCCGCGAGGCCGCCACCGGAGATGTCGTCCCTGCTGGCGTCGCTGTCCTCGACGACGACCGCCACGGCCACCGGCGATCCCGAGCCGGTCTTCGCGTACGAGATGAACCAGGCGTACGGGTTCTGGTCGTTGTTCTCGCCGTGCTGAGCGGTACCGGTCTTGCCACCCACTGTGACGCCCGGGATCTGGGCGTTGGTTCCCGTGCCCTGCTTGACGACGGTCTCCATGATCGACTGGAGCTTCTGCGCGTTCTCCTGGCTGAGCGGGCGGCTCAGCTCCTCGGGCTCGGTCTTGCTGATGAGGTCGACGTTGGGCGCGCGCAGCTCGTCGACCATGTACGGCTTCATCAGCTTGCCGTCGTTGGCGACGGCCGATGCGACCATCGCCATCTGGAGGGGGGTGGCCCGGGTGTCGAACTGGCCGATGGAGGACAGCGCCGTCTGGGACGCGTTCGGGTCCTCGGGGAAGATCGAAGCGTCGGCGCGTACCGGCGTGAACTGCTCGGCGTTGAAGCCGAACTTCTTCGCCGTTTCCAGCATCTTGTCCTTGCCGAGCTGCTCACCGAGGTGGCCGAAGACGCTGTTGCAGGAGACCTCGAGCGCCTTGCGCAGGGTGGCGTTCTTGCAGGGCAGATTGCCCTCGTTCTTCAGCTCGGTGGTGGTGCCCGGCATGATGTACGGCAGCGGCGAGTCGGTCGGCTTGTCCACGTCGGTGACCACGCCGTGCTCCAGTCCCGCCGCTGCCGTGACGACCTTGAAGGTCGAGCCAGGCGGGTAGGTCTGGCGCAGCGCCCTGTTCAGCATCGGGTCGTCGGGGTTGTTCTTCTTGTCGAGCGCGACCCAGGCCTTCTCGTCGTTGCTGCCCGCGATGGTGGACGGGTCGTAGCTGGGCGTGGAGGCGAGGGCGAGGATCTTGCCGGTCGTCGGGTCGAGGGCGGCGACGGCGCCCTTCTTCTTGCCGAGCCCCTCGAAGGCCGCCTTCTGGGCGTCCGGGTTGAGGGTGGTGATGACGTTGCCGCCCTTCTTCTCCTCGCCCGTGAACATGGACATGGTGCGGTCGAAGAAGAGCCGGTCGTCGTTGCCGCTGAGGATGCCGTCGTCGATCTGTTCGAGCTGGTTGGCGCCGTAGACCTGGGAGGCGAAGCCGGTGACGGGCGCCCACATGGCGCCGTCCTTGTAGGTCCGCTTGTACTTGAAGTCGGTGCCCGTCGTCGCCACGGAACCGGTGATCGGCTTGCCGTCGACGATGATGTTGCCGCGCGGGTGGCTGTACCGCTCGATGCCGGTACGGCGGTTGAGGGCGTTCGTGTTGAGGCTGTCGGCCTGGACGTACTGCACCCAGTTGTCCCGTACGAGCAGAGCCAGCACGAGCAGGGCGCAGAAGATCGCGATCCGGCGGAGGGGCTTGTTCACGGGCGGACCACCTGGGTCATCTCGGCGTCGGAGGTCGGCGCTGGGGCCGGTGCGGGCCTGCGCGCCGTGTCGCTGATACGGATCAGGATGCCGATCAGGCCCCAGTTGGCGATCACGGACGAACCGCCGGCCGCCATGAACGGCATGGTCATACCGGTCAGCGGGATGAGGCCCATCACACCGCCGGTGACCACGAAGACCTGGATGGCGAAGCCGCCGGAGAGGCCGATGGCGAGCAGCTTGCCGAACGGGTCGCGGGCGGCGAGGGCCGTTCTGACGCCGCGCTCCACGATCAGGCCGTAGAGCAGCAGGATCGCCATCGTCCCCGCCAGGCCCAGCTCTTCGCCGACGGTGGAGAGGATGAAGTCGGCGTTGGCGGCGAAGCCGATGAGGTCGGAGTTGCCCTGGCCGAGCCCGGTGCCGATGGTGCCGCCCGCGCCGAAGGACATCAGCGACTGGGCGATCTGGTCGCTCTGGGCGAGGGTCTTCTCGGCGAAGGGGTGCAGCCAGGCCTGGACGCGCTGCTCGACGTGCGGTTCGAACGAGGCGACGCTGACGGCGCCGACGGCGGACATCAGCAGACCGAAGACGATCCAGCTCGTGCGCTCCGTCGCGACGTACAGCATGACGACGAAGACGCCGAAGAAGAGCAGCGAGGAACCGAGGTCGGTCTCGAAGATCAGGATGAGGATGGACAGGGCCCAGACCACGAGGATCGGGCCGAGGTCGCGTCCGCGGGGCAGGTACAGGCCCATGAAGCGGCGGCTGGCGAGCGCGAGCGCGTCCCGTTTCACCATCAGGTAGCCGGCGAAGAAGATCGAGATGATGATCTTCGCGAACTCCCCTGGCTGGATGCTGCCGACCCCGGGGATGCGGATCCAGATCCGGGCGCCGAACTGGGCGGGGAAGAAGACCGGCAGGATCAGCAGCACCATCGCCACGACCATGGAGATGTACGTGTAGCGCTGCAGGATGCGGTGGTCCTTGAGCAGGATCAGCACGCCGACGAAGAGCGCGACGCCGATCGCCGAGAACAGCATCTGCTTGGGCGCCGAGGGCGAGAACGCCCCGTAGATGCTCTTGGCCCGGTCGATCAGCCGCTGCGACTGGTCGAGGCGCCAGATGAGCACGAGCCCGATGCCGTTGAGGAGCGTCGCCAGCGGGAGCAGCAGCGGGTCGGCGTAGCGCGCGAACTTGCGTACGACGAGGTGCGCGACACCGGCGAGCGCGGCGAGACCGAGCGCGTACCCGAGCACCCCCGCCGGCACCTCGCCGTCGAGCGCGAGCCCGACGTTCAGGTACGCGAAGACGGCGATGGCGACGGCGAAGGCGAGCAGGGCGAGTTCGGTGTTGCGCCTGCTCGGAGCTTCGATCGCACCGATGGTGGTGGTGTTGGTGACAACGCTCATGGTGGTGAAAAGGCCCCCTACGGCCGGCTACTGCTTCGAGCAGTTCGAGACCAGCTTCTGCTCTTCCCCGGTGAGGCTGGGGCCTGGAGAGGGAGCTGCTTTCGGCGTGGTGTCGGTGGTGTGGGTGGCGGTGTTCGCGCCGGTCGTGCCGGGTTTGGCGCTGGGCGTGGTGGTGCCGGGCTTGGCCGTGCCGGGCTTGCCCGCCCCCGCGGCCACGCCGGCTTCCTGGTCGGCCTTGCGCCGCAGCTCGTCCTTCCGGCAGGCGGATGCCTGGGTGGCGAGTTCGGCGATCTTCTCGTGCGCGTTGCCGAGGCTGCCCTCGGCGATGGTGTCCTCGACCTGCTTGCGCTGGTACGGCGGTAGGTACTTGAGTTCGATCTCACCGTGGTCGCTCTGCACCTTCGAGAGCGAGACCCAGGCGAGGTCCTGGCTGATGCCCCGGTACAGCGCGACATGCTCCCCGTTGGAGCCGACGAAGTACTGGGTCTGAGTCCAGCGGTACCCGCCGTACAGACCGCCGCCGACGACGGCGAGGACGAGGACCGTGTACAGCGACCGCTTGAGCCACTTGTGGCCCTGCCGCGGCTTGGTCAGGTCGCCCGCGTACTCGTCGCTGTACGCCCCGAAGCCGTCGCCGGACGCCGCGCCGTAACCGGCGTGCTGGCCGCCGCTGCCGGGCGGGCCGAAGCCGCCGGACGGCTGCGGCGGTACGGCCCTGCCGAGGCCGGCCGCGCGGCCGGCCGGGGTCTGCATCGACGGGTCGTCCTGGCCGCCGTTGAGCTGCTGGTTCTCCGCCACGGCGCCGACGACGACCGGGGTGTCGTTGAGCTGGGCGGCGAGGGTGTCGTTGGAGTCGACGTCGAAGACGTCGGCGACGATGCAGGTGATGTTGTCGGGACCGCCGCCGCGCAGGGCGAGCTGGATGAGGTCCTGGACGGTCTCCTGCGGGCCCTGGTAGTCGGCGAGCGTCTCCTCGATCGTCTGGTGGGAGACGACGGCCGACAGGCCGTCGGAGCAGATCAGATAGCGGTCGCCGGCGCGGACCTCACGGATCGACAGATCCGGCTCGACGTGGTCGCCGCTGCCGAGCGCGCGCATCAGCAGCGAGCGCTGCGGGTGCGTGGTGGCCTCTTCCTCGGTGATCCGGCCCTCGTCGACGAGCCGCTGGACCCAGGTGTGGTCCTGGGTGATCTGGGTGAGGACGCCGTCCCGCAGCAGATAGGCGCGGGAGTCGCCGACATGGACCAGGCCCAGGCGCTGGCCGGTCCACAGGAGGGCGGTGAGCGTGGTGCCCATGCCCTCCAACTGCGGGTCCTCCTCGACCATGAGGCGCAACTGGTCGTTGGCGCGCTGCACAGTCGTACCGAGCGAGGTGAGGATGTCGGAGCCCGGGACGTCGTCGTCGAGCTGGACCAGGGTGGAGATCACCTCCGACGAGGCGACCTCGCCCGCGGCCTGGCCGCCCATGCCGTCGGCGATGGCCAGCAGCCGGGGACCGGCGTAGCCGGAGTCCTCGTTGCCTTCCCGGATCATGCCCTTGTGCGATCCGGCGGCGAAACGCAGCGACAGACTCATGCGCACCTCTCCCGTCGGCTCGCCCGTCGACCCCGACTCCGGGGCCAGCCGGTCTCTCGATCGAGCCACACTGCCCACCCTCCGGTCGGGAGCCAGCCCTGGTCCGCTGTCGGGACCGCTGCGGCTCGCTCGCTCCGCTCGCTCATTGTCGTACTACTTCCGCAGCTCGATGACGGTCTTGCCGATGCGGATCGGAGCACCCAGGGGGATCGGGGTCGGGGTGGTGAGTCGGGTCCGGTCGAGATACGTGCCGTTGGTGGACCCGAGATCCTCGACGATCCACTGGCCGTCACGGTCCGGGTAGATCCTGGCATGCCGGGAGGACGCGTAGTCGTCGTCCAGCACGATCGTTGAATCGTGGGCGCGGCCCAGCGTGATGGTCTGCCCCTGGAGGGCCACCGTGGTTCCGGTGAGGATGCCCTCGGAGACGACCAGCTTGCTCGGCGCTCCCCGGCGCTGCCTGTTTCCCCCCTGCTGCTGGCGCTGTTGCGGCGGAGCCGCGTTCTGGCGGGCCTGTTGCGGTCTGGCGTCGCTGTTGCGGCGTGAGCCGCGCTGCGTGACGCGCGTTCCGAACAGGTCGCTGCGGATGACCTGCACGGCCACGATCACGAACAGCCACAAGACGGCCAGGAAACCTAGCCGCATGACCGTCAGGGTCAGCTCTGACATTGCCCCCGCTTCACCCTTCGGCTTGCCGATAAACGATGGTGGTTTGGCCCACGACGATCCGGGAGCCGTCGCGGAGCGTAGCGCGGGTGGTGTGCTGTCCGTCTACCACGATGCCGTTGGTGGACCCGAGATCCTGGATGGTCGAGGGCGTTCCGGCCCGGATCTCGCAGTGCCGGCGCGATACGCCGGGGTCGTCGATCCGCACGTCGGCGTCGGTGCTGCGGCCGAGCACCAGCGTCGGACGGGAGATCTGGTGGCGGTTGCCGTTGATCTCGATCCACCGCCGGACCTGGTTGTTCGGCAGCGCGCTCGGCGCCTGCGGCGGAGCGTGCCGGCCGGCCGCCGGCGGCTGGTGCCGGGCGCCGGGCGGCGGGGCCGCCGGCATGGGCGGAGCCGCGGGCACGGCGCTGGGCGGATAGCCGTAACCGCCGGGAGCACTGGCCTGCAGGCCTGCCGGGCCGCCGTTGCCGCCGCCGGGTCCCGCCTGCGACGTACTTGAGGCGAGGGTGCGGCTGCGCACCCGGTAGAGCCCGGTGTCGAGGTCGTCGGCCTTCTCCAGATGGACCTTGATCGTGCCCATGAAGGTGTAGCGCTGCTGCTTCGCGTAGTCGCGCACCAGACCGGCCAGTTCGTCGCCGAGCTGGCCGGAGTACGGGCTGAGGCGCTCGTAGTCGGGCGTGCTCAGCTCGACGATGAAGTCGTTCGGTACGACGGTCCGCTCGCGGTTCCAGATCGTTGCGTTGTTGTCGCATTCGCGTTGCAGGGCGCCGGCGATCTCGACCGGCTGGACCTCGGACTTGAACACCTTCGCGAAGGTGCCGTTGACCAGACCTTCGAGGCGTTGCTCGAACTTCTTCAGGACTCCCATGAGGCACCTCCTCGGTAGTTCTCGGCGTCGGTGGCCGGATCGGCGTTGACGCTGCCGCTGTCGTGCTTACTGATCGTATCCACGCGTCGGGAAATCGGCTGGTTCCCCTTGTCTGCCCCGTCGATGAGTGTCACCTCTCACACGGATCGTAGAGGGGGCCTCCTGACAGTGTCCCGCACCCCGGGTGCACTCAGGAGGAGTGGGGGGCGACGGCTCTCCGTTCCCTGTTCCGAGTTCGGACCGCTCAAACAATTGGATGTGAACCCACCCTCCGCTGCGTGCTAATCTTCTCGATGTCGCCAGGAGCGCGCACCGGCAAGACCGCAGGTGAAGCACCGGACGGCACACCCAATGCGCGGGTGGCGGAATAGGCAGACGCGCTGGATTCAGGTTCCAGTGCCCGAAAGGGCGTGGGGGTTCAACTCCCCCCTCGCGCACAGATGGAAGCCCCGTAGGTCATCGACCTACGGGGCTTCTTCGTGCTACCGGGGCTTCTTGGCCCTCCGGGGCCTCGTGCTCCGGGATTCTTCGTGCTGGGGATCAGGCGGCGAGCCGGGAGGCGAGGGCCTTGGCCTTCGACTCGGCGTCCTCGCGGGCCTTGGCGCGGGAGGCCTCGGCGAGCGGGATCAGCTCGGTCATCGCGGGCACGGTGTGGGCCAGCGTCAGCTCGGGGACGATGAACTCCAGGTCGGTGACGCCGAACATGCCGGTCAGGACCTTCTGCAGGTAGTTCTGGACGAACTCGAAGTCCTCGCGCGGGGTGCCGGGGGCGTACGAGCCGCCGCGGCTGGCGACGACGGTGAAGGGGGTGCCGGCGATCGGGCTGTTCTCACCGGCGTTGTGGCCGTTGATGATGACCAGGTCGAGCCATGCCTTCAGGGTGGAGGCGATCGTGAAGTTGTACATCGGGGCGCCGATCAGCACCGCGTCGGCGGCGGCCAGCTCGTCGGCCAGCTCGGCGCGCAGGGCGTGGCCCGCACCGGCCGAAACGGCGGCGACGTCGAGGTGCGGCAGCGGGGAGGCGGCGAGGTCGCGGTAGACGACCTTGCCCTCGGGGTGCTGCTCCAGCCAGCTCTTGACGAACACCGAGGTGATGTCGCGGGAGGCGGAACCCTCGGGGAAGACGGCGGAGTCGATGTGCAGCAGCGTGGCCATGGGGATCTCCATACGTGGGGAACGGCGGGAAACAGGGGGGGAACGTGGGAAAACGCGGGCTGAGCAGTGAGCGGATTTTCCGTTCGTACCTATGAATAACATAGTCGCTTACTTTTTTTCATCCCGGGTCGGGAGGCCAGTACTCTGTGGACATGACGGAGCACAGCGAGGGCGCGTGCAAGAAGGTCGACGTGGGGATCTCCCGCGTCTTCGAGCTGTTCGGCAAGCGTTGGACCGGCCCGATCGTCTCCGTCCTCATGGAGCGCGCCGTCCACTTCGCCGAGCTGCGGCGGGCGATCCCCGGCATCAGCGAACGCATGCTCTCGGACCGGCTGACCGAGCTGGGGGCCGCGGGTCTCGTGCTGCGCGAGGTGGACGAGGGGCCGCCGCTGCGGGTCTCGTACCGGCTGACGGAGGCGGGGGCCGCGATGGAGCCCGCGCTGAAGGAACTCTCGACGTGGGCGCAGTCGTATCTGCGCGAGCCGCCGCAGGCGCCCTGCTAGGCGGCGGGGGCGCGGGGGCTGCGGGACCGGTGGAGTCTGCGGGACCGGCGGGTCGGTGGACCCTGTGGACAACCGTCTCCACCGGGTTGTCCACAGGGGGCGACGGCTTTCCTTGACCGGCGGTACGGTCAGGGGCAGTTGATGTTGGTCCGGCGCAGGCCGGCCGAGTACGGGGGGAGGCGGCGCGCCATGGGCGAGGTCGGATCGGTGGGGGCCGGGCGGATCCCGGCGGTGCCTGGCTTCGCGCCGCCGGTGGCGGCGGGTTCGCCCAAGGCGGCCGGGCACGAGCTGCGCAGCAGGGTGCCCCGCTCCTCGCACGACTCGGTGGTGTTCGCGGCGTCCCGGCCCGACGCCGTGCGTGCCGTCGAGGAGTCCAGCAGGGGCCGGGTGCCGGGGCTCGCGCCGCTGCGGGTCGGCAGGATGGCGGCGTCGCCCTTCGCCTTTCTGCGCGGCGCCGCCGGGCTGATGGCCCATGATCTGGTCGGCACCCCCGTTACCGGGGTCGGCGCGCAGATCTGCGGTGACGCGCATGCGGCCAACTTCGGCCTGTACGGCGATTCGCGCGGCCATCTGGTGATGGACCTCAACGACTTCGACGAGACCGCGGCCGGTCCGTGGGAGTGGGACGTCAAACGCCTCGCCGCGTCGCTGGTGCTGGCCGGGCGGGAGGCGGGCGCGGACGAGGAGAGCTGCCGGGGCGCCGCGTACGACGCGGTGGGGGCCTACCGGCGCACGATGCGGCTGCTGGCCAAACTGCCCGCGCTCGACGCGTGGAACGCGATCGCCGACGAGAAGCTCGTCTCGCACGCGGACGCCCGCGATCTGATGGGCACGCTGGAGCGGGTGTCCGAGAAGGCGCGCAAGAACACCAGCGCCCGGTTCGCCGCCAAGTCGACCGAGGCGGTCCCCGAGGAGGACGGGTCGCCCGGCGGGCGCGGGGCGCGGCGGCGCTTCGTCGACGCGCCGCCCGTGCTGCGCCGGGTGCCCGACGCGGAGGCGGCGGCCGTGGCCGGCTCGCTGGAGGGGTACGTGGGCACCCTCGCCGACGACCGGCTGCCGCTGCTCGCCCGGTACGCGATCCATGACGTGGCGTTCCGCGTCGTCGGCACCGGCAGCGTCGGAACGCGGTCGTACGTGGTCCTGCTGATCGACCACAGGGGGGAGCCGCTGGTGCTCCAGGTGAAGGAGGCGCGCGCCTCGGCGCTGCTGCCGTCGCTGGCGGCCATCGGGTTCCGGTCGCCCGCCGTCGCGCACGAGGGTCGCAGGGTGGTGCTCGGGCAGAAGCGGATGCAGGTCGTCAGCGACAGTCTGCTGGGCTGGACCACGGTCGACGGCAGGCCGTTCCAGGTACGGCAGTTCAGGAACCGCAAGGGGAGCGTGGACCCGGCGGCGCTGGCGGACGGACAGCTCGACGACTACGGCCGGATGACCGGCGCGCTGCTGGCCAGGGCGCATGCGCACAGCGTCGACCCGCGGCTGATCGCCGGCTACGCGGGCAAGAGCGACGAGCTGGACTCGGCGGTGGCCGCCTTCGCCGTCACATACGCCGACCGTACGGAGGCGGATCACGCGGAGCTGCTGGCGGCGGTCAGGAACGGGCGGATAGCGGCCGAGCTGGGGGTGTGACCCCCGGACGGCCCCGTAGGCTGGTGCGGTGATGCAGGACGTCCCCGGGGAGCCGACGATCCGTAACGACGACAAGCAGGACGTGCCAGACGTGCCGGATGTGACGCAGCCCACGACCCCGTCCACGACGCCGTCGCCGGATGCCCCGCCCCGGCCGGAGGCCCGGCTGGAGAAGGCGGTGCGGGCGGCCGAGCAGGCGCTCATCGAGTTCGAGATCGCGCTGGAGACCTTCCGGGTCGAGGTGGAGAACTTCTCCCGGCTGCACCACCAGCGGCTCGGCCCGATGTACTCCAGGCTGGACGAGCTGGACGCGCTGATCGCCGAGGCGAAGGCGAAGCACTCCGGCGACCCGGAGGATCTGCGCAAGGCCCAGGAGGCCCGTGCGATGGTCCAGCCGATGCCCGGCGTCGAGGAGCTGTTCCACGACTGGCTGGACTCCGACGGCCTGTCGCCCGAGGCGGCCGCCATGCTGACCGATCAGCCGGTCCGGCCGCCCAAGCGGGTGCGGCCGAGCGACGAGGCCCGCAAGCTGTACCGCGATCTGGCCCGCAAGGCTCATCCCGACCTTGCGCAGGACGAGCCGGAGCGGGAGCGGCGTGAGGAATTCATCACACGGGTCAACGCGGCGTACGGGCGCGGCGACGAGCCGCTGCTGCGGGAGCTGGCCGAGGAGTGGGCGGCGGGCCCTGCCCCCGCCGAGCCCCGGCTGAGCGAGAGCGACGAGCTGTACGCCCGGCTGGACTGGCTGTCGCAGCGCAAGGAGCTGCTGACGCTGGTCGCCAAGGATCTTGAGGAGGGCGCGATCGGCTCCATGCTGCGGATGGCGCCCGACGACCCCGACCGGCTGCTCGAAGAGATCGCCGAGCAGTTGCTGGCGCAGGTCGCCGAGCGCGAGGCCGAGCTGGCGGCGCTGGTGGGTTAGGTTTTTTGCGGACGTTTTTCCCGTACGAGAGAAGGCACCACCCATGAACTTCGCCCCGCTGCCCTCGGTCGATGTCGCGGCGGTCCCGTCCGACGGTTTCCTGCTGGACGTCCGCGAGGACGACGAATGGGCGGCCGGTCATGCCGAAGGCGCCCTGCACGTCCCGATGAGCGACTTCGTGGCGCGCTTCGGCGAGGTCACCGAGGCGGTCTCGGACGGCCGCAAGGCGTACGTCGTCTGCCGGGTCGGCGGTCGCTCGGCGCAGGTCACCCAGTATCTGGTCCAGCAGGGTGTGGACGCGGTGAACGTGGACGGCGGAATGCTCGCCTGGGACGGCGCGGGACGCCCGATGGTGACGGACGACGGCAGCCCGGCGTTCGTGCTCTGAGCGCCCGTCAGGGGCCCCCAGGACACGAACGACGGCCCGGGGGCCGGTCGTTGGGACAGCGCGCGGCCCGCGTGCCGCCCGCGCCGGACGTCGCGGGCCGGACACCGGCCGCTGCCGGGATCGGTCCGACAACGAGGCCGGTTGCCGTGCCGTGCGGCACGGGCTTGCGACGCACGGCCGGACAGCCCTAGCGGTCGAAGTCCAGCTCCACCTCGGCGGTCGCCGGGTGGGACTGGCAGGCCAGTACGTAGCCCGCGTCCGTCTCCTCCGGCTCCAGCGCGAAGTTGCGGTCCATCCTGACCTCGCCCGAGACCAGGAACGCCCGGCAGGTGCCGCAGACGCCGCCCTTGCAGGCGTACGGGGCGTCGGCGCGGCTGCGGAGCACCGTCTCCAGCAGGGATTCGCCTTCCCTGACCGGCCAGTTGCCCGAGCGGCCGTCGAGCGTCGCGGTGAGCGTGCTGCCCTCGGGCGCCCGCGCCGCCGCTGTCGAGGGGGAGTCGGCGATCGCGGTGCCGCCGGCCGTCTCCTCGTCGACGTGGAAGATCTCCTGATGGATCAGGCTCCGGGGGACGCCGAGCCCGCGCAGCGCGCGGTCCGCGCCGGCGACCAGGCCGAGCGGTCCGCACAGGAACCAGCCGTCCACGTCGGCCACCGGCAGCAGCGCGGGCAGCAGTCCGGCCAGCCGCTCCTGGTCGAGCCGTCCCGAAGGCAGCCCGGTCTGCTGCTCCTCGCGTGAGACGACGGTGACCAGTTGGAAGCGGTCGGGGTAGCGGTCCTTGAGGTCGGCGACCTCCTCCAGGAACATCGTCGACGCCACGGACCGGTCGGCGCGTACCAGGCAGAACCGGGCGGCGGGCTCCCGCGCCAGCAGCGTGGCCGCGATCGACAGGACCGGGGTGATGCCGCTGCCGCCGACGACGGCGGCGAAATGCCCCGCGCGCGGCTCCAGGACGAACCGGCCGGTCGGCTCCATGACGTCGACCGTGTCGCCCGCGGTCAGTTCCTTGAAGGCGTACGTCGAGAACTCGCCGCCGTCGACCAGCCGGATCCCCACCCGCAGCAGGGGCTCGGCCCCCGCGGGCGCGCAGATCGAGTACGTACGCCGGATCTCCGCGCCCTCCACCGTCCTGCGCAGGGCGACATGCTGGCCCGGGGTGTGCCGGAACGTCTCGCGCAGCGCGGGCGGTACGGCGAAGGTCACGGCCACCGCGTCGTCGGTGAGCCGCTCGACCTCGCTGACCCGGAGCGGATGGAACATCTACAACTCCTTGAAGTGGTCGAACGGTTCACGGCAGGCCGCGCAGCGGCGCAGCGCCTTGCACGCGGTGGAGGAGAACCTGCTGAGCAGTTCCGTGTCGGTCGAGCCGCAGTGCGGGCAGCGGATGGCCAGCGAGAGCGGCACGGGGCCTGCCGCGCCCTGCGGGCGGGGCGGCGCGATGCCGGACTCGGCGAGTTTGCGGCGGCCTTCGGCGCTGATGTCGTCCGTCGACCAGGGCGGGGAGAGCACCGTGACGACGGCGACCTCCGGCATCCCGCGCGCGTGCAGCACCTGCTCGATGTCCGCGGACATCGTCTCGATCGCCGGGCAGCCGGTGTACGTCGGGGTCAGCTCGACCCGGACGGAGCCCGGTCCGCTGACCCGCACGGCGCGCAGGACGCCCAGCTCCTCCAGCGTGACGACGGGCAGTTCGGGGTCGGGTACGGCACCGGCGAGCCGGCGCAGCTCGGCCTCCAGCGCCGTCGGGGCGGTCGGGGCGGTCGCCGACGCCGTAGCCGCGGGGGGATTCACCATGACGCCCCCGGGTGGCTGCGGTGCAGATGCTGCATCTCGGCGAGCATCCGGCCGAACGGCTCGGTGTGCAGCCCCTGCCGCCCGGCGCCCGCCGTCCACGCCCCGGAGTCGGGTCCCTCCGGTACGGACAGGGTGGCCCGCTTCAGGACGTCCGTGACGGACTCGGTCCAACCGGCCCGCAGGGCGCTCCAGTCGACGTCGAGCGTTTCGAGTCCGGCCGCCGGGCGGAACATCTCCCCGGTGAAGCGCCAGAGCGCTGCCAGGCCGCGCGTCATCCGCTCGTGGCTCTCCGCCGTGCCGTCGCCGAGCCGCAGCGTCCACTGCTCGGCATGGTCCCGGTGGTAGGTGACCTCTTTGACGGCCTTCGCGGCGAGCGGGGCCAACTCGCCGTCCCCGGCGGCCAGCTCCCCGTACAGCAGGAGCTGGTAGGTGGAGAAGTAGAGCTGGCGGGCGATGGTGTGCGCGAAGTCGCCGTTCGGCTGCTCGACCAACTGGAGGTTGCGGAAGGCGCGTTCCTCCCTGAGGTAGGCCAGCTCGTCCTCGTCGCCGACGAGGGAGAGCAGTATCCGGGCCTGGCCCAGCAGGTCGAGCGCGATGTTGGCGAGCGCCACGTCCTCCTCCAGCACCGGGGCGTGGCCCGCCCACTCCCCCAGCCGGTGCGAGAGCACCAGCGCGTCGTCGCCGAGGGCGAGGGCCGCGCTCACAGGTGCTTCACCCCGTCCGGGATCTCGTAGAAGGTCGGATGCCGGTACACCTTGTCGGCGGCCGGGGCGAAGAACGGATCCTTCTCGTCGGGCGACGACGCCTCGATCGCGCTGGACGGCACGACCCAGATCGAGACGCCCTCGCTGCGCCGGGTGTACAGGTCCCGGGCGTTGCGCAGGGCCATCTCGGCGTCCGGGGCGTGCAGGCTGCCCGCGTGGGTGTGCGAGAGGCCGCGCCGGGAGCGTACGAAGACCTCCCACAGGGGCCAGTCGGTCGAGCCGCTCATGCCGCTGCCTCTCCGCCGTGCGCCCGGGGTCCCGTGTGCTTCGCCGCGTAGGCAGCGGCGGCGTCCCGGACCCAGGCGCCCTCGTCGTGCGCCTGCCGGCGCTGGGTGAGCCGCTGCTCGTTGCAGGGGCCGTTGCCCTTCAGGACCTGCTGGAACTCCGTCCAGTCGATCGCCCCGAAGTCGTGCTTGCCCCGCTCCTCGTTCCAGCGCAGGTCAGGGTCGGGGAGGGTGAGACCGAGGGACTCGGCCTGCGGGACCGCTATGTCCACGAACCGCTGGCGCAGCTCGTCGTTGGAATGCCGCTTGATGCGCCAGGCCATGGACTGCGCCGAGTGCGCCGACGCGTCGTCGGGCGGGCCGAACATCATCAGCGACGGCCACCACCAGCGGTCCACCGCGTCCTGCGCCATCGCGTGCTGGGCGGGGGTGCCCTTGCTCAGGGCCAGCAGCAGCTCGTAGCCCTGGCGCTGGTGGAAGGACTCCTCCTTGCAGATCCGGACCATCGCGCGTGCGTAAGGCCCGTAGGAGCAGCGGCAGAGCGGGACCTGATTGGTGATCGCGGCGCCGTCCACCAGCCAGCCGATCGCGCCGACGTCCGCCCAGGTCAGCGTCGGATAGTTGAAGATCGACGAGTATTTCTGGCGGCCGGAGTGCAGCTTGTCCAGCAGCTCGTCGCGGCTCGTGCCGAGCGTCTCCGCCGCGCTGTAGAGGTAGAGGCCGTGTCCCGCCTCGTCCTGGACCTTGGCCATCAGGATCGCCTTGCGGCGCAGCGAGGGCGCGCGGGTGATCCAGTTGGCCTCCGGCTGCATGCCGATGATCTCCGAATGGGCGTGCTGCGCCATCTGGCGGACCAGCGAGGCCCGGTACGCGTCCGGCATCCAGTCGCGCGGCTCGATGCGCTCCTCGGCGGCCACGGCCGCGTCGAACGCGGCCTCGAACGCCTCCGCCACTCCCGCCGCCGTTTCCGGCGCGGCCTCTGCCGTCATCAGGACTCCTACCGACCGATCGTTCGGTTCATGGACTTCAATGGTGGGTCGGCGGCCCGTAGGGTGTCAACCCTTGGACGGCTCGCGGGGGGCGCGACGGCGATCGGGGCGGGATGGTTTCGTACGACGACGAGGGTGCGCGGGACGCGCCGCCCCCGCCAGGCCCTGGCATAGCGGGGCTCTCCTTCCCCTTCCAGGTGGCCGCCGCCGTCGCGCTCGCCGTCGTGGGACTGCTCGGCTGCGCGCATCTGGCCATGGTGTTCCTGTACGTCGCCCCCTCGAACACGGTCACCAAGGAGCACGGCAAGGCCGTCGCCGAGTGGGTCAATCCCGAGTTCGAGCAGAACTGGAAGCTGTTCGCCCCCAACCCCCTCCAGCAGAACATCCACGTCCAGGCGCGCGCCGAGGTCGAGACCGCGGCGGGGGAGCGCACGCTCAGCCGCTGGATCGACCTCTCGGCCGAGGACGGCGCCGCGATACGCGGCAATCCGCTGCCCAGCCATGTCGACCAGAACGAGCTGCGCCGCGCCTGGGACTTCTACACCGGCTCGCACGACGACAAGGACCGCCCGGTCGGCACGCGCGGCCAGCTCTCCGAGGGCTACGTCCGGCGCATCGTGATGCTGCGGCTGGCCGGACACGACCTGGGCGGGACCGTGGCCCGCGTCCAGCTCAGGTCGGCCACCAGCACCGTGGCCGCCCCGCCGTGGAGCGACGAGAAGATCGACACCCGGCCCGTCCTGCACACCTACTCCTGGTGGACGGTGAACTCCGCCGACCTGCCGGCCGGCGCCGGTACGGCTGCCAGTGCGGACGGCAGTACGGGCGCCGGTACGAGGGCGGCGCGGTGAACGCGGCGCGCGCGGTCCAGCGGATCACCGGCGCCGCCCTCGGCCCGTACCAGAGCGCGGTCGTCCGGATCGGCTTCGCCGCCACCTGGCTGGCCTTCCTGCTGCGCGAGCTGCCGCACCGCCGCGAGCTGTACGGACCCGGCGGGCCGTGGAGCTGGGACATGGCGAGCCAGCTCATCGCGGGCAACGGCGCCTTCAGCGCGCTCATGTGGTCGCGGAGCACGGCGTGGTTCGAGATCGTCTACGCCGTCGCCGTCGTGTCGGGACTGCTGCTGATGCTCGGCTGGCGCACCCGCGCCATGTCCGTGGTGTTCATGCTCGGCGTGCTGTCGCTGCAGAACCGCAGCGTCTTCGCCGGGGACGGCGGCGACAACGTGATCCACGTGATCGCGATCTACCTCGTCTTCACCCGCTGCGGCCAGGTCTGGTCGCTGGACGCCCGGCGCGCGGCGCGTGCCGCGCGTGCCGCTGGGGAGCGGGGCAGCGAGCCAGGCATGGAGCAGGGCAGGGACCGGGCGGGGCCCGTGCTGTGGGCGGTCCTCGGGGCCGTCCTGATCGGCGCCACGCTGCTGGGCAAGGTCCAGGGGGAGAGCTGGCTGCGGGTCCTGCTCTGGGGGCTGTGGGGCATGGCCGCGCTGTGGTGGGCGCTGAACCGCTACGCGCCCGGCGGCCAGCCGCGCGCCCTGCTGGACGTCCTCGCCAACATCCTCCACAACACGGCCCTCGCCGTGATCATGGGCCAGGTCTGCCTCGTCTACGCCACGGCCGGCTGGTACAAGATCCAGGGCTCCCGCTGGGGCGACGGCACGGCCCTGTACTACCCGCTGAAGCTCGACTACTTCACGCCCTGGCCCGCCCTCTCCGACCTGCTCGCCGCCAACGGCACGATGGTGATGCTGCTGAGCTACGGCACCGTCATCGTCCAGGTCGCCTTCCCGTTCACGCTGTTCAACCGGCGCGTCAAGAACGTGCTGCTGGTCGCGATGATGCTGGAGCACGCGGGCATCGCCGTCCTGCTGGGGCTGCCGTTCTTCTCCTTCGCGATGATCGCCGCCGACGCAGTGTTCCTGCCGACGGGCTTCCTGCGCAGGCTCGGCGGCTGGGCGGAGACCGGCCGCGGCCGGCTGCTCACCCGGGGCCGGGCCGTACTGCCCGGTCAGCGCGGCGGCAGCGAAGAGCAGCCCCGCACGCTCGCCGACGAGCGGCCCGTAGGCTGAGGCGATGAACGACGCTGACGCCGCCGCCCGCGCCGTACGGCAGTGGCGGGAGGCCGGCCCCGAACTGGTGGTGCTCGACGGCTTCCACGCGCTGAAGCACGCGCTGCGCTTCGGCGCCGACGTACGGTCCGCCGTCACCAGCGACAAGGCGGCGGCCCTGGCGCTGGCCGCCGAACTCGCCGACGACCTGACCGAGGCGATCGGCGACCGGCTCGTGGAGGTGCCGGCCCAGGTCCTGAAGGAGCTGGTGCCCCGGGTCCACGCCACCCGGATCGCCGCCCTGGCGGTCAGGCGCGAGCGGCGCGTCAATCTGGCGAAGCTGGCCGCGCTGCCCCGCCCGTCCCCCGTGGTCGTCCTGGACAATCCGCGCAATCTGGGGAACGTCGGCGCCGTGGTCCGGCTCGCGGCCGGTTTCGGGGCGACCGGGGTGGTCACCACCGGCGATCTGGACCCCTGGCACGCCAACGCCGTACGGGCGGGCGCGGGGCTGCACTTCGCCACCGCCGTCGAACAACTGCCCCTCGACGACTTCCCTCCGGGCCCGCTGTACGCGCTCGACCCGGAGGGGGCCGACATCAGGTCCATGACCCTCCCGGACGGCGCCCTGCTCGCCTTCGGCTCCGAGCGGCACGGGCTCTCGGCCGAGGTGCGGAGCAGGGCGGCCGGACTGCTGTCGCTGCCGATGCGACCGCAGGTGTCCAGCTACAACCTCGCGACCAGCGTGGCCATGACGCTGTTCCACTGGACGGGCCCCAAGGTCTGAGCCGCGGCCGCCGTCAGGCCTGGCGGCGCACCTCCACCACCCGGAAGCGGTTCGCCACGAACGCCGCGTCGCACAGCGCCGCGTTGGCCGCGGGGTTGCCGCCCGAGCCGTGGAAGTCCGAGAAGGCCGCCGTCTGGTTCACATAGACCCCGCTGGTGAGATTGAGCGAGAGCTGTGCGCGCTCCTCCAGGCAGACGTCCTCGATCGCCCGCTCGACCTCCTCCGACGTCGTGTACGCGCCGACGGTCATCGCGCCCCGGTCGCGGACCGTGCGCCGCAGCAGCTCCACCGCGTCGTCCGTGGAGTCCACGGCGACGGCGAACGACACCGGGCCGAAGCACTCGGCGAGATACGGGACGTCCTCCTCGCTCTCCCACACCTTGCGCGCGCCGTCGCTCTTCACGATCACCGGCGTACGGACCACGGCCTCGGGGAAGTCCGGATGGGCGATCTCGCGGGACGCAAGCGCCACCTCGCCGAGACCGGCCGCCGCTTCCAGCCGGGCCTTCACGTCGGGGTTGACCAGGGCGCCCAGCAGGGCGTTGGCCCGCGCGTCGTCGCCGAGCAGCCCGCCGACCGCGGCGGCGATGTCGGCCACCACCTCGTCGTACGACTTCTCGCCCGCGTCCGTCGTGATCCCGTCGCGCGGGACGAGCAGATTCTGCGGGGTGGTGCACATCTGGCCGCTGTAGAGCGACAGCGAGAAGGCGAGATTGGCGAGCATGCCCCGGTAGTCGTCGGTCGAATCGATGACGACGGTGTTGACGCCCGCCTTCTCCGTGTAGACCTGCGCCTGCCGGGCGTGGGTCTCCAGCCAGTCGCCGAAGGCCGTCGAGCCCGTGTAGTCGATGATCCGGATCTCGGGGCGCACGGCGAGCGTCTTGGCGATGCCCTCGCCGGGCCGCTCCACGGCGAGCGCCACCAGATTCGGGTCGAAACCGGCCTCGGCGAGCACCTCGCGGGCCACCCGGACGGTGAGCGCGAGGGGCAGCACGGCCCGCGGGTGCGGCTTGACCAGGACCGGGTTGCCGGTGGCCAGGGAGGCGAACAGGCCCGGGTAGCTGTTCCACGTCGGGAACGTGTTGCAGCCGATCAGCAGGGCGATACCGCGCGGGACGGCCGTGAAGGACTTCCGCAGCTCCAGCGGGCCGCGCTTGCCCTGCGGCTTGGACCAGTCGGCCACGGCGGGCGTGCGGGTCTGCTCCTGGTACGCGTACGCCACGGCCTCCATGCCGCGGTCCTGCGCGTGCGGTCCGCCGGCCTGGAACGCCATCATGAACGCCTGGCCGCTGGTGTGCATGACCGCCTGCGCGAACTCATGCGTCCTGGCGCTGATCCGCGCCAGGATCTCCAGGCAGACCAGCGCGCGGGTCTCGGGCCCCGCCTGCCGCCAGGCGGCGCCGCCCGCGCGCATCGTGGGCAGCAGCACGTCGATGTCGGCATGCGGATACTCGATGCCGAGCGCGGGCCCGTACGGCGAGATCTCGCCACCCGCCCAGCCGTCGGTGCCCGGCTGGTCCAGCTCGAAGCGGGTGTCGCGCAGCGCGTCGAAGGCGGCGAGCCCGTCGGCGGGGGCGCTCTCGCCGTACGCCTTCGGGTGCTCGGGATGGGGGGACCAGTAGGCGCGGCTGCGGATCGCTTCCAGCGCCTGGTCGAGCGTGGGCCGGTGGGCCTCGGCGAGCTTCTGGGGGGTGAGCTGAGCGGCCATGACGGACCAACTCCTCATCGAGCTGGGGCAGGGACACGTGCAGGGACACGATCGGAAGGACAGAGTTAGAGTAACCGAACGATCGGTCGGTGCCAGGGGGCCCGCAGAATCTGTGGACAACTCACCTGTGGATCAGGCATGCGAGAGGATCGCGACCATGACAGCTATCGAGACCTCGCGGACCGTCGCGGTCGTCGGGGCGGGCACCATGGGCCAGGGCATAGCCCAGGTGGCACTGGTGGCGGGCCATCCCGTACGGCTCCACGACACCGCCCCGGGCCGCGCCGAGCAGGCGGCGGCCGCCATCGTGGGCCGCCTCGACCGGCTCGTCGACAAGGGCAGGCTCAGCGCGCGGGAGCGTGACGCGGCGCGGGACCGGCTGCGGCCGGCCGCCGACATCGCCGAGCTGGCCGGCGCGGCGCTCGTCGTGGAGGCCGTCGTGGAACACCTCCCGGCCAAACAGGAGCTGTTCGCGGCCCTGGAAGCCGTCGTCCCCGACGACTGCCTCCTCGCCACCAACACCTCGTCCCTGTCCGTCACGGCCGTCGCCGGCGCGCTGCGCCTGCCGGGGCGGCTGGTGGGACTGCACTTCTTCAACCCCGCCCCGCTGCTCCCCCTGGTCGAGGTCGTCAGCGGCTTCGCGACGGACGAGGCGGCGGCGGACAGCGCGTACGCGACAGCGGCCGCGTGGGGCAAGACACCGGTGCGCTGCGCCGACACCCCCGGCTTCATCGTCAACAGGATCGCCCGGCCCTTCTACGCCGAGGCGTTCCGGCTCTACGAGGAGCGCGCGGCCGACCCCGCCACCATCGACGCGGTGCTGCGCGAGGGCGCGGGCTTCCGGATGGGGCCGTTCGAGCTGACCGACCTGATCGGCCAGGACGTCAACGAGGCCGTGACGCGCAGCGTGTGGGACTCCTTCTTCCACGACCCGAAGTTCACGCCCTCGCTCGCCCAGCGCCGGCTCGTCGAGTCGGGCAGGCTCGGCCGCAAGACGGGCCACGGCTGGTACCCGTACGGCGAAGGCGCCCCGGCCCCCGCACCGCACACGGCCGAGCCCTGCGACCCCCCGGCGGCCGTCGGGATCCGGGGCGATCTCGGACCCGCCGCCGCGCTGCCCGCGATGATCGCGGAAGCCGGGATCAAGGTCAGTGACGACGAGCGGGAGTACGGGCCGGACAGCCTGATCGTGCTGCCCGGCGGCACGTATCTCGGCCTGGCCTCGGGGGCCTCCGCCTCGGACGGCGTCGACGGGACGTACATCCACTTCGACCTCGCCCTCGACTACCGCTCCTGCGCACGGGTGGCGCTCGCCCCGGGCGCGGGCGCCGATCCGGCGGACCTGCGGGCCGCCGTCGGGCTGTTCCAGCGGCTCGGCAAGAAGGTGAGCGTCATCGAGGACGTCCCCGGCATGATCGTCGCCCGTACGGTCGCCATGCTGATCGACTTCGCCGCAGACGCCGAGGGGCGCGCGGTGGCGAGCGCGGCGGACATCGACACCGCCATGAAGCTCGGCGTCAACTATCCGGGCGGTCCCGGGGAGTGGTCCGAGCGGCTCGGCGCGCACTGGGCGCAGGATTTCCTCACCGAACTCGCGCAGATGTATCCGGGGGGCCGCTACAGCCCGTCCCGGGCCCTGGTCAGGCGCGGCGGGAACCGGCGGCAGGGCGGTGAAGGCTCATGACCACCGCGCGGCGCGACACCTACACGCCGGAGACCCTGCTGACGGTCGCCGTGCGGGTCTTCAACGAGCGTGGCTACGACGGCACCTCGATGGAGCATCTCTCCAAGGCGGCCGGGATCTCCAAGTCGTCGATCTACCACCATGTGGTCGGCAAGGAGGAGCTGCTGCGGCGGGCGGTGAGCCGCGCCCTGGACGGCCTGTTCGGGATCCTGGACGACGAGGGGGCGACGAAGGGGCGGGCGGTGGCGCGCGTCGAGTACGTCACGCGCCGCATGGTCGAGGTGCTGATCGCGGAGCTGCCGTACGTGACGCTGCTGCTGCGGGTGCGGGGCAACACCGAGACCGAACGCTGGGCCATGGAGCGGCGGCGCGAGTTCGACCAGCGGGTGGCCGGGCTGCTGAAGGCGGCGGCCGCCGAGGGCGATCTCCGCGACGACCTGGACAGCAGGCTGGCGACGCGGCTGCTGTTCGGCATGGTCAACTCGCTGGTGGAGTGGTACCGGCCGCACGCGCCGGGCGGCTACGAGGGCCGGCAGGTCGCCGACACGGTCGTCCGGCTGGCCTTCGACGGCCTGCGCAAGCCATAAGAGGCTCCCGCGCGAGCCGTAAGGCTCCCGTGCGAGCCCTGACTGCTCAGAACGCGGGACCCGGGTCCAGGTCCGTCTCCTCGAAGACCAGCAGCGTGCGGGTCGAGAGCACTTCCGGCATGGACTGGAGCCGGGTCAGGACCAGCTCGCGCAGGGTCCTGTTGTCCGGGGTGTGCACCAGCAGCAGGACGTCGAAGTCCCCGCTGACCAGCGCGATGTGCGCGGCGCCCGGCAGCTCCTGGAGCTGTTCGCGCACCGTGCGCCAGGAATTCTGGACGATCTTCAGGGTGATGTAGGCCGAGGCGCCCTGACCGGCCCGCTCGTGGTTGATCCGGGCGCTGAAGCTGCTGATCACGCCGTCGTCGAGCAGGCGGTTGATCCGGGCGTACGCGTTCGCGCGGGAGACATGGACGCGCTCGGCGACGGACCGTATCGAGGCGCGGCCGTCCGTCTGCAGGATGCGCAGGATGTCGCGGTCGATGTCGTCCAGCGGGCGCGGCGGCTCCGGCGGACGCGGCGGCTCCGGCGCGCGCGGCGGCGCGGGTTCGGTTCGTTCGCCGCGCGCTCCGCCGTCGCCTTCGGCCATTTGTTCAGCCGCCATGTCCCCCTGCCTCTCCGTCGTGGACGCCCTGTGTCCATCCCAAGCTGTGCAGAACCGTTTGTCCACAGGCTGGCGGCCCATGTAGCCAAAATGCGCCCGCGACCGAACAATCGGTAGGTGAGACGTGCCACATCCCGGCACTGCCCTCGCCCACTCCCAAGAGGAGGTGCACGCGTGAAGAAGAGCAGTACGTCGGTCCAGGAACCGCCGGGCGCTGCCGCGTCCCGCCCGCCCACCCCGCCCCCGGCGTGGCAGCCGCGTACGGCCGCCGCGCCGCTGCTGCCGGACGCCGAGCCGTACCGCGTGCTGGGCACGCGGGCCGCAGCAGGCGCCGATCCCGCGCTGCTGCTGCGCCTCTACGCCGAGCTGGTGCGCGGCCGCAGGTTCAACGCGCAGGCCACAGCCCTGACCAAGCAGGGCAGGCTCGCCGTCTACCCGTCGAGCACCGGCCAGGAGGCGTGCGAGATCGCAGCCGCGCAGGTCCTGCGGGAGCAGGACTGGCTCTTCCCCAGCTACCGCGACTCGCTGGCGGCGGTGGCGCGCGGCATCGACCCCGTCGAGGTGCTCTCGCTGCTGCGCGGCGACCGGCACACCGGCTACGACCCGTACGAGCACCGCGTCGCCCCGCTGTCGACGCCGCTCGCCACCCAGCTCCCGCATGCCGTGGGCCTCGCGCACGCCGCCCGCCTCAAGGGGGACGACGTGGTCGCGCTCGCCCTCGTCGGCGACGGCGGGACCAGCGAGGGCGACTTCCACGAGGCGCTGAACTTCGCCGCCGTGTGGCAGGCGCCGGTGGTCTTCCTCGTCCAGAACAACGGCTTCGCGATCTCCGTACCGCTCGCCAAGCAGACCGCGGCGCCCTCCCTGGCCCACAAGGCCGTCGGGTACGGCATGCCGGGCAGGCTGGTCGACGGGAACGACGTACTGGCGGTGCACACGGTGCTCGGCGAGGCCGTGGACCGCGCCAGGCGCGGCGGCGGACCGACCCTGGTCGAGGCCGTCACGTACCGCATGGAGGCGCACACGAACGCCGACGACGCGACCCGCTACCGCGACGACAGCGAGGTGGAGGCGTGGCGCGCGCACGATCCGGTCCGGCTGCTCGAACGGGAGCTGAGGGAGCGCGGAGTGCTCGACGACGCAGGCGCGGACCAGGCGGCGCGGGCCGCCGACGAGATGGCGGCGGGGCTGCGTGAGCGGATGAACGCCGACCCGGTGCTGGACCCGATGGACCTCTTCGCGCATGTCTACGCCGAGCAGACCAGCCAGCTACGCGAGCAGGCCGAGATGCTCCGCGCCGAGCTGGACGCCGCGGGTGAGCCGCGATGACCACGGCAGCGGTGAAACCGGCGCTGAAGCCCGCCACGATGGCGCTGGCGCTCCAGCGCGCCCTGCGGGACGCCATGGCCGACGACCCGTCCGTGCATGTCCTCGGTGAGGACGTGGGCACGCTCGGCGGGGTCTTCCGCATCACCGACGGCCTCGCGGCCGAGTTCGGCGACGACCGCTGCACCGACACCCCGCTCGCCGAGGCGGGCATCCTCGGGACGGCCGTCGGGATGGCGATGTACGGGCTGCGGCCCGTCGTGGAGATGCAGTTCGACGCCTTCGCCTATCCGTCGTTCGAGCAGCTCATCAGCCATGTGGCGAAGATGCGCAACCGCACCAGGGGCGCGATGCCCCTGCCGATCACGGTGCGGGTGCCGTACGGCGGCGGGATCGGCGGCGTCGAGCACCACAGCGACTCGTCAGAGGCGTACTACATGGCGACTCCGGGGCTCCATGTCGTGACGCCCGCGACGGTCGACGACGCGTACGGCCTGCTGCGCGCGGCCATCGCCTCCGACGATCCGGTGGTCTTCCTGGAGCCGAAGCGGCTCTACTGGTCGAAGGCGTCCTGGTCGCCGGACGAGCCGCCGGCGGTCGAGCCGATCGGCCGGGCCGTCGTGCGGCGTCCCGGCAGCAGCGCCACGCTCATCACGTACGGGCCCAGCGTCCCGGTCTGTCTGGAGGCCGCCGAGGCGGCGCGTGCCGAGGGCTGGGATCTGGAGGTCGTCGACCTGCGCTCCCTGGTGCCGTTCGACGACGAGACGGTCGCCGAGTCCGTACGGCGTACGGGCCGGGCGGTCGTCGTGCACGAATCCAACGGATTCGGCGGGCCCGGCGGTGAGATCGCCGCCAGGGTCACCGAGCGCTGCTTCCACCATCTGGAGGCGCCGGTGCTGCGGGTGGCGGGGTTCGACATCCCGTATCCGCCGCCGATGCTGGAGAAACACCATCTGCCGGGCGTCGACCGGGTGCTGGACGCGGTCGCGCGGCTCCAGTGGGAGGCGGAGAGCTGATGCCCCAGGTGCTCGAATTCAAGCTGCCCGACCTCGGCGAGGGACTGACCGAGGCGGAGATCGTGCGCTGGCTGGTGTCGGTGGGCGATGTCGTCGCCGTCGACCAGCCGGTGGTCGAGGTCGAGACGGCCAAGGCGACGGTCGAGGTGCCCTGCCCGTACGGCGGCGTCGTGACGGCGCGGTTCGGCGAGGAGGGCAGCGAACTGCCCGTCGGCGCCGCGCTGATGACGGTGGCGGTGGGGACGCCGGACGGCGCCTCGGCCGAGCCGTCCGACGGCGAGGGCGAGGGCGACGCGTCGGGCAATGTGCTGGTCGGTTACGGCACCGGCGCACCGGCCCCCCGCAGGCGCAGGGTCACCCGCGAGCCGATCGGCGCCGCGAGCCGTGTCATCGCGCACCCCGCACCTGTACCCGCACCCGCGCCCGCGTCCCCGCCCGTCCCCGTGCCCGCTTCTGTGGCCGCAGTGAACGGTACGGCGGTCGGCGCTGCGACCGCGGGCGCCGGTCCTGTCGCGGTCATCTCGCCGCTCGTGCGGCGGCTCGCCCGGCAGAACGGGCTCGATCTGCGGGCGCTGACCGGTTCGGGCCGCGAGGGGCTGATCCTGCGCTCCGACGTCGAGCAGGCGATCGTCCGGGCAGCAGAGGAGCGCGAGGCGCCGCAGCCGGCCGCCCCGGCGGCGGGCCAGGTACGGATCCCGCTGCGCGGGGTGCGCGGCGCGGTCGCCGAGAAGCTCTCCCGCAGCCGGCGGGAGATCCCCGAGGCCACCTGCTGGGTCGACGCCGACGCCACGGAGCTGATGGCGGCCCGTACGGCCATGAACGCGGCCGGCGGACCGAAGGTCTCGCTCCTGGCGCTGCTCGCCCGGATCTGCACGGCGGCGCTGGCGCGGTATCCGGAGCTCAACTCGTCGGTGGACATGGCGGCGGGGGAGATCGTCCGGTGCTCCGAAGTGCATCTCGGCTTCGCCGCGCAGACCGAGCGCGGCCTGGTCGTCCCCGTCGTCCGCGACGCGCACACCCGCTCCACCGAAGCGCTGAGCGCCGAGTTCGGCCGGCTGACCGAGGCAGGCCGGTCGGGCACGCTGACCCCGGCCGACCTCACCGGCGGCACGTTCACGCTGAACAACTACGGGGTGTTCGGGGTCGACGGCTCGACGCCGATCATCAACCACCCGGAGGCCGCGATGCTCGGGGTCGGCCGGATCATCCCCAAACCGTGGGTGCACGGAGGCGAGTTGGCGGTCCGTCAGGTCGTCCAGCTCTCGCTCACCTTCGACCACCGCGTCTGCGACGGCGGCACGGCGGGCGGCTTCCTGCGCTTTGTGGCGGACTGCGTCGAACAGCCGGCGGTGCTGCTGCGCACGCTGTGACAGGACCATACTTCTGTCATGACCGCGTATGACGCCATCGTGCTGGCCGGAGGCGCCGCCAAGCGGCTCGGCGGCGCCGACAAGCCAGGGGTACGGGTCGGTGGCCGGGCGCTGCTCGACCGGGTGCTCGGCGCCTGCGCCGGCGCCAGCCGTACCGTCGTCGTCGGCGGCAGACGGCCCACCGTACGGCCGGTGAGCTGGGCCCGTGAGGAGCCGCCGGGCGGCGGTCCGCTCGCCGCGCTCGAAGCGGGCGTGCGGCACGTCGAGGCACCGGCCGCGCTGGTGCTCTCGGCGGATCTGCCGTTCCTTCGAACGGCGACCGTGGACCGGCTGATCGGGGCCCTCGCGGCAGGTGACGCCGAAGCGGCGCTGCTGACCGACGCCGAAGGCCGGGACCAGCCGCTCGTCGCCGCGTACCGCACGGAGCCGCTGCGTCGCGAGATCGCGCTGCTGCGCACCGAGTACGGCAGCCTCGCCGGGCTGCCACTTCGCCTGCTCCCGGCCGAACTTGACCTGGTACGCGTCGAAGCGGGACCGCTGGCCTCGTTCGACTGCGACACCTGGGAGGACATCTCCACGGCCCGCGCCCGGATCAGGGAGCATGGGACCGTGCTGGACGAATGGATCACCGCAGTCAAGGACGAACTCGGCATCGAGCTGGACGTCGACACGGGCGTACTGCTCGACCTCGCCCGCGACGCCGCGCACGGCGTCGCCCGGCCCGCCGCCCCGCTGACGACCTTTCTGGTCGGGTACGCGGCGGGGCAGGCGAGCGGGGACGGACCGCAGGCCGTCGCCGAAGCGGCCCGCAAGGCGGCGGCGCTCGCGCTCCGCTGGGCGGAGGAGGTCGATAGCGCCGAAGGAGCCGAAGGAGCCGAAGGAGCCAAGGGGGACGAATCCGGATGACGGCTCCGGACCGCGGGACGGGGGCCGCGGCCAGGCCCGAGCCGGCCGGTGCCGAGCCCGCCGGTGCCGAGACCGACGGTGCCGAGACCGACGGGGTCGAGGAGGCGCTGGCCCTGGTCGGCAGGCGACCACCGGACGGCCGGTCACCGGAGGGGGACGGCGCCGACCCTGAGCGGCATCTCGCCCTCCCCTGGGCGGCGGCCCGCGCCGTCGCGCAGCGCTCCGGCCGGCAGGGCGCCGCGCCGGACGCGCGAAGTCGCCGGGTGCCGCTCGACCAGGCCCTCGGCGAGGTGCTCGCCGAGCCGTTGGCCGCGCTCACCGACCTGCCGTCCTTCGACACCTCCGCCATGGACGGCTGGGCGGTCTCGGGTCCCGGACCCTGGTCCGTGATCGGCCCCCTCGGCGGTGACCACGACAGTCCCGGCCGCGACGGCATCCTCGCCGGGCGCGGCGCGTGCGAGCCGCTGCCCGACGGCCTGGCCGTACGGATCGCCACCGGCGCCCGGGTCCCGCCCGAGGCGACGGCCGTGATCCGCAGCGAACATGCCCGCACGGACGCGGGCGGCCGGCTCCACCCCGAGGGCCAGGTGGTGCAGGGTCAGGACATCCGGCCGCGCGGCCAGGAGTGCCGCTCCGGCGACCAACTGCTGCCCGCGGGAACGCCGGTGACCCCGGCGGTCCTGGGTCTCGCCGCCGCCGCCGGTTACGACGACCTGCGTACCGTCCCCCGGCCCCGGGTCGAGGTGCTGGTCCTCGGCGACGAACTGCTCACGGAGGGCCGCCCGCACGACGGACTCATCCGCGACGCCCTCGGCCCGATGATCGGCCCCTGGCTGCGGACCCTCGGCGCCGAGATTGTCGCCACCCGCCGGATCGCCGACGACGCGGGCGCGCTGTACCGTGCCGTCACGCGCTCCACCGCCGATCTCGTCATCACCACGGGCGGCACGGCGTCAGGGCCCGTCGACCATGTGCATCCCGTGCTCCGCAAGGCGGGTGCCGAGCTGCTGGTGGACGGCGTCACCGTCCGGCCGGGCCATCCCATGCTGCTCGCCAGGCTGGCCCCCGGACGCCATCTGGTGGGGCTGCCGGGCAACCCGCTCGCCGCCGTCTCCGGGCTGCTCACCCTCGCCGAGCCGCTGCTGTGCGCCCTGGCCGGGCGGCGGACACCGCAGGCGTATCGCGTGCCGGTTCGGGACGAGATCCAGGGGCACCCGTCCGACACGCGCCTTGTACCCTTCGTCCACCGGGCCGAGCGGCTCGTACCCCTGCACTTCAGCGGTCCGGCGATGCTGCGCGGTATCGCCGCCGCGGACGGTCTCGCGGTTGTTCCGCCGGGCGGCGCGCTGCCGGGCACCGAGCTGGAGGTTCTTGATTTGCCCTGGACGGCCGCAGTCGAGGGCGGGTGTTTCACGTGAAACTTCCCGGCCATGACGCGATGGCGCGGAACGCGGACGAGCATCTGGTCACCGCCCGGGTCGAACTGCCCCGCCGCCAGGTCAACAAGCCGCTGGTGCAGGTCACCCGACGGCTGGTGATGGCGCTGGTGGTGCTGTTCGTGACGGTCTTCATCGTCTGGATCGACAACAGCGGCTACCACGACAACTCCGACAACAAGGTCGACTTCCTCGACGCCGTCTACTACGCGACCGTCACGCTCTCCACCACGGGCTACGGCGACATCGTCCCGTACAGCGACTCGGCGCGGCTGGTCAATGTGCTGCTGGTGACCCCGCTGCGGGTGCTCTTTCTCATCATCCTGGTCGGTACGACCCTTGAGGTCCTCACGGAGCGCACCCGGGAGGAATGGCGGCTGAACCGCTGGAGGTCCAACTTGCGTGATCACACCGTCATCGTCGGCTTCGGTACGAAGGGCCGCTCGGCGATGCAGACCCTGTGCGCCACGGGCCTCAAGAAGGACCAGATCGTGGTGGTCGACCCCTCGGTCAAGGTGATCGAGGCGGCCAACGCCGAAGGTTTCGTGGGCGTCGTCGGTGACGCGACCCGCAGCGAGGTACTGCTGCGGGCCGAGGTGCAGCGGGCCCGGCAGATCGTCATCGCGACCCAGCGCGACGACACGGCCGTCCTGGTCACGCTGACCGCGCGCCAGCTCAACCGCCCCGCCAAGATCGTCGCCGCGGTGCGCGAGGAGGAGAACGCGCCGCTGCTGCGCCAGTCGGGCGCCGACGCCGTGATCACCAGCGCCAGCGCGGCGGGCCGGCTGCTCGGCATGTCCGTCCTCAGCCCCACGGCGGGCTCGGTGATGGAGGACCTGATCCAGCAGGGCAGCGGCCTCGACCTCGTGGAGCGCCCGGTGATAAAGGCCGAAGTCGGCCTGGGGGTACGGGAGACGGACGATCTGGTGGTGAGCGTGCTGCGCGGGCACCGGCTGATGGGCTACGACGACCCGCAGGCGAGCCCGCTCCAGCTCACCGACCGGCTGATCACCATCGTGCGGGCACAGAACCCGGCGCCGCCCGAAGAGACGAACCGAGCGAGCTGAGCCGTCAGGAGGCGTCGAAGAGCGCGCTGACCGACTCGCCGTTGTGGATCCGCCGTACCGCCTCGGCCAGCGCCGGGGCGATCGACAGGACCCGCAGCTTCTCCGTGTGCTCCTCGATCGGTATCGGCACGGTGTTGGTGCAGACGATCTCCAGCACGTCCGGCTGCTCGGACAGCCGCTTCAGCGCGCCAGCCGCGAACAGTCCGTGCGTACAGGCCACCCGGATGGAGCGCGGCCCCCGCTCACGCAGCCGGTCGAGGAGTTCCAGGACGGTACTGCCCTTGGCGATCTCGTCGTCCAGGACAATCACGTCCCGATCGGCGATGTCACCGATCACGGTGCTGATGGAGACCCGGTCGTCGGCGAACCGCTGCTTGGCACCCGCGGCCACCTGCGCCCCCAGCATGCGGGCGAACGTGGCCGCCTCCTTGGCGTTGCCCAGGTCCGGCGAGACGACCGTGGTCTGCGACAGGTCGTAGCCGTGGAAGTGGTCGGCCAGCTCGCGCAGCGCGTGCAGATGGTCGACGGGCACCGAGAAGAAGCCGTGCACCTGCGGCGAGTGCAGCGTCATCGCCAGCACCCGGCTTGCGCCCGAGGTCACCAGCAGATCGGCGACCAGCCGGCCGCCGATGGAGATGCGCGGCGCGTCCTTCTTGTCCGAGCGGGCGTACGCGTAGTGCGGCATCACGACGGTGATCCGGCCGGCCGAGGCCCCGCGCGCCGCGTCGCACATCAGCAGCAGCTCGACAAGGTTCTCCTGCACCGGTGTGACCAGCGGCTGGATGATGAAGACGTCCCGCTCCCGGCAGTTCGCCTGGAGCTGGACCTCAAGGCAGTCGTTGGCGAAGCGGCTGACCCGCGCCGGACTGAGCGGAACCCCCAGATGCGCACACACCTCCGCCGCCAACGCAGGGTGAGCACTACCGCTGAATACAGCGATGTCTCGCACGAATCCGCTCCTCGGCTGGCCGATCAGGGCGTATCTCACACTAGTGGCCCGGCCACGCGCCCGCTGCGGCGAGGTCCTGGTGCGGGCGGATCGGGTGCGGGCGGTACCCGCCGGGGTACGTTCGGGCGTATGAAGGCAATCACGATCACCGAACCGGGTGGGCCCGACGTGCTGGTGTGGTCCACCGTGCCGGATGCCGAGGCAGGTCCGGGGGAGGTCCTCGTCGAGGTGGCGGCCTCGGCCGTCAACCGGGCGGATCTGCTCCAGCGGCAGGGCCACTACGAGCCGCCGCCCGGCGCCTCCCCCTACCCGGGGCTCGAATGCGCGGGCCGGGTCGCCGCGCTCGGGCCCGGGGTGGCCGGCTGGGCCGTCGGGGACGAGGTGTGCGCGCTGCTGTCCGGCGGCGGTTACGCCGAGAAGGTCGCCGTACCGGTGGGGCAGCTCCTCCCGGTGCCCGCCGGGCTCGATCTGACCTCGGCTGCGGGACTGCCCGAGGTCGCGGCGACGGTGTGGTCGAACGTGTTCATGATTTCCCACCTGCGGCCCGGCGAGACGCTGCTGGTGCACGGCGGCGCGAGCGGCATCGGCACGATGGCGATCCAACTGGCCAAGGCGGTCGGCGCGCGGGTCGCGGTCACCGCGGGCGGCCCCGACAAGCTGGCCCGCTGCGCCGAGCTGGGCGCCGACATCCTGATCGACTACCGCGAGCAGGACTTCGTGGAGGAGATCCGCAAGGCCACGGACGGCGCGGGCGCCGATGTCATCCTCGACATCGTCGGCGCGAAGTATCTGGAACGGAACGTGCGGGCGCTCGCCGTGAACGGCCGGCTCGCCGTGATCGGGATGCAGGGCGGTATGAAGGCCGAGCTGAATCTCGGCACGCTGCTCGGCAAGCGGGCCGCCATCACGGCGACGTCGCTGCGGGCCCGCCCGGAGAGTGAGAAGGCCGCGATCATCGCCGCTGTGCGGGAGCACGTCTGGCCGCTGGTCGCCGACGGGCAGGTCCGGCCGATCATCGACCAGAAGCTGCCCATGTCCGACGCGGCCGGGGCCCATCGCGCCCTGGAGGCCGGTTCGCACATCGGCAAGATCCTGCTGGTGGCGGGCTGACGCCCGGATCCGGCGGCGCATACGCGGTGTGCCCCCTTTGTCGAGGGGGCACACCACGCCGGGTCCGGCAGGTGCGAGACAATGGCCACATGGATAAGCCGAGGAACGAACGTTCGCAGGAGAGCCCCCACGTTCTCGTGGTGGGACAGGACGGGATGGCGCTCGGCGGCGGCGACGCCGACAGCGAGCCGCGCGAGATCCCGGTGACGGAAATGGTCGAGCAGCCGGCGAAGGTCATGCGGATCGGCAGCATGATCAAACAGCTTCTCGAAGAGGTACGGGCGGCCCCTCTGGACGAGGCGAGCCGGGTCCGGCTGAAGGAGATCCACGCCGGTTCGGTGAAGGAGCTGGAGGACGGACTCGCCCCCGAACTCGTCGAGGAACTGGAGCGGTTGTCGCTCCCCTTCACCGACGAGGCCATCCCCTCCGAGGCCGAGCTGCGCATCGCGCAGGCTCAGCTCGTGGGCTGGCTGGAGGGCCTGTTCCACGGCATCCAGACGGCGCTGTTCGCGCAGCAGATGGCGGCCAGGGCCCAACTGGAGCAGATGCGGCGGGCGCTGCCGCCGGGCTCGATCCCCGAGGACGACGACGAGCAGGGCGGCCACGGCGCGCTCCGCTCGGGCCCGTACCTGTAGGCGAGCCGCACCTGTAGGCGAGCAGTACCCGTAAGCGGGAGCGGTACCTGTCACGAGCCGGTACGACGACGGCCCGGCGCACCTCGCGGTGTGCCGGGCCGTCCGCGTGTCCGTCCACGCCGCCGTGTCCGCTACGTCGCGGCCCTGCGCGACAGCGCCCCGCGCGAGCGGGTCACGAGCGCCGCCAGCACCGCCGCGCCCAGCGGGACGGCGATCAGGAGCAGCCCCAGCGTCTCCCAGGGGATGACGATCGGGATGTGCGGCACGGGCATCCGGCCCGAGCCCTGGTCGATGGACTGCTGGTAGTTGGCCAGCGCCGACCGCTTCTCGGTCAGCCGCAGCCCTATCGCGGGCAGCACCCCGGACGCGGTGCCGAGCAGCACCCCCATCGCGGCCACCACCCCGCACTGGAAGCCGCTGAGCGTCCTGCGGACCCGGGAGGGCGCTCCGACGGCCGCGAGCGTCTTCAGGTCGGCCTCGGCGTCGGCCTGGGCGAGGCCGGTGGCGATACCGGCGGCGCCGATGGTCACCAGGCCCGCGAAGATGCTCAGCGACAGCAGCACGATGCTGTTCTTGCTGACGTAGCCCTGCTCGACCTGGAGATCGACGGAGCTGCCGGTCTTGGCGAGTTCGGAGTCCAGCTTCTGCTGCTGCGCGCTGGTCGGCATCGAGGTGGTCGAGAAGTACGCGCCGAGCGGCACGGTGTCGATCCCCGCCGCCTTGGCGGCGGCCGGCGGAATCAGCATCTCCAGGCCGTAGGCGTTCGTGCCGTCGGGCGCCTGGTGCACGCTGAACTTCTTGACGGTGCCCGGCGGGTCCTCGCCCTTGGCACTGGCCTCGTCGGCCGCGGCCGTGTCGGTGATCAGCCGGATGCTCGCCTTGCCGTCCTTGCCGAGGTTCAGCTTGTTGAACGAGACCACCTGGCCCGCGTCCAGCGCCTTGACGGCCGCCGGATCGTCGATGCCGAGGACGCTGAGCACCTTCGCGTCACCGACCGCCACACCGCCGTCGATGCCGCTGTACACGGTCTGCTGGACGCAGCGCGGGTCGTCGGCCAGCTTGCGCCGCTCCGCCTTGGAGAACTTGGGTGTCTTGCCGGTGTCGTCGCTCTCCCAGAGCGGGCAGTTGTTGGCCGGGGGGACGACGACCTCGTAGCGCCCGCAGCCTTCGGCGTCGCTGTACGGGGAGCAGCCGGGTTTGCCGACGGAGAGCCGGGAGATGTCCGCCTCCACGTCCACCGGGGTCGTCTGCACGACCGCCTGGCGTGCGGTCGCCACATCACGGCCGGCGTCCTCGGTGATCATCAGGGAGATGGCGCCCCTCGGCAGGGACGGTTCGTACGCCTGCCTGGACTCGGCGTCGCTGCTCGCCGCGTACGTGGACACGGCGACCGTACCGGCGACGGCGGCGAGCACGGCGGCCACGGCGGGCGCCGTGCGGCCGCGGTTGCGTACGGCGTCGCGCAGCGCGAGCCGCGGTGAGAGCGACATCCAGCGGCCCGCCTTGCCGAACAGCCCCACCAGGGCCGGGGTCAGCGCGACGACACCCAGCTCGGCGATGGCGCTGCCGCCGGCGACGACGGCGTACTGCTTGGTCATCGTCGAGCCGTACAGCGCGAGCGCCCCGCCCAGCAGGAACGCGATCAGTCCGAGCGTCGGGAGCACCTTGCTGGTGGTGCGCACGCCGCGGCGGCCGGTGAGGGACGCCAGCACGGTCTGCCGGGAGGCGGTGACGGCGGGGACGATCGCTGCCAGCAGGCCGGTGAGTACGGCGAGCAGGGCGATGCCGAGCAGTTCCAGCGGCCGGACGTTGAAGCTGCCGAACCGCTGGCCCAGAAGGTTCTCGATGACGGGTTGCAGGGCGAGGGTCAGGCCGACGCCCAGCGCCGTACCGACGACGGCCGAGGCCACGCCGATGACCAGGCCGCCGGAGAGCACGATGGCCCGGATGTGCCGGCGGTCGCCGCCGTTGGCGCCGACGAGGCCGAGCTGCCGGCGCGAGCGCCGGGCGCCGACGGCGAAGGCGGGGCCGGCCAGCAGGCAGATCTCCAGCATCGCGAGGCCCACGACGGTCGCGGCGGCGGCGAGTTGTTCGGCGGCGGCCGAGGAGTTCCTGTAGGGGCTCCAGTCCTTCGTCTGGAACAGTGGGACATCGGCGTCGGCCGGCGGATGCAGCATGACCGCGCGAGAAAGTACTGTTATGCCGGTTTTATTGGTGTTTTGCACCATGTTCCACGTGAAACCACCGGGCACGCCGACCAGTTGTGTGGTGGACCGGTAGCCGACTTCGAGCCCCTGCGCCTTCAGGGCCTTGCCGAGGGGTGCGAGCAGCGCGCCGGGCAGAGCGTTGACCTGTTCGGCCTTCAGATCGCTCGGCAGCTCGTAGGCGCCGACGATGCGGTACTCGACGGTGAGCCCGCGCGCGGTGACCTTCGAACCGATATGCAGCCCGCTGTTCTTCAGGAACTGCGTGGTCGCCGCGACCTCGTTGATGGTCCTCGGGAACCGGCCCTTGTCGAGCCGCATGATGCCCTTGGTCATCGGGTCCGTGGTCGTCAACTCGCGGACCCGGGTGGACAGCAGACCGTGGGTGGTGCGCAGCTTCGCCGTTCCGGTGGTGTCGGTCAGCGCCCTGGCCCCGGGCGGCAGTGCCTTGCGCAGGTCGCCGTGGCCGTCGGGATACGGCTTGTTCTCGAAGTCGCCCACCGGGCTGTACTGGTTGCCGTCCGGGGACTGGAGCAGAGGTGTGCCGCCGAGTTCGGGATCGATGAGGCGCGCGTCGGCGGCACCTATATCCCGCCGCAGATTCTGCTCGGTGGAGAGGTCGGCGCTGCGGATCGTCAGATCGGCGGCGCTCACCCCGAGGATGGGCAGCGCGATCATGGCGAGGACGAGGAAGCTGCGTCCCTTGAAGCGCCAGGCGTCGCGCCTGGCGATCCGGATCGCGGCACGCCAGGAGTGGTAACCGGTCATCACCGCTGGGCCGCCTGGCTGGTGAGCAGGGAATCCGCCTCGCTGCGGACGGTCTGGTCGACGACGGCGCCGTCCCGCAGGAAGACCACCCGGTCCGCCCAGGCGGCGAACCGCGGTTCGTGGGTGACGAGGATGCCGGCGGCGCCCGCGTCGCAGCGGTTGCGCAGCAGGGCGAGCACCGATTCGCCGGTCTCGGAGTCCAGGGCGCCGGTCGGCTCGTCGGCGAGCACCAGCCGGCGGTCGCCGACCAGGGCGCGGGCGATGGCCACCCGCTGCTGCTGGCCGCCCGACATCTCGTCGGGGAACCGGTCAGCCAGGGCTTCGAGCCCCATCTCGGAGAGCGAGGCGAGCGCTTCGACCCGGCTCTTGCGGGCGGAGACGCCGTCCAGTTCGCGCGGCAGGGCGATGTTCTCGGCCGCCGTGAGGGCGGGGATGAGGTTGTAGTCCTGGAAGACATAGCCGATGCTGCGGCGGCGCAGCGCCGCTATCGCCTTGCGGCCGGCGGTGGTGATGTCCGTGTCCTCGACGATCACCCGGCCCGATGTGGGGCTGTCGAGTCCGCCGGCGATGGTGAGCAGCGTGGACTTGCCGGAGCCCGAGGGGCCCATGACGGCGACGAGTTCGCCGGGGAAGACATCGAGGTTGATGCCGCGCAGGGCGTGCACCTCGGTGGCCCCGCTGCCGTGGACGCGGGTGAGCTGCTGGAGCTGGAGCACCGGGCGCTGGGCGCTGCGCGCGCCGGCCGGACTCTGTGGCTCACGCGGCTGTTGTGGCTGCTGGGGCTGTGGTGACTGGGCAGGCATAGGGGGTCCCCCTCTGGGCGTACGTGTGGCGTGCGAATGACGTTCAGGTCGGTTGCGGGACCGGCCGCCGTGCGCGGGGCCGGTCCCGGATCAGCGCTGGTCGGCCGGCTGTCCGGCGGCCGTCCCGGTCACGGCGGCCGTCCCGGTCACCGGGGCGGCCGGCTCCGCCGCTGCCGCGGTGTCCTGGTCGGGCGGCAGCATCGAGAGCCGGACCAGCCGGGCTTCGCAGTGGTCGAGCCACCTGGCCTCGGCCTCCGTCTGGAAGATGAGCTGTTCGAGCACGAGCAGCCAGGCCACCTCGTCCCGGTTGACCGGTTCGGTCCCGAGCGCGCGGGCCTTGAGCCGGGTGTAGTCCTGCATCGCCTGGACGGTGTGGTGGCGCTGCGACTGGATGACCTCCCGGATATCGACACCGGGCGCGCCCACCGCCATGGCGAGCTTGATCGCCAGTTCGTCGCGCGGCGGGTTGCTGCGGTCGACGGGGGTGCGGAACCAGGAGTTCAGCTCCGCGCGTCCGGGGTCGGTGATCGCGTACAGCGCGTGCCCCGACCCGTCCTCCCCGTCCTGCTCGACCATCCCGTCCCGTTCGAGCCGGCTGAGGGTCGTGTAGACCTGGCCCACGTTGAGCGGCCAGGTGGCACCCGTGCGGCTCTCGAACTCCGTACGGAGCTGGGAGCCGTAGCGCGGACCGCGTTCCAGCAGGGCGAGTAGCCCGTGGCGAATCGACATACTCAGTATGTATACCGAGTATGTCGTCGCCCGCAAGCGACCTGAGAAGGAGCTGTGCGGGTAGTACTCAAGGGGGACGGAGCGCCGTCAGCGCCGCCGCAGCCGCAGTCCGAGGAAGCCGAGACCCAGGCCGAACAGGGTGATTCCGGCTCCCAGGGTGAGCACGGGCACCGGCCGTTCGGACGACTTCCCCACCGCTTGCGGGTCCGGCCGGCGGGCCGCGTCGGGCAGCGGAACATCGGGCAGCGGTGCGACGGGCGCGGCCGACCGCGTGGCGGGGGGCGTCGTGGTCGGCGCCGAGGCAGGGGCCGAGGGGGTGTCCTCGGGGCGGGAGACCTCGGGCCCCGTCGTCCTGCCGGGCCGCTCACGGCCCTCCCCCGCGGGCCGCCCGGCCAGCGAGGCACCGGCGTCGGGGGACGGGGGCGCCGACGCGTCGGCGTACGCGACGGCGGGCGGCACGGCGAGCAGCAAGGAGGCGGCGGCAGGCACCCAGCGGGCGCTGATTCGAAGCCGTGAAGTCACCGACTCAGCGTCACATGCGATAACAGACCCGGCATCTCGGACACCCCGCTCGGGCCGCGGGCGTGCTACTCCGGGTTGCCCGACGAGATCGTCAGCTCGAACTCCGTGCCCTTGGCGTCCATGGGGGAGCCGGCCGACGGGTACTGCTTGATCACCGCGTCCTGCGGGTACTGCGCGGTGTCGACGACGTCCTGCGGGTCCTTCCAGGTCCACCCGGCGGCCCGCAGGCACGCCTTGACCGAGAGCAGGTCCTTGTACCGCAGGTCAGGCGCCTCGACCTTCGTCGGGTCGCTGCCGTCCTCGATCGGGTCCTTGCACTTGTCGCTGTCGATCGTGCGGCTGCGGTCAGGACCCAGATGCCCGGCGACCGGAGTCGCGGTCTTGTCGGACGCCTTCGTGTCGTCGTCCCCGCCGGCCCGCATCGACAGCGCGACCGCGCCGCCGATCACCACCAGGGCGACCACGATCGAGCCGACGATCACCGGCATGTTCCGCTTGCGCCCGCCACCGCCCGCGCCGCCCGCGGCCGTCGCGTGCGGCGACATCGAGTACGGCGGCGGTGTCTGCCGCGGCACCTGGTAGCCGGCGGACTGCGGATAGCCGTAGCCCTGCATCGGCTGGTGCATCGGCTGCTGGTGCAGGGGCTGCTGTGTCGGCGCACCGTACGGGCCCGGCTGCTGCGGGTACGGCGTCTGCAGGCTCTGCGGCGGCGGCGCCTGCAGCGACTGGTCGACCGGCGGGAAGACCGCGGAACCGACCCCGGCCCCGCTGTTCGTCGGAGCGCCCTGGATGATCACCGGCGCACCGGTCTGATGCCCCGAGGGCAGCACCCGCGCGCACTCGTCGCGCATCGCCTCCGCGCTCGGGAAGCGCTCGTTCGGGTTCTTCTTGAGCGCCCGCGCGACGAGTGCGTCCATCGCCGGGGTCACCGAGCGGTTGATGCTGGACGGCGGGACCGGCTCCTCCTGCACATGCGCGTACGCGATCGCCAGCGGCGAGTCCGCGTCGAACGGCAGCCGGCCCGTGAGGAGCTGGAAGAGCATGATGCCGACCGAGTACAGGTCCGAGCGGGCGTCCACGCCGCGCCCCAGCGCCTGCTCGGGCGACAGGTACTGCGGGGTGCCGACGACCATGCCGGTCTGCGTCATCGACGTGACACCCGACTGCATGGCGCGCGCGATGCCGAAGTCCATCACCTTGACCACGCCGCGCTTGGTGATCATCACATTGCCCGGCTTGATGTCGCGGTGGACCAGACCCATCTCGTGGCTGGTCTCCAGCGCGGCGAGCACGTCCGCCGTCACCTTGAGCGCCTTGTCGGCCGGCATCGCGCCGTACTGGGCGATGTCCGCCTGGAGGACCGAGCCGAGCGGCTGGCCCTCCACGTACTCCATGACGATGTACGGCATCAGCGAACCGCCGAGGGCGTCCTCGCCAGTGTCGAAGACCGAGACGATGTTGGGGTGCGACAGTTTGGCCACGGCCTGCGCCTCGCGCCGGAACCGCTCGCGGAACGACTGCTCCCGGCCCAGTTCCGTATGCAGAGTCTTGATCGCGACCTGCCGGTCGAGCGCCGAGTCGTACGCCAGATATACGGACGCCATGCCGCCTTCGCCGAGCAGGTCACGAAGCTGGTACCGGCCGCCCGCGACCGAACCGCCCGCGTAGCGGCCGTGTGCGCCGTCCTGACTCATGACTGTGCTTCCCCCTAGGCCGCGACGATGCGCGAAGATCCCCCTATTTACAGGGCAAGTCTGCCGCAGGCCCCTCAGACGTCAAGCGAGGTGCCCGTTCCGTGACCGTACGCACAGCAAGCGTCTCGGAAGCGTTACAAGAACCTCAAGGAATTTGCGTGCCTGCCACGGCACCGGGTTTGATGACCGGTCTCAGTGCCGGACCGGCGTGTCACCGGAAGGCTGTAGCGTGACGTGGCATAGCACCCTTGGGACATACCGATAACACCGCGGTCCGCGCATGTGGACAGAATCCCCATGCCGACAGACGCGGACAGAAACGACGGCGAGGACTGATGTCACCCGAACCCGAAGCAGGCGGCGGCGGCGTGCCGGATGCGGCGGACTCCTGGGGCGTCGGCGGGCTGGTCGGCGACGGCCGCTACCGGATGACCCACCGCCTGGGCCGCGGCGGCATGGCGGAGGTGTTCGCAGCCGAGGACGTACGGCTCGGCCGTACCGTCGCCGTCAAGCTGCTCCGCTCCGATCTCGCCGAGGACCCGGTCTCCAAGGCCCGCTTCACGCGCGAGGCCCAGTCGGTCGCCGGGCTCAACCACCACGCGGTGGTCGCCGTCTACGACTCCGGCGAGGACACCGTGGGCGGCCAGACCGTCCCGTACATCGTGATGGAGCTGGTCGAGGGCCGCACCATCCGCGACCTGCTGGTCAACGCCGAGGCGCCGCCGCCCGAGCAGGCGCTGATCATCGTCTCCGGGGTGCTGGAGGCGCTGGCGTACTCGCACCAGCACGGCATCGTGCACCGCGACATCAAGCCGGCGAACGTGATCATCACGGACGCCGGCGCCGTCAAGGTGATGGACTTCGGCATCGCGCGCGCCCTGCACGGCGTGCAGTCGACGATGACCCAGACCGGCATGGTCATGGGCACGCCGCAGTACCTCTCCCCCGAGCAGGCGCTCGGCAAGGCCGTCGACCACCGCAGCGACCTGTACGCGACGGGCTGCCTGCTCTACGAACTGCTCGCGCTGCGGCCGCCGTTCATCGGTGAGACGCCGCTCTCCGTCGTCTACCAGCACGTCCAGGACGCGCCCGTGCCGCCGTCCGAGGTCTCGGACGTGGCGCCGCCGGAGCTGGACGGCCTGGTGATGCGCTCCCTCGCGAAGGAGCCCGACGACCGGTTCCAGAGCGCCGAGGAGATGCGCGGCCTCGTCCAGTACGGCCTGCAGATGCTCCAGCAGCAGGGCGGCCACACCGGCACCTGGAACACCGGCCCTGTGGACGCGCTCGGCGGCGCCGGCGCGGGCGCCATGGGCGGTACGGCGACGACGGCGGCGCTGGGCCACCCGCCGCACGGCGACACCGCGCAGCGCCCGCTCCTGCCGCCGGTCAATCCGGAGGACGGGGCGTACGCGTACGACGGCGGCCGGGGCGGTGGCGGCGGCCGGAACAAGATGTGGCTGTTCGTCGCGCTCGCGCTGGTCGCGATCGTGGCGGGCGCGGCGTACGCGGTGCAGAGCATCGGGGGTGACAGCGGTACGAAGGAGCCCCCCTCGGACAAGCAGTCGGCGTCCGTCTCGCAGACGCAGGACACCACGGAGCCGTCGCCCACGGACGACGAGAGCGACCAGCAGTCGACGGACCCCGACTACACCTCGGGCGATAACGACCAGCCGGACTACACGCCGAGCGCCCCCGAGGCCCCGGCGCCGTCCCACTCGCCGAAGCCGTCCGACGACCCGTCGGCTTCGAACACCGGGTCGGCGGACGGCGGTACGGACGCGGGCGGCACGGACGGCGATCCCTCGGGCCCGCCGGTCAGCGACCCGCCGACCGGCGGAGGCGACGACGGGGGCGGCACGCCGGGCACGAATGCGGGTGGCGGCGACGACGGCGGCGCGGGTGACGGCGGCGACCCGGGCGGCGACCCGGTGGGCCAGGTAACGGGCGGCTGACGGCTGCGCCGTCGCCTGGCGGTGTCGCCGTCCGGCAGGCGCGGTTTCGGTTGCGGGTTTTGGTTGCGCCGCGTCCGGCTGGTGCCGGGTTCCGGGGCCTCCGGAGGGGGGTGTCCGGACTGCTCGATCGCTAGCGCTCCTACGCTTTACGTCCGGACACCCCCCTCCTGCGACCCCGGCCCCCTCGCGCCGGTGGGTCCCAGCCCGACGTCCGCGTGGGCGCGGCTTGTGGGTGCGTGCGGGCTGAAGGGGGTCGTGCAGGGGTGGTGTCCGGAGCGTAAAGCGTGATTTGCGGCGCATGTCCGGGTGCACCGCGTGTGGGACGAGTACGCGCCGTAAATCGTGCAGCGCAGGACGCCACCCCGGAACGGCCCCCGGCGACCACCGCAACCCAGACACCCGTACCCCGCCGGACGGCGGCGCGGGTCAGTTCGCGAACGCCTCCCGTACCGCCTCGTACTCCCGCGTCCACCACACCGCCAGCGCCGACACCGCCGCGAACTGCGGGTCCGCCCTGCGGTCGTCGCGCAGGTAGCGCCAGCGCAATATCCAGAAGTCGTTGAGCCGCTCCCACCACACCCGGTGCACCGCGGCGGCCAGTTCGGCGCCGTCCGCGCCTGACGCCCCCCGGTACGCCCGCGCGTACGCCCGTACCTTCGCCAGCTCCAGCGCGCCCGTCGGCAGGACGAAGAAGATGGCGGCGGCCCGTACGGCCTCCTCGGCGCGCGGTTGCACGGCCAGCCGGTCCCAGTCGACGATCGCGGCCGGTTCGGCGCCCCGGTAGAGCACGTTCAGCGGGTGGAAGTCGCCGTGCACCCACCCGGCGGCCGGCTCGGCGCCCGGCGGCGGCCGGTGGTGCGCGTACCGCTCCAGCAGGGCGCGGCGCTCGGCGAGCCGGTGCAGGGCCAGCTCGTCGAAGGCGTTGCGGCGGGTGCGGCCTCGGGCCAGGCCGATCAGCTCGTCGATGAGGGTGAACGTGTCGGCGGGGTCGGCGCTGTCGTGCGCGAGGGCGGCGAGTGCGGCGGGGCGCGCGTCCATCACCTGCTCCAGGCAGATGTGGACGAGCCCGAGCAGACCGCCGAGCCGCCGCGAGGCGAAGGCGGTGAGCTGGCCGCCGTCGCGGTGGCGGCCCTCGATCCAGGGGTGCAGGGCGTAGCAGTGGCCGCCGACGACGGCGACGGTCTCGCCGCGCGCGTTCTCGACGGGCGGCGCGACCGGCACGCCGAGCGTCTGGAGCCGCCGGACGGCCCGGTGCTGGCGTGTGATGGCCTCCTGGTCGCCGTCCAGGTGGTGCTTGAGGAAGTACGCACCCCGGGTCGTGGCGAGCCGGTAGCCGCGGTTCAGCAGGCCCTGGGCGACGGGTACGCAGGAGACGGGCTCGCCGGCGTCCGGGTAGCGGCGGAGCAGCGCGCCGAGCGGTGGCAGTGCTTCGGGCGGCGGGGCGGGGGCCGGTAAGGCCAGAGCCGGGGCGGATAACGCCAGAGGAGTCAGAGTGTCAGATGAGCGCGGCACTCGTCAGATGATAGTTGACGCTGCGTGTCGGACCTGTCGCTCTGCCGCGTAATCGAGCGTGTGTACGGTTACGAACTGCGGGACCAGCCGCAGATAGACCGCCTCGAACGGCTCGCTGTCGACCTGGAGCGGCTCCGGCTCGGCCTCGAAGAGCGCGGTCTCGCGCGGTGTCGGCGCGGTGAGCTGGGCTGTCCCCGTGCACTGGACGGACCAGAGGTTCCGCTCGCCCGAGCCGAAGTTGTCGGCGGAGTACGTGACGACGCTGCCGCCGCACGCCCGGTGGTAGCCCAACCCCTTGTGCATGCGCAGCACCACCGAGTCGGCGCCGACGAAATGGCGGGCCGGCGCCACGAACGGCATGGCCCGCATGCTCGTCGTGACGCGTCCGAAGGGCACGCTGGTCAGGAGCTGGAGGGCGCGGTCATCATCGGTGGGCATGTCCTCCACTGTCCGTCACCGAAACGCCCGTCAACAGGGGAGACGGCCCTGGATCATGCGGGACGTTGGTCCCTGACCCGGCGTGCCGCCCGGCCTTTCCAGCGCGGCTCGTTGCTGCTCAGCGCTGTTCGGCCTGGAGTCTGGCCACATAGGCCGCCGCCTGGGAGCGCCGCTCCATGCCCAGTTTGGAGAGCAGGCTGGAGACGTAGTTCTTGATCGTCTTCTCCGCCAGATGGAGCTGCTCGCCGATGGCCCGGTTCGTCATGCCCTCGCCGATCAGATCGAGGATCTTGCGCTCCTGGTCGGTCAGGCCCGACAGCTTGTCGTTGGTCTTCGGGTTGTTGCCGTCCCGCAGCCGCTCCAGCACCCGTGCCGTCGCCTCGGGGTCGAGCAGCGAGCGGCCCGCCGCCACGTCGCGTACCGCCGTCAGCAGCTCGCTGCCCCGGATCGCCTTGAGCACGTAACCCGAGGCCCCGGCCATGATCGCGTCGAAGAGCGCCTCGTCGTCGGCGAAGGAGGTGAGCATCAGGCAGTGGATGTCCTCGTTCTGCGAGCGGATCTCCCGGCAGACCTCGACCCCGCTGCCGTCCGGCAGCCGTACGTCCAGCACGGCCACGTCCGGGCGCGTCGCCGGAATCCGGACGAGCGCGTCGGCGGCCGTGCCGGCCTCGCCGACGACCTCGATGTCGTCCTCCACGGACAGCAGCTCGTAGACGCCCCGCCGGACCACTTCGTGATCATCCAGGAGGAATACGGTAATTTTTCCCTTTTCGTCCACTCTCGCAGTCTCACACACTCGCCCCTTCCCTGCCGCAGACGGGCGGGATAACGTGCCGTTGTCCCGACGGCCTGCAAGGCTGTGACCAGTGGTTGTTCCCGACTTTTTCGATTTACTTGGAAATCCAAGCAAAATCGCAGGTCAAAGGGGGTTTCGCAGGAATGCGGCCCACTGGGTAACGTGCCTGTGACAAGGCGCTCGCCGGGGCACCTGTCACGCCTGTTCCGACCGGTCGCACCCACCCCGTGCGCACGACGGAGCAAGCGACCGCACTGGTACCCGGCGGATCCCGGGAGCCGGACAGACGGAGGAGCACGCACGTGACCGTGGAGAGCACTGCCGCGCGTAAACCGCGCCGCAGCAGCGGCGCCAAGCGCACCAGTAGCAGCGCCGCAGCGAAGAAGACGCCACCGGCGCAGCAGGGGAGCACCGAGCCCCAGCTCGTCCAGCTCCTCAGCACCGAGGGCGAGCGGGTCGAGAACCCCGAATACGAGGGGTACGTCGCCGACCTGACCCCCGAATCCCTCCGCGGCCTGTACCGGGACATGGTCCTGACCAGGCGCTTCGACGCGGAGGCCACCGCGCTCCAGCGCCAGGGCGAGCTGGGCCTGTGGGCCTCGCTGCTCGGCCAGGAGGCCGCCCAGATCGGCTCGGGACGGGCCCTGCGCGACGACGACTACGTCTTCCCGACCTACCGCGAGCACGGGGTCGCCTGGTGCCGCGGGGTCGACCCGACGAATCTGCTGGGCATGTTCCGCGGCGTGAACCACGGCGGCTGGGACCCCAACAGCAACAACTTCCACCTGTACACGATCGTCATCGGCGCGCAGACCCTGCACGCCGTCGGCTACGCCATGGGCGTCGCCAAGGACGGCGCCGACTCCGCCGTGATCGCGTACTTCGGCGACGGCGCGTCCAGCCAGGGCGACGTGGCCGAGTCGTTCACCTTCGGCGCCGTCTACAACGCGCCCGTGGTCTTCTTCTGCCAGAACAACCAGTGGGCGATCTCCGAGCGTACGGAGAAGCAGACCCGGGTGCCGCTCTACCAGCGCGCGCAGGGCTTCGGCTTCCCCGGCGTACGGGTCGACGGCAACGACGTCCTGGCCTGCCTCGCGGTGACCCGCTGGGCGCTGGAGCGGGCCCGCAACGGCGAGGGCCCGACGCTGGTCGAGGCGTTCACGTACCGGATGGGCGCGCACACCACCTCCGACGACCCGACGAAGTACCGCGCGGACGAGGAGACGGAGTCCTGGCAGGCCAAGGACCCGATCCTGCGGCTGCGCAGGTATCTGGAGCGGACGGGCGACGCCGACGAGGCGTTCTTCGCCGCGCTGGAGGAGGAGAGCGAGACGCTCGGCAAGCGGGTGCGCGACGCGGTGCGGCAGATGCCGGACCCCGAGCATCTGGCGATCTTCGATCATGTGTACGCGGACGGGCACTCGCTCGTGGACGAGGAGCGGGCCCAGTTCGCCGCCTACCAGGCGTCGTTCGAGGACGCGGGGGAGGGCAAGTAGCCATGACGATCCAGAAGCTTCCCATCGCGAAGGCGATCAACGAGTCGCTGCGGCACGCGCTCGACACCGACCCCAAGGTCCTGATCATGGGTGAGGACGTCGGCAAGCTCGGCGGCGTCTTCCGGGTCACCGACGGGCTGCTGAAGGACTTCGGCGAGGACCGGGTCATCGACACCCCGCTCGCCGAGTCCGGCATCATCGGCACGGCGATCGGCCTCGCGCTGCGCGGCTACCGCCCGGTGGCCGAGATCCAGTTCGACGGCTTCGTCTTCCCCGCGTACGACCAGATCGTCACGCAGCTCGCCAAGATGCACGCCCGCGCGCTCGGCAAGATCAAGATGCCGGTCGTCATCCGCATCCCGTACGGCGGCGGCATCGGCGCCGTCGAGCACCACAGCGAGTCGCCCGAGGCGCTGTTCGCGCATGTGGCCGGGTTGAAGATCGTCTCGCCCTCCACCCCCGCCGACGCGTACTGGATGATGCAGCAGGCCATCCAGAGCGACGACCCGGTGATCTTCTTCGAGCCGAAGCGGCGCTACTGGGACAAGGGCGAGGTCGACACCGAGGCCATCCCTGGCCCGCTGCACAAGGCGCGCGTCGCGCAGACCGGCACCGACCTCACGCTGGCCGCCTACGGTCCGATGGTGAAGGTCTGCCTGGAGGCGGCGGCAGCGGCGGCCGAGGAAGGCAGGTCGCTGGAGGTCGTCGACCTGCGGTCGATGTCCCCGATCGACTTCGACACCATCCAGACGTCGGTCGAGAAGACCCGCCGGCTGGTCGTGGTGCACGAGGCGCCCGTCTTCTACGGTTCGGGCGCGGAGATCGCCGCCCGGATCACCGAGCGGTGTTTCTACCATCTGGAGGCCCCGGTCCTGCGGGTCGGCGGCTTCCACGCGCCGTACCCGCCGGCCCGCCTGGAGGACGAGTACCTCCCGGGCCTGGACCGGGTGCTCGACGCCGTCGACCGCTCGCTCGCGTACTGAGGAGTGCCGTGACCATGACTGCTGACACTTCGACCCGCTTCCGAGAGTTCAAGATGCCCGACGTGGGCGAGGGGCTCACGGAGGCGGAGATCCTGAAGTGGTACGTACAGCCGGGCGACACCGTGACCGACGGCCAGGTGGTGTGCGAGGTCGAGACGGCGAAGGCGGCCGTCGAACTGCCCATCCCCTACGACGGGGTGGTGCACGCGCTGCGGTACGAGGAAGGCACGACCGTCGACGTCGGCGCTTCGATCATCACGGTGGACGTGGCGCCGGGGACGCCGGACGAGGCGCCTGCTCCCGCCGCTCCCGCCGCTCCCGCCGCTCCCGCCGCTGAGCCGGAACCCGCGCCCGCCGCGCCCGCTGCCGCCACCAGGACCCCGGTTCTGGTCGGTTACGGGGTGGCGGAGGCGTCGACGAAGCGCCGGCCGCGCAGGGGCCGGCCCGAGGGGCAGGAACCGGCGGTGAACGGGCACGCGGCGCCGGTGGCACCCGCCGTGGCGGAGCCGGTCGCGCCTGCCCCGGCGGCTCCCGTTTCGGCCGGGCGTCCGCTGGCGAAGCCGCCCGTGCGCAAGCTGGCGAAGGACCTCGGCGTCGATCTGGCGACGATCACCCCGACGGGCCCGGACGGGATCATCACCCGCGACGACATCCGCGCGGCGACGGCGGCTCCTGCGCCGGTGACCGCCGCCGCGCCCGCTGTCTCCGCTGCCCCTGTCGCGGCTGAACCGGCGCCGGCTGTCCTGCCGGGTGCCCGGGAGACCCGGGTGCCGGTCAAGGGCGTACGCAAGGCCACGGCGGCGGCGATGGTGGGCAGCGCGTTCAGCGCGCCGCACGTCACCGAGTTCATCACCGTCGACGTGACCCGCACGATGAAGCTCGTCGACGAGCTGAAGTCCGACAAGGACATGGCGGGTCTGCGGGTCAATCCGCTGCTGCTCGTGGCCAAGGCGTTCCTGGTGGCCATCAAGCGCCATCCGGACGTCAACGCGTCGTGGGACGAGGCCAACCAGGAGATCGTGCTCAAGCACTACGTCAACCTGGGCATCGCGGCGGCCACGCCGCGCGGTCTGCTCGTCCCCAACATCAAGGACGCGCACGACAAGACCCTGCCCCAACTCGCCCAGTCCCTGGGCGAACTGGTGTCCACGGCCCGGGAGGGACGTACCACACCCGGCGCCATGCAGGGCGGTACGGTCACCATCACCAACGTCGGCGTCTTCGGCGTCGACACGGGCACGCCGATCCTCAACCCCGGCGAGTCCGCGATCCTGGCAGTTGGCGCGATCAAGCCCCAACCCTGGGTCCACAAGGGCAAGGTGAAGCCCCGTCAGGTCACCACGCTGGCGCTCTCCTTCGACCACCGGCTGGTCGACGGCGAGTTGGGGTCGAAGGTGCTCGCGGACATCGCGGCGGTCCTGGAGCAGCCGAAGCGCCTGATCACCTGGGGCTGATCCCCGCCGCGGCGCGACGAAGCCCCCGTACCGACCGTACGTAGCGGTCGGAGCGGGGGCTTCCGCGCTGCCGGGCGGGTGTCAGTGGCGCTCGCGCCGCACGGGACGGCGGCGCGGGGCCGCGCTAGCGCCTTCGCCCTCTTCCCGGCGGTGGGTGCGCTTCGTCGCTGTCCCGGCCGACGGCTTGCGTCGCCGCGCCTTCGCCGTACCGGCGATCTCGCCGGACCGCTCGCCGGTACGCGCCGCTGTCTTGCGTACGCCGTCGGTCGCCGCGTCTGCGGACTCGCCGGCCGCACCCGCGGCCTCGGTGGCCTGGTCGGTGGCCTGCTCGGCGGTGTCGGTGGCCTGATCCGTCGCCTGCTCAGCCGTGTCTTCGACGGTTTCGGCGGCGTCCCCGACCGTGTCCGACGCCTTTCCCGCGACGTCCCCGGCGGCATCCCCCGCCTTGCCGACCGCTTCGCCGGCTTCCTCGCCGACGCCTTCGACCGCCTTCCCCGCGCCCTTGCCGACGCCCTGCACCGCCTCGCCGGCCCCCTTGCCGACGCCTTCGACCGCGCCCCCCGCGCCCTTGCCGACGTCCTGCACGGCCTCGCCGGCCCCGCGGCCGACGTCCTGGACGGCGCCTCCCGCGCCCTGCCCGACGTCCTCGACAGCGGCGCCCGCGCCATGGCCCAGTTCTCCCACGGCCTGCCGGGTGCCGCTGCCGATCTCCTCGACCGCCGATCCGACCCCGCGGGTGAGCTGCTCCAGGATCTGGGGATTGCGGTCGATCGTGGTCAGCACGCGATTGACGATCACCGCGACATGATGCAGGCGCACCTTGAGCTGCGCCTGGGCGTCGACGCCCTTGACCGTGAGCTGCACCCGGCCGAGATCCACGTCGGCGCCGACATTCAGCTTGAGCAGGTCGAGCACTTCGGCCTGGAGGGTGACCCGGGCCCGCAGGTCCTCGACCTCAAGGTTGATCTCGTCGACGTGGAGCGTGGGGACGTCGAGGAACACATCGGGAGCGCCTTGGGTGGCGCCGTCCTCGGCCATGTCGTCCTCGACAAGCTCACCTTCGCCCTCGAACGTGTCCTCGCCCTCGTAAGCGTCCTCGGCCTCTTCGGCTTCTTCGGGCTCCTCGGCGTCCTCGGCCTCGTCGTCGGCTTCGTCGGCGATCTCGGCGTCGAACTCCTCCTCCTCGTAGGGCTCGTCGGTGTTCTCTGCGTCCTCGCGCATACGAGTGCCTCCTCGGCAGTACGCTTTAAGTGCGGTTTGTTCATACTGTCACGTTTTAGGGGCATTCACCCGAATGGCGACATTGCGCCATGCCGCGCACAGTGGGACAGGAGACCGCGAGCCGAAGCACAGCGATCAGCAGGGCAGGTGCCGCACTTATGGATCAGGAAACCAAAGTCTCGCTCGCCGCGGCGGTGGCCGGCGGCTACGTACTGGGCCGGACGAAGAAGGGCCGGCTCGCCATCACCACGATGACGCTTCTGCTCGGCAGGGGCCTCGGTCTCGATCCACGGCAACTGGTCACGGAAGGTGTCCGGCGGCTTGGTGAGGTACCGCAGGTGGCCGAGTTGCAGGAGCAGATAAAGACCGAGGGCCTCGACGCGGCACGTCAGGCGGTCTCGGCCGTCGCTGGCCGTGGGGTCGGCTCCATCTCGGACGCGATCAGCAGCCGGGTGCCGGGAGTTGGCGGCGGAGCCGACGAGAACGAGGACGAGAACGAGGACGAGAACGAGAACGAAGACGACGACGACGGCGCGCAGCAGGACGAGGCCGCCGATGACGCGGAGGACTCGGAGGATTCCGAGGACGACGGCGAGTACGAGAACGAAGAGGAAGACGAAGAAGAGGACGACGAGGAGGAGGGGGACGAAGGGGACGAGGCGGAGGACGAAGCGGAAGAGGAGCCCGAGGAAGAGCCCCCGCCGCCGAGGCGCCGCAGGCGCCAGCCCGCGAAGCCCGCCCCCGCGCGGAAGTCGGCGCCGCCGAAGAAGGCGGCGAAGAAGGCACCCGCCAAGAAGGCGGCTCCCGCGAAGAAGTCGGTTGCGGCGCCGAAGAAGGCCGCCAAGAAGGCTCCTGCGCAACAGCGCTCCAACCGACGGAGGTAGCTCGCCATGGCAAGCTCAACTCTCCTCCTGTTGCGCCAGGAACTCACGAAGTACGTCGGCTCCCAGGTCGGCAAGCTGGCCGAGAAGGCCGGCGACAAGGTGGCGGGTGTCACCACGCAACTCACCGATGTCGCCGAGAACGGCGGGAAGTTGCCAGCGATCGGCGGCCCGGTGAAGGCGTTCGCGGCCGACAAGGCGAAGGGCGTGAAGGACAACGTCGTGGACAAGGCCAAGGGCGCGGTCGGAAGGGGCGACAGCGACCGGAAGGCGGGCGACGTCAAGGTGACGAGCATGATCGAGACCCTGGACGTCGGCGTCCCGCTGCGTATCGCCTACGACAGTTGGACCGAATACGAGCAGTTCGGCAGCTTCACCAAGGGTGTGCAGACCGTCTCGAAGAACGACGACGTGACCTCCGAGTGGAAGGCCAAGGTCGGCCCTTCGAGCCGCAGTTTCACCGCCACGGTCGAGGAACAGGTGCCGGACGACCGGATCATCTGGAAGTCGGAGGGCGCCAAGGGCACGACCAAGGGCGCCGTCACCTTCCACGAACTGACCCCGTCCCTGACCCGCATCGTGCTGGTGGTCGAGTACTACCCGGCCGGATTCTTCGAGAAGACGGGCAACCTGTGGCGCGCCCAAGGCAGGCGCCTGCGCCTGGACTTCAAGAACTTCCAGCGCTACGTCACGCTCACGGACGAGGAACCGGAGGGCTGGCGCGGCGAGATCCGCGACGGCGAGGTCGTCGTCACGCACGAGGAAGCGCTCGAAGCCGAAGAAGAAGAGCAGGACGACGACGGCGAGTACGAGGACGAGGACGAAGAGGACGAAGAAGAGGACCCGGAGGCGGACGAGGCCCCGGAGGCCGAGGACGCGGACGACGACACGGAGTGGGAGGACGAAGAGGAAGAGGAAGAGCCGCGCAAGGCGAGCTGACCCGCGACCGCTGTACGAAGCGTCCTGCTCGACGCGTCCCGCTCAGGAACGGCGTTGGCGGGATGCTTCGTACAGCAGGACCGTTGCCGCGTTCGACGCGTTGAGGGAGCTGGCCGAGCCCGTCATCGGGATGTGCACCGTGTGGTCGCACAGCTCGCGCCAGGCCGCCGCCAGGCCCGTCGTCTCGTTGCCGATCAGCAGCAGGACCGGCTGGGTCAGGTCGAAGGCCGACGCCTCCGCCTCGCCGTTCTCGTCCGTGCCGACCACGGTGACGGGGTTGCCGCGGGCCCGCTCCTTCGCCAGCCAGTCCGTCACCTCGTGGTGCGAGGGCGTGCGGACCACCGGCAGGGCGAAGAGTGAACCCGTCGTGGCGCGGACGGACTTGGGGTCGTAGACGTCCGCCGCGTGGCCCGTGACGATCAGGCCGTCCGCGCCGAAGGCGTCCGCCGAGCGGACGATGGAGCCGATGTTGCCCGGCTGGGTCGGGCGGTCGAAGAGGACACCGAGGAAGGTGTCGTGCACGGGGATGCGCGCCAGGTCGTCCGGGCGCATCTCGACGACGGCCAAGACCTCCGGCGCCCCGTCCGTACGCTCGCTCAGCTCGGCCAGCAACTCGGGCGCCATCGCGACGCGTTCGGTGCTGATGCCGCGCAGCAGATCCTCCGCCCAGCGGGACAGCGGGCGGCTCGCGTCGTACAGCAGGGCCCGTACGGTCCAGCCGTGCTCGACGGCCAGCGTGATCGGCCGTACGCCCTGGACCAGGAACTCGTTCTGGCGCTTGCGCTTGTTGCGGTTGCCGAGCAGCGCGTGCCATTGCTGGAAACGGGCATTGCGGGTCGTGATCCGCTGAACGGCCACCCGTCCTCCGATGCCGTGCGATCCGTCGTATGAGGTGTGTCCGCAATCCTAGGCATACGCGGCGGCCTTCCCCGGCCGCAGTCCCGGCGCCAAGGACAAGGTGACGGCCACGGAGACCGCGGCCATGGCGGTCATCGCAGCCGCCGGGGAGGTGAGTTGGGCCAGGCCGCCGCCGAGCGCCGCGCCCACGCCCTGCATGGCGAGCATCCCTGAGGAGCTGAGCCCCAGGGCGTGGCCGCTCAACTCGTGCGGCGTCAGGGCCATCAGGCGCTCCTGGAGCAGCAGGCTCGCCGAGTAGCCGACCGAGGCCAGGACGACGGCGGCGACCGCGACGGGCAGCGCCGGGTGCAGCGCGAAGACCAGGTACGGGGCGGCGAGCAGCAGCCGCAGCGGCGGGCCGAGCCGGGTGCGCCACAGCGGGGTGATGAACCGGCCGGTCAGCGTGTCCCCCGCGAGCATGCCGAGCGCGGCGCTGGCGAAGAGGAGGCCGGCGTGCCGGGGCGCGTAAGGGACGTACAGGGATTCGCAGCCGACGATCAGCCCGTTGGGCACCCAGAGCGCGAGATACACGTACCGGCGCGGGCGGTCGGACCACAGCAGCGCGTTCGTCCGCCAGGTCTCGGTGACGGACGGGCGTCCCGCGGCGCGCGGCGGCCGGGCGGCGAGGCCGAGCCTGGCGACCAGCGCGGCGGCGAGGTACAGGCCCGCGCCGGCGAGCAGCGTGCCGCGCGGCGACAGGGCGGTGACGAGCAGGGCGCCGGTGGCGTATCCGCAGATCTGCATGGTGCCCGCCGACATGTTGAGCACCGAACGGCCCAGCAGATAGCCCTCCTTGCTGAGGATCTCGTTGAGCAGCCCGTACCGCACCCCGCCGCCGACCGACGCCAGCAGCCCCTGCGCCAGCAGGACCGCGAACGCCGCCCACACGGGCAGCCCGGGGACGGCCTGTGCCGCCGTGCCGAGCCCGAAGAGCAGCGCGAGGCCGACGGTCGCGGCGCGCGGCGGCAGCCGGTCGGCCGCGGACAGGAGCGTGGTGGCGCCGAGCAGTTGGGCGAGCGACGGGCCGAACATGGCCAGCGCGGACAGCAGCGGCGACCCGGTCGCCCCGTAGATCAGCGTGCCGAGGGCGAGGCCGCTCACGGTCTGGGCCGCCACCTGGACGGAGGAGGTCAGGAAGAAGGGCGTGAACTCCGGTGTCCGGAAGACCTCGCGGTAGGTGCGCATGGACCGGAGTCTCCGGCGGCCGTTCCGCCGACCGTTAGAGTTTCGCGTGGAGGCGAAACGATGGGCTGGTGGCTGGTCAACGCGGACACGCTCGCGGGCGGCAGATTCGTGGTGTCCCCGCTGGCCGAGGCCACGGCGAGCCTGAAGACCCTGGAGCGCGGGACGGCCGCGCACCCCGGCGAGCGCGCCTGGCTCGACACGTACCGCCCCGCCTACCGCGAACGGCTGGCCGGCGACCCGGCCGCTGCGCTGCTCGTACGGATCGGTCTGTGCCGTTCCTGGAACGCAGACTTCCTCACGCCCACCCCCGCCGGTGACGGCGGCCAGTCCTTCGAGCAGGAGCTGGCGTCCATCCGCCGGACACCCCCGGCGGCGGCCCGCGCCCACCTGGCCGTCTCGCTGGGCGGCGGACCGCTCCCCGCCGAACTCGACAGGGACGATCTGCCGCGCCTGGCAGCCGAGTTGCTGGAGTGGGTGTGGACGGAGACGGTGCTGCCGGAGTGGCCGCGCCGCCGACGCGTCATCGAGGCCGACGTCGTCGCGCGGACCGAACAGCTCGGCAGGGGCGGCTGGGCGGCGGCCCTGGACATGCTCCGCCCCGGGATGCGCTGGCTCGGCGAGAGCCGGCTCCAGATCAACGCGCACGACCACCCGCCCCGCGAAATCTCCGGCGCCCAGCTCCTGTTCGTCCCGGTCACACCACGCACCGGCTGGGTCTCCTGGGACGAACCGCACCGCTACGCGGCGGTCTACCCCTGCGCCGGACCCCTGGCCGAACCGGCGTCGGCGCCGGTCCCCGAGGCCCTGGGCGCCCTGCTGGGTCCCGTACGCGCCACCGTCCTCGTCCTGCTGGACACCCCGAAGAGCACGACACAACTCGTAGCCCTGACCGGCCAGTCCCTAGGCACGATCGGCCGCCACCTGAAGATCCTCCTGACCGCCCACCTGATCCACCGCCGCCGCGCGGGCCGCTCGGTGCTGTACTACCGAACCGAAGCGGGCAACACCTTGGTCGACGCGCAGCGCGACTGAGGCAGCTCTCGGCGCCACTCTCTACCTGCGGGAATATCGAGACCATAACGTCCAGTTATGGTCTCAAGCACGCCTCGGTGGGCACCGGGGGCGCGATAGTTGAGAGTGTCGCGAGAGTTGGTGGTCCCGTAGACGCGTACCTCGCCCGTCGCACCAGCACCGTCTCAGGGCACGTTCAGCACATACACCGGTGACCCGTCGTCCGCCCCGCCCTGGGCGCGGATGCAGGCGTGCTTACGCATGAACCGCAAGCACTCGTTGACGCGCCGGACCGGCAAACCCGTGCGGACGGCGATCGATTCGAGCGGCTGCCGCAACTCGCCCCGCTCGGCCAGCACGGGAGCGATGGTCACAGCCACGGCCCAGACGTCCTCGGTGACGGACATCCGCGACTTCCAGTCGGCCAGGAGCGCTTCAGCGGTGGGACGTGACGGGACGTGAGGCTCTGCGGCTGGTGCCGTGCGACCCGCACACAGCGAGTCCAGGCGGTCGGCGATGCGTTCCAGGGCTCGAACGGACGCGTGCTGCGCCGCGAGCGATTCGCGCTGTACAGATGCGAATTCCTCGTCCAGCCGGAGGTTCCGCTCCTCCAGCCGCACGATCACGTCGGCGACCTCCGCCGGCATGGCGTAAGCCACCGGCGACGCGGGTTCGACCGGTGGCGCTTCTGCTGCGGCGAGAGTGTACGAACCGTCTCGCTGGATGCTGTGGATAACTTCCGAGACCCACTCCTTGAACGGCCGGCACGAGGGCTTCGAGGATCCGTTGACAAGCGAGATCAAGCCGCGGAGATCGATAAGGGTCAGGTCTCGGCGCCACTCTCTACCTGCGGGAATGTTGAGACCGTAACCCCCAGTTACGCTCTCGAGCGTGTCTCGGTGCGCACGGGAAACGTGATCGCCGAGAGCCTTCCGAGAGTTGCTGTAGCCCAGGTTCCGGCACACGTCCACCGCCGGGAACCAGTGGCTTCCGTCCGGCATCGTGAGCCTGCGTATCCGTACTCCCGTCGCCCCGTGGACGAAGTCCCCGACGTTGATCGCCTCTTGCTGTGCAGCCGCATCCGACGGCGGGCAGTTGAGTTCGTTCATGCGAACCACCTCCACCGCGGAACGTAAAGGGACGCAAACGGCATATGCCAGCGGAAGAGCGGATTTTCATTCGGGCGAGTGACGGCGCGTGACGGGCAACGCCCTCAGGACGCGCGTTCCTTCGCGCTGCGGACCACGCAGAATTCGTTGCCCTCCGGGTCCGTCAAGGTCAGCCAGCCCGAGCCGTCCGGGCGGCGGTGGTCGGCGGAGAGGGTGGCGCCGAGAGTGTAGAGGCGGTCGGCTTCCTCGTCGCGGGTGCGGTCCTGGGGCTGGATGTCCAGGTGGATCCTGTTCTTCGTCTCCTTCGCGTCCGGGACGGTGACGAACAGCAGGCTCGCGCCTTCCGCGGTGACCGTCGCCTCCGGGTCCCCGGCGAAGTCGTCGTCCGCCAGGGAGCCGTCGAGGGCTTCGGCCCAGAAGCGGGCCAGGGTGTAGGGGTCGGAGGAGTCGATCACGATGTGGTGGAGCAGAGATGACATGCGCGTCACTCTGAGAGACGCGGGCCGCCGTTGTCCAGCCGATAACGCGGTCAGCGGCCCGTATGGACGATCTCCCGCTGCCAGGCCGTACGCGGCTGGGTGTGCAGCCGCCAGTAGTGCTCGGCGATGTCGTCCGGGTCGAAGTCCGTGCCGGGCGCGACGGCGCCGGCCACCGTCACCGAGGCGGCGTGCACGCCCGACGGGCCGTACTGGAGGTCGAGCAGTTCCACCAGGGTCCGGACGCCCGCCTTGCCGAGCGAGAGGCTCACGTACTGCGCCTTCGGCTCCGGCATGCCGCCCGTCACGAGGAACGAGCCGCTGCCGCGCCGCGCCATCGCGGGCGCCACCCGCGCCGCCGTGGTCAGCGCGCCGACCACGTTGACCGCCCAGGCGTCCAACTGGCCGCGCGCCGACAGGTCGCCGGGGGCGTCCGGGCGGATGACCGCCGCGTTGTAGATGACGGCGTCCGGCACGCCGAACGCCTCCGACGCGGCGTCCAAGGCGGCCCGCAGCGCGTCCTCGTCGGTGACGTCCGCCGACAGGGCCAGCACCTCCGCGCCCGTGGGGGCCACGGCGTCGGCCGCCGCGCGCAGCGACTTCTCCGTACGGGCCACCAGTACGACCGGCAGCCCCTCCCGTCCGAAGCGGCGCGCCACCGACGCGCCGATCCCCGGGCCCGCTCCTACTATCACTGCCCCCGACATCGCTGCCTCCGTCATCGTTCATTTTTAAGGTTGTTGGTCGTTCCGCGAACGTCGTCGTCCCGCTCCCGCATTCCACCGCCTCCCCCGCCGGTCCACATCCCGGACGGGCGGCGCTGATGCACCTCTGTTGTATCTAAGCTGTGCGCATGCTGAACCAGCCCGTCAAGCGACCCCCCGCAGCCGAGCGCGTCTACAGCCACATCAAAGGGGCCGTGCTCGACCGCAGCTACGAAGGCGGCACCCTCCTCACCGAGGGGGAGTTGGCCGAGGCCGTCGGGGTGTCCCGCACCCCCGTACGTGAGGCGCTGCTCAAGCTGGAGGTCGAAGGGCTGATCAAGCTCTACCCGAAGAAGGGTGCGCTCGTCCTCGCCGTCTCCGCGCAGGAGATCGCCGATGTCGTCGAGACGCGCCTGCTGGTCGAGGAGTTCGCCGTACGCAAGGCCGTGCCCGCGTCGGCGCGGCTGATCGAGCGGCTGGCCGAACTGCTCGACGAGCAGCGGCTGCACGCCGCTTCGGGCGATCTCACCGCCGTGTCCGTCAGCGACCGGTGCTTCCACGCCGAGATCGTCCGGCACGCCGGCAACCAGATCCTGTCGAAGCTCTACGACCAGCTCAGGGACCGGCAGTTGCGGATGGGCCGCGCCATCATCGAGGCGCACCCCGACCGCGTCGCCAAGAACCTCGCCGAGCACACCGAGCTGTTCGAGGCGATCAGGGCCGGTGACGTCGAAGGCGCCGCGCAGTGCGTGCGCCGCCATGTCGGCCGGGTCAAGGTGCTGGTCAGGGGGGACGTGCCGTGAGCGGGAGCAGCAGCGCGGCCGGCGGGAGCAGCGCCGGCAGCGGGAGTAGTGCGGGCAGCGGGAGCAGTGCCGGCGGCGGGAGCGGTGCGGGCAGCGGGAGTAGTGCGGGCGGCGGGAGCAGTGCCGGCGGCTCTCTGGCCCTGCCCGGCGATCCGCCCGGCGGCCGGCGCGCCGCCTGGGTGTGGGGCATCGGCATCGCCGTCTACTTCGTCGCCGTCATCTTCCGTACCAGCCTGGGCGTCGCGGGACTGGACGCCGCCGACCGCTTCCACATCGACGCGTCCGCGCTCTCCACCTTCTCCATCCTGCAACTGCTCGTCTACGCCGGCATGCAGATACCCGTGGGGCTGCTGGTTGACCGGCTCGGTACGAAGAAGGTGCTGACGCTCGGCGTCGTCCTCTTCACCGTCGGCCAGTTGGGCTTCGCCCTCGCCCCCTCGTACGGCGCCGCGCTGGCCGCGCGCGCCCTGCTCGGCTGCGGCGACGCGATGACGTTCATCAGCGTCCTGCGGCTGGGCGCCCGCTGGTTCCCCGCCCGGCGCGGGCCGCTGATCACGCAGGTCGCCGCGCTGTTCGGGATGGCGGGCAACCTCGTCTCGACCCTGGTCATCGCGCGCACCCTGCACAGCCTCGGCTGGACGGCGACGTTCGCGGGCAGCGCCATGGCCGGCGTCGTCGTCCTCGTATTGCTGCTGCTGTTCCTGAAGGACCACCCCGAGGGGTACGAGCCGCCGCCCGCCGAACACGCGGGCATCGCGTACGTACGCAAGCAGATCGCCGCCGTCTGGCGGGAGCCCGGCACCCGGCTCGGGCTGTGGGTGCACTTCACCACCGGCTTCCCCGCGATGTTCTTCCTGCTGCTGTGGGGGCTGCCGTTCCTGGTCGAGGCGCAGGGCCTGACCCGGTCGACGGCGGGCGAACTGCTCACGCTGATCGTGCTGTCCAACATGGTGATCGGGCTCGTCTACGGGCAGATCATCGGCCGGCACCACGCGGCGCGGCTGCCGCTGGTGCTCGGTACGGTCGGGACGACGACACTGCTCTGGGCCGTCACCCTCACGTATCCCGGCGACAGTGCCGGGCATGCGCCGATGTGGCTGCTGATCGTCCTGTGCGCGGCGCTCGGCGCCTGCGGACCCGCCTCCATGGTCGGCTTCGACTTCGCCCGCCCCGCGAACCCCCCCGAGCGTCAGGGCACGGCCTCGGGAATCGTCAACATGGGCGGTTTCGTGGCCTCGATGACGACGCTGCTCGCGGTCGGCGTCCTGCTGGACGCGACCGGCGGCAACTACCGGATCGCCTTCTCGTCCATCTTCGTGCTCGAAGCGGTCGGGATCACCCAGATCCTGCGGCTGCGGGCGCGTGCGGTACGAAGGGAGCGGGAGCGGCTCGTGGCCAGCCGGGTGGAGGCCGTGCACGTGCCGGCGTGAGGCCGTGCTGTGCCCGCGTAAGACGCCTGACGGGGTCGCGTGCGGATCAGCGCGTTACCGCGAACTCCCGCAGGATCGCCTCTGCCAGGTCGTAGTCGCCGTCGATCTTGACCCGGTCCACCACCGAGGCGAGCCGGACCCGGCCGCAGGCCAGCCGGAAGTACGTCTCCCAGTCCATCGCCAGCGTCACGGCGGGGCCGAGCGAGGGCGCGCCGTCGATCGTCCCGCGCCCCTCCGCGTCCACCCGGATCGTCCGGAGGAACTCCACCGGGCCGTGCACGTCGAGGACGACGGCCGAACTCGGCGGCGCGCCCGCGTCCTTGGCGACCACCTTCGGCAGCGCTGCCAGCAGCGCGTCACGCGCGACCAGCGCACCGGGCGAGTCGAGGTTCCCCGGCTTGTCCAGCGCCGTCCGCAGGTCCTGTTCGTGCACCCAGATGTCGAACGCCCGGTCGCGCATGGCGGTTTCGAGGGTCTGCTCCGTGCCGAGCGGGGCGCGGACCATCGTGTCGGGCCGGCGGGTCTCGTTGCGGAGCTGGCGGTTGCGGCGGATGACCGTGTACTCCAGCTCGGAGGTCATCTCCGGAGCCGTGTGGTGCCGGCGCACATCGACCTGCATCTCCATGTAGCGGGAGATCTCGCTCTTCACATGGTAAAGATCACGCGGCAGGGTGTGGATCGGCCGCGGGTCCCCGAGCATCTCGCACTCCATGCCGATGACATGGGAGATGATGTCGCGGACCGACCAGCCGGGGCACGGCGTGCGCCGGTTCCACTCGCCCTCGCCGAGTGGCTGTACCAACTCGGTTATCGCTTCGACTGAGTGGGTCCATGCATCGACGTAGGTTTGAAGGCTGGGATGGACGGTCACGGGACCCCTCGGCGGTTCTGCGGTACGCGGGCTGGCTTGCTGGGTGGCTGGCTGGCTGCGGGCTGCGTGGGAGGTTCGGCAGCCTAAGTTACGCTGCCCGGTGGCACCCCGGCAGTGCTTTCGTGTGACGATCGTAGGCCCGTGTTGACGGCTCGAATGCCAGGACGGTGGTAGTGTGCGCGCCTCGCTCATCCAGATCGCAGTAGACCCGGACGAAACGGCCCACGCGCGCAGGCGGCGCGCGGCAGCGCTCGTACGCGAGCAGCGCGGCGCTGACCTGGTGGTACTCCCGGAACTGTGGCCGGTGGGCGCGTTCGCTTACGAATCCTTCGCCGCGGCGGCCGAACCGGTCGAAGGACCGACGTTCGAAGCGATGTCGGAGGCGGCGAGCGACGCCGGGGTCTGGCTGCACGCGGGGTCGGTGGTCGAGGGCGCGCCCGACGGCGTCCTCTACAACACCTCGCTGATCATCTCCCCCTCCGGCGCACTCGCCCGTACGTACCGGAAGATCCACCGCTTCGGCTTCGACAAGGGCGAGGCGACGCTGATGGGCGCGGGGGACGAACTCGTCACCTTCGAGCTGTCCGGCCTGACGCTGGGTCTCGCCACCTGCTACGACCTGCGCTTTCCCGAGCTGTTCCGGGGCCTTGTCGACGCGGGCGCCGAGCTGTTCGTCGTCCCCGCGGGCTGGCCGGCCCGCCGCCGCGCGCACTGGACGCTGCTCGCCCAGGCCCGCGCCGTGGAGAACCAGGCGTACGTGCTGGCCTGCGCCACCGCGGGCACGCACGCCGGGGTCGAGCAGTCGGGCCACAGCATCGTCGTGGACCCCTGGGGTGAGGTGCTGGCCGAGGCGGGCACGGAAGAGGAAGTCCTGACGGTCGACATCGACCCGGCGAAGGTGGCGAAGACCCGCCAGCAGTTCCCAGCGCTGAAGGACCGGCTGCTGGGCCTGCCGAAGCCGTCGGCGCAGGCCGGGTAGGAGCCCGGCACAGGGCGTCGCAACGGGGCGTCAAAATCCACGTGCGCGGCGGGGACCCGTCCCGATAGCGTTCTCATGTGGGGCGGCTCAGCGCGCGGTTCCTTCCAAAATTCTCTTCAAATGAACCCAACCGTGCGCACTTTCCGCCCCACCTTGCTCTGCGCACGGGGGGACCGACGCACATGACCACCGCTGGCACCGCACATCAGGACCGTACGAAGACGGGCAGCGCCCGCAGCCTCGCCGCTGTGCTCCTGGCCCGCCGAGGCGCCGTCTACCTGCCGTCGGGGACGCACTCCACCACGGCCGTCTCACCGGCCGTTCTCGCCGGGGTGACCCTCCTCGAAGCCGACCTCCTCGACCGCGGCTGTCTGCTCTCCGCCCCGCTGCGCGAGGCGCTCACCGCGCGCGGTGACGCGGCGCTCGCCGCCGCAGGACGCGCCCTGCTCGCCGACATCGACGAGGCCCTCGGCGCCGACCGCGACCACACGCCGCTGTTCCGCGACTTCCCCGCCAGTACCCCGGCCGACACGCTCGCCTTCTGGGTCGACCGCGTGCTGACCCTGCTGCTCCAGGAGCCGCACCAGCCGTGCGTGCTCTGCGGGACGGTCGACACCGTGCACGCCGTGGCGCCCTGCGCGCATCTGGTCTGCCGTCACTGCTTCGACGGCGCCGACTTCTCCGCCTGCCCGATCTGCCACCGCGCCATCGACCCGGCCGACCCGTTCCTGCTGCCCGGCCGCTACCGGGCAGCGGCCGACCGCGACCGCGCGCTGCCGGATCGGATCCGGGTCCTCGGGTACGGGGGCACGGCCGACGCCCGCGAGCGGGCGGTCGGTGACGAGCTGCGGGTCCTGCTCGGCCGTACGGCGGCGCTGTCCCCGCAGGACGCCGACGACCTCGCCACGCTGCTCGCCACCCGCAGCCGTACGGAGCTGTCCTGGCTGCCGGAGACGCTCCCGGGCCGCGAGACGAAGGCGCGGGTGCTGGCCTGGTTGCTGACGCCGTCCGGTGCCGCCGAGTCCGGTGCCGCCGAGCCCGGTGCGAAGACGGCAGCCGCCGCCGCGCCGTCCGCCGCCGCGCTCGCCGCCGTCACCGCGCGCATCGACACCGCGACCGACATCCTCCGGCTGCTCGCCGTGCTGGCCGGCGGCGACCCCGGCCTGGTGGAACCGGTCCGTACGCCGCCCGTGCCCCGGCCGCTGCGCCGCGCCCTGCTGGCGGCCCTCGACGCGCTCGACCCGGTGCTCGCCGTCGCCGACATGCGCCGTCGCCGCCCGGCCTGGATCAGTGCCGCGCACGCGCTGCACCCCTTCGAGCACGCCGCCCGCCACCCGCGCGCCGCGCTCGCCGTCGCCGCGCTGCGCGACATCCGGATCCCGGACGACCGGCTCGGCGCCGCCCTCCGTACGACCGCCACGGCGGCGCCTGACGTCGACGCGTCCGGCGCGAAGGTCACCGTCACCACCTGGGCGGGCAAGGTCGAAGCCGCCCTCGCCCGGCCGGACGTCCCCGCCGCCACCGCACTCCTCGCGCAGCGGCCCGGCGAGCTGGTGCGCCGGCTCGACCATCTGCTGCGCCTCGCGGGCCGCGCCGGCGCGGGCGCCGTACTCGACGCGCTCGCCACCGCCGTACCGCAGGTGTCGCCCGCCGTGCTGCTGTCGGCGCTCGGCGCCGTACGGAGCAGGCGGCGGCCGCAGGACGTCCGGGTGTTCTTCCCGAAGGGCGGCCGGGCCAAGACCTATCTCACGGAGGACGACCGCGAGCCGCTGCCTGCGGGCTCCGCCGACGCGGCGACCGCCGTGCTCACCGCGGAGGTGCTGCGCCGCGCCGCCGCCCAGGGCCCGGTCGAGCTCGCTGTCGTGGACGCGGCGCTGGACGGCGTCGTCGCGCCGTTCACCGAGCGCACCGCCTCGCGGGCGCTGGTGACGCTGCCGCGCGGCAGCGAGCTGGCCGTTCCCGACGGCAGGACGCTGCGGCTGTTCCTGCACTGGACGGAGAGCGAGACGTCGGGCCGTACCGACCTCGATCTCTCCGTCGCCCTGTTCGACGACACGTGGGAGCACGTCGGCACCTGCGACTACACGCACCTGCGGTTCGCCGGATCGGCCGCCGTGCACTCGGGCGATCTGACGAGCGCGCCGCCGCCGAAGGGCGCCAGCGAGTTCGTCGATCTGGATCTGGGGCGGCTGGCGGCTGCGGGCGTCCGGTACGCGATGGCGATCTGCTTCTCGTACAACGACGTGCCGTTCGTCGAACTCGCCGACGCCTTCGCCGGGTTCATGGCCAGGGACCGGCCGGGCGGCGAGGGTCCGCACTTCGACCCGCGCGCCGTCGAGCAGCGCTTCGACCTGGCCGGCGACTCCCGCGCGTGCGTGCCGCTGATCCTCGACGTGCGGGGCCGGACGATGCGCTGGCTCGACGTCTCCCAGGGGGTGACGGGCACCGACCACGCGGTGCACCGGTACGCCAGCAGCCTCGCCGTCCTCGGCAGCGGCCTCACCGAGCTGTTCGCCTCGGGCGCGCGGGTCGGCCTCGGCGAGGTGGCGACGTGGCAGGCGGCGGCACGGGCCGCGGTCGTCGCCCTCCGGCACACGGACGGTTCGGTCAGCACCTACCGGCGGCGGGACGCCGAGACCACGGCGGACTTCGCCGCCCGGATAGCGACCCCCGACCGCGACGGCACGGCGGAAGGCGGCGGTACGGACGGCGCGGCGGACGGCGGCGAGCTGGGGCGGGCCGGCCTGGCGTACGTGCTGCACGGGGATGTCGCGCTCGCCGATGACGCCCAGGTCTACGCGCTGTACTCGGGCGCGCTGGACAGCGGGAGCGTACGGCTGCTGACGGCGTCCGACGTCGTCAACAGCCTCTCCCCGTAAGCCGGTAGCGGCGGCGGTAGCGACCGTGGCGGCGGCCACTGACTGTCAGTGGTCGTCGCCCTCGCGCTCCTTCTCCGCCATCCGGATCACGCACACCGCGACCGCGAGCAGCAGCGAGTGGTCGGTGTCCTCCCGTACGACATCCACGCCGTAGGTCTCCCGCACCCGCAGCCAGCGGCGCGAGATGTCGGCCAGCAGTTCGCCCTCGTACTCGATGGCGAACTCCCGGTCCAGGATCTTGCCGCTCACATCGAGTTCGGTGCCCTCGACCAGGGTGACCCGGTAGTGGTTGCGCAGCAGCGAGAGCCGCTTCTTGCGGACGGTCGCCAGCGGCTGCTCGTCGCGCTCGATGGTCATCGCGTCCCGCAGGCTGAGCATCTTCTCGCGCAGCGTGATCAGGACGGCCCCGGAGGGGTCCTTGAGTTCCAGGGTGTCGCGCAGCCGCAGCGCCTTGCCGTCGACGAGGAAGGCCTTGCGGCCGTGCTCGTCCTCGATCCAGTAGTCGTCGCCGATCGCGAAGATTTTGTCGCGTACGAGATATTTCATGAAGGACGGGTACCCCCGCCGCACGAGCCGATGACGGCACGGGCGTAGGTGCACGCGTTCGGGTACGGCGTACGCGTACTCCAAGGTGGGTACGCCACCCGCCTGCATCAACAGGGGCGCGGTCAGCGCCCCTTCGCGCTCCGGAGCGCGAGCACCTGCGCCACCGCCTCGTCCACCTGGCTCAGCTCCCGCTCGCTCATCGTCGGGTTGGCGAGCCGGCGTGCCCGTACGTCGGCGAGGTGCCCGGGGTCCACGTCGCCGTGCGCCAGCAGCTCGGCGAGACCCACCCGGATGGGCTCGGAAGGCAGCTCGCCGGCCACCATCACCTGCGCCAGGATCAGCGCCGACATGGCCCAGTCGAGTCCGGGCGGCCCCTCCTCGGTGTTGGTCCAGTCGATCACCATGGGGCCGCTCGGCGTGAGGATCACATTCTCGGGGTGCAGATCGAGATGCAGGATCCGGTCGGTCGGATCGTCCCCGGCCAGCGGCGGTACGGCGTGCAGCCGGTGCAGCAGCCGGGCGAGCATCAGCCCGCCCTCCTGCGGTGTCGTGGTGCCTTGGAGCAGCGACTGGACCATCGTCGGCCCGGACAGCCGCCGCATCACCAGCTCGGTCCGCGCCCCGCCGCCTGTGTCCGCGGCGGCGTCGGGCAGCTTGACCTGCGGCACCGGATACCCGTGCTCCCACAGATGCGCCATCACGACGGCTTCGCCGGTCACGTCGAGGCTGTCCCTGGTGCGCCGCAGCACCCACTCGTCGTCTATCGCGTACACGTCCGCGCTCCGGCCCGAGCCGAGCAGTTCCCCAGTCCCCATGCGGGGAATCTACTCGGCGCGAGAGTTGTCGGACCCGGGTGGCACCCTTGAACCATGAACAGTGCGACTTCCTCCCAGCGGCGCGTCCGCGTCCGTGCCCCCGAGCTGACCGGCAAGGGCGGCTGGCTCAACACGGGCGACACCTCGTACACCCTCGCCGACCTGCGCGGACGGATCGTCGTACTGGACTTCTGGACGTTCTGCTGCATCAACTGCCTGCATGTGCTGGACGAGCTGCGTGAGCTGGAGGAGAAGCACCGGGACACGGTGGTGATCGTCGGCGTCCACTCGCCGAAGTTCGTGCACGAGGCCGAGCATCAGGCCGTCGTGGACGCCGTGGAGCGCTACGAGGTGCACCACCCCGTCCTGGACGATCCCGAGCTGGCGACCTGGAAGCAGTACGCCGTACGCGCGTGGCCCACGCTGGTCGTCGTCGACCCCGAGGGGTACGTCGTCGCGCAGCACGCGGGCGAGGGGCATGCGCACGCCATCGAGAAGCTGGTCGAGGAGCTGGAGGCCGAGCACGCCGCGAAGGGCACGCTGCGGCGCGGCGACGGACCGTACGTACCGCCGGAGCCGGTCGCGACCGATCTGCGGTTCCCGGGCAAGGCGCTGGTGCTGCCGTCGGGGAATCTGCTGGTGTCCGACTCGACCCGGCACCAACTGGTGGAGTTGGAGCCGGACGGCGAGAGCGTCGTACGGCGCGTCGGCAGCGGGGACCGCGGCCTCCGGGACGGTTCGGCCGCCGACGCTTCGTTCGCCGAGCCGCAGGGGCTGGCCCTGCTGCCCGACGGCCGGGTGGTCGTCGCGGACACCATGAACCACGCGCTGCGCGTGTACGACCCGGTCAGCGGCGTGACAGAGACCGTCGCGGGGACGGGCAGGCAGTGGTGGCAGGGGTCGCCGACAGAGGGTCCCGCGCGTGCGGTGGACCTGTCGTCACCGTGGGACGTGGCGTGGTGGGCGGACCGGGTGTGGATCGCGATGGCCGGCGTCCACCAGCTCTGGACGTACGACCCGGCGACCGGCAGCGTCGAGGCGGTGGCGGGGACGACCAACGAGGGCCTGGTGGACGGTCCTGCGGGTGAGGCGTGGTTCGCGCAGCCGTCCGGGCTGGCTGCGGCGGGGGACCGGCTGTGGATCGCCGACTCCGAGACGAGCGCGCTGCGTCACGTCGAGCGCAGTGAGGATGGGGCCGAGGGGTACGGCGCGGGCTTCGTCATCCGTACCGCCGTCGGGTCCGGCCTGTTCGACTTCGGCCACCGCGACGGCTCCGGCGCCGAAGCGCTGCTCCAGCACCCGCTCGGCGTGACGGCGCTGCCCGACGGCTCGGTCGCCGTCTCGGACACGTACAACCACGCGCTGCGCCGCTTCGACCCGGCGACGGGCGAGGTGACGACCCTCGCGACGGATCTGCGGGAGCCGTCCGACGCCGTGCTCGTCGGGGACGACATCGTCGTGGTCGAATCGGCCAGGCACCGGCTGACCCGGCTGCGGCTGCCCGAGGAGGCGGTACGGGTCGACGCGGTCGCCCACCGTACGCAGCGGGCGGCGACCGATGTGGCGCCGGGGGCGTTCGAGCTGGATGTCGTCTTCACCGCGCCGACCGGCCAGAAGCTGGACACCCGCTACGGGCCGTCGACCCGGCTGCTGGTGTCGGCGACCCCGCCGGAGCTGCTGGTTTCCGGGGAGGGCGCCGGCACGGACCTCAGCCGTGAGGTGGTGCTCTCCGACCAGGTCACCGAGGGCGTCCTGCATGTGTCGGCGATGGCCGCTTCCTGCGACGACGACCCGGCGAACGCGTACCCGGCGTGCCATGTGCACCAGCAGGACTGGGGTGTTCCGGTCCGGCTCGCTGCCGACGGCACGTCACGGCTCGCTCTGGTCCTGGCAGGGATGGACTCCTGACGGAGTGTCAGTCACGGCGTCAGTCACCCTGTCCGTCGTATCGACGGCTGCCGGTGACTGACGGGGACGGGGCTGCTCAGTAGCCGCCCGGACCTCCGAAGCCGCCGCCGGCGCCGCGGTCGTCCCGCTGGACGACGGTCTCGGACACCACCGCGCGCCGACGCCTGGCGATGCTGGTGAAGGTGGCGATCCCGATGATGCCGACCGCCATCATGATCACGCCGACCAGGTCGATGTTGACGCTGTCCGAATGCCAGTCGGTTGCGAACGTGAGGATCGCACCAACCCCGATAAGAGCGATACATCCGCCGATGCCCATGAATCCCGCCTCCTGATACGAGTGGTGGCCGTTCCGGGCCACTGCGTCGGGTACCCCCGACTCGATCGGGCATGCGAACATTGACGGTTGATCGGTCGTCAGGCGGGACGGACGTGTTCAGGGGCCGGCCCTGGGACCGACTCCGGGACCGCCCCTTGGACCGTCCGGTCAGCCTTCCAGGAACGCGGCCAGCACGTTCGCCAGCAGGTACGGGTCGTCGGCGCCGCACAGCTCGCGCGCGCTGTGCATCGACAGGATCGCCACGCCGACGTCGACGGTCGTGATGCCGTGCCGCGCCGCCGTGATCGGGCCGATCGTCGTGCCGCAGGGCATCGCGTTGTTGGAGACGAAGGTCTGCCACGGGACGTCGGCCTTCTCGCAGGCGGCGGCGAACACGGCCCGGCCGCCGCCGTCCGTCGCGTACCGCATGTTCACATTCACCTTGAGGATCGGACCGCCGTTGGCCCGGGGGTGGTGCGTCGGGTCGTGCCGCTCGCCGTAGTTGGGGTGCACGGCGTGGCCGGTGTCCGACGAGAGGCAGATGGAGCCGGCGAGCGCACGCGCGCGGTCCTCGAACGTGCCGCCGCGGGAGAGCACCGAGCGCTCAAGCACCGTGCCGAGCAGCGGTCCGTCGGCGCCCGTGTCCGACTGGGAGCCGCTTTCCTCGTGGTCGAAAGCGGCGAGCACGGGGATGTACGGCAGGGGCTCGTCGGCGGAGGTTCCGTCCGAGCCGGGGGTGTCGCCGGGGGCGGGGTTGGCGACGGCGGCCAGGGCGGCGGTGGCCGCGTGCACCGAGAGCAGGTTGTCCATCCGGGGTCCTGCCACCAGCTCGCGGTCGCGGCCGAGATAGCCCGGCGGCTCGATCGGGTACGGCATCAGGTCCCAGCCGGTGATCTCGGCGGCGCCGACGCCGCTCTCCTCGGCGACGAAGCGGATCAGATCGCCTTCGTCCGGCTCCCCGAGGCCCCAGATGGGCTGCATGTGCCGCTGCCGGTCCAGCTTGAGCCCGTCGGTGTTCACCGAGCGGTCCAGATGCACGGCGAGCTGCGGGACGCGCAGCACGGCGCGGTCGACGGCGACCAGCCGGTGGGTGCCGTCGCGCAGCGAGATCCGCCCGGCGATACCGAGGTCGCGGTCGAGCCAGGTGTTGAGCAGCGGTCCGCCGTAGATCTCGACAGCGACCTGACGCCACCCGTAGGCGCCGATGTCGGGCTGCGGCTTCACGCGCAGGCTCGGCGAGTCCGTGTGCGCGCCGATGATCCGGAAGGGCGTGTGCGCGGCGGCGCCCTCCGGCACGAACCAGGCGATCAGGGCCCCGCCGCGCAGCACGAACTTCCCGCCTGCCGCGCCGTCCCACGCGTCGGTCTCCGACACCTGCCGGAAGCCCGCCTTCTCCAGGCGCGCCGCGGCGTTCGCCACGGCGTGGTACGGCGACGGGCTGGCCGCCAGGAAGGTCATGAGGTCGTCGGTGTGGCCGCGGTCGAAGCGGGGGGAAGAACGCATGCCTTCACCTTAACGACGGCTTATGACACCTGCTCTACGCCTGCCAAGAGCCTCGATCGGCGGCCCTGCCGATGGGTGGAGGTTTGGTGCGACAGGCGTCAAAGCGGTCGGGCGGGCGGCCTGTCGGCCGCCATTGTCGCGGTCGCCGCCGCACCTGCCGCGCGACCCTGCGCGGCTGACACATGGCTGTGGGGCGTTCCTCCGGTCCATCAGAAAGGAGCGCCCCACAGCTACTGACATGCAGAGGTCAGACAGAGGTCAGCAGAGGTCAGACAGAGGTCAGGCAGGGGTTCAGAACGCCGACTCGTCCAGCTCCATCAGCGAGCTGTCCACCGACTCCGCCAGCGCCCGCTCCGCCGAGACCCCCGGCAGCACGTTCGCCGCGAAGAACTTCGCAGCGGCGATCTTGCCCTGGTAGAACGCGACGTCCTTGGCGGCGGCCGTCTCCAGCTTCTCCGTCGCCACGGCGGCGCCGCGCAGCAGCAGGTAGCCGACGACGACATCGCCCGAAGCCATCAGCAGGCGGGTCGTGTTGAGCCCGACCTTGTAGATGTTCTTGACGTCCTCGCCGGTGGAGGTGAGGTCGGCCAGCATCCGCCCGACGATCGCCTCCAGGTCGACGGCCGCCTTCGCGAGCGCGTCGCGGGCCGGCGCCAGCTCCGTACCGCCCGTGCCGACGGCGAGGAACTGCTTGATCTCCTCGGCGAGTGTGTTCAGCGCCACACCCTGGTCGCGGACGATCTTGCGGAAGAAGAAGTCCTGGCCCTGGATGGCCGTCGTGCCCTCGTAGAGGGTGTCGATCTTGGCGTCCCTGATGTACTGCTCGACCGGGTACTCCTGCAGATAGCCGGAGCCGCCGAAGGTCTGCAGCGACTGCGCGAGCTGCTCGTACGAGCGCTCCGAGCCGTAGCCCTTCACGATCGGCAGCAGCAGGTCGTTCAGGCCGTTGAGCGCCTTCACGTCCTCCTCGGCCGCTTCCTTGACCGCGATCTCGTCCTGGAGCGCCGCCGTGTACATCACCAGGGCGCGCATGCCTTCCGCGTACGCCTTCTGCGTCATGAGCGAGCGGCGTACGTCGGGGTGGTGCGTGATGGTGACCTTGGGCGCCGTCTTGTCCATGAACTGGGCGAGGTCGGGGCCCTGCACGCGCTCCTTGGCGTACTCCAGCGCGTTCAGGTATCCGGTGGAGAGCGTGGCGATCGCCTTCGTGCCGACCATCATCCGGGCGAACTCGATGATGCGGAACATCTGCCGGATGCCCTCGTGCTTGTCGCCGATCAGCCAGCCCTTGGCGGGGTGCCGGTCGCCGAAGGTCAGCTCGCAGGTGTTGGAGACCTTCAGACCCATCTTGTGCTCGACGTTCGTGGCGTAGACGCCGTTGCGCTCGCCCAGCTCGCCGGTCTCGAAGTCGAACTCGTACTGCGGCACGAGGAAGAGGGACAGGCCCTTCGTGCCGGGTCCGGCGCCTTCGGGGCGGGCGAGCACGTAGTGAAGGATGTTCTCCGAGAGGTCGTTCTCACCGGACGTGATGAACCGCTTCACGCCCTCGATGTGCCAGGAGCCGTCCTCCTGCTCGACGGCCTTCGTCCGGCCGGCGCCCACGTCGGAGCCCGCGTCCGGCTCGGTGAGCACCATCGTCGACGTCCACTGCTTGTCGACGGCGATCTCGGCGATCTTCTTCTGCGCCTCGTTGCCCTCCTCGAAGAGGACGCCGGCGAAGGCGGGCCCCGAGGCGTACATCCACACGGCCGGGTTGGCGCCGAGCACCAGCTCCGCGTAGGCCCAGATCAGGGAGCGGGGCGCGGTCGTGCCGCCGATCTCCTCGGGCAGCCCGAGCCGCCAGTACTCGGCGTCCATGAAGGCTTTGTAGCTCTTCTTGAAGGAGGCCGGGAGGGGCGCGGTGTTGGTGTCGGGGTCGAAGACCGGGGGGTTGCGGTCGGCGTCGGCGAAGGACTCCGCGAGATCGTTCTCCGCGAGGCGGGTGACCTCGGCGAGGATGCTCTTCGCCGTCTCGGCGTCCATCTCGGCGAAGGGACCGGTGCCGTACAGCTTGTCGCGTCCGAGGACCTCGAAGAGGTTGAACTCGATGTCGCGGAGATTCGACTTGTAGTGCCCCATGGCGACGGCTCCGTAAGGCTCGTGTGACCAAGGCCCGTGTGGCTCGTGTGTCAACTGTCCAGAGTATGGCTACGTACGATGATGCTACCCATGGGTAATAAGACGCAACCCCGGCAGGTCATCTGTGACGAGGCTCCCTAGGAGCCCATGGAGAGCCCATTCGTCAGTACTCTTGCGTGCATGTACGGCTACGACCAGACCCCGGGCGGACAGCAGCAGTACGCCGCCCCGCCCCAGCAGCCGATGGGTGGCCAGCCCATGGGCGGCCAGCCGATGGGTGGCCAGCCCATGGGCGGCCAGCCGATGGGCGGCGTCGGCGGGTACGGCGAGCAGCCGCTGTATCCGGAGCCGTCGCCCCCTTCGCTCGGTGACGCCGTCCGGGCCTTCACGACGGGTTCGCTGGCCGCCGAGGACTTCCAGCAGATCTTCGCTACGTCGAAGGTCTACTGCCCGCGCGGCGACAATCCGGGGTTCCTGGCGCTGCACAACACGCAGCAGCCGGTGATCCCGATGTTCAGCACGCTGAAGGAGCTGCGCAGGTACGCGGGCAAGGAGTCCAAGTACTTCGTGATCACGGGCGCCGAGGTGATCGACCTGCTGCCGACGGGGTACGGCTTCGTCCTGGACATGGAGGGCGACCACCGGATGGTCTTCGACGCGAAGGCGGTCGAGCAGATGGTGGACTTCGCGATGCGGCGGATGTACGGCTGAGGTTTTGACGTACCGCTGAGGTTTTACTGACGGCAACGGCCCGGCCCCCGCGTACAGGTACGCGGGGGCCGGGCCGTTCGTGCGGGGAGGCGGGGCAGGGGTCAGGCGCAGTGTTCCGCGCGCTCCTGGTCCGTCATCGCCCGGGTGTGCTGGGTCTTGGTGCTGGGCGCGTCGGGCAGCGGGCCGGTCGCGTCGAACGGCACGTACCAGTAGTAGTGGCCGTAGAACGGGTCACCGAAGTGCAGCTCGTAGGTGCCGGAGACGTGCTGCATCTGGGCCTCGCGGGTGATCCAGCCGACCTCGCCGGGACGGACGTCGACGTTCGTCTGCTCGGACTCGGTGTGGGAGCTCTCCCAGGTGTGCTGGTAGCTGGTCTCGATGGTCACCTTGAAGACCTCGGAGAAGCCGTACTCCGCGCTCAGGGAGACCCCGAGGCTGTTCGACTCGCCTGTGGTGTCCGACCAGCCGACGGTGGAGCGCTGGAGGTCGGCGGTGCAGTTGTAGGCGCTGTCGCCGACCTGGTGCGCCTCGCCCATGGAGACCGTGGGGGGTCCGTCGGGGTGGAAGACGCAGAGGTCGCTGCCGTTGTCGCACTTGTCGAGCAGTTCACGTGAGGTGGGGGTCTCCTCGGCGGAGGCCGTGCCCGTGGAGAGGGCGGCGCTGCCCGCTGTCGCGAGGGCCACCAGCAGCATGGACAGGCGTGCTCTTTTCGTCATGGATTTCTCCGAACGGTGTGGGGGGATGCGTGGGGGTTCGGTCGGTGTGATTGACGTGTACGCGTCAACTAAAACCGACGGACTGGGCACGGTCGTTCATGTACGAGCCCACGTCGGCGGTGTTCTCGTCGAACGGACCGTCCCTGTCACCGGTGAGGTTCGGCTCCGGGTAGAGCCAGATCCAGCAGTCGGCCCAGGGCTGCACGGACGACACGCGGTTCTTCCAGTCGTCCGGGAAGTCGTACTGGTACTCGATCCAGCCGTCCTTGACGCAGGGCGCGGTGCCGGTGATCGTCAGGGACGATCCGCCGAACTGGACCTCGTCGAAGAAGGTCCCCTGGACGACCGAGCCGTCGGCGGCCGCGAGGGTCGACGACCGCGCCGATTTCGACTGGGCTGACTTCGACCGCGTAGGCGCGTTGAAGCGCTTCATCTCCGTACGGAACGCCTGGTCGCCGGCGGCCGCCTTGGCGGAGGCCGGGGTGTCGGCGACCTGTCCGCCGGTCGCCGCCTCGATGGCGTCGGGGAAGTCGGCGAAGCAACTCTCGGCGCCGGTGGCGCTGTTCACGACGCAGTGCCGGCCGGAGGTGCCGGCCGCGGTGTCGTCCGGGGCCGCGGCGCCGGCGGACGGCGCGGCGAGCGCGCCGGTGACCAGGAGCGTCGCAGCCACAAATGCGGTGGTACGGGCGGTTCTTACCACGATAAGCAACTCCATTCTTTCGAAAGGTAGTTGGTCGAAAGGCGCCTGCTCGGAACGCCGGAAGGGCAAACCGGAAGCCCGTTATTGCCCGCTATTGGGGCGTGAAGTGCCTGGTGGGGCTGGAGTGCATGCCCGATCGCCGTGGCTTTTCCGGGCGGGGCTACGCGCGTCACGTGGCGGGGGTGTGCGTCATCCGGCGGACATTTGGGACGCGGGGGCGGCGGGGGCGGCGGGGAACGAGGGCGGGGAACGAGGGCGGGGAATGAGGGCGGGGAACGAGGGCGGGGAATGAAGTGCGCCTTGCGGGATGTTCACCGTTCAACTAAATTGGAACGCGAAGACTCCCGAGGAGGGCCCTCATGCCTGCTGTGACCGTCGAGAACCCGCTGACTCTGCCGCGGGTGTCCGCCGCGGCCGACGCCGTGGCCCGCCCTGTGCTGGCCGTGACCACCGCGCCCGGCGGATTCGAGGGCGAGGGCTTCCCGGTGCGCCGCGCCTTCGCCGGGATCAACTACCAGCACCTCGACCCGTTCATCATGATGGACCAGATGGGCGAGGTGGAGTACGCGGCGGGCGAGGCCAAGGGCACGCCCTGGCACCCGCACCGCGGCTTCGAGACCGTCACGTACCTGATCGACGGCACCTTCATCCACCAGGACAGCAACGGTGGCGGCGGCACCATCCAGAACGGTGACACGCAGTGGATGACGGCGGGCTCCGGCCTGCTGCACATCGAGGCGCCGCCGGAGGCGCTCGTCATGGCGGGCGGGCTCTTCCACGGGCTGCAACTCTGGGTGAACCTCCCGGCGGCCGACAAGATGATGGACCCCCGGTACCAGGACATCCGCGGCGGCCAGGTCCAGTTGCTCACCTCGCACGACGGCGGCGCGCTGCTGCGCGTCATCGCGGGCGAGCTGGACGGCCACGAGGGTCCGGGCATCACGCACACCCCGATCACGATGATCCACGCAACGCTGCGCCCCGGCGCCGAGGTCACGCTGCCGTGGCGCGAGGACTTCAACGGCCTGGCGTACGTCCTGGCCGGCCGCGGCTCGGTCGGCGCGGACCGGCGCCCGGTGCACACGGGCCAGACGGCGGTCTTCGGCGACGGCGCGTCGCTCACGGTGCGCGCGGACGAGTCCCAGGACGCGCACACCCCGGACCTGGAGGTCGTCCTGCTGGGCGGCCGCCCGATCCGCGAGCCGATGGCGCACTACGGCCCGTTCGTCATGAACAGCCAGGCCGAACTGAAGCAGGCATTCGAAGACTTCCAGGCAGGCCGCCTGGGAACGGTGCCGGTACCCCACGTATGACGGGGCCGCGCCCTGGTCCCGGCCCCGGTCCCGGCCCCGGTCCCGTCCCTGCCACGCGGCAGTTGCATGGGGGGACTCGGGCTGGCTTAGCGTCCGCCCCGGTGGGTGGTCGGCTGGGGCGCATGCCCCGCTGGTCGCTCTGGGTCGGCGGGTGCGGGTCAGTGCGCATGGGCCGGGGGCTGTGTGGGCCGGAAGGATTAGCCGCCCGTGGGGCCGCCCCCTGAGGTTTGAGTGTCGCGGCTCCGGTCCGGGCGTCAAGGGCGCTCCTTCGTCGCGTCGGCTACGCCGATTGCGCTGCGCTCCACCCTTGACCCCCGGTCCTCCACCGCAAGTACCTCTTTTTGGGGGGGGCGGCCGGGGGGACCACGGGCAGGCTGGGTTCGCGGTGGCGGGTGCTCGGCCGGGTGCGGGTGCCACGCGGCAGTTGCATGGGGCGACTCGGGCCGTCTCGGCGTCCGCCCCCACCGGGTAGCGGTTGCGACTCATGCCCCGCTGGTCATTCCGAGTGGGTGGGTGAGACGGGTGTGACTGGGGTGCACCTGTGTGGTTGGTGGGGCGGCCCTTGGGCGTCTTTTGCGTCCCGTGTTGCGTTAGACGCGCCGCAGGGCACATCAGGCGGGTGAACTGCCTGGCGCCGAGGGCAGGGATGGGCTCGTGAGATGCCCGGTGGCCATGTCTTGCGTGGGTAGTTGCGTTCCGTGCGTCGCCTGCCGCCATGGGACCGATTACGGCGACGGGGCGACGTTCGAAGGTCCCGGCCTGATCCCTGGTCGATACCCCGAACGACGTTCTGCGTCGTGAGCTTCTGAACGGCGAGGAGAATCCTGCCGACAAGGCGGCCGATCGACGGGCCGGAGTTCTGATGCCGCTTATCGAAGCCGAGCTGGTCGCTGCCGGGGACAAAGTCCAGCACCACCAGTCGAGACTGAAGCGGACCCATGAAGCCATCATCACCGCTGACGGCTGGATCGAAATCCCGGGTGGTCAGGCATTCCCGCAGCCCTCCCCTGCGCTGAAGGCGCAGACCGGGATCGAAATCAACGGGTGGGGTCAGTACACGCACATCCGCAGTGGGCGCCGACTGCAGGAGTTGCGTGAAGAGGTCGCGAAGCTCAAGGCTTGACCTTCGTCGGTGAGCCGCGAGGAGCCGGGACCATTACCTTTCGATCCGTCGCCGGCCGCCTCCCGCCGCCCGATCGGCGGCCCTTGGGGGAGACGGTTGACCCTCAGTCATTCGACCGGTTCGCCCTCGACTACGACCGCTTCGTGAGCCTGCTGCCCGAGCAGAACACCGGCTGGTTGCTCGGCCTGGGGCCGGGTGGCGGGCGCGCTTTGGATGCCGGTTGTGGTTCCGGGCATGCGGTGGCCGCCCTGGCGGACCGCTTCGAGGAGGTCGTCGGGCTGGACCTGAGTGGGCCCCTGATCGAGATCGCCGAGGCCAAGAGGGCACGTCCCAACGTGCGTTACGTGGTGCAGGACCTCTTCGACCTGGAGGACGGCGGCTTCGATCTGGTCTACAGCCATACGATGCTGCACCACCTGGCGGACTACCGCGCGGGACTGCAGCGCCTGAAGAGTCTCGTGCGGCCCGGCGGCACCGTCGCGATCATCGACAACGTCTGCGATCTCTATCCGACCCCGCCACGCAGGGCCTACACCTGGCCCGCGCTGTGGAGCTTCCCCCGCCAGATCCGCCGCCTGGGGCTGCGCGACGCATGGTTTCACCTGCGCTTCTGGCACAGCCGACCGTGGTTGGCCCACCTGCTCTCGGACCGCTACCTCTCGCGCGAACAGTTCCGGGAGCTCTACGGAAGCGTCTTCCCGGGCGCCCAATTCGACGACCTCGGCTTCGCCCTGGCCATGACCTGGACGGCCCCCGTCGCGGATGCCCTTCCGTAGGCCGGTTATCCGATCGACTCGGACAGCAACTTCCGTCCCACCGGCCTGATGTGCCCTGCGGCGCGTCTAACGCAACACGGGACGCAAAAGGCCCGGGGCGGCTGCCCCACAAGCCACCTGCCGTAACACCAGTCACACCTGTCCCACCGTGTCCCCACCCACCGGCCCGACACCCGGCCACTACCCCCGCCGGGGCACCCTCTCGGCCTCCGCCCACCCCCAGTGACCAGCGGGGCATGAGTCGCAACCACTACCCGGTGGGGGCGGACGCCGAGACGGCCCGAGTCGCCCCATGCAACTGCCGCGTGGCACCCGCACCCGGGCAAGCACTCGCCACCGCGATCCCAGCCTGCCCGTGGTCCCCCCGGCCGCCCCCCCAAAAAAGAGGTACTTGCGGTGGAGGTTCGGGGGTCAAGGGTGGGCGCAGCCCATCGCGGAGCGACGCGACGTAGGAGCGCCCTTGACGCCCGGACCGGAGCCGCGACACTGAAACCTCAGGGGGCGGCCCTACGGGCGGCTAATCCTTCCGGCCCGCACAGGTTCGGGCTCATGCGCCCTGACCCGCACCCGCCGACCCAGAGCGACCAGCGGGGCATGCGCCCCAGCCGACCACCCACCGGGGTGGACGCTTAGCCAGCCCGAGTCGCCCCACGCAACTGCCGCGTGGCACCCGCACCCGGCCAAGCACCCGCCACCGCGAGCCTTGCTCTCCCGTGGAGCCCCCGGCTCATGCCGCCCTGACCTGCACCGGACGCCGAGCCAGCCTGACTCCCCTCCCTCCTCCGTGCGAGCCCCCCGTCGGAATACAACCCCGCCCCCTCCCGTTACACCCACCAAGGAAGGTTTAACATTCAACAACACGAGAGGTGAGCGCGATGCAGTTCGGGATCTTTACCGTCGGTGATGTCACCGCCGACCCGACCACCGGACGTACGCCGACCGAGCACGAGCGGATCAAGGCGATGGTTGCCATCGCGCGGAAGGCCGAGGAGGTCGGGCTCGATGTCTTTGCCACCGGGGAGCACCACAACCCGCCCTTCGTCCCCTCGTCGCCCACCACCATGCTCGGCCACATCGCTGCCACCACCGAGCGGCTGATCCTCTCCACCTCCACCACCCTCATCACCACCAACGACCCGGTGAAGATCGCCGAGGACTTCGCGATGCTTCAGCACCTGGCCGACGGGCGGGTCGATCTGATGATGGGGCGCGGCAACACCGGGCCCGTCTATCCGTGGTTCGGTCAGGACATCCGCCAGGGCATCCCGCTCGCCATCGAGAACTACGCCCTGCTGCACAAGCTGTGGCGCGAGGACGTCGTCGACTGGGAAGGTACGTTCCGTACGCCGCTCCAGGGCTTCACCTCGACGCCCCGCCCCCTCGACGGCACCCCGCCGTTCGTCTGGCACGGCTCCATCCGCTCCCCCGAGATCGCCGAGCAGGCCGCGTACTACGGCGACGGCTTCTTCGCCAACAACATCTTCTGGCCCAAGGGGCACTTCCAGAAGCTGATCCGCCTCTACCGGCAGCGGTACGCGCACTACGGCCACGGCACCCCCGAGCAGGCCATCGTCGGTCTCGGCGGTCAGGCGTTCATCCGCAAGAACTCGCAGGACGCCGTCCGGGAGTTCCGGCCGTACTTCGACAACGCGCCGGTCTACGGCCACGGCCCCTCGCTGGAGGAGTTCACCAAGGACACGCCGCTGACCGTCGGCAGCCCGCAGGAGGTCATCGAGAAGACGCTGGCCTTCCGCGACGCCTTCGGTGACTACCAGCGTCAACTGTTCCTGATGGACCACGCCGGCCTGCCGCTGAAGACCGTGCTGGAGCAGCTCGACCTGCTGGGCGAGGAGGTCGTGCCCGTACTGCGCAAGGAATTCGCGAACAACCGTCCGGCGTCCGTGCCCGACGGTCCCGTCCACCCGTCCGTCGCCTCGACGTCCGCCGCGTCGTCCGTCGCCTCGACGTCCGCCGCGCCGACATCCGTCGCGTCGTCCGACGCCAACTCCGCGAAGGGAGCTTGAGTCCCATGGAGACCCTGAAGCTCGTCGTCGTGTCCGCAGGGCTCGGCAAACCCTCCTCCAGCCGGCTCCTCGCCGACCGGCTCACCGAGGCCGCCACCGGCGCGCTCGCCGACGGCGACCGCAAGGCCGAGGTACGGGTCGTCGAACTGCGCGACCTGGCCGTCGCCGTCGCCAACAACCTCGTCACCGGCTTCCCCGCGGCCGACCTGCGCGACGCGCTGGCAGCCGTCGGGGATGCCGACGGGCTGATCGTCGTCACGCCCGTCTTCGCCGGCTCGTACAGCGGGCTGTTCAAGTCGTTCTTCGACCTGATCGAGCCGGACGCCCTGACCGGTACGCCCGTCCTGCTCGCAGCGACCGGCGGCACCGCGCGCCACTCGCTCGTCACCGAGCACGCGCTGCGCCCGCTCTTCTCGTACCTGCACGCCCTGACCGTCCCGACCTCCGTCTTCGCCGCCACCGACGACTGGGGCGCCGGGGCCGACACCCACGCCGGCGGTCTGCCCGCTCGGATCCGGCGTGCGGGCGAGGAGCTGGCGGGGCTGCTGGGTGGCGCCCCCAGAGCAGCGACAGCCGATGCGGCGGACGAGGCGGACGAGGCGGACGAGGCGGACGATGCGGACGACGACGCTCTCGCGGTCGTTCCGTTCGAGCAACTGCTCCGCGGGCATTAAACGGCCTCCGCGCCGGTTGCCTGGGTAGACGCTTGAATGATCGATCAAAAGGGAGTGCGCCATGGGCAGGATCGTTGTCGGGGTCGACGGCTCGGAATCGTCGTTGAAGGCGCTGCGCTGGGCCGCACGGCAGGCCGAGGTCACCGGGGACCGCATAGAGACCGTCATCAGTTGGCAGTACCCGGCGACCAGTTGGGCCTCGATGACCCCCGGCGTGCCGGCCGAGTTCGACCCGGAGAAGCTGGCGCGGACGATCCTCGACGAGGCCGTCGAGAAGACACTCGACGCCGAAGGCGCCGCCGCTGTCGACCGTCAGGTGATCACCGGCCACCCCGCGCAGGTCCTGGTGGACCGCTCGGAAGGCGCGACGCTGCTGGTGGTCGGCGACCGCGGGCACAGCGACCTCGCCGCCGCGCTGATCGGTTCCGTGAGCCTGCATGTCTCGCAGCACGCGAAGAGCCCGGTCGTCGTGGTGCGTGGCGAGATCGCGGAGGACTGAGCATTTTTCTCCCGGTCGCGGAGGCCGACCGTCCCACCACGGACGCCGACCTCCGCGACCGGTCCGCGTCGCCCTTACGCGAACGTCAAGCGCGTCGCCCCCACCTCCCGCGCCTGCCTCGCTCCCGTCACGTCCGCCACCACGCACGCGATGTTGTCCGGGCCGCCGGCCGCGCGCGCCAGCTCGACCAGTTCGCGTACGGCGGCCGCCGGTTCGTCCGTGTCCGTGACGACCCGCCGTATCTCCGCCGTGTCCACCACCCTGGACAGGCCGTCCGAGCACAGCAGATAGCGGTCCTCCACCCGCGCCTCGCACATCCGGAGATCGGGAGCCACCGGGCTCGCGTCGCCGTCCAGCGCCTTGAGCAGCATCATCCGCTGCGGGTGCGACAGCGCCTCCTCCTCCGTGAGCGTGCCCGCTTCGATCATCGACCTGACCACGGTGTGGTCCTGCGTGAGCTGGAAGAACTCCCCGTCCCTCAGCAGATACGCACGCGTGTCCCCGATGTGGACGAGCCCCAGCTCGGCGCCCGTCCACACCATCGCCGTGAGGGTCGTACCCGAGTCGGCGAAGCCGTCGACCGCGCGGTTCGCCCGCTCGAAGGAGTCGGCGAGCGCGCCGAGCAGATCGCCGCTGCCGACGGTGCCGAGGGTGCCGCCGCTGCCGCCGCTGCCGACGGTCTCCGGCAGGGACTTCAGCGCGTCGACCGCCGCCGTACTGGCCGGGGCGCCTTCCGCCCCGAAACCGTCGGCGACGGCGAGCAGCCGGGCACCGGCGTACGCCGTGTCCTGGTTGGTCTCGCGGACAAGTCCGCGGTCGGACAGCGCCGCGTAGCGCAGTCCCAGAGGGTTCGAAGACATGGCTGGCACAGGGGGAACTCCCTTTCCTACCTGGTCTGTCGGTCCCGCCGACAGATGGCCGATGAGGAAGGTCGCCAGCTCACGCCGCGCCGCTGTCTCGGCTTCCACCCGCGCCCAGTACGCCCTCAGTTCGCGGGCGGCGGCTGCCGTGTCCGTCTCGTACAGGTCGCATACGTGGCGAATCGTGGCCAGCGGCATCCCGACGCGGCGCAGCCAGGCGACCAGCCGGGCCCGCTCCAACTGCGTCTCGTCGTAGTACCGGTATCCGGTGTCCGCGTCGACCCGGGCCGGCGGCAGCAGCCCCAGCTCGTCGTAGCGGCGCAGCGCCTTCGCCGACAGCCTGGACAGGCGGGCGAAGACGCCGATCGTCAGTCCCGTCGCCGGCGAATCCATGGCTGCTTCCCTCCTCGTACCGGGCCCTTCGCCCGGTACTGCCTGATGCTGGGGCTTCCCCGCGGAGGAAGGTCAAGCAGCGGACGCCGCGCCTTTCGGCGCGGCGTCCGCACGGGGAGGGAGCGGCAGAAGAGTCACTGTTCTCTCATGTAGAACGCGTAGAACGTCGCCACGATCGTGCCGATCCCCACGAAGAATCCCACCGCGCACGACCGCAGCACGCTCTGGTCGGTGAGGCTGTACAGGAAGCCGATGGAGCCGCCGACCAGGATGCCCCAGGCCGCGGCGCGCAGTTCGCGGGGGAGGGCGGGGGCGACGCGCAGCAGGCCGAAGACCAGCAGGGCCATGGCGACGCCGGAGATCAGTGCCAGGGCGAGCTGTCCGTAGGTGGCGGGGCCGCCGCTGCGCGCGATGAACGACGCGTAGGCGCCGTACGCGATGCCCAGCAGGACCGGTACGGCGACGGCGAGCCGCGAGATGTGGCGGTGATCGTTCCGGCGGTTCTGCCCGCGCCCCAGCCCGCGCCCCTGCCCCTGCCCCTGCCCCTGCCCGTGGTCCTGACGGTAGCGGTGTCGGCGTCGCGTCGGTATCGCTGCGTGTGCCATGGCAGGCGCTCCTTCCGTCGTACCCCCGTCGCACCCCCGTTCGTTCCAGAGCACACCCGCACGCCCTGCGCGGCAACCCGTGGCGACCGTCGCGACCGTGGCGATCGGACGCGGTCCGATCGCGGCCCAGGTCCCCGCCCCGTTCACTTGAGGGGTGCGGACCTTGCGGAACTCCCTCTCCATGACGCTGATCGTCCTGTTGGCCCTGCTGACGCCGGTCAGCGCCATCGCCGCGTGGGCCCGTCTCGAACTCGGCGACTCCGACCGCTTCGTCGCCACGATGGCGCCGCTCTCCTCCGACATGGACGTGCGGAACGCGGTCACCGACCAGGTCACCGACGAGGCCCTGCGGCAGCTCGGTCCCGGGCCGCTCCGCGACGCGGTGCGCGCGCCGCTGCACGACGCCGTGCACACCTTCACGACGAGCAGCGCCTTCGCCACCGTGTGGAAGGCGCTCAGCCGCGCCGTGCAGAGCACCACCCAGCAAGCACTGGAGGGCGACACCGACAAGTCGGTGACCATCGATCTTGCGCCGGTGAGCCGGGCGGTGAAGCGGCAGCTCGTCGCCGACGGGGTGCCGTTCGCGGGCCGGATCCCGGTCCGGCACGCGAGTATCACCGTGCTGAACCCCGCCGATCTGGGTGTCGCGCGCGAAGCCGTACGCGGGTTGCAGCAGGCCGGGATCTGGCCGGGGGTCGCCGCGCTCGTGGTCGCCGTCCTCGCCGTGCTGGTCGCCGTACGCCGGCGGCCGGCGACCATCCTCGTCGGTGCCGCCTTCGCCGTGGGGGCCGTCCTGCTGATCCTGCTGATCACGGTGGGCCGCGGACTGTCCCTCGACGCGCTGCCGTCCGACATGGACCGCTCGGCGGGCGGGGCCGTGTACGACGCGCTGACCGGCTCGCTGCGTACGGCCTCGTGGATCGTCCTCGTCTGCGGACTGGTGCTGGCAGCCGCTTCTTGGCTGGTGGGAGCCTTGCGAGGACGTCTTTACTGAATCTTTATACCCAAATGCTTCGTCTCAAATGTCGTAATTGCACCATTCGGAGCACAGTGGAGGCATGAGCCAGAACACAACGCATCGCCCCCCTTCCACGGGCATGGGCGCAGGCACCAACCAAGGCACCGGAAACGGCAACGGCAGCATGAACGGGATGGGCAGCAGGGCGGGGACCGGCACCGGTTCCGGGACCGGCTCCCATACGACGAGGAACGCCGCCTGGGCGATGGGTGGCACTCTCTTCGCCGGTGTTCTGATGCTGGTCTCCGGTGCGACCGACATCCTCCAAGGCATCGTCGCGATCAAGAAAGATGCTGTGCTGAACAGCACCGGGAACTACGCGTACGCCTTCAACATCACGTCGTGGGGCTGGATCCACCTCGGCCTCGGCGTCCTGATCGCACTGGCCGGGCTCGGCATCCTGACCGGAAACCGGATAGCGAGGTACGTCGGCATCGCCCTCGCCTCGCTGAACATCGTCGCGCAGTTCATGTATCTGCCGCACCAGCCCGTCTGGGCGGTCGTCGGCATGGCACTGTCGGCGTTCGTGATCTGGGCACTCGCCTCCAACCACTACGTGCCGAAGCCCCAGTGACGAAAGTTCCGGCGACGAGAGTCCCGGTGACCGACCGTCAACAGCACACTCCCTCCACACCGTCCTTGCCCCCGTCGCGTCCCAGCGGCGGGGGTGAGGTGCGAGCCAGGACCGAAGGAGGAGGCAGCCATGAGCGCCCCCAGTGACAACGGTGACATCCTCGCCAACATCGACGCCCTCGTCGCCGAGGAGCACAGCCTGCGCTCGCGGTCGACCGGGAATCTCGGTCTCGACGCCGACGAGCGGCTGCGGCTGCGCGCGGTCGAGGTGCAGCTCGACCAGTGCTGGGACCTGCTGCGCCAGCGCCGCGCCAAGAGCGAGTTCGGCGAGAACCCCGACGAGGCGCGGGTGCGCCCGGAGGGCGAGGTCGAGGGGTACCAGGGCTGACAGGCCGGGGGTACCAGGGCTGACACCCCCTGTCGGTGGGCACCTCCCTGCCGGTGGGCACTCCCGCGCCCGCCTCCGCAGGCGTTCCCGCGCCCGCGCCCGCCTCCGCAGGCGCTCCCGCGCTGTCAAAGCTGACGTCACCCCGCCGGGTAGGCCAAGGTGGCGGCCATGGGAGACCGAGACCGAGACCGAGTACGCACCGACGCGCGCGCCGGCCTGCTGGCACCGCCCGCATGGCTGCTCGCCGGGCTGCGGCCCAAGAAGGCGCCCGTCCCCTGGGCCGCCGCCGCCCGCGCCTCCGTCGCCATGGCCGTACCGATCGTCGTCGGCCTCGCCACCGACAAGCCCGCGTACGGCGCGCTCGTCTCCATGGGCGCCCTGACCGGAGTCATCGGCGACACCGCCGACGCCTATCGGATGCGGGTCTTCAACATTGCCGTCCCCCAGTTCTTCGGCGCTGTCGGTGTCACGCTCGGCACCCTCGTGTACGGGGAGGGCTGGCTGGCCGTCGGGATACTGACCCTCGTCGCGCTCGTCTCCGGCATGATCTCCTCGATCGGTGCCGTCGCCTCCGTCTCCGGGCTGCTGCTCCTGCTCAACGCCGTGGTGGGCGCGGGCCTCCAGATGCCGGAACCCTGGTGGAAGGCGCCGCTGCTGCTCTCCCTCGGCGGCCTTTTCGTCCTCGCGCTGTCCCTGCTGGCCTGGCCGCTGCGCGGCCGGGTGCCCGAGCGCGGCGCCGTCGCCGCGACGTACAGCGCGGCGGCCGATCTGCTCGCCGCCGCGGGCACCCCGGCGTACGAGACGCGCAGACAGGCCGTCACCCAGGCGCTGAACCACGCGTACGACCTGGTGCTGGCCCGCCGCGCCCACGACCACGGCAGGCGCAGCTCGCTGGTCCAACTGCTCGCCCAGCTCAACGTCGTCATCCCGCTCGTCGAGGCGGCGCCTGCCGCGCATCTGCACGGCAGTCCGCTGCCGGACGCGATCCCCGCGGCGGTACGGGGACTCGCCGCGGCCGTGGCCGAAGGGCGCGGCGGCGACCCGACGCTCGAACTGCCCGCGCCCGCCACCCCCTCGCAGCGCGCCGTCGACGTCGCGCTGCGGTACGCGTCAGCCGTGGTGCACAACGCCGACGCCGACCCGCCCACCACCGGCGACGACCCGCTCGGCCGCCCGGCGGCGCTGCGTGTCCGGGCCCGCCGCGCGACCCGCGACGTGCTGCTGTCGGAGGCGTCCTGGCGCTACGGGCTGCGGCTCGCGCTGTGCATCGGCATCGCGCAGAGCCTGGTGTCGCTGATCCCGGTGCCGCGCTCGTACTGGGTGGCCCTCACCATCACCTTCGTACTCAAGCCCGACTTCGGCTCGGTCTTCTCCCGCGCCGTGCTGCGCGCGCTCGGCACGGCGGCGGGCGTCGTGGTGGCGGCGGCCGTGCTCGCCGAAGTGCCGCGCGGCTGGTGGGACGTGGCGGTGATGGCCGTGCTCGCGCCGCTCATCCCCGCGCTGTCGGTGAAGGGGTACGCCTTTCAGACGGCGGCCATCACGCCGGTGATCCTGCTGCTGTCGGACATCCTCAACCACCAGGGCTTCGACCTCGTGGTGCCCCGGCTGCTGGACAGCCTGATCGGCTGCGGCATCGCGCTGGTCGCCGGCTATCTGCTCTGGCCGGAGAGCTGGCACACCAGGATCGGCGACCGGCTCGCCGACGCCGTCGACGACGCGGCGGACTACGTGAGGTACGCCTTCGGCCCGGCGGAGGCAGGCAGCGGCGAAGGCGCCGACGGCGCCGACGGCGCCGCCGACGGCGCGGACCGGGCCGAGCGCGTGCGCAGGCGGCGGCGCATCTACCGCGACCTGTCGCTCGTACGCTCCGAGTTCCAGCGCGCCCTGACCGAACCCCCGCCCACCGGCCGCAGGGCGGCGGCCTGGTGGCCGCTGGTCGTCGCCGTCGAACGCGTCGTGGACGCCACGACGGCGGCCCGCGTCCGCGTCAACCACGGAGCGCCGCCGCCCGCGCCCGCCGAGGTCGCCGCCATCGAGCGGCAGTTGCGCGGGATGGCGGAGGGCGTGCGGTCGAGTACGACGCTGACGCAGGTACGGGCCGAGCTGACCGGCGACGAGAGCGGCGTACTCGCCCCGCTGCGCCAGGAAGTGACGGCGGCCCGCGCGATCACCTCGAACGAAAGACCCTAGGCCCTGGACGGCTAGGTGTTCTCGGCGCCGCGCCTGTGGTGTGCCCGCCACGCCGCCCACAGCAGGTAGCCGCCGATCAGGGCCACCACCACGCCCAGCAGGGCGTACTGGGAATGCCCGGACATCGCCGAGCCCTTCACCGACCCCGTCCCCTGAGCGATCCAGAGCGCGCCCAGCGCCACCAGTACGATCCCGCCGATTCCCCGGCCCCAGACCTGCATACGTACGCTCCCGCTCCGCGGACGGCGGCCCCTCGCGGTACGCGTACGGCCGGCCGGCTCCAGCTTCGCGCAGTCCCGGCAGGCGGATGCGGTGGAAGTTCTTACGGATTACGAACGCCATGACGGCACCCGAAGCGTCACGTCACCCGCCCGGCGGTGCACAAGCGATCAGGACGGGACAAACGGCCCCCCGGCGTGGTCGGGTGGGCCCGTGCCCCAGCCCACGCCGCCGTCCCCTTCGCTGCCGTCCCGGTCGACCCCGCCGTCCCCGCTCCTGCCCGTCGGCGTCCGGCGCTTCGCCGCCTGGTGCGGGGTGCTGCTGCTCGCCTCGGGGGTCGTGGCCGTCGCGGTCTGGCTGTGCGTCACGTTCAAGACGGCCGTCACGCCCCTGCTGCTCGCGCTGCTCGGCACCGCGCTGCTGGGGCCGCTGCACCGGCGGCTCGTCGCGCTGCGGCTGAACCGGTCGCTGGCCGCCGCGCTCACCTGCGCCGCCGTCGTCGCCGTGGTCGGCGGGGCCGGGTACATCGTCGTCAACGCGATCGTGGACAGCGGCGACCAGATCGTCTCCTCGCTGAAGGAGGCGGCGAAGGACGTGTCCAGGCACTTCGGCGCCGCGGGGACCTCGCTGGACGACATCGCCAGCAACGCCAAGGACCTGCTGGGGAAGTTCGGCGCGACTGCGGCGTCCGGCGTGGTCACCGGGATCAGCGTCATCGGCGAGCTGATCGCCACCTCCGTGCTGGCGCTGCTGCTGATGTTCTTCTTCCTGCGGGACTCCGACAAGGCGGCGGGGGCGCTCAGGTCGCTCGCGCCGCGTGCGACGGGCGAGGCCGTCGAGGCCATGGCGCGCCGCGCCTACCACGCCGTCGAGGGGTTCATGCGCGGGACGACCGTGATCGCCCTGATCGACGCCGTCTGCATCACGGTGGGCCTGCTGATCCTGCGGGTGCCCGGCGCCCTGGGGCTCGGCGCGCTGGTCTTCGTCGGGGCGTACATCCCGTACCTGGGCGCCCTCATCTCGGGCGCCGTCGCCGTGCTCGTCGCGCTCGCCGACCGGGGCTGGCCGATCGCGCTGTGGGCGCTCGGTGTGGTGCTGGCCGTGCAGGTGCTGGAGGGGCATGTGCTCCAGCCGGCGGTGCAGAGCCGTACGGTCCAGATGCATCCGGCCGTGGTGATGGTGACGATCACGGCGGGCGCCGCCGTCGCCGGGATCCTGGGGCTGCTGATGGCCGTACCGCTCACGGCGGCCGTCTTCGGGGTGATCTCCGAGCTGCGGGGCCGCTACAGCGCCCCCGAGGAACCCGGGGCGCCGGACGGCGCGTCCTCGCCGTCCTCGTAGAGCTCGAACCAGATCGACTTGCCCTCGCCGCGCGGATCGACGCCCCACGCCGTCGCCAGCACCTCCATCAGCACCAGCCCGCGACCGCTGGACGCCAGCTCCCCCGGGCGCCTGCGGTGCGGCTGCTCGTCGCTCGCGTCGGTGACCTCGACGCGCAGCCGCCGCTTGCCGCGCTTGCCCGCGGCCTCGGCCGTCAGCAGCGCGTCGCCGTCGGTGTGCACGAGGACGTTGGTGACCATCTCGGACAGCATCAGCACGGCGGAGTCGATCTGGTCCTCGTCGGCCCAGTCGTGCAGCAGGTCCCTGAGCTGCTGCCGGGCGTCCGCGATCCGCTCGGGCTCGGCCTGGGCGATGCTCAGCGCGGTGCGCCGGGTGACGGGGGTACGGGGCCGGTCGGGCGAGTCGTTGCGGGCGAGCAGCAGCAGCGCGATGTCGTCCTCGCGCCGGTCGGCCAGCGGCCCCGTCGTGTAGTGCGACGTCGGGCCGATGACGGATTCGACGAGCGCGTCGGCGAGCTTCTCCATGGAGCCCTTGGTGCCTTCGAGCACCGGCTGGAGCCTGCCCCAGCCGGTGTACATGTCGTGGCCGCCGGTCTCGATGAGGCCGTCCGTGCACAGCATCAGCAGCTCGCCCCTGCCCAGGACGAGCCGGGTCGTCGGATAGTCCGAGTCCGTCTCGATGCCGAGCGGCAGCCCGCCCGCCGTCTGCCGGATGACGGCTGTGCCGTCCGCCATGCGCAGCACCGGGTCGGGGTGGCCGGCGCGGGCGATGTCGAGCGTGCCGGTCGCCGGGTCGACCTCCAGGTAGAGGCAGGTCGCGAAGCGCGGGGCGCGCGCGTCGTAGTCCTGCGTCGCGTTGTCGGACGAATGGGTGACGCCGAAGGGCGGCCGTTCGTCGGACTCGGTGTCCGGGTCGGGTCCGGTGCCCGGGTACTGCTGGAGGCCGGCCAGGAAGCGGGAGGCGCGGGAGAGCACGGCGTCGGGGCGGTGCCCCTCTGACGCGTAGGCGCGCAGGGCGATCCGCAACTGCCCCATCAGCCCTGCCGCCCGTACGTCATGGCCCTGGACGTCGCCGATGACCATGGCGAACCTGCCGCCCTCGCCGCCCTCACCGTGCGGCCCGGGGCCGGGGAGCGGGATCATGTCGTACCAGTCGCCGCCGACCTGGAGGCCGCCGCCGGTCGGCACGTACCGGGCGGCCACGGTCATGCCCGGGATGTCGGGCCCGATGGTCGGCATCATCGAGCGCTGGAGCCCGAGGGACAGCTCGCGCTCGGTCTCGGTGATCTCGGCGCGCGCCAGCGCCTGCGCGAGCATCCGGGCGACGGTGCTCAGCACGGACCGCTCGTCGGGCGAGAACGTGACGCGGTGCTTGAAGGCCGCCATCCAGGCGCCGAGCGTATGTCCGGAGACGATCAGCGGGAGGAACGCCCAGGAGCTGCGCCGGAAGGGCTCGACCGACGGCCAGATGGCCGGGTAGCGGTCCGCGTACGCCTGGGGCGTCGGCAGGTAGATCGCCCGGCCGGTGCGGATGACCTCGGACGCCGGATAGTCGGAAGCGACCAGCAGCTCGGGGAAGTTCTCGGCGTCGAGCGCGGTGTTCCCGTGCATCCCGATGATCCGCAGCCGGTCCCCGTCGGTGCCGAAGAGGGTGAGCGCGTCGGGCGAGAAGCCGGGCATCGACAGGGAGGCGGCGACCCGCAGCACCTCGGCGGTCGATCTCGCCTCGGCCAGCGCACGCCCCGCGTCCAGCAGGAACGCCTCGCGGGAGCGCCGCCAGTCGCCCGTGATGGCGGTGCCGTCGACGGTGGTGCCGGGCTGCGGCTCGGCGACCTCCTGGAGGGTGCCGACCAGCTCGTAGTAGTGCTTGCCCGCCGCGTCCGTACGGGTGTACGGCTTCGACCGGGACCGTACGGTCCGCAGCACCCGGCCGCGCCGGTCCACGATCCGCAGCCGGGCCTCGGCGAGCCCGCCCTCGGTCAGGGCGAGCTGCACGATCCCGTCAATCTCGTTCCAGTCGACGGGGTGGAAATGGGCGCGGACCTCCGCCGCGGTGAGGACCGCGGCCTCCTCGGGCCGTCCGAGCAGGCGGGCCGCCTCCGCGTCGACACTGACAGTTCCTGAACTGTCGTCCCAGCGCCACAGGCCTGTCGCGATCGCGGCCAGGACGTCCTCGGTGCGCATTTTCCCACTGTATGAACAGGTGACGAACCCTCGCCACCGAGAGTGGCGCCGGAACCGGGCGCTAACCTGGTGTCTCCGTGTACCACCCCGGCTCCACCCAGCTCCACCCGAACCAGCTCCACCCAGCACCACACCCAATCCCGACTTGCTAAGACTGGATGAACGACGATGCATCGGTACAGGTCCCACACCTGCGGCGAGCTCCGCGCCTCTGACGTCGGCACCGACGTCCGGCTGAGCGGCTGGCTGCACAATCGCCGAGACCTGGGCGGCATCCTCTTCATCGATCTGCGCGACCACTACGGACTGGTCCAGTTGGTGGCCAGGCCCGGCACGGCGGCCAACGAGGAGCTGTCGAAGCTCACGAAGGAGACCGTCGTCCGGATCGACGGGCGGGTCTCCGCGCGCGGCGCCGAGAACGTCAACCCGGAGCTGCCGACCGGCGAGATCGAGATCGAGGTCTCGGAGGTCGAGGTCCTGGGCGCCGCGGCCCCGCTGCCCTTCACCATCAACACCGAGGACGGGGTCAACGAGGAGCGCCGGCTTGAGTACCGCTTCCTCGACCTGCGCCGCGAGCGCATGCACCGCAACATCATGCTGCGCTCGGCCGTCATCGCCGCCATCCGGTCCAAGATGGTGGCGCTCGGCTTCAACGAGATGGCGACCCCCATCCTCACGGCGACCTCGCCCGAGGGCGCCCGCGACTTCGTGGTGCCGTCCCGGCTGAACCCCGGCAAGTTCTACGCGCTGCCGCAGGCGCCGCAGCAGTTCAAGCAGCTCCTGATGATCTCGGGCTTCGACCGCTACTTCCAGATCGCGCCGTGCTTCCGCGACGAGGACGCCCGCGCCGACCGCTCGCCCGGCGAGTTCTACCAGCTCGACGTCGAGATGAGCTTCGTCGAGCAGGAGGACGTCTTCCGGCCGATCGAGAAGCTGATGACGGAGCTGTTCACCGAGTTCGGCGGCGGCCGCGAGGTCACCTCGCCGTTCCCGCGCATCCCGTTCCGCGAGTCGATGCTGAAGTACGGCAACGACAAGCCGGACCTGCGGGCCACGCTGGAGCTGACCGACATCTCGGACGTCTTCGAGGGCTCCGAGTTCAAGGCGTTCGCAGGCAAGCACGTACGCGCGCTGCCCGTGCCGGACACGGCGGGCCAGCCGCGCAAGTTCTTCGACGGGCTCGGGGACTTCGCCGTCGAGCAGGGCGCGAAGGGCCTGGCCTGGGTGCGGGTCGGCGAGGACGGCACGCTGAGCGGCCCGATCGCGAAGTTCCTCACCGAGGAGAACGTGAAGGTCCTCTCCGAGCGGCTGTCCCTCGCCCCCGGCCACGCGATCTTCTTCGGCGCGGGTGAGTTCGACGAGGTCTCGAAGATCATGAGCGCGGTCCGCGTCGAGGCGGCGAAGCGCGCCGGCCACTTCGAGGAGGGCGTCTTCCGGTTCTGCTGGGTCGTGGACTTCCCGATGTACGAGAAGGACGAGGAGACCGGCAAGATCGACTTCTCGCACAACCCCTTCTCGATGCCCCAGGGCGGCGTGCGCGACCTGGAGGAGAAGGACCCGCTGGACATCCTGGCGTGGCAGTACGACATCGTCTGCAACGGCATCGAGCTGTCGTCGGGCGCGATCCGCAACCACGAGCCCGAGGTCATGCTGAAGGCGTTCGAGATCGCGGGCTACGACCGCGAGACGGTCGAGCACGAGTTCGCCGGCATGCTCCGCGCCTTCCGGCTCGGCGCCCCGCCGCACGGCGGGATCGCCCCGGGCGTCGACCGCATCGTGATGCTGCTGGCCGACGAGCCGAACATCCGCGAGACGATCGCCTTCCCGCTCAACGGCAACGCGCAGGACCTGATGATGGGCGCGCCGACGGAGCTGGACGAGTCGCGGCTGCGCGAGCTGAACATCGCGCTGCGCAAGCCGGTCGCCAAGTCGGGCGAGTAGCACCGCACGGAACGGCGGAGGCCCGGAACCGGTCGGTTCCGGGCCTCCTTCGCTTTCGGCGCCATGGCGTGTATGTCGCCCTTTCCGTGCCGGTGGCTGGATAAGCTCACGGTGCGACTGCCCGGACGCTGGGGGAGACTGGAGCAGCCCGAAAGACGCCTCCAGCAGGACCGGACCGCGAGGTTCGTGGGCCGGACAGGACCTCGTCGCGTCAACCGAAGGGCCCACCCCATGTCGTCCGTCCGTTCCCTCGGCCCCACCGCCGCGCTGCTGACCGCCGGTCTGCTGCTGACCGGCTGTGCGGGCGCGGCCGGGACCGCAGGACACGCCGGGCCGCCGCCGAAATCCGCCGCCACGACCTCGGCGAAGGACCGGGGGCAGCTCGGCGCGCCGGGCCCGCAGGCCCGGATCCTCGGGCCGAAGGAAATCCCCGCGCTCGGCCCGCGCACCCGCGCCGAGATCCCGGAGGACAGCCGGCAGGCGGTCGTGGTCACCGGCGCGGGCAAGGACGCCAACCGCTCCACGGTCCGGGTCTACGAACGTGACGCCTGGGCCTCCGGCACTTCCGGAGAGGCGCCGCCCGTCGGCTGGCGGCCGGTCGCCGGACCCTGGCCCGCGCACAACGCCCTGGACGGCTGGACCGGGCACCACGTCCAGAGCGACCGGCGCTCACCGATCGGGGTGTACGGCCTCACCGACGCGGGCGGCTCGCTGCCCGATCCGGGTACGAAGCTCCCGTACGACAGGTCGGACGCCTTCTACGCCGACGGCACCGGCTTCCACGGCGAGTCGCTGGAAGGCTCCTTCGACTATGTCGTGGCGATCAACTACAACCGCGAGCCCGGCACCACACCCCTGGACTGGACCCGCCCGCTCGGCGGCGACCGGGGCGGCGGCATCTGGATCCATGTGGACCACGGCGGCCCCACCCAGGGCTGTGTCTCGCTCCCGCGCGACCGGGTGAGGCAACTGCTGGAGCTGCTGGACCCGGACAAGGAGCCGGTGGTCGTGATGGGCGACGCCGCCTCGCTGGCACGCTGAGCAGTACGTCCGCACATACGGCGGCAGGCCCGGAACCGTGGCGGTTCCGGGCCTGCCGTACGTGTCACACGGAGGCGGTCACGCGGGCTTCTCCTCCAGGCGCGGGAACAGCACCGCGCCCTTCGTCACCTTCGCGCCCGGGGCCAGTCGGCCCCACTCGCCCGCCGACTGGACCCGCTGGTCCGCCAGCGCGCCCAGCGACTCCTCGGCGCCCAGCGACTCCCACAGCTTCTGCGACGTCTCCGGCATGACCGCGTTCAGCAGGACGGCACAGGCGCGCAGCGACTCGGCCGCCGTGTAGAGGATCGTCGCGAGCCGGGCCCGGCCCGCCGCCGACTCGTCCTTGGCGACCTTCCACGGCTCCTGCTCGGTCAGATAGCCGTTGACCTGCTTGACGAAGTCGAAGACCGCGGCGATACCGCCCGCGAAGTCCAGCTCCTCACCGATCCGCCGGTCCGCCTCGGCGACCGCCTTCGTCAGACCGTCCCGTACCGCCTGCTCGGCCGCACCGGCGGCCGTCGCCTCCGGCAGCGCACCGCCGTAGTACTTGCCGACCATGGCGGCGACGCGCGACGCGAGGTTGCCGAAGTCGTTCGCCAGCTCGGAGGTGTAGCGGGCGCTGAAGTCCTCCCAGGAGAACGAGCCGTCCTGCCCGAAGGCGATGGCCCGCAGGAAGTACCAGCGGTAGGCGTCCACGCCGAAGTGCGTGGTCAGGTCCTGCGGCTTGATGCCGGTCAGGTTCGACTTCGACATCTTCTCGCCGCCGACCAGCAGCCAGCCGTTGGCGACGACCTTGCCGGGCAGCGGCAGCCCCTGCGCCATCAGCATGGCGGGCCAGATGATCGCGTGGAAGCGCAGGATGTCCTTGCCGACGAGATGCACGTCGGCCGGGAACGTCCCGTCGAACTTCTCCTGGTTCGCGCCGTAGCCGACGGCCGTCGCGTAGTTGAGGAGAGCGTCGATCCACACGTAGATCACATGCTTCTCGTCCCACGGCACCGGGACGCCCCAGTCGAAGGTCGAGCGGGAGATCGACAGGTCCTGGAGCCCCTGCTTGACGAAGTTCACGACCTCGTTGCGCGCGGACTCGGGCTGGATGAAGCCGGGGTTCGCCTCGTAGTGCGCGAGGAGCTTCGGGCCGAACTCGCTGAGCTTGAAGAAGTAGTTCTCCTCCTTGAGGATCTCCACCGGCGTCTTGTGGATCGCGCAGAGCTTGACGCCGCTCTCGTCCTCGATCAGCTCGCCGGGGAGCTTGTACTCCTCGCAGCCCACGCAGTACGGGCCCTCGTAGCCGCCCTTGTAGATCTGGTCCTTGTCGTACAGGTCCTGCACGAACTCCCGCACCCGGTCGGTGTGGCGCTTCTCCGTCGTCCGGATGAAGTCGTCGTTCGCGATGTCCAGGTGCTCCCAGAGGGGCCGCCAGGACTCGTCCACCAGCTTGTCGCACCACTCCTGCGGGGTGACCCCGTGGGCTTCGGCGGTGCGCATGATCTTCTGACCGTGCTCGTCCGTGCCGGTGAGGTACCACACCTTCTCACCGCGCTGGCGGTGCCAGCGCGTGAGCACGTCCCCTGCGACGGTCGTGTAGGCGTGGCCCAGGTGAGGAGCGTCGTTGACGTAGTAAATGGGGGTGGTGACGTAGTACGCCTTCCCACCCTGCTCTTCGGATCCATTGGCCGCCATGGTCGAAATCCTAACGGCCCTGCGGAGATCACTTCACCCGCATAAAAGCCGGTGGATACCCGGCGGAGAGCTTTGCGAAACACCCCGTGCCGTAGGACGGGCGCATCCTGGGAGGAGAAGGACGTTATGTACGAGGCAGGGCGCAAGGAGTCGGTACGCGAGGTGGGGGACGAGAGCATGCGGGTACTGGTCGCGGAGGACGAAGAGATACTCGCCGAGCTGGTCGCCACCGGACTGCGGCGCGCGGGTTTCGCCGTCGACACGGTGTACAGCGGTGACGCCGCCCTCGCCTACCTCGGACTGCACGACTACGACGTGGTCGTCCTCGACCGGGACCTGCCGCGCGTCCACGGCGACGACGTGGCACGCAAGCTCGTCGCCGAGGAGTCCCGCACCCGGATCCTGATGCTCACCGCCTCCGCCTCCACGGAGGACCGCGTCGAAGGCCTCGACCTCGGCGCCGACGACTATCTGGGCAAGCCCTTCGAATTCCCCGAGCTGGTCTCCCGGGTCCGCGCGCTGCGGCGGCGCAGCGCCAGGCCCGTACCGCCGCAGTTGGAGCGGGAGGGGATACGGCTCGACTCGGTGCGGCGGACGGCCTGGCGGGACGGGCGGGCGCTCGACCTGTCGCCGAAGGAGTTCACCGTGCTCCAGATACTGCTGGAGGCCGACGGTGCGCCCGTGTCGGCCGAGGAACTGCTGGAGCGGGCCTGGGACGCGCACGCCGATCCGTTCACCGGCGCCGTCCGGGTCTGCCTCAGCAAGCTGCGGGGCAAACTGGGCGAGCCCGCGCTGATCCGTACGGTGCAGGGCGTGGGATACGCGCTGTGACCGCTCGTCGTACGCGGCGCGGGTCCGCCAGTCCCGCACGGGCCTTCGGTGGTCCCTTCGGCGGTCCCGTGCTGGGGCCGGGATCCACCATCCGCACCCGTATCGCGCTGATCTACGGTGTCGTCTTCGTCGTCCTCGGCGCGTGTCTGCTCGCCGTCGTCAACCTGCTCGCCGGCGCCGGCACCCAGGACCGGGCGGACCACATCGCCGCCAGCGCCCAGTACGCACCCGCCGAAGCCGCCGGCACCCGGGCCGAGCACGGTCTCGCGATGCGGCACGAGCTGTTCCTGCTGCGGGAGAGCCGGCGGGAGCGTGCGCTGTCGACGGCGAGCGTCCACCGGCTCACCGCCAACGTCACCGACGCCGCCTCCGACCAGATGCTCTTCTGGTCGGTCGCCGCGCTGCTCGTGATGGCGGCGCTCGCCGTCGGCGTCGGCTGGTGGACGGCGGGCCGGGTGCTGCGGCCGGTGCACGCCATGACGGCGAAGGCGCGCAGGCTGTCGGAGCGCAATCTCCACGAGCGGATCGGCGCGAGCGGGCCCGACGACGAACTCAAGGAGCTGGGCGACACGCTCGACGCGCTGCTCGGCCGGCTCCAGAGGGCGTTCGACAGCCAGCGCCGCTTCATCGCCAACGCCTCGCACGAACTGCGCACCCCGCTGGCGACGCAGCGCGCCGCGATCCAGATCGGCCTGGACGAGGGCTGCTCCGCCGCCGATCTCGCCCGTACGAAGCAGACCCTGCTCGACAACAACCGGCGCAGCGAACAGCTCATCGAGGGGCTGCTGGTGCTGGCGCGCAGCGAACGCGGCCCAGGGGCAGGTGCTGGAGCCGAGGGCGAGGACCAGGAGGAGCTGGAGCTGGGCACGCTGGTCACCGACGAGGCGGCCGGGCACGGGGTGCGGGTGGCGGTGACGGGCGCGGGCGCGGTCCGCGGCAGCCGGCTGCTGCTGGGGCGGCTGGTGGCGAATCTGCTGGCCAACGCCGTGACGTACAACGTGCCCGGCGGGACGGTCGATGTGAGCGTCGACGGCACGACGCTCGTGGTGCGCAACAGCGGGCCCGTGGTGGCGGCTTCGGAGATCCCGGCGCTCTTCGAGCCGTTCCGGCGCGGCGAGGGCCGCGACCGGATGGGCCCGGGGGCCGGCCTCGGGCTTTCGATCGTCCGCTCGATCGCCGTGGCGCACGGCGGTTCGGTGAGGGCGGTGCCGGGCGGCGCGCGCGGCGGCCTGGAGGTGACGGTGGAACTGCCGCCGGCCGGCACCGAAGCGGTGCCGGCCGGCGGATGAGCGGGGTGGCTTCAGTTGGTGGCTTCCGGCTTCCAGACGGCGAGCAGCTCGCGGTACACGTCGGCGTGCGGCAGCTCGGCCGGCGTCGGGCCCGCGTGGAAGAACCCGACGTGGTCCAGCTCCTGCTCGGTCTTGCGCAGGAAGTCGAACGCCTTCGAGTCGTACGGGCCGAACGCCACGAACGCCCAGAACAGGCCCTTGCCGGCGACCTCGTTGAGCGCCAGCCGCGCGGTCTGCTTGGCGTCGGGGGCGCCGTCGGTCTGGAAGACGACGAGCGCGGGCCCGGTGGCGCCGGACTTCTCGCGGTGCGCGACGACCTCTTCGACGGCCCGGTGGTAGCTGGTACGGCCGAGGCGGCCGAACCCGGCGTGCGCCTTGTTGACGGCGTCGGAGAAGTCCGTGAGGGTCAGGTCGGTCGTGCCGTCGATGTCGGTGGAGAAGAACACCGTGTGGACGACCGGCTCGTCACCGAGATGCGCGGCGAGCGCGAGCGTCTGCTCGGCGAGATGCTGGACGCTGCCGCTCCTGTAGAACTCCCGCATGGAGCCTGACCGGTCGAGCACGAGGTACACGTCGGCCCGCTCGCCGGTGAGCCCCCGCGCCTTGAGCGCGGCGTCGGCGGCGTTGTAGGGAGCGACGAGCGCGTCGGGCACGGTCCCGGGGACGCCGGGCGTCTCGACGGCGGGCGCGGGCGCCTCGGCGGCGGGTTCGGGGGCTGCGACGACCGGGTCGGCCTCGGCCTGCGGGGTGGCGGCGGGCTCGGCGACGGCGGGTGCGACGGGCGCGGCCTTCTTGGCCGCCGTGGTCTTCTTCGCGGGGGCGGCCTTCTTGGCGGCGGCCTTCCTGGGCGCTGCCTTCTTCACCGGCGCGACGGGCGCGGCCTCGGGCTCCGGCAGCGTCGCGGGCGCGGGCAGCGCCGCGGGCTCGGGTTCCACGACTGGTGTCGGTTCGGCGATCCGGGCTGCCTCGGCGGTCGGCGGCTCCGGTGTGGGCTCGGGCTCGACAACGGGCTCGGGCTCTACGACCGGTGTCGGTTCGGCAGCCGCCGGTTCGGGCGTCGGCTCGGGCTCTACGACCGGCTCGGGTTCGGCGATCCGCGCTGCCTCGGCGGTCGGCGGTTCCGGTGTGGGCTCGGGCTCTACGACCGGTGTCGGTTCGGCAGCCGCCGGTTCGGGCGTCGGCTCGGGTTCCACGACCGGCTCGGGTGCGGCGGCCGGTGTCGGCTCCGCCTTCTCCGCCACCGGTTCCGGTTCCGGCGTCGGCGTCGCCACCGGCGTCGGTTCCGTCGTCGTCTGCGCCGGGACCGTCGGGGCCGGTTCCGCCGGGGCGGGTTCCGTCGGGCGGGGGGCCTTCGCCTGGGCCGGGACGCTTCGGGGGGTGGGGTTGTCGAACGACTCGGCCACCAGCTTGGCCGCCGCGTCCTCGTGCGGCGCAGGACGCCGCTCCGGGGCGGGCGCGGGCGCCTTCGCCGGGACCGTGACCGTGACCGATTCCGAGACCGGTTCCGTCACCGACTCCGCGGCCGGGTCCGCCGTCGTGGCCGATTCCGCGCCGGACGACGAACGGTCGGCCTGGGGCGGTACGGAGGCTGCCGCCGACTCGTTACGCTCCTCGCGGTCGCGACCGAACACCTTGCGCAGCAAGCTCCGAATGCCCATGGGTGAGCCTTTCAGACGAGTTGGGTGCCGTGTATGTCCATACCTGGGAACACGGGTCCGGGAGACGTTCCCCGCGACAACCCCGCATCCCTGGCCAGGGCGGATACGTAAGGTTAGCGGCCGTCCGGGACGATCACCGGCAGGGGCGCCCCAACAGATGGCCCGTCACGGCCGGTCAGGACAGCCGCGCCGCCTTGCGGTACGAGGCGAACTGCTCGGCCGGGTCGCCCGTGTACGACCACGGCACGCGCGCCGCACGCCACCCGAGCAGCCGGAACAGCTCGCGCGCCTCGCCGTCCAGACCGGCGTAGCAGGCCGCGTGTGTCAGGTAGTTGAGTTCGCTGACCTCTTCGGGGCGTACGGGTCCCGCCGGGCGCCAGCCGATCCAGCGGTCGAAGGTGCGGCGCACCTCGGTCACCGCCAGTTCGTGGTGCCAGTGCTGCTCCTGGCCGAAGTTGCGGCCGACGAGGTCCCTGGCCCGGCGCCGTTCGTGTGCCGTCTCCGCGACATGGCGGTACTCCTCGACGCGGGCTATCTGCACCAGGACCGGCAGCGGCGAGCCCTTGGGCGCCACGCCCGCGGCGTCGCGCGCGAAGTCGTACATCCGGCCGTGGGTGCCGTGCCAGCGCGCGGAGAGGTAGCGCAGCAACTGCACATGGCCCTCCATGTTGTACGGGTCGCGCCTGCGCAACTCGTCCCACCAGCGCTGCAGCTCGCCCCGGCTGACGCCCTTCTCGTAGAGCCGGGCGACGGTGAGCAGCGAGACCCAGGGCATCGGGTCGTCGCGGCGGGCGCGGGCCGCGTTCACACAGGACAGCACGACCGCGTCGAGCCGGGTCTCGTCGATCATCCCGGCGCCGCGGCCGGCGGCGATGGCCTGGTTGAAGACGCGGACGACCTCGGTGGCCGCGCGCAGCACCGCCGCGTCGGGGCAGTCGGGTTCGGCGGCCCGCCAGGTCTCGGCGGCCGAGCTGTCGGCGGCGGCGTGGGAGAGGATGCGCAGCCGCTGGGTGCGCAGCGGCCAGTTGTCGCCGGTTTCGCGCAGCAGGTCGCGTACGCCCTGCCAGCGGCCGATGACGATGTCCTGGCGCGCCGCTGTGAGCTGTCGGTCGCCGAAGTCCGGGTCGAAGTCGGGGCCTTCGTTCTTCCCCGGCTGGCGCTCCGGACGCTCGGGGCGGTCCGGGGCGCTCTTCGGTGCCCGGTGCCGGTGTGCGGTGATCGCGGCCCCCCTCCCTCGGACGTGCGTACAAGCTCAACGGACGTGGCGCCGACATGGCTCAGAAGTCGGTCGCCATGGCCTCCTCGGGGCGGCCGGCCCCCGCCGTCAGCCCCGTGTCGGCGTACGCCCCGTCGTCGGCGGCGGAGCGTGTGGCGTCCAGTGTCGCCGGACGGTAGTACGAACTGCCCTTCCGCCAATACCAGAACATCGGCACCAGTCCGGCGGCGAGCCCGCCGATCCCGATGCAGAGGGCCGTCGTCGTCAGTTCGCCCAGCGACTCGAAGAAGATCCAGAACATGAAGACGGCGCCGACCAGGGGCCACAGGCCCGCGAGGAGGAACGTCCGGAACGAGCGCAGCAGCAGCTTGCGGTACGCGACGACGACGGCGAGCCCCGCGAGGCCGTAATACACCGACACCTGGAGGGAGATGGCGGTGACGGCGTCGGAGATGATCTCGGTGACCGAGCCGAGCACGGTGGCGGCCGCGAGCATGCCGATCCCGGCGCACCCGACGACGGTGATCGCCACCCAGGGGGTGTTCCAGGTGCGGTGCACCTTGCCGAGTGCGGCCGGCAGGGTCCGGTCGCGGCCCATGGCGAACAGCGAGCGCGTCACCTGAATGAGTGTCGTCTCCAGCGTCGCCACGGTGGACAGCAGCACGGCGACGATGAGGAACTTGCCGCCGACGCCCGGCCAGATGACATCGCCGAGCACGCCCAGCACGTTGGCGCTGCCCGCCGAGATCTGCCGCTCCGTCAGGATGATGTTGGTGGCGATGGTGAACGCCTCGAAGAGCAGGAAGACGATCCCGACGCCGACGAGCGCGGCGAACCCCGAGTTCCTGCGGCTGTTGCGGGTCTCCTCACTGAGGTTGCTGGTGACGTCCCAGCCCCAGTAGTAGAAGGCGGCGACCAGCGCGCCCGAAGCGAACCCCGCGGGCCCGTCGAAGTGGCTGAAGCCGAGCCAGGACCAGTCGAAGGCGTGCGCCGTGCCGTCGTGCAGGAGGGCGGCCAGCAGGAAGACGACCAGCAGCGTCACTTCGACGCCGGACAGCAGCAACTGCGCCCGTACGGTGAGCCGTGCGCCGCCGAGCACGATCAGCACCATCAGCGCCAGCCAGCCGGCGCCCACGAGCGCGGCGAGCGACGTGCGGGTGGCGAGGCCCGGGTCGAAGATCGCGAGGGTCATGGCACCGGCCGGCAGCGACCCGGCCACCATGAAGATCGTCGTGGAGATGACCAGCGCCCAGCCCGATATGAAGCCGAGGAACGGGTGCAGGGTGCGGGCCACCCAGGAGTAGGCGGCGCCCGCGTTGGGGTCCAGCCTGCCGAGCCTGCCGTAGGCGAGCACGATCCCCAGCATGGGTATCGCGCAGTACAGGAGCGCGGCGGGGCTGGCGAGTCCGACCGTGGCGACGAGCACGGCGGTGGTGGCCGCGATCGAGTAGGCCGGCGCACTTCCTGCGACCGCCATCACCACGGTGTCGAACCTGCCGAGGACATTCGGCTGTAGCCCTCTGCGGGAATTGCTGCGCATGGCGTTCACTGCTTCCGTGTTTGGAAGGAAGCCTTCTTAAAAGAAGATCGAGCCGCATGGTAGCGGTGTGCGGCCCGCCCTGCGGGGGCGAGCCTGCCGGCCGGCGCCCACCTGGGGTTTGCCCCACCCCGAGGCCGCCGGGAGGCCCCATGGGCCGGGGCTGCCCGGCTCCGTAGCGTCGTAGCCATGACTAAAGGCGGCGGTACGGGGCGGTTGGCGGTACGGACTCTGAGGTTCCGGAAGAGTGGCTTCCTCGCCACCTTCGTCGCGCTCTTCTTCGGCACGGCCATCGTGATGGCCTGCGGCGGCCTGCTGGAGACCGGGATCCGCGACAACGTGCCGCCGCAGCGGCTCGCCGGTGCCACGGCCGTCGTCGTCGGCGACCGGTCGTACGAACTGCACCCGGGCAACTCCGAGGACAGCGAGCGCGCCGTCCTGGCGGAGGGCGTGCCGCTGGATGCCGCGCTGGCCGGGCAGCTCGCGCGGACGCCTGGGGTGGAGCGGGTCGTCGGTGACGTCACGTTCCCGACGACGCTACTCGGTGCGCACGGTCCGGCACAGACGAAGGCCGAGGGTCACGGCTGGGATTCCGCGTCCCTCGCGCCGTACACGCTCGACGGCGGCCGGGCGCCGACCGGGCCGCGCGAGGTCGTCCTGGACGCCGGGACCGCCGCGCGGGCCGGGGCGGCCGTCGGTGACACCGTCACGGTCGCCGCGCACGGCGGCTCCGCCGGGTACCGGGTCAGCGGCATCGCCACCGCCCGTGGCACGTCCCCGGGGCCCGCGCTGTTCTTCGCCCCCGCCGAGGCGGCCCGGCTCGGCGGCCACCCGGGCACGGTCGGCGCTTTCGCCGTCGTGGCGAAGCCGGGCACCGACGTGGCGCGGCTGGGGACCGCGCTCGCGGCGGCCGTGCGGACGGGCGGCACTCCCGTCACGGTCCTCACCGGCGACGACCGCGGCCTCGCCGAACACCCGGACGCGGTGGCGCAGCGCGAGGACCTGATCGCCGTCGCCGGTGTCTTCGGCGGTACGGCCGTGCTGGTCTCCCTGTTCGTCACGGCGGGCACGATGACGCTCGCCGCCGCCCGGCGCAGGCGCGAGCTGGCCCTGCTGCGGGCGATCGGCGCCACCCCGCGCCAACTGCGCGGGATGCTGCTGATCGAGACCCTGGCGGTCGCCGCCGGCGCGATCCTGCTGGCCTGGCTGCCCGGGAAGTGGCTGGGCCGTGCGCTGTTCGACCGGCTGGCGTCGGGCGGGGTCACCGACCGGGCCGTCGAGTTCAGCCAGGGGTGGATCCCGGTGGCCGCAGCGGGCGGTGCGCTGCTGCTGACGGCGCTCGGCGCCGGATTCGTCGGCGCGCGCCGCGCGGTCAAGGCGAAGCCCGTCGAGGCCCTTGCCGAATCGGCGCTCCAGCAGAGCTGGTTCAGCGTGACCCGGCTGCTGTTCGCCCTGGTGTTCCTGGCGGGCGCCGCCGCCCTGTCCGCCGTCACGTGGGCGGTCATGGACGGTCCTACGGCGGCCAGTACGGCCGTCCCGACCGTCATCTGCGCCGTCATCGGCCTCGCGCTGATCGCCCCGGCCCTGACGAAGGTCTGCGCGGCGCTGCTGCACGGGCCCGTGCGCGCCCTGACCGGTGTCTCGGGACGGCTCGCGATGCTCAACTCCCGTGCCCGTACGGTGCACATCGCGGGCGCCGTGGCACCCGTCCTGCTCGCGGTCGGCTTCACCACCGCCTCCCTGTACGTGCAGACCACCACGACCGAGGTCAGCGAGCGGTCCTTCACCGAGAACCTGCGCGCCGACGCCGTCCTGACCTCCGCCTCCGGCACGGTCGACGCCGGACTCGCCGACCGGGCGGCCCACCTGCCCGGCGTCGCCGCCGCCAGCGCGTACACCACCAGCGTCGGCTACCTCGAACTGCCGGACGGAAAGGGCTCGCAGACCGACGAGGACGGCATGCCGCTGCAAGGCGTCAGCGCCGGTGGCGCAGCGGGTACGACGGCGGCCGCGGCGAGCAGCGGAAGCTTCGACCGGCTGCGCGGCGACACGATCGCGCTGCCCGAGGACGCCGGGCACCGCACCGGCGACCTGGTCACGCTGCGGTTCGGGGACGGCGGTACGGCGCGGCTGCGGGTCGTCGCGACGTACCGGCCGAAGGGGATCTCGGAAGCGGCGCTGCTGCCGGCCGGGCTGCTGGCACCGCACACGACGGCCGGTCTGCCGCAGCAGGTCCTGGTGACGGCGGAGCCGGGCGCCGATGTCGTACCGGCCCTGCGGAAGCTCGCGGCGGCCGAGCCGGGGCTCGCGGTCGCCGACCGGGACGCGCTGGTCGCGGCCAACACGGAGAACAGCGACACCCAGGCGGCGGTCAACTACCTGATGGTCGGGGTGATCATCGCGTACACCGCGATCTCGGTGATCAACAGCCTGTCCCTGTCGACCGGCGGCAGGCGCGGCGAGTTCGGGCTCCAGCGGCTGACCGGCGCGACGAGGGCGCAGATCATGCGGATGATGACGATCGAGGGTCTGGTCGTCGGCGCGATCGGGGTACTGCTCGGCACGCTCGCTTCCCTGACGACCCTGGTGCCGTACGCGCACGTGGCGGGCGGCAGTCGTGGGTGGCTGCCGTCGGGGCCCGGCTGGATCTACGCGACGGTGGTGGGCGCCGCTGTGCTGCTGTCCCTGTCGGCGACGCTGGTGCCGACCTGGCGGGCGCTGCGCGTCCGGCCCGCCGAGGCGGCGGGCGCGGCGGCCCGGTAGCCGCCGGGGGCCCGGCGGGGGGTCCGGCGGGGGTCTCGCCGGGGATCCCGCCGAGAGGCGTCGGGGGTCCGCGTCCGAATATCACGAGCCGCGTCCCCGGCGCTGTCGTTACCCTCGGAGTATGGCTGCAGAGGGAACGAGCGAGGGCACGGCGCGGGTCGACACCTGGATCTGGTCCGTACGCCTGACCAAGACGCGCTCCCAGGCTGCGGCGGCCTGCCGCGCCGGCCACGTCCGCGTCAACGGCGAGCGGGTGAAGCCCGCGCACCCCGTCAAGGCGGGCGACGAGGTCCGGGTCCGGCACGCGGGCCGCGACCGGGTCGTGGTCGTCTCCCGGATCGTCCGCAAGCGGGTCGGCCCGCCGGTCGCCGTGACCTGCTTCGTCGACAACAGCCCTCCGCCGCCGCCCCGCGAGTTCGCCCTCCCGATCGCGATCCGCGACCGGGGCGCCGGCCGTCCCACGAAGCGCGACCGCAGGGAGCTGGACCGGCTCCAGGACCCGGGCTCCCACCGGCCGTAGAACGAGCCGCCGACGTCTCCCCTGCCTTTGAGCGCGTGGATGCGCGGCCGGGCATGGGGTACAACATGGCTCGTACACCGGGAAAATTCTTACGAAACGCACATCCATTGGTCCCTCTCGCGTATCTCATGAGCAAGCGGCGACCTCAGACAGCCGCACCGCTTTGGGTATTTGGAGTATTCATCTTGAAAACCGGCATTATGGGCATCCGGCGTCTGTCCGCTGTCGTCGTGGTCACCGCGGGATCCGTCGCGGCCGCCGGGGCGTTCGCCCTCCCGGCGCAGGCCGCGGCCGCGCCCAAGACCCCGACCATCGTCGCCAAGGGCGGCTTCGTGATGAACGACGGCACCGGCAAGAGCCTTTACACCAAGGCCGCCGACACCCGTCGTTCGACCGGGTCGACCACGAAGATCATGACGGCGCGTGTGGTGCTCGCGCAGAAGAACCTCAACCTGGACACCAAGGTCACGGTCCAGAAGGCGTACAGCGACTACATCGTCTCGAAGAACGCCTCGTCGGCCCGGCTGATCGTCGGCGACAAGGTCACCGTGCGGCAGTTGCTGTACGGGCTGATGCTGCCGTCCGGCTGCGACGCCGCGTACGCGCTGGCCGACAAGTTCGGCACAGGCTCGACGCGGGCGGCGCGGGTGAAGTCGTTCATCGGGAAGATGAACTCCACCGCCAAGACGCTCGGTCTGAAGAACACGCACTTCGACTCGTTCGACGGCATCGGCAGCGGCGCGAACTACTCGACCCCGCGCGACCTGACGAAGCTCGCCAGCAGCGCCATGAAGTACTCCACCTTCCGCGCGGTCGTGAAGACCAAGTCGACCAAGCAGAAGGTCACGACGAAGACCAACGGCTACCGCTACATGACGTGGACCAACACCAACAAGCTGCTGGGCACTTACTCGGGCACCATCGGCATCAAGACGGGCTCGGGCCCCGAGGCCAAGTACTGCCTGGTCTTCGCCGCGACCCGGAGCGGCAAGACCGTCATCGGTACGGTCCTCGCGTCCTCCTCGGAGGCCAACCGCACGGCGGACGCCAAGAAGCTGATGGACTACGGCTTCAAGAAGTAGCACTGCGTCAACTCCCCTGCGCGGCACCGCATTCGCACACCCGGGCGATCTCCGGATCGCCCGGGGCCGGGGTTACCGCGATCCGCTGCGGCCTGCGACGATAGGAGCAGGCGCGCCGCGGGTGGGCGCACGTGTACAGCGGGCGGGAGGGCACGTGGCAGAGGTGTTCATGCGGCGCCTGAGTCGGTGGCAGGCGGAGCAGCAGCGGGAAGCCGTGGCCGACGTGTACGTCGAGGCGTACCAGCGGGTGCACGGCGAGGAGTTCCACGACCGGCAGCGGTTCCTTGAGGCCTTCGCCAGGGACGTGCAGCGCCCCGGCTTCGACATGATGGTGGGCAGCGGCAGCGGGGGCGCCGAGTCGGCCGGTTACGCGTACGGGTTCCTGCTGGACAGGGCGGGCGAGTGGTGGCGCGGCATCGGCCGTGACACCCCGTGGGACGTGGAGGAACTGACCGTCTCAGGGCAGGTGTTCGCGCTCGCCGAGCTGATGGTCGTGCCGGCGTTCCGGCGGGACAAGGTGGCGACACGGCTGCTGGAGCAGTTGCTCGTACGGACGGACGCCTCGCTCGTGACGGCGAGGGTCGACCCGGGCAACGCGGCGGCGGTCGGCGCGCTCAGATCCTGGGGCTGGGTCCCGCTCGGGGCCGTCACCGGCACGGTCTCGTCGGTCCCCTCGCTCGGCTCGGGCACGGCGACCGAAATCTGGGGCCGCGCGCTCAAGTAGTGCGCGTTTCCCGCTGGGCGGCCGTGTGGCTTAGGCTCACCTAAGTCTGGTGGCCGGTGCGTACGGGGGACGTGAGGGGGCTGCCGCGCGCCATCTCCGTCGTCAGTCTCCGTACCGCACATTCCGGAGTCGAGCCATGACCCTGTCACCCATCACTCTGCCCGCGATGCTCCAGGAGGCGGCCGCAGGCTCGGCAGCCGTCGGCCCGGGAGCCGAGCTGGCCGGCGGCACCGGCGGCGCGGCGGCGCTGGAGCCGCTGGTGCGTACGGTGCTGGACGCGCTCGCCGAGGGCGCCGCGCGGCGGGCCGGGCCCGTCCAGGGCGGGGAGCCCGAGGAGATCGCCACAGCGGTCGCGGACGCATTCCGGAACGCGGCGGGTTCGGGTACGGGCACGGGTACGGGCACAGGCGCGACGAGCGCCGGGAGCGCCGACGCGGGCGCGCTGCACCGGCTCACCGAACTGCTCGCCTACGGCAGCGCCGACCCCGCCGACCCGGCCTGCGCGGCCCATCTGCACTGCCCGCCCCTCGCCGTCGCTGTCGCCGCCGATCTCGCGGTCTCCGCGCTCAACCCGTCCCAGGACTCCTGGGACCAGGCGCCGGCCGCCACCACCATGGAGACCCTGCTCCTCGCCGAGCTGGCACAACTCGTCGGCTACGAAGCCGAGTCGGCGGCAGGCGTCCTGACCTCCGGCGGCACCGAGTCCAACCTCATGGGCCTGATGCTGGCCCGCGACCGGGTCGTCGGCGGCTCGGCGGGACGCCAGGTCGAACTCGCCGGGGTACCGGGCGCGGGACAGGGGCCCAGGCCCCGGATCCTCGCGTCCGCGGCGGCGCACTTCTCCGTACAGCGCGCCGCCGCGCTGCTCGGGCTCGGCGAGGACGCCGTACTGCCGGTGGCCGTCGACCACCAACAGCGCATGGAACCGGCCGCGTTGGAGGCCGCCCTGGCGGGCTGCGCGCTGCGCGGCGAACTGCCGGTCGCCGTCGTCGCCACCGCCGGTACGACCGACACCGGCGCGATCGACCCGCTGCGCGCGTGCGCCGCGCTCGCCGCCGCGCACGGCGCCTGGCTGCATGTGGACGCCGCGTACGGCGGCGGTGCCCTGCTGTCCGACCGGCTCGCACCGCTCCTCGACGGGCTGGCGCTCGCCGACTCGATCTCGCTCGACTGGCACAAGCTGGGCTGGCAGCCGGCGGCGGCCGGGGTGTTCCTGGTGCGCCGCGCCGAGACGTACGCCTCGCTCGCGCGCCGGGCCGTCTATCTGAACCCGGTCGACGACGAGGAGGCCGGCTACCCGAGCCTGCTCGGACTCTCGCTGCGCACGACGCGCCGCGCCGACGCGTTCAAGATCGCGGTCACCCTGCGCACACTCGGCAGGGAAGGGCTCGGCCGGCTGGTCGACGCCTGCCACGACCTCGCGTGGTCGGGCGCGCGCGCCGTCGCGCAGCACCCCCGGCTCGAACTGCACGCCGAACCGGTGCTGACCGCCTTCCTGTTCCGGTACCTGCCCACGGGCCCCGCTGACCCGGCACGCACCGACGACATCAACGCCTCTTTGCGGCGGCGGCTGTTGCGCGAGGGCCGCGCCGTCGTCGGCCGTACCGAACTGCCCGGCGAGGGCCCCGGGCGGGTGCGCCTCAAACTGACCCTGCTCAACCCGCACACCACCCCGGACCAGGTGGCGGCGCTGCTGGACGCGGTCGTGGCCGCGGGTGGCGCCGAGGAGGACGCGCGGTGACCAACTCCCCAGCCGTGGAAGCCGTCGACGAAGGGCAGACCATGTACGACCTGGTCGGTATCGGGATAGGCCCGTTCAACCTCTCGCTGGCCGCACTCTGCGACCGCGCGCCCGAGCTGCGTACGCTCTTCCTCGACGCGAAGCCCGCCTTCTCCTGGCACCCCGGGCTGCTCATGGAGGGCACGGTCCTCCAAGTGCCCTTCCTCGCCGACCTGGTGACGATGGCCGACCCGACCAGCCCCTGGTCGTACCTCAACTACCTGCACGCGCACGACCGGATGTTCCCGTTCTTCTTCTCCGAGCGGTTCCACATCCCGCGCCGCGAGTACGACCACTACTGCCGGTGGGTCGCCGACGGACTGGCGAGCTGCCGCTTCGACGCGCGGGTCACCCAACTGGACTGGGACGACGAAGCGGGCGCCTTCGCCGTCACGCACCGCTCGGCCAAGGGCGGCACGACGCGGTTACTCGCACGCCAGATCGTGCTGGGTGTCGGCACCCTCCCGGTCGTCCCCGAACCGCTGCGCCCGCTGCTCACCCCGGCGCACGAGGGCCGCGTCCTGCACAGCGCCGACTACCGCACCCACCGGGCGCGGTTGGCTGCGGCGGACGACGTCACCGTCATCGGCGCGGGCCAGTCGGGCGCCGAGGTCGCCCTCGACCTGCTGCGCCACCAGGACGGCGACGGCGCGGGCGGCCCGTACGTCCGCTGGCTCGCCCGTACCCCGGCGTTCGCGCCGATGGAGTACTCCAAGCTGGGACTTGAGCACTTCACCCCCGACTACATCCGCTACTTCCGCACCCTGCCGGCCCCCCGGCGCGACGAACTCGTGCGTGAGCAGTGGCAGTTGTACAAGGGCGTCAGCGAGGAGACGCTGGCCGAGATACACGACGAGCTGTACGAGCGCACCATCGGCGGCACGGAGCCGCGCGCCGCGCTGCACCCGGGACTCGAAGTCACCGGTGTCGTACCGGCGGACCCGGATCGTCCGGACGGCGCCGGCGGCTACGTACTGACCTGCCGGCACACCGAGCAGGACACGGTCATCGAGATCCGCACGTCCGCGATCGTCTCCGCCACCGGTTACGCGGCGGCCAGACCCGACTTCCTCGACGGTGACGGCGACGGGCTGGCGAAGCTGATCGACTGGGACGACCGGGGCCGCTACCGGATCGACGGGACGTACCGGGTGGCCCTGGACCCCCGGGTGCGGGGCGCGCTGTACGTGCAGAACGCCGAGCTGCACACGCACGGCGTGAGCGCCCCCGATCTGACGCTCGGCGCGTGGCGCGCGGCGACCATCCTCAACGCGGTCGCCGCGCGGACCGTGCTGCGGGTGCCGGAGCGGGCGGCGTGGACGACGTTCGGGGCGCGGAGGTCCTAGCCCGCCTTCGCCGACAGGTCCTGCTGGATCTCGTCCAGCACCTTGTTGGCGCCGGTGTAGCCGATGCCGAGCATCCACAGGTTGTCGTCGACCTTGAAGGCCGTGCCCTTCCGCACCGCGTCGAGCTTCTTCCACAGCGGTCCGGCGACGGTGTCGGTCTCCTTGGCCTTCTTCGGGTCGCCGTACGCGGAGTAGAAGATGACGCCCGCGTCGGCCTTGTCGATCTGCTCGGGGCTGACGTCGAGCGAGAAACCGTCCTTGTCCTGGTTGGCCGGCCTGCCGACCTGGAGGTCCTTGAAGACGGAGCCGACAAAGGTGTCGTTGAGGTAGAGCCGGGTGTCGGCGCCCTCCACGAACCGTACGAAGCCGAAGGTGGTCCCCTTCGCCTGCGCGGCCCCGCCGAGCGCGTCCGTCACCCGCCCCACATGGGCGGTGTAGTCGGCGACGACCTGCGCCGCCTCGTTCTTCTTGCCGAGCGCGTCGGCGTGCAGGTCGAAGTTCTTGCGCCAGGTCGGGCCCGTGGTGTCGGTGAAGACCGTCGGAGCGATCCGCGACAGCGACGCGTAGTTCTTCTCGTCGCGCACCTTGCTGCTGAGGATGAGGTCCGGCTTCAGCGCGGCGATGGCTTCGAGGTTGGGCGCGCCGATCAGTCCGACGGGCTTGACGCTCTTGACGGCGGCGGCCGGCAGATAGGTGGAGACGGGCGCCTTGTCGACCACGGTCGTGGCGCCGACCGGGGTGACGCCGAGCGTGACGGCCGAGTCGAGCGCGTCGGTGTCGAGCACGACCACGCGCTCGGGAGCGTTGCCGACCTTCACGTCGCCCATGACCGTGGACACCGTGTGCGTACCGGCGCTCGCGCCGTCCGACGTGCCTCCGCCGTCCGCCTGCCCGGGGTCGTCGCTGCCGCATGCGGCGAGCGAGAGGGCGAACGCGGTGGCGGCGGCGGCGACGGTGACCCGGCGGGTGAGGGTCCTGGCCATGGGCGCGGACGTGGGCACGGACGTGGTCGTGGTCGTGGACACGTGAAGCGGCCTCCCCGAAGTCACCCGGAGACGTTCCGGGCAAGATAAGGGAAACCTAACCTCACTGACCGTCAGGCAACAAGTCCGTTTGGAGAGAGATCACTTGAGCGCCGTCAGATGACGGGGGGCCGCCCCAGCGCCGTCATGCGCCGGACCGTACGCCAGTGCATCGGGCGCCGCGCGCCGCACGCCGTCCGTACGCCTTCGAAGAAGCCGCCGAACCAGGCGCGCAGCCCGCTGAGCGAGCGCGTGCGGGCCACGGTCAGCAGGATCCACGTGCCGAGGTAGAGCGGCACGAGCAGGGCGGGCAGATGACGCCGCGCCAGCCATACGCGGTTGCGGGCGGTCATCCGGTAGAACTCGGCATGCCGCGCCGGGGACGTACGCGGATGCTGGAGCACCAGCTCCGGCACGTAGCGGATCTTCCAGCCGGCGTCGAGCGCGCGCCAGGCGAGGTCCGTCTCCTCATGGGTGAGGAAGAACTCCTCGGGCCAGCCGCCGGTCTGCTCCAGCATCGGCATGGACAGGGCATGCCCGCCGCCGAGGAAGGTGGTCACCTCGCCGCCGCGCATCGGGTCGTCGGCGCGCAGCCGAGGGACGTGCCGCCGCTGGGTGAAACCGGTCTCGTCGGCGATACGGAAGCTGACGATGCCGAGCTTCGGGTCCGCCTCGTACAGATCGGCGACCCGGCTGATCACGTCGGCCTCGATGAGCAGGCCGTCGTCGTCGAGGTCGACCAGGATGTCGATGTCACCGGCCTCCTGGAGCTTGCGCATGGCCACGTTGCGCCCGCCGGTGACGCCGAGGTTCGCCGGGAGTTCCACACCGACGACGCCCTCGGGCAGCTCGGGCAGCGGCGCGCCGTTGCCGACGACCACGATCCGGTGCGCGGACTCACGCTGCTTGGCCACGGAGTCCAGCAGTGCCCTCAGCTCGACGGGCCTGGTCCCCATGGTCAGTACCGCCACACCCACACGCGGTCGCGTCACTCCAGATCACTCCAGCTCTCGATAACGTCAGAGGCTGATTCTATCGGCCTCATCCATCAACCGGTCACTGGAAGGTACCTCTCCTGATGCCGGAGGTTCACTTTGGTGTCTTGTGCCGCCGCTCTTTGTTCACGCTTGCGCCGGACCCGTCCTGGAATGAGGGTCTTCACCCCGGAAGGTCCCGGAAGAGCATGGAACACGCGTCTTCCGCCTCCACCTCGACCACCCGGCCCCACCGCTCGCTCAGCGCCCGGCCGACCTCGCGCAGCATCGTGCGCTCCTCGGGGGTGCAGGCGGGGCAGCGCGCCCAGCCCTTCTCGGCGATCTCGCTGCTGATCCGGCTGAGCAGCGCCCCGCGCAGCCGCTGCTCGTCGTCGGTGTTCATGTCGCGATCCACGGAAGCTCCTCTGCCGGTGCGGAGTTGCGGAGTTGGGGTGTTGCGGAGTTCGGAGTGACTGAATCGAAGGTTCTCAGGATGCATGGTCCCACCGGCCGGCAGGACCCGATGAGGTGATGATCGTGCGCCCGGTATGACTGAGGCATATTCCTAATGGCTTGAAAGCGGTTGCTCGGCCCATTTCGGTTCACAATTCAAGAACCGCCGACAACAGAGGGTTCGTGTTGATCTCCCTGTGGCAGACTGCGGCCATGGCGGTGCTGGGGGGTGGGGTGTGAGCGAAGCCAGATCGGCCCCGACAATAGGTCAACTCGTACTCAGCAGGCAGCTTCGCGCCCTGCGGGACAAGGCGGGTCTCAGCCGTGAGCAGGCCGCGAAACTGCTGCATGTGACGGCCGCGACGGTCCGGCGCATGGAGATGGCCGAGGTCGCGCTGAAGATCCCGTATCTGCAGATCCTGCTGCCCGCCTACGGGGTTCCCGAGGCGGACGTCGGCGCGTTCCTGCAGATGACGGACGAGGCGAACAAGCCAGGCTGGTGGCAGCGCTTCCACGACGTACTGCCGGACTGGTTCAGCGGCTACGTCAGCCTCGAAGAGGCGGCGAAGACGATCCGCTGCTACGAGCCGCACTTCGTGCCCGGCCTGCTCCAGACCGAGGCGTACGCCCGCGCGATCCTCACCAGCGGTGAGGTGGGCCGGGCCAATCCTGGACGTATCGACCGTACGGTCGCGCTGCGCCTGGAGCGCCAGGCACTGCTCACGCGCGAGGAGAACCCGCCGACGTTCTGGGTGGTGATGGACGAGACGGTGCTGCGCAGACCCGTCGGCTCGTCACCCGACATCATGCGCGCGCAGGTGGAGAAGCTGCTGGAGGCGACGGAGCTGCCGAACGTGACGCTCCAGATCGCCGAGCTGGCCGCAGGACACCACCCGGGCACTTACAGCCCGTTCGTCCTGTTCCGCTTCGATGTTCCCGAAGTGCCCGACATGGTGTACATCGAGTATCTGACCGGGGCGCTCTACCTCGACGAGGTGAACGAGGTCAGCGAGCACAAGGAGGCCATGGACCGCATGGTCGCGCTGGCCGAGTCGGCGTCCAACACGAAGAAGATCCTCATGGCGGCCCGCCGCCACCTGCACCACTACTGAGCTGCCGCCGGTACGGGACGGGCCGCCGCCGCTTTCGCGCGTCGGCTGTGCCGCCGGGTCAGCGGGCGCTCGACGAGGTAGTGGGAGGCCGTCGCCGCGGCGAAACTGGCGGCCAGCGTGGCGTACAGCAGCCAGGTGTCGCGGACGCCGAGGTCGGACAGGAGCCGGCCGAGCGGGTAGTGCCAGAGGTAGAGCCCGTAGCTGAGATTGCGGCCGACCCAGGCGACGGGCGCGAGGGAGAGGCCCCGGGACAGCCAGGTGCGCGGCTGGAGTTCCAGCGAGGCGACCACCGTCGCCGACAGCACCGCCGTCACCAGGAAACCGATCGTGTACCAGGCCTGCGTCCAGCCGTTGGCGCTGGTCATCGGGATCTGCCAGACGATCAGCCCCAGCACGGCCAGCGCCGGCCAGGCCAGCCGCACGGACCACTTGCGCAGCGCGATCAGCCGCCGGTCCTCGGCGTGCAGCCGGGCCACCACCACGGCCAGCAGCGCGCCGGCCAGGAGCTGGTCGGCGCGGGTGTCGGTGCCGTTGTAGATGCGGTGCGCCGCCGTCGGACTCCACAGCTCCCACCGCCACACCACGGGCAGCAGACACAGGGTCAGCGTCCAGAGCAGCACGGTACGCGGCCTGACCTTGCCGAGCAGCACCCGCAGGATCGGCGGCCACAGCAGGTAGAACTGCTCCTCGACCCCCAGCGACCAGTTGTGCGCGAGCAGGGAGGTGCTGTCGGAGTAGAGACCGGGCTGTACGGCCCGGACGATGTTGACGAGGAAGGTCGCGGACAGGGCGATCGACGCCCACGCGCCGTCGAAACCGGGCAGCCCGGTGAAGGCGAGCACGGCGCAGACCACGCAGAGCGTCAGCAGCGCGGGGACCAGCCGGATCCAGCGCCGCCAGTAGAAGGGCCGCATGGCGATATCGCCGGTGCGCGCGAACTCGGCGACGAGGAGGCGGGTGATGACGAATCCGCTGATCGTGAAGAAGACATCGACCCCGAGGGCGCCGCCGGGCAGCAGCTCCGGCTCCTGGTGGTAGACGATGACGAGCAGAACGGCCAGCGTCCGCAACCCGTCAACCCCACGCACCCGCCCCCGCCCCCGCAGCGCGGAGGGATAGCCCCGGCCCCCGGTAACGGTCGGCGAGGCGGTGGGCACCGGCCGCGGCGGGGCGAGTACGGAGCCTTCGGCGGCTCTTCCGGAGTGTGCTGGAGAGATACCTTCCACTTCGAGCCCGTGCCCGGGATTCGGTTTTCCACGCGAGGCTTAAGCCAATACTCATAAACCGGCGGGGGTCTGGGCGGTATGTGCCCTGAGGTGCGCTTGACGCAACGGGGGACGCAAAAGGTGCGGGATGGCCGCCCCATAAACCACCTCCTGTCACACCAGTCACACCTGTCCCACCGACCGGCCCGTTCCCCGGCCCGCCAATTCGGTTGCCGCAGGTCAGCTCCGTCGGATAGGAAGCCTGCATGCTGACGGGCAAGAACGTCGGGCTCAGGGCCCGACATGACGAGGACATTCCGATTCTGCAGGCGCAGCTCTACGACGACGTGGTCAACGCCGCGCGGTCCGAGGGGCAGCCGTGGCGGCCCATCACGCCCGGGTCGAAGGAATCGCCTGCCGTGGTGGACGACGAGGAGCAGAGGAACATCTCCTTCTCCGTCGTGGCGCTGGACGGCGGCGCGCTGCTCGGTGCCGCGTCGCTGTGGGGCATCGACAACCACAACCGGTACGCGCACGTCGGGCTCGGGCTGCTGCCGTCCGCCCGTGGCAAGGGCTTCGGCACCGACGCGGTCGGGGTGCTGTGCCAGTACGGGTTCGTCGTGCGCGGCATGCAGCGGTTGCAGATCGAGACGCTGTCGGACAACACCGCGATGCTGCGCTCCGCCGAGCGCAACGGCTTCGTCCGCGAGGGCGTGCTGCGCTCCTCCGCGTGGGTGATGGGCGAGTTCATGGACGAGGTGCTGCTCGGGCTCCTCGTCAAGGAGTGGAAGCCCGCCTCATGACCGACGCCCGCCATCTCGTTGCCACCCGCGACTCCTACGACGCCGTCGCCGACCGCTACGCCACGCTCTTCCGCGACGCCCTGGCCGGCGCCACGCTGGACCGGGCCATGCTCGGCGCCTTCGCCGAGTTCGTGCGGGCCGGGGGCGGCGGGCGCGTCGCCGATCTGGGGTGCGGGCCCGGCCGGTTGAGCGGGTATCTGCGGGATCTCGGGCTCGATGTGTGCGGGGTCGACCTGTCGCCCGCCATGGTCGCGCTGGCCCGGGAGGCGCATCCCGGGCTGCGGTTCGACGCGGGGTCCATGACCGCGCTGGACATCGAGGACGGCGCGCTCGGCGGCATCGTCGCCTGGTACTCGGTCATTCACACCCCGCCCGAGGAACTGCCCCTCGTCTTCGGCGAGTTCGGGCGGGTGCTGGCCCCGGGCGGTCATCTGCTGCTCGGTTTCTTCCACGCCGACGACGAAACGTCCGAGCAGCCGCAGGAGTTCGACCACGCCGTCACCACCGCGTACCGCTGGTCGGCCGGGCGCCTCGCCGAACTGCTGCGCCCGCACGGTCTGGTCGAGGTCTCCCGGCTGGTGCGGGTGCCCGGGGAGGGTGAGCGGTTCCGGCAGGGGTGTCTGCTGGTCCGGAAGCCGTCGGACGTCGTGGACACCCGCCGTTAACCTGCGGCCATGGTTTCTGATGCCCAACTGGCCTTCGCCGCCGCCCAGGCAGGCGCCTGCGTCGTCCGCGATCTGTACGGGACGCCGTTGGAGCGGTTCGACAAGTCCGGCGGTGACTTCGCCACGGCCGCCGACCTCGCCGCGGAGCAGGCGATCCTCGACGTCCTGCGAGCCGCCCGGCCCGACGACGCCGTCACCGGCGAGGAGAGCGGCGACACCGGCGCGGCCGGTGCGCGGCGCAGGTGGCTCGTCGATCCCCTGTGCGGCACGCTCAACTACGCCGCCCGCACCATGCTCGTCGGCGTGAACGTCGCCCTGCGCGTGGGGTCCGACGTCACGGCTGCCGCGACCGCCGACCCCTTCAGCGGCGAGGTGTTCTGGACCGACGGCGTACGCGCCCGGGTGGGAAAGGACGGTGCGGACGCGGAGTTGGTGCCTGCCTTCGGGGCCGGGCTCGTCGACGTCAACCTCGATCCGCCCTTCCCCAACGCGCCGGACTTCCGCGCGGCCCGGCTTCTGACCGCTCCCGAGTTCGCGGGGCAGCTCCGGCCGCGCGTCGTCTCCACCACGCTGGCGGTGGCCTGGGTCGCCGCCGGGCGGCGGGCCGCGTACGTCACCGACGGACTGCTGCGCGACAGCGTGCACTTCGCCGCCGGGATCGCCCTGTGCCGGGCCGCCGGCTGTGTGGTGACCGGTATCTACGGCGAGCCGGTGCACACCGGCGCCGGCGGGCTGATCGTGGCCGCCGACCGGTCGACGCACGACATCCTGCTGAAGGCCGTCAGGGACCAGGTGCCCGCCGACCGGTGACCGACCTCCGACCGGCTGTCCTCCGATCGGAGGACAGCCGGCCGTCCTGTCGGCCGTCCCGGCGCCGCCGCCGCCCGGGGAATCTGGAGGCATGACAGAACAAGCGGTACACGTCAGGGGGTTGAGCAAGTCGTACGGGGACTTCGTCGCCGTCGACGGGCTCGACCTGACCATCGCCCGGGGCGAGGTCTTCGGCATCCTCGGGCCCAACGGCGCCGGTAAGAGCACCACGGTCGAGATCCTTGAGGGGCACCGCGACCGGGACGCCGGCGAGGTGCTCGTCCTGGGCGAGGACCCCGGGCGCGCGGGGCGGCGGTGGCGGTCGCGGATCGGGATCGTCTGGCAGAACGAGGTCACGCCGGGCGAGCTGACCGTCGCCGAGACCGTACGGCACTTCGCCCGGTACTTCCCCGACCCGCGCGACCCCGACGAGGTGATCGAGCTGGTCGGTCTCGCCGACAAGGCGGGGTCCCGGCTCGACGGGCTGTCCGGCGGGCAGCGGCGGCGCGTCGATGTCGCCCTCGGCGTCATCGGCGACCCCGAGCTGATTTTCCTCGACGAGCCCACCACCGGCTTCGACCCCGCCGCCAGGCGGCAGTTCTGGGAGCTGATCCGGCTGCTCGCCGACGGCGGTACGACGGTGCTGCTCACCTCGCACTACCTGGACGAGGTCGAGGCGCTGGCCGACCGGCTCGCCGTCGTGGTCAGGGGCCGGGTCGTCGCCGTCGGTGAGCCCGCCACCCTCGGTGGACGCGCCCAGGCCAGGGCGACCGTCTCGTGGACCGGGCCCGAGGGGCGCCAGGAACGGCAGACGGACGCACCGACCGCCGTGGTGGGCGAGCTGACCGCGCGGTTCGGCGGCGAGATCCCCGAGCTGTCCGTCCGGCGCCCGTCCCTGGAGGACATCTATCTCGGCATGATCAAGCAGGAGGCAGCGGCATGACCGGCGGCACCGAACTCACGGCCGTACCGTCCCCCGACACCCGCCGTCCGTCTCCCCGTGCGTCCGGCCCCGGAGCCCGCGCCCTGCCCGGTGCGTTCCGGCTCGGGCTGCTGCGCGGCGGGATCGAGATCCGGCAGTTCTTCCGGGCCCGCGAGGCCGTCGTCTTCACCTTCGCGCTGCCCGCCGTGCTGATGTGCCTGTTCGCCTCGATCTTCCAGGACCAGGTCGAGGGCACGGACATCACCGTCTCGCAGTTGTACGTGTCGGCGATGCTCGGCGCGGGCCTGATGGCCACGAGCTTCCAGTCGCTGGGCATCGGCATCGCCTCCGAGCGCGACGAGGGCGTGCTGCGCAGGCTGCGCGGTATGCCGATGCCGCGCAGCGCGTACTTCCTCGGCAAGTTCTGGCTGGTGCTGGTCAGCGGGATCGCCGAGACCGTCCTGCTGCTGGCCGTCGGGGTCACCCTGTTCGATCTTGAGCTGCCGACCGATCCCCTGAAGTGGCTGACCTTCGGCTGGGTGTTCCTGCTGGGTCTCGCCGCGTGTTCGCTGCTCGGGATCGCGGTGAGCAGCGTGCCGCGCGGTGCCAAGAGCGCGAGCGCCGTGATCACCCTGCCGTTCCTGGTGCTGCAGTTCGTCTCCGGTGTCTACATCACCATCGACAGCATGTCAGGACCGCTGCTGAAGGTGGGCGCCCTCTTCCCGCTCAAGTGGATGTGCCAGGGTTTCCGTGGTGTGTTCCTGCCGGACCAGGCGAAGGTGCTGGAGCAGGCGGGGGCGTGGGAGTACGGCCGGATCGCCCTGGTCCTGGGCGCGTGGTGCATCGGAGGGCTGCTGCTGTGTCTGAAGACCTTCCGCTGGAAGAGCCGGCGGGACGGATGACGGCGCCGGGCGGGGCCGAGGGCCGGGCCGGCCATGTGTGGCAGCGGGACGCCCGCAAGTGGAACGTGTACTTCGTCGTCGTCCTGGTCCTCACCGAAGCCTCCGTCGCGCTGTCCGGCGGGTTCAGTACGGCGGCGCGGCTCACCTCCGCCGTACTGGTCCTGCTCCTGCTGCCGCTCTATCTGCTCACGGGGCGCAGGGAGTTGTTCCGCGACGGTACGGAGAACTCGCCGCGCAGCGCGGTCTACTTCGTCCTCGCCGCCGTGCTGCTCGTCCCCGCGGCGGTGCTCTGCCCGAACGCGTCCAACGTGCTCTTCGCCATCGGGCCGCAGCTCTGCATGCTGCTGAGCAGGCGGCGGGCGATGGTGGCGATAGCGGGGAGCGGACTCATTCCGCTTCTCGGCGGTCTGGTGAGCGGCAACGACTCCGACGGGTTCCGGCAGACCGTGGTCTTCGCCGTGCTGATCACCGCGTTCTCCGCCGTCATCGGCGGCTGGGTGCAGCGCATCGTCGACCAGAGCATGGAACGGGCCGCGCTCATCGCCAAGTTGGACGCCAGCCATGAGGAGATCGCCCGGCTGTCCGCCGCGCACGGCGCGCTCAGGGAGCGGGAGCGGCTCGCCAGGGAGATCCACGACACGCTGGCGCAGGGCTTCACCAGCCTGGTCATGCTCAGCGAGGCGGTGGAGTCCGAGTTCGACCGGGACCCGGACCAGGCCCGCCGCCATATCGGTCTGATCAAGCGGACCGCCCGGGAGAATCTCACCGAGTCCCGCGCCCTGGTGGCCGCGCTCACCCCGGCCCAGCTCGACTCCGGGTCGCTGGAGGACGCCGTACGGCGGCTGGTGGCGCGGCTCGCCGAGGAGCTGGGCATCGAGGGGTCCGTCGAGGTCGGTGCCGGGAACGGGGTCGACGGCGCGGTCGCCGTCGACCGGAGGCGGCTGCCGCCCGCCGCCGAGGTCGTCGCGCTGCGCGCCTGCCAGGAGGCGCTGGCCAACATCCGCAAGCACGCGCACGCGGGACGGGTCGCGGTGACGATGACGTACTCCCCCCAGGCCCTGGAGCTGACGGTCGCCGACGACGGGCGCGGCTTCGATCCCGAGGTGGCCGCCAGGAGCGGCGGTTACGGTCTGGCCGGCATGCGCGCACGCGCCGCCGAGATCGGCGGAACGGCCGTCGTGTGCGGTACGCCGGGCGAGGGCACCGCGCTGACCGTACGGCTGCCGCTGGCACCGGAGGCGGCGGGCGCCGATGACGGCACGACCCCCATGACCCGGTTGGAGGCCACCGCATGAGCCAGGCCATGGATGCCACGGGCCGCCCCACGATCCGGATTCTGCTCGTCGACGACCACCCGGTGGTACGGGAGGGGCTGAGCGGGATGCTCGACGCCGAGCCCGGCCTGGAGGTGGTCGGCCAGGCGTCGTCGGGCCCCGAGGGGCTCGCACTGAGCGGCCGGCTGGCGCCGGACATCGTCCTGATGGACCTGCGGATGCCCGGCGGTGACGGCGTCGAGGCCACGGAGAAGATCCTCGCCGCCCACCCGGCCGTCCGGGTCGTCGTGCTGACCACGTACGAGACGGACCGTGACATCCTGCGCGCCGTCGAGGCGGGCGCGGCCGGCTATCTGCTGAAGGACGCCTCACGCGGCGAACTCGCCGACGCCGTACGGGCGGCGGCCCGCGGCGAGACGGTGCTCGCACCGTCCGTCGCCAAGACGCTGCTGTCCCGGCTGCGCGGCGGCGCGCCCGAACGGCCGCAGCTCTCGGAGCGCGAGCTGGAGGTGCTGCGGCTGGTCGCGCGGGGCCATACGAACGCGGCGATCGGCCGGCGGCTGTTCATCAGCGGTACGACGGTGAAGACGCACCTGGAGCGGGCATTCGCCAAACTGGGCGTCTCCGACCGCACGTCGGCCGTCACGACGGCCATGCGGCACGGGCTGCTGCCGTCGGACTGACCGAGCGCGGTTCGCCTCGCTCGCCGTGTCCGCCGTACTCACTAAGGTGCGTACATGCGGCTGCTGATCATGTCCGACACCCATCTCCCCAAGCGGGCCAAGCGCCTGCCCGCCGCGTTGCTCGACGCGATTCCGCAGGCCGACGTGGTCATTCACGCGGGGGACTGGGTGGACACCGACACCCTGGACCTGCTGGAGGCGCGGTCCGCGCGGCTGATCGGGGTGTACGGGAACAACGACGGCGCCGAACTGCGCGCCCGGCTGCCCGAGGTGGCGTACGCGACGCTGAACGGGCTCCGGTTCGGGGTGGTGCATGAGACCGGCCAGGCGCAGGGGCGGGAGCGGCGCTGCGCCGAGCGGTTCCCCGATCTCGATGTGCTGGTGTTCGGGCACAGCCACATTCCGTGGGACTCGTACGCCGACGACGGGCGGCTGCGGCTGCTGAATCCCGGCTCGCCGACGGACCGGCGCCGGCAGCCGTACCGTACGTACCTCACGGCGGAGGTGGCGGCGGCGACGTCCTCGGCGGGGCCCGCGTTGAGGGACGTACGCCTGCACCGGCTGAGCGACTGAACCTTGGGAATCAGTCCGCGTCGCTCGCCGTCCAGCCGCTCCAGGCGCTGACCGCGACCTCCACCACCGGTCCGGCCGGCGGCCGATCGGCGTACTGGCGTGGGTACTTGGCCACCAGCAGGGCCACCTGCCCCGCCGAAACGGCGCTCTCGGACGCCGGTGGCAGCTCCCGGGCCAGACCGTCGGCGCGGGCCCACCACAACTGGTCCCAGTCCTCGTCGTAGCCGTCGGCGAGCAGGCACACGGCCGGATTGGCCGCGATGTTGGCGAGCCGCTTCAGCCGGGTGGTGCGCTTCGGTTTGTGGTCGACCGCCAGCACCAGCGTGTCGCCGGCCAGGGCGAAGACGACGGGCACCAGGTGCGGGCGGCCTTCGGCGTCGGCGGTGGCGAGGCGCAGGACCCGGCTCACCGCGAGCCGGTCCCTGGCCTGCGCGCTCGTCAGTGTCGGCACCCGCAGGTCACAGGGCGGTGGCGGCCGCGACCGCCGCCATCTCGTCCAACTGCGACAGCGTCTCGTCCTCGGGCCGCGGCTGGAGTTCGAACAGCAGCCGCTCCACGCCGAGTTGGCGGTAGGCGGCGATGTCCTCCGGTTCGTACGTGGTGTCGAAGACCGTCACCGGCACCTCGCGGCCCGCTGTCTCGCGCATCCGCTCGATCTGCGCGCCGAGGTCGGCGGGCGGTACGGAGTTGGCGAGCCAGGCGTCCCCGAACTCGGCGACGCGCGGGAACGCGGCGGGGCCGCCGCCGACGTAGATCGGCGGGTGCGGCTGCCGTACCGGCTTGGGCCAGGCGTACACCGGGTCGAAGTCCACGAACTCGCCGTGGAACTCGGCCTTTTCCTCCGTCCACAGTGCGCGGATGGCGGCCAGCCGCTCGTTCACCAGCCGGCCCCGGCTCGTCGGGTCCGTGCCGTGGTTCGCCATCTCCTCGCGGTTCCAGCCGACGCCGACGCCGAACACGGCGCGTCCCGCCGACACGACGTCGAGCGAGGCGACTTCCTTCGCCGTGTGGATCGGGTCCCGCTGCGCCACCAGCGCGATGCCGGTGCCCAGCAGGATCCGGTCGGTGACGCTGGCGGCCGCGGCCAGCGCGACGAAGGGGTCGAGGGTGCGGTAGTACTTCTCCGGCAGCTCGCCGCCGTTGGGGTAGGGGGTCCTGCGGCTGGCCGGGATGTGCGAGTGCTCGGCGATGAGCAGCGAGTCGAAGCCGCGTTCCTCGATCGCCCGAGCCAGGGTGGCGGGCGCGATGCCCTGATCGGTGATGAAGGTCGAGATGCCGAATTTCACTGCGCCTCCTGGGAGCGGACGGGACGGGCGGCGGTGCATCCCGACGGTACGGGTGCACCGTCCGCCCTCCCTACCCGGCGCTCCGGGCCGTATGCCCGGATTGCGCATCAGGCCCTGGGGCCTGTCAGGCCGCGCCGGCCTGCCGGTAGACGTCGAGCGCCTCGTTGCCCAGCGTCGGGTGGTACTCGTTCGCCCCGGCGCTGACGCTGATGTTGCCGATGAGGGCGCCCGCGCCGGCGGCCGTGTCGAAGTCGGCCAGGAAGCCGCCGCCGCTCGATCCGCCGCTCTGCACGCAGTCGATGCCCCACATCGTGGAGCCCGGCCGGCCGCCGTCGATGAACTCGTCGCCCTCGCAGTGGTTCAGCCGCTCGCCGCTGCCCTCGGCGGCGGAGCCGCCGTAGCCGAAGGAGTGCACATGCCGGCCGGTGGCCGAGTTGAAGGCGATGCCCTGCGCGCCGACGGTGTCGACGAGCGAGCGTCCGTTGACCTGTCCGACCCGGGCGAAGGCGAAGTCCCAGTTGGCGTTGCCGCCCGAGGAGACGTACTGGTCGAGGTGGAAGAGCTGGGTGGCGGTGAAGGTGCCGAAGGGCCGGTTGCCGTTGGCGTAGCCGGGGATGAAGACCCAGTTCCGGTAGACCTCGCCGGTGCCCGCGTCGACCACGCAGTGGCCCGCCGTCAGGACGACGGACTTGTTGTCGCTGTTGGCGACGGTGGCCGAGCAGGTGAACGTACCGCCGTCGGCGCGCTGGAAGAACACCTTGCCCGCCGTGGTGCTGATCAGTCCGCCGCCGGTCCAGGCGGTCGGCGCGGAGGCCGCGACGGACTTCGCCGACCGTACGGCAGCGTCGGCGGGCGCGGCGGCCGGCGGTACTTCGGTGAACGGCCGGGACACCGCCGCGGACGCCTGACCGGCGGACGACGGCACCGACGCGGCGGCGGGAGCGGCGGCCGGGGCGGGCATGTCCCGCGCGCCGTGCAGCCGGTCGGCGGTCCAGAACCGTACCGCCGCGCGCTGGTCGGCGGCCGATACGGAGGTGCTGTGCGAGCCGGTGGGGGCGGGCGCGGGGGCGGCTTGGGCGGTGCCGATCAGGCAGCCGGTGGCGGCGAGGGCGAGTGAGCCGAACAGGATGGCGGCGCGTCTCATGGAGGCAGCTCCTACTCTCCGGAGAGGTACGTCCTCCCCGGGTGGGGGGTGAGTACGTAAGGCCGTGCGGGCAGGTCGGGTCGACCAGTGTGGACAACGTTGTCGGCCACCACCCGCACGGTCTGTGCCGCCGTCAGAGTCCCACGCCCGTAATGGCATGTCCATGCTGCACGCGCCCACCGGCTTCGGCGTCGGTCCGGAGAGATCGGCCTGACGTGCTGTTACATCTTTCGCAGCCGACGCGTGTCGGCCGTCCGCCTGCCGGGCGTCTGCGTGCCGGGCGTCCGCGTGCCGGGCGTCCGCGCGCCGACCGTTCCCTTGCCGACCGTTCGCCCTGCTCCGCTCCGAGAGGTGGCGCCGTGCCCGCCAGTCCCCTGACCGACGACAGCTCCGCCCGCTCCGAAGAGCCGGTCCGGCGCGAGGAGCCGTTGCAGCGCCTGCTGTTCGGCGGTGTGTACGGCACGGTGCTCGCCAGCGCGCTGGCGGCGGCCCTCGGCCATGACGAGGGCCCGGCCGACCCCGGTTACGACGCCGTGTGGGTGCTGCTCGCCGCCGTCGCCTCGGCGGCGGCGCACGGCTACGCCCACGCCATCGCGCACCGCGCGCCCGCCGACCTGAAGGCCACCGCCGACACCGTACGGTCCGTGCTGACCGAGTGGCCGCTGGTGGCGGCCGTGCTGCCGACCGTGGCCGCGCTGCTCGGCGCGTTCATCGGCTGGTGGAGCGAGGACGTCGGGATCGAGGTGGCGCTGGTCATCAATGTGGTCGCGCTCTTCGGCTGGGGCTTCTGGTCGGCGCGGGTGGCCAAGCGCGGCCGGTTCGCTGCGTGCCGGGTCGGCGGGGTGGATGTGCTGCTGGGGCTGCTGATCATTCTGGCGAACGTGCTGAGCAAGTAGCGCGCGCAGGTGCGCCCCTCGCCCGGAGCGGCGGCCGTGCGAGGGTGGTGGCCATGACGAATGAGCGATTTGAGGTCCGGCGGGAGATCGCGGCGGCGCCCGCGAAGGTCTTCGACGTGCTGTGCGAACCCACCGGGCACGTCGCGATCGACAGCTCCGGAATGCTCCAGTCCGCCGAGGGCGAGCGGGTCAGGAAGGCGGGCGACGAGTTCGTCGTGCACATGGACCGCGAGTCGCTGAACGACCTCCCGATGGGCAAGTACGACGTCACGGTGATCATCACCCGCTTCGCGCAGGACGCGGAGATCGAGTGGACCATCTCCGGCACGATCCAGCCGCCGATCCGCCATCTCTACGGCTACCGGCTCGAACCCAGCGCCACCGGGACGCTCGTGACGTCGTACTACGACTGGAGCCAGATCGCCGAGCGCTACCGCGAGGCGGGCATCTTCCCCGTCATCCCCGAGTCAGGGCTGCGCGCCACGCTCGGCATCCTCGCCCGTACGGTCGAGGGCTGAGGCGGTCACACGCCCGCATCCGCCTGGTCAGGGGCGATCGGCAACTGGCGCTTGTGCTCGGTGAGGCGGTAGCGGCGCACGATCGACTCGTAGGCCGCCTCGCTGACCTCCTTGCCCTCCAGGAAGTCGTCGATCTGCTCGTACGTGACACCGAGCGCGTCCTCGTCGGCCTTGCCGGGGGTGAGGGTCTCCAGGTCGGCCGTGGGGATCTTGTGCACCAGCTCGTCGGGGGCGCCGAGCCGCGCTGCCAGCGCCCGTACCCGGCGCTTGGTCAGGCCCGTGAGCGGTACGACATCGGCGGCGCCGTCGCCGAACTTGGTGAAGAAGCCCGAGACGGCCTCGGCCGCGTGGTCGGTGCCCACGACCAGCCCGTCGTGCGCGCCCGCCACGGCGTACTGCGCGACCATGCGCTGGCGCGCCTTGATGTTGCCCTGCACGAAGTCCTGGTGGTCCGCGTCGCGGAAGGCCACGTCGGCGGCGAGGCAGGCGTCGAGCGCCGCGTCGCTCGCGGGCCGTACGTCCACGGTCAGCAGCCGGTCGGGGCGGATGAACCGTACGGCGAGCTGCGCGTCGTGCTCGTCGGCCTGGACTCCGTACGGCAGCCGCATGGCGAAGAACGTGGCGTCGTGGCCAGCCGCCCGCGCCCGCTCCACGGCGAGCTGGCAGAGCCTGCCGGTCGTCGTCGAGTCCACGCCGCCGCTGATCCCCAGGACCAGGGCGCGCAGCCCTGTCGAGGTCAGCCGCTCGGTGAGGAAGGCCACCCGGCGCTCGATCTCCCGATCCGCTTCGAAGGTCTCGGACACCTGGAGATCGCGGGCGATCTCCTTCTGCACGGGGGTGGGGTTCCGCACGGGGGTGGGAGCCGGCTCGTTCACAGTGCTTCCTCCTGGTAGGGCTGGGTGCCAGGGGGAGGCGGACCGCGCCGCTCCCGGCCCCACCGACCCTATGCGCCGGGCGCGGGCGGGTGGAGGGGGCCGGGAGTGGCGCCGGTCTCCTATCGGTCAGGCGCTGATCAGCGGTGGGTCAGGAGCCGAAGATGTCGGTGAAGGCCAGTGGGTTCTGCGCGACACCGCTGCAGGTGGGCGACGCGGCGGCGCCGACCGATCCGGCCCCGCAGGACTGGTCGCGGTTGACCGACCAGTACGACAGCCGTCCCACGCCGTTGGCCGACGCCCAGTCCTTGACCGTGGACGCGTTGTCCGTCGTGAAGACCGAACCGTCGTCGTTGACCCCGATCATCGGCGTGATCCCGAGATTGCCGTAACCGTAGCCCGGGTCGACGGACTTGAGCTGGGCGAGGGTGCTGGTCGCCGCGCTGATCGCGGCCTGGCCCATGTCCTGGGAGCCCTGGTAGTAGTCCATCGTCATGATGTTCACGACGTCGATCGTGACGCCCGCGTCCTTGGCGGCCTTGATGACGGTGACGCCGTCGGCGGTCAGTCCGTCCGGCAGTACGGGCAGGGTGACCGAGAACGTGAGACCGGGGTTGGCCGCCTTGAGGTTCTTCATCGCCGTCATGTTGCGGGCGGCGGCGGCCGTGTCGGCGATGGCCCCGCCCTCGATGTCGAAGTCCAGGGAGCTGGGGTGGTACGAGTCGATGATCTTCTGGTAGCCCGCTTCGATCGCGCTCTGGTCCGTACAGCTCCAGGCGAGCGGCAGCCCTGCGGCGCCGCCCGAGGAGACGATGACGGAGGCGCCCTCGGACTGGGCCTTCTCGATGAGCGGGTCGGTGAAGGAGTCGTCGCCGACGGGGAGCGTGTCTCCCCAGATCTGGTTGCAGCCCGAGCCGATGACGAATCCGGCGGTGAAGGTCTTCACCCCGTGCTCGGTTATCGCGGTGTCCAGCAGCCCTTCCTGCGAGTTGGACATGTCGGTGTACGGGGCGAAGCTCGCCGCCGCGTCCGGCCCTGCGGAGGCGGCGGCGGGGGCGGCGGCGGGGGCCGCCGAAGCGGCTCCGGTGGCGGCGCCGGCGAGGGCGAGTACGGCCGCGGCTGCGGCCAGGCGCGCGGCGGTGCGGGACGTGGCGATCGTCCGGCGTGACGTGGTGGGGGTACGTCGACGCATGATCTTGTCCTCTCGATGACAGTGGGGGGACGCCATCAAGGCAGACGCCTTGACGGCGCGCCCCCGAGATTGGACTAGACCAGGACCGGAGTCAAGACCCTTGGCACTGCCACGGAGTTCGGCCGGCTCGGCTCAGTCGGCGCGCGACACCTCGGCGGTCTCGGTCGCCATCGGCTGCCGGCTCGCGGGGATCGCGCGCCGGGCGTGCACGGTCCGCGCCAGCCGCGGGCCGAGCCAGCGCTTGAGTCGGCGCAGCGGACCCAACTGACCTGCCAGTCTGTCGAGTCGGTAGTACAGCCGGGGCGGTACGTGCGGCAGCAGCGGGGAGTGCCGCTGGCCGAGCAGCGCGAACATCTGCCGGGGCGGCAGGGTGAGATAGCGGGGCAGGTTCTCGTACCACTGGGCGCTGTAGCGGGCCGCGCTCTGTACGGACAGCAGGGCGGCCCGGCGCTCCCGCTCGTACCGGGCGAGGGCGGGGGCCAGTTCGGCCTCGCCATGCGGTCCGTCACCACGCAGCGCGTCCGCCAGGGCGATGGCGTCCTCCAGCGCGAGGGTGGTTCCGGCGCCGATCGAGTAGTGGGTGGTGTGCGCGGCGTCGCCGAGCAGGACGAGCCGGCCGTGCGACCACGCCCGGTTGGTGAGCGTGCGGAACGTGAGCCACTGCGCCGTACCGTCGGTGTGCTCCCGGCCGATCAGCCGGTGGCCTTCGAGGGGGCCGGCGAACAACTCCTCCAGTACGGCGAGACCTTCGGCCTCGGTCGCCCGGTCGAGCCCGAGGCCCGTCCAGGTCGCGGGGGAGCACTCGACGATGAAGGTGCTCCGGTCGGCGTCGAACCCGTAGCCGTAGCACCAGATCCAGCCGTGCGGCGTCTCGACGAAGGCGAAGGTGAAGGAGTCGAAGACCTTGGTTGTGCCGAGCCAGGTGTAGACGTTGCGGCCCGGCGACGCGGCGGGGCCGAAGTGTGCGGCGTGCTGCTCGCGCAGTGCGCTGTTGACGCCGTCGCCCGCGACCACCAGATCGGCGTCGGGCACCTGCGCCAGGTCGGTGATCTCGCTCTCGAACTCGACCCGTACGCCGAGGTCCCTGGCCCGTTCGGCGAGGATGTCGAGCAGGGTGCGGCGGCTGATGCCGAAGCCCTCGTCGCCGTGGTGGACGGTCCTGACGCCGCCGACATGCGCGACGCCGTCGCTCCAGCGGACCGAGTGCTCGCTGATGGTGCGCGCCGACTCCGGGTCGTGGACGTGCAGTTTCTCGATGAGCCCCGCCCAGTAGGTGACGCCCCAGCCGTAGGTGGAGCCGGCCGGGTTCCGTTCGTGGACGGTGATGTCGTGGGACGGGTCCTGCCGCTTCATCAGGATCGAGAAGTACAGGCCGGCGGGCCCGCCGCCGACGCAGACGACCTTCATACACTCTCCCGCTCGTCACGCAAGGTAATCAATTGGCGACGAAGGGTAGCAGTAGGGCGCGTGCGTTCGGCGGCGGGTGTCAAGCGCGTCGGATCAGAGCCGGATCAGAGCCGGATCAGGACCCGGCCCGGGTCCGGTCAGGTGTTCCAAACCTGGAACTCCGAAAGCTGTCCCGCCGGCCATTCGGTGTTGGCCGTGACCGTTACCCGGAAGTAGCGCTGGGTGGTGGCGGGGAAGGTGATGGTCACCTTGTTGTCGGTGGTCGGGTTGAAGGAGTAGGTGGCCGAGGCCTTGATGGTGGTGAAGGTGGTGCCGTCGGTGCTGCCCGACAGGGTCAGCGTCTGGTTGCGGGCTCCCCAGGCGGCGGGGAGTTCGAGTACGACGCGGCTCGCGCTCTGTGCGGAGCCGAGATTCACCTGCGCCCACTGCGGGAAGGCGTTGTTGGCGCTCTCCCAGTAGGTGCTCTGGTTGTTGTCCGTCACGTTCGACGACGGGTAGACGTCGCTGTGGCTGGACTCGGTGGTGGCCTTGCCCGCGGCCAGGTTGGTGCTGACCGTGCCGGTGCCGGTGCCGGTCAGCGCCACGGTGGTGGGGCTGTTCGACGCGTTGCCGGTGATGGTGAGGCTGCCGGTGCGGGTGCCCGCCGCTGCCGGGGTGAACTTGACGGCGACGGTGCAGGTGCCGCCGGCGGCGATGGACGACCCGCAGGTGTTGGTCTGCGTGAAGTCACCCGACGCGGCGACGGAGGAGACGGCCGCCGCCGCCGTGCCGGTGTTGCTGACGGTGACCGTCTGCGCCGCGCTGGTGGTGCCGGGTGCCTGGCTCGCGAAGGTGAGCGAGGAGGGACTCGTCGTCAGCGTCGCCGGTGCGGACGTACCGCCGCTGCCGCTGGGGAACACCTCGATGTCGGACAACTGGGCCGCCGCCCAGCCGGTGTTGGCGCTGATGTTCACCCGCAGATAGCGGGCGGTGGTGGCGCTGAACGGGAGGGTGACCGTGTTGTTGTTGGCGCTCGGGTCGAAGAGGCGCCCGGCGGATGCCACGATCGTGGAGAAGGACGAGCCGTCCGTCGAGCCCTGCACCGACAGGGTCTCGGTACGGGCGGACCAGGCGGCGGCGGGCGGCAGTTTGAGGACGACCTTGCCGACGCTGTAGTTCTTGCCGAGGTCGACCTGGGCCCACTGCGGGAGCGAACCGCCGCTCTCCCAGTACGTCGAGGCGTCCGGGTCGGTGAGGTTCGCCGGCACGTACGGGCTGCTGCTGGAACTGGCCGAAGCGGGCTGCCCCGCCGCGATGTTGGTGGAGCTGTCGATGCCGCTGCCGCTCAGTCCGACGGTGGTCGGGCTGTTGTTGGCGTTGCTGGTGACGGTCAGGGTGCCCGAACGCGCGCCGCCCGCCGTCGGCTTGAACCCGACGGTCACGGCGCAGGAAGCGCCGACCGCCACGGTGGAGCAGTTGTTGGTCTGGCTGAAGTCACCGGTGACGGCGACGTTCGAGACGGTCGCCGATGTGGTGCCGGAGTTGGTGACCGTCACCGTCTGCGCCGTGGCCGACGAGCCGACCACCGTCGCGGCGAACGAGAGCCCGCCCGGGGTGGCGCCCAGCACCGGGCCCGGCGCCGTGCCGGTGCCGGACAGGGTGACCGTGTTGTTGTTCCCGCCGGCGTTGACCGTCAGGGTGCCGCTGCGGGTGCCGGTCGCCGTCGGGGCGAACTTCACACTGACGGCACACGAGCCGTGCGCGGCGATGGACGAGCCGCAGGTGTTGGTCTGCGTGAAGTCGCCCGAAGCGGCGACCGACGAGACACTGGCGGCCGAGCTGGTCGGGTTGGAGACCGTCACCGTCTGCGCCGTGCTGGTCGAACCGGTCGCGACCGAACCGAAGTTCAGCGCGCTCGGGGTGGCCGTCACGCCTTCGGCCGGGTACGGCGGGAAGACCGGCGCGGGCCACGGGCCGCAGATCGGCGTCCCGCTGATGCCGGAGTTGCCGCCGCCGTCGGTCACCACGAAGTTGCCGCCCTCGCAGCTATACACCGGGGAGGGCGCGCCGACCCCGGTCGCTGTGACGTTGGTGAACTTGGCGGCGCCGCCGGTCTGTTCCTGCAGGGCGAAGGTGCCGGTGCCCGCGATGGTCACGTTGTTGAGGTTGACCCCGCTGATCGTGCCCTCGACCCACTGGACCGCCTCGTACGGGCTCTGCTCGATCAGCGCGTTGGTCACGTTGATCGGCCCGGTGATGGCGCCCTGGCTGCCGTCGAACCACAGGGCGCCGACGCCGAACTGCCAGTTCGGGTCGAGCCCGCCGTCGCGGATCAGGGTGTTGTTGGCGATGGTGGTGGTCCCGACGGGCGTCGAGGTGAACCGCTGCCCGACATGGATGCCGCCGCCCTGGGCGAGTCCGGTGTCCTGGACGAGATTGCCGCTGACGGTGTTGTCGTGACCGCCGTAGATCGCGATGCCGTTGGCGAGGATCTGCGTCTCCACCGTGTTGTCGGAGATCGTGATGTTGGCGTCGGCGCCGAGGGCGGAGTCCGCCCAGGTCGCGATGCCGTCGTCACCGGTGTTGCGCAACTCGCTGTTGGTGACGGCCGAGTTGGTGACGCCGCCGTGGAAGTTGATGCCGTCGGCCGTGGTGTCGCGGATCCGCATGCCGCTGAAGGTCAGCCCCGTCATGGGCCCGTCCATCCAGGCGCCGACCTTCAGGTGGTCGATCCACAGGCTCGACACGGTGGAGCTGCTCATCGCCCCGCCGATGCCGTTGACCTGGGCGCTGTCGTTCCGCTCCTGGACATCGCCGAAGATCGCGAAGTCCTTGAGGTGGACGTTGGTGCTCGGGTTGGGCGCCGAGTTGCCGTAGAAGCCGGGCGCCGCGCCGGTGACGGTCGAGTACCACATACCGGCGCCCGCGACCGTCACGTTGTTGACGCTGATATGGCCGGGGATCTTGTACGTGCCCGGCGGTATCCATACGGTGCCGCCCGACCCGGCGGCGCTGATGGCGGCGTTGAAGGCGCTCGTCGAGTCGGCGACGCCGCTCGCGTCGGCGCCCTTGCTGGTCACCGAGACCGAGCCCGAGGGCTGCGGAAGGGCCGCGCCGACCTGCTCGAAGTCGGCGAAGTCGATCGTGTACGAGGACGCGGTGTCGCCCGCGTCGACCTGCAACGTGAAGGTGGTGCCCGCCGGGTACGACGTCGGGAGCAGCCGGTGCGCCTCGTCGTAGAAGTGGTGCGGGTTGCTGCCGGGGGAGTTGGTGAACGGGTAACTGCCGTAGTACCAGCTATACGCGTTCGTCAGGCTGAAGTCCGGCTGCTTGGTGCCGTTGATGTACAGCGACAGGGGTGCGCTGTACACCGAACCGCCCGAGGTGTCCGGGATGCTGTAGCGGAAGTCGATGGAGTTGGTGGCGACGGGGGTGGTGAACGTGACGTACTTCCCGGTGCCCTGGAGGGTCACCGCCTTGCGGTACGACGCTTCGTCGGCCAGTTGTCCTGCCGCGTAACTCGGTCCGATCGCGGTGCCGTTGGTGGCGGAGTTCTCCGCCTGCACCTCGGCGTACGGCAGGCTCGCCCCGCCACCGCCGGTCGCCGCGGCTGTCGCCGCCGCGAACGCCGGCTGGACCGCCAGGGCGATGAGGCCGACCGCGGCCACCATCGCCGACGTGACGACCAGGACGAGGACACGTCGTAGCTCTCGGAGTGGTTCTGGGATGGAACGGAACACCTTCTGCTCCTTTCGGCACGGAATGCCGGACTACGCCGTGTTTGACACAGGTAGGGGCTGGCGGCGCAGGGTGGACCGTAATCTCAGCGACATAGGAGCGCAATAACTTGATACATCCTTGTCGAATCTATACTTTTCCTTGCAAGATCCAATGCGTGACAGGGCGTCAGTGATCCAGGGCGCGCGGAGGGCGGGGCGGGATGCGGTGGGCTGCTCGGACCAGGAGGATCTTCGCCTCGACCGGTCGGGGGGCATGTGAAGCAGAGGGTCGTGTGAACACGACGCGGCACGGCCTCCGAAAGGAAGCCGAAATGCCTTGGCGCCGGGCGCTGTTGCCCACCCCCGTGGGGCAGCAGACGCCCAGCGTCCACAGGTGCCGATCCTCCACTCGGGCCCGAGGTAAAGTCAACTAAAGTTGATTATTTTACGGATCCAAGGTATCGATTCGGCGGCCTATGTGACCTTTGGTCGATTTATTCGCAACGATCGTGTAGATCATCGGGGATGCGGGATCCCCCTCGGCGGAGGAAGAGTTCTATGATCCGGCACATGGACACCGATTCTCCACGCCCGGACGCGGCAGAAGCGTCGGATCCGCTGGACTTCGCCGCCCGCTTCCGGCGGGTGATTTCGGTGATCTACCCGAAGGATCTTGGCCGGCCGTGGCGCGATACGGAAATCGCGGACGGAACAGGGCTGAGCGGCACATACATCGGCAACCTCCGTAAAGGCACCCAGAAACCCAGCCTGGAGAATGCGGTGAAAATCGCCAAATTCTTCGGAATTCCGCTGGATTACTTCAGTGACTCCGCCACGGCGCAGGCCGTCGAGCGGGACCTGCGGAAAATTGAGACACTGCGGGATGCCAAAGTGGAGCGCATCGCGATGCGGGCCGCCGGGCTGCCGCCCGAAATGCAGGACGCTGCCCTCACCGTGGTGGAACAACTGCGAAAGGCAGTCGGGCTGCCCGACGCGCCCGAGACGTGAGCGACTACCGGCGGACGCGGTTGGGGCACTGGCAGCCGGTTGATGGGGATGACGTGCGAGATCTTGGACGTACCCGCCGCCGAATGCGGGCCATGGTCAAGGAGTTGGATCTGCCACGCCTCGGCACGGTCGAGGAGCTGTGCGCCGTCGTCGCCGAGCGGGCAGGACGGCCCGTCCGGCTGGTCCCGCGCCGGATGCGGGTCGGCGAGCCGTCGGGCTTCGTCGAACGCCGCGCCGACACCGACTACATCTACTTCGAGCAGGAGACCTCGGGGCTGCACCGGGCCCACATCATCTGCCACGAACTGGCCCATCTGCTCTGCGGTCATCTGGCAGTCGCCCCCGAAGGTCCCGCCGACGAGGGAGAGGTCGAACTGCCCACCATCGACGCCGACATGCTCCGGCTCGTACTCGGCCGCTCGCACTACGACGGCACGGCGGAAGAGGAAGCGGAGATCCTGGGGGCCGAGTTGACCCGGGCCCTGATGCTGGCGCCGGGAGCCGGTACGACCTCCCAGCTCGCGCCGGCGCTGGAGCACCGTAAAGGACAGCATGTCTGACATACCCGACACACCGTTCAATGTCGTCTACCTCGGCATCGGAACGGTGGCCGTGGCCGTTGCCGTGCTCAAACTCCGCGCCTGGTACCGCGATCCGTCCCCCGGGCTGCTCGTCGTCGCCCTGACGATCACCGCGCCCGCCCTCGCCTTCGTCGTGGCGTCGCCCCTGCTCTACCGGCTGATCGACCGGGCCGCGCACCGCGGCAACCTCGCCACCCTCTTCGTCTACCTGGGCATCACCGGCTTCTCCGCGGGCGCCGTCGCGCTCGCCCGGATCTGGACGCCGCCCAAGGACCGTCCCGACGAAGGGCTCTGGGACGCGGCCACGGTCGTCACCTGGCGCCAGGTGCGCAAGCGCCTCGCCGTGTTCGCCGTGCTGGCCGCCGCCATGACCGTGCTGTTCCTCACCGGCGGCGCCCACAGCCCCGAAACCCCCCTGACGTTCGACACCACCTTCGCCACGAGCGGGCCCATCGCCGCGTTCCTCGTCCTCTACCAGGCCGGGTTCGGGTTCGCGCTGATCGACATCGGCCGGGTCTGCCTCGGCCACGCCGCCCGGCTGCCGGCGGGACCGCTGCGCCGTGGCATCCGGCTGATCGCCCTCGGCGCCGTCGTCGCCTGCGGATACGTGCTCTGCAAGCTCGTCGCGATCACGACGGCCGCCGCCGGTGTCACCGGCACGGACTGGCTCAGTACGGCGCTCGGCCCGGTCTTCGCCGCGCTCGGCGCCGCCCTCATCACCGCGGGTTTCGCCAGCCCCGCGTACGCCGCCTGGACCCGGCGCCGCCGCGACTACCAGGCCCTGCGGCCGCTGTGGGACGTGGCGTATCTGGCCGACGAGCGGCTGGCCCTCGAAGCGCCCCCGTCCGCCTGGACCGAGCGGCTGGCCTTCCGCGACCTGGAGTGGCGCACGGCCCGGCGCGGGCTCGAGATACGCGACGGCCAGTTGACCCTGCGGCCCTGGGTCGACCCGGCCGTGGTCGGCGCGGCGACCGAGGTCGCCGACCGGGCCGGGCTCGACGAGGCGGACCGGGCCGCGCTGATCGTGGCCGCCGCGCTGCGCGCCGCCGCCGACGCGCTGAGCGCGGGCCGCCCGCCGCGCCCCCGCGAGGACCAGGCGTCGCTGCCCGGTCTCGACGCGGAACCGGCCGGCGAACGGGCCCACCTGGTGCGGGTGGCCCGCTATCTGAACGCCCCGCTGACGGGTGAGGCGCTGGCCGTCGCCGCCGCTTCCGCATGACGGGCGCGAACGGGCCGGGGGCGCAGGGTACGGGGGCGAAGGGGCCCGGCGCGAAGGGCAGGGGCGCGAAGCGCGCGGGGCAGGCGTACGCCGCGTCCGACCCGTACGCGCGGCTCGTCCTGCGGACCATGCCCGAGGAGTCCCGCACCGGGCTCACCCTCGGCTTCGTACGGACCTTCGGCGTGCCGGAGATCGCCCGCGTCCTGTACGGCACCGGCCGGATGACCAGCGCGCCGCGCGCCCGTGCCAAGGCGACGGGGGCCGCCATGTTCGGGCTGATCGGGCACGGCGTCGACAGCCCCGAGGGGCGGAAGATCGTCGAGGCGCTGCGGGCGGTGCACGACCTCCCCGGCATCACCCCGGAGCTGATGCGCTACGTGCTGGCCTGCTTCACCGTGTGCCCGCTGCGCTTCATCGACCGGCACGGCCACCGCCAGGTCACCGGCGAGGAGCGGGACGCGGCGTACGCCTTCCATCTGAGCCTGGCGCTCGCGCTGCGGCTGCCCGAGCCGCCGGACGGTCAACTGGCCGATGTGGAGCGGTGGATGGCCGACTTCGAGCGCGCCGCGTTCGCGCCCAGTGCGGCGGGCGCGGCGCTGTGGCGCTCCGCCAGCAAGGGCCTGCTGGCGGCCCGGCTGCCGGCCGCCCTGGCCCCGCTCGCCTCCGCCGTGGCGGCGTCCCTGCTGGACGGCCCGCTGAGCGCGGCGCTCGGGGTGCGCCGCCCCGCCGCGCCCGTGCGGGCCGTGGTGACCTACGCGCTCAGAGCCCGTTCCGGGCAGGTGAGGCGTAAAATGGCGGCAGAGAGGGGTTGAGATGACGCACTCAGAGAAGCCCGAAGACACCGCCGAGGCGGCCCGGCAGGCTCGGTACGGCAAGCTTCCGGAGCGTGTCCGCCCGGAGGACACCACCGAGGAGACCCCGGCGACCACCCCGGACCCTGCGCGTGACCGCTACGACGACGACGATTGGCTCATCCGCAACGTAGCTCCGTAGCTCCGTAGCCCTCACGGGGATCAGGCCGCGCCGGTGCGGTGCGGCTACCAGCGCCCGGCCTTGGCCGGGCGCTGTTCGTGGTGCGGGTGGTAGAGGCACGACGTGACGACGAACAGCGGCCACACGGTCTGCGCGGTGGTGAGGACGCGCTCCGCGACGCCGTCGGGGCCGTTCGTCTGCAGTGTGATCACGAACCACAGTCCGCTGAGCCACATCAGCGCGCTCGCCACGACCGCCACCCGGCTCCGCAGCGCCCACGGGTCCGCACCGTTGTGATCGCCCAGAGCGCCCTGCCGGCCCCAGCCGCTGAGGTGCGCCCAGCCGCCGTGCCCGCTCCAGGCGCTGATGCTCGCCCAATTGCCGTGCCCGACGGCCAGCACCGGCCATACGGCGAGCAGGGCGAAGCCCACCGCGACCACCGTGCCGTGCGGGAACGAGCCGCCGCTGGGCGGGGCGGGAAACACCGTCAGCAGGATCGCGCACACCCCGCCCGCCGCGAGCGCCAGCCGGCCGAGGGGTGCGGCCGGGTGCAGTCCCAGGGCGGTGATCACATGGCAGGTGCCGAGGCCGAGCATGGCGGAGGTCATCACCCAGTACCCCGGGGCGCCGTAGGCCGCCAGGATGCTGATCGTCTTCTTGACGGGGTCGTACGTGGGTCCCTGGATCGCACCGGCGATCGTCCAGCCGGCGGTCAACAGGACGGGAGCAGTCCCCGAAGAGAGCAAGGCCCACCAGGGTACAGGTCGCATCACATCACCATAAGACGACCCGTCGCCCAACTCGTGCGCACACGCGGAACACGCACCCGCGGAACGCGCACATGCGGAACACGTCGTGCCTGACGGCGTCACACGGCGTCGAGCCAGATCACGATCCCGGTCAGCTTGTTGAGTACGGCCGCCACACCGGCCCTGACGGCTGCGGCGCAGCGCGCCGCGGTGAACGAACCGGGGTCGTACGTCGAGGACGCGCCGAGCCCCTCGCCGCGGAACGAGGCACCGGTCCAGTCCACGGATGTGACGTTGTGGGTGGGCTCCGCCAGCTCGGCGCCCACGACGAGGAACTGCTGCGACAGGTGGTTCGGTGTGACCGTGGCGAGCGGGTCGACGAGGTCGTTGCCCGCGCTGATGATCAGGTCGGGCTCCATCTTCAGGGCCTTGCTGGCGCTGGCCACCAGGGCGGTCGGGTCGTCGGCGACCACCGTCCGCATGTCGACGTCCTCGTCGTCGGCCCACTTCTCGACCGCTTTCACGAGCGCCTTGGTGGGGCGGTCGTGGCCGGCCGTCAGCAGGACGACGCGGTAGTCCTCGGGCGGTCGCACCCCGTCCCACGAGCCGGGCCGCGGTGTGGTGGTGGCCTCGGGGGCCGGCGGGGACGCGCGGTTGACGAACGCGGCCCCGAGTGTGCCGACGGGGGTGGGTTCGGGGTGCGGCCCTGACCAATCGTCGCCGGAGCCGCAGCCGGTGACCAGGGTGGCGGCCGCGGCCACGGCCAGCGCGGCGACGGCCCGTAGCGAGGGGCGCAAGACGATCGTCCTCCGAATGGTGGTGGATGGTGCCCCTCCATCCTGCTATCCCCTTTTCGGTCTTTTTCCTTCACACCGGTCGTTCGGGAGCTTGTTGTTCCAGGGTTCGCCGTTGGGTCCGTTGCTGTTCATCCGTGCCGTGGAGCGTGCGCTGGCAACCATGAGGAGCAACATGTCATCACAAGTCCGCCGCGCCGTCGTCGTCACGGTCACGGCACTGATCGCCTTCCTGGGCCTGGGCGTCATCGGCCAGTCGGCGCAGGCACACGGGTTCTCCTCCGTCGTGTACGTCCACGTCACCGCAGGTGACAACGGTCATCTGCGGACGGAGCTGAGGCTGGAGTACGACCTCTTCGTCATATCCACCGCTGACTACGAGAACGACGACCCCCTCTACCGGACCGGCAACGCCGCCTTCGACGACCGCGACACCGAACGGATGGCGGCGGCCGTCAACGCGCACGCCGCCTCCGCCGTCACATACGTCACCCAGCGCTTCAAGGTCACATCGAACGGCGCCGCCTGCACACCGAAGCAGGACGGCAAGTTCACGATGGGTGTGGAGGAGGGCGTCCCGTACACCACACTGCCGCTCGACTGGGCCTGCGCCGAGGACAGCGGCGACCACGAGCTGCGCAGCGGGCTGTTCCCCGACTCCGAGACGTACGTCACCGGAACCAAGACCATCGTCACGTACGACGTCGACGGCCACTCCGGCAGCGGCGCGCTCGACGCGGCGCATCCGACGCTCTCGATCAGCCAGGCGTGGTACGAGCGGTTCTGGGAGTTCTTCCGGCTCGGCGCCGAGCACCTGCTGAGCGGGATCGACCACATCCTGTTCCTGCTGGCGCTGATCGCCGGGTCACGGCGGCTGCGCGAGATCGTCCTCGCGGCGACGAGCTTCACCCTGGCGCACTCGGTGACACTGCTGCTCGCTGCCCTGGGTCTTGTCGATGTGCCCAGCAGGATCGTGGAGCCGGTCATCGCGCTGTCGATCGCGGTGGTCGCGGGCTGGTACCTGTGGCGGCTCTGGCGGCGCGGCGGCCATGCCACCGATCTGGAGGCCCTGGGTGAGGGGCACTTCAGCCTGGACCGGGCCGGCTGGGCCAGGCTCGGGGTGGTGTTCTGCTTCGGTCTCGTGCACGGCCTGGGCTTCGCCGGCGCGCTCGGCGTCCACCAGGCGTTCTCCTGGACCCTGCTGTGGTCGCTGCTGGTGTTCAACATCGGTATCGAGGGTGTGCAGTTGGCCATCATCGCCGTTGTGTTCCCGCTGCTGACCGTGTTGCGGCACCGCACACCGACAGCGGGCCTGTGGGCGACCGGCGCCATCTCCGCCGGTGTGTTCGTCATGGGCATGGTGTGGTTCGTCCAACGCGCCTTCGGCCTCTGAAACCTGCTCCGCCCCTGGTGAACGACCGGATGTTCAGCTTAAGCAACGGTCGCGTTTGCGAGTGATTTACCGAGCGATGGGAGGTTGATAACCCCACACTTCGCACTGATCCGTCCGCAAAAGGAACAGAAAACTGATGAGATCCAGCAGACCGACGCAGGCCATGGGGCCTGTGCCGCGCCGTGTGGCAGCAGGTGCCACCGCCGCGTTTCTGGGCCTGACCCTCGCTCTCGGCAGCGGCCTGACGTCGGCCGCCGTCGCGGCCGAGGCCACCGCACCCACCGGCGTCATCCTCGGTGTGGGCGCCAACGAGACCCAGCGCACCGTCACCTGGTACACCACCACCGACACCGCGCAGAAGATCCAGGTCGCCCCGACCGCCGAGCTCGTCAACGGCGAGTTCCCGGCCGGCGCCGCCACCTTCGACGCCGCAGGCGGGGCGAACATAGCCACCAGTGGCGGCTTCAACCGGCACGCCACGATCACCAACCTGCGGGAGAACACGCAGTACTCCTACCGGGTCGGTGCCGAGGGCGCCTGGTCCTCGGCGTACTCGTTCAAGACGCAGGACTTCGAGGGCGAGTACGACTTCCTCTTCTTCGGTGACCCGCAGATCGGTTCGTCCGGTGACACGGCGAACGACGGAGCCGGCTGGAAGGACACCCTGGACGTCGCGCTGGGTGCCAACCCCAACTCGGAGCTGCTCGTCTCGGGTGGTGACCAGGTCGAGACCGCCAACACCGAGTCGCAGTGGAACGCGTTCCTCGCGCCGGACAAGCTGCGCCAGTACCCGTGGGCGGCCACCATCGGCAACCACGACGTGGGCGGCAAGGCGTACGAGCAGCACCTCTACACCCCGAACACCGACCGCTCGGCGCCGTTCTACGCGAACGGCAACCCGGCGTCGAACACCTCGGGCGGTGACTACTGGTACATCTACAAGGATGTCCTGTTCATCGACCTGAACAGCAACAGCTACGACCCCGCCTCCGGCGGTGGCGGCGACGCGGCGCACACCAAGTACGTCGAGGACGTCATCAACCAGCATGGTTCAGAGGCGAAGTGGAAGGTGCTCACGTACCACCACTCCATCTACTCGCCCGCCGACCACGCGAAGGACAGCGACAACAAGAAGCGCCGCGTCGACTTCCCGACCACGTTCTCGAAGCTCGGTGTCGACCTGGTCCTCCAGGGCCACGACCACAGCTACTCGCGCAGCTACGAGATCAAGAACGGCGAGAAGGCCAACCCGGCCGAGAAGCCCGGTGCCGCCGATGTCTTCGCCGGTCCCGGCGGCGTCGTCTACGTGACGGCCAACTCCGCCTCGGGCTCGAAGTACTACGACATCACGGCCCCGGACAACAGCGGTACGAGCGGTGCGGGCAACGGCGCCGACCCGCTGAACATCAAGAACTACTGGTACAACTCGGTGCAGAACCAGGAGCACGTCAGGACCTACGTCAAGGTCCAGGTGCGCAACGACAAGCTCGTCGTCGAGAACCTGCGCTCCGGCACCTGCGCCGCGCCCAACTCGGCTGTTGAGCACGGTTCTTCGTGCACCAACACCCCTGAGGGCCAGCCGGTCGGCTCGACCGTCGACAAGGTCACCGTGCACCCGTACCACGGCTCGGGCCAGGACCTCCAGGTCAACGTTCCGAAGGCGGCTCCGGGCGAGTTCGGCTGGACCATCGACGGCTACAACGGCCTCGTGGACCTCGGTACGGCGAAGGAGGCCGGCGACCACTTCCAGGCCAACGGCAAGATCAACCCGATCGCCGTCACCGACAGCCGCCGTTCGCTGGCGCCTTGGTCGATCTCGTCCAGCGTGAGCGACTTCAAGGACGCCCAGAAGACCTTCTCCGGTGCCTTCCTGGGCTGGTCCCCGCGCGTCCTCCAGGACGGTGCGGGCGCCAAGGCGAGCGACTCGGTCGCCTCCGGCTTCGACGACAACGGCAAGGGCCTGTCGGTCTCGCGCAGCCTCGGTTCGGCTGTGCAGGGTCACCCGAGGGGTACCGCGAAGCTCGGCGCCGACCTGGATCTGAAGATCCCGGACAGCGTCGACAAGGGTGGCTACCGCGCCACGCTGACGATCACGGCGCTGAGCAGCTAAGCGTTCCGTTCCACCGCACCACGCACCACGCACCACGCATGACGCATGACGCATGACCGCGTGAACGGGTGGGGCGGGCACTTCCGGGTGTCCGCCCCGCCCCCGCCCCGCACCTTCCTGCACCTTCCTGCACCGCCCTGCACTTCCCCGAACCCCCTCCCGGCCGGCTGACCGGGCCGTCCGACCGTCCCACCGCGCCAGGAGACCCAACCATGTACGCGCCCGCAACCCGCCGAAAGGCCAGAGCCACCGCGCCCGTCCGCGCCTTCGTCCTCGCCCTGCTCGCCGCCCTCGCGATCGTCGGCCTGCCCGCCGGTCCCGCCCAGGCCGCGGACGGCGGCGACGTCACCTGGACGGTCCGGACGGCCGGGAACGGGTACGGCGCCGACCGGTCGAGCTTCAGCTACACCGTCAACCCGGGTGCCACGGTCAAGGACAGCATGGTGGTGGCCAACCGCGGCAAGACCCCGCTCACGCTCGCGGTCTACGCGGCCGACGGCTTCACCACGGACACCGGCCAACTCGACCTGCTCCCCAAGGAGAAGAAGTCCGTCGGCATCGGCGCCTGGGTGCACGCGGCCCGCTCCAGCGTCACGATCCGGCCGGGGAAGACCGCCGACGTCCCCTTCACCGCGACCGTTCCGGACAACGCCACGCCCGGCGACTACGCGGGCGGCATCCTCAGCTCCCTGAAGCAGTCCGACGAGGCCGAGGGCATCAACGTCGACCGGCGGCTCGGCATCAAGATCAAGCTGCGGGTCAGCGGGGCGCTCAGGCCGACCCTCGCCGTCGAGAACCTCCACACGGACTTCAACGGTTCGCTCAACCCGTTCGGTACGGGTGACGCCACCGTCACGTACACGATCCACAACACCGGCAACGCGATCCTGTCGGCCAGGCAAGGCGTATCCCTCGCGGGCCCGTTCGGCTGGCTGAAGAAGGACGCGGGCGCCGTCGCCGCGCCGCCGGAGCTGCTACCGGGCGAGAGCTGGCCGGTGAAGGTGGCCGTGCACGGCGTACGGCCCGGTGTCAGCCTGACGGCGACCGTGAAGATCACGCCGCTGCTGACCGACGCGGCGGGTTCCACCACGCCGCTGAAGGTGGTCGAGGCGACCGCCCACGGCTGGGCCGTGCCGTGGACGCTGCTGCTGCTGGTCGTCCTGGTGATCGCGGCGGCCGTCGGGTCGTACTTCCTCAGGCGCCGAAACCGTACGCGCCGCAAGGCACTTGAGGAGAAGCGCGTACGGGAGGCCGTGGAGCAGGCGCTCAGCGGCCAGGGGAGCGCGGGCGTCCGCTGAAACGCGGGAGGACCGGCCCGCGGGGAGACGGACCGGTCCTCGTACAGCACCCGGCTCTCGCCGGACATGGCTCAATGCAGGGTGAACTTCTGAGCCCCTGAGCCGTTGCAGTCATAGATCTGCAGCCGCGTCCCGTTGGCCGTGGCGCCGCTCGGTGAGTCGAGGCAGCGGCCGGACTGGGGATTGAACAGCGAGCCGTCGGAGCGCTGGTTCCAGACCTGGCCGCCCACGCCGTTGCAGTCCCACAGCTCGACCTGGGTGCCGTTGGCGGTGCCGTTGCCGTTGATGTCGAGGCAGCGGCCGATCGTGCTGAGGGACCCGTTGGTGTGCTGCGTCCAGAACTGGTCCTCGGCGTACGACTGGCAGTTCCAGAGCTGGACGGGGGCCAGGTTCACCCCGGTGTCGTCGGCGGCGACGTCGACGCACTGGCCGCCGGGACCGGTGATCTGGCCCTGCGGTCCGTTGGGCACGTTCGTCTCACCGGAGTAGCCGACGGAGACGACGTTGGACTGAACCGCGTTCTCCGCGGCGTCCGTCGGATAGCCGGAGACCATCACGCCCTCGAAGAACGTGCCCATGTTCCAGTTGCTGTTGTCCCCGCCGGTGCCCAGGATGATGCCGCCCTCCTGGTGCATGGGCGCGTAACCGCCCCTGGTCGGCAGGGCGCCGTTCCACCAGGTGGTCAGGGCGCCGGACTGCGAGTTGCCGCCCTTGAGCGCGTAGGTGGTCTGCCCGTTGTTCTTGAGCACGGCGGTGACGAACGCGCTCTTGTTGCCGGTGTTGGCCGTGTTGGAGCCGTTGTTGCCCTGGAACATCCCGTTCTCCAGGTCGGCCTCGACCCATGGCCCGGTGCCGGTGCACGGCGCGAAGTAGCAGGTGGTCGCGATACTCACGGCGTCCATATGGCCGTTGCCGGTGTCGGCGGGCGTGCTCTCGGCGTTGCCGTAGTCGAAGCAGCAGGCGGAGCCGACATGCGTACCGCTCGCCACCATGTAGGCGCCCTCGGCCTGCCCGTTGACGGCGACCCCGGCAGCGCGCCCGGTCGAGCGGTAGCCGACCCCGGGCGAGATCCAGATGCCGTACACCTTGTGCCCGCCGGCCGTGACCGACAACTCAGCGGCGTCGGCCCCCCGGTCGGCCCCCATCCCGGCGGTCCCGGCGGGCCCGGGGGTGAGGTCGTTGTGGCGTGAGGTCTGGTCGTAGACCTTGGAGATGCTGCACGTGGTGTCCGCGCAGAACGAGTCCTGCTGCGCGGCGTTCGCGTAACCCCCTTGAGCCAGCAGCCCGATGTCGGCAGTCCCGCCGTTGGACGCCCGACGCACCTGGTAGAGGGGCCCGTTGTACGAGGAGAACAGGGCGCGCGTCGTACTGTGCGCGGCGACGCACGGCGTCCCGGCGGCGGCGTAGATGTCACAGGGCAAAGACCCAGCAGCCTGCGCGGCCCCCGGCCCGCCGACAAACGCCCCGAGGACGAGCCCGAGGACCGCGAAGACGGCCATCAGACCCCGCCGATACCGAAGAGCCGAAGATCTCGTTCTGCGCATGGTGTGCTCCTGAGTGGGAGGAGGGAGCTCTAACTCGTCTGCGCGGCAGTGCGGTTCGCACTACAGGGTGACGGCAGGGAAGCTACGACCGCTGTTCGGTTGCGTCAATAACTGTTGCTTTCAATTTTATACAACCTTGTAAATCAGTCTGGATCTGTTGCTTTCCAGAAAGTCGATCTTGTGTCGCATGTCGTGAATCAGTCGGTCTCGCCGGATGCCGGAGCGAGGGGAGGGGACGATGGTGTCCGACATGCGCATGCAGCTTCCACGGGGTGGACGGAGGAAGGCGTGAGCTCTGCATGGGACGCCGGCACGGGGGACACCGCGAAGATCAAACGGCAGGTCTGGTCGCTTCAGCCCGGTTGGGCGCGGACCAGCTTCCTGGGAGGGCTCGAAGAGAAAATCCTGGCTGCGCTGGTGGACATCGCCGTGCCCGCTCGCTTCGACCGGGACGAGGTGCTGATGACGGAAGGACACGTCGGATCGCACGTCTTCCTTTTGCTGACGTCCTACGTCAAGGTCACGACGCTGCTCCCGAACGGCTCCCGGGCGCTCCTCGCCGTACGGGTCGGCGGTGATCTCGTCGGCGAGCTGGCGGCGCTGGACCACGGGAGGCGAACCGCGACGGTGGTCGCATGCGGTGTGGAGCCGGTGGAAGCATTGCGTATCGACGCGGAGGCGTTCGTCCAAGAGCTCTCCTCGTCCCCCAAGGCCATGCTCGGCTTGACGGAGTCGGTGGCGCGCAAGTTGCGCAGTGCGACGCGGCGACGGATCGACCACCAGGGCGGGCAGGCCTCGGTCAGGCTGGCCCGGGTGCTGCTGGAGATGGCCGACGACTACGGATCCAGCACATATCGAGACAACGTGGTGATCAGTATCGATGTCACTCGCCTTGAGTGGGGCAGCCTCATCGGCGTCAGCAAGCGGACCGCCGAGCGTGCGATCGCGACCCTTCGGCGGGCGGGGCTCATCGCCTCCGGAATGAAGCGGATCACCATCCATGACATGGAGGGACTGAGAGCGCTGGCGCACTCTGAGTGAGGGAGGCCGCCAATTGGCGGCGGTCTGGGGGCAGTTCTCCTCTGCTGCTCATACTGCTGGCCCCAACCCTCAATGAGCCGGGCGCTGTCGCGCAGGCTCGTGCTACTCAGGGAGCACAACGTGGCCACGCAGCCCAGCAGATCCGACGCGTCCGGCAAGCTCGCCGCGCGGCATGTCCGTGCCGTGGTCGCGGGTGAGGCCGCGAGGAGCGACTGGTCATCGGCGACCTTTCTCGGTCGGCTGCCCGGGGGCACAGCCAAGCGTCTTCTGGAGCAGTGCACGCCGATGCTTTACCCGAAGCACCGCGTGATCCTGCGGCAGGGTGACGAGGGGACTCATCTCCTGCTGCTCACGCGCGGCGTCGTCAAAGTCGTGGCCTCGTCGGAGAGCGGCACGGATATGCTTCTCGGTATTCGGGTGGCAGGCGACCTGGTCGGCGAGATGGCAGCCTTCGAGGAAAGGCCGCGTTCCGGCTCGGTGATCGCTTGCGGTGAAGTGGCGGCGAGCATCATCGCTTTGGCGGACCTTGAGCGCTTTCTCGCTCGGCACCCCGAGGTGACAAAGGCATTGATGGCCACGCTGAGCGCGCGACTGCGCTGGGCGAACCAGCGGCGTCTCGACTCACGCGCCTATGACGCGCCCGTGCGGTTGGCGCGGGTGCTTGTGGAGCTGGGGCGGGCGTACGCGCAGCCGGCCCGCGATGGCGACGGGCGGTGCCAGGTGCTCGGCGTCATGATCAACCAGTCCGAATTGGCCTCCCTCTCCGGCCTTGCACTCCCGACCGCGGAAAAGGCACTTGCCGCGCTCTCCCGAATGGGACTGGTGGAGTGCAGTTACCGTCGGATAACACTCCGCGACATGCCGAACCTGATCTCGTTCGCCAAATTCGCGGACGAGATTCCGTACTGGTAGGGAATGTGCCTGCCGAGGGCCGCCTAGCCTCCACAGGAACGCAGATATTCCAGGACAGAGAGGCATGGTCACGTGTCCGAATGGGCCGGGTTCCATCCCTGTACGTGTATAGCCGTTGACGCCCAGGCATATGGGCGCAACGACGACCGCAGGCAGTCCGAAATTCAGAATGATCTTCCGCGGCTCCTTTCCCGTGCGGCCCGGGGCGCCGGCCTCGACCGCTCGCAGTGGCACGTCCAGCCAAAGGGTGACGAGGAGCTGGCGGTCTACCCGATGGACGGGACCGAGCCTCGCCTGGTCGACGACTTCGTACGGCACCTGGTGTGGGAGTTGGCGGACTACAACCAGACCCGCATCCCCACCGCCCGGATGCGACTGCGGCTCGCTGTCGACAACGGCCTGGTGGAGCTGGCGTCCAACGGCTTCGCCGGCGCGGCCGTGGTGGCGGTGTCGCGGCTGCTCAACTCCCCGCACCTCTATGAAGCGTTGCGCGAGAACGAGCAGGCTGACCTCGTTGTGCTGCTCTCCGATCACGTCTACCGCTCGACGGTGGGCTGTGGTCACACCACTTTGTCACCTTCCGACTTCCGCGAGGTCGCGGTGCAGGTGAAGGAGTACGAGTCCGCTGCATGGCTCCGGGTGCCCGGGCGGGCCGGCCGTACGGACGAACTCCCTTCTGCCGGTGGGAAAGAGACCTCCCCCGTCGGACCGGAGAAGTCGGACGGGCCTGCTGCCACGAGCGGGGTCACCCACCGCTACCAGGCCCGACAGCTCAACGTGAACAACTTCGCCGGACCGGTCGACTTGAGCCACGGCGTCGTAGGATTCGGCGGCTCCCATGGCTGACGACGGCGAACCTCCGGCCGCGGCCGAGACACCGCCCGAGGCGTCCTCGAATCCGCCGCACCCGCCGCACCACGACGCTGAACAGCGCAGTGCCGAAGCCGAGACTCAGCGCGCCGAACGGGACGGAGACGCCCGGGGGTACGACGACCTGAATCAGGCATTCAGCCAGCAGGTCCACAACCACTTTCACGCAGGGGTCCAGGCGTCCGACGCCACCTTCGGCTTCGGCACCCCGAGGACACCCGGTCTCGCTCCTGGCTATGTGCGTCCGGAGGAGGTTGCCCGAGCGCTACGGCACTACCTGTGTCCCGAGGCGTGTTTCGAGGAAGCACTCGCCAAGGTCACCGACGAACACCTTGTGGTGCTGACCGGCCAGGAGGACATCGGGCGCCGAGCGGGGGCCTTCGCGCTGCTCCGCCGGCTGACGGGGCCTGACACCGGGTTCCGGAGCCTGTCGCCGGCCAACTCGCTGGCCGACCTGGCTGCTTCGAACGCCCTCAAAGCGCGTCAAGCATTCGTGATCCTGGACTACGTCGGTGAAACGAACGCCGAAGCCGTGCAGTTCTACGACATGGGCCGGCTTGCGGAAGAACTGCGGCGCAAGCACAGCTATCTGGTGATCACCGCCACCGAGAACAATGTGCGCCGACTCGCCTTCAGCGGTCACTGTGTGCCATGGCGGGCCCCCGATCCGCTGGAGCTCTTTCGCCGCATCACAGGCGACCCTCCGGCCGCGGCGGCGCCCGAGGAACTCGTGAAGCGGGTCGGCGAGCAGCGCCGTCCTTCCGACGTGGTCGCGGCGGCGGCGAGCTTCGCCGACGGCGGCGCACCCGCCGCGATGAAGGTGCTGAGCGGCAGCGACGAGGATGCCGTCAGGGACTGGTTCGGAAGACAGCCTCTCCTGGAGGATCTGCTCCCGCTGGTGGCGCTCGCCTTCCTGGAAGGCGTGCCTGAGCGCACCTTCGAGGCACGCCTGGCGCTCCTGGACCGGTTCGTGCGCGACTGGGAGCTGACCGGGGAGAACGGTCCCGGCGACCGCGACGCCACGGCGACTCCTGGTCCGGGACCGACGACACTCCGGCAGAGCCGGGTGCTGTGGGGTGAGCGGGCGGTCGGACTGGTGCGCGTGGAACGGCACGCCGCGCCGGGAGAAAGCACGGAACGTAGCGAACGCCGCATGATCTTCACCTCGCTGCACATCCGGGACCTGATCATCCGCGAACTGTACGACCGGTACGGGTACGACCTGTGGTACCCGCTGCGGCAATGGCTGCGCGACCTGTCGCAGGACCAGGACCTCGACGTCCGGTCCGAAGTGGCGCGTGGTGCCGCCCTGCTCGCCCGCCACGCCCTGACCGAGGTCGACGTGACGCTGCTCCAGGAGTGGGCGGACGGGCTGGCCGCCCAGCGGGTGACGGCCGCCCTGACACTCCAGTACATGGCGGAGAGCGACCGGCTGGCCCCCGCAGCTCTGAACGTGGCCTTGAGCTGGGCGGAGAACAGGGGCCCGGCACGTGCGATCACGATGGCAATGGCGCTGGCGGGCACACTCGGCTCGCTCTACCGGCTCGAAGTCCTCAACTGGTTGTGGCGCCTCACCGAGCGGGGCGAGCGGATGGCTGCCGCCGCCCGTCGTTCTCTCGTACTTCTGCTGCAGACGGCGGAGCAGGATCCCGACCGGGCATTGTTCACCGTGCGTTACATGCGCACGCGTATCGCCAATTCCCGCCGGGGCTCGCGCGACGAGTTCCGGGCCGTGGCGACCGCGGCTCAGATGGTCGCGGCGGACCGGCTCGCCGGCCAACCGGGCACCCTGGCCGGAGTCCTGATCCAGAAGAACCCCGAAATCGCCCGGCAGATGGGCCGGTTGTGGGCGCGGCTGCTGCTCAGTCGTGGGCGGCGCACGGCGTTGGACGCGCTCTGCCGGACCCTCGTCGCCGTCCGCGACGAACCGTCGGCCTCCGAGGCCGTACGGCTCCTGGGCGAGGCGATGCGTGCCGAGATGACCCCGGCCAAGTGGCAGACGCTGCGTTCGCAACTGATGGGCGCGCTCCGCCACCCCGACCTGGCCATGCCGGGCACCCGCCGACTGGCCCAGGTGCTCCTCGGGACGTTGCAGACCTAGCTCCGTCCGCCTCAAGCGATGACGCCATCGGCGTCGTCACCGCCATCACACCTAAGGAGATTGTGGGAAGTGAACTACCCAGTTGTGTCAGAGCATGTTCTCAACGCCGTCAGCGGTCGGTGGTGGGCACGCCGTCGCCGTGACGATGTACCGCCGCTGGTGCCGGGCACCGTTCATGTGTTCCGGGTCGGCGGAGACTACCGCCAGTACCCGGAAGGACTGGTGTTCGATCCCGGTCACGAGGATGTGCTCCACGCGTCCTCCGTCTCCGTGGTCGACACCAGGGTCCGTGTCGTCGAAGTACGCCGCACGGTGGCTTCCGTGAGCGAGGCGGACCAGTTCACCGTCAGCGCGTCCTTCTCGTGCCAGGTCACCGATCCGGCGCTGGTCGCCCGGCACGGCGTGGTCGATGTGACCGTGCCACTCCGCGCCTACCTGGCCGGCGAGGACGAGCTCCCGCGGGCGAGCGCCGGATACCGCGTCGAGGAGGTGAACGCCGTCCGTGCGGAGGCGGCACGGTGGATGACCGCGTACAGCACCGTCGTCCCCCCGCGGGTGGTCGGCATGAGCGTGGAGTTCGTCGGCGTCGAGGTACATGTCGCCGAGGACCTCCGCGCGTGGGAGCAGAAACTGCGCGAACAGCGCCGCACCCAGGAACTGCTGCGCGGCCAGAGCGACTTCGAGTCGCACGACACGCAGCGGATCGCCGAGCTGCTTTCGCACGGCTCGGACTACGCCGATGCGCTCGGCATCGTGCGCGACCGCATCGACGTGGCCCAGGCGGCGGGGCGTATCCACGAGACAACCGCCGCGCAGCAGGCGAGGGAGGCCAAGGTCGCCGACGAGGCACGCGCACGAGCTGACGCACGGGACATGATGAACGCCCAGATGCGACGGGACCTGGTACTCGCGCTGGTGAACCAGATGAGCGCGGAAGGCGCCTACTCCGATCCGCAGCAACTGCTGGAGGAACTGGTGCGCCAAGGGGGCCTCGGCACCGACGCAGATCCGGTGCAGATCGCCGGCACGCCCCGGTCTCCGGGCGACGAGACGCGGCCGGCTTCCCGCGCCTTGCGGTCCGCCGGCGGTCCGCAGGACGGCTTCGTCAAGGATGAGGACGATCTCGTTGACTGACAAGACCCCGGCCGGCCGTCTCGACCTGGGACGGTGGCTGCGCACCCTGAGCGGAGTCGACGAGGAACTGCTGGCCGAGGTGCGCCATGAGCGCAGCAAATACACCTCACTCGGCGGAGTGGTCCTCGGCACCGGCGTCGTCGCCGCCTTCTCGATGTGGAACTTCGCCACCGAGGCGCTGGGCAGGGTGTCTTTCATCGCGCTGCTGCCCACGGTCATCTGGCTGCTGGTCATCCTCAACCTCGACCGGTGGCTGGTCACCCCCACTCCGAACCCGCGGCGCAGGATCGGACCTGTCCTGCTGCGGATGCTGATCGCCCTCCTGCTCGGCGTCGTGGTGGCGGAACCGCTCGTGCTGCGCATCTTCTCCACGGCCATCGAGGAGCACATAGCGGACGACCGTACGGCCGTCCTCGACGATCTGCGCGGCAACCTGCTGCGCTGCAATCCCGTGCCGTCAGGCACCGCGTCCGCCGTCCCGGCAGGATGCGGTCAGTACGTCCTGGTCTTCGCCGCGACGCCCGGTGAGCAGGCCGACCAACTGGCCACGTTGCGCGAGGACGCGGCCGTGCTGCAGAAGCGGGTCGACCAGGACAACCGCCAGATGGAGGCACTCGACTCCCAGGTGCGCGACGAATGCCGACAGTTGATCCGCAATGCCTCCACGGGCCTGCTGGAACGGACCTCCGAGTGCCAGCGGCTTCGCGGGAAGGCGCGCGACTTCCGGTCGACGCACGCTCTTGGAGCCGAGGAGAAGCGACTCGGTGCGATGAACAGCCGGATAGCCACGCTGGAGAGCGGGGTCGCGGGCTCCCGGGGATCCTTCGTCAAGGCCCGTGCGGCGGCAGTCGACGCGCGGATGGTGCAGGAACGGGCCAAGCAGAGGTCGATCGGCGTCCTGGAGCGTATGCAGGCCCTCGATGAACTGGCCGCCGGAAAGCCGGTGTTGTTCTGTGGGGTTTGGCTGATCAGGGCACTGTTCGTCCTCCTCGACATCCTCCCCGTGCTGGCGAAGTTTCTCGGCGGTGAGAGCACTTACGAACGGATGCTCAGCCACGAGAGCAACAGCTCGGTCAAGGTCCACGGCGAACGCGTCCGGGTGGCGGAACTGCGGGCGTTGGCGGACACCGAGATCGCCCAGCACGCCATCGAGCAGGAAGTCCGCCGCAGCCGCGCCGAGTCCGAGGCCGCGTACCGCGAGGTCATCGCCACGACGAACATCCGCACGAGGCAGGCGGTCAATGCCTTGGAACAGGAGTTGCGCCGCACCTCGGCGCACTGACCGCGACGTATCCGGCACTGTCGGGCGACCTCGGCGGAGGTCGCCCGACAGCCGACAGGAGCGAAGGTGGGAAGATGCCCGACCGTGACAGAGCAACCGACCAGGAGACCGCCTTACTGCGGGTCCTGACCATGGAGACCAGAGAGGAGTTGGTCAAGGCGGACACGAAGGCGGCTCTCGTGCTGTCGTGTCTGGGCGCCGCCCTCGCGGCCCTGCTGGCGGCTCTCGGGTCCGGAAGTGTCGAGCCGCAGCTCTATTCGTCGCTGCCGAGAATCCTCTTCTGGATCGGCTGTGCCACATGGGTGCCCAGCATTCTTGTACTCGGGCTGGCCATGGCCCCGCGTCCTGGCCGACCTCGGCCGACGCGGGCGTACTACTTCGGAGACGCGAGCACCGCCCCGTCCGCCGGACTCCTTGCGGGGAGTATTCGGCACACCGACATCAAGGACCGCGATCTCCACCAGTTCCTGCGGCTGTCCCGCATCGTGCTGATCAAATACCGTTGCGTGCAGTACGGGATGCTGTGCGGAGCGGCGTTCACGGTCCTCACCACGACCGGCTTGCTCATCGGCACTTCCGGCTGAGCCGCCCGGCACCGGCCCCGAACACGCCGTCGGGCCCGTCCAGTTGTGTGGGCGGGCCCGACGGCGGGGAGTGTGGCGGTACGCGGCTGGTCAGCGCACGCGGATCGTTACCGTGACGGTCTTGAGGACCGCCGGGAGCTTGGTCGTGTCGACCTTCAGGATCTCGCCGTTGTCGGTCTTGCCCGTGGACGGCAGCACCTTCTGGTGGACGGTCCACTTTCCGTCGGGGTCGACGGCGATCGTGTCGATGCCGAAGTCGTCGTCGTTGGACAGGTACAGCGTCTTGCCCGCGTCCGTCGTGGCGATGCCCTCGATCTTGTCGTGGGCGAAGAACCCGCCGGTCGGGTCGAGTTGGCTGACCAGTGAGCCGACGTTGACGTACGGCTGCTTCTGGGCGACGTTGACGCCGGCGCCGGTGAGCGCGGCCAGTGCGGCGTTGGTGGTCGTGGCGCCGACGAAGGCCTCGGGGGACTTGCCGCCGATGGTCAGGCCGCTGACGTCGGTCGCGCCGTTGGTGTCCAGTTCGTAGAGGCTCTTCTGCGCGAACGGCTGGAACTTGCCGTCGCGTTCATCGATGAGGAACTTCGTGCTGGACAGCGCGGTGATCTCGCTGTTGGCGTTGCCCGTGGTGCCCGGGTCGTCCAGCAGGTACAGGTACTGCTTGGACCGGTACGTGCGCAGGTCGATCGCGACGATACGGGTGGGGGGGACGCCGGCGGCCTTGGTGGCGCCGAGGTCCGGCTGCTGCAGCGCCGACTGCATGACGCCGACCAGGGTCTTGCCGTCAGGGGTGACCGTCAGGCCCTCCATGCCCTTGTTCTTCACGCGGTTGGCGAGTTCGGCGGGCAGGTAGCCGACGATCTTGTGGTGCGCGTTGTCCGGGCTGTCCCTGTACGGGGTCAGCCGGCCCAACTCGTAGCCGTTGGCGTCGAAGTGCGTGACGTACGGGCCGTACTCGTCCGACACCCAGAACGTACCGTCGCGCAGCGCGACGAGGCCCTCCGAGTCGTAGCCGTACGCGTCCTTCGTGACGGGCACCGGCGTACCGCCGTTGGCGTTCGTCGCCGCGACGTCGTCGATGACCTCGCTCGTGTCGTGCGGCGGCCGGCCGCTGTACTTCGTGCCGCCGAGCTGCTTCGGCCCCTTCAGCGTGACCGTCCTGACCAGCCGGGCCTTGCCGTCGACGAGCTTGAACTCGCCGATCTCCGGCGTGAAGTCGAGCAGCATCTCGGACTTGTTGCCGTCAGGCGCGTCGGCGTTGGGGCCGCGGTCGGTAAGGCCGTAGAAGCGGCCGGACTTGCCGGGCACCGGGGCGAGCGACGAGCCGAAGCCCTCGCCGGAGAGTTCGGTGGTGGTGCCGCCGGGGCCCGCGATGTGACCGAGCGGCGGCAGCGGAGAGCCGTTCGACTGGGCGTCCTTGAACAGCTCCACGGCGTCGGTGGTGGTGTAGGTGAAGGTGTCCGTGCCCTTGAAGCCGGGCTTCGGTGTGTACGTGAACGAGCCGTCCGCCTCGACCGTCGCCGTACCGTCGGACGGGGCGGTGTGCCGTACGACGGCGGTAGCGCCGCTGTCGTTGCGCAGCACGTTGCCGGTCAGCTTGCCGTGGCCGGAGAAGGAGTCGGCGGTCGCGCGGAAGTCGTGCGTGGGTGCCGACAGCCAGCCGGCGGCCTGAGCCGCGGCCGTACCTGCGCCCGCCACGGCAACGGTGGCGGCGATCGCGACGGCGATCCGGGTGCGCTTGCGTGAGAAGGGTCTTGAAGCCATACCCCTGAACTTGGCGGTCGGTGGTGAACGCCGGGTCGGTCTTCGGTGAACCCTCGGTGCCAAAAGAAACGGTTCTGCGGAGGCAGTCCATACCTTCGGGAGGGGGTCGCCGTACTTGCGCGCGGGCTACTGTTGCGGGTGGCGGACCCGGCCGGGCAGGTGCGCGGGCCGGTGGGCGGGCAGGTGACCCGTGGCCCGCCGGCAGTCGGGGCGGGGGGAGGATCCTGCGGTGCGGAGTGTGACGTTCCCCAGCGGGCTGCGCGGCGACGGCCTGCCCGCTGCCCTGTCCGATCAGCGGCGGCTGGCGGCGGTGAAGGCGACGGGGCTGCTGGACACCGCACCCGCACCGGAATTCGACGATCTGGCGCGGCTGGCCGGTGCGGTGACCGGCTGTGCGCGCGCCTTCATCACCCTGGTCGACGACCGCCGTTCGTTCTGGAAGTCGTGCGTGGGCGTGGACATCCAGCAGATCGCCGGACGGCAGAACGCGGTCCGGGAGAGCTTCTGCTACTTCCTTGTCGGCCTGGAGGGCGCGCCGTTCGCCGTGGCGGACGCGGCGACCGACCCGCGCACCCGCGACCACCCCTCGGTGGCGCCGATGAAGATCGGCGCGTGGGCCGGCTACCCGATTCTGGCGCCGGGCGGCGAGGTGGTGGGCAGCATGTGCGTGATCGACGAGAACCCGCACCCCTGGCAGCCCGCCGAACTGGCCACGCTGGCGACCCTGGCCAGAGCGGTCAGCAACGAGATCAACCTGCGCACGTCGCTGGAGAACACCCGCGCCGCGCTGACGACTTCGAACAGACTGGCCCGCAGCCTCCAGGACAGCCTGCTGCCCCCGGCCCTCCCCTCGATACCCGGCCTGGACGCCGCCGCGTCCTACCTCCCCGCCGCGGGCGGCTCCGCGGTCGTGGGGGACTTCCACGACCTGTTCCAGGCGCGCGGGCCGTGGTGGTGCACGGTGATGGGCGACGTCTGCGGCAAAGGCACCGAGGCCGCCAAGGTCACGGCGCTGGCCCGCTACACGCTGCGCGCGCAGGCAACCGAGCATCTGTCGCCCGCGACCGTCCTGGACAACCTCAACACCGCGCTGCTCGAACAACGCAAGGGCGAACGCTTCCTGACCGCCGCCTACGCCACGTTCCGCACGACCGCCAAAGGCGTCTCGGGCCGGCTGTGCACGGCAGGACACCCACCGGCGCTGATCCTGCGCGCCGACGGCCGCGTCCAGCGGACCGGACGCCGCGGCAGCCTGCTCGGCGTCCTGCCCCAGGTGAATCTGACGGACGTACGCTTCCGCCTGGCCCCCGGCGACACCCTGCTGCTCTACACCGACGGCGCCACGGAGGCCCGCCCCCGCCCCATCGTCCCGGGCGGCCCCCGCCCGGTCTTCGGCGACAAGGCCCTCGCCACGACCCTGGCCGCCTGCCACGGCCTGGACGCCGCCGGCACCGTACGCCACATCGGCCACGCCCTGGCTACCCACAACGGCAACTGGGCAAGCGACGACACGGCGCTCCTGGCACTACGCGTACGGGACCGCGCCCCGGCGCCGGCGGTGCCGCGAGCGCCGGCACGGACCCCGGCCCCCACACCGGCGCCACGCGCATGAAGATCCGCCGCACCGCACGCGCGCTGCTCCGCGACGGCGACCACCTGGTCTTCCTGCGCCGGGGATGGCCGGGCGGCGCGCCTTTCTGCACAACGGTCGGCGGAGGGGTCGAACCCGACGACGCGGACCTGGAAGCGGCCCTGCGCCGCGAGGTGATGGAAGAACTCGGCGCCACGATCGGCCCCGCCACCGAGATCCTGACCGTGACGGAACCGGGCGAGCGGACCACCGTCGTACAGCACTACTTCCGCGCCGACCTCCTGACGACAAACCCCCACCGCCGCAGCGGCCCGGAGCTGACCGACCGCGACCTGGGTGACTTCACACCGGTCCGGATCGCACTCGACGTACCGGCGCTGGAAGCGCTCGGACTCCAACCGCCCGAACTGGCGGAGTACGTGCGCGAACACCTCACGTCCTGGACCGTCTGAGAGCTGCCGAGGGGCCAACGCCCGTACTCCAGCAACTCGTTGTTGTCAGTCGAGCAGTTCGCGGGTCATTGCGTTCTGGAGCCGGGCGCGGTACTGCTCCACGCTCCAGCCGCGGTGGCGGCGGAGTGGTTGGTGCATGTGGGGGGGAGCCCAGGGCGTGGCTGCGGCGCCGGCGGTTGCTCGCAGCCGAGGGTGTGCGCGAAGAGGTCGGCCTTGGTCGCGAAGGTGTCGTACAGGGTCCGTTCGCCGGCCCCGGCCGCCGCCGCGACCTGGCGGAGGGCCGTGGCGGCGTAGCCGCCCTCCACGAACAGCCGCCCGGCCGCCTCGCGGATGCGGGCGCGGGTCGCCGCCGCCCGGGGTGGTCATCCGGCCGCGCGGGAAGCTGGCTTGGGGCTGTTTTCCGGCCGGTGGTGCGCACGCGGCGCTGAAGTCGCGCCAGGTGCAAACCTGTTGTCGGCGGAGGGTGGCGAGCGGGTGCACTGAGCGCTCTTCCGGCCCGGTGTGGTGGACTGCATCCAGACTCGACAGCCGGGGGTGGGAGTCCATGAGAGAGACGCCGTACGACCAACGGGTCGCGGCCCTGGTCGAGGTCCGCGGCGGATCGTACGACTGGGAGGAAGCCGAGCGGCGGTTCGAGGCGCACGGGTGGCCCGTACGCGCAAGCCATCCGACCGGTAGTGGACCGACGGCGGGCGTTCTCCCGCCCGATCCCGCCTCGCGGATCTACGAGGTGGAGGTGCGGCTGCCCGGTGCCGCCCGGGGGAGTGCGCGTGGGGCCGCGTACCGCGTGGCCAAGATGCTGCGCGGCGCGTGCCTGGAGGGGTACGTAAGGCGGACCGAGCGCATCGTCCGTGACCGGGAGACGGTGTCCCAGTGGCAGGTCTTCCGCACCGCGCACCGTACGCCCCCTCCGACCACCGGAAACCAACGCCGGGCGCGGCGCTGGATGGAGCGGTCGCGTCGTTACGACATCGGCGCGAGCGTCGCCGGCCGGCCCGGGCAGGCGTTGCGGCTGGCCCGTACCTCGGCTGCCGGCGGTTACGACGCCTCGGCCCCGTTCGCCGTGCGTCCGCTGGACGGCCGCTGGCGCGAACTCTCCCTGTACTGGCCCGAGGACGAGACCGATCGCCGGCTGCGCGTCGTGCTGCTGTGGGCCTTGACGGTCGGGGTCTCGCTGGCCTTTGCGCAGGGCAGGGGCGTACCCGGCCAGGTGTGGTGGTACGCGGTGGCCGCCTGCGCGCTTGGCAGGGCGCTGTGGTGCGGCTCCCGGCTGTTCCGGCCGGTGTCGGTACGGCCGGTGCCGGTACGGCCGGTGCCGGTACGCGCCAGCGGTGCTGCCAACGGCTCCGGGACGCCTTCTCGTACCGGCGCCCGCTCCAGGTTCAGCACCCAAGTCCGCGGCGCCACCTTGGCGTTGTTGGCCTGCGTCATCTTCACTCTGATCGCGCTCAGGGGAACAGGCAGCGGAGAAGCGCACGTTCGCGGCCAGCTCGCCGTCACTATGGTGCTCGTCGTCGTCGCGGGCGGGCTGTGGCTGCTGATGCGGCAGTGGACCTGGGGCGAGTGGGCGGCCTGGGTGATACCGCTGGTCGTCACCCTCGCCACGTCGTCCCTCCTCACGGCGGGCTCGCTCCTGCACTCCCTGTACGCCGACGGGTTCGGCCTCTCGGCCGACGAGTTGGACGTACCGTCCATCTGGCAGCTCGTGGCCACGGCCAAACTGGTCCAGCTCTTCAGCCTCGTGCTCACGCTCCCCGCCGCCTGGGGCTATGCCCGGCACTTCCACTACTCGCGCGCCACTCCCGGCGACGGTTTCAACGGAATCGGCTATCTGCTCCTCCTGGTGCTCCTGCTGGTTGGCGGTGCGGGTCTCGCGCTCGACTCGGCCGCCACCGCCGTCAACCGTACGGAAGCCGCCGCTCGCGACCACGCGGACGCGCTGCCCTCGTACTTCGGCGTCCAGCCCGAATGGACATGCGCGCAACCCGTCGTGCCGAACGCCCAACTGGCCAGCCGTGGGCCGCGCTTGGACCCCAGCCGTCCCTACGTCCTCTTCGCGGTCACCGACGACACCGCGATCCTCTGGGACCCGGCGTCCGGCAAACCCTTGAAGCTGCCCGCGGGCCAGGTGCGTCTGGTTCTTTCCAAGTCGGCCTCGCAGCGATGTGTTTCGGGGTGAGTACGCGGCGGGCGCGGACTCAGTCCTCGTCGTCCAGGGGCTGTTCGGCCCAGATGGTCTTGCCGTTCGACGACCGGCGGGTGCCCCACTTGTGAGTGATCTGCGAGACGATGAACAGCCCGCGACCGCCTTCGTCGGTCACCCTGGCGTGCCGGAGGTCGGGGGTCACGGTGCTGGAGTCGCCCACCTCGATCGTCAGGGACTGGTCGAGGATGAGCCGCAGGGTGATGGGCGGCGTCCCGTACCGTACGGCGTTCGTCACCAGCTCGCTCACCAGCAGGCCCGCCGAGTCGACGCTGTCCTCGGAGAGGGGATGGGGAAGCCCGGTCAGCCAGCGCCGGGTCAGCCGGCGGGCCTCGGAGGCGGCCCGGTCCTCCTGCGGCAGCTCCCACACGGCGGTGTTGTCGGGCGACAGTTGGTGGGTACGGGCCAGCAGCGCCGTGCCCGTATGGCGCGGACTGGCGGCCAGCCGGGTGAACAGGCCGTCCGCCAGGTCCTGCGCCGTGTCGTACACGGCCAGGAGCCGGCTGACGACTTCCGTGCTGAGCGCCTGGTCCAGGTCGTCCCCGGCGAGGATGAGGGTGGTACCGCTCTCCAGGGTCCGGCCGGCCATCGCGAACGGCGCCGTGTCGGGAGCCCCGAGGCGAGGACCGACCGGTGCGTCGATCCGGTCGACATGGCCGTCGGGGCCGATCATCCGGGGCGCGCGCTGTCCGGCACAGGCGACGAGGCAGGCCTGCGCCACCGGGTCGTAGAGGGCGAAGGTGCAGCTCGCGGTCAGTGGGTCGGCGGGGCCCGTCGTCCGCTGGTCCTCGGACAGCCGGGTCACGGTGTCGCTGAGCCGGGCGAGCAGTTCGTCCGGCTGGAGTTCCAGGTCGGCGAGGGCGCGCAGGGCCGTACGGAGATGTCCCATGACGGCGAGGGCATGCGGCCCCGCGCCGTCGACCTCGCCCACGGCCAGCGCGCACCGGGCGCCCGACAGCGGGATGACGTCGAACCACGTGTGGCTCTCCGAACTGGGTGACAGCGCTACGTATGCGGTGTCGAGGCCCAGTTGGGGGCTGGGCCGCTTGGGCAGGAGCTTGCGGTGCACGGTCGAGGCCAGGGCGCGGTCGTGCGCGGCGCGCCGCGCGTTGTCGAGGCAGAGTGCGGTGTGTGTGACGCTGTCGGCCACGGCAGCGAGATCGTCCCTGGTGAAGGGCTCGGAGTCGCCGCAGCGCAGCAGCCGCAGCAGTCCCAGCACCCGGCCGCGTACGGTGAGCGGGGCGACGATCATGGTGTGGGCGCGGTCTTGGGCCGGGGCGTTGGGGTGGGCCGGGGCGTCGGGGTGGGCCGGGGCCTGGGGGCTGCCTGGTCCGACACCGCCGTCGCTGTTGTCGGTCCGGGTAACGGCGTCGCCGTCGGCGCCCACCCGTACGAGTACAGGGCGCTCCTCGCGCAGCGCCCTGTTGACCGCGGCCTCGTCCCCGACGGCGTTCACCTCACCGATGCCCGCGTCCGGGTCGGCAGGACCGCTCGTACGGAAGGCGGCGCGGCGCAGGAGCAACTTCTCGGTGTCGACGGGCCGCAGAGGCGGGTAGTCGCCGCCTGCGACCTGTTCGGTGAGGGTGACGAGGGCGATGTCCGCGAAACCGGGCACCAGCGCGTCGGCGAAGTGCTGGCAGCTCTCCATCACTTGGAGGGAGCGGCCGACGAGTTCGCGGACCCGGGAGACGGTGTCCGCCCGCTCGCGGTCGCGTTCCCTGCGGGTCACTTCCAGCAGTGTCATCGCCAGTCCGATCGGCTGTCCTTGCGGTCCGGACAGGCGGAAGGCGGAGACGGAGTAGTACTGCCGCCTGCGAGGGCGGACCGTGGTGAAACTCGTGACCAGCCGGGAGAACACCGGTGTCCCCGTCTCCAGCACCTCGCGGGCTGCCGCGACCTCCCGCTCGGCGTTCTCCAGGTCGTACGCCTCGTCCAGCCGCCTGCCGAGGAGTTCGTCGGCCGAGTCGCCGTACATGGCGCGGGCCGCCGCACTGACCCGTACGAGCCGCAGGTCCTGGTCGAGGACGATCAGCCCGAGTTGCGACTCGGCGAACAGCGCCCGTACGAGGGCGCCCTCCAGGTCGGGTGGGCGCGGGTCGGGGGCGGAAGGGCCGCTGGAAGGGCCGCCGGGAGGGCCAGGTTCCCCTTCATCGTTGGGTCCCGGGCGTCCGACTTCGTACGGGTAGACGTCCCACCCCCCGGCATCCGGCCGGGGCACCGCGCGCAGCGGTACGCCGGATCTGGCGGCGGCGTCCGCCGCGCCACGGTCGCGTACCTGGTCCGCCGGACTGCCGAAGAGCTGGGCGGCGGCGTCGCTCCAGGACGTGACGCGTCCGGCGTCGTCCACGGTGAACAGCGGCTTCAGCGTCTGGTCCAGCGATTCCATCGATGCCTGCCGATCTCGCGTCTGATGCCCACGCCGGTGGCTTGCCCGTCCCCTCACATCATCGCCGCGAACGGGTCGTCCGTCCTGTTAGGCGGGCGCGGGCGGAGGCGGGCCGGGGGCGGTTCGGTGGGGCGGCCGGGTGAGGCGGCTCGGCCAGTACGCCGGCGGACGTGCGTACGTCGGTGAAGTGCGCGAGCGCGGTGATGAGCCGCTCGGCGATGTCCGGTGGCCAGGGGAAGGCGGGTGCGACCGCCTGCTGGTGGGCGAGACCGTGCAGGCCGACCCAGAGCGCGACCGCGTCGGCGGCGAGGTCGGTGCTGGTCGCGCAGCCGGCGGCGACACAGCTCCCGAGGGCGTCGGCGAGCCGCCGCATGCTGGTCCGGCCGAGGGCTGCCACGTCCTGCTCGGTCACGGAACCCGCGTCCAGATCGGGTGTCCAGAGCCCGCCGAACATGGCGCGGTAGCGCCCGGGGTGCGCTCGGGCGAACTCCAAGTAGCCGTGGCACAAGGCTGTCAGGCGTGCCCGGGGCGCGTCGCGAAGGGCGCCTGTGGTGGTGTCGGGGCCAGTGCCAGCGGGGGTGTGCACGGCAGTGTCCGCGACGGCGACGGCGCCCGCGCCCGCGGCAGCGTCTACGGCGCCCAACTGCCCGTCCAGCTCGGCGAAGGCGGCGCGGACCACGGCCAGCATGATGGCGGGCTGGTCCGGAAAGTGCCGGTAGATCGACGGGGCGGCGATCCCGACCCGGCGGGCGACGGAGCGCAGCGTGACGGCGCCCGCGTCACCGGCCTCGTCGAGCAGGTCGGCCGCCGCGGTCACGATCTCGTCGCGCAGCCGATCGCCTTGCCCGCGGCGATTACGAACGCGGCTCCGCGCCGCTGCTGACGCTGCTTCTGCTGTGTCGGGTCTCATGACTTCACCTTACGTGCAGAAACTTACGGTCGTTGCCTCTTGTGCACGCCCCCCTAACATGCGTAGCCTTACGATCGTAAGTTCAAGCGGGACCGACCGGGCCCCGCCCAGCCGATCGGACCTCACATGAACGCCATGGACACAAAGACGCTCGTCACCCACGCCACCGAGATCGTCCTCCCGGGTGCGGTCGAGCCGGACGGTCTGCGCGTCACCACCCGCGAACTCCCGGAGCCCGCCGCCGGGGAGGTCGTGCTGCGGATGGAGGCGACCGGCGTCGCGTTCGCCGAGCAGCAGATGCGGCGCGGCAAGTACTACGACCAGCCGCCGTTCCCCTTCGTGCCCGGGTACGACGTGGTGGGTACGGTCACCGCGACGGGGCCCGGAGTGGACACCGCCCTCGCCGGACGCCGGTTCGCGGCCGTCACGAAGACCGGCGCGTGGGCCAGCCATCTGGTGATCGACGCCGCAGATCTGATGCCGGTGCTCGACGGTGTGTCCCCGGCTGCCGCCGAGACCGTACTCGTCAACGGGATCACCGCCTGGCAGATGCTGCACAGGACGGCCAAGGTCCGCACCGGCGGGACCGTCGTCGTGCTCGGCGCCAACGGTGGCGTCGGCTCCACCCTCGTCCAACTGGCCCGGCACGCGGGCATCACCGTGATCGGCACGGCCTCGCCCCGCCACCACGCCACCGTGCGCGAGCTGGGCGCGACCCCGGTCGACTACCGCGACCCCGACATGTACGCCAAGATCCGGGAGTTGGCGCCCGACGGTGTGGACGCGGTCTTCGACCACGTCGGCGGCGCCGGCCTGGAAGAGTCGTGGCGGCTGCTGCGCCGTGGCGGAACGCTCGTCTCGTACGGTACGGCGGCGACGAAGGACGACGAGGGCAACTCCCAATTGCCGGTGCTGAAGCTGTTCGCGCGGCTCGCGGCGTGGAACTCCCTGCCCAACGGCAAGAGCGCGCACTTCTACAACTACTGGGCGGGGCAGCGCTGCCGGGCGACGTGGCAGCGGCGCCTGAACGAAGACCTCGCCCAGGTACTGCGGTTGGTGGCCGACGGCGCCCTGGTCCCGCAGATCGCGGCGGAACTGCCCCTGACCGAGGCGGCGTCGGCGCTGACGCTCGCGGAGTCCCGTACGGTGCTGGGCAAGGTCATCCTCGTACCTGACGCGCGCGAGGCGTGAACGCGGAGCCGGACGGGGAAGCGGACGCGGCGGCAGAGGCAGCCCCAGCCCCGGACGCAGCCCCGGCCCCGGCCACGGACCCAGGCGCGGCCCCGGCCACGGACCCAGGCGCAGCCATGGACCCAGCCCCAGCCACGGACCCGGACCCAGCCCCAGCCACGGACCCGGACCCAGGCGCAGCCACGGACCCGGACCCAGGCCCGGGCGCAGGGATTGCCGCCGAACCGCCCCGCCCCCGAGCCAGGTTGCGGAACCGACGGGGCGAGGGCGGCAGGCTACGCGCCGACATCCTCGCCGCCACGGCCGCACTGCTCGACACCGAGGGCGACGAACGCGCCGTCACGCTGCGGGCCGTAGCCCGCAAGGCCGGAATCGCCGCCCCCTCGATCTACCCGCACTTCCACGACAAGCCCGCCCTCATGCTCCAGGTGGTACGGCAGGCCTTCGCCGAACTCTCCCACCGGATCAGCTCCGCCCTCGACCGCGCGGACGGCGATCCGCAGGAGCGGCTGAGCGCCGCGTGCCTGGCCTACCCCGCTTTCGCCCGCGACCACCCCGAGCGGTACCGCATCATGTTCGGCGGGTCGCTGAACCCCCTCGCCGACTGCGGGAGTGAGAAAACGCCCGGCGTCGGCGAGGAGCTGATGCGGATCCTCGCCGGGTGCATCGGCAAGTGCCTCGCCGCAGGGCAGTGCACCAGCACCGACCCGGCCGCCGACGCGGTCGCGCTATGGCTGGGCCTGCACGCACTGGCCCAACAGCGGTCCGTCGCCGCCGCGTTCCCCTGGCCGGCGGACATCGTCCGGCGCGTCGCCGTCCCTGTCCCACCTCGTGTGAACCCTCGCCCCTGCCCAGGAGACACAGCCATGATCGCCACCACTCCCAACACCCCCACCACTCCCAACACCCCCACCACTCCCAACACCCCCACCACTCCCAACACCCCCACCACGCCCGCCGCCACCGGCCGCACCGACCTCGTTCGCACCGGCCCCCACCCGGGCCGGATCGACAACCGCGCCACGTACATCAGCTTCGGGCTCGCCTACATCCTCGGCCATGGTGCGGCAGCGCTCTCCCGAGGCACCGACCCCCTGGTCGGGCTGCCGGAGTGGCTGCCCACAACACTGCTCGGCATCGGCATCGCGATCGGCACGGTGTACGCGACGATCGCCGCGCTCCGAGCCCAACGCGGCGCCGATCAGAGGGAAGTGCTCAGCGGCAGGCTTCTCGGCCTGGCGTGGATCGTGGCCTTCGCCGCGCTGTACCTGGCCATCACGGGCCTCACCGCCACCACCGATGTGCCCGACCTGGCCGACCTGCTCTGGCCCGCCGGGTCCGGCCTGATCGTCGGCCTGATCTACATCGCGGAAGGCTCCGCGCGCCGCAACGTGCTCCACTACGGCCTCGGCACCTGGCTCGCCCTGACCTCGTCCGCCGCCCTGCTCCTCGGCACACCCGGCCTCTACTTGGTCCTCTCCGTGGCGGGTGGCGGCGCCTATGCGGTCGCCACGTTCCTGGAACACCGCCGCCTGGCTGCGGCCTGACCGGCATCTCCGACGTCCTTACCCCGCAAGGCAGTTATGCCGGCACATGTTATGTTTACGCTCGTAGCCTTTCACGTGTAACCCAAATCCAGACGCGACGAAAGAAGCGAACAATGTTGATCACCACACGACGCAGGCTCCTCATGGGCATCAGCGCGGCGGCCCTCGGCGCGACCGCGACGCTGGCCATCCAGCCGGCCGCGGTGGCGGACGAGGCGCGGTCGAGCGCCCGTACCTTCCAGGAATGCCGGGGAATGACCGTCGACAAGCACGCCCCCGTGATCAGCAAGGCGAGCGTCTTCATCAAGGCGTCGCCGAAGACGGTCTGGCGTCTGCACACGAACATCGACAACTGGTCGGCGTGGATCCCGGAGATCACCCCGGCCCAGAAGAAGACCCCAGGTCCGCTGCGACCGGGTTCGGTCTTCGCATGGTCCCCGCAGGGCATGCACGTGACGTCAACGGTCAAGAAGATCAAGACAGAACGCTGCACCGCGTGGACCGCGCCGGTGAACGGCATAGACGGCGTGCACCTGTTCACCTTCAAGCCGGTCAGGGGCGGTGTGATCGCCACGACGGAGGAATCCTGGTCGGGCGCCCCGGTGGAAGCCGACATCCCGGGCAACCAGGCAAGCCTCGACACGGGCCTGAGGGACTGGGTGAACCGCCTGAAAGAAACAGCCGAAACCCACCACCCCTGCCGCTGACCCGCCACGGTGGTCGCCAACGAGAAGCCCCGGTCCACGATGGCCGGGGCATCTTCGTCTGACGAGACGGCTTGCCCAGCGCGAGGGTCAAGGGCTCTGCGCTGCCGCTAGTTGGCGACGGACTCGGCTTTGACCGTGAGCCCTTCCTCGGTGTGGCCTGCCTGGCATCCGATGGCGAATTTCGCGCTATTTGCCGGGATCACAGGAGTAGGCTCAAACAGCCCACACAACGAAAGAAACCCCCAGCTCAACGAGCCTGCTCCCCGCACGCGCAGGGATGGACCCGTGTTCAGCGGCGCGGGCGACCCGGCCGGTCTCTGCTCCCCGCACGCGCAGGGATGGACCCGGACAGGTTCTTCAGGTCGGTCAGACTCCAGGCTGCTCCCCGCACGCGCAGGGATGGACCCTTTCGAACGGCAGGCGACCATTCGGTGTAGGTCTGCTCCCCGCACGCTCAGGGATGGACCATTCCGCTGGGGTCTGAGCGTGGACACGGCGGACTGCTCCCCGCACGCGCAGGGATGAACCCACCATCAACGTGGTGAAGGCGAACAGGAGTGGCTGCTCCCGGCACGTGCTGGGATGAACCCGCGTCGATCCTGAGCGCGCCGTAGCCCCAGGCCTGCTCCCTGCACGCGCAGGGATGAACCCGCCGACCGGGAAGAGTGGAATTTCTGGTCGCACTGCTCCCCGCGCACGTAGGGATGAACCCCACATCGGCGACCCCACCGCATCGAACGCGATCTGCTCCCTGCGCCCGCAGGGATGAACCCCTGCTCCCGATGGAGTGCTCGGACACCCGGGCCCGGCCGCTCTCGCGGCCCCCGCCCCGGCCCCCTGACCTCGCGATCCTGCCCGTTAGGCTGCTGCCGTTGGCCCATGCGTCAGAACGGGGGAGCAGGCCGATGAATCACGCGACGAATGTTTTCCAGCCGCTCCAGGCGGGTGACCCGCTGGTGGTGGCCGGTTACCGGATCGCCGCCCGGTTGGGCGCCGGGGGCATGGGCCGGGTGTACCTCTCGCACACGCAGGGCGGCCGGCCCGTGGCGATCAAGGTCGTACGGCCGGAGCTGGCGGACGACCCGGGCTTCCGGCGGCGGTTCGGCCGGGAGATCAGGGCGGCGCAGCGGGTCCGTGGGGCGTACACCGCCGAGCTGATCGACGCCGACGCCGACGGCGTACCGCCCTGGCTGGCCACGTTGTACGTCCCCGGGCCTTCCCTGACCGACGCGGTGGCCCGGAGTGGTCCGCTGCCGGTGCCCACCGTGCTGTGGCTGATGGCGGGCGTGGCCGAGGCGTTGCAGGCCATCCACGCCGAGGGCATCGTGCACCGGGACCTGAAGCCGTCGAACGTGCTGCTGGCGGCCGACGGGCCGCGCGTGATCGACTTCGGCATCGCGCTCGCCGCCGACGGAACCGCGTACACCGCGACCGGAAACGCCATCGGCACTCCCGCGTACATGGCCCCGGAGCAGGCGTCCGGGGACGAGATCACGGCGGCGACCGACATCTTCGCCCTCGCCCAGACGGCGGCGTTCGCCGCGCTGGGGAGGCCGCTCTACGGTGACGGTTCGGGCGTCCAGGTGATGTACCGGATCGTCCACTCCGAACCCGAACTGGCCCTGCTGCCTGAGCCGTTGCGCCCGCTGTTCGCCCGCTGTCTGGCCGCGGATCCGGCGGAGCGGGCCACCCCGGCGGAGGTCGTGGAGTGGTGCCGTCAGCGGTTGGCGGGGGCCGACGCGGGTGGTGGGCCGGCCGTGTGGCGGGAGATCACCGGGCCGGAGATCGCGGTGCCGCCACCGGTGGCCGCCCCCACCCCCGTGCACCCGCAGCCGTTCACCGGATCCCCGTACCCCCCGGCGGGATGGGCGCCGCCGACGCTGGAGGAGCCGAAGGCTCGCAGACGACGCACCGCGCTCACGGCCCTCGGCGTGACGGGCGGCGCGCTGCTGGTGGTGGCTTTGGCCTGGGGGGTCATGGACGTGACCGGCCGGGACGACGATCGCCGGAACGCCGCCGACTCGTCGGCGTCCGCCGGGGGATCGGCCGCAGGGGCGTCGGGGTCCTCGCCGGATTCCGCGCGCGGGACGTCGTCGGACTCGTCAGGTTCGTCGGATTCGGCAGACTCCTCGGATTCCTCGGAGTCCTCAGGCTCGGAGGCCGTGGGCGCCGGTGACGATACGGCCGGGAGTGCGCCGTCCTCGCCGTCGGAGCCGCGACCCGAGGGGTACGGCGAGGTGATGCTGGACCCGAAGAAGGCGTTGAGCCTGAAGGATCCGCTCAACAAAGTGAAGGCCGACAAGGGAGACATCCATTTCGGCTGCAAGTCGGTCGGCTGCGAACTGGAGAGCGAGGCAAGCGTGTTCGTCCAGATCTTCGGCAAGCCGGGCACCACTCTCGACGAGTGCCGTCTCATCGTCAACCACTCGAAGCAGCACCGCCTCCCACTCGCCGCCGCGGCGCGCGGCACCGAGATCTGCATCAAGAACCCGGCCGGGGACATCGCGCTGTTCGTGGTCGGGACGAAGTCGACCGCCATCCCGGACCTCGCTCTCCTCGACGGCGACCTGACGATCTGGCGAGGCGCGGCCTGAGCACGCCCGCTCCGTCATCGGCGCGGCCACGTCGCACGGCGCAGGCCACATGTGTGGCCGCCTGCGCGCGGTACGCTGGCCACGAAGGTACGGCATCACTTCTGAAGTGATCACAAGGAAAGCATGTCTGTGCTTGAAGAGGTCAAGGATTGGGCGCGGAGACCTCACGCCGGGGTCATTCAGTGACCCCTACCAGGTCCGTCCTTGTCGTTGTGCACACCATGGTCTACGGCCAGCGCCTGCGCGAGTTGTATGTGCCCGTCACGTCCGACCCCAGGATCAGGCTCACGTTCACCGTGGCCCCCCACGAGTTCAGCGAGGGGGCACAACAATTCGTGCGCGGCGATGATCGGCACGCGATCCCCTGGGAGCAGGCGATACGCACTCGTTTTGATCTTGCGTTGGCCGCAGGTTCACGAGGCATCGAACAGCTCTCTGCTCCAGTGGTTTTGGTGCCACACGGCGCCTCTCACATCAAGTTGGCACGGACACCTGACGTGCGGCCCGAACCGGGCGAGCGTACGGTCCATGGGCTTGACCGCGATTCCCTGATGCGCGACGGGCGTGTGGTACCGAGGATCATCGTCCTGGCCCACGAAGAGGAACGTGCCGTATTGGGGCGATGCTGCCCGGAAGCGGTGGCGGCCGCAGAGGTCGTCGGCGATCCGTTTCTCGATCGGATCATGCTCAGCCTGCCGCGTAGGTCGGAGTATCGGCGAGCTCTCGGGCTCGGTGCCAGCGAAAAGTTGATCGTTGCCAGTTTCACCTGGCGGCCCGAACTGTCGTCAAGCCTTCTGAAGCCGCTACTCACCCGACTCAAAGATGAGTTGAGGCCGCCTGGCTACCGCACAGTGCTCCTGATCCATCCAAATACCCGAGAGGGAGCGGACGGGCGGATTCTGCAGGAGCTGCTTGACGAGTACCGGCCTCATGGCCTTGAACCCATAGGCCCGGAAATCGACTGGCGACCATTTCTCGTCGCTGCGGACTGGGTCATCGGTGACCATGGATCCGTATCTCTGTACGCGACCGTCGGCCGGGCCCCGATCGTGCTGAGCCACTTTCCGTCTGCCGGTGTCAGCTCGGTCTCCCCTGCGGCCGAACTCGCCCGCGTGGCGCCCAGGTTGTCGACGTCTCGTCCGCTACCGGAGCAGTTGGCCGCCGTCAGTGCCAGTTACCGGAGGCAGACCTATGCGGCGATCGCCGCACGGATCGCGTCCGAGCCTGGCCGCTTCCATGACAACTTTTCTCGGCTGTTTTACCGACTTCTCGCGCTGGACCCACCCGATCAGCAGCTCGCGCTGGAGCCGCTGTCACCGCCGCCAGGTTTGTCCAACCCACAGATCCGGTCTTCCAGCCGCTTTGTGTCACGGGGACTTATCCCTTTGTAAAGACCGAGAGACTGCTCGTACCAACCTCGTGCGACAGCGATGCCGCCACGACGCTGCTCTACCTGACCGAGCATCTCCGATGTGAAGGCCACCCATGGAATAGAGCCCAACGTTACGAAGGTGTGCTGGGCCTGTAGCAGGTGTCGCCGCGCCGCCTCGATGTCGCCTGAATCAGCCCAGGTCATACCGAGGAACGCAATTGCCCGAGCCGCATCGTGGGAGTCTCCCTCGGCCTGTAGGTCTGCGTGGGCCTGGTCGAGAAGATCGTGGGCCTCGCCGAATTGGCCGGACCGGCGGGCAATATCACCCAGGATGATGCGGGTCAGGGCCTTGCCGCGCCGGTCACCGAGGTCATCACGTAGTGCGAGGGCCCCGATCAGGGATTCTTTGGCCGAATCCAGTCGGTTGGCCAGCCAGTCTGACTGGCCTATGCCGTGCAATGCTTGGGCTTCGTCCCATTTGTAGTGGTGGCGTCTGGCGAGGGCCAGCGCGTCAGCGAACCACTCCGCCGCCTCATCGAGCCGACCTGCATTCTGCAGCCCTATTCCACCCGATGTGCGCATTCGGATGATTCCGTCGTAATCGCCGGCCGCAACGGCACTGTGCAGGCCAATTTCGTGTGCCTCGATCCATGAATTATAAGGTCGTAATCGCACGAAAATCGGCCACATGGCATCCGCCATCTGCCAAGCCGTCCGATGCCTGTCACCATCGGCGGCGACGGCACGTAGCGTCTCCATCAGCCAACCGGACCGCTTCTTCAGCCAGTCGAAAGCCCCGTCGGCGTCGGTGAAGGGCAGTGGTCCCGGCTGGAGGGCCGCATAGTCCCTTCGGAGGATCCGGCGGCCACGGCAAAGAGATGCCTCTGCTCCTGAGAGAGTTGCCAGGCACCAATCGAAAAAACGCCACCGGGCGATCCGTCTCTCGGTCGGTGTTTCCTGATACTCAGCCTGCCGTCTGGCATGTTGGAACACCAAGTCATGGAAACGATAACGACCTTGACCTGAGTCCTCGACAAGATACATCTCGACCAGAGCGTCGAGCGTTTCGGCTGCCTTATCGAGTGACTCGCCACAAAGAGCCGCCATGACAGGCTCGTCAAAGTCTGCAATGGGTAGGAGAGCAAGCAACCGGTAGGAGCGAGCGACGTCCTCGGGAAGGCTACGGTACGCTCCGTCGAGGAGAGCCCGTAGCGCGTCATTGCGCTCGATGACTCCCTCACTGCGCAGTCCGCCATTACTGTGCGACGCCTCAGTCAAGGCCTCGGCCAACGCTGCTATCGATTGCTTGGACGTGAAGGTCGTCACCAACGCCGACGCCAAGCAGATCTTCAAGGGCACCCCTGCGCAGGACGACATCACCTGACGCACGGCCCGCTGCTCGCGCGCGACCCTTCGCCGCCCTTTTCGGCCGAGTCCACGCTGGAACGTTTCCAGAGCCGTCTCCGCGTCAAGCGGGCCCAACTCGTGCGAAATTATGCAGTCTTTTGTCGGGTCCGCTATCTTGTGACGACTTGTGATGATTACTTTCAGACCTCCCCCAGGGCCGGGCAGTAATGGCCGTACCTGGGCGATGTCAAGCGCGTTGTCGAGCAGCACTGCACCCCGTAGCCCCTCGGTCAACGAATGCCAGAGCTGACGCTGCTCCCATGGTTCCGACGGCACCGCGGCTCCGAACTCCTGAATGAGCTGCTCCCGGACTTCTTGGGGACGCTTCGATCCGCTCCGGGAGTTGCCGCGTAGATCCACGTAGAACTGACCGTCCGGGAACTCGTCCGCGTGCATTCTCAGCCATCTGGAGGCAAAAGTCGTTTTGCCGATCCCTGGCGGGCCGCTGAGACAGATGGACTTCCCTGCGGCGCCGTGGAACAACATGTCTAGGCGTGCCAATGGCTCCTCGCGGCCGGTGTAGACCTCGGGCGAGGGCGGCAACTGCTGCGGCGCGCGTGACAAGGAAGTGGCGGACACGTAGAGGGAGACGCGGACATCGGCCTGGAAGTTCCTGGAGGGACACGCTGTTCAGGCCGTCTTGTGGTCCTCAGCCGGGCGCAGGTCGTGGAGGTAGATGTGGAACGGGTCGCGGGTGAAGCCCTCGGCCTCGTAGAGGTGTTGCGCCGCGTGGTTGTCGTACGCGGTGTCGAGTTGCACCCCGCTCATCCCGGCTTCGCGGGCGCGCTGGATCACGTCACGCAGCAGCGCCCTGCCGATGCCGCGGCGGCGGGCGGCCGGGGGTACGTACAGGTCGTTGAGGAGCCAGGACGGTCCCAGGTCGAGTGAGGAGAGCATCGGGTACACCTGAGCGAACCCGAGCGCTCCGGTGTCGGGTTCGGATCCGGTGCCGGACTCGACGGCCAGCAGGATCAGGGAGTCGCGGTTCCCGAGCCGCTCCGCGATGAAGGCGCGCGGGCGGTCGGGGTCCTGCGGCCGCACCTCGTAGAAGTCGAGGTACTGACGGAACAGTTCGGCTGCGGCGTCGAGGTCCGCTTCCTCCGCTACGCGGATCGCGACTCCGGGAGCGACTTCCTCGCCCCGCCCTGACTGACCGTTCACACTCAACCTCCACGTCGAAGCACCACATGATACGGAGGAAGCGGCGTTGTCAGTGCCCGGCGGTACGTTTCTCGCGTGAATCCAGAGATGTTGGACAAGCTCAGCCCATTCCGCGAAGAGGCGATCGCCCGGGGAATTCCCTCCGACGACGTGGAACGATGGTTAGGCATCGCGCGGCCGTGCGCCACGCTGTCTGCGGCCGGAGACGAACCGGTCGTCGCGCGGTTCGGGGGCCCTCTGATGCTGCCCGTCGACGCCCCGGATCCGCGGTTTCCGTTCGTTGCCTCTCTCGACTGTGCCGCCCTGCCCGAGGGCGTGACGGATCTCCCGCTGCCCACCGACGGGCAGTTGCTGCTGTTCGCCTTTCCCGACAACGAGGACAACGCCTCCATGGGAGAGGTGCTCTACATACCTGCCGGCGCGGCCGTCGAGGAGCGGGCGAAGGATTCGCACTTCTTCGCCACGATTCCCGACTATCAGGCGGTCTGCGAGGCTTTTCCGGAGGGTCCGCTGAGTGTGACGGCCGATGTCTCCCTGCCGTACCACTGCTGGACGGAGATCCCCGCCGATCCCTGGTACACACCGCTCCCCGGGCACCCGCGCTCCGAGCAACTGCTCGCGGTGTGGCTGGACAAGGGGGAGGAGATCGCCGCACCCGGGTTGCTGCAGGTCGGCGGATACGCCTGGGACGAGTACAACGAGTTCGACCCGGTCGCGGCGGCGGCCGCGCTCGCAGCGGAGCAGGCCGTCGGGGACTGGGTGTTGCTCGCCCAGTGGGATCCGAGCATCCGCGGCCGGGAGGGCACCCGCGTCCACTGGGCGATCCGCCGGGACGATCTGGCCGCGCGGCGCTTCGACCGGGTGCAGGTGGGTGTGTTCTGGAATCCCTGACAGCCGGGGTCAGATGAGGTCGGCGCGGGTGTATCTCCGCCGGACCCGCGCCGCCACCGGACCCGCCGCTCGACTCGCCCCTCGCCACCTGTCCCACCCGCCGCCCTCCTGCCAGACTGAAGCGCATGGCTGGGAGTGCGCGTCCGTCGATGCAGGAGCTCATCAACATCCGCCGGCACGCGGGATTCGTGGGACGGCGTACTGAACTCGCCCTGTTCCGGTCGAACTTCGACACGCGGCCGGACGACCTGGAGCACCGCTTCGTCTTCCACGTCCATGGCAACGCCGGTGTGGGCAAGACGACTTTGCTCCGCGAGTTCGTCCGGACCGCGCGCGAGCGCCAGGCGCTCGTCGTCACGGTCGACGAGTCCGTCAACAGCGTGCCGGAGGTGCTGGAAGCGCTGGCCGACCAGTTCGCGCGGCTGGGGTATCCGCTCAAGGCTCTCGACCGCGTACTCGCGACCTACCGCCGTCGGCGGGACGAGGCGTCAGCCTCGTCTCTCACGCAGCCCGAGCAGGGGCCGACGGCAGGGTCGCTCGCCGCAGCGCAGGCCGGGCTGGTCGGCCTCGGTATGGTTCCCGCCGTCGGCGCGCTCGCCGGGGCCGTCGACCCGGCGCAGCTCGCCCGCGGCGCCGACCACGTACGGGCCGCGATCAGCGCCCGTACGAACAGGCCGGAGGACGCGCGGCTGCTCACCGACCCGCTCCACGTCCTCACGCCGACCCTGGTCGCCGAGCTGGACCGCGTCGCGTCCCAAGTCCCTTGGCTCGCGCTCTTCTTCGACACGTACGAACGCACCGGACCGTTCCTCGACACGTGGCTGCGCGATCTCGTCATCGGCGGACCGTACGGCTCGCTGCCCGCGAACGCCCTGGTCACCCTGTCCGGTCAGGGCGCGCTCGCCCCCAACTGCTGGGCGGATTGCGCCGATCTGGTCACCGAGATCCCGCTCACGCCCTTCACCGAGTCCGAGGCGCGGCAGTTTCTCACCGCGAAGGGGGTGGTGGACGACACGGTGGTACGGGATGTGCTCAGGCTGTCCCGGCGGCTGCCCGTCCTCCTCTCGACCCTCGCCGAGAACGCCGCCCGGCAGGGCGGTGTGGACGACCCCAGCGCCACCGCCGTCGAGCGCTTCCTGAAGTGGGAGCGCGAACCGGCCCGGCGCGCGGCGGCTCTTGCCGGGGCTTTGCCACGGCGGTTGAACGAGGACATCTTCACGTCCGCCGTCAGCGACGCGGGCAGCCCCGGCCCTGGCAGCCCCGGCCCAGACAGCCCCGACCCGGGCAGCCCCGACGCGGGCAGCCCCGACGCGGGCAGCCCCGACCCGACCGCTCTCTACGGATGGCTGCGCACCATGCCCTTCGTGAGCGAGAGCGGAGGCTTCGCCCACTACCACGACGTGGTGCGCGACCCGATGCTCCGGCTCCAGCGTTCCGTGTCGCCCGACCGGTGGCGCGCGGCCCACGGCCGGCTGGCGGAATCGTTCGGACAGCGGCGGGAGTCGGCCGAGGCCGGGCTGCGACCCGGGGAGCAAGTGGAGAGCGAAGCCTGGTGGGTTGAGCGCCTGGAAGAGACCTACCACCTGTTGTGTGCGCAGCCGCGATCGGCCTTCGCGCAAGCACTGGGAGACGGCCCAGCGGCATGCGGCGAAGGAGCGGAATCGGCACGGCGGTGGGCCCGCGTGTTCGCCGAGGCAGGCGAGGCGGTGGCGGACGACGCGTTGCGCGACTGGGGAACCGACTGCCTGGCCGCGTTGGGGGACGAACAGCGCGGTGTCGAGAAACTGCTCACAATTCTCCTGTCCCGGGCGGAACTTGACGACGGGTCCCGCGCCCGCGCCTTCATGCTGCGTGGCGAGGGACGCACCGACGAGGGAAGGTACGCGGACGCCGTCGAGGACTTCGACCGGTCGATCGCCCTGGCCCCGCACCGGGCTCGTCCGTACACCGGCCGAGCGCTCGTCCACCGTGCGCTCGGCCAGTACGAGAAGGCACTGGAGGACCACGACCGGGCCGTCGAACGGCGCGTGACCGGAGTACGCGCCTTCTGGAACCGGGGCGAGACGAACCGGCTGGCGGGGCACCCCGAGGCGGCGATCGCTGACTTCGACCAGGTGCTCGGCATCGATCCCGGTCATGTCCCGGCACTGGCCAGCCGCGCGCAGACGGCACACACCCAGGGACGGTCCGCCGCTGCGCTGGCCGACCTCGACCTCGCCCTCGACATCAAGCCCGACCACATCTGGTCCCTGGTACGCCGCGCCCAGGTCCGGCGCTCCCTGGCGGACACCACCGGCGCACGGGCCGACCTGGACAAGGCGGGGGCGCTGTCACCACGTAATCCCTGGATCGTGGGGGAGCGCGGCGAACTCCTGCGCCAGGAGGGCCGGTACGAGGAGGCGATCGCCGCGTACGACCGGGCGCTCGCCCTCGATCCGGGTTACGCCTGGGCCCTGGGCAGCCGGGCGATGGCGAACGAGGCGCTGGGCAGACGGGCGGAGGCCCTGGCCGATCTCGACCGGGCGCTGACCATGAACCCGTCGTACCGGTGGGCCGCCAACCAGCGCGAACGGATCCTCGCCACCACGCCGTGACGGATCGGTGTGCCCCGCCCGCCGTGCCTGTCGTGCCCGCCGCGCCTGTCGTGCCTGCGTGCCGTGCCTGTCGTGCCCGCCCGCCGTGCCTGTGTGTCGTGGAACCGCTGGGTTTGTCGCCGCCCCCCTGCGGGTTCGTCCGTGATCGGTAACAGAGGGGACCGGTGCGGGTGTTCGTGTGTCTTCATGGGTGCACGGCGGCAAGGGCATCGGCGGACACAGCAAAGGGGCGGCCCGACATGGCGAGTCACAAGAGAATGGGATGGCACAGCCGGGTCCTCGCGGCAGCGCTCGGTGTGACAGCCCTGGCCGTCGGTACGTCGATGTGGACCGCGCAGGCCGACTCCGTCGGCGGCCGGCAGCCGGCGGCCCACGCCTCGGCGCCGGCCGCCGGGCACCAGGACCAGACGGTGGCCAAGGTGTCGGAGGAGATCGCGCACGCCTCGGACCGCGGCGCCCGCGGCGTCAACATCACCATCGACGACGGCCCTGACCCGACCTGGACGCCGCAGGTCCTCCAACTGCTCAAGGACAGCGGCGTGAAGGCCACGTTCTGCATGGTGGGCACGCAGGCCCAGGCGTACCCGGACCTGGTCAAGGCGGTCGTGGCCGGCGGGCACCGGCTGTGCGACCACACGGTCTCGCACGACACCACGATGGACAAAAAGTCCGAGGCGTACCAGTCCCAGCAGATCCTCGACGCCGAACGGATGATCACCAAGGCCTCCGGAGGCGTCCGCCCGCAGTACTACCGCGCTCCGGGCGGCGCCTTCACCCCGTACAGCCGCCACCTCGCGGCGTCCCGCGGGATGCGCCCGCTGGGCTGGAACGTCGACACCAAGGACTTCGAGCACCCCGGCGTGGAAGCCATCGTCGCCACCGTCAAGAACGAGATCGCCGACGGCCCGACCATCCTCTTCCACGACGCGGGAGGCGACCGCGCCCAGACCCTGGCGGCCCTGCGCGAGGTGCTGCCGTGGCTGAAGGAGCAGGGCTACTCCTTCGGCTTCCCCGTACGGTGAGTCTCACCGGGCCTCAGGCGCCGTCAGGAGAGGACATCCGCATTCCGTAGCGAAGGGTCGGCGGCGCGCAGGCGTTCGACCACGGCGTTCGCCTTCTCCTGGCTGGCGGCTCGGGAGACCGTGTGCTTCAGGCCGCCGACGGCCCGTCCCAGGGCGGACGAACCCAGGGCGACCAGTTCGACGACTCGGGTGTCCTGCTCGTCGAGGATGTAGATCTGGACGACCCAGCCCCCCGTCAGCGTTTTCAGCGAGGCGAAAGCCTTGAAGTCGACGGGCTGGTCGAAGGGGTTGGAACTGTCCTCCACCGAACCGAACTCCACCTTGCGGGAAATCGGTTGGAGGGTCGAGCTGAAGATCCCCTTCACCTGCTCGACGGAGAGCGCGGTACGGATCGTGGTGGAAGAGATGGCCATCTTTTTCTCCTTTGCGGATGGCCGGTCGGTTCGCCGGCCTGCGGAACGAAACGAAGTGAGGCGGTGGCGGGCCCCACGGCCTGTGTGGGGCCCACGGCCCGTGCGAGCCCCACGGCCTGTGTGGGGCCCGCCCGATGCGGGCCGTCAGCCGGTGTGCCAGGCGCCGATCGTGACCGATGCGGCCTTGAGAGCCATCAGCACACCGGCGTTGAGGCCGATGGTGTTGCCCATCCACCGTTCGACCTGCCGGTTCGGCCGGTCGAAGTAGGCGTGCCCCGCACAGCCGTCGGCCGTGGCGCTGAGGTCGACCCGGAACTCGAAATACGTCTCCACGGTGTTGCCCGCTGTGACCGTGATGCCGTCAGGTCCGAGCCGGCTGATGAAGATCGCCTCCATCGGTGCCGGCGCGGACACCGCGAACTCAGGGGTGGACAACTGGCCGGCCAGCCCCTTGTAGACGACCTGGAGTGTGTCCTGAACGGAGTGCGGCGAGACGAACCGTCCCACCTCACCGGAATCGCGGCCCGATGACGACCCTTTGTTGCTGAAGAGGCCCATGAGGGCTCTCCTTCCTCGGCTCACGTTCCCGGTGGGGTCACTTGCCGTTGACGACGCGGCGTGCCCGGTTTCCGCGTGAACCGCTCTCCTTGTAGAGCACGTTCAGGAGTTCCATCTCACGCTTGTCCAGGGAGCCGAGCCCCATACCCTCGGCCTTGTTGAGCACTCGTTCGTATTCCGATGCATTGGCCATCTTTCCTCCTGTGTGGTGTGACCGGCTTCTCTTGTCTATTCTTCCGCCGGAAAAACGAGGCGAGTACCCGTGAAATCGGGGGGTCTTCGCCGTGGAGCCGTGTCAGGACCGGCCGGGCGGCTTGGGCTGCCAGTCGGCGAGATCGGCGGGCTCCAGACCGAGGTAATGCTCCAGGTCGGCCGGAGAATGGTGGCGCAGATAGTCGGCGAATTTCGCCTTGACGGAGTCCATGTAGCCGACAGCGGTCTGCGGAGAGATATACAGGCGTTTGCCGATACGGGGAAAGGACTCCCCGCGGGCCCGGCCGGCCAGCACGTCCCGCTCGCGTGGCGCGAGCCCGGGGAGCAGGTGGCGGCGCTCGGCCAGTTCGGCGAGGCCGGTCAGTTCCTGGGTGATGACGATCCGCCCCTGGGCGACCGCGTGGGCGGCCCTGGCGAGCGCGTCGACCGGCTCCGCCTTGTGGACGATGCCGCCGGCCCCGGCCGACAGGCAGCTCACGAGAATGGCCCGGCGCACTTCGTTGGTGTAGACGAGGACCTGATACCCGGCCTGCACGATCGCGCGGACCGCGTGCGGGCCGCTCAGCCGGGGCGCCTGTCCTGTGCCGCTCAGTTTCAGGTCGACGAAGACCACGTCGGCCTGCGGCGCGGCGCTCAGCAGGGACTCGGCGTCGTTGAACGCGGCGACGACGTGCAGTTGCCGCATCAGCAGGGGCAGGCCGTCCCGGATGACGGTGTCGTCGTCGACGGTCGCGACGCGCAGCCGCGATCCGTCGCCGGAGGGCGTCGAGCGGTGGTCGGTGGCTGTCACGGAACTTCTCCCTGCGGACCGCGCAGGACGACGGCGGTGCCGTCTCCGGGGTGCGCGTCCAGGTCGACGTGGATGTGGTGGCGGGCGAGCGTGTCGATCACCTGGACCCGCAGCCCGAAGCCGAACGGCGTCGTCGCGGGATCGAAGCCGACCCCGTCGTCGCGGACACTGATCTCCCATTCCCGTCCGGCTTCGTCCGCGTCGGCGTGCAGGACGACGTTCCGCGCGGACGCGTACAGCCGTACGTTGTGCAGCAGCGTCGCCAGCGCGGCATGGACGGCTGCCGCCGTCCGCGCCGGGAGCAGGATGCCGTCCGCGAGGTCGAGGCTGAGCACCATCGGCAGATCCCGGAAGCCCTCGGCCGCCTCTCGCACCACCGAGGTCAACGCGCGCTCAGCGCCGCGTGCTTCGGGACCGTCGCCGGCTTCGGCCGGCGGCGGCGGGGGCGCGGCAGGCTGCCGGGCCTCGTTGAGGAAGGCGCGCACCTTGTTGGCCAGCGAGACCGCCTGGTCGCGCAGCGTCTCGTCCAGCCCGGCCGGCAGATCGCTGCGCGCGAGTAACCGCAGCACGCTGATGTTGTCGTGCAGCAGGGTGCGTTGGCGGTCGATCTCCTGCAACCGGGCCGCCTCTGCCGCTGCTTCGGAAGCCGCCTGCCGGGCTTCCTCGGCCTGGGCGCCCAGCCGGCGCAGGAAGCCCACCAGCAGCCTGGTCAGCAGGGCGAAACCGGCGTAGGACACGGCGTTGGCCAGGACCGTCGTGCGCGTCGGGCCGGTCGCCAGGGGCAGGTTGCCGAGCAGATACGCGGCGGTCATGGCGGCCACCGCCAGCGCGGTGTGCCGCGGTCGCCTGAAGACGATGGCCGCTCCGCAGGCGCTGCCGAGCGTGCAGGCGAACCCCCACGCCGTCCAACTGCCGGTGACGTCTCCCGCGTGGATGAACGTGGGCTGCACGAGCAGGACGCACACGGCGGTCAAGGTGTCCGCCCGCCCCCAGCGCTCGTCGCGGTACGCCCTCGCCCGCGCGACGGCGGCGGCCAGCAGCCCCGATTCGACGACGTAGCAGGCCAGCACGGTCAGGAACAGTCCGCGCGACGTGGTGTGCCGCAGGGCGGTCGGCAGGAACAGCAGCAACTGGCAGACGTTGATCACGCGCACGCCGAGGAAGACCATCAGCGCACAGATCTCCACCCCGGCGGGTGTGGCGGGCAGACTGCCGTTGCCGGACTGCCACCCGGCCAGGACCCGGCCGAGCACGCTGTCGGGCCACACCAGGGCACTTGCTCTCATGGCCGGCAGCCTCACGGGCGCCGAGCCCTTCGCGGTACCCGGTGTTTCGGGGGTACCGGCCTCCGCGGGCATCGCCGTACCGTCCCACTCGTCCTGGTCGTACCGCTTGTTCCCGGCCTAGGGCCTGAGTTGGTTCGAGCAGTCCAGCAGGACGTCACCCGCGGTGACGGTGCCGGTCGGGTGCTCGACGAGCACGGTCCCGGCCGGGAGACGGGGTAACGCCCGGACCGCGGTGGCGTAGATGCCGCGCAGGACTCCCTGCGGCGGATTGTCGAGCCGCATTTCGAGGTGGTTGCCGAGAGCCATCCGGGGAGAGAGGGCCGTGACGAAGAACCGTGCCATCAGCGCTATTCGAGCCACCAGCAGGTCGTCGCCGGTGCTGTCCGCCCGCTCGGCGACAGCGGCGAGCCACCGCCAGGGGCGGTGCACGCCGCTGGAGGGCGCCTTCCCCGCGGTCATCTCGACGAGAGTGGGCGCTCCGCTGGCGGTCGCTATCCGGCTTCCGGCGAAGTGCAGCGCCGGATCGTTGCCGACCGCGGCGAGGAAGGCGGGGACGAGCTGTCCGGCCTGGGCCAGATCGGATGCCGTGATCACGATGGGTGGCTCCGACGGCGGCCGGGGTGCCGGTCTCTTGCTGAACAGGCCCATGGCTTCTCTCTTTTCGGCACAGGTGTGTCGCGTGGTGCTGGAGGGACGGGTAATCACTGGTGAGCTTCTGCGCCCGGCCGGCCGGGTGAACTCTCTCTTTCGACATGGCTTCTCGCAATCGCGCCGCTCCCCTGCGGAATCGGGAGAACTGCGGGAAGCTCGAAACGTGGGGCGGGGCGGGGCGGTTGACCCGTGTCCGCGTCGATGCACATTCGGCTGCGCAACACCATACGCACCTCGGGAGGAATTCCGTCAACCGTTCCGCGTATATGCGGAGAGGAAATACGTAATCGGGCGGCGTTTCCCGGGTCGCGCCCGGAAAATACCCATGAATATCCCGGAGAACGCCCGGCGCGTGAGCGCATGATGGCGGTTGAATGGCTGGGACCGGTTGAGGATCTAGGGGGCGCCTGGTGAGTTCGGGGACTGGATACGACTATTCCTATGTGGACCGGGAAGCCGAGCGGCGCCGTGCCGTCCGCGCCGAACTGGTTTCCCTGGCCGAGCGGGTGAAGGGATTCAACGCGCAGGCGAAGGCTGTGCAGCGGGCGTACCGGACCCGGCGGATCCGGGTCGCGGCGGTGTCGGTCCCCGCGTCGGCGGACACGGACACGGACGCGCTGACCGCGCTCGCGGCGGCGGCACGGGACGAACTGGCGCGAGGGGAAGCGGAGTTGTCCCGGCGGATAGCCGAGTCCTGGACGGCTTCCCCGGCCGGCCGGGAGCGGGAAGCCGCGACCGGCGTCCGCCCGGTCGCCGCTGAAGCCTCCACGGCCCGGATCGCGGCACCCGCCGACCGCACGCCGAAGGTGCGCGCGGAGGCGGTGGCCGCGGCCGAAGCCATGCTGGAACGGGACTCACCTGTCTGCGATCCGGCTGATCTGGAGCGGTTCGCACAGCAGTTGGAGCTGATACGCCGGGCGCGCACGGTGGACGACGTCCGTACGGTCTCCACCGATCTCCACGCCTCGGTCACCCGCTCGGTCGTCCGCCGCTCCCGGGCCGAACGCGTCTCCGTGACCCGGCAACTGCTTCTGGACCAACTGGAGACCGCAGGGTCCGCAGGGTCCGCCGGGTCCGCCGGATCCGCCGAGGACGACTCGGACGACGCGGAGACGAGTGCCTTGCGGGCCAGGGTCATGGCCGCACCCGATCCCTCGTCGCTGGAACGGGAGGTCGGGCAGGTCGTGGCACGGGCGGAGCTGCGCGACAGCAGGATCCCGGTGGCCCGCGCCGTCCTGGACGCCCTGCGGACGATGGACTACGAGGTGGGAGACGAGTTCGAGGACCTGCTGACCGGCTCGGGCGAGGTGATCGTGCCCTTCCGCCCGGACGCGGCGCCGGAGGAACAGGCGGGGGTCGTGACAGACGGCTACGGCCTGCGGGTGACGCTCTCCACCGATCACGCGCGGCTGACGACGGCCGTGGTGCGCCGGGACTCGGCGAGGCCGCCCGAGGAGGCCCGGCAGAGCGATCTCCAGGTCCAGCAGTGGTTCTGTGAAGGTCAGTTGGGCGGCATCGAGGACGGCATGGCAGTCGGCGGGGTGGCTCTGCGGCGCACCAGTGTGCTGTCCCCCGGCACGCTGCCCGCCGCCACGGTGGAGGAGGCCCGCTGGCCGTCCCGCGGCAAGCGCCGGTCCGGCCGCAAACAGTCCGCGGTGACCCGCCAGGCGGCGAACGAGGAGCGACAGCGTGAACGTTGACCCATATCCCCGGCCCGCCTGGGTGCGGGAACTCGACATGGCGCTGACGGTCTACCCGCAGATCCTGCTGACCGGGAACGTACGCGACCGCTATCTGCTCCCGGACGAGACCGATCCGCAGGGGCGCGGGCTGGTGCCGTACAGCATGGTCGATGTGATCGAGTCGGTCTGCCGGCGCCGCGGGTACGGGGCGCTGGCCAGCCACGACGTGATCACCGAACGGATGGCGATCTGGCCGCTCGGATCCGCGGACGCCGACGCGCCGGCCCTGCCGCCGGCGCTGGTGGCGATGGCCGCTGCCGACGCCGGCCGCCCTGGCCGGGACCGGACGGGCCGTCAGCCGGACGACGGTGACGAGGGCGACGAGGACGAGCCCGGCTTCGACCGGCTTCGCCGGGTGCTGGTCGAGGTGGTCCGGCACCGCGGCCCCGCGATTGGGCTGCTGATCCCCTACGCGGGCCGGATGGGCTCGCCGCGCGGCGCACTCGACGACGAGGGCGGCCGGTTCTTCGCGGCGGCGGAGGCCCTGGGGCACACCGCCGTCCAAGTGCCTGGCCCCCGCGCGATCATGCCGTTCAACACGGTGTTCTGGGTGGTGGAGAAGGAGGAGGAGCTGCCGGTCGAGTTCGCCGTCGGCAGCCGGGCCTTACGGGTGATCACCGTACCGTCCCCGCCGCACGACCAGCGGTTCGCCGCCGCCCAGCACGTGGTGCGGGGCCTCGTCCGGCAGCAGGCCGTCGAACACGGCAGGACCGTCACCGACGAGGAGGCGGAGCGGGCGGCCGAGACGCTGGCCAGGGCGTCGCACGGCATGGGCAGTTCCGAGGTGATGGCGATCGGGCGGATGGCGGCGGACCGGGGCATCCCGCTCGCCCGCCTCGACGAGGCCGCACGGCTGTACCGGGTGGGGGTCATCGACAACCCGTGGGCCGCGCGGTCGCTGCGCGAGAAGATCGCCAACGGGGAGGAGCATCTGAACGCCCAGGTCCTGGGACAGCCGCATGCGGTCGGCCGCGTGATCCAGGTCTTCAAGCGCTCGGCGGCCGGGCTGACCGGCGCGCAGTCGTCCAGCTCCCCCAACCGCCCCCGGGGCACGCTGTTCCTCTCCGGCCCGACGGGCGTCGGCAAGACCGAACTCGCCAAGGGCGTCGCCACGATGATCCTCGGCTCCGACGCCCGGCCGATCCGTTTCGACATGAGCGAGTTCGCCGAGGAGCACGCCAGGGAGCGGCTGATCGGCGCACCGCCCGGGTTCGTGGGCCACAGCGCGGGCGGCGAGCTGACCAACGCGGTGCGCGCGAATCCGATGAGTGTGCTGCTCTTCGACGAGATCGAGAAGGCCCACCACCGGCTCTTCGACCTCTTCCTGCAGATCCTGGAGGACGGGCGGCTGACCGACGGCCGCGGCGCCACGGTGTATTTCACCGAGTGCGTGCTGATCTTCACGTCCAACCTCGGGGTGTCCCGCGGCCCGGACCCGGCGGCGCGCCGCATGTCCCGGCAGGACGATCCGGAGACGGTACGGGCCCAACTGCGCAAGGCCTTCGACGTGTTCTTCGACGAGGGCATTCGCAGGCCCGAACTGCGCAACCGCTTCGGCGACACCTTCGTACCGATGGACTTCATTCAGGAGAAGACCGTCCCCGCGATCCTCGACAAGGCGCTCGCCTCGGTGACCGGCCGGGTTCTCGAGGTCCACGGGGCGGTGCTGAAGATCGCGCCCGAGGCGTGGCAGACGCTGTACGCGGAGGCCGTGGAACGGCTGGACCACGGCGGGCGCGGGCTGATGACAGCCGTGGAGTCCGCCCTGGTCAATCCGCTGTCCCGGGAGCTGTTCGACCTCGCCCCCGAACCCGGCGAGACGATCACGGTGGACGAGGTCTCACGCGACGGCGACGTGTACACGGTGGGGGTGAGCCGATGCCACGGGTGAGCGACGTCTTCGGCGGGGTGACCTCGCTCGGGCCCGGCCGGCGGCTGGGGGTCTGGTTCCAGGGGTGCGGGTTCGGCTGCCCGGGATGCATGTCACGGCACACCTGGGACCCCGCCGGCGGCCGCGACCTGCCGGTGGACCGCTTCGCCGCCCTGTGGCAGGCGGCACTCGACGACGGGGTGGACGGGCTGACGGTCAGCGGCGGCGAACCCCTCGATCAGCCGTCCGGCCTGGCCGAGTTGCTGTCCGCGGCCCACGAACTGCGGGTCGGTGCCGGGCGGTCCGCCGAGCGGGTGCCGGACTTCCTTGTCTACACGGGCAGGGAGCCTGCGGAGATCGCGGAGGACCGGGAGCTCACCGACGCGCTCCGCCTCGCGGACGTGGTCGTCACCGGCCGCTACGACGTGGCGCGACCCACCGATCTGGTGTGGCGCGGCTCCGCCAACCAGCGGATGACCGCCCGCACGCCACTCGGCGCCGCCCGTTACGGACCGCATCTGGAGCGCCGCACCGACCGTCCCGCCCTCCAGCCGATGGTCGCCGACGGGCGGCTGCGGCTGATCGGCATTCCGCGCAGAGGCGAACTCACCTCCCTGGAAAGGGAGCTGCGCCGCCGCGGCGTGTTCTTCGAGGAGACCTCATGGCGTCCGTGACGTACCAGTGCCCCATCGCCCCCGACACGTGTCCGCGGTCCGCCACCCGGGACTTCTGCTCGGTGCACTGGACCGAGCAGTTGGTCGCGGTCCAGGAGACCGCCACGGCCCCGACCGCCGCCCCGACCGCCGCCCCGGCGGAGCCCGCCACCGCCTCACCGCCCACCGTCGCCTACCGCCCCGCCGCCGGCCGGGCCGGCGGGGCGCCCCGGATCGCCCTGCTGCTGTACGGGGTGCTCCTGCCGGTAGGGGCCGGCGGGCTGCGCCTCGGCCGGGAGGAGGACGACTGCGCGAGCGTTCCCGGCCTCTCCGAACTGCTGCAACTGTCCCGTGCGCACGCGCGGTTGAACTGGATCGACACCACCTTGCACATCGTGGACGTGGGCTCGACGAACGGGACCTTCGTCGACGACAAGCGCATCACCACGCCGACTCCCCTGTGGCCGGGCCGGGCGCTGCGGCTCGCCCAGGACGTCGAGGTGCTGGTGGTCGAACTGGACGAGTACGGAGTACCGCGCTGACCGCGCACCGGCACCGAGGGAGCACCGCCATGAACGAACCGACACCACGCCACGAACCGACGCCACGCCACGAGCCGAGCCCGCCCACCCGCGTGCAACAAGCCGCACCCGCCGCTTCCCCGCCGACCCGTGTGCAACAGGCCGCACCCGCCGCTTCCCCGCCCACCCGCGTACAAGGCGGCGCATCCGCAGCGTCCCCGCCGACCCGCGTACAGGGCGGCGGATTCCCGCGTGGCCCCGACGGGTTCCCCGGCTGGCTGCTCGACCGGTACGAGCCGCTGGAGGAAGCAGGGCGGGGCAGCGAGGGGAGGGTCTGGCGGGTACGGGTCCGCGCCGACGGCACGGAGGCGGCGGTGAAGGTCGCCCATGCGGGCGGCCCGGTCGAGGCGGAGCTTCTCGGCCACCTTCGCGACCCGGACTTCCACCGGCACGTACCGAAGATCCTCGACTTCGGCGGCGAGCCGGCGGGCTGGCTCGCGATGGAATACCTGCCCGACACCCTGGCGTCCGTGCTGGGCGGCGCGGGCGAGCCGCTGGGAGACGGTGCCCGAGCCGCCGCGATCATCACCGAACTCGTCGACCTGCTGGAGTTCTGGCAGGACCGCGTCCAGCGCAACCCGCTGGACCTCAAACCGGCCAACATCCTCGTCAGACCCGGCAAGGGAGTCGGGCAGTTCGTCATCGCCGACTTCGGGGGAGTCGCCCGCTTCACCGCCAGCCAGCGCTTCACCGACGCCCAGATCACCATCGCCTACATGGCTCCGGAACAGCTCTACCGGCACAACCACACCGCGACCCCGTGGTGGTCGCTGGGCAACGTGCTGTACGAACTCTTCACCGGCCGGCGCCGCTTCACCGACGAGACCGGGGAGTTCCTCACCGACGAAGCACTGCAGCGCGACCTTGTGATGCGGGACGAGCCCGACCTGTCGGCCGTCACCGACGAGCGCCGACGGCTCCTGCTGCGCGGGCTGTTCACCAAGGACCCCGACGACCGCTGGACGGGCGGCGAGGTCAGGGCGTGGCTGGCGGGCGGCAGCCCCGAGGTGGTGCGCCCGGTCGCGGCTCAGCCGCAGGGCCCCGCGGCCGGCCACCGGGCGGCGCGCCCGCTCACCTTTCGCGGTGTGTCGTACTGGGAGCCCGCCGTCCTCGCCGAGGCGATGCTCGCCCGGTCCGAGGCCGCCGAGGAATGGCTCGTCGGGGCCGGTGCCGCGCGACTGAGCGACTGGCTGCACGAGGACGTCCGGGACGCCGACTTCGACCTCGGGCACCTGCGGCACCGGGGCGCCGCCCTGACCCGCGAGGGCGCGGCGCAGGCCGTCCTCGCCTTCGGCGCCGTGTTCGCGCCGCACGCCGAGCCCCGCTACCAGGGACGCCGGGTCGACGCAGGCGGCATCGAGCGGATCGCCGCGGGCGCGTACGGCGCCGCGGCCGTACGGGCACTGCTCGCGGCCGGCGTCCCGAACATCGCGGCGGGCTACCGGTGCGGCCACCCGGCCTGCGGCCCCCGCTGCCTGATACTCACGGCGATCGGGGACGAGGTGCCCGACGTGATCGCGGCCGTACGCCGGGAGGCCGCGGCCGGCGCCCCGCTCACCTCGGACGAGGAGGAGAGCGCGTACGCACTGGCCGTGCGGCTGACCGCCCACCCGGAGCAGAGCGGCGCCGTCCTCGGCCGGCTGCCCGGTGCGGGGCCGCGGCTGGTCCGGCGGCTGACCGGTGGCACGTCCCCCGAGCGCAGGAGCTGGGAATCGCTTGCCGCCAGGGCCCGCAGCGCGGATCCGGGCCGGGTCGAGGGCCGCGCCGAGGTGGTGGCGGCGGCCGTGCTGCACGGCCGGGTACTGCGCCAGGACGCCGAGCGGACGGACCGGACCCGGCGGCGGATCGCCTCGGACGGCGCGGCCTGGGCCCGGTTCCTGCGGGCGCGGGCCGGCGCTGCCGGGCTGGTGTTCGTCATGCTGGCGCTGGTGGTGTGGGCGGGCGCGATGCTCCGGATGAGCATGGACGTCGGCAACGGCATCGACTTCCGCACCAGCGGCGCCTTCGGCGGCCAGTTGCTGCACGCAGGCGAGGCCGCCGCCCACGACCAGTTCGTCCTGCTCGCCGCCGCCTTGGTGGTCGCCCTCGCGGTGGCCGCGTACCCCTCGGCGCCGACCGGGCGGGCGCTGCTGCTGGTCGCGGGAGCCGCGGCCACCGTGGGTTACCGGACGCCCCTGCTGCCCCCGTTCACGACCCTTCAGCCGCCCGGCTGGGTGCTGGACCGCCTGACCCAGGCCGAGGGCACATGGGGCCGGTGGAGCGGGGTGGTCGCGCTCCTCGTCGTACCGGCGCTGGCCGTCCTGCTCGGCCTGGGCGCGCGCCCGCTGCTGGCCAGGCCCGTACCGGCGGAGCTGGCGCAGGCCGACCGCACCGGCGGGTACGGTGCCCCCGACCCCGCCCGGTGGCGGACCGGGCGCGGCGGGCTGAAGGATCGGGCGGCCTTCGTCGGCTGCGCCGTGGTGGTGCTCCTCGGCCTGCTGTGGACAGCGGTCGAGGTGCGGCTGGCGTTCAGTTCGACGCTGCCCGAGCAGGACCGGGTGGCCGGTGCGGAGGGCGCCCACTACCAGAGCGGTTTCGTGCTCGCGCTGGCCGCCCTGGCGCTGCTGGCCGGAGCCCTGCCGCCGCGCGGTGCCCGGCGGCTGCTCGGCTGGGCCGTCGCGGGAACGCTGGCGCTCGGCCTGTGGCCGCCGCCCGTGCGGCCCGCCGAGGCGCTGCGCATTCCGGTCGGCGACGGGTTCTTCACCGCGGTGGCCGGGTGGTGGGGACATGGAGCGTTCTGGGCGGCGCTGCTGCTCGCCGTTCCCGTCGCGGTCTACAGCGCCTGGTACGCCGTGCGGCGCTCCCGGGCCGTCTGACCGGCCCGCGCCCGTACCGCCGTCACCGCCGAGGCCGGCCCGTACGAACCAGCGTCGTACGGGTCACCGGCCGTGGTGGGTGAAGGAGGCCCAGATCTCCAGCTCGTCCCAGGGGCTTTCGGGGTCGTCGGGCACGGCCGCCGCGATGTCGGCGAGTCCGGAAGGCACCGCGCGCCCGGGGTCGAGCATCCACAACTGCGCGGCACGCAGAGCCTCGCGGGGCAGCGCACCCTCCTTCAGACGGTGGTGGAACAGGCACATCAGCAGAGTGGTCCTGGGGTCGTCGAGGATCGCCCAGCGGGACCCGACCACGGTGGCCGCGCCCGCCGCGAGCATCGCTGTCGACAGGGTGAGCGCTTCGTCGTGGTCGCTGAGCGCCAGGTCGCTGGTGCAGTTGGCGAGGACGACGACGCCGCCGGGCGCGGCGGAGTCCCGATGGTGCGGGCCGGCCAAGAGGTCGGCGACGGTCAGCGGATTCGACCGGTCCAGCTTGAGCACCGAGTCGGCGGCCGTAAGCCCCGTGTCGGCGTGGCAGTTGATGTGGGAGAGCGCCGCGCTGGTGGTGCCGCGGCCCGGCAGATAGGGGCCGATCGCGGCGCGAGTGGCGGGCAGCGGCGGCGGACCCGTCCACGGCCCGTGCCGGGTGGTGTCCCAGCCGAGGTCGCCGACGACGACCGCTTCCGGATGGAACCGGCTGCGTACGAGCCGCGCCTCCCGGTGCATCGCGGCCGATCCTGCCGGGTCGACCACGAGCAGTGTGGTACCCGTGTCCAGCGGTGTCCGGGGCCGGGCCGCCACCTCCAGGAGCTGCCGGGCGGTGGCGCAGTACGACACTTCGGCCCGCTGCACGGCGTACCGGGCAGCGCCCGTCCGGCCGGAGGAGCGCGCCGCGTGCCAGGGCACCACGCCCAGTCCGCCGACGGGGGCGAGCACCAGTCGGGGGAGGCGGCCCGGCCACCACTTCTCGGCCCGGTCGATCAGCTCGTCCATGACGGCTGTCCCCGCCCAGTCGGAGAGCGCCGCCAGGCATTGCTTCCAGTGCTCTTCCTTCTTGGCGAGCTGGCGCAGGTGCAGGGTGTGCAGCACCGGCGGGTCGGTCCGCGCGGGCTGCCGCTCCGGGCGCCCCGCGCTCTGGAAGTCCCGCAGCGCGCTGTTGTACGCGCCGAGCGGTCCGCCGTCCAGACCGCTGAGGCCGGGGAGTTCGAGGTGGTGGACGACTCCGGTGGCGGTGACCACCAGCGCGTGTCCCGGGCCGTCTTCGCCGGGGACCAGATGGGCCAGTGCGTCGGCACCCACCCGGCGCAGGGCCCTGCCGACCTCGGCGGGTGCGGGCGCCGACAGCAGACGCTGTTCGGCGGGACTGCCGGTCAGCGCCTCCAGTACCCGACGGCGCAGACCGTCCGGGACCGCGACCGGGCCGTCGCCGCGATCCACCGGTGTGTTCGTCTCCCACTCCGCTGCGAGGCCGGGCTGCCCGGATGTACGCAGCAGATCGGGCACGGTGGCGTTGACGGTGGCCGCGTTGAGAACCAGGCCGCGCCCCAACTCGACCGCCTCGACGGCCGATTCGGGCAGCCCGTCGGCGAGGCACCAGCGGACCAGCCGGGACATGTCGGCGCCGACCGCGCGGGCGGCGTCCAGTCCCCGGTGCGCCCCGGTCTGCAGCAGCACGGAGCGGCCGTGGGCGGCCAGCACCGATTTGGCGGTCTCCCGGGACCGGCGCCGCGTGTCGTCCCGCTCGCCGTAGGCCCGGTACACCAGGGCCAGCGCGCGAGTGAGGATGATGGAGAAGGCGTCCCCCCGACTGGGCTCCAGCGCCAGCCGCGCTTCCTGGAGCGCGGTCGCCGCGGCGTCCAGGTCCGCCGGCTCGCCGGACCGCCGGTGACGGGTGTACAGCAGCAGACCGATTCCGTACAGACAGCGTGCCCCGGCCCCCTGGTAGCTGTACCGGCCCTCCTCGGCGGCCTGCCGCAGCAGCGCGACGGCCTTGTCCAGCCGGGCGGCGTCTTCGTCGGCCGGCGCTGTCGGTCCGGTGTCGCCGCGGGCCGGGCAGAGGGCCGCTGCCGCCCGCAGCAGCAGGGCCGTCCGGTGGGGGTGGTCGAGCGGACAGGAGGCGGCGCCGGAGAAGAGGGCGGCCTCGGCGGCCCGCCGGGCCGCGCGGTCGCCGTCGGTCCTGGCCTGCTCCACCGCGTAGCGGCCGAGTTCCCCGCGGACCGACGGCAGGCGGTGGTGCCCGTGCGGCAGTGTCCGCTCCGCCTCACGCAGGTGTTCCAGGGCGAGCGGTACGGCCTCCCGGTCCTGGTGCGGCTCGCGGAGGCGGGCAAGGAGCGGACCGGTGGTTCCGGCCGCGGCGAGCAACTCGGCCCTGAAGGAGCCCACTTCCCCGGTGGGCGGAAGGAACAGCCCGCGCAGCCGGTCGCGTTCATCGGGATCGGCCGCCTCGGCGAGAAGGGTCGGCAGCGCGGGCGGGCGGACCCGCGGGGGCACTTGGCGCAGCAGCGTCCGGTACATCCCGTCCGCCGCTTCCAGATCCGTGTGGTCGCCCAGGAGCAGGTGGCGGTCGAGCAGCATGCCCGCTTGCAGGGCGGCGAGCCGGCCGGCGAGGGCGCTCCTCGGCCGGCCGGCGGTGAGAACGGCCGCCGCCTTCCGGACCATGCCGACGGCCGCGACGAGATCGCTGCCGTCCCGCTCCTGCAACCACCGGCGGTAGCGGACCATCGCCAGGACGACCAGGGTCGGTGCACCGGGCTCGCCGGGGCCGCCGGGGCCGCCGGGGCCGCCGGACAGCAGCTCGATCGCGCGTCCCGCTGGTACGGCGAAGGGATCGGGCGAACCGTCACCGACCAGGACGGCGGCCTGGAGGTCGAACTCCGGCGCTTCGGACCGGTCGCCGAGCACAGCGGGTACGCCTTCGCCGGCATCGCTGCCGCCCCCGCCAACTGCCTCGTCGGCGAGCGGGGCAGGCGGGTCGGGCCGGATGGCGGGGTCAGGTCGGGTGGCCGGGTCGGGTCGGGTGGCCGGATCGGGCCGGGTGGCCGGGTCGGGCCGGGTGGCCGGGTCGGCATCGAAGAAGCCTCGGACCAGGCCGAACAGGTCAGGCCGGCCTACGGTCCCGAGCATGCCGTCGATCCCCGCGCGCAGCGGCGTCTCGGGCGGCGCCACGTCACGTGCCTCGTACAGCGCCGCCGTGGCGGCGGCCGACTCGGTCGCCGACGCCTGCCCCCGGCGGGCGAGTTCGAGTCCGAAGGCGCCGGACAGCGCGAGCAACACGGCTCTGTGCGTCGACGAGTCAGGCTCCGTCAGATCCGCTGCGTGCCGCAGCCGTACCTGCCAGATCCGCAGCTCACCGGCCGGCGGGAGACCGCCGGGCGAGCGGAGCACGATCAGCAGGGCCCGCAGGAGGTCGTACCCCGGCTCGCGTTCGTCCTTCTGTGCGTCCAGCAGACCGTCCAGGAGCTGGAGGTCGTCCTCGACGCTGGCGAATCCGGTGACGTCCGGTATGCCCGGAGTGCCGTGGTCGGCGTGCGCGGCGTTGAACGGTGCGCTGTACCACACGGTGTACATCGTGCCGAGCAGGAAGATGCCGGTGAAGTCGTCGCCCCGCAGCTCGCTCCCGGCCGGCAGCCGCTCCAGAGCCGCTCGCAGCCGCCGCATGCCCTCGTGCAACTGCCCGATCCGGACCTCGGGCAGGCGTACGGCGAATTCCATGACCTGCAGGATGCCCAGCGCCAGGACGGAGCGGAGATACAGGTCGTTGTCGTAGTGGTAGAGACCGGTACCCGTACGGAGCAGCTCGACCGCGGTGCGCAACTCGGCGGCGACGCCGGGGAGTCTGCTGTCGAACGAGGGAACTCCGGCCGTATCGTCGCCCGTTGTCAGGCGGTTCGACAGCACTTGGACGTACGGCAGAGCCTGCGCGTGCACGCGGCGGCCCAGCGCGAGGCCGACCCGCAGCGTCTCCAGCGCCCGGTCCTCGTCGTTCAGGTCGATGAGCGCGATGAACTCCATGCCGCGGGTGATGAACCGGTCCAGTACGGACGCGTGGTCGGGGCCGTCGAGCCGCTGCCAGAGAAGCTCCATGACGGCGGTGAGGCAGCTCAGGCGGCCCTCGTCCGGCTCCATGGCGTCGACGAGGCCGTCGAGCAGATCCAGCGCCTCGGCCCGGTCGGTGCCGGGGTCGGGTTCCCCCGGCGTCTGTGCGCCGCTGTTGCGCTCCGCCCGCTCGGCCAGCGCCAGGCCCAGGCTGACGCCGATCTCGATGCCGGCCGCCGGGGCGAGTGCGGGGTGGGCCAGCGCGTCGCGGTACCAGTCGTACGCGACCCGCTGCGTCGGTTCGCCGACGGCGTACGCGCACAGGGCCTCGGCGATGTCGCCGCCCAGTTCGGCGGCGCGTCCTCCCTCCTCCTCCCGGTCGTCGAGCAGGGGGCGCAAGAGGTCGAGCAGCGGCCCGAGTTCCGCCGCGACCCGCTCGGGACCGTACGCGTCCGGGTCGGCCTCCCGGCGGTCGGACCAGTCGCAGAAGGAGAGCATCGCCAGGTCGAAGGCGACCAAGGAGCGCAGCCAGGGCGCGAGTTCGCCGTCGGTGTGGGCCGCGCGCAGATGGACGAGGGCGGCGGCGCGGTCGGCGAGGCGCTCGGGGTCGGCGTGGTCGGGGCCTCGCCAGCGGTCGGACAGCACCAGTCCCAGACAGCCGTGGCAGTACGCGGGGTCCTCGGCGGCGACGCCGTCGGAGCCGTCGAGGAGGGGGGTCAGCAGGCCGACGATCCGGTCCGCGTCGGGCCGTCTGTCCCCGGCCGGGGCGAGGGACCAGCGTGAGACGAGATTCAGGGCCAGCTCGCCCCGTGCGTAGCCGCTGTCGGCGTACTCCCACCAGGGATCGTCGGCGGCGAGGTCCTCGTCAGGAGCGAAGGCCGCGGCGGCCCTTTCCCACCAGCCGATGAGGGTGTCGAGGTCCTCCGGGCTGTCGGTGATCCCGTACCGGATCGCGGCGGCGTGGGCGGAGAGCACGCACAGCCTGCGGTACTCGCCTGAACCCGGCCCGGTGGCCCGCAGGTTGTCGATGAGCGACTCCGGTTCCGCCAGACCCCGCAGCGTGCCGACGGCGTCGGCACCGGAGTCGGGGCCGTCGGCGGAGTCCAGTAACGCCGCCGCGAGTTCTGCGCTGCGGCAGCGCCACAGGTATGACCCCTGGGGTGACTGGGCGACGAGGGAGCGCAGTTCGGCGATCATGGCCGCGCCGGGCCCGTCGTCAGCGTCGTACGGCTCTGACACGGTTGCACCCCTTGGCCCTATGACCGATGGCTTTACCGGAGCACGCCACACGGCGTACTTCCGAAGGCCGATTGCGCTTCCGATGGTAGCTGGCTACTGTGCGAATACATAGAACTTCCGCAATTCCCCGGGGGGAACGCGTGGATGAATCCGAGCAACAAATTCTGGCCGTCCTCGACCTAGATCCGGAAGGCTTACGCAGCCAGCTTTCGGATGCCGACAGGGAACAACTCGATTTCCTTCTGGGACTCTTCACCGCCGGTGGGGACGAGCGACGGGTCACCGGCGTCGCACGCGCGGTCGCGGCCCATCTGCTCCGTGCGCTGCCGCGGCTCGGCGAGGAGACGGGCGGGCGCCGGTTCACGGCCTCCGCGCTGCTGGACGATCCTCCGCATCTGCGGCTGGCCGACCGGTACGCGCTGGGCGGCTCGGCGGAACAGGCGTGGGGAGCGGGGCAGGGGCAGCGGCCCGGTGCCTCCGGACCTGCGGATACGGCCGGACCTGCGGAACTGTTCCAGGCCATCGCCGGCCGGCTGCTGGCAGAGCCGTCGCTGACGGCCGAGCAACTGCGGGACGGCCTCGGGCGGGATCCGGACCACCCCGATCTGATTCGGCTGCGATCGGCCGCAGGCGAAGCGGTCCTGCCTGCCTTCCAGTTCGACGTCAGGGGCGACGCCTCTCCCGTGGTGCTGGAGATCAACAGGAAGCTCGGAGCCGGCCGGGACCCCTGGGGCGTCGCCGACTGGTGGCTGGCGCCCAACATGTGGCTGAACGCCGTCCCGGCACAGTTGCTCGGCCGCGGGGTCGACGCCCAACTGCTCGCCGCCGCAGGCGCCGTACGCGAGGAGGACTGACATGGCCAGAGGCGCGAACCTGCCGCCGCGCGGCATCGCCCAGGCGCGGGAGGTCCGGTGGCCGGAGGGCACGGCGCTCTACCGGGTGCACTCCCGCTCCTTCGAATCCCACGAGTTCAACACGTGTGAGCAGGACCCGCACTTCGGGGGCAACCGCTTCGGCAGCACCGCCAACGACCGCTACTCGTACCTGTACGCGGCCCCGCGGCAGGTGACGGCCCTGACCGAGACGCTGGTACGGGCCGTGCCCTTCCACGACAAGCCGGGGCGCTTCCTGCAGCGCGACGCCATCGAGAACCGGCGGCTGTCCCAGGTGGAGCTGGCCAGGGACGTACGGCTGGTGTCGCTGTTCTCCGTTCCCGACCTGGCGAGGGTGCAGCAGCACGACGACTGGCTGGTGGGCTCCGAACCCACCGAGTACGCCTTCACCCGGCGCTGGGCCCACTGGCTGCGGCGCGAGGCGCCCTGGGCCGACGGATTCGTCTGGATGTCCAACCGGGACAGGCCGAACGAGTCGCTGGTCCTGTTCGGCCATCCCGACGGCGACAGCGCCACCGTCCGGCCGGGCGCCGAGCCGTGGGTCGATCTCGACGGCGAAGAGGGCGTTGGCTGGCTCAACGAGACATTGGCGCCTTATCTGGTGCATGTGGCGCCGGACGAATCCGCGAGCCGAGTGTGAGGTGAATTCCGCTGCCCCGGACATTTCCCGGGCATTTCCCGGGCATTTTCTGGACACCTTCCGGGAAATGACCGGGAGATTCCGGGGTGTGTCGAATGTGCGCCGGGTGTTCGCCGAATGTGCGCCGAACTCGCGCCGGAATTCAGTGCGAGGTGCTGCTGCGTCAATCGGCCGTGCGCGCCGTGTTCGCCGTGTGCGCCGTGTGCGCCGTGCTCTCCGGGCCGGCCGGCCCTCTCCCGCGGCGGGCCTCCAGCACGTCGAGCGCGACGGACGCCGATTTCGGGTTGCGCGTCACCAGATGCACCGACCAGCCGGGATCGGCGGCCAACGCCGGGTCGAGGCCGCTCAGCAGCGCCTCGGTGCTGGCGCGGGGGCTGAGACCGCCCCGGCCCGCGCCCAGCAGGGGGAAGGCAACCGACCGCAACGGGCCTTTTGCCGTGTGCCGTTCAGTGCGGAGCAGGGCGCAGATCCGGCGTACCGCGGTGGCCACCACCCACGGAGTGGTCTCGTAACCGTCGGTGCCGACGAGGGGCGTGGTCACGGCGGCGTGGTAGATGCGGCGGACCCCGTTGCCGGTGAGTTCCCCTGGCGAGGTCGGTACGACGGTGCCGGGCGCGACCGGCAGCCCCTGGGAGCCGAACGTCCGCATCCAGGCGGTGAGCTGATCGGCGATCACATCGTCGAGGATGCGTCCGGCGGCATCCTTGGTGGCGCCCGCACGCCGCAGACTGCCGGAGACGGTGGACCGGAAGGTCTTGGACATCTCGAAGTAGGTGTTCTCCGACGAGACCAGGACGTCGATGCCGGCGAGCAGTTCGACCGAGGTGACGTGCACGGTGATCGGGACGGTGCCGTGCGAGAACTCGACGGGCACCACACGGCGTCCCGTGATGGCCGAAGACGGGGCCGCCACCGGCGACGGCGCGGGGACCGGGTCCGGGGCGGGGACCGGGTCCGGGGCGGGGCCCGGGGCGGTCGAGGGCCGGTCGGCGCGCGGGCCCTCGGCGGACACGACCAGGATCGCCTGCGCCATCTCCCGTACCACCAGCCGCTCCTGGTGCTTGCGGAAGCGGTCCGCACCCACCTTGAAGGCGCTCGCTGCGCGCTCCCTGCGGTCCTTCGCCGACAGATCGCGGGTGTCCGTCGCAAGACCGAAGGTGTGGCGGGCGGCCGGCTGGAGCCGTTCCCCGTCCAGCCGGTCGGCCGCCGCGGTCAGCAGCCCCATGACGGCTGACGGCTCGACCTCGTCCGTCGGGCCGTTGCCCAGCCAGCGCGTGGCCGCCCGGCGGAGGACGGGAAGATCGAGGTCGCGCAGCCGGAGCAGCCCCTTGGACCGCACATCGGACAGTTCGGTGACGAGCGCCGTCAACGCCGCTGTGTCCCAACCCGTTTGGTCCGCTTGCGTCATTTCCCCAGCATGGCAGGGCACGGGAGCCGTGTGGCCGATTGTGCGAAGAAAGAAGTTCGTCGCCAGTTGTCCCTGATTGCCGTCCGCTGTCGCAGTCCTGCCCCGCATAGGGTGGAGGCGTGGAGGCCAGGACGCCGGTGGAGGAGAAACGCCCGCGCGCGCTGCTCGGGCCGCTGGTGGCTCGGCTGTGCGCGGGCCTCTTCGGCCTCCCGTTGCGCGGGGCCGGCCCGGCGGGGCAGCTCGCCGCCGCCAACTCCCGTACCAACGCCCGCCGTCTCGCCTCCGCGATCACTCCGATCGTGCTCGCCATGGCCTTCGCCTCGACGCTCGTCTTCATGCACACGAGCGAGAACCACGTCGCCGACGAGCAGTTGCGCGCGGGCATCACGGCGGACCATGTGGTGAAGGACCCGGCCGGGCTCCCGGTGGGCGCGGTGGCGCAAGCCGCCCGTACGCCTGGTGTGGACGCGGCCGTCGGCCTGCTGAACACGCAGGTGCTCGTGCCGGTCGGCTCGGGCGAGTTCACGTCGATGCTCGGCGCGGCGACGCAGGGCGTCACCGGCTCCGGTGCCCAACTGGCCGCGGTGCAGGACCTGGACGTACGCGAAGGCAGCCTCGACCGGCTCGGCGCCGACCGTATCGCCGTCGACCGGACCCTCGCGACTTCGGCGTGGGGGACAGGCTGCCGCTCTTCCTGCCCGACGGCACCAATGCCGCCCCCGAGGTCGTCGCGGTCTACGGCCGCGGCCTCGGCCTGGCCACCGTGACCATGGACCGGGCGGCCCTGGCCGGGCACGTCACCTCGGGTTTCGACGGCACCCTGCTGGTCCGCGGCGGCTCGGAGAAGCCGCTGACCGCCCTCGGCGACGTCACCGACGCGTCCGGTTACGCCACCGAGCAGAACCTCGACGCGAAGCTGGGCGCCTGGACCAACAACATGATGGCCGCGGTCCTCGGCGGCTTCGCCGCCATCGCCGCCGTCAACACCCTGTTGATGACGGTCCTGGACCGCCGCCGCGAGCTGGGCACCCTGCGCCTCGTCGGCTCCACCCGGCGCCAGGTGCTCCAGATGCTGCGCTGGGAGGGCCTGTTGGTCGCCGCGGTCGGCGTCGTCCTCGGCTCGGCTATCGCCGCGGCCACGCTGATCCCGATGATGCGCGGCACGACCGGCGAACTTCCCTACGTGCCATCGCTGTTGTACGGGTCCGTCGTAGCCGCGGCCGGCGGCATGCTGGGCACGCTGATTGCCGACTGCGCACCCTGACCGCTGCCGACCGCGGTGACCTGCTGAAGTCCGGAGAAACCGATAGCCCGTACAACTAAAAATTCATACAACCAACAGACCTTCTTGCCGGTCCTGTTCTGCAACGTCTGATCGACATCTGTCGCCGACCAGGACTGAAGGACTCGATGAATCCAGCCAGACGCACCACCGCCGCCGCCTTGGTTCTGGCTACGGCAGGGGGAGTGCTCTGCACCACCGCCGTACCCGCCTCCGCCGCGGTGAGCTGCGCCTCCCCCGTCTTCCAACGGCAGTTCTTCGCGAACACCACGTTCTCCGGCACACCGAAGAAGACGGACTGCGACTCCGCGATCGACCAGAACTGGGGTACGGGCGCGCCCGTACCCGGCGTACCGTCCAACAACTTCGGTGTGCGCTGGTCGGTGACGCGGGACTTCGGCTCCGGCGGCCCCTTCGCCTTCACGGTCTCCGCGCAGGACGGCGTACGGGTCTACGTGGACAACGTCCGCAAGGTCGACGTGTGGAAGAACGTCTCCTCGACCGTCAAGAAGACGGTCAATGTGACGATCCCCAGCGGCAAGCACACGCTCCGCGTCGACTTCGTCAACTGGACGGGCACCGCCAACGTCAAGTACGCCTACGCGCCGCGCACTTCCGTCGGGGTCGACAAGGTCAAGCCGCTCGCCCCGACGGGCGCCGTCGTCTCCTACTCCACCGCCACCGGCGCCGCCAAGTTCGCCTGGTCGGGGAACAAGGAGCTGGACCTCGCGAACTACCGGGTCTACCGGCGGCTGAAGGGCTCGTCGTACGGCAGCAAGCCGCTCGTGACGACCACCGCCACGTCGTACACCGACAGCTCGCTGCCGAAGACCGGCGCCGGCTACTACTACGAGGTGCGGGCCGTCGACAAGTCGGGCAACGTCTCCGGCGGCAGCGCCGACCAGCTCGTCACCACCGTCGACAAGACACCGCCCGCCGCGCCGTTCGTCGAGTGGGACGCGTGCCCGTCCGACCAGCCCTTCGCGGCCCCCCAACTGGTCACCACCCCGGCGAACGCCGCCGACATCGCCTGGTACGAGATGCAGCGCCTCGACGCCGCGACGAACCGCTGGAGCACCGTCTACTCCGGTGCCAGGGGCGCGATCTGCGACACCGGCTATCCGGCCGACGGCAGCAAGGTCACCTACCGGGGCCGGGCCCGGGACGCCGCCGGGAACTGGTCGGCGTACTCGGCCGCCACCACGTTCACCACCTCCGACCTGACCCCGCCGGCCGCCGTCACACAGCTCCGCACCGAGTACCGGTCGGGCGTTCCGCATCTGCTCTGGTCGCCCGTCACCGGGGCCGCCTCGTACCAGGTGCTCCAGTACGACCCCGCGGCCGGCGGCTACCAGGACGCGCTGCCCGAGGGCGCCGGCCCCGCGCAGACCGACGTGGTGCCGCGCCAACTGGCCGCCGTCGCCGACAGTTACCGGTACGCGGTGCGTTCGGTGGACGCCAAGGGGAACGCCGCAGCGCCGGTGGAGATCACCCTAAGGATGGCCGAACGGCCGGACGCGATCCCCGTGTTCAAGACCACCGCGCACCGGTTCGACGAGGGCGTGATGGTCGCGTGGAGCGGTGTCGACCCGTGGACCGTGGACGAAAAGCCCCTTCCCGCGTACACGATCGTCCGCACCGACACCGCGACCGGCGAGACCAGCGTCGTGGACAAGTGCAAGCCGTTCACCTCGGTCGACCAGCCGCTGACGGACCCCGACACGTACTGGACCTGGGCGGACGACGACGCCCCCTGGTCCGCGCGCAAGCAAGTCAACGGCAGTTGCTGGGACGTCCGGGGCGCGTCGGAGACGACGTACGAGTACCAGGTCGTGACGACCGACCGGTACGGGCACCGCTCGCAGCCCGGCCCGGCCGCCACGGAGACAACCCCGGACACCGTGCGCCCCGCGCCGGTGCGGGACCTGGCCGCGGAACGCGTCCCGCTCGGCGTCCGGCTGACCTGGACGCCGCCCGCCGACGACGACGTGACCGGCTACCACGTGTGGCAGGGCGTCACCGACCCGGACAGCGGTGCGACGGTCTGGCAGGAGAACTGCTGGACAGGCAGTTCGCTGGCCAGGACCGAGATCCTCTGCCCGACCGTCCCCGACGGCGCGACGCACGTCTACAAGGTGGCCGCCACGGACGACCGGCTCCAGTACGACGACGAGGCACTCGACGTACTCCGTCCCGCCGAGGTCGCGGTGGCCCTGCCCGACACCCGGCCGCCGGGCTGGACGGAGACCGCGGTCCGCGAGGACCGGTACCCGGAGCTGCGCACCGGCTGCTCCGAAAGCTCGGGCCTCGGGGACTGCTCGCGGTTCGCGAGCTACCGGGTGGAGCGCTGGGACCCCGCCACGGCCGGCTACGTCACGGTGGCCGAGGGCGCGCCGGGCAACACCGCGTTCTGGATGGACACCACGGTGTACGAGGACCTGCTCGGCCTGTACTACTACCGCGTCGTACGCCTGGACGCCTCGGGCGCCGAGGTCGTGACCCGGTCGACGGCCTACGGCATCTGGGAGTCCTGGCTCTGACCGGGACGCGGAACGCGGTGCAGGGGGACGCGGTGCAGGGGGACGCGGGGCAGAGGGACCGGGGGCAGGGGGACGGGGGGAACGGGGGAACGGCGGAGGTGCCTGGCCGCGACGGCAGCGGTCAGGCCCGTGGCGGCCCGGCCGGGCCGGAAGGCCGCCGGCGCGCATCTGCTGTGCGAGTTCTGTTTGCCCGCTGTATTCCTTTTCCCTGTCTGATGGCGCACGGTCGTGAACGCCACGGGCGCGATCCCGTGCGTCCACTTCCGCCTTTGCTCCGCACGTTCCGGTGTTTAGTCTGACAACGTTGTCTTCCTCTTGTGGGGCGGACTGTGCGGACGCAATACGACACTGGAGAGGTTACGTGCCCATCAGATCTCGAACTCCCTTGCCCCGCGCGGTTGTTCCGCGCACCACCCGAAGACGGCACCGGCAACTGCGCGGCACGGTCGCCGTACTGCTGAGCGGCGCGCTCGGTCTCGGCGCGCTCGCCGGAGCCGGCACCGCCGCCGCGGCCGCCGCGGCCGCCGCGAACAAGCCCACGTCCGCCACCAAGTCCCCCGGTACCACCAAGTCCCCCGGCACCACCGGCGGTACGGACTACACCAAACTCGTCGACCCGTTCGTCTCGACCGCCGGCGACGACGGCAACGACCTGCCCGGCGCCCAGGCGCCGCACAGCCTGGCCAAGGTCAACCCGATGACCACGCCGAACCGCAACCACTCCGGGTACGACTACAACGAGGACCACATCGCCGGGTTCACCGCGACGAACCTCGACGGCGTCGGCGGCTCGGGCGGCGGCGGCGACCTGCTCGTCGTCCCCACGTCCGTGAAATACGACGGCAGGCCCGCCGCCGGGACGTACGCCCACCCGTACAGCCACGACGACGAGAGCGCGACGCCCGGCTCCTACCAGGTGGGCCTCGGCGCCATCTCCGGGACCGGGTCGGCGGTGAAGCAGGACTCCGGCACCGTCAAGGCCGAGATGACCGCGACGACGCGCACGGCGCTGCAGCGCTACAGCTTCCCCGCGGGGTCGGAGCCCGAACTCGTCCTCGACCTCGCGAACAACTACACGAGCCGCACCCGCTCGACCCTGAAGGCGACGACGCTCCCCGACGGGACGACCTCGATCACCGGCCTCGTCGCCGGATCGTTCAACGGCGCCTCGTACCAGATGTACTACAACGCCACCACGAACGCCCCCGTCACCTCCCTCAAGAGCTGGGGCGGCGACGGCAAGTTGAGCGACGCGGCCACGCAGGACGGGTCCGACACCGGCGCCGTCCTCGGGTTCGACAAGTCCGCGGGCAACGACATCGAGCTGCGTATCACGCTCTCGCCGATCAGCGCGGAACAGGCCGTCACCGACCAGCGCAACGAGGTCGGCGGCCTCACCTTCGACCAGGCGCGCGCCCGGACGAAGGCGGAGTGGAACAGCGCGCTCGGCGCGGTCGCCGTGCGCGCGTCGGCGAAGTCCGACCCCGGGTCGACGCTCACCAAGGAGTTCTACACCCACCTGTACCGCATGTACGCGCTGCCGGTGAACGCCACCAGCACCAGCGGTACGTACCGCGGCGCCGACGGCGCGGTGCACAAGGCGAACGGCTTCACGTACTACGACGGTTGGTCCACCTGGGACGACTTCCGCAAGTACTCCGTCGAGGCGTACATCGACCCGGCCACCTACCGGGACATGATCCAGTCGCTCATCGTGCTGTTCGCCGACGCGCGCGCCTCTGGCAAGAGCCTCGGCAGCATCACCCACTCGGTCCCGACCGTGCGGTGGGAGCGTTCGGCCGTGCTGGTCGCCGACGCGCTGTCGAAGGGGTACAAGAACTTCGACCGGCTCGACGAGGCGTACCCGGCGCTGCTGTCGTACAGCGGGTACTACACGGGCGCGCAGTTGCGCCAGGGGTACGTCAGCGGGGATCCCGGTACGACGGTCCAGCGCGGCTACGACCAGTGGGCGCTCGCCGTCGTCGCCGACGCGCTCGGCAAGAAGGCGGACGCGAAGAAGCTGCGCGACCAGTCGACCATGGCGATCGACAACCTCGTGAAGTCCGGCGCCTGGAAGGCCGCCGACGGCACCGAAGTCGGTCTGCTCACCCCGCGCGCCACGGGCGGTGACTGGCAGAGCGCCGACTACGAGAAGTTCGAGGCGGCCGGCCTCTACCAGGGCACGCTGTGGCAGTACCACTGGTACGACGCCTACGACATGGGCGGCCTCATCGAGGCGATGGGCGGCCCGAAGGCAGGAAAGGCCGCCGTCAAGCACATGTTCGGCGAGGACTCCACCGCCGACGACGGCTCGACCATGCTGCACTCCAACGCGAACGAGATCGACCTCCAGGCCCCGTACCTCTTCAACTACGTCGGCGAGCCGAGCCTGACGCAGAAGTGGGTGCGCGCCATCTACACCGGCACGACCTGGAACCGCTACATCGCGACGGGCTCCACGAACGAAGCCCCCAGCTCCGGCGGCGAGTTCACCCCGCCGGTCAAGACCCAGGTCTACAAGCTCTCGCCGAACGGCTTCCTGCCGACCATGGACAACGACGCCGGCACCATGTCGACGATGTTCGTCGGCGCGGCATTGGGCCTGTTCCCGGTGACCGCCGGTTCCAGCCAGTTCCAGATCGGCAGCCCGTTCTTCGACTCGACCACGATCACCTATGCCAACGGCAGTCAGTTCACGGTGAAGGCCGATGGCGTATCGCCGAGCAACTACTACGTGCAGAGCGCCACCCTCAACGGCAAGCGGTTCGACAACACGTGGCTCGACTACTCGCAGATCATCGCGGGCGGCACCCTGGACTTCACGATGGGGTCCAAGCCCTCCCAGTGGGGCGCGCGCACGGCCCCCGCGTACTCGCTGAACACCGACGCGGGCGACACGGGCGGCGACTCAGGGCCGGGCAAGGGCGACACCGTCGTCTCCGCGCGGCCCGGCACCGTGGCCACCTCGGCGGACGGCACCCTCAACGGCAGCGTGAAGCTGACCCTGGACGGCCCCGCGTCGTTCGCCGCCCGCAACGGCACCAGCCTCACCAGGACCGGGGCCGCGGTCGTGACCGGCCTGCCGGGCGGTGTCACGGCCGACCTCCGCGTCACCGGTTCGCGTACGGCGACGCTGTCGCTCAGCGGCAAGGCGACGGTGGACGCGCGCTTCGGCATCACGTTCCACGACGCGGCGTTCTCGCGCGGGACGCGGGCCTCGACCGTGCGCGGCACGGGAGTGTCCCCGACCGACCCGCTCCTCATCTCCGCAGCCGCCGTGCACCGCAAGGCCCTTGCCGCACTTGTCGACCAGGCGTCCCTGGTACGCGGCGACAACTACTCGGACGGCTCCTGGACGTTGTTCAGGTCGGCGCTCGAACGCGCGCGAACGGCCCTCGCTGACGGTACGTCAGCGTCGGGCACGCTCATGGCCGCTGACGACGCCCTGCGCTCGGCCGTCGACGGGCTCACCGTCGACGAGGGCGGCTACGCCGTCCTACAGGCCGAGAACCCCGCGCAGATGGAGGGCCCCAGCCTCGTGAAGGAGGCGTACTACTCGGACGGCGACCTCGGCGGCGTCACCGAGGGGGCGTGGGAGCGGTACAACAAGCTGGACTTCGGCGGGGTCGCGCCGAAGAGCGTGTCGGTCCGCTACGCGAACTCGGTGGCGACGGACGCGAAGCCGAGCAGCGTCGACATCCACGCGGGCGCGGCCGACGGCCCCGTCGTCGCCACCGTCCAGCTCCCCGGCACCGGCGGCTGGCAGTACTACGCCACGGTGCAGGCGGCCGTCACCGACCCGGACGCCCTGCTGGCGGCGAAGAGCGCGACGTTCGTGTTCCACGCCCCTTCGGGCCAGGAGTGGGTGTCGAACTTCGACTGGTACCAGTTCTCGCCGTACGAGGTCTCCGCGTCGCCGACGACCACGCTCGCCACGCTGACCACGGCCAACACCACCACGACCGGCGGCGGTTCGTCGCCGCTCAACCTCTCGAACGGCATCTTCGAGAACGTGACGAACGGCGCGTGGGCCGAGTGGAAGAACACGGATCTGCGCGACGGCGCCGACACCGTCACCGTCCGCTATGACAAGCCCCAGTCGCGCGCGGCTTCGGACTCGCACATCGAGCTGCACCTCGGCTCGAAGGACGGCCCGAAGAGCGTCAACATCCCCCTGGACTACAGCGGTTCGGGCTGGGGGACCGTCGCCACGGAAAGCGTGCGGCTCGACCCGGCCGTCTTCACCGGCGTCCAGGACGTGTACGCCGCGTTCGTCTCCACCACCCAGACGGACGCCCAGCCCTACGTGGGCAACATCTACGGGCTGACCCTGACGCAGGACGCCGACGCCCCCGTGGGCTTCGACGCCACCGCGTTCCGCTCGAACAGCGGCGGCGGGCTCAAGAGCGAGCCGGTCGGCTGGAGCGGGTCGGGTGCCACCACCGACCTCGGCGGCACGTACGACGGAGCCTGGCTGGACTACGGGGACATCGACTTCGGCAGCTCCGCCAAGAGCACCGTGACGATCGCCTACGCCAACAACTCCGCCCGCTGCGGCACCGGTTCGGCCGTCCAGCTCTACCTGGACGCCTTCGACGCCGCCAACCCCGGCACGCCCTACGCGACCGTACCGCTCCCGGTCACGGGCAGCGCGTGGTCGTCAGGAGGGACGACGAGCCTGACCCTGCCCACGGCGATCACCGGCAAGCACGCCGTCCATCTGCGGCTGACGACGACCCCGGACGCCGCCCACCCGTACGTCGCGAATCTGGCCCGGATCACCTTCGACCACGTCGAAGCACCCGCCGTCACGGACAAGTCCGCCCTGCGGAAGGCGATCGACCAGTACGCGGGAGTCTCCGGCGACGCTGAGCGCTACAACGCGATCGACTTCGGTGTGTACCTGCGCGAACTCGCGGCGGCACGCGCCCTCGTCGAAGCGGACGACGCGACGCAGCTCGAAGTCGACACCCAGACGCGCCGTCTCACCCTGTCCGCCACGCAGTTGGTCCCGCTGCCGAGGCTGCGTCTTGAGGACCTGGTCACGACCGCGTCCGCCCTCACCAACGACCGCTACACGGACGCGTCGTGGAAGGCGTTCAGCACGGCACTCGCGGCGGCGAAGGCCACGGTCGCGGACGACGCGGCAGCGGACAAGACCCTCACCGCCCGGTACACGGCCCTCGACCACGCGATGTCCGCGCTCAAGTCGAAGCCCAAGTCGGTCCCGGCCGCGCCCGACGCGGTGTCGGCGACGTCGTCCGGCTCCAGTGTGACCGTCGCCTGGTCGGCGCCGGCCGACACCGGCGGGTCACCCCTTACGGGGTACCGGATCAGCCTCAGCGACGGCCACCAGGTCGAGATCCGCGAGCCGAACAGCCGCAGCACGACGTTCACCCGGCTGCGGACGGGCCGGTCCTACACGGCACGCGTCGCGGCGGTGAACAAGGTCGGCGCCTCGCGCCCGAGCGCCGCGACGGCACCCGTGGTGACCGGCGGCGGCAAGCCGCAGCAGCCGCGGGTGGCGGGTGTGCTCACCGACGGCAAGCAGGTCCGCGTGACCTGGCGGGCCGCGGGCGACGGCGGATTCCCGATCATCGGCTACACCGTGGCCCTCGGCGACGGGACCACGGCGCATGTGCCGGCCACGGCTGACACGGCGCTGCTGACGACGACGGGCAAGGCGAAGGCGCAGACGGCGAGGGTCACGGCGGTGACTTTGGCGGGAACGTCGGAGGATGCCGCGGCGACCGGGTCAGCGACGGGACGGACCACCTCTGACTCGACGTACGACTCGACGTACGACCCGACGTACGAACCGTCCCCGTTCCCGGACGACACGCTGAACGCGGCCTACGCGTCGGACAAGTGGCCGGGCGAGGGCGACGGCACGGACTACTTCAACAGCCTGCTCAACGGTTTCGACGACCTCAGCTCCGACATCCTCGGCGCCAACACCAAGGTGCCCAACGGCACCGAACCGAGCGCCGAGAACGACCAGATCGCGGTCCGCATCAACAACGCGGCCACACAGAAGGAGGTGGACAGGGCCGAGGTCGACGCGACGAACAGCGCCACCGTCACGATGGCCGACGGCCTCGGCTCCCGGCTCGGCAAGATCTACAGCGACGCGCTGAGCGGCGGCCAACTGCCCAAGACCAACGCCCTGTTCGGCCGCGTCACGCAGAACCTCGACAAGGTCGACGCGGTGAAGAACCACTACGGCTACCAGCGCCCGTACGTACGGCTCGGGTTCGTCGGTGACGGCGGCGACATCTACGAGTCGCAGGACGGCTCGTACAGCGGCCTCGCCACCAGCGGCTCGTACCCGAGCGGCCACACGTACGGCGGCTACGAGGCCGGGACCGTACTCGCCACGCTCCTGCCGGAGTTGGCGCCGTCGATCCTCGCGCGCACCTCGGAGTACGGGGACAACCGCATCGTCCTCGGGTTCCACTACCCGCTCGACGTCATGGGCGGCCGTATCGCGGGACAGGCGACCGTCGCCCACCGCTGGGCGGATCCCGACTTCGCGAAGCTGCTGACCCAGGCCCACACCGAGATGGAGAACGTGCTGCTCGCGCAGTGCGCGAAGGAGGGGTACGGCGACACGCTTGCTGCCTGCGCCGGCGACTCGTACGGCGGCCTGAACGGGACGCAGCAAGTCGACCTGTACACGCGGCGGATGACGTACGGCTTCTCCCAGGTGGGGAAGTCGGGGCAGGCACTCAAGGCGCCGTCCGACGCGGCGGCCCTGCTGATCACCGCGTTCCCGAACCTCACCACCGAGCAGCGCACCCAGATCCTGGAGCAGACGGCCACGGACTCGGGGTACCCGCTCGACCTCACGGGGGACGGCGGGGCGAGCTGGGAGCGGATCAACCTGGCGGCGGCGATGACGGCGCACGTGGTCGTCAACGCCAACGGGTCGGTCACGGTCAAGAACTTCCCGGACGCGACGAAGGCGAGTGCCGCGGACGCGAAGGCGATCACCGTCGGGGGCGCGGCGATCGACGGCTTCGACCCGAACGTGTCGACGTACGTGGTCGACTGGCCGAAGAACACGCGGATCCCGGCCGTCTCCGCCGCACCGGCCGTGCCCGGCGCGCGGGTGAAGGTCACGGACGGCAGCACGGTCCTCTCGTCGAACGGGTCACGCTTCACCACCCGTACGATCAAGGTGACCTCGGCCAACGGCTCGGCGACCCGGACCTACACGGTCGGGTTCGCGCTGACGGACCGCGACACCGGCGGTCACGCGGCCGTCGCGGGACCCGGCTTGCCCGGCCTGTCCGGCATAGGCGGCGGCCATGGACTCAGTGTGCCGACCCCGCCGTGGCTGGAACCGAGGAGCCCGCTGGTCCGCTGACCACGACGTACCATCGAACCAACTGAACCAACTGAACCAACTGAACCAACTGAACCAACCGGACCGGCCCCTCCGGGCGAACGCTTGACGTTCGCCCGGAGGGGCCGCGTTGTTTCGTACGGAGGAGATCGATGACCGGGACCCCCGAGGAGCGAGCGGGCCGGCCGGAACTGTTCGACTACGACGCGGAATTGCGGCGGTACAACGAACACTTCCGCGCGGCTGCCCGCGTCGGCCCCCGCGACCGTGTGCTCGACATCGGCTGCGGCACGGGCCGGACCACGCGCGACGCGGCCCGCGCCGCGGTCGACGGAAGCGCGCTGGGCGTCGACATCTCGGCGCCGATGCTGGCACGGGCCCGTCAACTCACGCACGAGCAAGGGCCGTCCAACGCCACGTACGAGCAGGCGGACGCCCAGGTCCACGGCTTCGAACCGGCGTACTTCGACGTCTGCGTCAGCCGGTTCGGCACGATGTTCTTCGCGGACCCGGTCGCCGCGTTCACCAATGTCGGCCGCGCGCTGCGCCCGGCGGCGCGCCTGGTGCTGCTGGTCTGGCAGGACCGCGACCGCAACGAATGGGCGTCGGCGATCCGCGGGAGCCTCACCGGCGCGGCCACCCCTGCCACCTCAGGACCGAACGCGTTCTCACTGGCCGACCCGACCAGCACGGCAGACATCCTGACGGCGTCGGGCTTCACGGACGTCACGTTCACCGACGTACACGAACCCGTCTACTACGGCCCGGACACCGCCACCGCGCTCGACAGCGTGCTCCGGCTGCTGAAGTTCCAGGACCTGCTCGCCGACCTGGACCCCCCAACAGCCGCCCAGGCCCGCACCCGACTCCACACCACCCTCGCGGCCCACGACACCGGCGACGGCGTCTTCTTCGACTCGCACGCCTGGCTCGTCACGGCCCGCCGCGCGTAGCGAGAACACTGCTGCCGGCCCAGATGCCACACACGTCCGCCCCCGCCACCGACTGACCGTGTCCGGTGATCGGCTCGTTCCCGCGTAAGGGGGTCACTGACGTCGGTCGCGGCCGTTCGGGCGGCAAGCGAAGGCGCACCGATGAGTTCCGCCGGTCGGGCCGGTCTCACAGGACGTACACCATCGAGCGCCATCGGGCGCCGTCGATCCAATGACCGGAGACCCGACATGAATACTCCCGCACACGCCGGCCGCATGCTGTTCGTGAACATGCCCGTAGCTGACCTCGCCCGCAGCAAGGCGTTCTTCGCGAAGCTCGGGTTCAGCTTCAACCCGAACTTCACCGACGAGTCCGGCGCCTGCATGCTGGTCGGCGAGCAGGCCTTCGTCATGCTGCTCACCCGCGAGAAGTTCGCGGAGTTCGCGAAGCTGCCGATCGCCGATCCCACCACGCACGTGCTGGCGCTGTACTCCTTCAGCGCGTCGTCCCGCGAAGAGGTCGACGCGGTCAGCGCCGCCGCACTCGCGGCGGGCGCCACCGAGGCGGACGGTGCCGAGGACTACGGCTTCATGTACTCGCGCAGCTTCTTCGACCTGGACGGCCACGGCTGGCAGGTCATGTGGATGGCCCCGGCGGCGGCTGAGCAGGGCAACGAGGCATTCGCGGCGGCCGCGCAGAACGCCGCCGACCCGGCCTGACGTGATCCTCAGACGGCGGTGCCGCCGCCGTCGGCGGCGAGGGTGGAGCCCGTGAGGTAGCTGGCGCGGGGTGAGCCGAGGAAGTAGATGGCCTCGGCGATCTCGACGGGGGTGGCGGTACGGCGCAGGGGGAGGCCCTTGCCGAGTTCGGCGACGCCGTCGCCCCACTCGGCGAGCACGCCGTCGGTGATGGTCGGGCCGGGGGCGACGCTGTTGACCCGTACGCCCTGCGGGCCGAACTCCGCCGCCCAGGTGCGGGTGAACGACGCGAGGGCGGCCTTCGTGGCGCTGTAGACGGAGGCGCCGGGGACGCCCATCGAGGCGGCCATGGTCGTGACGTTGACGATGCTGCCGCTGCCCTTGGCCAGCATCGCGGGCACGAGCGCGGCTGTCAGGAAGAACGCGCCGCGCACGTTCGTGTCGAACATCCGCTGGAAGCCGGCGACGTCCTGCTCGACGGTCGGCGCCACCGGGAACGCGGAGGCGTTGTTGACGAGGATGTCCACCGGCCCCGCCGCTTCGGCCAGCGCCTCGACCGACCGCAGGTCGGCGAGGTCGGCGGCCACGAAACGGACCGTTCCGGGCCCCTGGCCGATGTCGGCGACGGCCTTGGCGCCGCGCTCGGCGTCGCGGCCGGAGATGACGACGGTCGCGCCTGCCCCGGCGAAGAGGCGGGCGGCTTCGAGGCCGATACCGGCGGTGCCGCCGGTGATGAGTGCGACCTGATCGTTGAGTTCCATCGTTCTGCCTTCCGTCACGTTTTTAGAGTGCTCCCTCTATTTTGAGTCGCCGCAGAGACGCTGTCAAACGTTCAGGGGGTTACTTCGGCTCGTGCCGCCGACGAACGGCTCAGCTCACGGCGTGGCAGCGGATCCGCTCGATCATCGCGGTCAGGACGGCGTCCAGCGCGATCGTGTCGCGGCGGGCCTGGGTCATCAGCAGGCCCCCCTGCAACGCGGTGAGCGTGGCCAGCGCAAGCCGCTCCGGGTCGGCGTCGGGACGCAACTCGCCCCGGTTCTGCATCTCCTGGAGCCCCGCCTGGATCGCGTCCTGCCACTCGCCGTACCCCGCAGCGAGCTGGGCGCGGGCCTGCGGGTCGCGGTCGGAGAGTTCCACGGACAGCGACCCGATCGGGCAGCCGCCCTCGCAGCCGTTCGCCCGCTGCGCCTCGATGATGGCGTCACGCCACGCCTCCAGCGCCTCGAAGCTGTCCAGCCGGCTGAGCAGCGGCCGCTGGAAGGCGAGCACGTACTCGGTCTGGTACGTGATGACGGCCTGGACCAGCGTCTTCTTGTCGCCGAAGTAGTGGTAGATCTGCGACGGGCTGGTGACGCCGGCCGCCTTCTGTACGTCTTCGGTACTGGTCCCCGCCACACCCCGCTCGAACATCAGCCGGGCAGCGGCGGCCACGATACGATCCCGGGTCGCCCGCCCCTTGGGGGTCAGGCGCTGCGTGGTGGTACGGCTCTCCATACCACCAATTTACCAAATTCTGGAGCCAACACTCTATTGGGGTGCCCCAGCCACCCGAACCACCCGTCACCGAGACCTGAAGAGCCCGGCGAAACCGGCCCCGCGAACCGGCCCCGCGAAACCAGCCCGGCGAACGAGCCCGGCGAACGAGCCCGGCGAAACCGACCCGGCGAAACCGACCCGGCGAAACCGGCCCGGCGAAACCAGCCCGCCCACACGACACCTAGCCGGCGTACGGATTGCCGCCGAGCCAGACTCTGCCGTCGATCAGTTCGCGTGCCGCGTCCAAGTGGCCACCATGGCAGGCGACTTCGGTGAGGACGTGGATCAGGATGTGCCGTACGTCCGGCAGCCGCCAGGTCGGCCAGATCTCCACGGGCCAGGCGGCGGGCTCCTGTTCGGGTCTCGCGGCGGCGAGCACGGCGTCCGCGCGGGCCACGGCCGTACGGTAGTCGGCGAAGACCTCCTCGGCGCTCATCCCCTCGGGCACGTACCAGTGCGCCTCCGCGCCCGCCTTGAGCTGTCCGGCCACCTCAGGATCGCCCGCGATCACCCCGGGAAACCAGAAGCGCTCGACATCCAGGGTGAGATGGCGCAGCAAAGCGAGGCAGCACCAGCCGCTGGGCAGCACAGGCCGCCGCAGCTCGTCCTCCGAGAGCCCGTCGAGGATCCCGAGCACGTGTGCGCGCTGGCGGTCCAAGGCGCCCTTGAGGGCGCCGAGTTCAGCGTCCATCGGGCGCCCCGGTCGGGCGGCACAGCTCGGCGAGGCGTTCCAAGGTGCGCGCCATCTGGGTCTGCCACCAGTCACGCCCGCTCTTCACTTCGTCGCGTTTCTCCTCCGGCAGCCGCGAACCGTCGAAGATCTCGGTCACAACCGTCGCCCCGGGCCCGTCCGGGAGCAGGTCGAAGATCCACCGATGGCCCCACGCGGCCTCGCCCCCGTCGGCGTCCGGATGGCCGCGACCGGGCTGCGGCTCCCAGCCGATGCGGCGGTCCGGCTCGTACTCGACGATGTGGTTGCGCATCTCGTAGTCGCCGTGGCGCTCGTTGTGCATCCGCATCACGAAGACGTCCCCGACGCCCGAGACCACGCCGCCGCGCACGCCTCCTCGCAGCATCCCGGAGCCGTCGAGCTCCAGATGCCGTCCGGGGTCGGCCAGGATCCGGAAGATGTCCCCCGCCGGGACGTCGATGCGGCGGGACACCACCACGGACACCCCCGTCGTACCAGCCATCCGCACCCCTCCGTCAACCCGTGAGCATGAAGTCCGACACCGGCCAGGACGCTACACCGGGGGTACGACAACGCCCGCCGGACCCACCACTCCCCGGCCGGGGAGTGGTGGCCGGGCAGAGGAGGGCTCGGGAGCGTCAGATCGTGCCGTCCTGCCACCACCAGGCCCGGCCGAGGTCGGCTCGGCTGTCGACGTGCTGGTGGTCGACGGTGTACGTCTCGAGACCGGAGAAACCGCAGGTCTCGGCCTTCTGGTAGACGGTCCGGTTGGCCACGCCGGGGACGCCCAGGTCCGCTGCGGTGCCGTAGAGGTGCATGCTGTCGCTGGCGCCGCCGACCTGGGAGTTGTGCGCGATGCTGCGGAAGCCGGAGTTGACCGTGACGGGTACGTTGCCCAGCTTCTTGCGCAGCGCTTCGAGCTTGTACATCGCGCGCCGGGCGTTCTCCTTGGTGGCGGCGGTGCTCAGCTTGCCGCCCGCGAAGGTGCCGCTGACCCGGTCGGTGAACTCGCTGAAGTTGAAGTGCGCGGTCGAACCGTCCGCCTGCTCAAGGGCGTTGAGCTGCGCATGCGTCGCGGGTCCTGCGACGCCGTCGGCGCCGAGACCGTACGCCGCCTGGAACCGGCGTACGGCCGCGGCGGTGCCGGCGCCGAAGTTCCCGTCGACGCTGACCCTGCTGTGGCTCGGGCTGTCCGCGGCCCAGCCCGCGACCCGGATCTGCAGCTCGGTCACGTCCGCGCCGGTGGCCCCCTGGCTGAGCGTGCGCGACCAGGTGTACGCCTGGGCGACGCCCGACAGGACCGTCGGAACGAGCACGGCACCAACGCCGGCTGCCAGCGAACCCCGGATAACGGTTCGGCGGTCGAAAGAGCGGGATGGGTTCATCTTTGTCCTCTCACAAGCAGGTTTATCAGGTCCATGACAGAACACACGTCGGTGAAGCGCGACCGCGCCAGTGTCATGGCTCGACACGTCATGCGAAAGAGGGCAGCCACCGCACATTCCCCAGCAGCGCCCCCGAACTCGGCCCGGATACCCCGTCAGCGCGCGGCGAAGGTGCCGCCTGCGGACTCCGCGGCCCACGCGGCTGAGCGTTCGACGGTGGGTCCTTCGATACGCAGGGCACCGGCCGTGTAGGCGGCCCAGAGCAAGTCCTGGCGGCCGAAGAAGGATTCTCCCCAACTGTCGACCCAGACATGAACGCGGGAGGGGCCGGCCCGTGTGTCGTCCCACCACTCCCAGCCTCTGGAGTCGTCGTCGGGGTCGAAGCGGTAGAGCCAGTCCTGTAGCTCCCACGGCCTGCCGCTCATGTGGTCTACGTAGGCGTCGCGGCGGCCTTTCCTCGCGAGCTCAGTGGCCGGTGCGCCGACTGGGGAACTTACGGCCCTGAACCAGTCCGGAACGTCGTCGACGGGGAGGGTGTCGGCCCCGAAATCCGCGGTGTGCCCCATCCTCAGCTACCGAAGGAGCCGTTGTCGTGGCGAAACGCGTCCCACACCTCGCTGACGAAGTCGCGGAGTTCAGCGTCTGAAAGATCGCCGGGTTCACTCAGTTCGGGGTCGATCGAGTAGTTCTCAAGAATCATGAACACCCGGTCCAGGAGATCGGCGACCGATCCTCGTACCCGTTCTCCGTTCGCCTGTGAAGTGCGCCGGGCTTCCCACCATTCACGTGCGAAGTCGGGTGCGCTGCGGGTTCCATCCCTTAGCTCATCCAAGAGAGCCAACTGGCGCGCCGTCGCGCTCGCCGGATCAATGTCCGCCACGTGGGACCATGCCGTGTGCACCGGGCGGTAAGCGCCTGCCACGCCGGACAGCCCAGGGTGCCGACGGGAAAGGGTGCGCGCGTAACGGCCGAAGCGTGAACGAGCCGTGTCGATGCCTTCGGCGACGGCCGCCGTCATGAAGTCGGGGGTACCCGCGATGAGGGCGTAACCGGCTTCCGGGAAGAGAACAGCTCCTCGCAGATCCGGCGTAACGAGCAGAGAAGGCGGCCGGATCGCCCCATGACTCGTGACAGAGGGAAACGGGGACGTCGGAACGGTGCGGGCACCGACCTCTCCGGAGAGGTCCGCAACGAGCATGTGCGCTGACCCGGTTGCGCGGCAGCCGGCTTCGATCCGGCGGCTCAGTGCCGCATCCATCTGGGAACCGGCAGGCACAGGGGCCACCGACTTGTCGCGCAGCCAGGAGGACGCGAAAGCACCGCCGTCGCCAAGCACGGCCTTCCGGACAGTCACACTCTCCTGCTCCGAACTCGTCACCACAGATACCCTAGACAGCCAAGACCACTCAAGTCGATGAGCTGAGTATTCGTCGTGGAGCGAATGACGAGAACGGAACGCGCGCTCCGGCCTCAGGAATGCGAGACCGCAAGATGGCGGGCTTGAGTCAACTCGCAGTACGCGGTTGCCGGGAGTGTCCTCCCGCGGTACGACAGCGAGGCTAGCTGCGGAGGATCAGTCCTGGCGACATGGGGGCGGTTATGCAGTGGACAGCGATCGTGGCGGCTGCTGTGGGCGCCGTGTTGGGCGTGGGCAGCACACTTGTCGCGGACCGCATTCGGTGGCGCGGTGAGAGGTCGGAGAGGGATCGCGACGAGCTTCGCACTTGCTTCATGGAGTATCTCGCAGCCCTCGCTCGGGCGCGCGACGCTTTCTCGCGGATCGAGCCTTCTTCGGGCCACGTGGGTAGGGGACACATCGAGATCGGCGAGTACGGTGTCTACAGTGCCCAGCACCAATTGGAGCTGGTGGCACCGGTGTTCATTCTCGCCAAGGCCGACCAAGCGACTCTCGCGATGCTCGATTTCTATGACGCGGTGGTCGCTGGGTACGACCCGTACTCGGAGGAGTACCGGAAGGCGTGGCGTGCCGCCCGTGAGACGCGGGGCACGTTGGTTGAAGCGATGCGTACGACTCTGAGAAGCCGCTGAGGGGCAGCCACCGGCCTCCCCGTCGAGTGGGACGGACCTTCTCCCGATAGCTGCGCAACGGCGAAGGCGACACCACTCGATGACCGCTTCGTGGTGCACCCGTATGCCAGTTCAGCAGACAGCGGAGCTATCTTCGCCCGCTCTTGAACTCGGCCACGAGGCACGGGAATTCGACATGCGGTCTACGGTGGCGTGCCTGGCCGAGACGGCTGCAAGGCGATGAGCGGCCCGCCTCCGGCCCGTAGACAGGGCCGTGTTCGCGGGCGCTGCGGGGTCCCGGAAGGGCGCTGTCGGACGGGGGCGGTTGCAGGGATTGCGCTACCCGACTGACGTACCGGCGGTTTCCCGCGGAAGCTGTGGACACCTGCCCATGACAAATCTCGGCGCCCATACCGGTGTTGCCGCTGAGTACCTCGCGAGTTCCCACCTTCTCCGGCAGCAGAGTGGCACGGCAAACAGCCGTGCGGAAGCCGTTCCTGGGCCGCGCCCTGAGGCGCAGCCTAACCAAAACGGACGGGCGGTCTCACACCAGCCTGCAGATTGAAGTCCTATCGATAATTACCGTCAGGCTTCGGGGGCAGCGAAGGCTTGTGGGGATGGCGCAGTAGTGCTCTCGACCGCGCCGGCGGTCGTCAGACAGTCCAGTCCCTCAACAGAGGGAACCTGTTCGTCTTGGGCTACGGGGGGCCCGACCCCCGTGTCTCAAGGGGCGAATGGGCGAACGCACCCCTGTCTGCCAACAAGCAGGGTGCCGCGCTGCTCCAGCCGGGGGTCGCAGGGGCGGCCCACTTCGCTGACGCGCCGTCACCGGGCGAAGGCTCTAGAGGGCCGGACCGTCGCGGACTACGGCCCTCACCGGGCATCTTTCTACTACTGGCACCGCACCAACATCAGCGACTGAGCGTGGTGGAGTGCGGACCTAAGAGGTCGGCGAGCCCAGTGTGAACTGGGCCCTGAGGCCCGGTCGTGTCGGGCCTCAGGGCGGCCCGGCAGCCCTCAAGTGTCGGCAGGGGCTACTCGGACGCGAGAACTGCTCTGCAATAGTCGGCAGGCGGAAGGTAGTTGTGCTGCTCGACGTAGTGGACGACCATGGCCGGAGACACGTAGGTGATACCGCCGTGGTCGGTGATGCGAATCTCACCGCTTCCGATGAAGACGTTGCCACGTGAAGTGTTTTCCCTGGCGGTCTGAAAGTCCGGACAGAGCTCACAGAAATGCATGCCTCGCTGCACGTTCACCGATTCGCGCGCCATCTCGGCAAGGGAATCCACCAGGCCGGGAGGTGCGGTACCGGTGTTGAAAGGATGCTCCCGGGAAAGCCAGCCAATATTCAACATTTTTTCGTCGGACGAGTCGTAAGTGTACGGACTGAGATCCGGATAGTAGGTCATTGCCTCACCAGGGTTTCACGTGTTCGCGGCAGATCAGGACATGTACCGCCCCCATTTTATCGGTAATGATCTCGCTGAGCCTCGTAGGCGTGTTGACCGTAATGGATTTGCTGCTGATCGCGAGATTCTTGGGGGTGTCGACAGTGTAGTCAGGGAGTTTCTTTCCTGGACCGAACGTCTCCACGGCGGGATGATTCGCTCCGGTTTCGATATCGTGAGCGAATGCATCCCCGAGTCGTTCTCCGTCCTCCACGTAGAACTTGAGCCACGTCCCCGGCGGTACGTGCATATCTCCGGCTCCAAATTCGTAGTACCCGTGTCCTGAAATCACCCTGGAATTGTCTGTCCTGCCCTGTTGAGTGACGCTCTTGGCCCAGTCGTTTCCCTCTCCTGGGCCGTGCTTGGGCTGAGGCCGGCGGTCCTGCTCAGGAGAGCAGGGTGCTAGGCCATGCGGGTCGAGCCACATCAGGGGGTTGGAGACGTAGCTGACAGGGTTGGGTGCGGGGGTGAGGCCGAGGGGGTCCGGGGTGAGGTAGCGGGCGGTTTCCGGGTCGTAGTGGCGGAAGTAGTTGTAGTGGAGGCCGGTTTCCGGATCGAAGTACTGGCCGGGAAAGCGCAGCGGGGTGTACGCGGTGGAGGCGCGGGACCAAGTCGTCGTGCCCCACAGGGTGGTGCGGGTGCGCCAGGCGATGTCCCCGGATTCGTCGACGAGTTCGGTGGGCGTGCCGACGAGGTCGGTGGCGATGGCGAAGAAGCGCCGGTCGATCTCCTCCTGGGAGGCATCGGCCGCGATGACGCGTTCGGTCTGGTTCAGGGGACGCGGGCCGGAGTGGTCCCACGTGAGGACGATCTGGTTGGCGAACTCCGGTGAGGTGCTGGTCTCTTCGCAGACGGTGGTGCCGTCCCAGGTGAAGGTCGTCTGCTCGACCACCGTCGTGCCGTCGGGCGCGAGGCGTTGCTTCGCGGTGCGGCGGCCGAGGGGGTCGTAGCGGTAGCGCCAGCGGGTGCCGTCGGGGGTGGTGACGCCGATGAGGCGGTCCTCGGCGTCCCATGCGTAGCGCCAGGTGTCAGGGGTGCGTGACAGCCGGGTCTTCTGGCGCAGGACGGTGCGGCCGGCGGCGTCGTGTTCGTAACGGACGTTCCCGGCGCGGGTGATGCGGGTGCCGGTGTAGCTGCGCTGACCGGTCGTCTCCTGGCCGGGCATGGACGCGGGCCAAGCGGCCGCGGTCTGGTTGCCGGCTTCGTCGTACGCGTACGACTCGCTCCAGCCGTCCGCCTGGACCCCGGTCACGCGGTCAGCCACGTCGAGGTCGAAGCGGCGGGAACCGGAGAGTTCGTCGTCGACACCGGTCAGATTGCCGTCGGCGCGATAGGCGTAGGAGCGACGGTTGAGGCGGCGGCCGGCGGAGGAGATCTCCTGGCCGGTCATGCGCCCGGCAGCGTCCCAGGCGGTCGTGAAGGTGAGTATCTCCCCGACCTGGCGCGTCAGTTCGCGTCCTGTCGCGTCGCGATCGAAGCGCACATCATGGCCGCCGCTGCTCTGCTGTACGAGACGCCCGGCCACGTCGTACGTGTACGTGGTGACCAGTCCGGTGGGGGTCACCCGGCGGGTGCGCCGGCCCAGGCCGTCGTACGTGTAGGTGGTGGCGCGGCCGTCGACCAGTTCGGTCTTGACCTGGCCGCGGCGGTCGTACTGGTAGACCAGTTCGCTGTCGGGCCCTGCGGCGCGGACAAGCCGGCCCGCGTTGTCGTACGCGTAGGTGGTGGTCCGGCCGGCCGCATCCTTGTGGATCACCCGGCCGGAGACATCGCGCTCGTAGCGGATGGCCTCGCCCAACGGCGTGGTACGGCTTGTCACTCGGCCGAGGGAATCTAGCTGGTAGCGCAGGGTGCGGTCGTCGAAGTCCGTCTCGGTGACGACCCGGCCGGCCGCGTCGTAGCCGTAACTCCACGTCAGACCTTGCGGGTTGGTCACCTGGGTGAGGCGCAGCTCCGCGTCGTGGCCGAACTCGTAGCGGGCACCGTCCGGGCCGGTGCGCGCTGCGAGGAGGTCGAAGTGGGTGTACTCGTAGCGGGTGGTGCGGTCGAGGGAGTCGGTGTGGGCGAGGCAGTTGCCCTCGCCGTCGTACGTCCACGATTCGGTGGCCCCGTCGGGGCCGGTACGGCGGCCGAGTTGGCCGTCGGCGGTCCACTCGAAGCAGGTGGTCGCTCCCACGGCGTCGGTGACGCGTACGGGACGGCCGAAGGCGTCGCGCTCGTAGCGGGTCGTTGCGCCGAGCGGGTCGCTCACCGTCACGGGCAGGCCGGCGCTGTCGCAGCGTACGGTCGTCACCGCGCCGAGTGCGTCGGTGACAGCGGTTGGACGGCCGTACGCGTCGTAGCTGTAGCAAGTGGTCTGTCCTGCTGGGTCGGTGAGCGCGGTCCGGTTGCCGCGCCCGTCGAACTCCTGCTGCCACCGGGCACCGCCCGGCGCGGTGATCTCGGTCGTGTGACCCGACGGGTCGTGCACGGCGCGTACTTGGCTTCCGTCGGCGCGGGTGAGTGTGGAGAGCCTGCCGGCCTCGTCGTAGGTGAAGGCGGTGGTGCGACCGAGCGGGTCGGTGCGGGTCAGGAGGTTGCCGCGGGTGTCGTAGGTGAAGCGGGTGGTGTGCCCCAGGGGATCGGTGGTGGCCAGGACGCGTCCGGCCGTGTCGATGAGATGGCGGGTCTTGCGCCCGTCGGCGGTGGTGAGTGTGGTGACGCGGTGGCCGGTGGTCTGGTCAGGGGTGCTGTAGGCGAGTGTGAGCTGGACGTGCCCGCCTTCGCCACCCTCGTTGACGACCCGGTCCTGGTCGTCGTAGACGTAGTCGTAGCGGCGCTGGTTGGAGTCGATCCAGGCGGTGACGCGGTGGCGGTCGTCGTACGCGAAGGTGAGGGTGGCACCGGAGGGCTTGGTGACGGTGGTCAGATCGCCGTCCGTGTAGCCGTAGGACATGACGGGTTGGGTGGGTTCGTCGTCCGTGGCGGCCAGCCCGAGCGTGGTGATTCGGCTGTCGGCCGTTGCCAGTTGCAGGTGGTACCCGGCTGAGTGGACCATCGCCAGGGGCACGCCGCCGTCGGCGCGGTCGACGGTGATGGTGTTGCCGTTGCGGTCGCTTGTCTGGACGAGCCAGGCGTCGCCGTCGTCACCGGGTTCGGCGCCGGCGGGTGCGGCGAAATGCCGTACGAGCCCGGTGTCGGGGTGGGTGAGCGTGTAGTCGCCGATTTCGTCACGGGCCAGCAGACTGCGGGTAGTTCCGGTCTCGGGAAGTGTGGGGACGCCGGGGACGGGGTGGGGGTACGTGATCAGGAGTCCGTCGGCGGAGACATGGACGACTCCTGCGGCGTCGATCTCCAGGCGTTCGTCGACGGTGGAGGACCAGGACGGACCGAAGAAACGCCCTGCCCGGTAACCGGATTCGACGCGGCGCGTGAAGACCAGCGGAAGGACGCCGGGCAGCACCACGTCGGTCTGAGGGAGGAACATCCGCCCTGACGCGAGGTCGACGGGGTCGGTGCCGTCGGTGGGGCGTTCGGCGTCGGGGCGGGTGTGGGTGCCTTCGGGGGCGTCGTCGATCAGTTTGCGGGCGCGGTTGGCGTCCGCGGCCAGGTCGGCGGCCTCCTTCGCCGCCCGAACTCCCTTGACCCCGGCCCCGGCTCCGCCGGTGGCGGCCGTGAGGACCAGGTCGGGGACGAGCCGGCCGAGTCCTTCGGAGGGGTCCTTCGCGAATTCGGTGACCATCTGCTTGCCCGCGCCCCAGGGGTCGTTGGCGACCTGGAGCAGTCCGGCCGCGGTGCTGTTGAGCGACGTCGCGTACTCGGCGGGGTGGGTGATGTTGTACGGGTCGGTCGGGTTGAGGCTGCGGGCGAACGTGAGCAGCCCTGCGGTGCCCTTGATGATGCCGCCGCTGAAGTGGTCCCGCATGAGGTCGAGTTCTCCCACGCCCTGGACGGCCTGTTCGGCCCACTTGGGTTTCGGCGGCGCGGTGTCGCGGGCGGCCTGCACGGCGGTGAGGGCGGTCTCGGCGGCCGAATTGCGCTGGCGCCTGGCCTCGGCCAGGATCTCCTGCGCTTCCTGCATCTGCCCGGTGCCGGGATCGGTGAACGCTCCCGGACGCGGCGGGAGTTCGGAGGGGTCGCGCTTGTCGGCGGGTTTGGCGTTGTACTGGTTGACGGCCTTGTTGTACGTGTCGACCTTCGCCTTGTGCGCGTCGGCCGCGTTTTCGGACGCCTTCGTGCCCGCCTTCCACTTGTCGATCGCCGTCTGCGCCTGATCCTGGGCCCAGGTGACGGTTTCGGCGAAGGACTCCAGGGCGCCGCCGGCCTTCGCGAAGGCGTCGGCACCCTTGAACCACTTCGGCGGCTCGATCGCCACGGTCTCCCGGAACGCGTCCGCCGCCTCGCCCTTGACGGCGGACGAGTCGAGGCCCTTCAGGCCGCCGCCTACCTTGTCGAACGCGGCCTGGAAATCGCGCAGATGGGAGGCGGTCTCGCGGATCTTCGACGGACTGCCGTAGATGAGTTTGGTCTTGTCGTCGGTCTGCCCGAGGTCCATCTCGTCGACCTCGGCGCCCATCCGGTTCGCCACCGAGCGGGACTTCTCCCGCACCCAGTCGGCGCCGGACTCCCAGCCGACGTCATCGAGCCGGTCGGCGGTCCAGTTCCCGGCGTCCTCGACGCGGTTGCCGGCCCACTCCACCCCGTCCTCGACGGCGTCCTCGACGACGTCGGGGGTGAGGTCGCTGACGAAGTCCCCGATACCCATGACTCAACTTCCCCCGTGGTCCGACTGCCTCTGTGCGATTACCCGTTGCCCTGCGACTGCTGCCGGGCCCGCTCCTCGGGCGAGGGGCCGAACGTGTCATCGACCGACTGGTCGAAGTCGTCCTGGTCGATGCCGAGAGCTTGGTTCAGGATCTCCGACTGCCGACCCCCGGAACCCTCGGTCACCAGCGCACGCCCGGTGTCCTTCCAGGTCTGCCCCATGTCGTCCTTCGCCTTCTCGAACGACTCGGCGCTGTAGTCGGGGCTCAGGTAGTCGGGCGTGAACACATCGCCCCAGTTCTGCTTGATCACGTCGTCCTCGGAGGCGTGCGGATTTCCGACGGCGGCGTTCACGGCGACCTTGAACGTGCCCTGGAGGTACTGGTCTTCCTCCCAGACCAGCCCCGCGGAGAGCCCGAGGGTCGAGGCGAGGGTGTTGGCGTTCTGGATCAGGGCCCGTACGCCCCACTCCCAGCGCTCGCAGAAGTCCTCGAAGCCGACCGACAGGCCGTGGTGGCCCGCCTCCATCCCGGTCATCGCCAGCCCGGAGAAGCCCTTGCCCATCACGGCGCCCGTACCTGTACCCACGTCGCGCAGCTCGTCGACGGCGGCGCGCAGGCCGTCGGTGACGAGCTGGACGCTCTCCTTGTCGAACTTCAGATCCTCAAGCCCGCCGGCACCCATCAGCCCCGCCCCCTGTCGCGACCGCTTACGTCCCGCCTGCCGCCCTGCTCGCTTACGCCGTGCTGGTCAGCGTCGGCGGGGACCGCGCCCCGTTCACCCGCGTCCACGTCCACGGCGACCGCGCTCCGCTCACCCGCGTCCACGGCGACCGCGTCCGGCACGATGCCCACCACCGGCGGAAACATCATCGACCCGTCCGGGTCGGCGATGTTGAGAGCCACCCCGGCCGGCACGCCCATCGCCGGCACGATCTCGTCCAGCAGCCGCGCCCCGCGCAACTCGGCGAACTCCCACTCCCGGCCGGTCATCTGCCCGTTCCCGGAATCCCGCGCCCGCGCGAACCGCGCCAACGCGTCCTCATCCGTGAAACCGCAGATCCAGCGCACCCCGCCGAACGTGGCTGTCCACAACCCGCCCCCGTCCATCGGTACGAGCACCAAGGACCGCCGCAGCTCGCCCACCAACGCCCGCGGATCCCCAACCCCCGCCCGCCGCTCAGCTATTCGCTCGACCAGTGCCGACCCGGTACCCAACTCCCACACCCCCGTGCTGCCTCGCCGTGCGCCCGGACCTAGCACCGTAGGACAAGCCCCGGGGGACTGGCCACCAGTCCCGGGGATTCAACGACGGTCCCGGCCAGCTTCGACCGAAAGACGCGCAGCGACCGCCGGGCGGTTGCAAGCACGGCGACCGATGAGGAACCTGGCGCGTCAGCTCTCTTCGGTGCCGTTGCCCGTCTGCCCGGCGCCGCCGACTACCCCGTCGACTGCACCGTCGACTGAGCTGTCGGCCACGCCGGTCTTCTCACGCATCTTGCGCACCAGCTCCGCCTTCTGGTCGGCGGCGCCCTTGCGGTCGAGGTTGCGGTGCGGACCGTTGTTCTGCCGTTCGGCGCGGGACAGCCGCTTGCGCTGGCCGCCACCCATGCCCACGGGGTTGTTGATGTTCTTGCTCACGGTCATGGGTTCTCCCGGAATGAGGGGGCGGCGACGTCGAGGGACGTCAGCAGGGACCCATCACTCTCTCACCCGTAACCCGTCACGCTCTAAGTTGCCCAGCAGGACCCCAGACCCCAGACCCCAGACCCCCAGAACCGCAGGACGGCTGGCGCGAGGCCCGCGCTGGTAAGATAAGGGCACGCTTGCAGAGAGCCTGGGCCCGTGCCGGACAAGGTACGGGCCCGGTCCGTTCAGGGCGTCGAAACGAGGAACCCCCATGAAGGCGAAGCAGCCGGCCTCCGGCCGCTCCGGACCAGGCCGCTCCGGACCCGGCCGCCCAGGATCCGGCAGGTCCGACCAGGGGCAGCCCCTGCGGGGCGAGCTCTCGATGCCGGAGACAGTGGCGCCCGGTCTCCCGCCGGCCAGCTCCTTCGCGGAGCTGGACATGCCCGCCGAGCTGATGGACGTGCTGGCGCGGCTCGGGGTACGGGAGCCGTTCCCGATCCAGGCGGCCACCCTGCCGAGCGCGCTGGCAGGCCGGGACATCCTCGGCCGCGCGCGGACCGGCTCGGGAAAGACCCTCGCCTTCGGGCTCGCGCTCCTCGCACGTACGGCGGGCCGCCGCGCCGAACCGAAGCGCCCTCTCGCGCTGGTCCTGGTGCCGACAAGGGAACTCGCGCAGCAGGTGAGCGAGGCGCTGGCGCCGTACGCCGATGCGCTCGGGCTACGCTCGGTGACGGTGGTCGGCGGGCTCGCGATCAACCGGCAGGTGGCGGCGCTCCGGGCGGGTGCCGAGGTCGTGGTGGCGACGCCGGGACGGCTGGCCGATCTCGTCGCCCGGCGCGACTGCCACCTGGACCGGGTGCGGATCGCGGTGCTGGACGAGGCGGACCAGATGTGCGACATGGGTTTCCTGCCGCAGGTCTCGGACGCCCTGGACCTGACGCCCCCCGGCGGGCAGCGGATGCTGTTCTCCGCGACGCTCGACCGCAACGTCGATCAACTGGTCAGGCAATATCTGAGTGAGCCGGTGTTCGCCACGGTCGACCGGGCGGAGGGCTCGGTAGCGGCGATGGAGCACCACGTACTGAACGTCCATCCCGCCGACAAGTACGTGACAGCCACCGAGATCGCGGCCCGCGACGGGCGGGTGCTGATGTTCCTGGACACCAAGCACGGTGTGGACCAGTTCACCCGCCACCTGCGGAGCAGCGGCATACGGGCGGGTGCTCTGCACAGCGGGAAGTCGCAGCCGCAGCGCACGCACACGCTGGCCCAGTTCAAGGACGGCGAGATCACGGTGCTGGTGGCCACCAACGTCGCTGCCCGCGGCATCCACATCGAGCACCTGGACCTCGTCGTCAACGTGGATCCGCCCTCCGACCCCAAGGACTACCTCCACCGCGGCGGCCGCACCGCCCGTGCCGGGGAGTCCGGCAGCGTGGTCACGCTGGTCACGCCGGGCCAGCGCCAGGACGTGAACCGGATGATGTCGGACGCCGGCATCCGGCCCACGGTCGCTCAGGTCCACTCCGGCGAGGAGAGGCTGACCACCATCACAGGCGCGAAGCGCCCGCCGGTGCAGGACAGTGCGAAGACCGGCAACGCGCCCTTCCGGGGCATGGGCACCCGCGCGGGCCGCCCGCCGAAGGAATCCCGCAAGGCCGCGGAGGCGCGCACGATGGCAGAGGCCCGCAAGGCCGCCCGAGCACGCAAGGCCCACTGAGGGTCGGTGCGCGAGATGCCGATGGCGAACAGGGTCCAACGCCCCCAGGAAGACGCCGAGTTCGAGTTCATCCTGGCGAGGGCGGACGTGCCGGTGCTCGCGTACTTCCACGGCGTGTGGCCCAAGGCCGCAGCCGCCTGCAAGGAAATGGACCCCCTGGTACGGGAGATCGCCGACGCCTACCAGGGCCGACTGATCGTCGTAAGAGCCGACATCGCAAGGTGCCCAACCCCCGTACGACGGTACGGCGTCACCGGCGCGCCCTCCTTCGTACTGATCAACCGAGGCGAGGCACTGGCAGCCGCGACCGGCCCGATGCCCAGGCCCGCACTAGCCGAGTTCCTGGACGCCCACCTGTGAAGAGCCCCCACACCGGCCACCGAGGTTGAGCCCGTGGATGCGCGACTCGTCACCGAATTCGACGAATGCCCTGGCAAACTCCGCCGGTCCAGACAACAAACAACCCCCGGGCCGTTGACCTGGGGGTTCGTCGTATTCGTCCTCCTCGGACGTGACCGCGCACAGATGGCGTCCGTCCGCCGACAGTGCGACTAACTCCGGCGAGCCAGTCGCGTCTGCCACGCGGGACGGCAGTCCTGTTTCGACGGAATCCCTGACGAGGACCCATCCCGCAGAACTGCCGCCCCGTCCTGGCGGCACGATGAGGAATTCCCCTGTGCCCGACACCAGAGGAAACGTGACGGTCTCGGCCAGCCACTGACGATCCAACTCCGCCGCCGCGTCAGGCCGCGACTCCGGGACCGTCACGGCCGGTTTGACCTCTACCCCTGTCACAGCGCGGATGGCGGTCAGGACAGCAGGCACAGGACAGGGGGCTTCTCTCCCGACGACCAGCAGTCCACACGCTTCGAGGGTGTGTTGCCAGGCCGGCGTCGCCGCGGTGGAGGCCGCTTCCATGTGATTCCTTTCCCGAACGATCCGGACCGGCTTGCCATCAGTTCCCTCCGCAGAAGAAATGATGGTCCCCGCCCGGCTTGTTGACGGAGTCGATTCCTGTCGGCCGGTTGCAGCCCGTCGTATGTATACGCCGGTTCGCCGGCGGGATGTCCAGCAGATCCGCGAGTGCCATGGGGCGTCCGTGCGCGTCACCGTGGCTTCCTCGGAGTGGGTCCAGCGCAGGCCGTCTGCCTCGACGTAGCGGCCATTGCTGTCGCGGCGGACTCCGCGAGGGCGTGTGTAGCCGGGGCGTGAGTGGGGTGAACGGATGAACATGCGGCGTCCCATCATGACTTCGACCAGCCCTCCGGAGCGTAGTTCTGTGATGCCCTGTCGCACGGCTGGTCTGCTGACGCCGAACTGCTCTTCGTACGCGTACTCGTCGAGGTCGAAGGTGGTCAGGACCAGGACGCGGGAGCGGCCGCCCGATGTGGAGATGCGGCGGGTGGCCTCGATGCCGTTGAGGCCGGGCATGCGGATGTCCATGAGCACGACGTCGGGGCGCAGTTCGGCGGTCATGCGGACGGCGTCGTGTCCGTGGGCGGCTTCGCCGACGACGGTCATGTCGGGCTGGGCTTCGAGCAGCATGCGAAAGCCGAGCCGCTGCAGGGTCTGGTCGTCGACGACGAGGACGGTGGTCATGTGAGGTGCTTCTCCATGGCGACGGTGGGGGTGCTGAGAGCTGTGTGTACGCGCCAGCCGCCCGAGGGGGTGGGTCCGGCACTGATCCGGCCCTGGTAGAGGGCGGCGCGCTGGCGCATGCCGATCAGACCCTGGCCGCCGGGGTGTTCGGTGTCCGCGCGGCGTGGCGGTCCGCAATCCTCGACGCTCACGTGCACCGTGCTGCCGTCGGTGGTCACGTTCACTTGTACGCGGGTGTCGGATGCCGCGTGTTTGAGGGTGTTGGTGAGCGCTTCCTGGACGATGCGGTAGGCCGTGAGCTGCACTCCTTTGCTGAGCGCGGTCAGGTCGCCGTCGGTGCGCAGCGTGGCGGCGGGGCCGGCGGCCCGTACCCGGGTCAGTAGCGCGGTGAGATCTTCCAGAGTCGGCTGTGGCGCCAGCGGCGCGTCCGTTTTCAGAGCACGGTCGTCGATGACGATGAGGAGGCGGCGCAGCTCCGCGAGGGCTTCGCGCCCGCTGTCGGCGATGACGTGCAAGGTGTCGGCCGAGCGTTCGGACCGGATCTTGGCCAGGGCCGCGGCACCGTCGGCCAGGCCGACGATCACGGCGAGGGTGTGGCCGAGGATGTCGTGCATCTCGCGCGACACCCGGGTGCGTTCCCGCGCCGCCGCCAGTCGCGCCTGCTGGTCTCGCTCAATCTCCAGGGCCACGATGTATGCCTTCGCCAGCCGCCCGGTCAGGGCAAGGCCCGCGCAGGCGGTGACGGCCAGCATGGCGAGCAGGGTGATCATCTCGGGTCTTTTGGCGTGCTGGAGATGGTCACTGCCCCAGAACGCCGAGGCCCACATGATGAGTTGTGCCGCCGTGACGGTGCAGGCGGCAGCTAGCTGGCGCGGCGTGCCGTAGCGGCTGACGTTGTACAGCGCGACGATGCGGGCGGCGTCGGCACCGTTGAGTACGTGGAGGGGCAAGGCCAGTACCGAGGCGATGGTCGTCAGGGCGAACACAAGGCCGGGGTGCCGTTCGCGCCACAACAGAGGCACGGCGTACGCGAGGGTGAGGGCGATCTCGCTGGGCAGGTGGGCGCGGTTGGCCGGGTTGAGCAGCGAGGGCAGCGCCAACAGGGAGCAGAAGGCGGGCAGGGCCCACCGGCGCATCTGGGGGTGCCGTTGGTCGAGCATCCGCCACGCGGCAAGCCCGCTGATGATGGACACCGCCACGCGCTGGTCCGGATCGCTGGTCAGTGAGCGCGGCAGCCGGGCGGCGTGCATGGCCGTCCGGGAGGCGGGCACCGGGTTGATCGGCTCGGGCATGGCAGGGCGCCTTCGTAGTCGGGCCCTCGCGGTCCGGGTCGGTCCAGAGGGGAAGAGCCGCCCGCCGGCTCTCGGGGGGAGAGAAACCGGCGGGCGGGGTAGGAGGGGGGACCGGGCAGCTACCTGGTGGGAGGTCCTCCTGCTGCCCGGGTCCGGGCCGCCTGCCGGCCTCGGAGGGACAGGGCCGACGGGTGTGGCCCACCGGGCGTTCAGCCGACGGGGGCAGCCGGCTCCGGTTTCTGGCCCGCGGGGTCGGGCATGCCCGCCCCCCGATCTCGGTCGTCGAGGATGTGGCGCAGCTTTTCCCCCTCCACATCCACGTTGGGCTGGATCCGGTCCAGCCAGGCGGGAAGCGACCAGGCCCGGTCGCCGAGCAGGGTCATCACGGCCGGGACGATGGTCATACGGACGACAAAGGCGTCGAAGAGAACCGCGACGGCGAGTCCCATGCCGATCGACTTCACCAGAGCGACGTCGTCGAGGAGGAACCCGGCGAACACCGAGATCATGATGATGGCCGCTGCGGTGACCACGCGGGCTCCGTGCCGGAAGCCGGTGACGACGGCTTCGGTGGGCGAGGCGCCGTGGACGTACGCCTCGCGCATGCCCGAGACGAGAAAGACCTCGTAGTCCATGGCCAAGCCGAAGACGACGCCGATCAGCAGGATCGGCAGCAGACTGACGATCGGCGCGGTCTCGTCGACGCCGAACATGTCCTTGAGCCAGCCCCACTAAAACGGCAACCAGTACACCGAGGGTGGCGACCACGCTGAGCAGGAAGCCGAGGGCGGCTTTGAGCGGAACCAGCAGCGAGCGGAACACCAGCAGCAGCAGGATCAATGCGAGCCCGACGACGATGGCCAGGTAGGGGACCATCGCCTCGCCGAGCTTCGCCGAGACGTCGATGTTGAGGGCGGTCGTGCCGGTCACCATCACCTGCGCGCCGCTGTCATCCTCCGTGGCCGTGCCGCTCTCACGGATGTCGGCGACCAGATCCACGGTGGCCCGGCTGGTGGGGGAACTGCCCGGAACGGCGGTGATCAGGGCGACGTCACCGGCCCGGTTGAAGACGGGCGGTCGCACGGTGGCGACGTCAGCGAGTCCGTCCAGCAAAGCGGTGGTGTCTTTCGCCGCCGCCTCGGGATCGTCGCTGCTGCGCGCGTCGACGACGACGGTCAACGGGCCGCTGAAGCCCGGCCCAAAGCCCTTGCTGAGGGTGTCGTAGGCCATGCGCTGGGTGCTGCCCGGGGCGGCCATGCTGTCGTCCGGCAGGGTCAGCCGCAGCGACAGGGCCGGGAGGGCCAGCACGCCGAGGCCGACGACGGAGACCAGGAGCGTCTTCCAGGGGTGGCGGGTGACGAAGCGGCCCCAGCGCACTCCCATCGTGGTGCGGCGGCCGCGCTCCGCGGCGCGCATCCGGCGTGTGGTCAGGCGGCCGTTGGCCACGCGCGTGCCGGTGAAGCCCAGCAGCGCGGGCAGCAGGGTCAGGGCGACCAGGACCGCGATGGTGACGGCGAATGCCGCGGCCAGCCCCATGGTGGTCAGCATCGCGATGCCGATGACGGAGAGACCCACCAGAGCGATGATCACCGTCAAGCCGGCGAACACCACCGCGGATCCCGCTGTCCCCAGGGCCCGGCCCGCGGCCTCCTCCGGCCGGTGGCCCCGCAGCAACTCGCTTCGGTAGCGGGAGACGATGAACAGGGCATAGTCGATTGCCACCGCCAGGCCCAGCATGAGAGCCAGCGTCTGCGCGTTGGAGGCCATGTCGACGAACGACGAGGCGACGGTGATCCCGCACAGTGCGATTCCGACGCCGACGATCGCGGACAGCAGCGGTAGCCCGGCCGCGACCAGCGAACCGAAGGTGATCACCAGTACGAACGCGGCGACCAGCAAGCCCATCAGCTCCGCGGCGTTGTTCTCACCCTCGTCCAGAACCGCGTTGTCGCCCAGGCTGACGGCCAGGCCCGCCTCCGCACCTTGCCGCACCACCTCGCGCAGGGCGTCGGAGGCAGCGGTGGTTATCTCCGCCTGCGGTACCGCGTAGGTGACCTGGGCGTAGGCGACGCCGCCCGAGGCGGACACCAGCCCGCTGGAGAACGGGTCGGCGACAGTGGCCACCTGCGGCGCCGTGCGCAATTCATCGACCAGCGCCTCCACTTGAGCCTTGCGGGCGGCCGACGTCAGCTTCTCGCCGTCCGGTGCTTCGACGACCACGCGGGCGGTGGCACCCGAGGCGGATGCCTGCGGAAACTCCGCCTCCAGCAGGTCGATGGCCCGCTGCGACTGGGTGCCGGGAAGGGTGAAGTCGTCCGTCGTGCTGCCGGAGACGCTGCTGATGCCGACGCCGGCGGCGACCAGCACCGCGACCCAGGCCAACAGCACACGCCAGCGCCGTCGGAAGGCGAGCCGGCCGAGCCGGTAGAGGAAGGTGGCCACGAAAAGTCACTCCCACCAGGAGAAAGAGGATGTGTGAAAGCGGGCCTGACAGGCGCCGGATGAAAACGTAGAAGGCGGGCGTGGCCGACGTGAGCTACTCAAGGCTGAATCCGCGCCGGGGTCAGTACCCCCGTACCTGCCGGCGTCCTCCTTGAGACGGAGCCGCCAGGTCTCAGCCGAACGTGCCGCGGTCCGCCAGGAGCGCCATGGTCTGATCCCACAGCTCCTTCTGTACGCGGGGGTCCCGCCCGGGTTCGGGGCACTCCAGCGGCTTGGCGTCGCGTACGGAGAAGTAGCCGCCGCTGGTGTGGGCGAACGCGGGATCGGTGGCGAGCCGGACGATGATGCCCGCACCCTTGCGCGGGTCACCGATGGGCAGTGTGTTCAGCACCCGCCGCAGCACCTCGGATCCGGGCAGATCGCGTCCCAGGCCGGTGGCGTTGAAGCCGGGATCACAGCAGTTGACCGTGACCTTCGCGGGATCCAGGCGCCGGGCCAGTTCCTGCGTCCACATGATCGTCATCAGCTTGGTCCGCCCGTACAGCGGCATCGACGCCCGGCGGGTGTAAGGGGCGACATCGCGCAGGTCCTCCGCCGGTGCGATCGTCCTCGCCTGCTGGGACGCCTCGGACGCGACGTTGACAATTCGGGACGGCCCCGAGCTCAGGAGCCCGTCGGTCAGGGCCTGGGTCAGCACGAACGGCCCCAGATAGTTGACCGCCGTCATGTTCGCGAAGCCTTCGGTGGTGGTGCGCTGTGAGAAGGCGTGCAGCCCGGCATTGTTGACCAGCACGTCCAGACGCGGGTAGAACGCGGCGATCTCCTGTCCGACCCGTCGAGCGTGTGAGATCAGGCCCAGGTCCGCGTAGAAAACGTCCACCGGCACATCACCGGCCACCGCCTTGAGTTCGCTCCTGATGGCGTCGGCCTTGGTACGGGAGCGGGCCACCATGCCGATGCGGTAGCCGCGGCCGGCCAGGTCGAGGGCGGCGATACGGCCCAGGCCGGAGGTGGCTCCGGTGATCACAGCAACGGGACGGGTCATCACTTCACTCCATTCGTGAGGTACCTCATGACCTCAGTGTGGGAGGATACCCGACACCATGAGCGAGTACGAGGCGATCACCGCCGACACCGGCCCTGAGCAGGTAGGACTGACCTTCCTCACCATCGCCCACGGCCTGCGCGGAGCAGTGGACCGGCACATGCAGTCGACCGTGGGACTCTCCCTGTCCCGCACCAAGGTCCTCCAGGCCCTGGCCACGCACGGCACCCTGCACCAGGCCCAACTCGCCGACGCCCTCGGCCAGGCCCCCCGGTCCGTCACGCAAATCGTGGAAGGACTCGAACGCCTCGGGCTGGTCTCCCGCACCGACGACACCGACGACCGCCGCCGCAAGACCGTCTCCCTGACTGCCGCAGGCAGCACCACGCTGGCGGCAGCGGAGGAGGCGGGCTCCCATGTCCTGCGCAAGCTCTTCGGCTCGCTGGACCCGCAACAGATGAAAAGCCTGCAGGCATCGCTGGCTCGCCTCGACACGGCACTCGCAGACTGACGAGGCCCGCCAACTCCCATCAATCGGCCTGCTGTCTGACCGATTTCGCCATTGACCGATGGCGCCGCGCACGTCCGGTCATGGCAGAAAGGGCAGCACCAAACCCTGTACCCAGGAAACCGTCGATGCCTGCGGCTGGTGTGGGGGGTGGCGAGCATCGGTTCCGGCAGGGACCAGGTCAAGGACGCGGTCGGCGCCTTTGAGCAGGCGCGCATGTCTGATGGCCGCGAAAGGGAAGCAGAGGCGCTTCGGCCGTACCGCAAACTACCGTCCGGCCACCCTCAGGCGGTTCACTATCTGGGCCCTGGACGGTGTGGACCGGCCGACGCCCGAGACCTTCGCGACGGCGGGTGATGCTGACGATTGGCTCGCCGAACAACAGGTGGAGGTCCGTGGCGGTGACTGGCGGGACCCGGCCGCCGGAGCGGTCAACTTCAAGGCGTACGCCGTGCAGTGGATCGAGGAGCGAGGCCTGCCGGCCACCACTGATGAGCTGTACCGGCGGCTGCTGCGGCTGTACATTCTGCCCACGTTCGGTGCCATGGACCTGGACGAGGCCCAAGTCGCTGACTTGGGCCTTCGTCGTGGAGCGGGTGACGAGAATCGAACTCGCGCTCTGAGCTTGGGAATCACCGGCCGGAGGGCCAGCTTTGGCGCCCTGACCAGCTTTTATTGTCGGATTGCCACCCGGCCGGCTCGTCGGGTATGACCTGCTCGTATCCGTGAGTCGCCGGACGTTCTGGCACGGTTCTGGCACGGCGGGTACCGTCGATCACATGACCTCGCAGGCGGCTGACCGACCCGACGAACGGCCAGAGTTCACGGCGGAGACGGCTGATGCGGCGCTGCGTGAGGCGTCGGGCGTGGCCGATGTCGACGTGTCCGGGGCGGAGCTACTACGGCTCGGTTCGAACGCCGTGTACCGGCTGTCGTCCGCCCCGGTCATCGCCCGAGTCGCGCGGGATGTCGACGCGGCGGGGGAGATGGAACGTGCCGTCGCGGTGGCCCGCTGGCTGGAGGAGCAGGACTTCCCCGCGACCCGAATGCTGCCCGGCGTTGAGCAGCCGCTGACTGCCGGCGGCGGAGTCGTGACGTTCTGGGAGACGCGCAGGAACGCGAGGAGTACGCGAGGGGCACAGAGTTGGCCGACCTGCTCAAGCGCCTGCACTGGTTGGAGGAACCAGATTCGTTGCGCCTGACGTATTTTGATCCGGTGGGCAAGCTGCGGGCGTCGCTGGGGCGCGATGTGCGGAGTGGGGGCCGGGGACATTGCTTTCCTGGAGCAGCGGGTTGTACGACTGGCCAAGGAGTACGATCGGGTGACTCATCCTGCCCTTCGGGATGATCCACGGTAACGCGAATGCCGCAGATTTTTCTGCGCGCACAGAACTCGATACTCCAGGGAAATCCCACAACGAAGCGTTAAGGCGATATGATCCCGGAAGAAAGCTAAAGTAGAGAATCACCTATCTCAGGGCGGATGTATGGATGAAATTAGGGGTGAGACTGCCCCCGAGCCTCTTGAGCGTAGAAATATGCGCTTTACGAGTCTTCAAGTTGCCAACTGGCGAAACTTTACAAGCTTCTCCGTTGACCTGCAGCAGAGGATGTTCTTGGTTGGCCCTAACGCATCGGGAAAATCGAACTTTCTTGATTGTTTCCGTTTTCTCTCTGAAATCGTTTCGGTGGGCGGTGGGTTTGAGGCTGCGGTCGGTAGGCGTGGCGGAGTGAGCATGATCCGCTCCTTTGCCGCACGGAGGTACCCTTCGATCTCGCTGAAGGTGACACTCGGGAATGACGCAATCCCTAACGAGTGGCTTTATGAGCTCAAATTTAAGCAAGATAACAACCGGCGACCGATCATCGAATCGGAAGTCGTAAAGTACCGCGGGAAAGATGTGCTTCGCCGTCCGGATTCAGGTGACCGGGATGATGTTGAGCGATTGAAGCAGACGCATCTGGAACAAGTGAATGTGAACCGGAAATTTAGGACTGTTGCCGAGTTTTTTTTGAGTCTGAGCTACATGCACATCGTTCCACAGCTCGTCCGTGAGCCGGACAGGTCCGTGGGAAAGAAGAACGATCCATTCGGCGGCGACTTCCTTGAGCAGATCGCACGAACGCCAAAAGCGACGCGTGATTCCAGGCTCCGAAAGATTGTCGATGCGCTGAAGGTTGCTGTTCCTCAGCTGCAAACTTTGGAGCTGCAGCCAGATATTCGTGGTGTTCCTCACCTTCGAGGGAAATATCAACATTGGAGGCCGAATGGGGCGTGGCAATCGGAGGATCATTTTTCTGACGGAACTCTGCGTTTGCTCGGTCTTCTCTGGTCTGTAGCTGATTCGAAGGGGCCGTTGCTTCTTGAAGAACCTGAGCTTTCGCTTCATCCTGAGGTAGTTCGCTATATTCCACAGATGTTCGCCAGAGTCCAGCGCAGGTCTGCCCGTCAGATTCTGGTCAGTTCACATTCCCCTGAGATTTTGAATGATTCTGGCATTGCGTCAGATGAAGTGCTGGCTCTAATTCCGGAATCAGAAGGAACTACAGTCACTTCCTTGTCTGAGATGCCGGATCTACAGGCACTTCGTGAAGCGGGGGTTCCGCTGGGAGATATTCTTAGAGAACTCACAGCCCCTGAAGAGGCCGGTCAGCTAAGTTTCTTTGTGGGGTAGGCGTGAGTCAAGTTATGGTAGGAGTCGAGGGAATTTCCGACGAGGGCGCGGTCCGCTCGATACTACGCGAATTCGGGCTAACGGTAAAGATGGTCCAGGGTAAGAACGGAAAGGACTCTCTGCTCAAGAAGCTATCGGCTTACAACAGCGCTGCACGACATTTCCCCTGGTTTGTGTTGGTCGACATGGATTCGTCTGATAGCTGCGTCGTGGAGAAGCTTGGCGTGTGGCTTCCACAGCCCGCTGAAAACATGGTTTTTCGTGTCGCAATCGCGGAACTTGAAGGCTGGCTTCTTGCCGATCGAGAGGCAATAGCAGAATTCCTCGGGGTTTCTGAGAGTAAAATCCCGAGAGACTCTGAATCGTTAAATGACCCGAAGCAAGAGATCATCAATCTTGCTCGAAGGTCCCGGAAGAGAGACATTAGAGAGGGATTGGTTCCGAGGCCAAAGGGTGGTGCCGCCGTAGGACCCACTTACGCATCGGATATTCGCCATTTTGGGCAGAATCACTGGAGGCCGCGAGTGGCTGCTGAGGAGTCGCCCAGTTTGGCCCGGTGCCTCCTAAGAGTGGAGCAGCTTGCTGCTCGACTGCTTACCTGAGCCTTGCTTCTTGCCGGGGCTAACGCAAAGAGCTGGATGAGTCCCTGCGGGCCTGTCCATGGCGGGAGTTGAGCGTTCGGGTTGGTATGGGTGCTGAGCCGTGGATCGCGTCCGATGGCGCCCGCGCCCGCGAATGGCGTCCGAAGACATGTTCTTGGTTTGACCTCACCCTCCATAAGTCTCCTTTCGTTTCCTCGTGCCTGTCCGCAGCGCTGCCGTGGCGCCTTGATCAGATGGTGGGGATCAAGTGAGGGTGCGTCGACCAAGCCGGTCAGCCATCGGGCACGAGGCACCTAAATAGGTCTAGACAACAAACAACCCCCGGGCCTTTGACCTGGGCCTTCGTCGTGGAGCGGGTGACGAGAATCGAACTCGCGCTCTGAGCTTGGGAATCAACGGCCGCACAGCCTCGATATATGCCCTGACCTGCTCGGATACCTCCTCTCGGCATCTCTGTCACGGGGCCTGATTGTCGGCCTCTGGCCGTCTTTAACCGCTCGTTCTGGTGCGCATCTGGTGCGGCGGGTACCGTCGTTCGCATGATCTCGGAGGCGGGTGACGAGGCGGCAGAGCGGCGGGAGTTCACGGCGGAGACAGCTGGCGCGGCTCTGCGTGAGGCTGCTGTCATGGCCGGTGTCGAGGTGTCCGGGGCGGAGTTGCTGCGGCTCGGTTCGAATGCCGTCTATCGGCTGGCGTCCGCTCCGGTGATCGCCCGCGTCGCGCGGGATGTTGACGCGGCGGGGGAGATGGAACGTGCCGTCGCGGTAGCTCGCTGGCTGGAGGAGCAGAACTTCCCGGCGACTCGGGTACTGCCTGGTGTTGAGCAGCCGCTGACCGCCGATGGGCGCGTGGTGACGTTCTGGGAGAGCGCGCAGGAGCGCGAGGAGTACGCGACGGTCACGGAGTTGGCTGACCTGCTCAAGCGCCTGCACTGGCTGGAGGAACCGGAGTCACTGCATCTGACGTACTTCGATCCGGTGGGCAAACTGCGGTCGTCGATGGGTGCGATGCATGGAGTGACGGCCGAGGATGCCGCGTTCCTGGAGCAGCGGGTTCTGCGGCTGGCCAAGGAGTATGAGCGGCTGGACTTCGTCCTGCCCTTTGGATTGATCCACGGGGACGCGAACGTCGGCAACGTCCTGCGGCATCGCGACGGTTACGCGATCCTGATCGATCTCGACGGCTTCTCGCTCGCGCCTCGGGAATGGGACCTGATCCTGACGGCGATCTTCTACGACCGGTTTGACTGGCACACACGGCAGGAGTACGAGGGCTTCGTTCACCACTACGGCTTCGACGTCATGAGCTGGCCCGGCTACTCGGTCCTGGCGGATGTGCGCGAGCTGATGATGGTGCTGTGGCTTGGTCGGCAGGTGGCCGACAGCGAGAAGTCGGCAGCGGAGTTCGCCCTCCGAATGGAGACACTGCGCACCGATGGCAGCCGTACAGGCTGGAACGCCTTCTGAGCGTTCGGCCTCAGACGGACGCACGGGGGCTGGTTGTGGCCCACAACCTGTTGTCGGTCGCCTGCTCCGTGAATTCTCGTAGCGCGGCCGATGGGCCTAGGGATTCGAGATGCCGGCGGAACTCCGCGAGATAGGCGACGCATCGGGCTGACTTCAGCTGTTCGCCCATGTCCAGGGCGTCAAGGGCCACCCGGCACGCCTCCTCGCTGTCGCCGGCATGCAGGTGGGCGTCCGCTAGCACCATGGTGGCGAAGAAGTCACTGCGCACGTGGCTCCCGCTCATCGCGTTCTCGGCGTGGGCCACGGCGTCGCGTGCCCGGCGCACATCGCGAAAACAGTGTGCTGTCTCTGCCGCCAGTTCGGCGGCGTCGAAGTAGGTGATCCATTCGGGTTCGTCGTCTTCGTTGGCGCTGTCGAGGGCTTTGGCGGCCTCGTTGAGAGCTATCTCGGTTGCCCGGTGGTTCCCGGTACGGGCGAGGGCGCGGGCCTCCATCGCGTGGAACTGCGCGCGCAGAGTCGGCGTTGCCACTCCGGAGATCCCCATGAGCGCGGCGCGGGCCAGGGTCGCCCCATGTGTGTACTGGCCCAAGAAGGTGGCCTGGTGGCTCATGGCGGACAGGATGCTGCCCGCGAGGCGGCGATCATCGCCGTCCTGGGCAAGTCTGAGGGCCTGGAGGAAGTAGCGCTGGGCGAGCCCGTGACGCCCTGAGTCGTATGACATCCACCCGGCAAGCAAAGTGGCTTCCGCGACCGTTGCGAACAGCGCACGTCCGACGGCTTCGCTGTACTGGCCGGAGAGCAGCGGAGCAACGTCGCTGCTGAGGTATTGAATGACCGCCTGCCGTGCGTGGTCGCCGCCGAACTGGTCGTCGAGTCGAGCGAACGTATCACTCGTCGTTTTCACCACGGCCACATCCGTGAGCCCAACTCGCGGGCCCCGTCCCTGTCTGGGCGCTGGGAAAGACGCCTCGGGAGCGACGAGCCAGCGAAGGGAGGCTTCGTTCCAGGCAGGTTCGGAGGGCTCGGCTTGGAGCAGCGGCTCGTACCCGTTCAGGTCGGCACGCCACAGCCGGTCGACAGTCGTAATGGCCGCGTCCGGACTGGCCGGGTAGCCGGCGTCAAGCAGGGCGAAGTCGTGGCCTGTGAGGTTGCTCAGCCCGAGTTCGGCAGCCGAAAGGCCGAACGCTTCGCACAGGAGGGGACCATAGAACTCGTCCGGCGTGCTGTGCCCGTTCTCCCAACTCGCCAGCCGACGCTTGACGCTGGCCTCGGCGGGCAGGGTTTGGCCGTGCTGCCCTGCGATTCGCCGCAGTTCGCTGACCAGGCGGAGTTGGCTCCAGCCGCGTCGTGTGCGGGCGTCTCGTAAGAGGACGCCAGTCGGCTGCGTTGCCAGCACTCGTCATCGCCCCCCGAAATCCTCGGGCACGGGCACGGCGCCCGTGCTGCCCAACGAATGTACGTAATCCGTGCACCACTTGAATACCGTCTGTGCGGATTGGAGCGCCCATTGTGACCCTGACGGGGGATGACGCGCGCTCTCCTGCCTCGTCATCCCCCGTCACCTCTCGTCATCTGCCCAGTTCAGTGGCGGCGCAGCAGTCTGTTCGTACGGCGGCCGAGCGGGCCGATGACGGAGTGTCAGACCGAGGTGGATGACGTGCAGAGGATGACGAAGCGGGGCATGCAGTGGCTGTCCGCTGTCGCAGACGACCCGGAACTGTGCCGCAAACACTGGGCGGATGATCCGAGGCGACCGTACGCACTGCAGGTGGGCGTCGCCTTCGACGTAGTAGTGATCGAACAGCGCCTTGGCGTTGAGACGTTCGATCAGTTGGAACGACGGGGGATGGCTGTCGGGCCGGTCCTGGCCGACCGGGCTTCGCGCCAGATGGGCTTCTTCCTGCCGCCGAATTCGAAGGGTCGTTTTGCACGGGTGGTCGCTCAGGAGACGAACACGCCACCGGTCTACCGCTACCTCCAGCGCGAATCCATCATCGTCGTACCAGGCCCCATCCCTTTGGCCGGTGACCGCCACCAGTGGCTTCGCGCTCCCAACCATCGCCCCGAGTCAAGCCCGCTGCGTACGGTCTCTTTGGCGGTCATGCTGGTCGCCTCGGCCGCGCTGATGGAACGCGCCGACCACTACGGCGAGCAGTACACCGACGACGGCGCCAGCTATGCCGAGGGTCTGAACGACGAGTTGGACCGGTGACCCGTGATGGCGAACAACGACGAGAACCCCGATGCTGCCCATTGGTCGCCGCTGGACACGGCGGAGTGGTACGCCGCCCGCGACGCAACCTCGGCACTGCGTGACGTACTCACCGCTGCAGGCATGGCCCGCGACTTCCCCTATTTGCGCGCCGATCTCAATGCCTTCGGCCACGGTCTCATCGATCTCGGCCGCATCTCGCCGGCCACCGCCGAACGCCTTGCGGAACTGCTCCGCCGAGCCCTGCTCTGCAGACGCGATGAACGCGACACCGCGAACACCTGCCACCCCAAGAACTGACGGGAGAGACGACATGGCCGACGCAATGGGACTCAGCCGGGTCGTGGCCCGACGAGCGGAGAACTTGTCCGAGGCACGCACCTACGTCCGTGGTTGGGCTCAGGTCAGGCGTGCCGCCGAATCCTTGGCGGAACAACTCCGATTAGCGGGCCTGGAGACAGACGTCCCCGGCCTCAAGGCCGACGTGTCGGTATTCGGAGACGGTCTTGTCTGTCTTGGCACGCTTCGACCTGACGCGGCCGAGCTGCTGGCCCGGCTAGTTGCCACCGGTCTGACGGCGGAGATGGCAGATCGAGCGAACTCGCAGCACTGACCGAACACCCCGGCTGCGTAGTCGCTGGTGGACACGAGCCCCGCTGTGCGAACCAGGCACGCAGCGGGGCTCTCGCTTGCTCGGAGATGTGCGGCGCAGGCACGTCCGGCGGCTGGCCGGGACCGGCGCCCCAGCGCCGCAGCCCGGACGAGTCGCCGGAAGCTCCTACGGAGCGGGGAAGTGCACTCTTTCCAACTGTGGTGGTACCTCACGTGGCCGCGTACGGGTCCGTTCACCTGCGTTCATGGCCGGTCGGTCGCGGGAGCGGCTACGGGCTACGGTCTCGTCTGAACGGCCGTGAACGGCCGTGAACGGCGCTGAATGAGACGGAAACTGAGACGGAGGGCGGGGCCGGGCTCGCTAGCATCGTTGCTGCTGAAGGGGGAGACATGGCACTGGTCCGCAAGGGGTCACGACAGATCGATGTTGACGGCACGCCCTACCGCTGGCGGCTGCGAGGCAGGCCGACGTACTCCCAGGGGCTGGCCTGGTCGCCGTGCACGTTCGCGGTCGAGCATGCAGACACCCCGGGCATGACACTCGTAGTCATCACCGACCAGCCCCATCCGAGCAACTGGATCGACCGCGAGGCTGAGCCAGTACAACCGTCCAGTGTTGTCGCGGCCGTTCGGCTTGCCCTGCACATGGGGTGGACTCCGACGGCGGCTTCCGGCTCCGCGTTCCATCTCGACCAGTCCGCCGGCTTCACGTCCTCCTCTTGATCGGCGTAAAGGGTAAGCAGCGCTTTAGGAGTTCGATTCAAGACCCTTCCGGCTACTGCTGGTGACTGCTGTGACGGCCGGACAAGGATGTTGGTGTGCACCCCCGGCCAGCGTGATTGATGTCAGCTGCAGGTGTAAGGAATTCTGATTCGTATTCGCATGCGAGACTTCCATGGATTCTAGAAGTTCCATAAAGTCTCAATGTGTCCAGGTTGGCGCCGCGAATTCTTTACCAATGCATGCGGTTCGTAAAATGCCTGTGAGAGACCGCGCAGTCCAGCGAATGGTTATCGAGCTGGATGGGCCGCCTTATAGTGCTACGGGCCCAAGTGGTGCCTGGAGAATGGCGAAAGGCATATGCTGGAAGACGGCAGGAGTCATCAGCCAACATGAAACTCGCGATCCTTGTTCTCGCTATTCTCTTTCCAGCGAATCCGAAGAATATCTGGATCGCCGCCGCCCATCGAGTGGACAATATTCAGGAGGCGAGTCTGTCCGGCATGGATCGTTGTTGGAGTGCCGTCTGTTGCCAAGTGAAGGCTGACGCTTTCCCCTACGGGCTCGAACACGACCTCCTCTGCGTCCTGGCCACCGTCGTTGGTGATCTCAAGCCAGTGACGCGTTGAATATCGCGGCTTTCCTTTCTTGTCGTAGGACCGGATTTCCCTCTCCTGTCGCGGCTGGACAGAGAATCTCACTCCATGATCTGCCACCTTCAGAACAGGAACACCAAGCGAGAAACTTGCGATGTCATACTCGATTGCCTTCCAAACCTGGTGTTCAAGCTGACTAACGTTGGAGAACTCACCGAGAAGGCCACGCTGGCTAATTTCACTCCTAAATGTACGCAGTCCGTCAAGCTGTGAAGTGTCCACGTCGTTGGGAAGTTGTGCGGTTGAGAAGTACAGATGAACGGGCTTACTCTGCTCTATGGCGCGCTCAATCTCCTCGACCGTTCCAGAAACAGCGTCCGCTGTAGGTGACCCGAGACGGCTACCAAAGAGTGCGAACACAATGTCTGATTCGTCGACTCCCTGCGAATTGATCAGTGATTGCGGATGGCCGCCGAGAATAGGAACTGAGGAGGTTTCCCAACGCCACGACTGAAGGATGATCTGTTTGGTCTGTGCGTTGGCTCCATTCCAGCCGTGGATAGCATTTTCCACGGCGTCACGCGCTTCGGTCGTGTCTGAGGGCGAGGCAATCATCACTCGCAGAACATTCGCTGTGTAGGCCATGGCCCAACGCTACTTGGAAACCGAGGTACTGTCACAAATTGGCGACTTGCTTGCCGATAGATGGCATCGCTGTGCACGTCTGTGACAACCCCGCACTGGTCAGTCTCCTCTTCCTGAACAACCACTTTAGGAGCGAGGTTGGGCGACTTGGCGGCTGACCTGCGGAAGGAGGGATCCCGTGGACGAGGTGCACATGTCCTGCCGGCGCCTGCTGTTCCCCGTGGTTCCCCGCTCGTTCTGGCACGGTTGTGGCACGGGGGGCATCTGATCCGTAGCTCTATGCAGATCGGTCGCCAACGGTCTTACCGGCCGCACCAGAGCCCTAAGAAGACAGGACAAGTCTCTAACGACTGCTGTGGTTGAGGTACTTCGCTGCTGTACTTCTGCTGGGAGCCGATCGCACCAGCAAGGGGGGATCGCATGCAGTGGTCGACGCTCGTGGCGACAGCGGTGGGCACGGTGCTTGGTGTACTTGCCGCGCTCATTGCCGATCATGTCCGCTGGCGGCACGACCGTTCGGAGCGTGAGCGTGACACGCTGCTCGCCGCCTTCACTGAGTACCTCACGGCCCTCTCAACAGCCAGGGACGCATTCTCCCGGGCAGAGGCTTCCCCTGCACTTGTCGGCAAAGGGCATGTCGCGCTCGGCCAGCACGGTGTCTACGCAGCACAACAGAGACTGGAACTAGTGGCGCAACGAGCACTCGTCGACAAGGCGGGTCGTGCCACCCTTACCGTGCTGGATTTTCATGACGTTGTGGTTGCCGGACATGACGCGAACTCCCATGAGTATGTCGGTGCCTGGCGAGCATGCCGCCAAGCCCGATCAGCATTGACAGAGGAAATGAGAAACGTTCTGCGGCGAGTTTGATGCATTGAGCGGTAGAGCAGAACGCGCTGACGGTTCCGTTAGTTCTGGCTCTCAAAACTAGAGGGAGTGAATCGATGAATGGATACGAAAGACTACAGGAGATAGCTAGGCACGCACCCGCCGAACTCTCCATTTGGAGATCAGGGAAAATGGCGCTACATGCGTTGCTGCTTTCGGTTTCCGCTCGATACGTTCGAGAAGTCCGGAATGGTTCTCCCGGTTCTCAAGAATGGGAGGCAAGAGGACCTGGAGGCGCAACGCGAGACTGGGCTAACATAACCGCCCGTCTCGTCGAATGGAGCTTCCTGTACTGCGACCCTTCAGCCACCGGCGAGCCCAATTTGCAGGAAATTGACGAGGCTTTCGAGTTGGCGCAAAACTGGGGAGTCATTCAAATTGGACTGGAAGGCGGCAGGGCTGGTCGCATCCGGATTGAAAAGCAAAGCAAGGGAATAGTTATTGAACCAATCGTCAATCCATCCATTGAGGTCCTAGACGTTCTCCTTGAGGAGATCGACACCGAGAATGTGGACGAAAATACAGTCGGGCCAAGCTTGGAGCCGGCGCACGCCTTCTTTCGGACCCAGCAAGGACGGAAAAACGTTCATCAGAATGTTCCCGTCTGGGTCGGCGGCCTGTACATCCAGCACATGAAGAACTATCTTGCAAATAAGCCGTGGGAAATACCACGCGACGCCGACCTGGGTGGGTTGACTCTCGGAGAGGCCATTCCGCTGATGGGTACGCTCAAGGGGATGTCGCTCCTTCAGCTGTCCCTGTTCAGGGGCGAGCCGAACCTAGATACGGCATGTATCGCAATGCGACCAGGAACGATGATTCGATGGCTGAAGAAGTATAACCCGAAGAGTACCGTCGTAGAGACTTTCATCGAATTGCTTACCTATCGGGGGCCTAAGGGGAAAACTCCGTTCTCTGCCCCCATCATCCCGTGGGATGAACAGCTGCTGATGCCCTTCGCCTTGATTTCGGACGGCCTTGAGGAGCGGATGCTACTCCGTGCAGCCGCATCCAATCCCAGCACGTCCGGAAAACTTGGCGCATCTCTTGGGCGCTTGTCTAACAAGTGGGCTTCGCGTCTTGCCGAGATACCGGGAGTTAAGGTTGCGACAGAGGTTAAGGTTTTGGCTTCAAATCGACGGAAAATCGGGGACTTGGATATCGTAGCCCTCGATAGCGACCGTAAAAGCGGGCTGATAGTCGAAGCGAAATGGCCGATTGATGCACGAGTCCTAGCGGACGCCTGGAAACAAGAATCCGCAATAGGCAAGGGTAAAGAGCAGGTCGAGCGACTTCAGAGAGAAATTTCAGACGGCGCGATTGTTAAACTTCCGCAGGGGTGGCCTCCATTCTCAGACATTGAGTGGACCTGGATGGTTGGCACTGCCCGCTATTTGGATCCACGTAAATCGGTGGACGGCCCTCCAGTCACCTGTCTCAGGCTAATCGAGCAACTATTGCCAGCTTCTTCCGTGCGTGATTTGGTGCAAAGGTTGGCAGATTTGCAGTACCCGCAAGAAGGCCGAGAGTTTCGTCTTTCCTGGAAGCGGGTGGTGGTGAGTGGCGTGAAAGTAAAGGCGAGGGTAATTGAGATACTTCCCTACGCACCTAAACCGCCGACGGAAAGGAGACGCTCACAAGGTTGGACGTGAGGTAAGCGCCGCTGCTTTCCAATCCACCCTCCCTGCTCCCATCCCGTCCGCCGTCGACCCACACACCGTGGAGCGGGCGTGGTTCATGGCGTCCAGGTGGAGCGCCCCACTGGAGGAACGACCTGGACGCCATGGGCCGCGTCTGCTCGGCTCTGCCTGGGTCGACGGTGGACGGGATGGGAGCCCCCCACGCTCGCCACGATGTGCCCGCGGCCGGGAACGGCGCTCCTCCCACCCGGTGCCGGCCGATCCCCCGCCGGAGGCATGTCCCTGACCGTGGGCCGTGTTCGTCGGGTGCTCGGCTCATGCCTCCGGGCCTATCCACAGTGGGCGGGCGTCGGCGCAGCGGGGCGGAGCGGGCCGAAGGCAGGAGCGGCAGCCCCAGCGGAGCCGGGAAGCCCGCCCGGCGGAGCGGAGCGCAGCCGGGTGCTTGAAGACGTAGAGAAAGTTTGAGCCGCTGGTCTCGTGGGTCAGAGGTGGTAGCTCAGCTCTAGTTCGTCGCCTGGGAGTTGGAACTCTTCCAGGGCCAGGGGTTTGCTGTTCGCGTTGAGTGTTACGCGGAGGATGTGCAGGAGCGGTACGCCGTCGGGGAGGCGCAGGGTCTCGGCCTCGTCGGGTAGCGGCATCCGGGTGCGTAGGTATTCCGTGAACTGGAGATCGTGCCCAAGGTCCGTGAGTGCCCTGTAGAGCTGCGGGGCCGGCGGGGGCGCTTCTTCCTCGTACTTGGTGTCGATGAGGATTGAGAACGGCACGTGGGTGCGGTGGAGTTGACGGAGCCGGCCCCTGTCGGCTGTCTGTAGCCCGTCGTACGTATACATCGGCTCACCTGGCGGGATGTCCAGTAGATCCGCGAGTGCCATAGGGGCGTCTGTGCGCGTCACTGTAGGTTCCTCGGCGTCCGTCCACCGCAAGCCGTCTGCCTCGACGTAGCGTCCGTTGCTGTCGCGGCGGACTCCGCGGGGGCGTGTGTAGCTGGGGCGGGAGTGGGGTGAGCGGACGAACATGCCGCGGCCCATCATGACTTCCACCAGTCCTGCTGCGCGCAGCTCTGCGATGCCCTGGCGCACGGTCGGCCGGGTCACGCCGAACTGCTTGGCCAAGACCTCTTCCGACGGCAGCGGTTGGCCGGCCGGGTAGGTGCCGTCCAGGATGCCCGCGCGCAGGTGCTCTGCGATCTGCCGGTACTTGGCTTGGGCCCTGTCGGGCGGCATGGCGTCTCCACGTGGGCGTTTTGCTGGGTCGGGCGTTCGGATTCAGAGACGTCTCGTCTCCAGTCTGGGACGGGGCCAGCATCCCTCACGCGATCTCACTTGACAACCCGTACTACGGGTCGCGCTCTAGTCATCGATCCGTAGCACCCGACCCGTCTCGAACGCCCGAGGTGGGTCGGCCAGCAAACATCGGTCCCCGGCGTGACACCACAACGTCTTCTCAGGATTGGCAGACTGGGTGCGTGGCGCCGTACGGCGGCACGCACTACCAGGCTAACGAGCGGCTCAGCCTATTGTGCGCGCATCCAGGTGCCGAAGGCGTCGACCAAGGCGTTGTAGAACCTGTCGCCGGGAACGGAGCCGGGGTTCTTGCTCGCGTCGTAGAAGGCGACGTTCGTGAAGCGGGCCGAGGTGGATGCGTTGCCGCCTTGGCGCCGGCATCTCCTGCGAGGCGGCACGCTGCCCGTAGACGAACGGGTGACGCAAGGACAGGAGGAAGGTAGGCATCCGTCCTTGGCGTCTGTCCGCCGGGGCCTGCCCAAGACGACAGGACCCTTGGTTTTCAGGTTGGCCCGGGTGTGCTCGAGCCACAGGGTCATGGTGGGGCGACGTCGCCCGTTTGCCAGTCGCAACGATCTGTGTGTTTCCCCCTATTTTCGTTTTCCGTGCTCCAGTAGCGAGATCACTCGGTTGCCGCTGTGTTGAGATGGGCTCGCGCTAGCAGCTATTGGAAGGGAATCGTTGTCAGGCGTGCGAGCCGCCACGATGCCGAACAGGTCCGGTGATACGCGACACTGATCAATCAGCCTTGCCTCGTCGATACCCTCTTGCGCCAGCAACTCCACCGCCCTCGGAAGAAGTGACGGCTGTTCGATGGTGCTGATCAAGCCTGGTTCTTTTCGGCGCCAACCACGGGAAGAGATAGTTGTCATGGCGTTCCGGTAGGACACGTCGCTTAGCCGTCCGAGCCAACGAGCTCGGTACAATAGAGCCTGGATACTGACGCCCCACTGCTCTTTCAGGCGGGCCAAGTCCCGCCAGGCGTTGCTGCCCATCGCACTTGGCAGTCGGTCACGAATCTGCCCGGCAGGCATGAGCAACTCGGCGGCGAAGCGATGGGCTTGGTCCTCGACAATCCGGCCTCCCGGTTCGGCGTCGCTGTGCATGATCAGGTGACCCAGTTCGTGGGCGACGTCGAACCGCTGTCGGTAGTAGTCCCGCTTGATCGGATTGAGGATCACGACTGGACGGAGACGGCTGTCGAAAGAGTAGGCGTCGACGGAGGCCGTCTGGGGCGGACTGAATACCACTAGGACTCCGTGGTTTTCCAGCAGTCGCACAAGATGGCCGACGGGTCCATTGGTGATGCCCCATTGTTCCCGAACAAGCCGCGCGGCTCGCTCTGGGCCGTCGCCAACCCGGTCGTCTACGGACACCGAGAAACTCGGCACATCTGGGCGAGGGAACTCAACGTGCCGCTCCAGGCTCGCTGTGATGTCCACGGCGAGTTGCCCGTAGGCGAACGCCTGGTCCCGTGCCAGCTGACTCGTTGAACGCAGGGAGCGGAAGTGCGGCGTGGTACTCAGTGCCGCGATGTCGTCCGGACGGACGGCGAAGAAGCCCGGATCGACAGAGAGGCTGAGTGCCAGCTGGGCCACCGTGGGAGCCGTGGGCCGCTTGGCTCCAGACTCCCACGCCGCCACGGCCGTTGGGCTCTTGTCGACGAGACCCGCGAGATCGGTCTTCCGTAGACCGGCCAGATGCCGGGCCAGCGTCAGGCGAGCACCATCGAAGAGGGCAGAAACCTCTGCTGCGCGGTCTGAGCTGGACGTGCGGGGACTCACCGTCCATCACTTGCGTGGTCGCCGCGCAGTTCTCTTGCCGGGCGACGCAGGCGAACTGGAGCATCCGGGACGGTGTTCGGACCAGTGGGCATAGGAGCATCGTCGATACGACGTCCGCCGTCGGCGGGCGGGGTCTTCATGAGGTTCTGGCGCCAGTACCATGCCTGACCGCCACCGGTGTTCAAACGAGGGCGGCCCAAGATCAGTTCGGACAGCCGACTGAGAGGGTCAAGGCTGTGCGCGACGACGTGAGTCGTCAGGTCAAGATCCTGTACTGCTGCCAAGGCAGCTTCCAGTCCCCCGACTTCGTCCATTTCGAAGTCGTCGAACAGCGAGGCTTGTGGCGGCTCGGGGCTGCGCTGGCGGGCCACCCGCTGCTTGGTCGGGCTCTTCTGTGGCCATGGAATCTGGTCAAGCTTGCCGAAGACGCCCGACGCGAGCAGAAACCGACTCGCCTCGTAGGCCCAGCCAGGGCTGCCGTTGAGATTTGCTCGGCGCACCTGGCCGGCGTCCAACCGCGGCATGGTCTCGATGTCCAGCTCGGACAACTGGTCGTACAGCACGTCCAGATCGGCGTCGTCGTTTCCCGCATGTACGGCGTACCGCTCACAAGCGAAGACGCGGTCGAGGCGGTCGCGGAACAGGGTGAATCGGGTGTTACCGAGCCAAGCGGCGTCGTGGCCATCTGCCTCGGAGTACGTTTCCAACGACCTTGTGGTCGCTGACACGTGCGCCCAACGCACACCGGCCAGCACCCCGGCGCTGCCGAGCTCCGCGATAACGTCCTCTTGTTCGCTCACGCTGTGAAACTTACACCATCACCAGTAATCGGCGCGGGAAAATAAACCATCCCGGCGGTTTTAAGTCGCAAAATGTGCCCCTTGCTCGTGGTGACGGGTCCCTCGGTGTGAGCACCAAGCATCCGGGGGCGGCAGCTACGCGTTGTGCCCCTTCTGAGGGATCACGAGCAGCCCAAGAGGCTTGGCGGTGGCCCGGCCTGCTAACGAGTCACATCGCTCGGCTTGAGTTCCCGGGACGAGATCGGGGGTCGCCGGGCGATGGAGATGTTGTCTGCTGACGGTCTGCTGCTTATGCCGTGGTTTCGCCGAGGCAGAGTTGGGGTGCCAGTTGGACGGCGCGGGCGTGTGGGTGCAGACGGACCGTGACACCTGGTCCCTCGCGCGGCGCGACGAAAGCCACGGTGGTTCCCCGGACGGGTGTCAGTGTCTGACGCGGTTACGGATGGCGAGGACCGTGAGGGTCCAGGAGGACAGGTTCAGTGACGCGGGAAACCGTATCGAAGTAGGTGCCGGAGGTGGTTAGGTCCTGGCCAGCGGAGCGGAAGACCACCGAATTGAGCGTGATGGACGGGCTTGAGGGAGGTCAGGGCGGCGATGACCGGGTCTTCCCGCCGTGCTGGCGTTGCGGTCCTGGTTCCTGGTGGGGTGCCGGTGATGTTAGGCCAGGGATACTCCGCGGTTGCCGAAGAATTCGGCGAACTCGGTCACGGGCAGGTTGGCGGTGCGGGCCTGGTTGGTGTGTCCGGAGGGGTTTCGGAAGTGCACGGTGTCGCCTTGGCGGCCGGTGACGAGGACGAGGTGGCCGCCCTTGCCGGGGGCTGGGTTCTCGGGGCGGCGGATCTCCTTGTGGACGGAGGCCATGACGAGGCGCCCGTCGTCGAGGAGGGAGAGAAGGTCGGGCACCGTCAGGGTGGGGTGTACCTCTGCGCGCAGAGGGTGAACGTCCTGCACGTACTGGACGAAGGGGGCGTAGATCAGGCCGTGGATCGTCCCGGTGTCCGGGTCTTCGGTGTACGCGCCGTATTTGCGGGCTCCGTCGAGGAGTTCGAAGAGGGTGGGTGCGTTGCCGGTGCGGGCGAGGAGTGCCATGCGTAGGCAGGCGATGCCGCACATGTGGCCGCACCATCGGGCGTAGGTGTCGAGGTCGGGGGCGCCGGATTCGGCCCAGCGGCGATCAGCGTCGTGGGTGCGGCCTTCGTAGGCGAAGGCGGCGATCAGGTCCGGGCTGGCGTACTGGGTGATCGTGGGGAACGGGTGGTCATCGGGCACGTGAGGGTTCCTTCCGGTGGGCGCTCTGGCTGATCAGCCGGTGGAAGGTGGGCAGGTCCACACCACCGCCGGAGATCACCACCCCGATCATCCCCGACTCGTGGGGGACGAGGCCGGCAAGGACAGCGGCGAGGGCGCAGGCGCCGCTGGGTTCGGCTACGACTTTCAGGTGCCGGAACGCGAACGCCATGGCGGTGGTGATGTCGCGGTCGGTGACGGTCACGACGGCGTCGAGGAGGCGGGAGTTGACGGCCCAGGTCAGCGGTGAGGGGCTGTTGTGCCCGAGGCCGTCGGCGATGGTGGCGGGTACGTCGGGCAGGGCGATGCGCTGGCCGCAGCGCAGGGAAAGCAGCGTGTCGGCGCCCTCCTGCGGTTCCACGCCGATGACCCTGATGCCGGGGTAGAGGTGCTTGGCGATGGTGGCGGTTCCGGCGGCAAGGCCGCCGCCGCCGACGGGGACGACGAGTGTCTCGATCTCGGGGTGGTCGGTGAGGAGTTCCAGCGCGGCGGTCCCGGCACCGGCCATGACGTGCCGGGAGTTCGCCGAGGGGACGACGGCCAGGCCGTCACGGGCAGCGATCTCGGCGACGAGGGCGTCGCGGTTCTCGGAGTCCCGCCGATAGGTGACGACTTTGCCACCCAGCGCGCGGATGCCTTCGACTTTCGGGGCCGGGGCGTCGGCGGGGATGACGACCGTGGCCGGCACTTCGAGGAGCCGGCCGGCGAGGGCGAGTGCCTGGGCGTGGTTCCCGGAGGAGGCACCGATCAGGCCCCCGGCGCGTTCGGCCTTCGGGAGGGATGAGGCGTGGTGGTATGCGCCGCGGAACTTGAAGCTGCCGGTGCGCTGGAGGCTTTCGGCCTTGCACACCACCGGCCAGCCCGCGGCCTGGTCGAGGGAGAGCGCGGAGAGGGCCGGGGTGCGGGCGGCGACCGGGGCGAGGTTGGCGGCGGCGTCCTCGACGTCGCGGGCGGTCAGTTCGGTCACGGCCGGTACCCCGCGTGGGTGGTGGCGGTGGCGAGGATCGTGCGCACGAGTTGGTCGTAGTCGATGCCCGCCGCGTCCGCCATGGTGGCGAGGTTCCCGGTGCGGGAGAGGCCGGGCAGGGTGTTGATCTCCAGCCAGACCGGTCCGCCCGGGGTGATGATGAAGTCGGAACGGGAGTATCCGGTGCAAGCGAGGGCTCTGTGCGCGGTGAGCGCGGCGTCGGTGATCGCGTCGAGAGTGGTGGCCGGGAGTTCGGCCGGGCACCGGTAGCGGTATCTGTCCTTGTCGCGCTTGGTGGCGTAGTCGTAGAACTCGGCGCCGACAGGCAGGGTCTCCAGCGGCGGCAGCGCCGCGGGTGTGCCTTCGACCTCCAGGATGCCGCAGGTTACCGGTGTGCCCGTGGTGAACGGCTCGGCGAACCAGCCGTCGTCGGCCTTCACCCCGGACAGCGCTGCGGCGAGTTCGACGTCGTCATGACAGACCGTCATTCCGATGCTGCCGCCTTCGGAAAGGGGCTTGAGAATCAGCGGGAAGACGATCGTGCCGGTGATGGCCCGCGTGATCGTGTCGCGGTCGCGGGGCGGGAGAACCACGGACGGCAGGACCGTAACGCCGGCGGCGGCAGCGACGGTCTTGGCGAGCGTCTTGTGCATGCCGATGGCGGACGCCGTCACGCCCGAGCCGGTGTAGGGGATGTTGAGAGATTCCAGTAAGCCCTGGAGCTTGCCATCCTCGGCGTACTGTCCGGCGATGGCCAGGAACGCGACGTCGGCGCTGCGGATCTGGTCGGTGAAGGTGGTATCGGCGGCGTCGAGCAGCGTGGCGCTGTAGCCCTGTCGGGCGAGGGATTCCTGGGCGGCGCGGCCGGACAACAGAGACCGCTCCCGTTCGGTGGACCTCCCGCCGGACACGACGGCGATTCGGGCGGCGGGTTCGAGAGACTGCGTCGTCATCAGTTAGTGCTCCTGTTTCGGGGTGGTCTGGCCGGTCTCGGATGTGCCAGCCGGTGAAGGCGCTACGGTCGGAGGACTGAGCCGAGCGGCTGTCTGCCGTGCCGGGCAAGTCCTGCTGATGCGGAGTTCGTTACGTGATCCCTTTTTCGCTCGAAGCCGTCGCGACCGCCGTCGGCGGCCGTCTGTGTGACGTACCGGATTCCTCCGTGCTGATGACGGCGCCCGCGGTCGTCGACTCGCGCACGGTCGAGCCCGGTGGACTGTTCGCCGCGCTGCCTGGTGAGCAGGCAGACGGGCACGCCTTCGCGGTGAATGCGGTGAAAGCCGGTGCGGTGGCGGTCCTCGCCACCCGTCCCGTCGGTGTCCCGGCCGTGGTCGTCGATGACGTGCTGGACGCGCTCGCGGCACTGGCCCGCGCCGTGCTGGGCGCCGTGCCGGAAGCGACCGTGATCGGGCTGACCGGCTCGGCGGGCAAGACCAGTACGAAGGACCTGATCGCCCAGGTGCTCCCGGAACTCGGTGAGACGATCGCGACGGTGAAGTCGTTCAACGGTGAGATCGGTATGCCGCTGACGGTGACGCACGTGAGCCGCGGCGTTCGTTACGTCGTGCTGGAGATGGGCGCCCGTGGCGTGGGTCACATCACCCACCTGACACGTATCGCCCCGCCCACGGTCGGCCTGGTCCTCAACGTGGGGACCGCCCACGTCGGCGAGTTCGGCGGCCGTGAGCAGATCGCGAAGGCCAAGGGCGAACTCGTCGAAGCACTTCCGGCGGACGGACTGGCTGTCCTCAATGCCGACGATCCGCTGGTCGCCGCCATGGCGTCGCGTACCCGCGCCAGGGTGCTCACCTTCGGTATCGAGAACGAGGCCGATGTGAGGGCCGTGGACGTCGCCCTCGACACCTCGGGCCGGGCCTCGTTCACCCTGACGGCCACCGGCGCCAAGGCGCGGGTCGACCTGTCCCTTTACGGCGAGCACCACGTGGCGAACGCACTTGCTGCCGCCGCCGTCGCGATCGGGCTGGGCGCCGGCGTGGAGAAGACGGCGGCGGCGCTCTCCCGCGCGGTCCTGGTGGCGTCGGGGCGCATGGAGGTCACCGACAGGCCCGACGGAGTGCGAGTCATCAACGACGCGTTCAACGCGAACCCCGACTCGATGAAGGCGGCATTCAGCACCCTGCAGTCCATGGCGGACGGGCGCCGGACCATCGCGGTCCTGGGAGAGATGAAGGAACTCGGCGCCGACGGAAGCGACGAACACCGCCACGTCGGCCGTCTCGCCGCCGCGGCAGGCATCCACGTACTCATCGCGGTCGGCGACGACGACGCGCGGACGATGGCCGACGCCGCCCAGCAGGAGAACCCGCAGTTGGAGGTGGTGGCCGCCCGCGACCGCGACCACGCCCTGACCCTGGCTAGCGACCTGATCCAGCCCGGGGACATCGTCCTGGTCAAGGGCTCGCACAGCGTCGAGCTGGAGCACACGGCAGAACGTCTGGCCCATGCCGGCACGGTGACCCACGGACGCTAAGAGTTGGGACATCAGAAGCGCTGCCATTCGGCGTTGACGTTGTATTCGTGGCCAAGGACGGCGGTCGGTTCGCCGTCCTTGGAGCGGGCGGCCGAATTCGTCCGTGATGCCACGACCTTGGCTCGGACGGCGACCACGTGGGATGGGGCGCGGCGTGACAACGGGACTCCTGTGTCGTTGGTTGTCGGTGCCCCCGGTTGTGAGGGGAGCGAGAGCGGGTTCGGCGGGTGTGCTGAGCTACTTCTTCTTGTCCGTCTTGTCCGTCTTGTCTTTCGTGGCGGCGGCTCGGCGTTCTGCGCGGTTGCCGTTCGCATTGGGTGTTGCTGCGGCCGATGACTTGTTCTTGCGGACGGACACGCCGTCCGAGGCGCCGGCGGTACCGACGTTGCGCTTGAACCTGCTCATCCATCTGCTCCTTGGTGTGTGGTGTGGTGGGTAACCGGCATTGGTTACAACGGGGTTGGAGGTTTCTGCGTGGGCTGTGGAGGGGGGGGAGGACTCGCGGCATGGGGGCTGCTGGAAGCGGGAGGTCTTCATGCGATTTCCTTGACGCTCTTGGTCTCCGCGAGCCGTTCCAGCAGGTCGTTGACGACCCCAGCCATTCGTCGAAGGTGGCCGAGGGCCTGGCGGTAGCCACCCGGGAGGACCTCGGGGTGCAGTGTGTGTGCACGCCGAAGAAGACCGCGCACCTGGGCGTCCCCGTCGCCAGCGGCGTTGGCGATGGCGACGAGCTGCATGAGATCGGCGCGCAAGCGCTCGGCGATCTCTCCGAACTCGCTCTCGCGGGGGTTCTGGTCGCCCAGGACGTCACCGACGTCGTCCACGATCTCCTCCAACGGCTTCACATCACGAAGCAGGCAGGCGATACGAGCCAGGCCCTCAGCATCGACGGTTGGCGACCACTGCCCGGCCGGCGGTAGTACGGGTCGGCTGATCTCGGCGAGGGCAGTAGAGGAGGAGCGCATCAGCAGCGCCTGACGGCGTATGTGCACCAGGTGCAGGTGCCTTTACGGCCCCAGTCGCTGGCGAGATAGGTGACGAGCTGCATGCCGCGTCCGCCCTCGTCGTCCGGACCCGCCTCCCGTACCTCCGGAGCGCCGGACGAGTGATCATCGACCTCGATCAGAATGTCACCAGAGGTGTCACAAGTGACCTGGCACAAGATGGAGTTGACGTTGCCGTGGACGATGGCGTTGGTGACGATCTCGCTGACCAGCAGCTGCACCGTCCCGACCACGTCCCGGTCCCTGACGCCGGCCCTTCCGAGCACAGCCGCCGTCATCCGACGCGCGGCCTTCACACGCCTCGGATCGGCATCGAACGACATCGCACTGTGCGCACTCCTCATCGGCTCTCCAATTCGCCGTCTCGCTACCCGCCGGGATCGTGTCGAGGCGGGCCGGTAAACGCCGGGAGAGGAGGGCGGTAGCGCGGTGTGCCCGAGGCGTCCGACGCATAGGAATTCCCTCCGAGTTCGTCCAGGGCCGAGCTCTCACCGGGACACGGGTCGCGTTTTTCTGGCGTCGCTGTCGCCTGCCGCAGCGGTCGCTCAGTTCCGCTGTCGGCCGTGCGGGGCAGGGCGTTGTGCTGTTGGTCTACTACCGCCTCTGCCCGGCACCGTGCAGACCTCGGCGCTGATCCAGGAAGTCATGATCTTCATCCGGGTATCGCCAGGCGCTGAAAGTGGCGGCACAGCTCATCGACTGAGCGGGCGAGAAGTGTGGCGTGCCGTACAGGTCCGAGCGAGCAGGGGCCGGCCGCCAGACGCCGCCGGGCTTCACCGATTCCCGCTTGGGCACACGCCACGTCTCGTGGCCCAGCTACGTCACACCGCTGTGCCAACTCCGGGATGAGCAGGTTGAGGTGCCCGCGAAGTTGGAGAGTGAGCGAGCTCAGTGCCTCGCCGGAGGGAGCCTCGGCGCCGTCGTTGAGCAGAGCGGCTGCAGCGGCGGTCATCGTGGAGATGTCGAGCGGGACCGTGCTCTGCGTCGCAGGATAAGTGGTCTCGTCCATGGCATGCTCCCCGGCTCGTCGGTTTGTGCGTTGTGCAATCAGGTTCGACCGGAACGCGCAACTGCGGGATGACCGGCGGGGGTTACCGAGGCGGTAATACACTCGTTGACGCTCCAGCAAGACGCGCTCGCGTGCGTAGGATCACCCTGGAGGTCGGCTCACATGGACGCCACGACACCTGGCCCGCTCGCCCCCGACGTTCTCGACAGAGCAGACGTACGAGCAGCCCTCGCGGAGCACGACTTCGCGGCCGTCTTCACCTTGATCAAGAAGTGGGGCGGTCTTTCCCAGAACCGCATCGCATCCGCCTGCCAACTCACCCCCGGCAAGGTGTCCACGATCGCCAGCGGCAGCCAGCGCGTCACCAGCTTCGACGTGGTGCGGCGGATCGCCGACGGACTACGCATCCCAGGGCACATGCTCGGGCTCGCACCGCGCCCCTGGGAGCACCAGCAGCAGACCCAGCTCCCGCCAGAGTCGCCGGGCGCACGATCGGCAGCCAGCGAGGTCCCGTGGAGGCCGGATGCCACAATCGACCTGGCAGCGAACCTGACGAGGAGCGATCTCGTGATGGACCGTCGCGCAATCACGCGCGCCCTTGCCGGAGCGGCTGTAACCGGCGGCGCGCTGCTCGAATCCTTGGAGGGCTGGCTCCAGCCGGCTGCCGCACTGGCCGCACCGGCCCGGCGTGGCCGACTCGGACTTCGCGAGACAGACGAACTGGAGACCACCGCACGCGCGTTCCGGCAGTGGGACCATCGGTACGGCGGCGGGCTCCGCCGCAAGGCGGTCCTCGGGCAGCTTTCCGAGGTGGCCGGCGCGCTCGACGAGCACCAGGCACCCGAGGTGGAGACGCGCCTCTACCGGATCATGGCGCAGCTCGCCGGAACCGCGGCGACCATGGCATGGGACAGCGGTCTCCACCGACGGGCGCAGGAGTACTACCGCCTGGCTCTGCGATCGGCGCACGCAGGTGCCGACCCGGTGTTCGGTGCCAACGTCCTTGCCGGCATGGCCCGTCAGATGCTCTACCGTGATCGCCCGGACGACGCGCTTCAGCTCATCCAGCTTGCTCAGGAAGGTGCCCGGGACGTGATCGGGCCTCGCGTGCGGGCCATGCTCCACACGCGCGAGGCGTGGGCGTACGCCGCACAGGGCCGCACCGCCGGATTCCAACGGGCCACCGCGAAGGCGGCCGAAGCCCTCGCCGACGCGTCTTCCAGTGAAGAAGAGCCATACTGGATCGCCTACTTCGGCGAGGCCGAGCTGGCGGGAGTCACCGGCGGCCGACTGCTCGATCTCGCGCGTCAGGATCCCCGGCAGCACGCGGAACGGGCGGCCGATGAAATCCGTACGGCGCTCTCTTCGCGTGGCCCGGAAGCAGGCCGCTCTCATGCGCTCGACCGGATCGGCCTCGCCGAGTGCCGTTTCCTCGTCGGGGACGTCGGCGGCGGCGCGGAGGAGACCCACCGCGCGGTCGCCGCCGCGAGGCTCACCCAGTCCGGCCGGGTCCGTACGCAGCTCGGGCAGCTTTACCCGTACACCGTGGGCCACCAGGCGTCGCGGCCAGTGCGCGAGGCGCGCGATAGTATCCGCGACCTGCTGTCGAGCTGAGGAGAGCGGCGTGACGACGCTGGCCGTGACCGGACACATGGACCTGACCGAGGAGAGCGTGCCGTTCGTACGGTCCGCACTACGTCACCTACTGGAGTCGTACCGCGAGGATTTGACCGGGGTGTCGTGCATCGCCGCCGGGGCCGACGCGTTGTTCGCGGAGGAAGTCATTGCGATCGGTGGCCGGCTTGTCGTCGTGATCCCCTCCCGGGACTACCGGGCGAAGAAAGTGAAGCCCGACCATGCGGCGGTCTTCGACCATCTCGTTGAGACTGCCGCGGACGTGGTGACGTTGCCTCACGAGACAGCGAATCGGGCGGCGTACGAGGCGGCGAACAGTGAACTGCTGACGCGCGCAGACCGGCTTGTCGCGGTGTGGGACGGAACTCCGCCGTCGGGCAAGGGCGGGGGCACCGCTGACACCGTCGAGGAGGCGCGAGCGGCGGGGCTGGGCGTAGACGTCGTGTGGCCTGACGGGGCGGCACGCCGGGCGTGACGAGAGAGCGCCTCGTCCGGTCCGGAGACTGGTTAAGGGGTGCAGGTGCAGTTTCGCTGTGGACCGCCGTGTAGGCGAGGCGGCTGCCTGATCGGCTACTCGGGTCGGTGCTGGATGTCACCCAGCGGGGGGCACGATTCCGCGCCGATGATCTGTGCCCTTGCGGCCGGGCGATGCTCGCGCGGCGGAGGATGCCCAGGGCACGTCGACGGCGGTTCTGGCGAGCGCGGTGAACGAGGCACTCCTCGGGCTCGGGGACCGTGTGCACCGTATTCAGCGCAAGCAGTACCGGGCCTATCAGCGTCTGCGGAACTTCGCGTGCCAGGGTCAGGGAGCCCTCGACGACCCGTTCGGCCAGTTCGGGGTCCTCCTGCCGTAGCCGGGTGAGCTGGACTTCTGCTGAGTTGGCCTTTCGCCATGCTGGCGAGGCCATGCGAGATTCCCTGCCGTTCAACGGTTGAACGGCAGGGCCCTTCAACCGTTGAACGGCCGTGCTGGTCAACCGTTGAACTGACCGATGGTCCGGGATTCCGGCTTGTGGACGCTGGGAATCACGAGCCGTGGTGTTCGACAAGCCGGGCGGCGGCTTGACGTGTGGTGTCGGCGGCATGCCGTACCGCAGCGATGGCTGCTTCGAGTTGGGGCGCGTCTGCACCGGAGTTGGGGGCCTCGACGGCCTGGTTGAGGTTGCTGCCGGCCCAGCCGAGGCGGCGTCGGCTGTCGAACAGGGCTGTGATCATGTCGCGTTCGTCGGCGATTTCGGCGCTGGTGCGGTCGAGGTCGCGTGCGGCGGCGAGTGCGGAGCGGGCAAGGAATCCGGCGACGGACAGATTGCACTGGGCGGCGGCGGACCTGATCAGAGTGAACTCGCCTTCGTTGAAGCGTGTGTTGGGCTGGTGCAGGCGCTTCTTCTCGCACGGTTGGCGCGGGCGCTGGCGGGCGCGAGGAGCGCGCTGACGGCGTGCTCGGCGGGCAGTCTGCTTATCCTCCTGTCCAGGCTTCGATCCGCCCTCGGTCGAAGCCTGCGGGACCTGCGCCCCCCGGTGCAGGTCCCCTCCCGCCCCCTTGGGGGCGGGTTCGGCGGAAGCTACGCTTCCGCCCCAACTTGCTCGCTCCGAGACCGAGTTGGAGTTTCCCTGGCCGGGCTGGTGGGCGGGGGGCTTCTGCGCGCTAGTCATCGGTTCGGTACCTTGTCGTGCGTGGTTGTGGATGTCAGGTGGTGGCTTCGATGCATAGTTCCTGCATGACAAGGCCCAGGCGGTCGTTCCCGCTGCCATTGAGGCCCTCGTTGCGGAGGATCTCCCGCAGTTGAACCCCGGTGACGGTCTCGTTGCCGTCCCGCCCCAGCAGCGCCGAAACCTGGGGCCGGACCCGCGAGACGAGCTGCTTCACCGACGGCGCCGGTCCCTCGACGCGCCCTTCGCCTGCTTCGTTAAGGGCCGGTTTCCCTTGCCCTTCGCCCCCTGCTTCCGCCGCGCGGGGACCGCGCGAACGCACTCTCGGTCCCCGTGATCCTCGTTCCCCGTCTCGGTCCCCACGCGTGTGGTTCTGCGGTCCCGGTTCCCGTGACGCACGGTCCCCGTGACGGCGAGAAGCTGGTCCCGGTCCCCACGGCGGACGGTCTCCGCGCTGGTGCTATTGCGGTCCCGGTCCCCGCAGTGAGCTGCGGCAGGCTGCTACGTACTCGCCCGACCAGCGGATTCGTGAGCCAGTCCGGCGCTTTCGCCAGGACGCTGCCCGGTCCCCGCGTCATGCTTTTCGCTTTCGGGGACCGGTCCCCTCTCGGTCCCGGCTGCCCGGTCCCCGGTGGGTTCGGTGTCAGCGCGGGGACCGGCGCCGGGGACCGAGGTGCTCTGGGCCCGAAGTGAGGGGACCGCCACTCCTGCCGCATCAGCCTGCTCGTCCTGCCTCGTGGTCCATGGGGAGGGGACGGCGACGCTGGCGAGGTCGGGTGCGTGTCTGCGGACGGCGAGCCGGTCGAGGAGTTCCGCGCGCCGCGCAGGGGCGGTGTGTTGCGTGCGGCGAGGTCGAGACGGCTCGGATGGGCTGTGTCGCGGGGGACGTTGCCCCTGGCTCCGCCATCGGGGCCGACGCGCCTGCTGCGGCAGGGCTGTCCCTTGGCGGCGTGGCACCACTCGCAGCGGACACCGAGGGCGTCCGGTCGGCCCTGTGCGATGGCTGTCTCGCGGGCCGCGCGGATGGGCCGGTAGGGGACCAGTTGCGTGCGGACGGCCGGGGGTATGCACGAGCCGATCTCCCGCAGCCGCGCTTCCAGGTCAGGGCGTGCCCCGCCGCTGGTGATGGCCTGGCGCTGGGTGGGCTCGGCGCTGCCGTTGGCCACGGCCCGCCTGGTGCGGGCCAGTTCGGCGGTCCAGGCAGCCTGGTCGTTCGGATCGGCGGACGGGGTGGGGTCGGTGTGCCGCTGGAGACGGTCGCGGCGGTAGCCGTTCCACCGGCGGGCGATGTCCGCGGGGAGGATCGGGTAGGGCGAGTTGAGGATGTGTTCCCGTGCGACGAGGCGGGTGTCCCACCCGTGCCCGGTGTCCAGTGGCACCTCGCCGAGCAGGTGGTGCCACTGGGCAATCTGGTCCCGGGCTTCCCCGGTGTCGGTGCGGATGAGCCGCGGGTCGAGCCGGCCGATGTAGGCCAGCAGAGCGCCGACTTCGTTGGGGATCACCGGGGTGCTACTCCGTTCCGGTCGGCTCGTCGAGGGCGGCGAGCAGGGCGGCGGTGTGGGCCTCGGCGCGGGTCAACCCTCCGGCGGAAGAGGGGCCTTGGCCGGGTGTGACGTAGAGGTTCGGGCGACTGGGATTGGGGCTGTGCTCGCGGGCGATCCAGGACCGCCAGTCGGCCGCCCACGCTCCTGCCGTGCGGGGCTGGAAGTCAGCACGGTGAGCACGCCACTTCGCGTCAGCGGCGGCGAGGCCGTCCTCGCCGAGGCGGTCGAGGTGCCCCTGCCGGCTGGCCCAGGCGTGGGTGTCCGGGGTGACCTGCCACTCGCTGGCCGAGGTGACGGCGGTAGCACTACTGCTGCTGTACCTACTTCGGTTCACCTTCGGTTTACTACGGTTCTGGGGGTCGGATTCAGACCCTTGAAGGGGTCGGGATCCGACCCGTCGGGGGGTCAGATTCCGATGTGAGGGGACAGATTCCGACCCGGGCGGAATCTGACGAGGAGGGTCGGATTCCGACCCGTCCCTGGGCCAGATTCCGTACTTCCGCAGTCGCTTTCCGTCCACCTCAGGCTCCGGATCGGAGGCAGCCGGCGGCTCGACATACGCCTCGGGGGCGTCCTTCGTGGCTGCGGCGAGTTTGGTGAGCCATGCGGCAGTGCGCGGCAGCCGGTAGACCGTGCTGCGCTGCGGGCCGACGAAGGTGTCCAGCGTCTGCAGCTCGCCGCTCTCCGCGAGGGCGGTCAGAGCGCTGCGCACGGCGTTGCGGCTTGCGTTCGTCCGCTGCATGAGAGAAGCGATCGAGGCCCAGGCGATGCACTGCTCGTCCGGCACCCGGTCGGCGATCGACAGCAGGACCAAGCGCGCGGTTCCCCGGCTGGAGCTGCGCTCCCACACCCATTCACGCGCGTCTTTGCTCATCGGCCGCCCCGGCGGCCGTCAGCGGTCGAACCAGGCGGCGAGGTGGGGCGGGTCGCCACGGTGGCCTGGACGTTCGGCCGTTCAGCCTCCGGGAGCGGTTCTCCTGTGCGCGGTTGCTCTCTGCGGGCGGGCAGGTGGCCGGCCCTCGGGGTACGGGAGGCGGCTACGGCGGGCTGGGCCGTAGGGTCGGGCATGGCGGTTCCTTACCCGGTGGCCAATGGGCTGGCACCCATGGCGCACCGTCGTGTTCGTCGCGGAAGGGCGAATCGGCAGGGGACTTGGTGGCTCCCGGTGCTCTGCGCGCCGGGAGCCGGCCTCATTTCCGGGCGGGCGAATCCAAGAAGCCACACCTACGCCGCAAAAGTCCAGCATTCACCGGAGAAAGCGGACAGCTGTCGGCGAACACCTGCTGCGGGGGCCTCTCGATAACGGTAGACCAGAATCTCCGGTTGACGAAAAAGCCCGGCACCGGCAAAGCCAGAAGCATCACACCGCAGAAACCTTGCGCGGCCGCCGTGGCCCGAGCTACAGCACATAACTCCACGTCAGGCCACACGCAAACAGCTGCCGACGACAACCTTCTCCCGCCACGGAGTGGCCGGCTCAACTCACCGGTGACATTGAAACGGGGCGCAACATAGCCGCAGAACGCCGGTTAACCAAACCGGCGAACGCGAGGTACACATTTGGTCATGAGAAACAGACCCGCTCCAATAAGCTCGCTACGAGTACCGGCCGCCCGAACCATTGAATTCCTCCGCCCGCAAAAGGCATCGGCCGGCGTCAACTCGCCGATCGAGCAACAGCTTTGGGCCGCCTGTTGACCCGCACCGTCGCGTGCCGCATCGAACGCACACGACGCCCCGGTATCGACGACCTCGTCGTCATTGCAGGCGCGTTGCGCGTCTCGCCCCTCGCACTCCTGTGGGAGCCGACCGCCCCCTAGCCGGGTCGGCCCTCACCGTCCTTCCGCGATCAACACCCAAGGCGCCGCCCAGGGATGCCAGTCCCGCGCGCCGGAACAGGACCGTTCTTGAACCGTTTCGACATGCCCTCGCACGGGCCCTCCGTCCGGACCGCTGCCTGGAAGGAGGTGAGCAACGAACCCGATCGCCTCCTCACCGTGGCTGACGCCGCCGAACGGCTCGGTACCGGTGAGCGGTTCATACGCCGCCTGATCCACGAGCGTCGTATCCGCTACGTCAAGATCGGCAAGTACGTCCGCATCGCCGAGAGCGTCCTTCGCGACTACGTGGGCGAGCGGACCGTCGAGCCCGTCCGCAGTACGCGGTCCCGTCACGGGAGAGCGGTCTGACCGCCCGCGCCCGTGGGGCTTCGCGTCGCCGCTTCGGCGCGATACGCAAGCTGCCGTCCGGCCGGTACCAGGCCCGGTACCCCGGCACCGACGGCGTGTTGCGCCCAGCTCCCGATACGTACGAGACGAAGCGCGACGCCGAGGTCTTCCTCGCACAGATCCAGGCCGACCAGACGCGTGGCGACTGGATCGACCCGGCCGACGGCGAGGTGCTGTTCGCCGAGTACGCCACCCGCTGGATCGACGAACGGGGCCTCGCACCCACGACGGACGAGCTGTATCGCCGGCTCCTGCGACTCCACCTGGAGCCGACGTTCGGTGCTCTGTATGTCAACGCCATCAGCCCGGCCCGCGTCAGGTCCTGGCGCGCGGAGCGGCTGCGGGCCACGGGCAGGACCACGGTCGCCAAGTCGTACCGGCTACTGAAAGCCATCATGGAGACCGCGGTCGACGACGACATGATTCGCAAGAATCCGTGCCGTATCCGCGGCGCGGGACGCGAAGAGGCCGACGAACGTCCCGTCGCGACGGTGGCCCAGGTCTTCGCCCTTGCCGATGTCATCGGTCTGCGCTGGCGGCTGTTGGTCCTCCTCGGCGCGTTCGCCTCGATGCGTCCGGAGGAACTCGCCGAACTCCGCCGAGACGACATCGACCTCGACGCCGGCTCTCTATGGGTACGCCGTGCCGCGCCCGAGTTGAACACCGGCCACCGCGTCATCGGCGACCCCAAGTCCCGTGCCGGCAAACGGGAGATCGTCCTACCCGCCTTCCTGTACGAAGACCTCCGTCGTCACCTGGAATGGTTCGCCGAGCCAGGACCCGACGGGCTGGTCTTCGTCGGAGAGAAGGGCGCGCCCCTGCGCGGTACGACCTTCGGGCGCAAGTGGCGAAGAGCCCGGGACCAAGCGGGCCTACCCGGGGGCTTCCGCTTCTACGACCTGCGGCACACCGGCAACACCCTCGCCGCCGACACCGGGGCCAAGCTGAAGGACCTCATGGTCCGCGCGGGCCAGTCCTCCGAGAAGGCGCAGCTGATCTACCAGCACTCCACCAAGGAGCACCAGCGCCGGCTCGCCGCTGACATCGACCACGACGTCCGCCGCCAGACACAGCGACCCCACCAGAGCAGCGGCGGAGGTGCGACCATTCATCCTCTTGTGCCACGCCCACCTGCGTCTGGCACGCCGCTCGCGCGACGTAGATAGCCCGGTCGGCGCGGATCCGTGATGGTGGGGCGACCGGCCTCTGGTACATGGGCCAGTTGAGGGTTCTGGCACACATTCCGTGAGGGCGATCACGGGCGTCTGCCACGGTGACGTCGCGTCATCTGGGACTGTGGTGCGGTGTGATGACCTCATAGGGGTGCTGTTCCCGCAGTTCAGGTCGGCCTTGGTGGAGCGGGTGTTCACGGAGCGCGGTGTGGTGCACATCGTTGCGAGAACCCTCGATGGCACGGCTTGGTGCACGGACTGCGAGTCTCTGTCGAGTCATGTGCACAGTTGCTACGATCGCCAGCTGGCCGACACTCCGGTCGGTGACCAGCCGGTGGTGATCGCACTGACCGTGCGGCGGCTGTACTGCGATATCGCCTTGTGCGGGCGTCGTACGTTCGTTGAGCAGGTCGCGGGTCTGACGTTCAGGTACGGGAGAAGGACTCCGGCCTCGCATCGTGTCCTGACGGTCGTTGCAGTTGCCCTCGCAGGCCGGGCCGGACACGCTGCTGCGGGCGATCATGGCCGTGCCTGATCCGCTCCGGTCAGCACCTCAAAGGCTGGATCATCGCTGTCCGCACCGCGGACCTGACCCGTCTGCATGCCTTCACCACAGGTCTGGAGAAGGACTGGGATGCCGTGCTCCAGGGCCTGAGTACACGCTGGAACTCCGGCCCGTCGAGGGCCGCGTAAATCAGATCAAGCTGGTCAAACGCCAGATGCTCGGACGCGCCAAGCTCCCCCTGCTCCGCAAACGCGTCCTTCTCACAGCCGCAGCAAACCGGTGACCCGGAGCCAGGAGTGTCAGACCACTGCGGCATGCTCGCCGGCATGAACGAAGACGCCTTCTGGCAGCTCATCGAGGACTGCAGGCCCACGGAACCTGACCCGGACGCCGAAATCCTTGCAGCCACGCTCACCGAGCGGCTTGCCCAGTCTCCGTTGTCGCTGGTCATCGGCTTTGCCGAACAACTGTCGTGGGCGCTCTACCGGCTGGACCGCAAGGAGTACGGACACGACCTGAGCGGAGATGTCTTCCTCTACACCCGAGCCGCGGTCGTCGCCGCCGGCCGCACCGAATTCGACAGCGTCCTCCAGGACCTATCGGCCTTCACTCCTTACGCCGCCGACCTCATCTGGGCCGAGCCCCTGCTCTACACCCCGGACCGGGCATACAAACGCATCACCGGGGAGGAGTGGGACCGCGATACCCGCTACTCCTACGAATCCCGCTCCAACACGGAGGGCTGGGCTGATCAAACGCCATGGCCTGCGGGTGGTGACGAACTCCAGCGTCGTTGATCGTCCTCACGGAATGTGTGCCAGAACCCAGTTGAGACGCCGTCTGTCAGAGGCAGCGGATTGGATCAGCGCATGACCTCATACGACGTCGCGCGTCGACTGCCTGCCATCGGTGACCTGCGGAACCTGTCCCGTTCGTTGGCGGTGCTCGACACGATCCTCAGCCCTGACTGGGAGTACCGGTACTTCTCCTTCAACTCCGCCTGGGCGGACGGTGAGGAGATGGCCTCGATGCGCAACGGCTCGGGGGACGAGTACTCCATCGTCTTCTCGGCGGCAGGTGCCTACGTGCGCGGCTTCGATCACGAGTCGCCGATGAGCCTGGGCGCAAACGACGGTGCGGTCTGGCCGGGCGTGATCGACGGTGTTCCCTCGGCCTTCCGCTCGTGTGTGGAGGAGCCGGCTTTCAGCAACGGGGACCATGTGCCGGCCGTGACGGCCTGCATATGGCGAGAGACGGCCGACACTCGGTGGAGACACGGAACGATTGACTTCCCAGCAGGCTACGACGACCCCGACGGCGCGAACCGGCTGTTCCGCCTCCTCGCCGACCCTTCTCCCAAGGCGTACCAGCGATTCGCCGAGGACTACTACGAGGTCCCCGTGAACCTCGCAGCGGTCGGCCACGTGTACGCGTTGCGACCGCTGACCCCCGCGCTCGTGTCGGGCCTGAACGCGGCGACCATCCTGTCGGACGTGGCTGAGGAAATCCGAGGGATTGGCTATCCGGGGCCGGAGCGCAGTCCCTTCTGAGCGTTGCACGCGTCAGGGAGAACCTTGCGAACGGTTCCTTGTGCCCCGCTCAAGGCTCACCTGCGGCCTGTGATGCAGGTCACTTAAAGTGCGTCTCGCTAAATGAGATGACGAGGCGTCCTGTGTCGTCCAACGGGGCCCGTCAGCGTCATTCGGCCTGGTCGGAGGGGCCGTTATGGCACGCGAATGGCACGAGCCCTAGAAATGGTCTAGACAACAAAGGAGGCCCAAGTCGCTGACTTGGGCCTTCGTCGTGGAGCGGGTGACGAGAATCGAACTCGCGCTCTGAGCTTGGGAAGCTCATGTTCTACCATTAAACTACACCCGCGCGGACAGCCTGATGGGGCGTCGCGTCGTCGCATACTCTACCTCACCCCTCGGTTCCCGGTGCAGTCCGGGGCGGGGGGTGCGTGTTGTTCGGGGGGTGGATGGGGGCGGTGGGGGCGGGAGTTGGGGCGTAGGTTGGGTGTCGGAGTGCCGGGGCGTTCGGTGTTCCCTTCATCCCCTAATGTGGCGTTCGTCCGCGTTTGCTTGGGGAAGGGAACCGATGGATTTGATGGAGCGCACCGTCGTCCGCTGTGCCGATGGGCATGTGTTCAGTACTGCGTCGTTCCCGATGCAGCAGCTTGAGGCCGGGCGGATCGGGCCCGGGCGGCTTATTCGGTGTCCGCGGTGTGCTCGGTTGCGGCATGCCGTGCCTGTGGAGGTTCGGCGGGGCTGAGGCGCGGTGGCGCCGGTGTGGGGTGCGTGGGCCGGCCGGATTCGGGTGGTCCGCGTGTTCCCCCGTATCCTCGGGGCGTGCTTCTCTCCGACAAGGACATCCGGGCCGAGCTCGACTCCGGACGCGTACGCCTCGATCCGTACGACGCCTCGATGGTGCAGCCGTCGAGCATCGATGTGCGGCTCGACCGGTTCTTCCGCGTGTTCGAGAATCACCTGTATCCGCACATCGATCCCGCCGTCGAGCAGGCCGATCTGACGCGGTTGGTGGAGCCCGAGGGGGACGACGCGTTCATCCTGCATCCCGGGGAGTTCGTGCTCGCGTCCACGTACGAGGTCATCTCGCTGCCCGACGACATCGCCTCCCGGCTGGAGGGGAAGTCCTCGCTCGGGCGGCTGGGGCTGGTGACGCATTCGACCGCCGGGTTCATCGACCCCGGGTTCTCCGGGCACGTCACCCTTGAGCTGTCGAACATGGCCACGCTGCCCATCAAGCTCTGGCCGGGGATGAAGATCGGGCAGCTCTGCCTGTTCCGGCTCAGTTCGCCGGCGGAGTTCCCGTACGGTTCCGAGCGCTACGGCTCGCGGTACCAGGGGCAGCGGGGGCCCACGGCCTCGCGGTCCTATTTGAATTTTCACCGAACTCAGGTGTGATGGTCGCATGAGTCAGCAGCGGGAGAATCTGTCGTACGAGAAGTTCGGCCGCGCCGTGCGTGAACTCGCGCAGAGCGTCGCCGACGACGGGTACGAGCCCGACGTCGTGCTGAGCATCGCCCGCGGCGGGGTGTTCGTGGCCGGCGGGCTCGCGTACGCGCTCGACTGCAAGAACATCCACCTGGTCAACGTGGAGTTCTACACCGGCGTCGGAACCACCCTCGCGATGCCCGTGATGCTCGCGCCCGTGCCCAACGTCGTCGACTTCTCCAACAAGAAGGTCCTCATCGCCGACGACGTCGCCGACACCGGCAAGACGCTCAAGCTGGTGCACGACTTCTGCCGGGCGCATGTCGCCGAGGTGCGCAGCGCCGTCATATACGAGAAGCCGCAGTCGTCGGTGAAGTGCGAGTACGTGTGGAAGCGCACCGACGCGTGGATCAACTTCCCCTGGAGCGTCGAGCAGCCTGTCGTGCGGCGTACCGGACAGGTGCTCGACGCCTGAGGGGTTTCCTCGGGGTTCCCTACAGGGTGCCCAGCTTGATCAGGGAGAGCAGCGCGATCAGCTCGATCGCCGACGCGCCCAGCGCCTTCGGCCACGGCAGGTCGTGCGACTTGCCCACCATCGCCGTGAACAGCGCGCCCGCCCCGATCCACGTCAGCCAGCCCAGCACCTGGACGATGCTGTTCTCGCCGCCCAGGAAGACGCCCACGATCAGGCGCGGGGCGTCGGTGATCGACATGATCAGCATGGACAGGCCCACCGTCGGCTGCCACGCGCCGTCGCCGCCGAGCTGGCGGGCGAGCGTGTGCGTCACCACGCCCAGGATCAGACCGCCCACCACGAACGCCACGGCCGTCGTCAGGACGTACGGGATCGCCGTCGAGAGCGTCGCGCTTATGGCGTCCTCGCGGGCCGTGTCGAAGCCGAAGAGCGCGAGCAGCCCGTAGAGGAACGTCACCGTCAGCGCGGGGCCCCACACCGGGTAGTCGCGCATCTGGAGGAACGTCATGCGCGGCCGCAACACGATGCCGCTCAGCAGGTCCCGCCAGCCCAGCCGCGGGCCCGACGGCGCCGCAGCGGCGCCCGCGCGGTACGTCGCGCCGTCGCCGTACGGGTCGTCACCGATGCTGAACGCCTGTGTGTGACCCGGGTTGTTGGCGTACGGGTCCACGCCGCCGCCCTGCTGCGGGTGCTGCGGGTGCTGGGGCTGCTGGTACGGGTCGCCGAAGTACTCCGGCTCACCGTTGTAGCCCCCCTGCCCCGGCGGCGGCCCGCTCTGCGGCCACTGCTGCTGGCCGTACTGAGGCGGCGCCTGCCGCCCGTACGGCTGCTGCTGTTGCTGCCGTTGCGGGTGTTGCTGCGACGTGCGGTTGTCCCGGCCGCGTCCGTTCCTGAATCCAGCCACGCAATCGAACGTACCCGCTCCCGGCGGGCCCAGCGGGCGCGGACGGCGAACGCGCGTACCTTTGCGGCCGACCTGTGACATCCCCTAGGGGGACACCGGGGGGACCCTGGGGGGCTGCCAGGGCGTCGCCGAGGGGCTACTCGCCCACACGTAACGCGGCCGGGCCCGCTCCCCATCCAGGCCCGGCCGTCCCCACCACGAGCTGGTTACTGCACCACGAGCCGGCTACTGCGCCGGCTCCGGTTCCGCCACCTTCTCCGTCTCCGGCTCCGCCGGCGTCCGCACCGAGTCGAGCAGCAACTGAGCCACGTCGACCACCTGGAGCGACTCCTTCGCCTTGCCGCCCGTGGCGGAGCCACTGTCCGGTGCGGCCTTCTTGGCGTTGACCGAGTCGGTCAGCATCACCAGGCAGAACGGGCACGCCGTCGACACGATGTCCGGGTTCAGCGACAGCGCCTCGTCCACCCGCTCGTTGTTGATGCGCTTGCCGATCCGCTCCTCCATCCACATCCGCGCGCCGCCCGCGCCGCAGCAGAAGCCCCGCTCCTTGTGGCGGTGCATCTCCTCGCTGCGCAGTCCCGGCACCTTCGCGATGATCTCGCGCGGCGGGGTGTAGATCTTGTTGTGCCGGCCCAGGTAGCAGGGGTCGTGGTACGTGATGAGCCCCTCGACCGGGGTCACCGGCACCAGCTTCGCCTCGTCCACCAGGTGCTGGAGCAACTGGGTGTGGTGGATGACCTCGTACTCGCCGCCGAGCTGCGGGTACTCGTTGGCGATGGTGTTGAAGCAGTGCGGGCAGGTCGCGACGATCTTCTTCGCCGACCTGGGCTTCTTCGACTCGGCCGTGGCACGGCCCTCGTCGTCCAGCTCCTCGCCGAAGGCCATGTTCAGCATCGCCACGTTCTCCTGGCCGAGCTGCTGGAACAGCGGCTCGTTGCCCAGGCGCCTGGCCGAGTCGCCCGTGCACTTCTCGTCGCCGCCCATGATCGCGAACTTGACGCCCGCGATGTGCAGCAGCTCCGCGAAGGCCTTCGTGGTCTTCTTCGCCCGGTCCTCCAGCGAGCCCGCGCAGCCGACCCAGTACAGGTAGTCGACCTCCGACAGGTCCTCGATGTCCTGGCCGACGACGGGCACCTCGAAGTCGACCTCCTTCGTCCACTCCAGCCGCTGCTTCTTCTGCAGCCCCCAGGGGTTGCCCTTCTTCTCCAGGTTCTTGAGCATCGTCCCCGCCTCGCTCGGGAAGGCGCTCTCGATCATCACCTGGTAGCGGCGCATGTCGACGATGTGGTCGATGTGCTCGATGTCGACGGGGCACTGCTCCACGCACGCGCCGCAGGTGGTGCAGGACCACAGCACGTCCGGGTCGATGACGCCGTTCTCTTCGAGCGTGCCGATCAGCGGGCGTTCGGCCTCGGCGAGCGCCGCGGCCGGTACGCCGGCGAGCTGCTCGGCCGACGCCTTCTCCTCGCCCTCCATGGTCTTGCCGCCGCCCGCCAGCAGATACGGGGCCTTGGCGTGCGCGTGGTCGCGCAGCGACATGATCAGCAGCTTCGGGGAGAGCGGCTTGCCGGTGTTCCAGGCGGGGCACTGCGACTGGCAGCGGCCGCATTCGGTGCAGGTGGAGAAGTCGAGGATGCCCTTCCAGGAGAAGTGCTCGATCTGCGAGACGCCGAACACGTCGTCCTCGCCCGGGTCCTCGAAGTTGATCTCCTTGCCCGCGGAGACCATCGGGAGCAGCGGGCCCAGCGCCGTACCGCCCTGCGCGTCGCGCTTGAACCAGATGTTCGGGAAGGCCAGGAAGCGGTGCCAGGCGACGCCCATGTCGGTCTTGAGCGCGACGGTGATCATCCAGATGAACGAGGTCGCGAGTTTGATCAGCGCGACCACGTAGACCAGGTTCTGCAGGGTGCTCAGGCTGAGTCCCCGGAAGGCGGCGACCAGCGGGTACGACACGACGTACGCGGCGCCGTAGCTGTCGGTGTGGTGCAGGGCGCCTTCGAGGCCGCGCAGCGTCAGGATGCACAGGCCGATGATCAGGATGACGGCCTCGACGAAGTACGCCTGGCCGAAGTTGGATCCGGCGAAGCGGGACTTGCGGCCCGCGCGGCCGGGCAGCGAGAGCTGGCGGATGACGATGAGCGTCAGGATGCCGAGCGTGGTGAGGATGCCGATGAGTTCGACGAACACCTCGTACGGGGTCCAGTCGCCGATGACCGGCAGCAGCCAGTCGGCCTGGAAGAGCTGGCCGAAGGCGTTGATCAGGGTCAGTACGAGGGTGAAGAAGCCGACCGCCACGAACCAGTGCGCGACGCCGATGACGCCCCACTTGTTCATCCGGGTGTGGCCGAGGAACTCCTTGGCCACGGTCAGGGTGCGCCGGCCGGGTTCGTCGGTCCTGGTCCCTGCCGGTACGGGCTGGCCGAGCTGGGTGAAGCGGTAGATCTGCGCGATGGCTCGGGCGAACAGCGCGACGCCGACGACGGCGAGTACCAGCGACACGATGATCGCGGCGAGTTGCATGGGGGCTCCTCGGGCCTGCGAGGTGGGAAATCCCGCGAGCTGGGAAATCCCGCACGCTACTAAGCGGTAACTTAATCAGTCCGTCCTGAGCGTACCCACTTATCTCACCGCGATGTAGCGGCGCAACCGGTGATCTGTGTCGCTCAGTGCGGCATGGGTGCTCATTTGAGCACATCGGACTTCGGTGGCGTGACGCGCCTCGGCGCGGGCGGGTCGGGCGAGCTGGAGCGCCGGTACCGAGCGGGCCAGGATCAGCAGGTCAAGACCGATCCAGTGGTGCTCGACGTAGTGCTGGTCGAGCAGCGGCGCCTCGTCCCAGGGCAGCGCCGAGTGCCGCCGCACCTGGGCGAGGCCGGTCAGCCCCGGCCGTACGCTCTGCCGCCAGCGCGGCGCCGCGCCCGGCGAGCCGACGACCAGCGGCGCCGGTCCTACGAGCGACATCTGGCCGCGTACGACGTGGGGCAGCCGGGAGAGCAGGTCGAGCCGGAACCGGCGGGTGCGCAACGAGCGGACGATGAAGGGGTGGCCGTCGCGGCCGGTGCGGTAGTCGCTCGCGAGGATGCCGCCGGGCGGCCGGGTCGCGGCGACGGCGAGCGCGGCGACGGCGAGTACGGGGGCGGAGACCGCCAGCAGGACGGAGCCGAGCGTCAGATCCAGCAGCCGTTTGGCGTCCGGCAGGCGCCGTTCGGGGGTCGGGAGAAACCGCTTGGGGGTCGGGAGCAGCCGTTCGGGGGTCGGGAGGAACCGTTCGGAGGTCGGGAGGAACCGTTTGGCGTCCGACAAGATCCGTGCGGGGTCCGACCGGAGCCGTTCCGGGGCCGGCCGGACTCCTCTCGGGGCCGGCCGGAATCCTTTCGGGGGCGGCGGGCACCCTTTGGGGTCTGCCAGGAACCGTTCGGGGGTCGGCGTTCGTTTGTCGTAACGACCCATCCGGAATCGAGCCATAAGCCGTACCTGCCTGTTCTGTCCTGTTTGTGGGACTTGTCATAGAACGATCGCACGGCGATACGGCTCGGCCCGGGTTAGCGGCCATTCCGGGGCCGTGTCAGGGCAGGTCAGCTCCGGTGCTGCGGGGTGGCGGCACAATAGTTGAGCCCCCTTGGCTCATGTCCTTTGACTCTCGCGGATCTGTCGTGCATCCTTGAGCCTGTTCCACTCAAGTCAGTTGGAGGAATCGAAATGGCACGTGCGGTCGGCATCGACCTGGGCACGACTAACTCCGTCGTCAGCGTTCTCGAAGGCGGCGAGCCCACCGTCATCACCAACGCCGAAGGCGCCAGGACCACGCCGTCCGTCGTCGCCTTCGCCAAGAACGGCGAGGTGCTCGTCGGCGAGGTGGCCAAGCGCCAGGCAGTCACGAACGTCGACAGGACCATCCGGTCGGTCAAGCGCCACATGGGCACCGACTGGAAGATCAACCTCGACGGCAAGGACTTCAACCCGCAGCAGATCTCGGCCTTCGTGCTGCAGAAGCTGAAGCGGGACGCGGAGTCGTACCTGGGGGAGAAGGTCACCGACGCGGTGATCACCGTCCCGGCGTACTTCAACGACTCCGAGCGCCAGGCGACGAAGGAGGCCGGCGAGATCGCGGGCCTGAACGTCCTGCGTATCGTCAACGAGCCGACGGCGGCCGCCCTGGCCTACGGCCTGGACAAGGACGACCAGACGATCCTGGTCTTCGACCTCGGTGGCGGCACCTTCGACGTGTCGCTGCTGGAGATCGGTGACGGCGTCGTCGAGGTGAAGGCCACCAACGGTGACAACCACCTCGGTGGTGACGACTGGGACCAGCGCGTCGTCGACTACCTGGTGAAGCAGTTCGCCAACGGGCACGGCGTGGACCTGTCCAAGGACAAGATGGCTCTCCAGCGTCTCCGCGAGGCCGCGGAGAAGGCGAAGATCGAGCTGTCGTCCTCGACGGAGACCACGATCAACCTGCCGTACATCACGGCGTCGGCCGAGGGGCCCCTGCACCTCGACGAGAAGGTCACGCGCTCGCAGTTCCAGCAGCTCACGTCCGACCTGCTGGACCGCTGCAAGACGCCGTTCCACAACGTCATCAAGGACGCCGGCATCCAGTTGTCCGAGATCGACCACGTGGTGCTGGTGGGCGGTTCCACCCGTATGCCGGCCGTGGCCGAGCTGGTCAAGGAGCTGACCGGCGGCCGTGACGCCAACAAGGGCGTCAACCCGGACGAGGTCGTGGCCATCGGTGCCGCGCTCCAGGCCGGTGTGCTCAAGGGTGAGGTCAAGGACGTCCTGCTCCTCGACGTGACCCCGCTGTCCCTGGGTATCGAGACCAAGGGCGGCATCATGACCAAGCTCATCGAGCGCAACACCACGATCCCGACGAAGCGCTCCGAGATCTTCACGACGGCCGAGGACAACCAGCCGTCGGTGCAGATCCAGGTCTACCAGGGCGAGCGCGAGATCGCGGCGTACAACAAGAAGCTCGGGATGTTCGAGCTGACCGGTCTGCCGCCGGCCCCGCGCGGCGTGCCGCAGATCGAGGTCACCTTCGACATCGACGCGAACGGCATCATGCACGTCGGCGCCAAGGACCTCGGCACCGGCAAGGAGCAGAAGATGACCGTCACCGGCGGCTCCTCGCTGCCGAAGGACGAGGTCGACCGGATGCGCCAGGAGGCGGAGCAGTACGCGGACGAGGACCACAAGCGCCGCGAGTCCGCCGAGACGCGCAACCAGGCCGAGCAGCTCGTCTACCAGACGGAGAAGTTCCTCAAGGACAACGAGGACAAGGTCCCCGGTGACGTGAAGACCGAGGTCGAGGAGTCCATCGCCGAGCTGAAGGAGAAGCTCAAGGGCGAGGACACCGCCGAGATCCGCACGTCGACCGAGAAGGTCGCCGCCGTCTCGCAGAAGCTCGGCCAGGCCATGTACGCCAACGCGCAGGCGGACGGCGCCACGGAGGCCCCGGCCGACGGCGGCACCGAGCAGCAGGCCAAGCAGGACGACGACGTGGTCGACGCCGAGATCGTCGACGACGAGCGCGACACGAAGGGTGGGGCGGCGTGACCGAGGAGACTCCGGGCTTCGACGAGAAGCCCGACGTCCCCTCCGGCGCCTCCTCGGATGACGCCACGCCGCACGCCGCCGAGCCGGACTCCGACAAGGAGCCGGGCCCGGCGGCCCCGGCCGGGGACGCAGCACAGCAGATCGCTCTGACAGCCCAGTTGGACCAGGCCCGGATGGCGCTCGGTGAGCGCACGGCGGACCTCCAGCGGCTGCAGGCGGAGTACCAGAACTACCGCCGTCGGGTGGAGCGGGACCGGATCCAGGTCAAGGAGATCGCCGTCGCGAATCTGCTGACCGAACTCCTCCCCGTGCTCGACGACATCGGCCGGGCGCGTGACCACGACGAACTCGTCGGCGGCTTCAAGTCCGTCGGTGAGTCGCTGGAGAACGTGGCGGCCAAGCTCGGACTGCAGACGTTCGGCAAGGAGGGCGAGCCCTTCGACCCGACGATCCACGAGGCGCTGATGCACTCGTATGCGCCGGATGTCACGGAGACGACGTGCGTCGCGATCCTGCAGCCTGGGTACCGGTTCGGCGAGCGGACCATCAGGCCCGCGCGGGTCGCGGTGGCCGAGCCCCAGCCGGGGGCCCAGCCGAAGGCGGCCGACGAGCAGGGCAACCCGGCCGGTGACGTCGACAGCAAGGAGAGCGGTGGCCCGGACGAGGGCTGACGCGGTAGTGACAGCAGTGACAGGCGGAGAGGAGGGACGTCGGGAATGAGCACGAAGGACTTCGTGGAGAAGGACTACTACAAGGTTCTCGGCGTCCCCAAGGACGCCACAGAGGCCGAGATCAAGAAGGCGTACCGGAAGCTCGCCCGCGAGTTCCACCCGGACGCCAACAAGGGCGACGCCAAGGCCGAGGACCGCTTCAAGGAGATCTCCGAGGCCAACGACGTACTGGGCGACGCGAAGCGCCGCAAGGAGTACGACGAGGCGCGCGCCCTGTTCGGCAACGGCGGCTTCCGTCCGGGCCCCGGCGCGGGCGGCGGTTCGTTCAACTTCGACCTGGGGGACCTCTTCGGAGGCGGCCCGCAGGGCGGCGGCGGACAGCAGCCCGGCGGCGCCGGCGGTTTCGGCGGCGGCCTCGGGGACGTGTTCGGCGGTCTGTTCAACAGGGGCGGCGCGGGCACGCGTACGCAGCCGCGCCGCGGCCAGGACATCGAGTCCGAGGTGACGCTCAGCTTCACCGAGGCGGTCGACGGGTCCACGGTCCCGCTGCGGATGTCCAGCCAGGCGCCCTGCAAGGCGTGTTCGGGCACCGGCGACAAGAACGGCACCCCCAGGGTCTGCCCGACCTGTGTCGGCACGGGCCAGGTCTCGCGCGGCACCGGCGGCGGATTCTCGCTGACCGACCCGTGCGTGGACTGCAAGGGCCGCGGGCTCATCGCCCAGGACCCCTGCGAGGTCTGCAAGGGCAGCGGGCGCGCCAAGTCGTCGCGGTCCATCCAGGTCCGCATCCCGGCGGGCGTCAGTGACGGGCAGCGGATCAGGCTGCGCGGCAAGGGCACCCCGGGCGAGCGGGGCGGCCCGGCCGGCGATCTGTACGTGGTCGTGCATGTGCACGCCCACCCGGTGTTCGGCCGCAAGGGCGACAACCTCACCGTCACCGTGCCCGTCACCTTCGCGGAGGCGGCGCTCGGCGGCGAGGTGAAGGTGCCGACCCTGGGCGGTCCCGCAGTGACCCTGAAACTCCCGGCCGGCACCCCCAACGGCCGGACCATGCGCGCCCGCGGCAAGGGCGCGGTACGTAAGGACGGCACGCGCGGCGACCTGCTGGTCACCGTCGAGGTGGTCGTCCCCAAGGACCTCGGCGCGCAGGCACGTGACGCGCTGGAGGCCTATCGGAAGGCGACCGGAGACGAGGACCCGCGGGCGGAGTTGTTCCAGGCCGCGAAGGGAGCATGACGTCATGGACAGGGACGGTCGGCGCAGCCGGCCCTCGGCGTTCACGAGGGCCTACGAACTGACCGAGGAGACGCCGGTGTACGTCATCTCGGTGGCGGCCCAGCTCTCCGGTCTGCACCCGCAGACACTCAGGCAGTACGACCGGCTCGGCCTGGTCTCCCCGGACCGCACGGCGGGCCGGGGCCGGCGTTACTCGGCCCGCGACATCGAACTGCTCCGCCAGGTGCAGCAGTTGTCGCAGGACGAGGGCATCAACCTCGCCGGTATCAAGCGCATCATCGAGCTGGAGAACCAGGTCGCCGCGCTCCAGGCCAGGGTCGCCGAGCTGGCGGCTGCCGTGGACGGCGCCGCTGCCGCGATGCAGCAGCGCGAGGCGCAGGTGCACGCGTCGTACCGCCGGGACCTCGTGCCGTACCAGGACGTGCAGTCGGCGTCGGCGCTGGTGGTGTGGCGCCCGAAGCGGGCCACGGACTGAGCCGCCGCCCGGACAAGCGAACGGCTACTGGACTGGGCCCCGCCACCACGGCGGGGCTCAGTCCAGTTCGCGTTCCTCGCACGTCGCCCACCAGTGGGTGAGCTGGTAGACCGTACGGAAGCCCAACCGCCCCCGCAGGTCCGTCAGATGGGCGTTGACCGTACGGGCGCTGTAGCCCAGGGTCTTGGCGATCTGCTGCTGGTCGTGGCCCGCGCACAGTTCGCGCAGGATGGCGCGCTGGAGCTGCGTGCTGACCACGGGGGCGCCGGACGGCGCGGGTGCCAGCCACTCGTCGGCCCGTACCCACTGCTGCTCGAAGACATCGGCGAGGAAGGCGCAGACGGCGGGGTCCCGCACCTGCCAGGCCCCTTCGGCGGCCGGGCGGCCCTCCAGCCGGTCCACCAGGAAGGCCAGTCTGCGGTCGAAGATGATCATCAGCAGGAACGGGCTGGCCAGCGTGCGGAACTGGCCGCCCTTCGGCCGCAGCGTCCTGACCCGCTCGTGGACGGCCGGGTTGGTCTTGTTGCTCGCGCGGTAGAGCGTGCGGACCGACACGCCGCGCTCCAGCAGCTCGGTGTCCCGGCCCTCCGCCAAGGCCAGAGAACGGCGCGTACGGGGCCCCGGCTGGGCGCAGAGCATTTCCTCCCGCGCGCTGTCGCAGGCGGCAGCTATGGACCGGTTGACGGCGTCCTTGCCCTCCACGAAGAGCGCGCCGGGCGAAGGAGCGGCACCGGGGCGGGCTGCGGCGTGGCGTGCGCGCAAGTCGTCCACGGCGGAGTGCAGTTCGGCGACGAGTCCGACGGAGTGGGTCAGGGCGTCCCGTACGGATCCGCGCAGCCGGTGCTCCACGTTGTCCAGGTCCAGCACGCTGACGAGGCCGCTCGCCGGGTCCGTACGGGCGATTCCGCGGCTGTGCAGGGCCGCGAGGCCCTCGGTGTCGGGCGGTACGTTCTCACCGGCCGCCAGGCGCGCGTACAACTCCCGTGCCGCGAGGGGCAGCAGGCTGTCTCGCGCGGGCTCGGCTTCTCGCGCCATCCGCCGTTGTCCCCACCTTCCAAAACCGGAACTTCTGACGTGCGAAGCGTCCGCCGTCTTGCCGTCGGGTCGCCGGTCGTGAAGCGTAGCTCCACGTGAAACGGGTCAGCCCCCGGTGGCACCCGCCGGCACCCCCCTCAGTTCTTCTCGTCAAGGATCCCCGACTGCGCTATCAGGAAACCGAGTTGTGCGCGGCTGCCGCTGCCGAGCGAGGCCGCGAGCTTCGCGATGTGCGCACGGCAGGTGCGGACGTTCATGCCGAGCCGCCGGGCGATCGTCTCGTCGACCAGGCCCTCGATGAGCAGCTTCGCGATGGACCGCTGGACGTCGGTGATGCCCTCGGGGTCGGGGGCGGAGGCGATGGGTTCGAGCAGCGGGGTGGCGCGCTGCCACAGGTGCTCGAAGACCTTGGTGAGGTACGACACCAGGCCGGGGTGGCGCAGTTCGAGCGCGACCGTGTTGTCGTTGCGGGCCGGGATGAAGGCCACGGTGTCGTCGCAGATGATCAGCCGCTCCACGAGCTGTTCGAGCGTGCGTATCTCGATCTTCGTGCCGGCCATGTGCTCGACGTAGGCGAAGGTGCTCTGGGTGTAGCGCACCGTGTGCTGGTACAGCGTGCGCATGCTGATGCCCCGGTCGACCAGCGGTTTCTGCCGCGCTATCGCCTGGCTGAGCACGTTCTCGCTGCGCCCGCCGCCCGGCTGGATGGTCAGCACTTCCGTCCTGCTCTCGGCGGCGGCCACATCGAGCGCGTTGTTGATGCGGTTGGACCCTTCGAGCACCGTGATGGCGTGGATGTTGGGCGGTGCCTGCGCGCTGAGGACGATGAACTGCTCGAAGGAGTCGGCGAGGTCGACCGTCTGCCGGCGGCGCTCCTGGATCTCCCGCTCGATGGGGTGCAGCCGCTGCGCCAGTGCGGTGGCGGGAGCGACCGGACGCAGCCAGTCGGGGTCGTCGGGATCCGGGTGCAACAGGGCGAAATCGATCAGGCAAGGGGCCGATTCGACCTCGTGCCTACCGATACGTCCGGAGCGCAGAGCCTGGGTGTAGATCCGTGTCCCCTCGGCACACAGTTCCGTAAGAGCGTGCCGATGTGTCTCATTTGAGTAAGTCGTACTCAATTCTCCACCCCTCAGGTTGCTGTACCTGCAGGAACATGATGCATCGCTCCTGTGGCGTTGGGGTCTACCAATGAGTCATTGTCGTGACGGACGGGGAGAGGAACTACTTAGTGAGGACGTAGCCGTTATGGGCAGGAGATTGCTTCGTTCGGCGCTGGTCGTCGCCTTTGCCGCTCCGGTGGCACTGGGCGGACTGAGCGCGCTCGACATGGGCTGGGGCAGTGCTCCGGCTGGTGTCCGGGTCGCGGCGGAGCAGACGCACGTGTCCGGAGCGGTCACGACGCTGGGCACGGCGGACATGGGCTGGGGCCACCGCGCGGCGGCCGCCGTGCCGGTGACACCGCCGGACATGGGCTGGGACACCACCCCCGCCGATGTCGCGCCTGTCACACCGCCCGACATGGGTTGGGACACCACCCCGGCAGACGTAGTCGCATGAACGTCCCATCGGATGACCGGGTCCTCCGGCGCGAGATGGCTACCGCCTATCGCTCCGGATGGCACTTCATCGATCTCGTCACCGCGATCTCACACCGCGGCGAATCGGTGACGGTCACCCTCTTCGGCGAACCGATCGTCGTCGTACGCGAAGAGGACGAAGAGGTACGTGCCTACCGCCTCCTGCGAAGGCCGCGGGGCGCGCCGCAACCGGTGCGGTGTGTCATCAGGTACGACATGATCTTCGTCAACCTCGACCAGCGTGACCACCAGCTCGTCGAGCCACAAACCAACACGGCCACCCCCCGCAGTGCCTGAACGATTCCCCCGTCGTTCAAGATCGTTCAGGCGCTTCCCCCACACAACGGCGCCATCGTGGACCTGAAACACGATGGCGCCGTTGTGCTGCCCGCGTTCACTTCGCGGCCGGTGGCCGGTTTCAGCCGCGCCCCATCGTCCGGTCGACGGTGATCTCGATGACCACCCGGTCCGGGTTGGGCGAGGGCGTGCGCCCGTAGCGCGCCGTGTAGCGGCCCACCGCTTCGGCGACGGCGCCGGCGTCCGTACGTACCGTCGCGCGCCCTTCGAGCGTCGACCAGCGGCGTCCCTCGGCCTGGCAGACGGCGACCCGCGCGCCGCTCGCCGCCGACTGTGCCGCCAGTACGTTGCGGACCTTCTTGCTGTGCTTGTTCGCGATGACGCGCGCGATCCCCGCCTCTTGGTCGTACGTGACGCCCACCGGGACCAGATGCGGGGTGCCGTCGGGGCGCGCCGTGGTCAGGGTGCAGACATGGCGCTCGCTCCAGAAGGCGAGGAACTCCGGGCTGTGTTCGCGACTGTGTTCGCGCTGGTCGTCGGACATGCGGCAAATCGTAGGCGGGGAAGGCCGCCGTTTCAGGCTTGAGTGGAATAGACTCAACTTTGCGTACGCTGAGACTGTCAGGCCCAGTGGAGACGTGGACACCCCAGCAAGATCCGCGCAAGGAGGAGAGAGCGCACGTGGACGCCGAGCTGACCAACAGGAGCCGGGACGCGATCAACGCGGCCAGCAGCCGCGCCGTATCGGCAGGACACCCCGATCTGACCCCAGCACATCTGCTGCTCGCCCTGCTCGAAGGGCAGGACAACGAGAACATCATCGACCTGCTGGCGGCGGTCGATGCCGACCTGGCCGCTGTACGGTCAGGGGCGGAACGGCTGCTGGCCGGACAGCCCAGCGTGACCGGCTCCACCGTCGCGCCGCCGCAGCCCGACCGGGAGACGCTGGCCGTCGTCGCCGACGCCGCGCAGCGCGCGAAGGAGCTGGGGGACGAATACCTCTCCACCGAGCATCTGCTCATCGGGATCGCCGCCAAGGGCGGTCGCGCCGGGGAACTGCTGCAGCAGCAGGGGGCCTCGGCCAGGAAACTGCTGGACGCGTTCGAGAAGGCAAGGGGAGGGCGCCGGGTGAGCACACCCGACCCGGAGGGTCAGTACAAGGCTCTGGAGAAGTTCGGCACCGATTTCACCGCCGCGGCCCGCGAGGGCAAGCTGGACCCGGTCATCGGCCGGGACCACGAGATCCGGCGCGTGGTGCAGGTGCTGTCACGCCGTACGAAGAACAACCCGGTGCTGATCGGCGAGCCCGGCGTCGGCAAGACGGCCGTCGTCGAGGGGCTGGCGCAGCGCATCGTCAAAGGCGACGTACCGGAGTCGCTGAAGAACAAGCGCCTGGTCTCGCTCGACCTCGGCGCGATGGTCGCCGGCGCCAAGTACCGGGGCGAGTTCGAGGAGCGGCTGAAGACCGTCCTCTCCGAGATCAAGGAGAGCGACGGGCAGATCATCACCTTCATCGACGAGCTGCACACCGTCGTCGGCGCGGGCGCGGGCGGTGACTCCGCGATGGACGCGGGCAACATGCTCAAGCCGATGCTGGCCCGCGGCGAGCTGCGGATGGTCGGCGCGACGACGCTGGACGAGTACCGCGAGCGGATCGAGAAGGACGCGGCGCTGGAGCGGCGCTTCCAGCAGGTGCTGGTCGCCGAGCCGAGCGTCGAGGACACCATCGCGATCCTGCGCGGGCTCAAGGGCCGCTACGAGGCCCACCACAAGGTGCAGATCGCTGACGCGTCGCTGGTCGCCGCCGCCGCGCTGTCCGACCGGTACATCACCTCGCGCTTCCTGCCCGACAAGGCCATCGACCTCGTGGACGAGGCGGCGTCCCGGCTGCGGATGGAGATCGACTCGTCCCCGCTGGAGATCGACGAGCTGCAGCGCTCCGTCGACCGGCTGCGGATGGAGGAGCTGGCCCTCAAGAACGAGTCGGACCCCGCGTCCAAGCAGCGCCTGGAGAAGCTGCGCCGCGACCTCGCCGACCGCGAGGAGGAGCTGCGCGGCCTCAACGCCCGCTGGGAGAAGGAGAAAGAGGGCCTCAACCGCGTCGGTGAGCTGAAGGAACAGCTCGACGACCTGCGCGGCCAGGCCGAACGCGCCCAGCGCGACGGCGACTTCGACACCGCCTCCAAGCTGCTGTACGGGGAGATTCCGGGCCTGGAGCGCGAGTTGGAGGAGGCGGCGGAGGCGGAGCAGGAAGCTGCTCTGGACACCATGGTCAAGGAGGAGGTCGGCCCGGACGACATCGCGGACGTGGTCGGCGCCTGGACCGGTATCCCGGCCGGCCGGCTGCTGGAGGGGGAGACGCAGAAGCTGCTGCGGATGGAGCAGGAGCTGGGCAAGCGGCTGATCGGCCAGACCGAGGCCGTACGGGCCGTCTCCGACGCCGTGCGCCGCACCCGGGCCGGCATCGCCGACCCGGACCGCCCGACCGGCTCGTTCCTCTTCCTCGGCCCGACCGGTGTCGGCAAGACCGAACTGGCCAAGGCGCTCGCCGACTTCCTCTTCGACGACGAGCGGGCCATGGTCCGTATCGACATGAGCGAGTACGGCGAGAAGCACTCGGTGGCCCGGCTCGTCGGCGCGCCTCCCGGCTACGTCGGGTACGAGGAGGGCGGCCAGCTCACCGAGGCCGTCAGGCGCCGCCCGTACTCCGTCGTCCTGCTGGACGAGGTCGAGAAGGCCCACCCCGAGGTCTTCGACGTCCTGCTCCAGGTCCTGGACGACGGCCGGCTCACCGACGGGCAGGGCCGTACGGTCGACTTCCGCAACACGATCCTGGTCCTGACGTCGAACCTCGGCAGCCAGTACCTGGTCGACCCGCTGCCGTCGGAGGAGACCAAGAAGCAGCAGGTGCTGGAGCTGGTCCGGTCGTCCTTCAAGCCCGAGTTCCTGAACCGGCTGGACGACCTGGTGGTCTTCTCGGCCCTGGCCAAGGAGGAGCTGGCGGAGATCGCCCGGCTCCAGATCGACCGGCTCGCCAAGCGCCTCGCCGAACGCAGGCTCACCCTGGACGTCACCCCGGAGGCGCTGTCCTGGCTGGCCGTGGAGGGCATGGACCCGGCGTACGGCGCGCGGCCGCTGCGCCGGCTGATCCAGACGGCGATCGGCGACCAGCTCGCCAAGGAGATCCTGGCGGGCGAGATCAAGGACGGCGACACGGTGCGGGTGGACCGGTTCGACGACGGGCTGATCGTGGGCCCGACGACGGGGGCCGATGCGCCGCCCGCCACGGAGGCCCCGGTGGAGAGCCCGCCGAAGACGCTCTGACGGCGGCCGCCGCGAGGCGCGGCCGCCGCGAGGCGCGGCCACCACGGGGCGCGGCCACCACGGGTCGGACACAGCCCGACACGGGCCGCATGCTCCGGGTGGGCCTGGGCAGGCGACGGGAGACTGTCCCTGCCCCGGCCCACAGCCGAGCGGCGCCGACCGGGCTTGCCACTCCCCGCCCGCGATGGGGGAGGATGGCAGGAACCGTACGAAGGGAATTCTCGGTGAGCATCGACCCGTCCTCGATTCCGAATTTCGGGGGCCAGCCCCAACCGCAGGCTGCAGGACCGGCGGGCCCCGTCGTCCCCGACCAGGATCTGGTCAAGCAGCTCCTCGAACAGATGGAGCTGAAGTACGTAGTCGACGACGAGGGTGACCTCGCGGCGCCGTGGGAGGAATTCCGTACGTACTTCATGTTCCGCGGCGAGGACGACCAGCAGGTCTTCTCGGTGCGGACGTTCTACGACCGGCCGCACCCCATGGGTGACAAGGCCAAGATCCTCGACGCGATCGACGACTGGAACCGCCGCACCCTGTGGCCCAAGGTCTACAGCCACGTCCACGAGGAGGGCGACGGCCCGCCCACCGTCCGCCTCATCGGCGAGGCCCAGATGCTGATCGGCACGGGCGTGAGCCTGGAGCACTTCGTGTCCTCCACGGTGAGCTGGGTCCGCGCCTCCATCGAGTTCGACAAGTGGCTCGTGGAGCAGTTCGGCCTGGAACCGGGCGACGAAAAGCCCGAAGACGTCTGACCGACGCGGAACCACACCCCGGCCGGGGCGCCGATCACCACGATCGGCGCCCCGGCCGGGTTTTTTCCGCCCGAATCCTTTCCGCCCGAATCCTTTCCGCCCGGTTCGTTTCGGCCCGTGGTCCGCTCAGGGCGCGAGTGTCTTGAGGCGGGTGGCTGCTTCCGTCAGGACGTCGGTGCGTTTGCAGAAGGCGAAGCGGACGAAGGGGGCTCCCTGGTCGCGGTGGTCGTAGAAGACCGCGTTGGGGACGGCCACCACGCCGCAGCGGTCCGGGAGGGCTCGGCAGAAGGCGAAGCCGTCCGTTTCGCCCAGGGGGCGGATGTCGGTGGTGACGAAGTACGTGCCGGCCGGGCGGTAGACGTCGAAGCCGGCCGCTGTCAGGCCCGCCGACAGCAGGTCGCGTTTGGCGCGGAGGTCGGTGCGGAGGTCGTCGAAGTAGCTGTCAGGCAGGCGCAGGGCCTCGGCCACGGCGTACTGGAAGGGGCCAGCCGAGACGTACGTCAGGAACTGCTTGGCCGCTCGTACCGTCGTGACCAGTTCCGGGGTGCTCGTCACCCAGCCGACCTTCCAGCCGGTGAACGAGAACGTCTTGCCGGCCGAGCTGATCGTGACCGTGCGCTCGCGCATGCCGGGGAAGGTGGCGATCGGGAGGTGTTCGCCGTCGAAGACCAGGTGCTCGTAGACCTCGTCGGTCACCACCAGCAGGTCGCGCTCGACGGCGAGTTCGGCGATCGCGGCCAGTTCGGCGCGGGTGAGGACGGTGCCGGTCGGGTTGTGCGGGGTGTTGAGCAGGATCAGCCGGGTGTTGTCGGTGACCGCGTCCCGCAGCTCGTCCAGGTCCAGGTGGTACGCGCCGTCGCGGGGGCGCAGCGTGACGGGGACGCGTACGCCGCCCGCCATGCCGATGCAGGCCGCGTACGAGTCGTAGTACGGCTCAAGGGCGATGACCTCGTCGCCCGGCTCGACCAGGGCGAGCAGCGCGGCGGCGACCGCCTCGGTGGCGCCCGCGGTGACCAGGACCTCGGTGTCCGGGTCGAACGCCAGGTCGTAGCGCCGCTGTTGGTGGTCGGCGACGGCGGCGCGCAGCTCAGGGACGCCGGGGCCCGGCGGGTACTGGTTGCCCTTGCCGTCGCGCAGGGTGCGTACCGCGGCCTCCCTGATCTCCTCGGGGCCGTCGGTGTCGGGGAAGCCCTGGCCGAGGTTGATCGCGCCGGTGCGCACGGCGAGCGCGGACATCTCGGCGAAGATCGTCGTGCCGAACTCGGTGAGTCGGCGGTTGAGCAGCGGGCGCCGTCCCGGATCGCGTGCGGTCATGGCGGCCATCCTGTGCCGAACCTCTGTAGTTGCTCAAGTCAGCTTTCGGTGCGCCGGGCCCTGGGGACAACCCAGTCAGTCAGGAAGCCGGCCCGATCCGGAGCCGGTACGGCGGGGTCACGGGGGCTTCGCTGCGGGGGGACGGAAGGACGGTGAGGACGATGGCACTGGGACTGGTGGTAGTACTGGTCGCGGTCGCGTTCATCGGATTCGTGGCGAAGCTCGGCGGTCGCGACAGTTCGCGGCGCGGGCCGATGAGGAAAGGCGCGAAGCGCCGCTCAAGTAACCGGAGCTGGTGGGCGGGGAGCGGGTCCGGCGCGGGGGCGTCGTACTACACCCAGAACGACGCGGGCTCCGGCGGGCATGCGGGCGGTCACTCCGGTGGCCATTCCGGTGGTCATTCCTGCGGCGGTGGTCATTCCTGCGGTGGCGGCTCGTCCTGCGGGGGCGGTTCGTCCTGCGGCGGCGGCGGGGGATGCGGCGGAAGCGGCTGACACGGGGCAGCCGATCCGCGGTGCCGAGGACGACGCCCGGCGGAGGTCAACCTCCGCCGGGCATCGCCCTGTCGGGGTGCCGGCGGCGGGGAACAGATGAACCGCACCACCCCCGAGGGGATGGAAACCCCGTCAAGTTGGGTAAAAACGCTGTGAGCCCGGCACACTTCATGATTCCCTCGCAGTTGAGAGCCTCCAGCCCTCGGACCTCACGCGGAGCCGAGCAGGCGATCTCCCCACAGTTCCCTCGCTAGTTCGTCGCTCATCCTTCCGGGATGCCGCCGGTCCATCCGTCAAGCGTGTCTGCGGAGCCGACCCATGCTCACGACCCTCAATACCGCCTACACCGACACCCGCGCCGCCGATCTGGCCTGGGCGTTGGGCCGGGATCCGCTGCCGGCGCTCGCCGTCCTCGATCTCGACCTGAGCGGAGCGAGACTCCAGCTCAGACTGCTCGGCGCCTCCCACCAGGTCCTGCTGGAGGAGCGGCGCGGCGCCTGTTCGGAGACCGTCGCCTGCATCCCCGGCAGCAGTACGCCGCTGCCGCTCGGTGTCTCCGAGCGACTCGGCGAATGGGAGTACGAATTCGCCGCCCGCGTCGAGACGCTGTCGACCGGCTCCTTCGCCGGCCGGGCGCAGGAACTGCTCGCGCTGGTCGCCGACCACCCGAACGGGCTCGCCGGCACCTTCCCCGGCTCGCCGCACGCCTTCACGGCGATGCTGGCGCAGCGCGACGAGGACGGCTCAGGCGGGGTGCGGTGGCGCACGTGGCACGCGTACCCGCAGGAGGGCCAGCTCGTCGTCACCCGCACCCGGCTGGGCGCGCGTATGCCCGCGATGCTGTAGTTACACCCTTGTGGGTGACAAACGGCACGTGCATCGTGACGTAGCGTTACCGACATGATCGAGCAGGTCGAGCACGTCGAGCAGATGGAGCAGCCCGGGGGGTCGCCGTCCCGCGGTGGGGCGCGGCTGCCCGTGCGCGCCGACGCCGGCCGGTTCCTGATCCTCATGGTCGTCTTCGTCTGCGCCGCCTGCGGACTGGTGTACGAGCTGGAGCTGGTCGCCCTCGCGTCGTATCTGATCGGCGATTCCGTCACGCAGGCCTCGGTCGTGCTGTCCACGATGGTCTTCGCGATGGGGATCGGCTCGCTGCTCGCCAAGCGGCTGCGGCTGCGCGCCGCCGTCGGCTTCGCCCTGGTCGAGTCCGCCCTCGCGCTGCTCGGCGGCTGCTCGGCGATCGTGCTCTACGCGAGCTTCGCGTGGATAGGCGAGTCCCGGATCGCGCTCGTCGGCTTCTCCCTGGGCATCGGCGTGCTCATCGGCGCCGAGATCCCGCTGCTGATGACGCTGATCCAGCGGGTCTCCAGACAGGACCCCGGCGGGACCGTCGCCGACCTGTTCGCCGCCGACTACGTGGGCGCGCTCGTCGGCGGACTCGCCTTCCCGTTCCTGCTGCTGCCCTGGCTCGGCCAGCTCACCGGCGCGCTGGTGACCGGCGCCGTCAATGTCGTCGCGGGCGGCGCGCTGGTGCTCTGGGTCTTCGGCCACGACCTGACGCCCCGCTCGCGCTGGCTGCTGCTCACCGCGAACGTGCTGGTGCTGTCCGTGCTGGGCGCGGCGATGTGCCTCGTCGGCGACTTCGAACGGGCCGCGCGGCGCGCGGTCTACGGCGACCGGGTGCGCGTCGCCGTCCACACCGACGTGCAGGAGGTCGTGCTCACCGGCAGCAGGCGCGGACCGCTCGACCTGTATCTGGACGGCCGGCTGCGGGTCAGCGGGCGCGACGAGTACCGCTACCACGAAGCCCTCGTGCACCCGGCGATGCGCGGGCCGCACGCGCGCGTGCTGATCCTCGGCGGCGGCGACGGACTCGCCGCCCGCGAGGTCCTGCGGTACGGCGACGTCCGCTCGGTCACCCTCGTCGAGCTGGACCCCGGCGTGGTCCGGCTGGCCCGTACGGACCCCGCGCTGACCGAGCTGAACGCGCACGCGTACCGCGATCCGCGGTTGCACCCGGTGAGCGCCGACGCGTTCGCCTGGCTGCGCGACGACCGGCGCGAGACGTACGACGTGATCATCTCGGATCTGCCCAACCCCGGGATCACCCCCAGCACGAAGCTGTACTCGGAGGAGTTCTACGGACTCGCGAGCCGGGTCCTCGCCCCCGGCGGCAGGCTCGCCGTCCACACAGGCTCGCTCAGCGGCCAGCCACGGGCGTACTGGACCGTGGACGCGACGCTGCGCGCCGCGGGCTTCAGCACCAGCCCCTATCGCGCCACAGGACGGGACGCGGGCTTCGCCGCCGGGCCCGATCGGGCGAAGCCGGGCCGGCAGGTCGCGGGCGACTGGGGATTCATCCTCGCCTCGAAGGCCCCGCACCCGCCGCCGCTCGGCCTCGCCCCCGGCGCGCCACGGCTGCGGTCGGTCTCGGGCCCCGTGCTGCGGGCCGACGGCAGGGCGGCCGAGCGCACCCGGCTGCCGGGCCTCGCCCCTTCGACGCTGGTGCATCCGCGCTACACGGGCTGACGGGGGACGACCGGCTGAGTAGGCTCGTTTGTCATGGACCATGAGGTGTTCGTTCCGGTTCCGGCAGAGACCCTCCGGCAGACGCTGCGGGACCCCGCCCGGGTCGCAAGCTGTCTGCCAGGGCTCCAGCAGGACGCCGACGATGCGGCGGGGCAGCTCGCCGGCCGCCTCAAGGTGCGTATCGGCGGCCACACCATCACCTACCGGGGCACCCTGACCGTCACGGAGCAGGACGGGGTCTTCTCGCTCGTCGGCGAGGGCACGGAGGCGCGCGGCTCGGGCTCCGCCCGGGTGACGCTGACGATCCGGCCCACGGAGGCTCCGGAGCAGGGCGGCACGCTGCTGGCCCTGCGGGGCGAGACGGACGCCAAGGGCCGGCTGTCCGAGCTGCCGCCCGACAAGGCGGAGGCGGCCGGGCGCCGGCTGCTGGACCGGTTCGCCGCGCGGCTGACGGAGGAGTCGACGGACGGGACGGCCGGGGGCGGGGGCGGAGTCGGGTCTGCGGCAGGTGCCGGCGCCGTACCGGAGCAGGCCGCCGAAACCGATGCCTCTGCCGATGCCGGTGCCGGTGCCGGTGCCGGTGATTCGCCGGCCGACCTCACGGCGGCCGACGACGTGGACGAGCCCGGGGCCGGTGCCGCCGAGGTCCCCGGCGAGATCCCTGACATTCCCGGCGAGCTTCCGGGCGAGATTCCCGAAGTCCCCGACGCGCCACGGGACTCCGTCTTCGACACGCCTGTGCCGCAGCCGCCCCTCGACGGCGAGACCACCTCGGGCGAGGGCGACTTCCACCTCCCGGACGACCTCGACGGCGGGGCGTTCGACTCCGACGAGCCGCCCGCCGAGGCCGCGCACGCCCGGCGCACCATGATCGGCCGCAGCGCCGAGGAGGTCGACCACGCGCCGCCGCGCGGCCGTTACGCGCCCGTGCCGGCCCCCGAGGCCGTCGGCGCGCGCGCCACCCTCCGCTGGGTCGGGCCGGCGGCCGCGCTCGCGCTCGCCTCGGCCGTGGTGGTCGGACGGGCGCTCAGGCGCCGCAGGTAGCCGGGTAACCTCATGGCGTGAGCAGCGAAGAGAGCATCCGGCTGGCGGCGGGCGACGCCGAGTTGACCATCGATCCGGCCAACGGCTGCCGGATCAGCGGCCTGCGGGTCGGCGGCACCGAACTGCTGCGCCAGGGCGAGCGGTTCGGCTGCTTCCCGATGGTGCCGTGGTGCGGGCGGATCGGGAACGGCCAGTTCCGCAACGGCGGGGTGACGCATCAGATGCCCCTCAACTCTCCGCCGCACGCCATTCACGGCACCGGCCGCGACACCGCCTGGCGCACCGAGCGCCGGGACGAGAGCGCCGCGGTGTGCACGTACGAGCTGGCGGAGCCCTGGCCGTACACCGGCAAGGTCACCCAGACCTTCCACCTCACCGACGACTCCCTCACGCTCGGCATGGGCGTCGAGACGTACGACACGTCGTTCCCCGCGCAGGCCGGCTGGCACCCGTGGTTCCTGCGCGACCTCGGTGACGGGGGTGAGAAGGCGCGGCTCGACTTCACCGCCGGCTGGCAGGAGGAGCGGGGCGCCGACCATCTGCCGACGGGCCGCCGGATCGATCCGCGGCCGGGCCCGTGGGACGACTGCTTCGGCTTCCCCGACGGCGTCGATGTCACGCTCACCTGGCCGGGGCGGCTGGAGCTGAAGGTGACCAGCCGCGAGGAGTGGGCCGTGCTCTACGACGAGCAGGACGAGGCCGTCTGCGTGGAGGCCCAGACCGGGCCGCCGAACGGGCTGAACACGCTGCCCCGGCTCGTCACCCCCGTCGAGCCGCTGGAGATCACCGCGACCTGGAGCTGGCGCCGGCTCTGACCGGTGGGGCGGCGAGGCGGCGACCGGTAGGGCGGCGAGGCGGCGACCGGTGGGGCGGCGAGGCTCCGACGGCCGGGCCGCGGGCCCGGTCGTAAGCTCAGGGCCATGACTGACGTACGGGCCAAGCTGCTCCAACTGATCAAGGACATCGCCGTGGTGCACGGCAAAGTGACCCTCTCCTCCGGGCTAGAGGCCGACTGGTACATCGATCTGCGCCGGATCACGCTGGACGGCCACGCCGCCCCGCTGGTCGGCCAGGTCATGCTCGACGCCACGGCGGAGCTGGACTTCGACTGCGTGGGCGGTCTGACGCTCGGCGCCGACCCCGTCGCGACCTCGATGCTGCACGCGTCGGCCGCCCGCGGGAAGCGGCTGGACGCCTTCGTCGTCCGCAAGGCGCAGAAGGCGCACGGGATGCAGCGCCGGATCGAGGGCACCGACGTCAAGGGCCGCCGCTGCCTGGTCGTCGAGGACACGTCGACCACCGGCGGCTCGCCGCTGACCGCCGTCGAGGCCGTACGGGAAGCCGGCGGCGAGGTCGTGGCGGTCGCGGTCATCGTGGAGCGGGGCGCGGCCCCGGCTGTCGCGGAGGCCGGACTGCCGTACGTGAACGTGTACTCGGTCGAGGAGCTGGGACTCGGCTGACCCGGTCCACCTGGCCGGCCCCGCCGCCTCGGTCGACCTGGCCGAGCTGGTCATTTCGTACGGCCGGGGCTGTTTCACGTGAAACAGCCCGGAGCCAGGTGGAGCCCGTACGAGAGTCTGGAAAGATGGGGGTGACGATGATGTCGCCGCCCAGGTCAGGGACAAGCACCGCACACCCATAGATCGCATAGGAGCCGACCCATGCCCATCGCAACCCCCGAGGTCTACAACGAGATGCTCGACCGGGCGAAGGCAGGCAAGTTCGCCTACCCGGCCATCAATGTGACTTCGTCCCAGACCCTGCACGCCGCGCTGCGCGGTTTCGCCGAGGCCGAGAGTGACGGCATCATCCAGATGTCCACGGGTGGTGCGGAGTTCCTCGGCGGGCAGTACAACAAGGACATGGTGACCGGCGCCGTCGCGCTCGCCGAGTTCGCGCATGTCGTCGCGACCAAGTACGACATCACGGTCGCGCTGCACACCGACCACTGCCCCAAGGACAAGCTGGACGGCTATGTCCGCCCGCTGCTCGACATTTCCGCCGAGCGCGTCCAGGCCGGCCGCAACCCGCTCTTCCAGTCGCACATGTGGGACGGCTCGGCCGAGACCCTGGCCGACAACCTCGCCATCGGCGAGGAGCTGCTCGCCAAGGCCGCCGCCGCCAAGATCATCCTTGAGGTCGAGATCACCCCGACCGGCGGCGAGGAGGACGGCGTCAGCCACGAGATCAACGACTCGCTCTACACGACGGTCGACGACGCGCTGCGCACCGCCGAGGCGCTCGGCCTGGGCGAGAAGGGCCGCTACCTGCTGGCCGCCTCCTTCGGCAACGTCCACGGTGTCTACAAGCCGGGCAACGTCGTGCTCCGCCCCGAGCTGCTGAAGGACCTCCAGGAGGGCGTCAGCGCCAAGTACGGCAAGCCGGCCGGCAGCGAGCCGTTCGACTTCGTCTTCCACGGCGGCTCGGGCTCGTCCGCCGAGGAGATCGCCACCGCGCTGGAGAACGGCGTCGTGAAGATGAACCTCGACACCGACACCCAGTACGCCTTCACCCGCCCCGTCGTGGACCACGCGTTCCGCAACTACGACGGTGTGCTGAAGGTCGACGGCGAGGTCGGCGACAAGAAGACCTACGACCCGCGCACCTGGGGCAAGCTGGCCGAGGCCGGCATGGCCAAGCGCGTCACCGAGGCGTGTGCCGCGCTGCGCTCCACCGGCACCCGGCTCAAGTAGCTTCCCGCAGGCTCTGCCGGGGAATTGAGCAAGAGACCCGCACACCGGGCCCGGCGCCTTCTGGCGCCGGGCCCGCGCCATGTCCGCTGGAGGATCACCATGGGCTACGACTTCGACACCCCCGTCGACCGGCACGGCACCTGGTGTGTCCAGTGGGACGGCGTCGCCGAGCGGTTCGGCGTGGACGGGCTGCTGCCGTTCACCATCTCCGACATGGACTTCCGGTCGCCGCCCGAGGTGCTCGACGCGCTCCAGCGCCGCGTCGCACACGGGGTGTTCGGCTACACGGACTGGCGCAACGAGGACTTCCTGTCCGCGATCGCGCACTGGTCCAAGACCCGGTACGGCACCGACATCGCCGCCGACGGCGCCGTCGCGACCAGCCGCGTGGTGTACGCGCCGTCCGTGCTCAACCAGCTCTCGCAGTTGCTGCGGATGTGGACCGAGCCGGGGGACGGTGTCGTCGTCCACACCCCCACCTACGACGGCTTCCGCAAGGCCCTGACCGGACTCGGCCGCGAGCTGCGCGGCGTACCCGTCGGTGACACGGCCGCCCTGGAGCGGCAGCTCGCCCGCCCCGACAGCAAGATCCTGCTGCTGTGTTCGCCGCACAACCCCACCGGGCGGGTGTGGACGGAGGCCGAGCTGACGCTGTTCGCGGAGCTGGCGGCGGCGCACGGCGTCGCCGTCGTCAGCGACGAGATCCACGCCGACTTCGTCCACCCGGACTTCGCACCGCCCGGCACCCGCCATCTGCCGTGGACCCGGTTCGGCAGCGGCCGGTGGGCGCTGATCACGGCCGCCACGAAGTCGTTCAACTTCGCCGCGCTGAGCGGCTCGTACGGCATCATCGGCGACCCCGACGACCACGCGGCCTTCCTCAGCCGCATGTACACCGGCGAAGGGCTCGCCTCGCCCGCCGTCCTCTCGCTGACCGCGCACATCGCCGCGTACCGCGCGGGCGCCCCCTGGCTGGACGCGCTCAACGCGTACGTCGAGGACAACCTGCGCATGGTCGCCGACCGGCTGGCCGCCGCCTTCCCGGAACTCGGCTGGCGGCCGCCGCAGGCCGGCTATCTCGCCTGGCTCGACCTGCGGCCCCTGGGCATCGACGACGACGCGCTCCAGCGGGAGCTGATCGAGCGCCAGAAGGTCGCGATCATGCCGGGCTCGGTCTACGGGTGCAACGGCTTCCTGCGGTTCAACGTGGGCTGCCCGCGCGCCAAGGCCGAGCAGGGCATGGACGCCCTCATCAGGGCCCTGCGACGGCTCAGGCCCTGAGCCTCGACGCCGCCTCCCCGGCCCTGACGGGGTCCCTTTGGGTACGAGGAAGAGGATGATGCGCCCATGGATATCCGCCTGTCATCGGCCAAGGGCCGTTGGGTCATCCTCACGACGGTGCTCGGCTCCAGCATGGCGCTGCTGGACTCCACCGTCGTCAACGTCGCGCTGCCGCACATCGGTGACGACCTGCACGCCGATCTGCCGGCGCTCCAGTGGACCGTCAACGCGTACATGCTCACGCTGGCCGGGCTCATCCTGCTCGGCGGCTCGCTCGGTGACCGGTACGGGCGGCGGCGGGTGTTCGTGTTCGGCGTCGTCTGGTTCGCGCTCGGCTCGCTGCTGTGCGGCATCGCGCCGAACGTGGGGGTGCTGATCGTGGCGCGCGCCCTCCAGGGCATCGGCGGCGCGCTGCTCACCCCGGGATCCCTGGCGCTGATCCAGGCGAGCTTCCACCCCGACGACCGGGCGCGGGCCGTCGGCGTCTGGTCGGGGCTCGGCGGGGTCGGCGCCGCGATCGGGCCGTTCGTCGGCGGGTGGCTGGTCGACGGACCCGGCTGGCGCTGGGTGTTCCTGATCAATCTGCCGCTGGCCGCCGTGTGCGTGCCGGTCGCGCTCCGGCACGTACCGGAGTCCCGGGACCCGGCGCACCACGGCCGGTTCGACGTGGGCGGCGCGGTGCTCGCCGCTGCGGCGCTCGGACTCGTCACCTACTCGCTGATCGCCAAGGTCTGGTGGGCGGGGGTGCTGGGCGTGCTCGTCGGCGCGGTCTTCGTGCTGGTCGAGAAGCGGCGGCCGGACCCCATGCTGCCGCTCGGCATCTTCAGGTCGCGCCAGTTCACGGCGGTGAACCTGGTGACGCTGTGCGTGTACGCGGCGTTCGGCGGGTTCTTCTTCCTCGTCACGCTCCAGCTCCAGGTCGTCGTGGGCTACTCGGCGCTCGGCGCCGGTACGGCGCTGCTGCCGACGACCGTGCTGATGCTGCTGTTCTCGGCGCGCTCCGGGCAGCTCGCTTCGAAGATCGGGCCGCGTATCCCGCTGACGGTCGGGCCGCTGCTGTGCGCCACCGGCATGCTGCTGATGCTGCGCGTCGGCGAGCACGCCTCGTACCTCCCCGACATCCTGCCCGCGCTGGTGGTGCAGGGCGTCGGCATGGTGACCCTCGTCGCGCCGCTGACGGCGACGGTCCTCGCGTCCGTGGAGACCGGCCGGGCGGGTCTCGCCAGCGGCGTCAACAACGCGGCCGCGCGCGCCGCGGGACTGATCGCGGTCGCCGCGCTGCCGCTGCTGGCGGGCATGGGCCCCGAGGCGTACCACTCGGCGAAGGAGTTCGGGGACACGTTCCGCCGGGCGATGCCGATCTGCGCCGGGGTGCTGGTGGTGGGCGCGGTGATCGCGTTCGCGACGGTACGTACCCGGTTGCTCGAACCCGACGAGCCGCACGGGCGGAGCGAGCCGGAGTGCCGGATCCACTGCGGGGTCGCCGGGCCGCCGCTCGAACCGGTGCGGCGGCTCCGGGCAACCGGCGGACCTGGCCGCGAATCGGTCCAGGACCTGTGACACTAGAGCCCATGGCCATTCACAAAGACCTCCTGGGGGGACCGCCCCCCACCGAGCTGCCCGACGACCCCGAACCGCGCGAACTGCTCGCGAACGGGACGTCGCCCGCCGATGTCGCAGCGAAGTACCCGACCTCCTCACTGGCCTGGGCCCGGCTCGCCGACGACGCGTTCGAGGGCGGCCGGGTCGTCGAGTCGTACGCGTACGCCAGGACCGGCTACCACCGCGGGCTCGACGCGCTGCGCAGGGCCGGCTGGAAGGGCCACGGCCCGGTGCCGTGGGAGCACGAGCCGAACCGCGGCTTCCTGCGCGCCCTGCACGCGCTCGCGCGCGCCGCGCAGTCGATCGGCGAGCAGGAGGAGTACGAGCGCTGCTCGACGTTCCTGCGCGATTCGTCGCCCGCGGCTGCCGACACCCTGGGCTGACCGGCGGCTGACGCGCCGTCCTGCCGGACCGCTGACCGGCTGACCGGCGGGTCGAACGGCTGACCGGCTGACCGGCCGGTCGATCGGCTGCAACGAAGATCGTTCCTGAACGGTTGCGTGATCAACCTATCGAGGGCCCCGCCCGTCTTTTCATCCGGGCGCGGGCCTTCGGTCCGTTCAGGGGAGGTCCGGCATGGTCGGCATGGGGAACGAGTCTCGGGCAGTCCGATGGCGCGCGGTGCGGCGACGGGGCGTGGCCCGCCGCACGCAGGCCGTGCGCTGCGGTCTGCTCGCCCTGCTGTGCCTGCTCGTCGTCACCATGTGCGGCGGGGCGCATGCCGCGCTGCCGGGCGGCGGGCAGCAGCCGGTCTTCGTCACCGCCCGGTCGGACGGCGCCCCGACGGGCTCCGGCCCGCTGCGCCGCTACTCCGTCGAGGTCGAGGAGGGCGCCGGGATATCCGCCGAGGCCGCGGCTGCCGACATCGAGCGCATCCTCGCCGACCCGCGGAGCTGGGCCGCGCACGGCCGCGGCACCTTCCAGCTCGTCTCCTCCCGGGCCGACTTCACCATCAGGATCGCCACTCCCGCCGGCGCGGACCGGCTCTGCCTCGCCCAGGGCCTGGACACCGGCGGCGAGCTGAACTGCGAGACGACGGCCGGTGTCGTGGTGAATCTGCGGCGCTGGACACAGGGCTCGCCGACCTTCGACGGGCCGCCCGCCGCGTACCGGCATCTGATCATCAACCACGAGGTCGGACACGAGATCGGCATTCGCCAGCATCTGGGCTGCGCGGGCCCCGGCAAGCTCGCGCCGGTGATGATGCAGCAGATCAAGGGGCTCGACGGATGCCGCGCCAATGCCTGGCCCTACGACGACTACGGCACGTACATCACAGGTCCGGCGCGCTGAGCTGCCTGCCTTTATGATGCGAAGCAGGGGACCGGGGCTCCGAAACCGAAGGGATGGGGCGGACCGCTACCCGGAAGCGATTCCGAGGAGACAGCCATGCCGCACGACCCGACGCCGGAACCGGCGCAGGACCCCGAGACCCCCAATCTGGACTTCGCCGGCACCACGCCGTACGAGGACTACGTCCAGGCGGACACCCTCACCCATCTCCAGCATCTGCTCTCCGACGACCCCGGCGAGATGGTCTTCCTCGTCACCACCCAGGTCATGGAGCTGTGGTTCACGGTCATCGTCCACGAGTGGGAGACCGCGTCGCGCGCGCTGCGCGAGGACCGTACGCAGGTCGCCGTCGACGCGTTGAAGCGCTCCGTGCGCGAGCTGGAGGCGCTCAACGCCTCGTGGAAGCCGCTCGGCCAACTGACGCCCGCTCAGTTCAACTCGTACCGCGGCTCGTTGGGCGAGGGGTCCGGCTTCCAGTCGGCGATGTACCGGCGGATGGAGTTCCTGCTCGGCGAGAAGTCGGCGGGGATGCTCGTACCGCACCGGGGCGCGCCGCGCGTGCACGCCGAGTTGGAGAAGGCGCTGCACGAACCGAGCGTGTACGACGAGGTGGTGCGGCTGCTCGCCCGGCGCGGGCTGCCCGTACCCGCCGCCGTCCTCGACCGCGACCTGTCGCTCAAGTACGAGCCGTCGCCCGAGGTCGAGGCGATCTGGGCCGGTGTGTACGCCGACCCGGACCAGCATTCCGAACTGATCAGACTGGGAGAGGCGTTGACGGACGTCGGCGAGTTGGTGTGGCGATGGCGCAACGACCATCTGGTGGCGACCCGCCGCGCGATGGGCTCCAAGACCGGCACGGGCGGCTCCGCCGGGGTCGCCTGGCTGGAGAAGCGCGCCACGAAGAACGTGTTCCCCGAGCTGTGGACGGCGCGCAGCCATGTCTGACTCCCGCGCGGCCGATCCGGCCGTCCCCGCCCCCGGCCCGGCCGCCCCCGCCGCCCTCGCCGCCCCCGGCCGGGCGGCCTCCACCGTCCCCGGCCGGGCGGCCTCTACCGTCCCCGGCCGGGCGGCCTCCACCGTCCCCGGCCGGGCGGCCTCCACCGTCCCGCCCGTCCCGGCTGCCTCCGCCCTCGCGGCACGCGCCGCCGAACTCGACGCCGCCGACGAACTCGCCTCCTGCCGTGAGCTGTTCGCGCTCGAACCGGACGCGGTCTATCTCGACGGCAACTCCCTCGGCGCGCTGCCGAGGAACGTTCCCGAGCGGGTCCAGGACGTCATCACCCGCCAGTGGGGCGAGCTGCGCATCCGCTCCTGGGACGAGAGCGGCTGGTGGACGGCGCCCGAGCGGATCGGCGACCGCATCGCGCCGCTCGTCGGCGCGGGTCAGGGCCGGATCGTGGTCGGTGACTCGACCAGTGTGAACGTCTTCAAGGCGCTGATGGGCGCCGTACGGCTGCTCGACCCCGCCGACCCGGCGCGGGACGAGATCGTCGTGGACGCCACGACCTTCCCCACCGACGGCTACATCGCCCGCTCGGTCGCACGGATGACCGGCATGCCGCTCGTCCCCGTCGACCCGGCCGAACTGCCGGGCTCGCTCGGCCCCCGTACGGCCGTCGTCCTGGTCAACCACGCGGACTTCCGCACCGGCCGGCTGCACGACCTGGCCGGACTCACCGAGGCCGTGCACGAAGCGGGCGGCCTCGCCGTCTGGGACCTGTGCCACAGCGCGGGCGCGCTGCCGGTCGGGCTCGACGAGCACGGCGTGGACCTCGCGGTCGGCTGCACGTACAAGTTCCTGAACGGCGGCCCCGGTTCGCCCGCCTTCCTGTACGTCGCCGAGCGCCACCAGGAGCGGTTCGACTCGCCGCTGCCCGGCTGGAACTCGCACGCGGACCCGTTCGCGATGGCGCAGGACTTCACGGCGGCGGACGGCGCCGTGCGGGGCCGGGTCGGTACGCCCGACATCCTCTCCATGCTGGCGCTCGAAGCGGCGCTCGACGTGTGGGACGGCGTGAGCATCGACGCCGTACGGGCCAAGAGCCTGGCGCTGACGGACTTCTTCCTGGAGTGCGTGACGGCGTACGCCCCCGCGGACAGGGTCAGTTCGCTGACCCCGGCCGCCCACGCCGAACGCGGCAGCCAGGTCGCCCTGCGCTGCGCCGAGGCGCCGGCCGTGATGGCCGCGCTCATCGAGCGCGGGGTGGTCGGCGACCTGCGCAGGCCGGACGTGCTGCGGTTCGGCTTCACGCCGCTGTACGTGGGGTTCGCGGACGCGGAGCGCGCGGCGCGGACGCTGGGCGAGGTGCTGCGGGAGATCCCGGCGGCGGGTTAGGGCCTCTCAGGGTTGGCGGGGTGTGGCGGTGCGGTGTGCGGTGCGGTGCGGGGTGTGGCGGGATCTTGATGAGTGGCGGCGTTCCCGCCACTCGCCGGAGGTGGCCGCGGTCGGCAGGATCGTCGCTATGACGAACACACAGTTCACCCCGCTCACCCCGCCCGCTTCCACGGTCACCGCCGTCCCGCCCGCCGAATCCGCCGCCGCCCTCGCGCACTTCGCCGCCCGGCTGTCCTTCGAGGCGGACGTCAGTGACGTCCACGCCGACCTGGAGGCGCACGCCCCCGGCCTGGTCGTCGTCGACTCGCGCAGCACCGAGGCCTGGGACCAGGGGCATCTGCCGGGCGCCGTCCATCTGCCCACCGCCGAGATCGCGGCTCGCGCCGCCGACGTCGTACCGGCGGGCGCGGTCGTCGTGACGTACTGCTGGGGCCCCGGCTGCAACGGCGCCACCCGCGCGGCGCTGGCGTTCGCCCGGCTCGGCATACCGGTCAAGGAGATGATCGGCGGGTACGAGTACTGGGTGCGCGAGGGCTTCGCCGTACGGACCGCCGACGGTGTCGAGCGGCGGCCCGTGGACGAGCTGACCGCGCCGCGCGGCGCCATCTCCTGCGGCTGCTGACAGCGGGAAGCGGCCCGCCCCTGCCTGGACGCTGCGAGTGCCCCCGCGTGGCTGATACCGTCCCCGCTGGTCAGATCAATTCGGCCGCCGTACCGAAAGGTTGGAGCACCATGCCGGATCCAGCGGGGCGCGATCCCGTCGCTCTCGACGCCGCCGAGAGCGAGTCGCTCTTCTCGCATCCGGCCGTCCTGCCCGATGCGAGCGCCGCGTACGGCGAGCACCCCGATCAGGTGATCGACTTCTACGCGCCGCGCGGCGGCCAGGAGCGGGTGCCGCTCGTCGTCGTGCTGCACGGCGGCGCCTGGCGCTCACCGTACGACCGCGTGCACCTGTCCCCGTTCGCCGACTTCCTCGCGCGGCGCGGTTTCGCCGTCGCCAACGTGGAGTACCGGCGCGGCTCGGGGCTGCCGCACCAGGACACCGACGCACCGGTCGCCGGGCGCTGGCCCGAGACGTTCGACGACGTGGCGGCGGCGCTGGACGCGCTGCCCGCGCTCGTCGGCGCCGCCCTGCCGCAGGCCGACGTACGGCGGACCGTGCTGACCGGGCACTCCGCCGGCGGCCACCTCGCGCTGTGGGCCGCCGCCCGGCACGTACTGCCCGAGGGCTCGCCCTGGCGGCTGCCCGCCGCGCCGCCGCTGCGCGGGGTCGTCGCGCTGGCGCCGATCGCGGATCTGACGAGCGCGGTCGACCTCGACGTGTGCGGTGGGGCGATCGGGCAACTGCTGGGTGACGGGCCGGAGTTCAAACGGCGCAAGGAGAGCGCGGACCCGGCGGCCCTGCTGCCCACCGGGATCGCCACCGCCGTGGTGCACGGCAGGGAGGACATCACCGTGCCGTCGGCCGTGTCCGACGCGTTCGTGGCGGCGGCGGCAGGCGCGGGGGAGATGGTCGGGCTGACGCTGCTGGACGACGTCGGCCATTTCCCGCTGATCGACCCGGCGGCCGACGCGTGCGCGGTGGTGGCGGAGGAGCTGGCGCAGCTCGCGTGGTGAAGCCGGTGGCGGACGGAATGTGACCGCAAGTCTTCCTATGGTGTCTGCATGACGAACCACGCGAATGCGACCAGCGGTACTCATAACGGCAAAACGGATGACCCCCAGACCGTCCTCGTCACCGGAGCGACCGGCACCGTCGGCCGGCAGGTCGTCGCCGAGCTGCTGGGCCGCGGCCACACCGTACGCGCGCTGACCCGTGACCCGGCGCGGGTGGCGGCGGCCGGTCTGCCGGCCGAGGTCGAGATCGTACGGGGCGACCTCACCGACCCCGCGGGCCTCGGGCCCGCCCTGGACGGCGCCACCGGACTGCATCTGATCACCTTCGGCGGCGACCTCTTCGCCTCGCTGGAGACCGGACTTGAGATCGCGGAACTGGCGGAGAAGTCGGGGGTGCGCAGGGCCACCGTCCTGTTCGGCGGCGGTCAGACCCCGCTCCAGCAGGCCGTCGAGGCCAGCGGGCTCGACTGGACGGTGCTGATGCCGGTCGAGTTCATGGCCAACGCGCTGGAGTGGGCCGACACGATCCGCACCGAGGACACCGTGCGCGAACCGTTCGCCGACCGGCAGAGCGCCATGGTCCACGAGGCGGACATCGGCGCCGTCGCCGCGGTCGCGCTGACGGAGGAAGGCCACGCGGGCCACCGGTATCTGCTCACCGGGCCCGAGGTGCTGACCGTCCGCGACAAGACGGAGGCGCTGGCGGCGGCGCGGGGGCGGGCGATCACGCTCGTGGAGCTGACCGAGTGGGAGGCGCGCGAGCGCTGGATCGCGGACGGGAAGCCGCGCGAGGTGGTCGACTTCCTGCTGGGCGTCTTCGCGGACACACCTCCGGAGGGACGCACGGTCGTGCGAACGGTGGAGGAGGTCACGGGCCGCCCGGCCCGCACGTTCGCGCAGTGGGCGCGCGAGCACGCGGCGAAGTTCGGGGGCGCGGGCGGTGGGGCGTGACGGAGGGGTGAGGGTGCGCCGGGCGGCGTGACGTGTGGGCAGGCGGGGGCGGTGCCATGACGTACGCGGGCCGGTGTCTGGCACCGGCCCGCATGCGCCTATGCGCAGAGGTGCGTACCGAACGGCTGGCGTGCAGCCCCGGGGCCTGGCTCTGCTCGCGTGGCGCGTGTGCCCGGTGTCTGGCACCGGCCCGCACGCGGGGTGCTGTGGACGATCTCCGGGTGGTGCCCGGTGCGTCGGCCCGCGTGACGCGCCGCGCACCGGCGCGTACCGGGCTGCGTGGCGTGTGCGTCCCGCGTCTGGCACCGGCCCGTACGCCGGGTGCTGTGGACGATCTCCGCGTGGTGTCCGGTGCGTCGGACCGTGTGACGCGCCGCGCAGAGGTGCATACCGAACGGCCGGCGGGCAGGCCTCGGGGCCTGGCGCCGCTCGCGTGGCGCGGGTGGCCGGGGGCCCCTGGCGTGGGGCGTGGGGCGTGGGGCGTGGGTGCTTCGGGGGCGTGACGTGTGCGGCCGGTTCTGGCACCGGGCCGTGCGTCGGCCCGCGTGACGCGCCGCGCACAGGCGCGTACCGGGCTCGTGGCGTGTGCGCCCGGTCCCGGGCGGGGCTCGGCGTCGTCCCGTACGGGGCCCCGGCGCCCGGCACCCGCCCGCGTGACGCGATTCACGCGCGCGTACCGCCGGCCCGCGTCGCGCGTGGCGGGGCTGAGGGGGGACGTGTCCGCGCCACGTAGTACCTGGGACGGAGGCGGCAGGATCCGCTTCGCTGGTGACGACCCCGGCCGCCCCGGCCCCTACCGTTGCAGTGTGACCGAGACAGATACCGGGAAGACCCGGAGCCCCGAGTTCCGCCTGGCCGCCGACACCGTCGCCGGTCTGCGCCAGGGCCTCTTCCACGACGCCTTCGCCTACCGGCCGCTCGCGCCGCTGCGGGCGGACGGCCCGATCGTCCGCAGGCTGCCGCCCCGGATACGCGAAGGCGCCGTCTGGACGCCGCACGCGGTGATCATGTTCGGCGCGCTGGTGGTGCTGCTCGGCGGCTTCGCCGCCGGCTCGCCGATGGTCGGCCTGCTCGCCGCCGCACCCGTGCTGCTCACGCTGGCCAGGCCGGTGGGTGCCTGGTGGCTGGCGCTCGGGGTCTCGGCGGTGACGTACCTGTTCTACCCGGACGGCGGGATGCCGTGGACGCCCGCCCCCTTCGTCGCGTACCTGATCGTGATCACCGTGGTCGCCGCCCGTACCCGGCCGCGTACCGCCGCCTGGATGTGGGTGCTGACCGCGGTGTACGGGCTGTTCTCCGAGGCGTTCCTCGGGCGGGGGTACTACGGCTCGTCGACGGCCGCGCCCATGCTCTTCCTCTCCGCGCTCGCCCTGCTGACGGTCACGGCGCTGCACATCCGCAGGAACGCGGTGCGGGAGGTCGCGGCCCAGCAGAGCGTCACCGCCGTCGAACGCGACCGGCGCACGCTGCTGGAGGAGCGCACCACCATCGCGCGCGAACTGCACGACGTGGTCGCGCACCACATGTCGGTCGTCGCGATCCAGGCCGAGGCGGCTCCGTACCGCGTCGAGAACCCGCCGCCCGAGCTGGAGCAGGCGTTCGCCACGATCCGCGAGAACGCGGTGGCGGCGCTGACGGAGCTGCGCCGCGTCCTCGGTGTCGTACGGGCGGAGGACTACCAGGCGCCCGACGCCCCGCAGCCCACCCTGGCCGAGCTGGACGGGCTGCTGGCGAACGTCGGCGAGGCGGGTCTGACCGTACGCAAGACGATCACCGGTGCGGTGCGGGAGCTGCCGCAGGGCGTGGAGCTGTCGGCGTACCGCATCGTGCAGGAGGCGCTCAGCAACACGCTCCGGCACGCGCCGGGGTCGACGGCGGACGTCGAGGTCAGCTACGTGCTCGGCGGGCTCGGCCTGCGGATCGTGAACACGCCGCCGCAGGGTCCGGTCAAGCCGTCGCCGGGGGCGGGGCACGGGATCACCGGGATGCGGGAGCGGGTGACGATGCTGAACGGCGAGATGACGGCGGAGCCGACGCAGGACGGCGGGTACGAGGTCACGGCGTTCATCCCGGTCCCGAAGGCCGAGCGGGACGTGAAGGCCGAGCGGGACGAGAGCGCGCAGCGCGGGGAGGCGTCGTCATGACGATCCGGGTACTGATCGTCGACGACCAGGTGATGGTCCGCGAGGGCTTCTCCGTACTGCTGAACGCGATGCCCGACATCGAGGTGGTGGGCGAGGCGGTGAACGGCCGCGAGGCCGTCACCCAGGTCGCCGCGCTCCACCCCGACGTGGTGCTGATGGACATCCGCATGCCGGAACTGAACGGCATCGACGCGACCCGCGAGATCGTCGCGGCGGATGCGGCGGCGAAGGTGCTGGTCCTGACCACCTTCGACCTGGACGAGTACGTCTACCAGGCGCTGCGCGCGGGCGCTTCCGGCTTCCTGCTGAAGGACGCGTCGGCGCGCCAACTGGCCGACGGCGTACGGGTGGTGGCGTCCGGCGAGGCCCTGCTCGCCCCCACGGTCACCCGCCGCCTGATCACGGAGTTCTCCCGCCTGGCGGAAACCCCCCGCGCCCCGGCGCTGGCCCGGGTCGGCGATCTGACGGAGCGCGAGACGGAGGTGCTGGTGCTGATCGCCCAGGGCCTGTCGAACGCGGAGATCGCGGAGCACCTGGTGGTGGCGGAGTCCACGATCAAGACGCATGTGAGCCGCGTCCTGGTGAAACTGGGCCTGCGCGACCGCACGCAGGCGGCGGTGTTCGCGTACGAGGCGCGGCTGGTGACGCCGGCGTGACGGGGGCGGGTAAGGGGGCGGGCCTTCGGGGCCGTCGCCACCCGAATGGGTGATCGTCTGGCATATGCCAGAAGCCACGTGCCGAATGTGATCATGCTGGTGCCTACCTGACAGGAGGGCATCACCATGGTCACCATTGAGGTGGACGAGTTCGAGAAGGTCGCCAAGTTCGCCGCCGCAGAGACCGATACCGTCAGGCTGGAATTCATCGGTGGCCGGATCGGGGTCAGGAAGGCGGCCGACGGCGACCACGGGACGGTCGTCATGTGGCTGATGCGCCGGTGCGTGCAGGCCCGGCCGGATCTGAACCTGAACCCGCTCCAGGGACTCAAGGTCGAGAAGCACGGCCGGGGCCGTGCCCGGCCTGACGGATCGCTGGTTCCCACAGGGCATTTCGCCGGGCAGGGGGAGTGGGCCGACCCTGATGGAGTGCTGATGACCCTGGAGGTGACCTCCTGCGAAGCGGACACCGGCCGACGGGACCGCGAGGAGAAGCCGGTCGCTTACGCGGCCGCCGGCATTCCGGTGTATCTGCTGATCGACCGCGACACACGCGTCATCTGCGTGCACAGCGATCCCGATCCGGCCACGGGCAGCTACCGGCGCACGCGAAAGACCCGCTTCGGGGAGAGGCTCGTACTGCCGGACCCCGTCGGTTTCGAGCTCGACACGGAGACGCTTCCGGGTTCGTCGACGGCCGGACCGGGCGCGGGCGTGTGACGGACGGCAACCACAGGGAGATCGTCCGGTGGCTGCAGGAGCGCTGCGCGCGGGCGCGGGCCGACCTGTGGCTCTATGCCGACGGGAAGCTCGGGCTGCGGGTCGGGGCTGATGGCGGGGACCGGGTCAAACCCACCGCGGTGCTGGCCCCGGACGGCACCTTCGCGGGGCAGGGCGAGTACGCGGGCGTGGCCGGTGTGCTGATGACCGTCGAGGTCACCTCGTACGACGCCGACGCCGACGCCGACGCCGAATCCGACACCGACGCCGAATCCGACACCGACGCCGACGCCGACGCCGACACCGACGCCGACGCCGACGCCGACGCCGAATCCGAATCCGAATCCGCCAGGCTTGACCGGGAGGGGAAGCCGGTCGCTCACGCGGCCGCCGGGATTCCGCTCCACCTGCTGATCGACCGCGACGCGCGCGCGGTCACCGTGTACAGCGATCCGGCGCCAGGCGGCTATCGGTGCGTCGACACGGCGGCGTTCGGTGGCAAGCTCGTCCTGCCGGATCCGGTGGGGATCGAGCTGGATACCGAAATCCCCAAGGAGTACGTGCCCTGACGAGGTCGGCGCGCCGGTGAACTTGTCCACAGCCTGTGGACAAGTTCACCGTCGGTACGGCTGCTCAGGTCTGCACGTCCCGCCGTCGCAGCCCCGCCAAGCCCCCCGCCACCCCCGCCACCGCGAGCGCCGTCAGTGTCAGTACCGGTGTCCATGCCATCGCCGTGCCCGGGAGCTTCGGGAGGTGGCCGAAGGGGGACAGGTTCAGCACCGACCGGGGCAGGTCGAGTGCCGGGCCGAGCCAGCCCAGGGCCAGGGCGAGGCCCGCCACCGCCCAGCCTGCCGGGGCCGCCTTCGGGGCCACTCCGTAGAGCAGTACGGCGAGTGCGGCCAGCGTCCAGATCGCCGGGAGTTGGACCAGGGCGGCGCCCAGGATCGCGGGGAGGTCGTGGCCGTAGCCGAGGGACAGGCCGAGGCCGCCCAGCAGCATGATCGCGGCGGCTCCGCCGAACGCGATCAGCAGATGCCCCGCCGCCCAGCGCAGCCGGCCGACCGGGCCCGCGAGGAGCGGCTCCGCGCGCTGGGTCGTCTCCTCGCCGTTCAGCCGCAGCACCGAAGAGACCGCGTACAGCGCCGCGACCATCCCGAGCATGCCAACCATCGCGGCCAGGAACGAGTCCGTCAGCCCCTGCTGGCCGCCCATCCTCGCGATGATGTCCCTCGTCTGCTGGTTGTCGCCGACCAGATCGGCCGCGCCGTCCGTGATCCCGCCGAAGACGACCCCGGCGGCCAGGAACCCCGCGCCCCAGCCGAACAGCGAGCCCCGCTGGAGCCGCCAGGCCAGTCCGCCCGCCGTGGACAGCCTGCCTTCGGCGGGGCCGGGGCGGGCCGGCAGGAACGACATGCCGAGGTCGCGGCGGCCCGTGAGGACGTACGCCACGACCGCCTGTACGCCGATCGCCGCCAGAAGGAGCAGCAGCACCCACCACCGCTCGTCGGCGTAGGCGCGTACGTTCTCCGCCCAGCCGATCGGTGACAGCCACGTCAGCACGGACGAGCCGTCCGCGGCCGACGCGTCGCCCGCCGCCTTCAGGACGAACGCCGCGCCGATGACCGCGACCGAAAGGCCGCGCGCCAGCCGCGCGTTCTCGGTGATCTGCGCGACGATCGCCGCCGTGCAGGCGAACAGCATGCCCACGGCGCCGGTCGCGAGCCCCAGCGCGAGTGAACCGGCCGTCTCCTCACCGTTCTTGGCGAGTGCCGCTGTAATCACCAGCGCCAGCCCGACGTTGGCGACCAGCGCGCTGAGCAGCGCGGCCGTGAGCGGTGCCCGCCGCCCCACCATCGCCGACGACAGCAGTTCCTGACGGCCCGTCTCCTCCTCCTCGCGGGTGTGCCGTACGACCACGAGCACGCTCATCACGGCCGCCAGCGCCGTACCGAAGCTGGTGATCCGCCAGGCGGTGAGGCCGCCGATCGAGTCGTCGAACACCGGTCCGTACAGGGCGCGTAGGGAGCTGTTGGTGGCCATCGAGCGCGTGATGTCCGCGCGTTCGGCGGCCGTGTCGTACAGCGCGGTGAACGACTGCGCGACCGACGAGTACGAACCGGCCAGCACCACGATCCAGACCGGGATCATGATCCGGTCGCGGCGCAGCGCGAGCCGCAGGAGCGGTCGCGTACCGGCGAGTTGGCGCGATCCGCCGGTGCGGTGTGCCTGCGGCAGCGCGGCGGTAGGGGCCGTGGTCGCGGTCATCGCGCCATCGCCTCGCGGTCCGCGTAGTGGCGCAGGAACAGCTCCTCCAGCGTCGGCGGCGTGCTCGTCAGCGAGCGGATCCCCGACGCGGACAGCGAGCGGATCACCGCGTCCAACTCCTCCGTGTCGACCTGGAGTTTGACCCGCCGGCCCGCGACGTCCAAGTCATGCACGCCCGGCAGCTCGCCCAGCGCGCCCGGCGCACCCGCCAGTTCCGCGCTCACGCTCGTACGGGTCAGATGGCGCAGCTCGGACAGCGTGCCCGACTCGACGGTGCGGCCGAGCCTGATGATGCTGACCCGGTCGCACAGCGCCTCGACCTCGCTCAGTACATGGCTGGAGAGCAGCACGGTCCTGCCCCGGTCGCGCTCCTCGGCCACGCAGCTCTGGAAGACCTCCTCCATCAACGGGTCGAGCCCTGACGTCGGTTCGTCCAGGATGAGCAGATCGACGTCGGAGGCGAAGGCGGCGACCAGCGCCACCTTCTGCCGGTTGCCCTTGGAGTACGTACGGCCCTTCTTCGTCGGGTCCAGCTCGAACCGCTCGACGAGCCGCGCCCGCCGCGCCTTGTCGAGTCCGCCCCGGAGCCGGCCGTAGAGGTCGATGACCTCGCCGCCGGAGAGGTTGCGCCACAGCGTCACGTCCCCCGGTACGTAGGCCACTCGCCGGTGCAGGTCGACCGCGTCCTTCCAGGGGTCCCCGCCGAGGAGCTGCGCGGCGCCGGAGTCCGCGCGCAGCAGGCCGAGCAGCACCCTGATGGCGGTGGACTTCCCGGCCCCGTTGGGCCCGAGGAACCCATGGACCTCGCCGGTCTCGACGGCCAGGTCGAGGCCGTCCAGCGCGTGTGTCCTGCCGAACGACTTGTGCAGTCCGGCGACCGTGATTGCCTTCGTCATGCTTCGGAACGTACGCTACTTTCACAAACTTGTGAAGTTAAGGAAGTGTAAAAAGAGGTCGGTTAGGATGGCGTGATGAGCAGCAGCGTGGGCAGCAGCAGCGTGAGCAGCGACGGGGTCGCGGCGGAGCGCGACGAGGTGGCCGTGTCGCGCTTCATCGAACGCTTCGCGGCCGAGCTGACGGCGAGCGGGATGCAGCGCACGGCGTCCCGCGTCTTCGCCGCGCTCCTCGCCTCCGACGACGCGAGCCTGACCTCGGCCGAGTTGAGCGACCGCCTGCAGATCAGCCCGGCCGCGGTCTCGGGCGCGATCAGCTATCTCACGCAGGCCGGCATGGTCGGCCGCGAACGCGAACCGGGCTCACGCCGCGACCGCTACCACCTCCACAACGAGCTGTGGTACGCGACGTTCGCCGACCGCGGCTCGGTCCTGGTCCGCTGGCAGCACACCCTCGCCGACGGCGCGGACTCGCTGGGCAGGGACACGGCGGCGGGGGAGCGGATCGCGGAGACGCAGGCGTTCTTCAAGTTCCTGCACGGCGAGTTGGGCGGGCTGATGGAGCGGTGGCGGGAGAACAGGGACGAGCTGATCGCGAAAGAGCGGTAGGCGCCGTCCGGCGGGGTTGCGTTTCTTGGCTGCGCCGCGTCTGCGTGTGCCGGGTCTTGGTTGCGGTGTCGCCGTCCGGCGCGGGTCGGTTGTGCGGTTTGGGTTGCGGTTGTCGTTGCCCGTGCTGGGGTCCGGGGTGCGGGTTTTGGTTGCGGTGCGTTCGGCTGGTTCCGGGGTCCGGGGCCTCCGGAGGGGGGTGTTCGGACTGCGGTGTCGCCGTCCGGCGCGGGTCGGTTGTGCGGTTTGGGTTGCGGTTGTCGTTGCCCGTGCTGGGGTTCGGGGTGCGGGTTTTGGTTGCGGTGCGTTCGGCTGGTTCCGGGGTCCGGGGTCTCCGGAGGGGGGTGTCCGGACTGCGGTGTCGCCGTCCGGCGCGGTTGGGGGTGCGGGTTTTGGTTGCGGTGCGTTCGGCTGGTTCCGGGTTCCGGGGTCTCCGGAGGGGGGTGTCCGGACTGCTCGATCGCTAGCGCTCCCACGCTTTACGTCCGGACACCCCCCTCCTGCGGCCCCGGCCCCCTCCCGCCGGCGGGTCCCGGCGCCGGCCGCGCCGTCCACCTCGTGCGCGTCGCGGGGTCGCTCGCGTCGAGTTCTTCGTACGGCTCCAGCGGCCACACCGCGCGGCCTTCGATCCACGGGACGACCGTGGGCCGGTCGTCCAGCCAGCCGTGCAGCTCCGCCTCGCCTGTCGGGGGCAATGTCAGCCCGGTCCCAGGCCGTCTGTTCGCTTCCGTCCTCGCTACGAGCAGCGCGCCCTCCGGCGGATCCTCGTCGCCGGCGTCCGGTGCGAAGAAGAGGAGCAGCGGCTCGGTCGTGTACGGATCGCTGAGCAGGACGTATCGCTTGGGTACGGGCCGCGGCGCGCGGGCGGCCCTGGTCAGCCGCCGGGCGGTGGCCAGGCCCGAGCGGAGGAATCTGTACAGCGACCACACGCCGATGACGGCGCAGGCCACCCCCATCACCGGGATGTCGTGCACATCGTCCTCGCCCCACATCCAGGCCGGGTACACCAGTGCGATACCGCCGAGCGTCGTCAACGTCCGGTTCAGGAAGGACAGTTCGCGCAGCGACCGCACACGCCACCACGGCACTTCTCTGATGTCCCGCTCAGGGACCCGCTGCGGTGGCCGCCGGTGCGCCACCTCAGGCAAGTACTGGTGCTCCGCCTCGGCGGCCAGCGCGGCGAACGTGAACGGGACGCTCGGCGGCTGGTAGGGCTGCTAGGGCTGGTCGGGCGTGGCGGCCTCGCGCCTCGCGCGTTGTCGGCGTACCACCCGGGTGATCCCGCCGCCCGCGCCGATCACCGTCACCGCCAGGCCGCCGAGCGCCAGGCCGTCGTTCACGTCGTCGGCCACCGACCCGCGCCACCGGGAGTCGTACAGGTCGCCCTTCCACGGTCCGTACGAGACCACCCACCCGGTCTCCCAGTCGGCCAGCAGGGGGTCGCGGTCCGGGTCGCAGTGGTAGGGGCCCCGGTGCTTGGTGCCGGTCCAGGGGTCCTTCCACGTCACGACGCAGGTGCCGTCGGGCGCTTCCTTGACCACCGTGAGGTCGATCTGCGGATCGTCGTTGTACGCCGCCACGGAACCGGCGATGCCCAGGCCCAGCGCGGCCAGCCCGACCAGCAGCACCCAGCGGAAGACCCACCGGCGGCGGATCCGGACCGGGGCCGGGGTCGCGGGCCGTGGCGGGGTCGACTTCGCCAGGCTCACCCGCGGCGGCGCCGACGGCGCGGGTTCCGGCGCCGGCCGGGTCGGCAGGCCGCGTCTCTCCGCGTCCCGTACCGCCCGCCACCGTCGCAGCGGGTCCCGTATCGGCCCCGCCCAGACCAGTTCGCCGCCGCCCGGCGGTGAAATGACCCCACCGGTGCGCGGGTCGCCGCACCACCAGAGCACTCCGTCCGACCCCGGGCCCGACGGGTCGACCAGCGCGTAGCGCCGTACGGTCGCCATCGGGGCCACCGGCATCAGGGCCCCGGTCGCCGGGTCCTTCAGCACGATCGACGCCCCGTACAGCCCGCGCGGCGTCGACACGGCGGCGCAGGCCGTCCAGGGCCGCGAGGCGAGCTGCTGCCGCATCCGGCGGGACAGCCACAGCGCGCCGAGGTTGACGGTGAGCGGTACCAGCCCGGCGAGCGTTCGCCGCGACGCCTGCCCTCGGTAGCGGGACAGTGCCTCCGCCGTGGCTTCCTCATCCAGCGCTGATGTGCCGTGTCCATTCATCGAACGGCCCCCCCGGGCGTACGTAGCGATCTTTGACGTTATCCCTGTCTCCGCCTGCCGTCACCGGACGCGGTCGAATACGCCGCCGGGAGCGTCAGGCCCCATGCCTCCGGGCGTAGCGTCCAGGTCCGCCGGCGTACGGGCCCGGTGACCCGGGCGTCGGCGCGGTAGCGGAAGTCCGCGCCCGACACCGTCACCGACAGGGCGCTCGCCCGCAGCGGCTCGGGCGATCCCGCCGTGCGGATCACGACCTCGGCGCGGCCTCCGTACGAGCGGACCGTCACCGCCTCGACCGGCGCGTCCAGGTCGCTGAGCACGACACCGTCCGCTTCCACGCGGAGCTGATACGTGTGCGCCGCGGCGCTGTGCGGATGCGGGGCCGGCCGCACCAGCGTGCGGACCAGGGAGCGGCAGGCGTGCCAGACCGACGGGCCCTGCGGCCCCGCGCCGTCCCCGTCGGTGCCACCGCCGCGCGCGGGCAGCGCCGGGATGCGCAGGTCGCCGAGCACCACCCCGTCGCTGTCGTCCACCAGCAGATCGAGCCGGCGCACCGCCCCGTACAGCACGGCCCGCGCCGCCGCCACCGCGCCCGCCGGGACGCCGAGCGAGGAGGCGAGCGCGAGATCGACGGCGCTGCCGATCGGGACGAGGGACAGCGCGCCCGTGGCCAGTTCTCGCTCCTTGTGGAGCAGGGCGACCGTACGCAGCAGCGCCCGGTCGTCGCCGATCACCACCGGCCGCCGGTGGCCGCGTCTGGCGAGCGCGCGGGCGAACTCCTCGGGGGTGTCCGGCAGGCAGATCTTGACGGCCGCACCCGCGCTCAGCACGTCTTTCGCGATGCGCACTGATTCGCCGTCGGTGCGGCGCGCTGCCGCGTCGATGACCACCAGAAGGGGCTGCGCGCCGTTTTCGGCGGGCTCCGGAGCCGACACCTCGGTCCTTCCTCGGGTAGCATCTTTGTGCAAGAGCCCCTTGCGCTATTGCGCCAGGGGCTTCGTCTATTCCGGGGCAACCGGGTCGACGGTTAGGGCTGTCTCGTACAACGTTGTGCGACGGCATGTCGTGCCTTACGGCGCACTCGCGCCGAACGTACGGCGTATGTGCGCCCCCCGACCTTGGACATGCCCCGCCCGGAAGGGGTGTACGCCTGTGCCCGCACTTGTGCTGCTCGGTGCTCAGTGGGGTGACGAAGGCAAGGGAAAGGCCACCGACCTGCTCGGTGGGTCCGTGGATTATGTCGTGCGCTATCAGGGCGGCAACAACGCCGGCCATACGGTCGTCGTGGGCGACCAGAAATACGCACTGCATCTCCTCCCTTCCGGAATCCTCTCCCCGAGCTGTGTTCCCGTGATCGCCAACGGGGTGGTGGTCGACCCGGCCGTCCTGCTCTCCGAGCTGAGCGGACTCAACGAGCGCGGTGTCGACACGTCGAAGCTGCTGATCAGCGGTAACGCTCATCTGATCACCTCGTACCACACGACGATGGACAAGGTGACGGAACGCTTCCTCGGCTCGCGGAAGATCGGTACGACGGGGCGCGGCATCGGCCCGTCGTACGCCGACAAGATCAACCGGGTCGGCATCCGGATCCAGGACCTGTACGACGAGTCGATCCTGCTCCAGAAGGTCGAGGCCGCGCTGGACTTCAAGAACCAGGTCCTCGCCAAGCTCTACAACCGGCGCGCGGTCGAGGCTAGCCAGATCGTGGAGGAGCTGCTCGGGTACGCGGATCAGCTCAAGCCGTACGTGACCGACACGGTGCTGGTCCTCAACAAGGCCATCGAGGACGACAAGGTCGTCCTCTTCGAGGGCGGCCAGGGCACGCTCCTCGACGTGGACCACGGCACGTACCCCTTCGTCACCTCCTCCAACCCGACGGCGGGCGGCGCGTGTACGGGTTCGGGCGTGGGCCCGACGAAGATCAGCCGCGTCATCGGCATCCTCAAGGCGTACACGACACGTGTCGGCGCGGGGCCGTTCCCGACGGAGCTGTTCGACGAGGACGGCGAGGCGCTGCGCCGCATCGGCGCCGAGCGCGGGGTCACGACGGGCCGCGACCGGCGGTGCGGCTGGTTCGACGCGGTGATCGCGCGGTACGCGACGCGGGTCAACGGACTGACGGACTTCTTCCTCACGAAGCTGGACGTGCTGACCGGCTGGGAGCAGATCCCGGTGTGCGTGGCGTACGAGATCGACGGCCGGCGGGTGGAGGAACTCCCGTACAGCCAGTCGGACTTCCACCACGCGAAGCCGATCTACGAGTACCTGCCCGGCTGGTCGGAGGACATCACGAAGGCGAAGACGTTCGCGGATCTGCCGAAGAACGCGCAGCGGTACGTGAAGTCGCTGGAGGAGATGTCGGGGGCGCCGATCTCGGCGATCGGGGTGGGGCCTGGGCGTACGGAGACGATCCAGATCAACTCGTTCCTGTAGCGGGGTGGTTGGGCGCGTAGGCGCCTGGGTGTTTCGGGGTCGGACGCGCGGTGGTGCGTCCGGCCCCTTCGTCTTGCGCTGCGGGTGCTTGCGGGGTGTTCGTCGCGGAGCGTACATTCAAAGTGTTCGTTTTGCGTTGAACACTTTGACCGGGGACGACGGGGGAGACAGCTATGCGTGCGATCGAGTTCGCGGAAATCGGTGGACCCGAGGTCCTCAGGGTGGTGGAGGTCCCCGTACCGGAGCCCGGCCCCGGCGAGGTGACCGTCGAGGTGGCCTACGCCGGGGTGAACTTCGCCGACACCAAGGCGCGGGCGACCGGTTACCGGGTGCCGTCGCTCCCTTTCCGGCCGGGACTTGAGGTCGCCGGGCGGATCCGCGCGGTCGGCGCGGGTGTGGCCGGATTCGCGCCGGGCGAGCAGGTCGCGGCCCTCACCCCGCAGGGCGGTTACGCGGAAGTCGTCGCCACCTCGGCGTCCTCCGTCTTCGCGCTGCCCGACGGCGTCCCGCTGCGGGTCGGCGCCACGCTGCTGGCCGTACTGCCCACGGCGCACGCGCTGTTGCACGAGGTGGGGCGGCTGCGGGCGGGCGAGACCGTACTGATCCAGGGCGCGGCCGGCGGAGTCGGCCTGGTCGCCGGGCAGTTGGCCCGACTGGGCGGCGCGGGCGGGGTGTACGGGGTGGTCTCCCGCGAGGAGAAGGCCGCGGAAGCGCTCAAGTACGGCTACGACGAGGTGTTCGTCGGCGACGGATTCGTCGAGGGCGTCCGGGCCGCGACGGGTGGCCGGGGCGTGGACCTGGCGCTCGACCCGGTCGGCGGCGACACGCTGCGCCGCAGCCTGGAGTCGCTGGCGCTCTTCGGCCGCCTGGTCTCGTTCGGCAACGCGAGCGGCGCGGCGGCCTGGCAGGCGGGCCAGCCCGAGCTGTATCCGCGCGGGCTCTCGGTGGCGGGCTTCTCGATCCTGACCCTGGCCCAGACGGAGCCCGAGGCGCTGCGGGCGCTGGCGGAACGGTCGTTCGGGCTGGTGGCGGGGGGACAGGTCGTCCTCCCGATCACGGCGGAATTCCCGCTGGGGGAAGCGCATGAGGCGCACCGGCTGATGGAAACGCGTACGACTACGGGCAAGTTGCTGCTGGGCGTGGGGTGACAATTCACCTCGCCGTGCGGTAGCGGCCGGGGGTCGTGCCGATGATGTGGGTGAACGCGGCGATGAAGCTGCTGGGGTTGGCCCAGCCGCAGGCGTAGCCGGTCTGCGTGGTGTCGTGGCCGTCGGCGAGGAGTACGAGGGCGTGGTAGACGCGTAGTTGGGTGCGCCACTCGTAGAAGGTCATGCCGAGTTCGTCGCGGAACAGCCGGCTGAGGGTGCGGGTGCTGGCTCCGGTGGTCCGGCCGAGTTCGGTCAGCGTGGCGTTGTCCGCCGGATTCTCGTGCAGCAGCCGGGAGATGGCCCGCAGCCGGTCGTCCCGTGGCTCGGGGAGATGCAGCGGCTGCTCGTGCGCTTCGCGGAGTTCGTCGACGAGGACGCGGTGGAGGCGGGAGCGGGCGGGGCGGGTGTAGGGGGGTGCGGTGTCGGCGTAGTTGCGGGGGCCGGTGAGGGCGAGCAGGACCTCGCGGGCGAGGTCGGAGGCCAGGAACACGACGGGACGGTCGGGTACGAGCCGGGCGAGGGACGGCGCGAGGAAGACGATCCGCATGTCGGTGTCGCCGTGGGCGCGGTGCTGGTGCGTGAACCCGGCGGGGGTCCAGGCGACGCGATTGGCGGGCACGATCGATGTGCCGCGCTCGCTGTGCACGGCCAGGACGCCGCGGGCCGCGTACACGAGGTGTCCCCGTGCGTGCGACTGCACGGCGCTCGTTCCACCGGAGGGCCAGAGGTGCCGGCCGCCGGACGGCCAGACGTGGGAGGTCACGCCGGGGGGAGGTTGGCGGGGAACGGGCATCGGTTGGCATTCTACCGGTGGCACGCCAGGGCTGGGTGGGATGAGGCTGGTCTCCGTGCGGCGATGCCGCGGCTTGAGAGAAGGAGGCGACACCATGGCGACGTTCGTACTCGTGCCCGGGGCTTGGAAAGGGTCCTGGGCGTTCGAGACGGTGGTTCCGCTGCTGGAGCGGGCGGGGCACACCGTGCACGCCCTGACCCTGACCGGTCTGGGGCCGGACGACGACAACGCGACGGTCGCGACGGCCAACCTGGACACGCACGCCGACGACGTGGTGCGGGTCCTGGATCGCCACCACATCACAGACGCGACGCTGGTCGGGCACAGCTACGCGGGGATGGTGATCGCGGCGGCGGCCGACCGTGCGGCCGGCCGGGTCTCACGGCTGGTGCATCTCGACGCGTATGTACCGCGCGACGGCGAGTCGTGCTGGTCGGCGACGAACGATCACTTCCGGGGCGTGTTCGCCGCCGGCGCGACGGCCACGGGCTACGCCGTCAGCCCCCCGCCAGGCGGCGACCCCCGCCGCCGCCCCCACCCCCTGGCCGCGTTCCTCCAGACGATCCGGCTCACGGGCGCATTCGCGAAGGTCCCGCGCAGGGAGTTCGTCTACTGCGCGGGCTGGGAAGACCGAACGCCGTTCAAGGACCTCCGCACCCGCCTCAAGGCCGACCCCGCATGGCAGACCCACGACCTCCCCACGGCCCACGACGCGATGCACGAGGCACCGGAGGCGGTGGCGAAGATCCTGCTGGGAGGGTGAGGGTGAGGGTGAGGTCGGGGAGTTGGGGCGCGGCTCCGGTCCGGGCGTCAGGGGGGAGTTGGGCTCGTGGTGGCGGGTGCTTGGCCGGGTGCGGGTGCCGCGCGGCAGTTGCATGGGGGGACTCGGGCGGTCTCGGCGTCCGCCCCGGTGGGTGGCGGGCTGGGGCGCATGCCCCGCTGGTCACTCTCGGATGACGGGTGCGGGTGAGTGCGCATGGGCCGGGTCCTGTGTGGGCCGGAGGGTTTAGCCGCCCGTGGGGCCGCCCCCTGAGGTGTGAGTGTCGCGGTTGCGGTCCGGGCGTCAAGGGCGCTCCTGCGTCGCGTCGCTTCGCGATGACCTGCGGTCACCCTTGACTCCCGGCCCTCCACCGCAAGTACCTCTTTTTTGGGGGGGCGGCCGGGAGGACCACGGGCAGGCTGGGTTCGCGGTGGCGGCTGCTTGGCCGACTGCGGGTGCCACGCACCAGTTGCATGGGGCGACTCGGCCCGTCTCGGCGTCCACCCCCACCGGGTAGTAGCTGAGACTCATGCCCCGCTGGTCACTGGGGGCGGGTGGTGTGACGGGTGAGACGGGGGATGGCTTGTGGGGCGGCCGTCGGGTGCCTTTTGCGTGGGGTGTTGCGTTAGGCGCGCCGCAGGGCGCATCAGGCGGGTGGAGGACCTGGGCGGCGGGGCGGGTGTGACTCTTGGGGCGGGGATGGATCCGTGGGATGCCGGTCTGGGGTCTTATGCGTGGGGAGTTGCATTCCGTGCGCTGCAAAGCCTCCCTTCGTGACGATCAGCACCGGCGGCCCTCGGTTCCGGGGCCGGGGGCGTGGAAGGCCACCACCCGCGCGAACTGGTCGCCGCGCTTCCCGTGCACTCACCCCTGCCCCGCCAGTCACACCCGCCCCATCGCCGGGAGCTTCGCACCGGCCTGATGCGTCCCGCAGCGCATCTAACGCAACCACCCACGCATAAGGCTCCCGACGGCCGCCCCGCCGGAGTCCAGATCCATGGGGGCTGATGGGCATCTGCCGCCTTATGGCGCGTCTAATGCAACCCCCCACGCAAAAGGCGCCCGATCGCCGCCCCAGGAGCCGTCCCCCGTCACCCCAGTCACACCCGCCCCGCCCACCGGCCCGTTGCCCGGCCCAACCGCCCCCGCCAGCAAGCCCTCCCGTCCCGCCCCCACTCAGAGCGACCAGCGGGGCATGAGTCGCAACCACTACCCGGTGGCGGCGGACGCCGAGACGGGCCGAGTCACCCCACGCAACTGCCGCGTGGCACCCGCACCCGGCCAAGCAGCCGCCACCGCGATCCCAGCCTGCCCGTGGTCCCCCCGGCCGCCCCCCCAAAAGAGGTACTTGCGGTGGAGGTTCGGGGGTCAAGGGTGACCGTAGGTCATCGCGGAGCGACGCGACGTAGGAGCGCCCTTGACGCCCGGACCGGAGCCGCGACACTCAAACCTCAGGGGGCGGCCCTACGGGCGGCTAATCCCTCCGGCCCACACAGGACCCGGCCCATGCGCACTGACCCGCACCCGGCCACCCCCGGTGACCAGCGGGGCATGAGTCGCAACCACTACCCGACCGGGGCGGACGCCGAGACGGGCCGAGTCGCCCCATGCAACTGGTGCGTGGCACCCGCACTCGGGCAAGCACCAGCCACCACGAGCCCTGCTCGCCCGTGGAGCCCCCCGGCCGCCCCCCCTCAAAGAAGCACTTGCGGTGGAGGGCCGGGGGTCAAGGGTGGAGCGGAGCACAATCGGCGTAGCCGACGCGACGTAGGAGCGCCCTTGACGCCCGGACCGGAGCCGCGACACTCAAACCTCAGGGGCGGCCCTACAGCAGCCTAATCTCGGCGGTCGCCCAGGTCCCGGCCCATGCGCACTGACCCGCACCCACCAACCCCCGAGTGACCAGCGGGGCATGAGTCGCAACCGCTCCCCGGTGGGGGTGGACGCCGAGACGGCCGAGTCACCCCATGCAACCTCCGCGCGGCACCCGAGCTCGGGGAGTAACCGTCACCACGAGCCCCGGCCGGCCGTCGGCCGCCGTTGGCAGCCGCCCCTCCCCGGTCCGCGTAGCTCCCGGCTCATGTGCCCTCGCCCGGTGACGGCGGGCCGTAGTTCAGCCAGTCAATTCTCGGAAGACACCGCCGGGATCATCCCTGGCCGCGTCCGCGAAATCGCCGAAGTCCAGGTTGGCGATCGTCAGGTTCGCGTTCATCTCGCGGATTCCGGACGGCACCACCCGGAACGCGCCGCCGTACGCCTCGAACTCCTCGTCACTTTCGCACTGTTCGCGGGTTCGCAGAGCCTGAGCGGGCGTGATTCCCGTCCACTGAGGATCGTCCACGACATGGACGTACGGTCCGAAGCCGTCGTCCTCGGCCCCAGGTCGTCGTCAGAGCGGCCCTGACGGCCGAACACGGCTCATCGTCGTGGGGTGCGCGTACGACCCGACGGCGGACGTCGTCAGGCCGAGCGTGGTGTGCGGTCCTCCGGGCGTACTCCTCTTTCTTCCAGGGCCGATCTCAGGCAGCGAAGGGCGTAGTACACCCGGGACTTGACCGTGCCCTGCGGGACGCCCAGGGTGTCGGCCGCCTCTTGGGTGCTGCGGTCTGCGAAGAATGTCTCTCTGAGTACTTCGCGGTGTGCCGGTGTCAGCGCCTGCAAGGCGTCGTGTACCACTATCGATGACAGGATCTGCTCGTTGTCGTCCGCCTTGGTGCCCAGCTCGCTCAGCCAGGTGGCGCCGCTCACCTCCAACGGCCTTGCCATGCGCGTCCGATGCGCGTCGATGACGAGGTTGCGGGCGACCCGGAACATCCAGGGGCGTACCGCCATGCCCTCCGTGTCGACCAGGTTTCGCTTGTTCCAGCAGCGCATCAGCGTCTCCTGGATGACGTCCTCCGTGCGGTGTGTGTCTCCGCCCAGCATCCGCAGCACGTATGAGTAGAGCGCGGGACCGTGTTCCAAGTAGAGGTCGCGCAGGGCTCGTTCCTCGGGGGAGACGGCGCTGGCCGATCCGATGACCGTCACGTTCATGGTGTGCTCCTGCTCCTTGGGAGGGCCGGTCGCAGTCCTGGGGCGACTGGGAGCCTTGGCCTCCTGGGGGAACGGAGTGTTCCGAGGTGCGTTCCACGTTCGTTTGACGTTGGTTGTACGAGGCGGTCGACCGGTGTGTAACGGCCCGGGTTCCGGGGCAGGGAGCGGGCCCCCGCGACGGATCAGACGTACGCCGCGAGCGCGTCGACGTGTCTGCGGACCTGTTCGGCGAGTTCCAGGTCGCCGGGCGAGAGCAAGCCGCGCGCCTCCAACGCCTTCCACATGTGCAGGAGTTCGCGCCCGTGGGCGACGGCGGCCCGGTCGTCGTCAAGCTGCTGCCAAGCAGCCGCCGCGCGTGCCACCTCCACCGGCGCCTGGCTGTCGCCCGCGCCGCACCGGATGCGGGCCACCGCCAGCGCCAGCACAATGGCCTCGCGGTGGTCGCCGCAGAGGTGTGCGAGATACGCCTCGACGGACCGCGCCTCCAGGGCGTGCGGATGGTCAGCGCCGACCGTACTGGTCAGCCGCTCGCGCAGCTCGGTCGCCTCGTCGAGCGCCTCGTCGAGCCGGCCCACGGACGCCAACGCGTTGATGTGGCCGATCTCGGCGGCGTGCTCGGTGGGCACGACGACCGGTGCGGGCGCCGCGACGGGCGCGGCATGGGCGGCATGAGCGACGGGGGCCGGCCCCGAGCGGGCCGCCGCCGTGGCGCGGGCGCGGGCCACCGCGGTGGCGAGTGCGCCGACCCCGGCCCTCGCCCCGGCCCTCGCCACGGCCCCCGCCTTGGCGACCGCCCCGCCACCCGGCCCCGCCCCCGCCACCGCATCGGCGTCCGCCCTCGCATGCGCCGGCTCCGGTTCTGGTGCCAACTCAGCCATCGGCTCGGGTTCCAGCACCAGCACCGGCTCAGGTTCCAGCACCCGCTCCGGTTCCGGCTCCACCTCCGGCGTCTCCTCCGCCCCGAGTACCTGGCTCGACCCGTCCGGCAGCACCCGCAGGAAGAACTCCGCCCCGCCGGGGCTGTCGTGCACCGTCGCGTCCACAGCGACGCCGCGCTCCTGCGCGTACCGGTGCAACTGGTCCAGTACCGCCTCGTGCACGGACTGTTCGGGCGCCGGGACGAGCGGGTCTCCGTCGATCTCGGCGAGCCCGTTGTCGGAGATGTACACGGTGAAGGTGGCCATGGCTGCCGTCCTTATGCGGTGGAGGTGGCGGTGGGAGCGACGGGAGTGTCGGTGGACAGGCGGGGCGGCAGGTCCGTTTCGCTGGGGTCGGGGGTGACGCCGGGAGTGGCGCCCTCCGGCGGGGCCGCGATGCCCTGGTACTTGGCGAACTGGGCGCGGATGGCCAGGACATACCCCTGGGCCTCACTCGTCTGCGGCACCCCTTTCGCATCGCGTACGGCGTCCATCCCGACGTGGTAGCCGGCCAGGGCGAGGTCCATGGCGGTGTTGGAGTTGAAGGTGTCCTCGCCGTCCTCCGGCTGCCGGACCTCGCCGTTGTCGATCATCTGCTGGCCCTGCTTGGCCAGGTCGCACATGTAGCGACCCTGGGCCATGATCGAGTCCTCCGCGTCCAGGGCCGACGTCTTGTCGTTCTCGTCGTCGTCCTTGCCGTACTGCTTGAAGATGTCGGGCGGCAACTGCGAGAGGCCCAGTTCGCCGTTGGGGCCGGTCAGCGCAGCGTTGAAGCCGGACTCCTTCTCGATCTGGGCGGCGATGACGATGGGGCCGATGGCCGGGCACTGCTGGCCGGCCCGCTTGATGGGGTCCACCAGGTCGGCGGGGACGGTGGTCTCGTCGAGCTGGCCCTTGCCGTCGCCCTGAAGGACGTCGATCATCTGGTCCGCCGTGTCCTGGTTCGAGCTGTCGCTCCCGCCGCCTCCGCCGAACAGCAGGATCAGTGCGATGAGCGGCGCGAGCAGCACCCCGAAACCGCCGATGATCAGCACCACCACGAGCGTGCCGACCAGGGCGAGCGGGGACAGCAGGCAGCCGCAGCCGGTACCGGCGATGATGCCGTTCCTGACGACGTTCGAGCCGCCGCTCTCGTCGCCCGCTCCCGTGCCTGCACTCATGCGCGCGTGCCTTCTTCCCTTCGCCTTGAACCGTCATGGCCACACAGCCCGTTGTGCTGTCCGACGGGCTCGACAGATCCAAACGGGCCCCGCGGCAAATAAGTTCAAACCAGTGGAAAACCAGATGATCCGCAGCAGCGGAAGCACGAGCGAAGAGGGGGGCGGGACACATATGGGCACTCCTTCGGCAACGCCGCCGGGCCCACAGTCGTGGGTACGGGGGCCGAAGTCCCCACAGCAGACGCCCCCCGGCGGGGGTACGCCACCACCCGCAGCGGCGCCCGTGCCGCCCCGAGCGACGGCGCCCGCACCGACGGCGCCCGTACCACCACCGCCGCCCGCAGTGACACAACCGGTGACACAACCGGTGGCGCAACCGGTGGCACAAGCACCCGTACGGACCGCGCCACGCCCCGCCGCTCGACAGCCGGCCCCGGTCGCCCAGCGTCCCGCCGCCCCCGTCGCCCCGCGTCAGCAGGCCGTCCCGCAGGCGGCCCCGCGCCCCGCCCCCGCTCGTCGCGCGGCCCCCGCGCCCGCCGCCGAGGCGGGCTGGGGCCAGTCGCGGCGGCCGAAGGCGCCGCGCGGGCGTTCGCGTGACGAGGTCGGCTGGGTCAAGGCGCACGGCGGGGCAGGGGTGACGTCGCTGGTCGAGGTGCTCGGCGGGGTGGACGTAGGAGCCCGCTGGCCGGAGCCCGCGCGCGGTGAGCCGCGCCGGATCGTCCTGGTCGGCCGGACCAGTGCGGGCGGACTCCGGTCCGTCTCGCAGGCGTTGGGCGCGCTCAAGGACGGGAAGGCCCCGCAGGGGCTGGAGTTGCTGGGCGTCGTGCTCGTCGCCGACGCTCCCGGCCGGCTGCCGCTCGTCCTGCTGCGCCGCATCCGGGTGCTGCGTTCGGTCGCCCGGGTGCACCGGGTGCCGTGGATTCCGGCCTGGCGTACGGGCGGCCGTCCGAAGCACGAACCCAGGCAACTCGTCAGCCTCGCCAAGCTGGTGGGCAGCGAGTTCTACGGTGAGGGGGCCGCCTCGTGACCCTCCCGGTGACCGGTGCGCTGTTCCTCGCCGACTACCGGCCGCCCACGGACGCCGACACGATCCTCGGCCTTCTCTCCTGGTGTGCGTCGGCGTGTGGTGTCGGCGGGCTGATCATCGTCGGCATGCAGATGGCGCTCCAGTTGCGCCGCGGTGAGCCGGGTGAGGGCGGCGTGCACTTCCGCGGTGTTTTCTACGTCGTCCTGAGCTGCCTCATCGCCACGACGGCGGGACCGCTCGTCACGGCCCTCGGCAACCTCACGCTGCTTGGCCCCTAGTGCCTGACCCGCACCACCCCGGAACCCGCACCCCGGAACCCGCACCCCGTGAAACCCGCACCACCCCGAACCACCCGTTCAACAGACCGTTACGCACTGACAGTTACCCTCCCGCCCACCGCTCATGCCGGGCGCCGACTCCTCGGAGAGATCCCCATGTCACTGCTCCTCGCAGTCTCCAACATCCTGGCCGACGGCACCGTGCCGAAGCCGGTGAGCAACGCCCCCGACGAACTCACCGGCAAGGTCAACACCGTGCTCGGCATAGCCGCCTGGGCCGGTACCGCCGCCGGTGTCGCCGGTGTGCTGATCACCGGCGCGATGATGGCCGTCTCGGTCAAGCGCGGTGAGAGTTCGGAGCACATGAGCCGGCTGGGCATGGTGCTCGGCGGCTGTGTCCTCGTGGCCACTGCGGGCCCGCTGATCAGCTTCGTCTTCGCGTAGGCCGGGCGGACGGACGTGTTGTTCAGACGCAGGGAGCGGCGGGTCGAGGAATCCGGGCCGTACTACAAGCAGCGGAGCTGGCAGCTTTCGGCGGGATTCATCGGCGTCGTGGTCGTGGTGGGCGTGATCGTCACACTGACGTCAGGCCACAGCGGCACCGCCGACCGTGCGAACGCGGCCGCGTCCGTCGGTCCGCTCTCCGGTACCTCGATCCCGAAGGGCGGCCGGCCGCAGGGCTGCCGTACCGACGACAGCGCGGGCGAAGCGCTGCCCAAGGCCGCCCCGAAGGACATCAGTTGGCAGACGCTCGGGGTTTCGCGCGTGCCCGTCTCGGCGTCGGCCGGACCCACCCGGATCGAGGGCGACCTGTGGTGGTGCTACGCGCACACAGCCACCGGGGCCGTACTGGCCGCCCACATCATCCCGTCCCAGATGAGCGGCTCCGGCTGGCGCACCGTCACCAAGCAGCAGGTCGTGGACGGGATCGGGCGCGACATGTTCGAGTTCCAGCGCGCCACCGTCCAGGACACCGACAGTACGAGCAGTACGCCGGTCGCCTCGTACGTCGGCTTCAGGGTGACCTCGTACCGGAGCACGGGTGCGACGGTGAAGCTGCTCCTCAAGGGCGACCAGGGCTATGCGGCGACCACCATCGTGCTGCGCTGGAGCGGCGGCGACTGGAAGGTCGTGCCTGACGACAACGGTGCGCTGCACTCGCCGGTCGCGGCCGTTCAGAGCACCACCGGCTATACGCTTTGGGGGGTTTGAGGTGAACTGCACGTCCGGGAATCCGGTCATCGACCTGGTGAAGGGGTTCTTCAGCTTTCTCGGCGACCCCATCGGGACCATCATCGACCTGGTCGCCAAGACCATCCTCGCCGGTGCCGTAGCGGTGTTCGGGGCGCTGGCGACCAGCGTCCCGACGCTGGAGCAGAGCCAGACGTCGAAGAACATCAGCGGCGACACCCAGTGGATCGTGGTCTACCTCGCGGTCGGTTCGCTGCTGTTCGCCGCCGCCCGGATGGCCATCGAGCGCAAGGGCGACGCGGGCACGACCGCCCTGAAGGGCATCATGCGGGTGGTGGTGGTCTCGGGCGCCGCCACCACGGTCTGCCTGGCCGCCGCAGCCGTCGCCGACGACTACTCCAGCTACTTGTTCAACGACGCCGTGCAGGAGTCGCTGCAGAACGTCGGCGCCTGCTCGGACGGCGGCGGGATCCAGTCCTTCCTGCTGCTGGTCCTCGCCTTCCTGCTGCTGATCTCCGGGATCATCCACACGGTCCTGATGTACATCAGGCTCGGGGTGATGATGCTGCTGCTCGGCACGCTGCCGATGGCGGCGGCCGCCTCGATGACGGACTGGGGCGCCGGCTGGTGGCGCAAGCACCTCGGCTGGATGATCGCCTGGCTGCTCTACAAACCGGCGGTCGCGCTCGTGCTCAACGCCGGTATGGCGATGATCAATACGGGCAAGAACAGCGGCAGCGGTGACAACAGCACCATCAACACCCGGATCGCCGGTATCGGCGTGATGCTCCTGTCCGCGATCGCCCTGCCCGCCCTGCTGAAGCTCATCGTGCCGGCGACGGCCGCCATGGGCACGGGCAACCCCATGTCCAGCATGGGGCAGGCCGGCAGCAGTCTCGCGAGCGGCGCCGTCATGCTCGGCGGCCGCGGCGGCGGTTCCGGCGGCGGTACGCAGGCGGGTCCGAGCGGTGCTTCGGGCGCGAACGGATCGGGCGGTTCGTCCGGTGCGGGCGGCTCGTCCGGCGCCGGTGGCGAATCGGGTTCGGCCGGCGGACCTGGATCAGGCGGCGCGAACGGCGCCGGCGGGGCCGCGGGAGCGGGCCGGGCCGGTGCGGCGGGTGCGGGAGCAGGTGGCGCCGGTGCGGGTGCCGCGGCTGCGGCCGGACCTGCGGGTGTCGCGGTGCTCGCCGCGGTGGCCGCGGCGCAGGTCGCCAGTTCCAGCGTGTCGGGTGCTGTCGAAGGCGCCGACGGCGAGTTGGGCAACAACAAGTGACCGCCGGGGGAGTGTTGACGGCCGGCCGGTCCCTTCGTACGTCCTGCCGCCACCTCCCCTGACCGACGGCCGCCGAACTCCCCTCCCCCCGGCGGGAGCTCGGCGGCTCTCCGCGGTCCACCCCGCCACCGCCGTACCGCGCCGCTCCAACCGCCGCCGTACTCCGACCACTTCATGAAGGGAAACCGGATCCTATGTCCGCGGAAGCTGTCACCCATCCGACCTACGGAAACTGGCGCAGGCCAAGGCGGCCGGGGCTCGGACCACTCGGACTCGTCGGCACCTTCGGGGCGTTCGGCGGCCTCATCGCCACGCTGCTGGCGTCACTGATCTCGCTGTACGCGGCGCTCGTCGTCCTCGTACCCGTCGTGCTGTTCCTGGTTCCGCTCACCATCCGCACCCAGGACGGCCGCAACATCTACCAGCTCATCACGCTGCGCATCGGCTGGTCGCGCCGGAAGGCGAAGGGCGCGCACCTGTACGTATCGGGGCCGCTGTCCGCCCGCCCCGGCGGCCGGTTCCGCCCGCCGGGCCTGCTGAACAAGGTCACGGCGACCGAGGGCAGGGACGCCTACGACCGGCCCTTCGGCGTCCTGCACCACCCGGTCCGCAACCTGTACACGATCGTCCTCGGCTGCGACCCGGACGGCGGTTCGCTCATCGACCCCGACCAGGTCGACGTGTGGGTGGCGCTGTGGGGCGAGTGGCTGGCCCGGCTGTCGCACGAACCCGGGCTGCGCGGCGCCTCCGTGATCGTGGAGACGGCCCCCGACCCGGGTACCCGGCTCGCCCACGAGGTGCTGCCCCGGATCCGCTCCGACGCCCCTCCGGCCGCGCGCGCGGTGATGGAGGAGGTCGTCGACCGCTATCCCAGCGCCTCCTCCGAGATGCACACCTACATCACGCTGACCTACGGCATCCCGGGCGGCCAGAGCCGCAAGAAGGACGACATCATCACGGATCTCGCGATCCGGATTCCCGGTCTGCTCAGCGGACTTGTCGCTGCGGGCGGCGGCGCCGCCTACCCGCTGTCGGCCGAGCGGATCGCCGAGGTCGTCCGGGTCGCCTACGATCCGGCCGTCGCCGCCGACGTACTCAACGCCCGTGCCACGCACGGCGGTACGGGTCTGGAGTGGGAGGACGCGGGACCTGCCGCGGCCGTCGAGACCGTGAACAGCTACCAGCACGACTCCGGTGTCTCCAGGACCTGGATGCTGACGCTGGCACCGCGCGGCACCATCCGCTCCTCGGTGATGCGGGGCATGCTGGAGGCGGCTCCCGGCACCCGCCGCAAGCGGGTCGCGCTGGTCTACCGGCCCATCGACCCGGCCACTTCGGCGCGGATCGTCGAAGCCGACCGGCGCAGCGCCCAGTTCATGGCGACGTCGGGCAAGGGCATGGTGCAGGCGCGCGCGGCCTCCGAGGTGCGCGCGGCCGAACAGACCGCGAACGAGGAGGCGTCGGGCGCGGGGCTCGTGGAGTTCTCGCTGATGCTCACCGTCACCGTCGACAACGCGGAGGAGCTGGCCGACGCGAGCGTCACCATCCGCAACCTGACGGCGGCCTCCCGGGTGCAGATGCGGCCCGCCGACCGGATGCAGGCGGCGGCGTTCACCTGCACCCTGCCCGCCGGGATCCTGCCGTGGGAGCAGACCCTCGTACCGCACGAACTGCAGGAGGCGTTGTGAGCCGGCGCGAACAGAAGCTGGCCGAGCGGGCGGACCGGCTGGCCGAGGAGCGGGCGAGCGAACTGCCGCCGGGGGTACTGCTCGAACCGGAGTCGCCCTGGGCGGAGAAGCCGGGACGGAAGAAGCCGGCATGGGCGCCGGCCGTCACGGGGCAGAGCCTCGATCAGGGCGGTGCGAAGAACGCAGCACAGGGCGGCAAGAAGGGCGGCAGGCAGAAGACACCGCCGCGCCCCAAGGAGCTGTACGTCCCGCCGCGCGGCTGGTACGGCGCGGGCGGCGGGCGCGTCGGCTACATGGACCCGCCCACGATGTGGCGCGCCACCACCGTGCAGGCCTGCGGCATGTGGCCGTTCGCCGCGGGCTCCGGCTCGCCGATGACCGGAGTGCCGCTGGGGCAGCACCTGTTCACCGGCGCGACCGTCTGCGGCGACCCGCTGAGCTGGTTCACCCGGGCCCGCTACATCTCCAACCCGTCGCTGTTCATGCTCGGCATGCCGGGCCTCGGCAAGTCGACGCTCATCAACCGGATGCTGATCGGGCTCGCGGCAACGGGCGTCGTACCGCTGGTCCTTGGCGACCTCAAGCCGGACTACGCCGACACCGTACGGGCGCTCGGCGGCCAGGTGATCTCCATCGGCCGCGGCCGGGGCGGCATCAACGTCCTCGACCCGGGCGCCATGGGCTCGGCGGCGGCGAAGATCGGCGGCGAGGCCGGCGAGGTGCTGAAGGCCGAGGCACACGGCCGGGTGCTGAACATGGTCGCGGCGCTCATCACCATCGTGCGCGGCCGGCCCATGGACGACCACGAGCAGTCCGTACTCTCCGCCGTTCTGCACCACTTGCGCGAACGCACCCTGCCAGGACACACCGTACTGCTGCCCGACGTGCTGCGGGTCCTCACCGAGGGTCCGCCCCGGGTGCGCGCCGTGACGCTCGACCGGGGGGACGACGCCCGCTACCGGGACGCTGTGGACCCGCTGCACCGCTCGCTGCTCGGCATCCTCGACGGCCCGCTCGGCGACACCTTCGCCTCCGAGACGTCGACCCATATCGACCCCGACGCGCCCGCCGTGTGCATCGACATCTCCGGAATCGGCGAGGCCGACACCCAGTTGACGGCGGCGGCGATGCTCGCCGCCTGGTCCGACGGGCTCGGTACGGTCGCGGCCTGCCACGCGCTGGCCGACGCCGGACTCGCGCCACGGCGCTGGTTCTTCACCGTGCTGGACGAGTTGTGGCGCCCGCTGCGCGCGGCCTCCGGCATCGTCGACCGTATCGACGCGCTCACCCGCCTCAACCGCTCGCTCGGTCTCGGCGACGCGAAGATCACCCACACCCTCAAGGACGCCGAGGCGCTCGGCACGGACGCCGACCGCGCCAAGGCGCGCGGCTTCGTCGAGCGCGCCGGGATGGTGGTGTGCGCGGGGCTGCCGAAGACCGAGATGGAGGATCTCGGCAAGGTCGTCGGGCTGTCCCGGCGCGAGATCGAACTCGTCTCGTCCTGGTCCTCGCCCCCCGGCTGGGGTGTCAACGGCGAGGACGAGGAACCGCCGGGCCGTGGCCGCTTCCTCATCAAGGTCGGTGGCCGCCCCGGCATCCCGATCAAGGTCGCCATCACCGACGCGGAGCGCCGGCTGCACAACACCAACACCCGCTGGACGCCCAACGAGCAGACGCTCGAAGAGGCCGTGGCCAAGGCCACCGGGCAGGTCCAGCGGGCCGCGCAGGAAGGGCCCCCGCCCTTCCCCGGCGGACCCGGCGCCCCCGGCGTCGAAGCGCCCGGGAGGTGGACCGCGTGAGCGGACAGCGCGGCGGCGATCTGCACGACCTGCTGCCCTGGGCCATCGTCGCGGTCGCCGGCACGGGCCTGCTGATGTTCACCGTCGCCTGGTCGGGCGGCACCATCGGGTCCGGGTTCTCCGGACACGGCTGGGACGCACCGCCGTTCGCCATGTCGACCATCTCCAGCCTGGTCTCCGACGGGCCGGCCGCGCTGTGGCCGACCACCCCGACCACCGCCGTCTACGCGGGCATCTTCGGCCTGCTGGCGGTCGTCGCGATCCCGATCGTGCTCGCCGTGATCCTGATCCTGGGCCGCAGCAACCGCCCCAAGGGCCTGGCGAACAGCCGCGATCTCGCGGCGATGTGCCCCAAGGGCATCGAGGCGCGCGCCCGCGAACTGCGGCCGACCCTCAAGGGCAGGCAGCGGCTCCACCCGGACGAGACGGGCAACCTCCTCGGCGAACTCGACCCCAAGGGGCCCGAGCTGCGCAGCAGTTACGAGGACGTGGAGCTGGACCTCATGGCGCCGCGCGCCGGCAAGTCGACCGGCATCGCCGTCCCGCGCGTGCTGCGCGCGCAGGGCGCCGTGCTGCTGACCTCCAACAAGTCCGACGTGTACGCCGTGACGCGCGCGGCGCGTGAAGAGGTGGGCGACGTCTGGACGTTCGACCCGCAGGGCATCGCGCACAGCCCGCGCGCCATGTGGTGGAACATGCTCGCCGAGTGCCACACCACCGAAGGTGCGCGCAGGCTCGCCGGGCACTTCGTGGCCTCCGTCAACGACGACACGGCGAAGAAGGACTTCTGGATCTCGGCCGCCCAGAACACCCTCACCGCGCTCTTTCTCGCGGCTGCGCGCAGCAACACCTCCGTCCAGGAACTCCTCGGCTGGCTCGCCGACCCCGCCGACCGCACCCCGGTCGACCTGCTCCGTGACAACGGACTCGTCGCGATGGCCGAGCAGTTGCAGGGCACGGTGCGGGGCGCCGTGGAGACCAGGGACGGCATTTTCGAGACGGCCCGGCAGACCGTCTCCTGCCTCCTCGACCCGGAGATCCTGGCCTGGGTCACGCCCGACCCCTCGCTGCCCGAGTTCCGCCCCGACCTGCATGTCCTGAGCGCGGACACGCTGTATCTGCTGTCCAAGGACGGCGGTGGCTCGGCGGCCGGTGTCATCGCGGGCCTCGCCGACACGACGATGCGGGCGGGTGTGGTCGCCGCCGAGCGCATGGGCGGCCGGCTCGACCCGCCGCTGACCGCGGTCCTCGACGAGGCGGCGAACGTGTGCCGCATCTCCGACCTGCCGGACCTGTACTCGCACTTCGGCTCGCGCGGCATCAACGTCGTGACGCTGCTGCAGAGTTACCGGCAGGGCGCCCGGGTCTGGGGCGACGTGGGCATGGACGCGCTGTGGAGCGCGGCGACCATCAAGCTGCTCGGCGCGGGCCTGGACGACGCCGACTTCGTACAGAAGATCTCCACGCTCGTGGGCCAGTACGACGTACGCACACCGACCATCTCGCGCAGCAAGGACGGCACGTCGCGCTCGTACTCGTACCGCCAGGAGTCCGTCCTGCCGCCCGACAAGATCCGGGCCCTGCCCAAGGGCACGGCGCTGCTCCTCGCGACCGGCGTCAAGCCGGCCCTGATCCGGCTGCGCCCCTGGTACAAGGAGCCCGGCGCGGGCGCGATCTCGGCGGCGGCGAAGGCGGAGACGGCGGCGATCACGGCGCGCGCGGCGGCGCGGTTGACGGGCGTGAGCCTCGGCAAACAGGCCCCTGGCCGGGTGTGACTCCCGGGCCGGGGGGTCCGTCGCGGGTCACGGTCACGCCGTCATGAGCACCCCGGCGCCGAACGCCAGCGTCGAGGACAGGAACCAGCCGAAGGCGGGCGACAGCAGATACCGCGCCGTCCACAGCCCGGCGGACGTCGGCTGGTTGCGCGCGTAGACGACCGGCACGCTGCGGCCCAGGCGCGGCAGCCCGCACCACGGGCCGCGCCTGCCCGGGTCGAAGACGAGGCTGCGCCCGAGGTGGTCGGCGAACATCACGAGCCCGCCGCGCCGCCGGTCGGCGGTGCCGCGCGCCGTCACGACACCCATCGCGCGCAGGCCCCGCAGCCACAGTCTCAGGGCCGAGATCACCGACCGTACGGCGAGCAGCAGAAAGCCGAGGCCGAACCCCGTGCACAGCGCCAGCAGCAGCAACTCCACTCCCACAACGACCCTTTCGTCCGCCGTACGGCCCTCTCGCGCACAACGGATGCCGTGCGCGCCCGGTTCACGCCGCCTTGAACCGCCCAACCCCACCGCCCGTTGTGCGTACGGGCCCCTCGGGCCCCTACCCCGATCGACGCGGACGAAGGGAGCTTCGGCCCAGATGAGACGGCCCCTGCGCGCGCACAGCTACCGGACGGCGGCTGCCGTCGTCCTGGCCTGCGCCTTGACCGTGACGACCCAGCAGGTCGCCCGTGCCGACCCCGCGACTCTCACCCAGGTACGTGCCCAACTGGACAGCCTTTATCACCAAGCGGAAGTCGCCACGGACAAGTTCAACGCCGCCGATGTGAAGGTGGCCAAGCAGAAGAAGCGGATCGACAAGCTCAACGCCCAGGTCAAGACGACCGAGGCGAAGCTGTCCGTGCTCAACGCGCAGGCGGCGGCGGTGGCCAGGGCCCAGTACCGGGGCGGCGGCCTGCCCGCGGAGATGCAGTTCGTGCTCGACGACGACCCCGCGACGGCCCTGGACAACGCGTCCTTGAACCGCAAGGCGCAGCAGGCCAGGCACAGCGTGCTGACCGCGCTCGGCACCACGCGCGAGGACCTGCGCCACCGCACCGACGACGCCTCCGACGAGCTGAAGGACCTGGAGGCGACCCGCCGCACGCAGAAGAACCAGCAGCACAAGATCGAGCAGCACATCAAGGCGGCGAAGAAGCTGGAGTCGCAGCTCGCGGCGGAGCAACTCCAGCGGCTCGCGGCGCTGGAGCGGCAGGACGAGGCCGACGCCCAGGCGAAGTGGGTGTCCACGGGCGTCCTCAAGAAGGTCGGCAAGAAGGGGACTTCGGCGGGTCGCAAGGCCGTCGCCTACGCCGCCCGGCAGATCGGCAAGCCGTACGTGTGGGGCGCCGAAGGCCCCAGTTCCTTCGACTGCTCGGGGCTCACCTCGCAGGCCTGGCTGGCGGCGGGCCACCCCATCCCCCGCACGTCGGAGGAGCAGTGGCGCCGGCTCAAGCACATCCCGGTCGACGAGATGCGTCCGGGGGACCTCATCATCTACTTCGCGGACGCCAGCCACGTCGCCATCTACGTGGGCGACGGCCAGATCATCCAGGCCCCGCGGCCGGGCCGTTGGGTGTACGAGTCGCCGGCCGCTTCGATGCCGATCCTGGGAGCGGTACGCCCGGACGCGTGACGCACGACGCTGCCGCCTGAGTCCCGTACGCCCGAAGTCGCCACCGACAGGAGGTCCCATGTCCACCCAGCCGCCGGAGCAGCCTCCCGAGCAGCCCGCGGTCCCCGGAGCGGAGGGGGGTGCGACGGCGAAGAAGCCTCTCTCCGCACCGCATTTCATCCTCTACATGGAAGGGCCCGCGTACGCGCATACGCTGCGTCAGCTCACGCTGTGGACCCATCATGTGCTGTTGCCGGTGTACGGCAGGGAGGTCACGTCCTCGGCCAGTTGGTGCTCCCGCTGGTGGGAACACGCCGAAGCCGTGGCCCAGTTGCACGGCCTGTGGCTCGCCTGGGGTCATCTGACCGGTCCTGGCTCCGACATGTCAGGACCTGCCAGTTGGCATCGCGACCATCTGTCACCGGTCATGAACACACTGCGGGACCCGCAAGGCCCCTTCGCCGGATGCAAGCCGGGTGCCCACCGGGCGAAGGAGGTTCCTCCCGTCGACGCGATGGATCCGTTCGCGCCGCCGCCGCCGCCACCACCGCCGCAGGAGCAGAAGCAGCCGAATTGGGAAAGACCGGCGACCGCGCAGCCGTCGAACTGACCTGTCCGCCCAGGGTGGAGGGGCGATGAACCGATGTCCCGGCGTACGCGTTGTGCTCGGTGAGCGGAGCCTTATCCGGTCGGCAGCGCCCGGATACGGCGCCGCCACAGGCTCCGTAGGGAGTAACCATCCAGCCCTAAGGAAGGGTGAAAATGGCAGGCTCAGAACACTCAGACGACAGTGGCAATTCCGCCGCGTCCACCATGTCCGTCATGTCGGTCCATATCGACCGCAACGGGAACATGCGCACCTCGTCCAGGCCCATACCTGACGACGCGCCCGAGCTTCCGGCCGGCACGCAGCAGGGAACGGCCGTGTACGACCAGAGCAGTCGTACGTACTTCGCGGGCGTGGGCGGCAAACTCAAGGCTTTCGCCGCGAACACGAGGGCCTGGGTCAGCAGGCACGACAAGAGGATCAAGAAGGCCGTGATCGACGTCGCTCCCCAGTTGGCGACGACGATCGGCGAGTCCGTCGGCGGGAAAGTGGGCGTCGGCTTCAAGGTGGTGGGAATCGCAGGTCAAGCCTATATGGGTGCCTCGGAACTCAACGCGGAGCGGAAGCGTGTCCAGGGCGGCGGCGTGCGCGACACGGCCCAGGAGGCGTTGAGCACCGGCCGGATCGTCTCCGCGGCAGCGAACGCCGCGGGCGCCATCGGCACCAATACGGCATCCGAATGGGCAGGCAAGGCAGGGAACTGGGTCGGCGGTGGTGTCACTGTCGGCGAGGCGACGCACCACTTCCACACGGAGGAACGGGAGCGGACGGCTGACGACCCCTCGTACGAGTTGCCGGTGTACGAGGGGATGGCTCACAACAACACGAACATCGGATACGGGCCGGGCGAGATGGTACCCGGATCGTTCCCGTCCTCACACGGCTCGACCAGCAACATGGGCTCGCAGGAGGACTGGCAGGAGCAGCCCACTTACGGCGCCGGTGCCGCCGCGCACGACCCGCGCTATGCGCAGCAGTCGCCGTACAGCGGTGGCTTCCAGGCACAGCAGTCGCCGTACGGTGGTGGCTTCCAGGCGCAGCAGTCGCCGTACGCCGGCTACAACTCGTCGCCGAATCCCTCGGTGTCGTCGTACGGGCCGGTCAGCTACTCGCCGGCCGGCGGTAACTCGGCCGCGAACTACCTTCCGCAGGGCAGTTACGCCCAAAGTACGCACAGCAGCGCGAGCATTCCGGCGGAAACCAGCGGACAGGGCGCGCAGCGGGAGAAGGCGAAGGGGAAGAAGGTCGTCCGCCGCTAGTCGGCGGCATCCGGCCGATGCACATCGCACCGGCCGGCTTGACCCCCAACGGCCGCGTCCCCCGGGCGCGGCCGTTGGGCCGGGACCATCGCCGACCGGTCGGGGAGGTACGCACATGTCCGCCATTCGTGCGTGGCGCTTGGCGCCGCACGGTCTGCTGGAGCGGCGCCGGTTCGCGTCGGACGCCGGCGGGTACGAGCCGCGTGCGGCGGCGTCCTGGCCGTACGTGAAGGAGGGGCGTCGTGGCGAACGCTGATTCGGTGGCGCTGGCGCGCAATCTGATCAGGACCGAGTACGGGCTGCGCGGCCGGCGGTTCGGCCGCCGGTCGCCCGCCAAGGAGGAGACCGCCTGGGCGCAGCTCGCAAGCGAGTTGAGCCGTCTGGTGGACCGGCTCAGGGGCCGATCGCGACCGCAGTCGGCGTCGATGTCGACGCCGTCGTCGGCGCAGGGCATGTCGGCCGAGCCGCAGCAGCCGCGGTTCGCCGACGGGCAGCCGGCGCTCGGCGGCAGGGCGGGTTTCGAGGAGGGGATCAGCCGGCTGCCGAAGCCGGAGCGCGAAGCCTTCGAGGACGCGGTCCTCGCGCAGATGAGGTCCGAGAAGCAGTGGCGCACGGCGTACGACAAGCGGCCGGCGAGCATGCCGTCCGTCGCGGAGTACGCCAACAACGCGTTCATGAGGGAGCTGCGGCGCGGCGCCCCCGAGGAGCCGCGGACCGGCCGGACCCGGGACGCCTCGACGCAGGCTTTCCAGAGCCCCGGGCAGGACGAGTTCATCGACGGCCGGAACTTCGTGGCGGCCGAGGACAGCAGCCGCCGGGCGAGAACAGCGCACGCCACCTCGATGCCGCGCAGGGACGAGCTGACCGACGGCCACACCTTCGTCGCGTCCGAGTACCGGCACTTGGACGGGGACCTGCTGGGAAGCGGCGCATCGGAATCCGAGTCCGTCTTCTCTCCGCTGAGTCCCGTATCGCCGCCCACCTCCCCCCAACCGCACACCAGGTCGATCGAGATCCCGCAGTCCCTGCTCGGCGGCGAGGGCCGGGCGATCGTCCGCGACGTGTACAACAGCGGCCCGCCCAGTCCCACGACGCGGCAAACCGACACACCGTCACCGGCCTTCCAGCCCAAGGCCGTTCGCACCAACTCCCAGGGCAGAGTGCGGAAGTGAGCACGACATCCGGCATCGGATGAACCAACCACCCCGCCCATCCGTCGTGCCTGCGCAAGCGAAATCTGATCAACCAACCCGCGTAAGCCCGATGGAGAGGCACGCTCTATGCGCAGACGCACATCATTTCTGCTGGCGCTGCTGCTGGTCATCGTCGGTGTGACAGGCACCGCCGTAGCGATCCAGACGCACCGCTCCGACAGCGGGAGCATCGCAGCGGCCGGTGCCGTCGCCGACCACACCATCACCCTGCAGAACAAGACAGACAGCCGTATCTGGGTCGGCAGCAGGGTCAACGCCGACGGCTCGGCCGAGCTGACCGGACTGCCGACGCTCGACCCCGGCCAGGCCGCCACCATCACCATCCCCGAGCGTGAGGGCGCCGGACACTGGCGCGGCACGTTCTTCGCCCGGCAGGGCTGCTCCGGTGACAACGGCAGCACGTTCCACTGCGCCGTCGGTGACTGCGGACCCTTCGTGGACCACTGCTCGCTCGGTGAACAGCCCGCGAGCCTCGCCGAGTTCAACTTCGACCCGGCCGACTCCCTGGCGCCCTGGTACGACGTCAGCTACGTCAACGCCGTATCGGCGCCCGTCACCATCACGCCCAACGACGTGGCACCACCCGCGAGCGGCGAGTGCGCCGTGGCGGGCTGCGCCGAGGACCTGCTGTCCGCCTGCCCGGCGGACAACCTGCAGAAGGACCCGGCCACGGGCAAGTCGCTGGTGTGCGTCAACCCGAACCGGGACGCCAAGACGCCGTACAGCGACATGATCAACCAGAAGTGCCCCACCGCGTACGCCTGGTCGAAGCAGGACGCCGAGCCGGGCAACAAGGTGATGTACCAGTGCACCAAGTGCAGTGGTCTGACCGTCTCGTTCGGGACCGGCAGCGCCCCGGCGCCCGCGCCCGTCGTCACCAACCCGCCGCCGCCAGGACCCGCCGCGCCCGTTTCGAACCGCAAGGGTGTCAGCCTCAACCCGGTCGACGGTGCCTCCCAGGCACTCGCCGACTCCGGTGCGTCCTGGTACTTCAACTGGGCCTCGTCCAGCGGCGCCGTCGCGAAGCCGAACGGTGTCGAGTTCGTCCCGATGATCTGGGGCCCCGGCTCGGTCACCGACGACGAACTGAACCACGCCCGCCAGGAGGGCACGGAGCTGCTCGGCTTCAACGAGCCCGACTCGGGCACGCAGGCCAACATGAGCCCCGAGCAGGCTCTGGACCTGTGGCCCCGGCTGCAGTCCACCGGTCTGCGCATGGGCGCTCCGGCGGTCGCCACCGGCGCCGATGTACCCGGCGGCTGGCTCGACCGCTTCATGACGGGAGCCGCGCAGCGCAATCTGCGCGTCGACTTCATTCCGGTGCACTGGTACGGGTCCGACTTCGGCCCGGACGCCGCCAACCAACTGCGCGGCTATCTCCAGGCCGTTCACGACCGCTACCACAAGCCGGTCTGGCTGACCGAATACGGTCTGATCGACTGGTCCCAGGGCGCGCCTCGCTATCCCAGCGAGCAGGAGCAGACCGACTTCATCAGGTCATCGACGGCGATGATGAACGGCCTTGACTTCATGGAGCGTTACGCGTGGTTCACGCTCTCCACCGTGACCAGCCCGACGGGTCTCTACAACGGCACCACACCCAACGCCAGCGGCCGCGCCTACCACGACGCGGGCTGACCTGGCCGTTGAACCGTTCCCACCTGCGATCCGTTGTTCGGGTGCAAGCTCGCCGTGGCCCGTTCCGGGGCCACGGCGAGCCGTGATCGGGGGAGATCCATGTCAGGCGGCCGGCTGAGGCGATGCGCCGCGTGCGCACGCTTCGGCGGGCCGGGCCACCGGTTCGGTGACCGGTTCGGCGGGCCCGGTGACCGGTTCGGTGACCGGTTCGGCCGGTCTCTCCGGCGTTCCGGCGTCCAGCCGGCCGAGCCGTTCGCGGACCTGTTCGGCGTCCGGATGGTTGAAGTCGACGAAGATCGCGAGGGCTTGGCGCCAGCTCACCCGGGCCGCCTCGGGCTGGTCGGCCTCCAGATGGACATCGCCGAGATGCCCCAGCGTATGGCCCTCGCCCCACCTGTTGCCGACGTCCCGGTGGGTGGCGAGCGCCTGCTGGTAGAACGCGACGGACTCGTCGTACCGGCCGAGCTTGCGGTGGATCGTGCCGAGGATGTCGAGCGCGACGCCCTCCACCCAGCGGTTGCCGCTGTCGCGCAGGATGGCCAGCGACTGCTCCATGCACTCCAGGGCCTCGTCGAACCTGCCGAGCCCCTGATAGGCGTCGCCCAGGTTGCTCAGCAGGATCCCCTCGCCCCACACGGTGCCCACGGCCCGCTCGACGACCAGTCCGCGACGGGTGTATTCGAGGGCCTTGGCGAGCTGCCCGGTCTGCAGGTAGACATCGCCCAGATTGGCCACGGCAGACCCGCGGCCGTCCGCGTCCCCCAGCTCCCGGTAGGCGATCATCGCCTGCCACAGATGGTCGATGGCCTCGTCGGGCCGGCCCGCGCTGCGCAGCGCCGCCGCCATGTCGGCGAGGGCCTGCGCCTCGCCCCAGCGGTGCTGGGCGGCGCGCGCGGCGGCGAGTCCGACGGCCGCGGTGTCGACCCAGTCGTGCAGATGGCTGCGGAGGTAGAAGAACCCCCACAGGACGGCGGGCAGCCGCCACGCGATGCCCGGATGCCCCGACGTGGCGGCCTGGTTGACCGCGGTGACCAGATTGGCCCGCTCGGTCTCGCACCAGTCCAGCGCCTGCTCGTGCGTGGTGAACTCCAGCGGGCGGCACGAGTCGGGCAGGGGTTCGAGGCGGATCCGGCGGCGGCGCGGTGTGATGTACGTGTACGCCGCGTCGGCGGTGTGCAGATACCAGGAGAGCAGCCGCTCGACGGCCCGCTCCCGCTCCCGCTGCTCCTCCTCCGCACCGACCCGCTCGGTGGCGTAGACCCGGAGCAGGTCGTGGAGTGTGTAGCGGCCGGGGAAGTGTTCCGTGAGCAGATGGGCCCGGGTCAACTCGCCCAGCAGGGCGCGCGTTTCGCGCAGGGTGAGCCCGGCGAGGGCGGCTGCGGCAGGCGAGGAGATGTCGGGTCCGGAGTGCAGGCCCAGCAGCCGGAACAGGCGCGCCGCCGGGTCCGACAGCGCCTTGTACGACCAGGAGAAGACGGCCCGTACGTCGGTGGTGAGGTCGTCGCCGCCCGCGAAGGCGTCGAGACTGCCGTTGCTGTCGCGCAGCTCCTCGGCGATGGCACTGAGCGGGAAGCCGGGGTACGCGGCGGCGTGGGCGGCGACGATGGCGAGCGCCAGCGGCAGCCGGGCGCAGTGCGAGATGATCTCGTCGGCCGCCTGCGGCTCGGCCGCCAGCCGTCCGGTGCCGAGGCGGCGGGCCAGCAGGTCGTGCGCCTCGCCGGGCGTCAGTTGGTCCAGCGTCAGCGGATGCGCGCCCTCACCGGCGATCAGTCCGGTGAGCTGGTTGCGGCTGGTGACGATGACCACGCAGCCGGGGGAGCCCGGCAGCAGCGGGCGTACCTGATCGGTGTCGCGCGCGTTGTCGAGGAGGACCAGCACCCGCCGCTGCGCGAGCATGCTGCGGTACAGCGCCGCCTGGGCCGCGAGACCCGCGGGGATGCGCATCGGGGGCACACCGAGCGCGTCGAGGAACGTACGGATGGCCTCTTCCGGTGTCACGACCGAGCCGGTGGGGTCGAAGCCACGGAGGTTGATGTAGAGCTGTCCGTCGGGGAAGCGGTCGGCGATCTCATGGGCCCAGTGCACGGCCAGGGTGGTTTTGCCGATGCCCGCCATGCCGCCGATCGCACTGATCACCACCGTCGCCGGTGCGTGCCCGTTCCTCGGCAACAGTGCCCGGGTCCTGTCGAGTTCGGTGTGTCTGCCCGCGAAGGTCGGCAGGTCCGCGGGGAGTTGTGCGGGTATGGCCTGCTGCGGGGCCGGCGGGGCGGCCGGCTCGTCCGGCGGGTTCGAGCGCTGCGGCGGACCGGGTACGAGAGAGGCGTCAGCGGCGAGTATGCGGTCGTGCATCTCCCGCAGCGCGGTGCCGGGTTCGATGCCCAGCTCGGCTATCAGGGTGCGCCGGGTGCTGCGGTACACGGCCAGAGCCTCCGCCTGTCTGCCGGACCGGTACAGCGCCAGCATCAGCAGTTGGCACTGCTGCTCCCGCAGGGGGTACTGGCCGGTCAGCGAGATCAGCTCGGCGATCACCTCTTCGTGGCGGCCGAGTTCGACGTCGACGTCCAGCCGGGCCTCCAGAGCGGTCAGCCGCTCCTCGCTCAGCCAGGAGCGCTCCGACTCGGCCATCGGGCCCGGCACTCCGGCGAGCGCGGGGCCCTGCCATCCGGCGAGCGCGGTGTGCAGCAGCTCCCCGGCCTCGGCCAGTTCACCGGCGGCGCGGAGCTTCTTCGCCTCCGTCACCTGCTGCTCGAACACGGCCAGATCCAGGACTTCTTCGGGGAACCTGGCGAGATATCCGTCGCCGACGGAGACGATCAGCCGCGGCGCGTCGGTCGCTTCCCTGCCGGCCTCCAGGACCTTGCGCAGTCGCGACACATACGTGCGCAGAACGGATACGGCCGCCGCCGGGCGCTCCTCGCCCCAGACGGCGTCGAGGAGTTCTTCGAGAGTGGCGGGTCGCCCTCTGCGTAACAGCAGTGCCACCAGCACCGCTCGCTGCTGGGGCGAGCCGAGGTCGAGTTCTCGTTCACCGCGCCACGCCCGGACCGGCCCCAGCACGGCGAAGCGTACGGAATTCGTATAGGCGTTCACATCGTGGACTCTACTGAGCAGGGAGAGCCTGTCGCACGGCCTTGACGGAATGTCTAGTTCCGTCCCTGATCACTGTTACCGGGCTGCCATGCTCCCGACATCTTCGGGTTCAACTGGCCTGGAATTGAACCGTCCTTGCGCGGTGTGCGTTGCGGTACGCAGGGTTCGCCGTGTGCGCACCCACCCGGAACGAGAGGGCCTCGCGGCCCTAGTCCCAAGGAAAGGGGTGCGTATGAGCGAGGGTGAAGAGACGGACGAGCCGAGCACAGGAGGCGACCGCTCCGTACCCGCGGCACCACAGCCGTTGCCCCACTTCGCCGTGGTCATCACCGGCGACGGCTCCGCCGCGATCGACGGCGAACCTGTGGAGGCGGCGGAGGGCGAGGCGGTCGACGCCGCGATCCTCGACACACTGCACCGCAACGCACGCGACCGGAACACGCCCGTGACGGCGGCCATCTCCGATCCCTCCGCGGGGTACGTGGCGTACGTCGAGGTCACCCCCGACGGTTCGAGCAGGCTGCTGGACCAGCAGGAGCCGCCGCAGGAGCCGCAGCAGGAGGAGCAGCCGGCACCCGCGGCGGCACCCGAAGTGGCATCTGCCGTGGCACCGGTACCGGCGCCGTTGCCCGTCGAGGACGACCTCGCGGACGACGATTTCGCCCCTGCCGACGATTTCGACCACGACCACGACCGCGATCACGCGCATGAGCGTGAGCATGAGGAAGAGGAGGACGAGGAGGAGGACGACCGGCACGAACTACCCCTGGCCGCCGGGGCAGGGGCCGCGTCGGCCGCCGGGCCGCCGCCGCAGATCATCCGCAGGAACGACTCCCGCCAGTCGGACGACGAGTACAAGTCGCCCGGCCTGCTCAACCGGCCCTTCTTCGTCGGGCCCGTGGCACTCCTCGTGGCCGCCCTCGTCATCATTCCGCTGGTGATGCTGGGCAGTGGCGGCGGGGACGAGAAGCAGAGCGCCCGGTCCAGCAGCGCGACGAGCGACATCCCCAGCAAGAAGCCGGCACCGACCCACTCCGTCAGCCCGGTCATCGTGTCGCCGCTGCCCAGCACTTCGGCCTCGCCTTCGGCCAAGCCGAAGCCGAAGCCCAAGCCCAAGCACAAGAAGACGGTCACGGAGAACGCGGGCGCCGGCGTCGTCACCATCACGGCGCGGCCCCCGCAGGCCACGGCGACCGTCACGGCGAAGCCGAAGCAGGACACCGCCGCCACGGCCGTGAACCGCCTTGCCAAGAACGACCCTTCGGGCCGGCACATCTGCTACCGCGCCTACGTGTCAGGACAGGGCTGGCAGAAGCCGGTGTGCGACGGCACCATGGCGGGCACCTCCGGCCGGAACCTGGCGATCAAGGCCATCAACATCGCGGTGCACGGCGTCGGTGGCTCGGCCGCCAACGCCTTTGTCCACAACCCCAAGTCGACCGACGGCAACGGCCAGTGGAAGACGCCCTGGGCGCCCGTCAGCGAGGGCAAGGACTTCTACATCGGCAGTTCGAAGCGGGGCGCGCCGAACATGTCGGGCTTCGCCATCAACGTCGGCAGTGGCCAGATCTGCCAGGTGGTTCGCCTCCACAACGCCGATTGGGGCGGCTTCGGTTGCGCCGACCCTCGGCCCAACTACATCTTCGGCGGCACGCTGCGCAACGACACGTACCTGGAAGCTGTGAAGTTCTCGGTCTAGTCCGCGGTGTGAGTGAAGGCCCTGTCCGGCGCGGAAGCCGGACAGGGCCTATGTCGTCCCGTCCGCCAACGCGACGACCTGAGCGCACAGTTCGGTCAGTGCCGGCTCGCGCAGCGCCGCCGCCCTCGCCAGACGGCTGATGTCCGCCGCCCAGTCCCCGGTGGCCCTGTCGTCCTCGCCGATCCGGGCGAAGCCCCGGTCCAGCAGGCCGCGCGCGTCGTCGGGCCTGCGGCGGCCCACCGCCTTGACCGCGCCGAGCGCGTTCGCGAGCGCGCTCGCCGGCCGGGACCACTCGCCCGCACCGGCCCGCGCCGCCGGGTTGTCCGCGTCGTAGTCCGCCTCGTCCGCGATCGACTCGGCCCGTACGGACAGGTCGAGCCGCCAGAACAGCGACACGTCGGCGAAGCGGACGAACAACAGGCGCCTGCGGTCCGAGTGGTGGAACTCCGGGTCGCTGCGTACGGCGGCGACCGGCTGTACGCGCGCCAGTGTCTCCGGCGCCGCGGTCACACTCGCCAGGAAGCGCGCGTCGGGCACGACCCACTCGACGTCGATGTCGCTGAACGCGTCGGCGGTGCCCGCCGCGAGCGAGCCGACCAGGGTCGCGCGCGAGCCGGGGCAGGCCGCCTCCAGCGCGCTCCGCACCGCCGCCGCCAGGGCCGCACGGTCCCTCCACACCACCATATCGATCCTCCCACCAGCCGTTCCCTGGCGCCGTGGCGGGATGTGGCCACGGCGCAAACCCGCCATCGACATCATCCCCGTGCCTCCCGCCGCTCTGGGAGTGTGGCGCCACCGCAGCACCAACAGCGCCCGGCCGTACGGCCTCTGTGCCGTTTTGCCGATTCACTTGGGGAGCAACATCGATGCGCCTGATATCGCGAACGGCCCTGGGGGCGGCGGCTGCCGCTGTTCTGGCCGTCACCGCGGTCGCGCCGTCCGTGGCCACACCACGGGCCGCGGCGAGCGGAGAGACCGGAAAGAGCAGCGGGACCGGAAAGGGCAGAGAGGCCGGCCGGACGGGCGAGAGACCCGTCGTCGGCAGTGCGGCGGCACAGCGCACGAGCGGGCAGACCCACACCGTCACCCTCATCACCGGCGACAAGGTACGGGTCAGCAAGGACAGTTCGGGCCGCGGCAGCGCCACGGTACTGCCGCGCGAGGACGGCACCCAGCCGCTCGTGCAGACCCGGCAGAGCGGTGACGACCTCTACGTCTACCCGGAGGGCGCCGCGGCCGCCATCGCGGCCGGCACGGTGGACGACGAACTCTTCAACGTCACCGGGCTGATCAGCCAGGGCTACGACGACGCGCACGCCACGTCGATCCCGCTGATCGCCACGTACGACACGACCGCCGGGTCCGTCGCACGTGAGCTGCCCGCGACCCCGCGTGGCGCCCGGCGCGGGGTCGTCCTCGACGCGATCGGCGGGGTGGCGCTCAAGGCCGACAAGACCAAGGCGGCCGACTTCTGGGCCGATGTCACCTCGCCCCGCGACCGGGCCGCCTCGCAGCTCAAGAAGGTGTGGCTGGACGGCCACGTCACCTCGCTGATGGATCAGTCGGCCAAGCAGATCAATGCCCCGCAGGCGTGGGCGGCCGGTTACGACGGCAAGGGAACGAAGGTCGCCGTGCTCGACACCGGCGCCGACCTCGAACACCCCGACCTTCAGGGCCGGGTCGCCGCGACCGAGAACTTCACCGACTCGGACACCGTCGAGGACCGGCAGGGCCACGGCACCCACACCGCCTCCACCGTGGGCGGCTCGGGCGCCGCAAGCAAGGGCAAGGAGAAGGGTGTCGCGCCCGGTACCGACCTGCTGATCGGCAAGGTGCTGAACGACAGCGGCTCGGGCCTCGAATCGTGGATCATCGCCGGTATGCAGTGGGCCGTCGACCAGAAGGCCGACGTCGTCTCCATGAGCCTCGGTGACCCCGGACTGCTCGACTGCACCGACCCGATGAGCCAGGCGACCGAGGAACTCGCCCACAGCAAGGACACGTTGTTCGTCATCGCGGCGGGCAACGCGGGCCCTGGCAACAACACCGTCTCCTCACCCGGCTGCGCCCCCAGCGTGCTGACCGTGGGCGCCGTCGACAGCGCCGACGCCACCGCCTCGTTCTCCAGCAGGGGCCCGGTCCTGGGCGCGCACACCCTCAAGCCCGAGATCGCGGCGCCGGGCGTCGACATCCTGGCCGCCAACATGGGCGGGCGCGGGGTGTACGCGTACCAGACCATGTCCGGTACGTCGATGGCCACCCCGCATGTCGCGGGCGCCGCGGCGATCCTCAAGGAGCGGCACCCCGACTGGAGTGCCCAGCAGCTCAAGGCGGCCCTGGTGTCGTCGGCGCGGACCGACATCCCCGGCGACGTACGGCAGACCGGCGGCGGCCGGCTCGACGTCAAGGCGGCGATCGGCCAGAGCGTCGTCGGGGCGCCCGCGATCCAGGGCGGCAGCTTCAACTGGCCGCAGGACAAGAGCGATCGGACCAGCGTCGACGTCCCGTACACCAACTTCACGCGTAAGCCAGTGAAGTTGACGCTCTCCGTCGAGCGGGTCACCGGCAACGACGGCACCACCGTCCGGTCCGCCGTCGCCAAGTTCGGCAAGAGCAGCGTCACCGTCCCGGCAGGCGCCACCGTCAAGGTGCCGCTCGCCGTCGACCCGGTGGCGCGGCTGGCGAACGGGCAGTACGGCGATGTCACCGGCCGGGTTCTGGCCACGGCCCCGGGCGGCGTCAGCGTCTCGACGCCGTTCGCGCTGTACGTGCAGCCGACGACCGTCACGCTGCGGGTCAAGCTCGTCGACCGCACCGGCAAGCCGGCCGCCGCCTCTTCGTCGCTCGACGTGATCGGCACGGACACCGCGACCGGGGAGAGCCGCTTCAACGAGGGCGCCACCGACCAGGTGTTCCACCTGCGCCCCGGCGCCTACTTCCTGTCCTCGTTCGTCGTCTCGCCCGACACCACCGACGCGACCGGGCAGCAGGTCGGCTCGGTCAGCTACCTCGGCCGCCCGCAGTTCGACCTGAAGCGGGACACCACGCTCGTCCTGGACGCCAGGAAGGCGCACCGGATCTCGGTGCGTACGGACCAGCCGAGCGAGGTGCGCACGACCACCCTCAACTTCGCCCGCAGTTGGGACAACCAGTGGCTGCACGCCGGCTCTGTGTCCGGCGGCCGGCTCGTCAAGGACTACTACGCGGACGTCCAGGACCCCACCGAGGACGGCGAGTTCGAGTTCGGCAGCTACTGGCGCGCGTACGCGCCGCAGTTCCAGAAGCTGGCGGCGGTCGGCGGCCCCGAGCTGCACCCGGTGACCGCGAGCGTCGGCTCGGACAACCTCGACGGTACGGGCCAGGCCCAGCTCGTGGACGCGGGCAAGGGCACCCCGGCCGAGCTGACCGCCGCCGGGGTACGGGGCAAGATCGCGCTCGTCGAGGTGCCGGACGACGGCACCGTCGGCGACGTGGGCACGGACGCACTGGCCGCCGGGGCGAAGGCGGTCGTCATGCACCGCCCCTCGGCCGGGCGCTGGCAGCCCGCGTACGGCTTCGCGGGCGGCCCGCTGCCGACCGTCGCCGTCGAGGCGGCGGAAGCGAAGGCGCTCGAAGCGAAGCTGGCCGCAGGCCCGGTGACGCTGCGCTGGAAGGCGACGGCCGTGAGCCCGTACGTCTACAACCTGGGCTTCCCCGAGGACGGCACGATCGGCTCCGACCGTACGTACCACGTACGCGACGGCCAGCTCGGCCGCAACGACTCCACCTACCACTCCATGGGCGTGGCGGCCGACTTCATCGACGGCGTCGGCGCGTACCGTCCGTCCGGCAGCGGACCGATCAGCATCTCGGGCATCGACCTGGTCGCCATGCCGTCGACCCGCGCCGAGTACTACACGGGCTCCGGCACCACCTGGGACCACTTCGTCTCGTCCAGCTTCCCGTTCGGCGAGTACATGATGTCCCCGGCCAGGGCCTACCAGCCCGGCAAGACGGTCAAGGAGAGCTGGTACGACGGCGTGGTCGGTCCGGGCGCGGGTGTCGACGCGACCGGTGCGCCCGCGCTCGCCGCCGAACGCCAGGGAAACCAGCTCGGGTTCGCCCCCGCCATGTGGTCCGACACCGAACACACCGCCCAGCCGGGCGCGTTCGGCGACGTGGGATCGCTGCTGCTGCGCCGCAACGGCGAGGACTTCGACAGCAGCAGTTTCCCGTACGGGGTGTTCACCGTCCCTGCGGACGACGCCTCGTACGAACTCATCAGCAGCAACACCAAGTTCGCCTCGTCGTCGCCCAGTTGGCAGCGGTCGACCGATGTGGTCACCCGCTGGACGTTCCGCTCGCACCTGGACGACAACGCCTTCTCGCAGGGGATCCCGCTGCTCTTCCCGCAGTACGACCTCCCCGCCGACCCGGCGAAGACGCTCCCGGCCAAGGACGGCCTGCGGATCGGCCTCTCGGTCACCGGGCACGCGGGCTACACGCCGGCCGCCGTGGTGTCGGCCGAGCTGTCGTACTCGTACGACGGCGGTACGACCTGGACGGCCGCCGAGGTCGACCGGCGGAAGGGTGCCTGGACGGCGACGGTGAACCACGCCGGAGCCGACAGCAAGGCGAAGGTCACGCTGCGGACCACCCTGGCCGACGCCAACGGCAACAAGGTCAGCCAGACGGTCACCGACGCGTACGGCCTGCGGTAGCCGCGTACGGCCTCCGGTAGGGGCTGTCGCGCCACCTACGCCGCCCCGCTCCCGGGACTCCGCGATGTCTCCGGGACCGGGGCGGTCCCCTGCCCTCGGAACCGTCCGGTGGAAGCGTCCGACGGAACCGCCCGGCCCTCCGGCTCAGTTGCCCTTCGTGTACGTCAGCGCCTCTCCCGTGGCCGTCACGCGCTGGAGGTCGCCGTTGCCGAGGATCGTCAGCGTCGTGGGCGTACCGGGCGTGCACGACGACATCGGCTCGCCCTTGGTGACCGTCGAAGGGCCGATCTGGAGGGGAGCGTCCGAGGCCGGGGCGGCGGAGAGCGGCGCCTGGAAGACGCAGTGGTACGAACCGCCGCCCTCCGTCGGCCCGTCCGCCGTGAGGGTGAGCACGGTGTCGCCCACCTTGCCCTGCTCGATGGTGAGTTGACGGGTGCTGAAGCCGGTCGGGGTGTTGACCCCACCCTTCCAGCTCCCCACGAACTCCGTCGGTACGTCACCGTCCTTGGGAGACGCCGAGTCCGAGGGGGACGGCGAGGACGCCGAAGGGGCGGGGGAGTCCTCCGCCGACTGCTTCGGGTCGGCCGAAGCGGCCACGGTGGTGTCCTTGTCGTCCTTCGCGCTGCCGCTGCCCATGAACGCGTACACGGACCCGCCGGCCCCGAGCGCGACGACGAGGGCAACGGCGATCAGCACGACGGTACTTCGGGTGCTGCGCCGCTCCGGCTCGGGCTCGGGCAGCGGCGCCTGCGTCTGGCCGTACGGCGGCGGTGGCGGGATCGTGCCGTACGCGGGCGGCGGAGGCGTCTGCCCGTAGCCCGACTGCGGGTAGCCGTAGGCGGGGCCAGGACCCGGGCCCGCCTGGGGGTAGCCGTAGCCGTACGGCGGGGGAGGGGCGATCGGCCCGAACTCCGCTGCGGGAGCGGGCTTCTGCGCGGGCGCGGGCGTGGATGCGGATGCGGGCGCGGGTGCCGGCGCCTGTACGGGGATGACCGTCGTGGAGTCGTCCTCCGCCGGTCCCGCCGCCGAAGGCGACGACGCGGCGGCCGAGGGGGAGCCGGGGGACGCGGGAGGCGCGGGAAGCACGGGGACGGGCACCTCGTCCGCCCGGGGACCCGGCGGGGTCGCCGCTGCCTCGATCGCGCCGAGCGCGAGCGCGGGCGCGGGCGCGGACGCCTGCGCCGGCCCGGCCAGGCTCTTCGGCCGGCGCGCGTACGACGTCGGGTCCTCGTACTCCAGCAACTCCACCGCGTGCTGGCCCAGTTGGGCCAGGAGCGCGCCCGGCAGCCACGGTTCGCCGCCGGGCCCCGATCCGGAGTCCTCGGCCTCGCCCACCCGGGCCAGGATGTCCCGCGTGGTCGGCCGCGCCGCCGGGTCCTTCTGGAGGCAGGCCCTGACCACCGCCCCGAGGCCCTCGGGGAGTTGGGACGTCTCCGGCTCCTCCTGGGCGATCCGGAACATCAGCGCGTGCGGGCTGCTGTCGGCGGCGCCGAACGCGAGGCGGCCCGTGGCCGCGTAGGCGAGGACGGAGCCGAGCGAGAACACGTCGCTGGCGGCCGTCAGCCGGTCCCCGCGCACCTGTTCGGGCGACATGAAGCCGGGAGAGCCCACCGTCGCGCCCGTCAGGGTCAGCCCGGTCGTCGTGGTGGACTCCAGGGCCCTGGCTATCCCGAAGTCGATGACGCGCGGCCCGTCGATCGTCACCATCACGTTGGACGGCTTCAGATCGCGGTGGATGAGCCCGGCCGCGTGGATGTCCTGGAGGGCGTGCGCGAGACCTGAGGCGAGTATGCGCACGGACCGCTCGGGCAGCGGCCCGTGGGTGCCGGCCCCGGGGCCCAGCGCACCCGGCCTGCGCGTACCGACGACCGACTGGAGCGAGGGCCCGGCGACGTACCCCGTCGCGAGCCACGGCACCTCGGCCTCCGTGTCGGCGTCCAGCACGGGAGCCGTCCAGGACCCGCCGACCCGCCGCGCCGACGCCACTTCCTGCCGGAACCGGGCGCGGAACGTCTCCTGTTCGGCCAGCTCCCGCCGTACGAGCTTGACGGCGGCCGTCCGGCCCCTGTCGGAGCGCGCCAGGAAGACCTGGCCCATGCCGCCGGCGCCCAGCCGTGCCAGCAGCGTGTAGGCGCCGATGGTCTGTGGATCTTCCGCTGCCAGCTTCTCCATGGCCGAGTGGCCCTCCCGTACCCCGATGTGTCCGACCCGCGAACCCGTAACCGACCCGCGAATCCGTACCGATCCGCGAACCCGCAACCGACCCGCGAACCCGCAACCGACCCGCGGATCCGAACCGGCTTTGTTAGCGAGGAGACTGCCATGTCCCGGGCGCCGGTTCCCCAGGGGCCGTACCGCAAGCCCCGGACCAGCGGTCCTGCGCCCCGCCGCACGCTACCCGGGCCGGGGCGGAGTTCTCGCGCACTCGACGAAATCCGTACGACACCCTGCCCAGGAAAGTGGCGCAGTCCATACAGGTTGGCTGTACCGCCCCCGCCTGCGCGTTCCTACCCTTGGCGGCCATGACCCCTCATGTCGCCCGTGACCCGCAGACCGGCGCTCCCGACCCGCAGACCGGCGCCGCCGTCAAGGCCGCCGACCGCGCGCACGTGTTCCACTCCTGGTCGGCGCAGGAGCTGATCGATCCGCTCGCTGTCGCAGGCGCCGAGGGGTCGTACTTCTGGGACTACGACGGCAACCGCTACCTCGACTTCGCCAGCGGTCTCGTCTTCACCAACATCGGCTACCAGCACCCGAAGGTCGTCGCCGCGATCCAGCGGCAGGCGGCCGAGCTGGTCACCTTCGCGCCCGCCTTCGCCGTCGAGGCGCGCTCCGAGGCGGCCCGGCTCATCGCCGCGCACACCCCCGGCGACCTCGACAAGATCTTCTTCACCAACGGCGGCGCCGAGGCCGTCGAGAACGCCGTCCGGATGGCGCGGGTGCACACAGGACGCCCCAAGGTGCTCTCCGCGTACCGCTCGTACCACGGCTCGACGTCCACCGCGATCAATCTGACCGGCGACCCGCGCCGCTGGGCGTCCGACACCGGCTCGGCGGGCGTGGTGCGCTTCTGGGCGCCGTTCCTCTACCGCTCGCCCTTCTACGCCTCGACGGAGGCGGAGGAGTGCGCACGCGCGCTGGAGCACCTGGAGTCGACCATCGCGTACGAGGGCCCGGCCACCGTCGCGGCGATCGTCCTGGAGACGATCCCCGGCACGGCCGGTGTCATGACCCCGCCGCCCGGCTATCTCGCGGGCGTACGGGAGCTGTGCGACCGGTACGGGATCGTCTTCGTCCTGGACGAGGTGATGGCCGGGTTCGGCCGTACGGGCAAGTGGTTCGCCGCCGACCACTTCGACGTCGTACCGGATCTGCTGACCTTCGCCAAGGGCGTCAACTCCGGCTATGTGCCGCTGGGCGGAGTCGCGATCTCCGCCGAGATCGCCGACACCTTCGCGACCCGCCCGTACCCCGGCGGACTGACGTATTCCGGCCATCCGCTGGCCTGCGCCGCCGCCGTCGCCACGATCCGGGTGATGGAGGACGAGAAGATCGTCGAGAACGCGGCGCACATCGGCGAGACCGTGCTCGGCCCCGGCCTGCGCGAGCTGGCCGAGCGCCATCCCTCGGTGGGCGAGGTGCGCGGTACGGGCGTGTTCTGGGCGCTGGACCTGGTGCGCGACCGGGAGACGCGCGAGCCGCTGGTGCCGTACAACGCGACGGGCGAGGCGAACGCGCCGATGGCCGCCTTCGCCGCCGCGTGCAAGAAGGGCGGTCTGTGGCCCTTCGTGAACATGAACCGTACGCACGCCGTGCCGCCCTGCAACATCACCGAGGCGGAGGTGAAGGAGGGCCTCGCGGTCCTGGACGCGGCGCTGACGGTGGCCGAAGGACACACCGCGTGACGGCCCGAACGCGTCCGGTGCCGGGGGCCGTCCCGCGGCTCGTACCGCCGTGTCCTGGGGAGCCCGGTCATGCGGCTACCAGGTCGTAAGGTGTGCGGAGCCGGGTGCCCGGAGCCGTTACGAGGGGACGCACACACCATGCCCGCCAACGGAGCTGTGACCCGCCATACCCTGCGGCAGCAGATCGCGGACGCGCTGCGTGACGAGGTGCTGGCGGGCCGTCTGCTCCCCGGGCAGGACTTCACGGTCAAGCACATCGCCGAGCAGTACGGCGTGTCGGCGACGCCCGTCAGGGAGGCGCTGGTCGACCTCTCGGCGCAGGGTTTACTCGACTCGGACCAGCATCGCGGCTTCAGCGTGCACCAGTTCTCCGTCGAGGACTTCCGGGGCATGGTCGAGGCGCGCTCGCTGATAGAGGACGGCGTCTTCCGCAAGCTGCGCGGCGACGGCCTCGCGGCCCGCGCGCACGGCGAGCCGCTGGTGGCGGTACGCCGGCGGGGCGAGGAGGCGGCGCGGGCGGCCAGGGCCGGCGATCTGAACGTCCTCATCGGCTACGACCTGCGGTTCTGGCGCGAACTGAGCGCGCTGGTCGCCAACCGGTACGTCTCCGACTTCCTGCACCGGATGCGCGTGCAGGCGTGGGTGTTCTCGGTGCCGTTCCTGCGCACGGACCCGGACGGCGGCAGTTGGCTGTGGGGCGGGCACGGCGAGCTGGTCGAGGCGGTGACGCTGGGGGACGCGGCGGAGGTACGGGTGGTGCTGGGCCGGTACACCGACCACCTGCTGAGCTGGGCGGACCGGCTGGACGGCGGGGCGACGGGGGGCGGGGACGCGGGCCCGGACGCGGACCGAGCGGCTGACGGACCTTGATCGCATCCCCGCCCGTGGGGTGCACGCGGCGGGGGTGAACGCCGCGGGGCCTGGGTACCCGCTGTACGGGGCGGTCCGCGGGGCCGGTGCCCGTGACTCGCCCGATGCGGGCGACCGGGACTCTTCGCTGAACGTGCCCGTCGCATTACGCTGTCCCGACCATCGCGCGCACGCGTACGAACCCGTTGGAGAGCGAGCCTCCCTTGGCCTGTGACCTGTGGTTGGTCCCCCTCGTCGATGTGCTGTGCCACAGCCCCGACAACCCCTTCGCCGAAGAGATCGCCGTCTACGACAAGGCCCTGAGCGACGCCGGGCTGCCGTCCGTCCCTGTTTTCGCCTATATGCCGGGCCTGTCGGGGGACGTTGCCCCCGTGGCCGGATTCGACTACGACGCCCTGCATTTCCTGCGGCGCGCGTACTTGCTGCAGGTCTGCGGCCTCGCCGTGACCCCCGTGGGCGAACTGGGCGGTGACTACGAGCAGTTGCTGGAGATGTTCGAGTCGACGGCCCAGCAGTCGCATCTCGTCTGGCACTACGACCACGCGGGGGCGTACGTCCCCGTGGACTTTCCCGCGCCCCTGTCCAACGACCAACTGCTTGAGGGCGGCGGTCCGCTGGGTTCGACCCAGGGCCTGCTGCGCGAGCTCGAAACCGTGGCCGCGTCGATCGGCATCGACGCGGCGAACCCTCCGACGCCCCCCGCCCCGCCGGAACGCCCCACCTCGCTGGAGGAACCGGCGTCCTCGACCCCGTACGACGACAGTCCGTTCGCCCGTGAACGGCACGTGTGGCTGGGGCTGCACGCGGCTGCCACCAGGAGCCTGGGCCAGGGCTCGATGATCATATTCAGCTAACGGAAAGAGCAGGCTGCGGTGGGCGGGGTCGGACCCCGCCCACGGCCGCCACCGGCCCCCGGGGAGCCCTGCCACCGGGGCTCGGTACTGGACTACCGGGGCTCGGGACCGGGCTACCAGCGCTCGGGACCGGGCTACCGGGGCTCGGGGGGCCGCTGGCGCGGCATGTTGGGCCGGGTGCCGGGCGGCAGCGGGAACCGGCCGCCGGGGAAGGGCGAACCGGCGTCCTGACGGGTCGCCGTGCTCATCGGCATCGACTGGAGCACCAGCGGGGTGGGCCCCGAGCGGAACTCGACCATCCAGTCCGCCGTCTCCGCCCGTACCAGCTCCGTCACGTCCTCCGAGAACCTCCGCAGCACGCTCAGGCAGCGCTCCGTCGCCTCGGCTGCCGTGCCCTCGGTCGGGCCGAGGATCTCCCGTACGCACTCCGACGCCCAGTCGAACTGGAGCGTCTGCAGCCGCCGCTGCACCGCCTGCGCCGTCGCGACATGCCGCATCCAGCCCGCGGTGAAGCCGAAGTACCGGTCGCAGGCCAGGCAGGCGCCGCCGAGCAGCAGCGCGACGTACCCCCAGCCCGCCGCGCCCGCCAGGGTGCCGGTGAGATCCAGCAGGGGCAGGGTCGCGCCGACGATGACCAGGGCGGCCGTCGCGGTCCGCAGGGCGCGGGCGGCGCGCCGTTTGCGGGAGCGGTCGGCGAGATACCAGCCGGCGGTGCGCAGCGCCCCGGCCTCGACCCAGCGGTACAGCTCGTCGAGCCGCTCGGCGGGCTCGGCCCAGTCGCCGAGCGGGAACGGACCGCCGGTGAGATCGCCGCCCGCGCTTGCGCCGTCCCCGTCGGCGGCACCGCCCTCGGCCGCTGCCTCGTCGCCGTGCCCGTGCCCGTGCGCGTACCCGTGTGGCCCGTCGCCGCGCCCGTCCCCGTTGACGGCACCGGACGAGGCGCTTTCCTCCCGGCCGTGGCCGCCGGGCTCCCGGCCGGGGCCTCCGGGCTGCATCTCCGGCTGGCTCACCGGGGCACTCCTCTGCGATCTGCTGTGACTCTGCGTGACGGGCGGTGGGCGCGAATGAACTGCGCGTGAACACTGATACGTACTGATCCGTGCCGGGGCGCATGCACTTCCTACCGCCGAATGGCGGCCTCCGCGCCCGGAAAACCGCGCAATCCCCCCAAACGTGGGCCTTGATCAGGTGGAGGAGCCCGCAGGCCCTCACTCGAAAGAGTTGGTCCCGGTGGGGTGGGGCGAGCCGGTCGGGGAACACGTAGGCTCGCCTTACAGGAAAATCGTCGTCGAATGCCAGGAGTGACCGTGATTCCCGGTGGTGGTCAGCCGAACATGCAGCAGCTACTCCAGCAGGCCCAGCAGATGCAGCAGGATCTCGCCCGCGCACAGGAGGAGTTGGCAGCGACCGAGGTCGAGGGCCAGTCGGGCGGCGGCCTGGTGAAGGCCACCGTCAACGGCTCGGGCGAGCTCCGCGGCCTGGTGATCGACCCGAAAGCCGTCGACCCCGAGGACACCGAGACCCTCGCCGACCTCGTCGTCGCTGCCGTACAGGCCGCGAACGAGAACGCGCAGCAGCTCCAGCAGGAGAAGCTGGGCCCGCTGACGCAGGGCCTGGGCGGTATGCCGGGCATGCCGTTCTGACGTCCTTCTTACGGGACGCCAGCCAGTCTGAAGCTTGTCTTACGCATGCACCCGCACAGCAACTACCGTACGAGCGCATACGAAGACAGCCCCGAAGCCAGACAGCGCAACCGCAGCACTCGCAACCGCAGCACTCGCAACCGCAGCACTGAGGAAGGCATCCGTTGTACGAAGGCGTGGTTCAGGACCTCATCGACGAACTGGGCAGGCTGCCAGGCGTCGGTCCCAAGAGCGCGCAGCGGATCGCCTTCCACATCCTCCAGGCGGAGCCGACCGACGTACGCCGCCTTGCCCAGACGCTCCTCGAGGTCAAGGACAAGGTCCGGTTCTGCGCCGTGTGCGGCAATGTCGCGCAGGAGGAGCGGTGCGGGATCTGCAGGGACGCGCGCCGGGACACCACGGTGATCTGCGTGGTGGAGGAGCCGAAGGATGTCGTCGCCATCGAGCGCACCCGTGAGTTCCGCGGGAAGTACCACGTGCTCGGCGGCGCCATCAGCCCCATCGAGGGCGTCGGCCCCGACGACCTGCGGATCAGGGAGCTGCTGACCCGCCTCGCCGACGGCACGGTCACGGAGCTGATTCTGGCGACCGACCCGAATCTGGAGGGCGAGGCCACAGCGACGTACCTCGCCCGCATGATCAAGCCCATGGGTCTGCGGGTCACCCGCCTGGCCAGTGGTCTCCCCGTGGGGGGCGACCTGGAATATGCCGACGAGGTCACGCTCGGGCGTGCCTTCGAGGGGAGACGACTTCTCGATGTCTGACGCAACGCTGCATGACGCCACGCAAGATCCGGACGACTTCTCGGTCCAGATCGCCGACCAGATCGAGAGCTTCATCGTCGCGGTCACCGAGGTGGCGAAGGGCGACGAGCCGGACAGCGCCGTACCGTTCCTGCTGCTCGAATTCTCCCAGCTCATGCTGGCGGGCGGCAGACTGGGCGCGCACGAGGACATCCTTCCCGACGAGCGGTACGAGCGGGATCTGGGCCCCGAGCCGGACGTGGACGACCTGCGCGAGCGGTTCGCCGTGATACTGGAGCCGATCGACGTCTACTCCGAGGTCTTCGACCCGTACGAGCCCCGCAAGGCGCCCGTCCCGTCCCGTATCTCGGACGACATCGCCGGCGTCGTCGCCGAGCTGCGCCACGGCCTGGAGCACTACCGCGCGGGCCGCGTTACCGAGGCGCTGTGGTGGTGGCAGTTCTCGTACTTCTCAAGCTGGGGCTCCACGGCCTCGGCCACCCTCCGCGCCCTCCAGTCCCTGGTGGCCCACGTCCGCCTGGACCAGCCCCTCCCGGCCCTCGACGGCCTGGACACGGACCAGGACCTGACGGAAGACGCGGAAGACCTCCTGGCGGAGGAGGCGGGCCGCGTCATGGCGGCGGAGATCGCCGGCCCCCTGGGCCTGCGCACGGTACGCCCGGTCCGCTGACGCCGGTCCCGCAGCCCGGCAGCCCCGCGGGCGGAGCGAGTCGTGCTCGATGAGGCTCCCGGCGCAGTCGAGCACGGCCGCGCGCGCCGGCCGGGGCCGCCGGTCCAGGATCCGGGCGGCCTTGTCCGTGCTGTGCCGGTTGCGTCGGCCCAGCGCCGGGGTGATCTCGCGGAGCGACGGGTCCCGGAAGCGGGCGACGAGTCGTACGGCGAAGCCAGGGAGCTGCCGGGCGGAGACCCGCGTTCCGTCGGCGGCGCCGGGTCGGCCGGGTCGGTCCACAGCGTCTCGTCCGTTACGCCGGGGTGATGAGCGCGTCGGGGTTCTTCGGATCGGCGCCGCCGAGCGGGGACGCGCAGCGCCTGAGTCAGGCTCCCGTGGTGGAGCCTGGGCGGACGATCATCAGGACCGTGACCGTCGCCCACAGCAGGTTGAAGACGCCCGTGAGCATGCCCAGGCGGCCGGCGACTCCCGCGACGGGCGCGGGGTTTGGGCCCTGCGCCGTCTCTAGGGCGGTTTCCTGGGTCGGCAGGATCAGTGCGGCAAGGATGACGGCGGCCGCGGCCGTCAGCGCGATGGACGCGATCAGCCAGCCGCTGCCTAGGACGCCGAGGCTGCCCGCCGTGGCCGCGCCGAAGAGCGGGACGGCTATGCCGATGATCGCGTAGACATGGCAGATGCGGTGGAGCAGCCGCAGGTTCGTCAGGGCCCCGTCGTCGCCCGGGGCGCTGTGGGCGCGGCGCAGTGCCGGGGGGAACATGCTCGCCGCTACGGCGACAGGGCCGATGGCCAGGACGGCGGCCAGGACATGCAGGGACAGGAGAAGTTTCGTCACGTTCAGGCTTCCGAGGTGGTGGGACGGCGGAACAGTTCGGTCAGCGGGCGCCCGCCGGACAGGCACCACACCGCGATGACGGGATCGCAGATGGCGCAGCCCGTCGAGGAGTGCGCGGCGAAGGGCAGGATGGGTGTGCCACGGACCGCGTGGACGACGTCCCAGCCGGTGTGCAGCAGCCAACCCACGCCGATCCAGCGGTAGTCGGACAGTCCGCGCCAGGCGCAGTACGTCACCACGGCGGTGAACGCGACCTCCCAGCCCCCGACGCCGCCGCTGCTCAGATACGCGGCGCCGGCGCCCGCGAGCATCAGCGCGTTGAGCTGGCGGCGGTGCGGCTCGCGCAGCGGCGACATCGCCGCCACGTACGCGAGGCCGATCACGATCGGCGCGACGACGAGCATCAGTGCGTTCCTGTCTGCGGGGGAGTCCGGCAAGCGTCGGCCGGTGCCGGGTTCGCTCCCGACGCTATGCGGCTGCCGGTCCGTCTCCCAGTGGCATTAGTGACACCTTCCAACGGGATATCGCCAACTCGAACAATGGGGCTCTGAGCTGGCAAAACCATGGGCCGTAGCGCCATACGCCCGGGACCACCCACCCGCGCAGAGGTATGTTCTCGCCATGCACACCATCGCCGTCCTCGCCCTGGACCAGGTGGTCCCGTTCGACCTGTCCACCCCGATCGAGGTCTTCACCCGCCCCCGTCTCCCGGACGGCCGCCCCGGCTACCAGATGCGGGTGTGCGCCGAGCGGCCGGAGATCGACGCCGGGGCCTTCCAACTGCGCGCGCCCTGGGGGATCGACGGGCTCAAGGGGGCGGACACGATCATCGTGCCCGGCACGAACGACCCGATGGCCCCGCTCGCGCCGGCCGTCCACGACGCACTGCGGGCCGCCGCCGCTGACGGGACGCGTATCGCGTCCATCTGCACCGGTACGTTCCCGCTGGCCGCGACCGGGCTGCTGGACGGGCTGCGGGCGACCACCCACTGGCTCGTGACCGACCTGCTGGCCGCCACGTATCCCCGTATCGACGTCGACCCGGACGTCCTGTACGTCGACAACGGGCAGTTCCTCACCTCGGCGGGCGCCGCCGCCGGGCTGGACCTCTGTCTGCACATGATCCGCGGCGACTACGGCTCGGCCGTCGCCGCCGACGCGGCGCGGCTGTCCGTGATGCCCCTGGAACGCGAGGGCGGCCAGGCGCAGTTCATCGTGCACGACCACGCGCCGACACCGCAGGGCTCCGCCCTGGAATCCCTGCTGAGCTGGTTGCAGGACAACCTGGGCTCCGCGCTCACCCTCGCCGACATCGCCGCCCAGGCGGGCACCAGCACCCGCACCCTGATCCGCCGCTTCCGCGAACAGACCGGCAGCACCCCGCTCCAGTGGCTGCACCGCGCCCGCATCCGCCAGGCCCAGCACCTCCTGGAGACCACGGCCCACTCCGTGGAACGCATCGGCGCCCAGGTCGGCTTCGGCTCCCCGACCGCGTTCCGCGACCGCTTCAAAAAGACGACAGGAGTAACCCCGAACACCTACCGCCGCACCTTCAGCTAGCGCCTTCGGGCAGCGCGGCGCGGCTGGTCGTAACTTCTGTGACATCCCGCCGTAGGTGAACTCTGTGCAGGCCGGGGCGTGTTCCGGGGCCCGCGGCGCGATGCTGAGGGGGCGTCAGGCGTTCACGAAGTATTGACACGCTCTTGTCAGGAGCGGAACACTCCGAGTTGGGAGAGCGCTCTCCCAGCAAGCTGGCCGGCCGCCGCGGCGAGCGCCTGTCGTGGTGGCCGTCCGGTTCCGGGAATCCGCAATGACGCAGTAGGAGGTCTCCATGGCACGGAGGTCCAGAGTCTTCTCCGGACTGCTCTTGTTCACCGCGATGAGCCTGACCACGGTTGGCGTGGGCGGTCTCGCGGTGATGGGGAGCGCATCCGCAGAGACGCCGGCAGCCACGCACGCGGCTGCGCCGGCGAAGAAATCGGACGGGCACTCGGGCATGCAGATGGCCGGGATGAAGATGCCCGCGTCCACGCAGGCTTCGGGCGACGACCCGGACGGCGACGGATACATCATGGCCAACCCGCCGGTCACCGGTGTCACCCCGTCGACGTACGAGCCGCCGCACGCGTACTTCCACGAGTTCCAGGCCAAGTGCGCGCCGAGCCACACCCTGCCCGACGACCCGATCGTCTACCCGGGTCAGCCCGGGAAGTCCCATGACCACACCTTCATGGGCAACAGCCTCACCAACGCCAACACCACGACCTCGTCGATCGAGACCGGCACCACCGCGTGCCTGGCTCCCGGCGACAAGTCCGGGTACTGGATGCCGAGCCTGTTCAACGGGGACCAGAAGGTCCTGCCGGTCGGCGCCCAGACCATCTACTACAAGTCCAGCGTCAACGACTACACCAGCGTCCGCCCGTTCCCCAAGGGACTGCGGTTCGTGGTCGGCAGCCCCATGCAGACCAAGGACGAGTTCAAGAACCTCAAGGGCACGGTCGAAGGCTGGGAGTGCGGGACGTCGTACAAGAACTTCGACTTCCCCGCCAGTTGCCCGACGACCCCGGACACGCAGCTCAACCTGCGTCTCCAGGCGCCGAGTTGCTGGGACGGCATTCACCTCGACACCCCGGACCACAAGGCGCACATGGCCTACCCGGTCGCTTCGGGCAACAACCAGAACGTCTGCCCGGCCGACCACCCCGTGGCGCTGCCGATGATCGAGTTCAAGATGGCCTGGCCGGTCAACGGTGACACGTCGAAGCTCCGGCTGGCCAGCGGTGCCGGGTTCTCGTTCCACTACGACTTCTTCAACGGCTGGGACAACGCGACACTCAGCGCGATGGTCGCCCACTGCATCAACGGCGGCCTGCAGTGTGACGCGCACGGCTACGACGAAGCCCACCCCGAGAAGGGCGCGGTGCTCAACGCCAACTACCAGTTGCCGTAACCCCCGCCGCCCCCTCACGGCGCTCTTCGGCCAAGCACCATCCCCGACCAGTCGATAGAGCGCTCTCCCAACCCGGGCGCGGCGCGCCGGACCCACCCGACCCGCCGCGCCCGACTCCATGTCCCCCCATGAAGGAGCACGGAACCATGCACCGTCCCCCCACCCGGGCCTCCTTGGCCCGCAGCGCCAAACGCGTGGTCGCCCCCGCCGCGACCGCCGCGATGCTCGCCGGAGCCCTCATCGGGCTCCAGGCCCCGGCCGCGCAGGCCGCCGGCAGCGTCGTCAAGGTGACCGGATCGCAGGGCAATTGGCAGCTCACCGTCGACGGAGCGCCGTACCAGATCAAGGGTCTCACCTGGGGCCCCTCGGTCGCCGACGCGGCCAAGTACATGCCGGACGTGGCGTCGATGGGCGTCAACACCATACGTACCTGGGGCACCGACGCCACGAGCGCGCCGCTGCTGGACGCGGCCGCCGCCAACGGCGTCAAGGTCATCGCGGGCTTCTGGCTGCAGCCGGGCGGTGGCCCCGGTGCCGGCGGCTGTGTCAACTACCTGACGGACACCACGTACAAGAACGACATGCTCGCCGAGTTCCCCAAGTGGGTCGACACCTACAAGGACAACCCCGGCGTGCTGATGTGGAACGTCGGCAACGAGTCCGTACTCGGCCTGCAGAACTGCTACAGCGGCGACGAGTTGGAGCGGCAGCGCGACGCGTACACCACCTTCGTCAACGACGTCGCGAAGAAGATCCACTCCGTCGACCCCAACCACCCGGTGACCTCGACCGACGCGTGGACCGGCGCCTGGCCTTACTACAAGAAGAACGCGCCCGACCTCGACCTGTACGCGGTCAACTCCTACAACGCCGTCTGCGACATCAAGAACACCTGGGAGCAGGGCGGTTACACCAAGCCGTACATCGTCACCGAGACGGGCCCGGCCGGTGAGTGGGAGGTGCCGGACGACGCGAACGGCGTGCCCGACGAGCCCACCGACGTGCAGAAGGCCGAGGGGTACACCAAGGCGTGGGGCTGCATCACCGGACACCAGGGCGTCGCGCTGGGCGCGACGATGTTCCACTACGGCACGGAAAACGACTTCGGCGGAGTGTGGTTCAACCTGCTGCCCGACGGTCTGAAGCGGCTGTCGTACTACACCGTGAAGCAGGCGTACGGCGGCAACACGGCCGGTGACAACACCCCGCCGCGCATCACGGACATGGTCGTCAACGGTGCCACCGAGGGGGTGGCGGCGGGATCCGACGTGACGGTCAGCACGAAGACGACCGACCCGGACGGTGACCAGATCACCTACCAACTCCTCTTCAGCAGCAACTACATCGACGGCGACAAGGGACTCGTCCCCGCAGCGACCACCGACCACGGCAACGGCACCCTGACCGCGAAGGTGCCCGAGAAGATCGGTGTCTACAAGGTCTACGTGAAGGCCACCGACGGCAAGGGCAACGTCGGCATCGAGACCAAGTCCCTGAAGGTCGTGGCCCCGAAGCCGGCCGGTACGAACGTCGCGCAGGGCAAGCCCGCCACCGCCTCGACCTTCCAGACCGACCCGACGGGCGGCTGCCCGTGCACGGCGGCCGACGCCGTGGACGGAAACCTCAGCACGCGCTGGTCGAGCGAGTGGGCCGACCCGCAGTGGCTCCAGGTCGACCTGGGCACCTCGACGAGCTTCAACCACGTGCAGCTCGCGTGGGAGTCGGCGTACGCGAAGGGGTACGACATCCAGACGTCCGACGACGGGCAGAACTGGACGACGGTGAAGTCGGTGACGGACGGCAACGGCAACGTGGACGACATCGACGTCAACGGCACGGGACGGTACGTCCGGCTGCTGGGCACGGCGCGCGGTACGGGCTACGGGTACTCGCTGTACGAGTTCGGTGTCTACCACTGACGGGCGGCGAGCGTGCTGCCGACGATCTCAGCGAGCTTTCCGATGAGGGGAGTTGAACTCTCATGAACACACGCCTCGACCAGGCTCAGCCCTACACGCTCAGCCTGTTCCGTATCGTCGTCGCCCTGCTCTTCGTCTGCCATGGTGCGTCGTCGCTCTTCGGGATCCTGGGCAGGGGCTCGCTGCCTGCGGGTGAGTGGCCGGGCTGGTACGCGGCCGTCATCCAACTCGTCGGCGGCACGCTGGTGTTGTTCGGGCTCGGGACCAGGGCCGCGGCCCTGGTGAACTCGGGGTCGATGGCGTTCGCCTACTTCGACGTCCATCAGGCGCGCGGGCTGTTCCCGCTGGAGAACGGCGGCGAGCTGCCGGTGTTCTTCTGCTGGGCGTTCCTGCTCATCGTGTTCACCGGGCCGGGGGCGCTGGCGCTGGACCGGGTGCTCACGGCCCGCCGCAGAGCGGCGCTGACGGCGGCGGCTGCCTGAGCCGTACGCGCGAGTCGGCTGCCTGAGCCGTACGCGCGAGTCGGCCGCCTGAGCCGTACGCGTGAGTGCGCTGTACGCCGTTACGCCGGTGCCCGGGACCACCTCGGTCCCGGGCACCGGCGTATCCGCGTCCGTAGCGTGCCTCAGGCCGACTCCCGCACCACCAGCTCCGGTTCGAAGATGACCGACGTCACCGCCCGGTCCTGGCGCTCGATGTGCTCCTGGAGCAGCCGGGCCATGTCGGCGGCCATGTCCTCGACCGGCTGCCGCACGGTGGTCAGCGCGGGCCGGGCGGCGGCGGCCACCGAGCTGTCGTCGAAGCCGACGACCGCGACGTCCTCGGGGACCCGTCGGCCGTGCTCGCGCAGCACCACGCAAGCGCCCTGCGCCATCAGGTCGTTGGCGGCGAACACGCCGTCCAGGTCGGGCTCCTGCGCGAGCAGCGCGGCCATCGCCTCCTCGCCGCCGCGCAGGGTGAAGTCCGCCTCGGCCACCGGGGTGTACGGGTAGCCGTGCCGGGCCATCGCGTCCTGGAAGCCGGTCAGCCGGTCGTGGCCCGCCGCGACGTCCTGCGGCCCCGCGATCGTCACGAGCCGCCGGCAGCCGCGCGCCAGCAGATGTTCCGTGGCCAGCCGCGCGCCGTCCTGGTGCGCGAGGTCCACGTAACTGATCGGTACGCGCCCGGCGGGGCGGGCGAACAGCACGGCGGGCAGGCCCGCTTCGGCGACCATCGCGGGCAGCGGGTCCTCGGCGTGCGTGGAGACGATCAGCGCGCCGTCGGCGCTGCCCTGCCGCAGGAAGTTGACGACCTGCTCGCGGGCGGCCGAGGTCTCGGCGAACATCAGCACCGGATGCATGGAGCGTGGCCGCAGATAGCCGATGACGCCGCTGGCCACCCGGCCGAAGAAGGGGTCGGCGAACACCCTTGAGGCGAAGGCGTTCTGGCCGGCCTCCGAGGCGTCGCCCGCCCCTGACACCACCAGGGCGATGATCTCGGCGCGCCGGGTCACGAGCGATCTGGCGGCGCGGTTCGGCGCGTAACCGGTGGCGGCGACGGCCTGGCGCACGGTCTGCTGGATCGCGGGGTCGACGTTGCGGATGCCGTTGATGACCCGCGAGACGGTCGCCCGCGACACGCCTGCGGCCCGCGCCACATCCTCCAGCGTGGGCCCGCCGGCCTGCGCGTCCGACTCTCTTTTCATGGCTGCACTTTACAGCGGACGGAGAGCGCTCTCCGGTCCGCCGACGGGTCCGTCGGCGGGTCCGCCGGCCGGTCCGCCGGCCGGTCCGCGGGCCGGTCCACCGGCGGGTCCGCCGGCCGGTCCGCGGGCCGGTCCACCGGCGGGTCCACTGGCCGGTCTCCCAACCGGTCCGACAGTCGACCCACGAGCCGACGCGCCGCCCCGTCCCTCGGCCCTCACGCGAGCCGCTCGTGCCGCAGCAGTACGACTCCGTTGCCGAAGGTCCGCGTCTCGGCCAGCCGCAGCTCGGTCACGGCGGCGTCGGACGGCTGGAACAGCGGGGTGCCGCGGCCGATGAGGACCGGGTGCACATAGATGCGGTACTCGTCGATCAGGTCGTACTGCCGGAACGTCTCCGCCAGCCGCGCCCCGCCGACGGCCAGGTCACCGCCGGGCTGCGCCTTGAGGGCCCGGATCGCGTCCGGATCGACCTCCCGTTCGACGGTGGTGTTCCAGTCGGCATGGTCCAGCGTCGTGGAGTAGACGACCTTCGGCATCTCCCGCCAGATCCGCGCGAACTCGGCCGTCGCCGGGCTGCTGCCTGGGTCGGCGTCGGCGGTGGGCCAGTAGGACGCCATCAGCTCCCACGTGATCCGCCCGTCCAGGAAGCCGCCCATGCTCCGCAACTCGTCGTTGAAATGAGCCGCCAGCTCCTCGTCGACCATGTGCCAGTCGATCTGCCGCTCGGGCCCCTCGAAGAACCCGTCGAGCGACACCGACATCTGCAGGACGATTTTCCGCATCACAATCCTCACCGGCGGGCCGGCCGCCCTTGTCGGGCCCCGGCCGCCCAGGTCCGAGCTGTGGGATCCCGAGGTCTCGTTCCGGACACCTTCCATTGTGCCCGGCCCGGCTGTGACGTGGCTTACGTTTCGTGTGTGTGACGCGTGCCGGGGCATGGATCCCCTCCGAGCGGCCGCATGCGGCGTCGGTGATCACGGAGTGAGCGGGACATCTCATCATGTGGTACACCAGGGGCGTCGTGCGGCCGCTCGTTAAACTGAGACGACCGCATCACATGGATCGAGCGAGGAGCGCACGTGGGCCTTGTCGTGCAGAAGTACGGAGGCTCCTCCGTAGCCGATGCCGAGGGCATCAAGCGGGTCGCCAAGCGGATCGTCGACGCCAAGAAGACCGGCCATCAGGTGGTCGTCGTGGTGTCGGCGATGGGTGACACGACGGACGAGTTGATCGATCTCGCCGAGCAGGTATCGCCGATCCCTGCCGGGCGTGAGTTCGACATGCTGCTGACCGCGGGAGAGCGTATCTCCATGGCGCTGCTGGCCATGGCGATCGCCAATCTGGGCCATGAGGCCCAGTCCTTCACCGGCAGCCAGGCGGGTGTCATCACCGACTCGGTCCACAACAAAGCGCGCATCATCGATGTCACGCCGGGCCGGATCCGTACGGCGCTCGACGAGGGCAACATCGCCATCGTCGCGGGCTTCCAGGGCGTGTCCCAGGACAAGAAGGACATCACCACGCTGGGCCGCGGCGGCTCGGACACCACGGCCGTCGCCCTCGCCGCGGCCCTGGACGCCGAGGTCTGCGAGATCTATACAGATGTGGACGGCGTCTTCACCGCCGACCCCCGGGTCGTCAAGAAGGCCCAGAAGATCGACTGGATCTCCTTCGAGGACATGCTGGAGCTCGCCAGCTCCGGCTCCAAGGTGCTGCTGCACCGGTGCGTGGAGTACGCACGCCGCTACAACATCCCGATCCATGTCCGCTCGTCCTTCTCGGGACTGCAGGGCACGTGGGTCAGCAACGAGCCACAAGGGGACCGCACGGTGGAGCAGGCCATCATCTCCGGTGTCGCCCATGACACCTCCGAGGCGAAGATCACGGTCGTCGGTGTCCCCGACAAGCCGGGCGAGGCCGCGAAGATCTTCCGCGCCATCGCCGACAACCAGATCAACATCGACATGGTCGTGCAGAACGTCTCGGCGGCGTCCACAGGGCTGACCGACATCTCGTTCACGCTCCCCAAGACCGAGGGCCGCAAGGCCGTCGACGCGCTGGAGCGCACGAAGTCGGCCGTCGGCTTCACGTCGCTGCGCTACGACGACCAGATCGCCAAGATCTCGCTCGTCGGGGCCGGTATGAAGACCAACCCGGGCGTCACGGCCGGCTTCTTCGAGGCGCTGTCCGACGCGGGCGTCAACATCGAGCTGATCTCGACGTCCGAGATCCGGATCTCCGTGGTCACGCGTGCCGACGAGGTGAGTGAGGCCGTACGCGCCGTGCACACCGCCTTCGGGCTCGACAGCGACTCCGACGAGGCCGTGGTCTACGGGGGCAGCGGACGATGACCGGCAGGCCGGCACTCGCGGTCGTCGGTGCGACCGGGGCTGTCGGCGCCGTCATGCTCCAGATCCTGTCCCAGCACGCCGACGTCTGGGGCGACATCCGGCTGATCGCCTCACCCCGTACGGACGGCCGAAAACTGTCCGTACGGGGCGAGCAGACCGAGGTGCTCGGGCTCACGGAAGAGGCGCTGGAGGGCGTCGACGTCGCCCTCTTCCTCGTACCGGACGCGGTGGCGGCCCACTGGGCACCGATCGCCGCCGCCAAGGGCGCCGTCGTCGTGGACAACTCGGCGGCCTTCCGGGCGCACCCCGAGGTCCCGCTGGTCGTGCCGGAGCTGAACCCGCACGCCGTCAGGTCCCGGCCGCGCGGCATCATCGCCAGCCCCGGGTGCACGACGCTCGCCATGATCGTGTCCGTGGGCGCGCTGCACGCCGAGTTCGGCCTGCGCGAGCTGGTCGTCTCCTCGTACCAGGCGGTCAGTGCGGCAGGACAGGACGGCGTGGACGCGCTGCGCGGCCAGCTCTCGGTCGTGGCCGGTACGAAGCTGGGCACGAACCCCGGCGACGTGCGGCGCGCCGTCGGCGACACCACGGGCCCCTTCTCCGGGCCGCTCGCGCTCAACGTCGTGCCGTGGTCCGGCACGCTCCAGGACGGCGGCTGGTCGTCCGAGGAGGCGGGCATCCGCCAGGAGACCCGCAAGGTGCTGGACCTGCCCGAGCTGGCGGTGACGGCCACCTGCGTCCAGGTGCCGGTGATCACGACGCACTCGGTCGCCGTGCACGCCCGTTTCGAGCACGAGGTGACGGTGGACAGGGCGCACGAGATCCTGGCGACCTCACCGGGCGTCGTGCTCTTCGACAACCCGGCGGCGGGCGACTTCCCGACCCCGGCCGACGTGGTGGGTACGGACCCGACGTGGGTGGGCCGGGTCCGCCGAAGTCTGGACGACCCGAGGGCACTTGAGCTGTTCGTCTGCGGCGACAACCTCCGCAAGGGCGCCGCGCTGAACATCGCGCAGATCGCCGAGGCGGTGGCGGCGGAACGGGCCACCAGGAGCGCGGGGTAGGGCTACCGGGGCTGCTGGGGCTACCGGGGCTGCTGGGGCTGCTGGGCAGGGCCGGCAGGGCTGCTGGGCAGGGGCATCGGGAGTGCGGCGCAGGGCCACCAGGGCTGCCGGGCAATAGCTTTCGGAACTCTTCGTGGGATCTGTGCACGCCCTGTGAGTAAATCGCCGGTCTGGACCACTTGAACTGGGACGTCGTCGTGTCCGACGATGCAGACCGGCCTTTCTGTGTAAACGCTGCAACCGCCGGGCGGCGGCAACGCGTCTATGCGGTCACCCCGTTCGGTGACGCAAATATGGGGCATTGGGGGAGATCGGGTGCACATGGGGCCAAAGGGTGCAGCGTCAAATGCCGCGACGTGCGCGTACAACCCTGACGGGGGGAAGTGTGTCAAACAGGCGTGGCAGCAGAGGTTCTCGACATCACGGCGATCAGCCCCGTACGCGGCGCGATCGGCCCGGTACGCGGCGCGATCGGCCCCGTGCTCAGCCCGGTGCTCAGTCCGGTGCTCAGTCCGGTGCTCAGCCCCGTACGCGGTGCTGCGGTGCGCCCGCTACGGCGGCCCCGCGCGGCCGGCGGTATGCCGGTGATCGCTCCTGTCCCCGCCGCCCGGCCCACGCACCTACCGTCCCAACGCGACGGTGCTGACGAGACGATGGCCGCCGGCACCACTGTTGATCACCTCACCGAGACCTACCGCGCCCACTACCGGTCGTTGCTGGGTCTCGCCGCGCTGCTGCTCGACGACACGGCCTCCTGCGAGGACGTGGTCCAAGAGGCCTTCATCCGGGTGCACTCCGCGCGCAACCGCGTGCGCGAGCCCGAGAAGACGCTCGCGTATCTGCGCCAGACGGTGGTGAACCTCTCCCGCTCGGCGCTGCGCCGCCGCATCCTCGGACTCAAGCTGCTGTCCAAGCCGATGCCGGACATGGCGAGCGCCGAGGAGGGCGCGTACGACCAGTTGGAGCGGGACGCGCTGATCAAGGCGATGCGCGGGCTGCAGCGCAGGCAGCGAGAGGTGCTGGTGCTGCGGTACTTCGCGGACATGACCGAGGCGCAGGTCGCCAAGACGCTGGGGATATCCCTGGGTTCCGTGAAGGCGTACGGCTCGCGGGGCATAGCGGCGCTCCGCGTCGCCATGGAGGCCACGACATGAGTGGCCACAGCAGGAACGGGCCCGAGGGTCCTGACAGGCCGCTGGATGACGCGAGTAGGAACGGAACAGTGGACAACGGGCCGGAGAAAGAGCCGAGCGGCCTTGACGGGCGTGTGGGCGCGGGAGCCGATGCGGCTGCCGCCGCCGAAGATGCTGCCGCCGAGGGTGACGGTGGCGACGCTGCTGACGCAGACCGCGCGGACGCGACCAACGTCCGGAGCGTGAGCGGCGCCAGCGCGAGTGGCGCCAGCGCGAGTGGCGCCAACGCGAGTGGCGTCAGTGCGATCGGGCTCGGGGGGCTCGGGGGGCTCGGCGGGCTCGGCGGGACGGAAGCCGACGAGTCGGCGCTGCGCCTGCTGTTCCACACCGCCGTACAGGACCTGGAGCCGTCCGAGGACGCGCTGCAACACCTGCGTACGGCCGTACCCAACCGGCGGGCCAGGAAGCGCCAGGCCGTCGTCGGCGCTGTCGCCGCCGTCCTCCTGTGCGGCACCGCGATCCCCGCGTTCATCCATGTCGCCCACTCGGGCGGCACGTCGAGCGGCCGTTCCGTCAACGCGGGACATGACGAGACGCAGAGCGGCGCGGGCCCCGGCACCGACTCCGCAGGAGCCGAGAAGCAGTCCGGGCAGCCGACGGACGACGACCCCACCGGTAGCGGCGGCCCCTCCAGCACCAGCTTCCCGGGCGACGAGGCCGCCTCGGGCGCGGCGAGCGACGGTACGGACGACAGCGCGGGCCCCGCGAACAGCTACACCGCCGACTCCCCGATCTGTGAGCCGAGCCAGCTCGCCGTCACGCTGGCCGAGGCGGGCCCGCCCGACGCGAACGGCACGGTCTACGGCACCTTCCGCGTCTCCAACGTCTCCAGCAGCGACTGCGCGGTCAGCGGCGCGGGTGCGATCGGCTTCAAGGCGGGCGGCGCGGCCGACGCCAGCAAGATCAATGTCGTGGAGCACGCGTCGGGCGACGCGGCGACCCAACTGCCCGCACCCTCCGAGCAGGCCACATCGCTCCTGCTGGCCCCCGCCACGGCGTACGAGGTGCAGTTCGCCTGGGTGCCGTCCGACACCTGTCCCACGCAGAACGAGTCCCCCGACCCCTCCCAGACGTCCGAGGGCCCCGCGGGCGGCGGCGGCGAGAACAGCGGCTCGGTCGGCGGCTCCGACGGCGGCACGGGCCCCGGTCCGATCACCGACCCGGGTGCCGGTACGGGCGGCGGCTCCGGCGGCGGTACGGCGAACACCGCCGCGCTGACGGCCCAGCTCGGCGGCAGGGACGACGGCGGTACGGAGCCGGGCACGGTGATGGTGGAGCACTCGGCGGCGCCGGGCGAGCCGATCGCCGAGGCGAAGATCCCTAACGCGTGTGCGGGGACGATCTACAAGACGGGTGTGCTGGACGCTTCGTGACGGTCGGGGCCGACTGCGTCCGCGTCCGTGTCCGTATCGGTGCCGGCGTCAGGACCAGTCCCCGTACCAGTACCCAGACCCGGACCCGGAGCTGGACCTGGACCCGGACCTGCATCCGGATCCGGCCCGGCGCCGAGGTCCAGACCCAGCGCGTGGTCCTTCGCCGCCTCCGCCTCACGGCGCAGCAGCCGGAACCACATGAAGAGCACGAAGCCCGCGAAGACGAACCACTCGCCGGTGTACCCGAGGTTCTGGAACGCCTTGAGGTCGAGCCCGGTGTTCTGCGGCGCGGTGGCGGGCACGGCACGCAGCCCGTCGGCCGACCGGGTCACGGTGATCCACGCGTCGTAGACGTCGTACGGCACGACGTTGACCAGTGAGGCCGCGCTGATCATGCCGAGCTGCCCGGCGGGCAGCCCGCCGCTCGACCGTACCCCGTCGCTGCCGGTGGTCTCGGACGCCTGGAGCGCGCCCGTCACGGTCACCTCGCCCTGCGGGGGCGCGGGCGGGCGCTTGCCGTCGGGCAGCCAGCCGCGTACGACGGGCAGGGCCTTGCCGCCGTCGGTGCGCAGCATCGTCAGGACGTACGAGCCGTCCTTGCCGTCCAGTTGCCGGCCGGGCACCAGGAACTGCTGCGCGTAGCGGCCCCTTGCCTCGGCGTGCCGCCCAGAGGTGTTCTGGTCGACGGGCAGCAGCGAGGCCAGCGGCGCGGCGGCGCGGCTCGCCGGGTCCGGGCGGTTCTCGGCGGCGTCGTGGCTGGCGACGCGGTCCTCGAACCGGCTGAGCTGCCAGGTCCCCATGAAGATACAGACGGGGATCGCCAGCAGCGTGAAGACATTGATCCCCCACCAACGGGGGGTCAGCAGGAACCGGTACACACCTCCACGGTACGCAGCGCCCGCCCGTGGTCCTGGCCCGGGTCCCTTTCCCGACGCCGCGTCGGCCGCTCGTGTCACATTCTCCGACCGGGATCCGTCATGTGTATGTGGAAGAGGACGAGGACGTGGGTGTGGACGTGGACGAGGATTTCCTGGCGGAGCGCTTCGAGGCGGACCGCGCGCATCTGCGGGCCGTGGCCTACCGGATGCTGGGCTCGCTGAGCGAGGCCGACGACGCCGTGCAGGAGGCGTGGCTACGGCTCAGCCGGAGCGACACCCGGGAGGTCGAGAACCTGACCGGCTGGCTGACGACGGTCGTCGGGCGGGTGTGCCTGGACATGCTCCGTACGCGCAGGTCCCGCCGGGAGGATCCGCTGGACGTGTACGTTCCGGATCCGATCGTCAGCGGTACGGAGGGCGCGGATCCCGAGCACGAGGCGCTGCTGGCGGACTCGGTCGGTCTCGCGCTGCTGGTGGTGCTCGAATCGCTGCCGCCCGCCGAGCGGCTCGCGTTCGTGCTGCACGACATGTTCGGCATGCCGTTCGACGAGATCGCGCCCATCGTGGACCGTACCCCTGCGGCGGCGCGCCAACTCGCGAGCCGGGGCCGCCGCCGGGTGCGGGGCGCGGGGAACGAACCGGCCCCCGCGACGGAGTCGGACCCGGCGCGCGGCCGCGCGGTGGTGGACGCGTTCCTGGCCGCCTCACGCGGCGGCGACTTCGAAGCGCTGCTCGCGCTCCTCGACCCGGAGGTGGTGCTGCGCGTCGACGTCGGCGAGTCGGTTGTGGGTGCCGCGGCGGCAGGCGCATGGGCGTCGAAGGTGGTGCGCGGGGCGCACGCGGTGGTGGACCAGGCACTCACCTTCCGCCCCCTCGCCCAGGTCACCCGACGGGTACTGGTCAACGGCGCCCCGGGCCTGATCGCGCTCGACGCGGACCAGCGCCCACTGTCGTTGGCGGCGTTCGTCATCAGAGACGAAAAGATCACCGAAATCGACATCCTGGCGGACCCGGCACGCCTGGGACGGCTGGACCTGAGGGGGCTGCCGACTGACACGTAACCCGGTAGCCGGTAACGAACAGCGGGCAGTCGGCGGCGGGCGCCGGGTAGCCGATACCGGGCGGCGGGCGGCGGGCGCCCGGTAGCCGGGTAGCCAGCACCAGGCACTCGACACCAGGCCCGAGGTAGCCGATGCCTGGCACCCGATAGCCGGTCCGCCGGTCGCCGATAGCCGGCTCGCGGAGCCGAAGGGGCGGACGGTCGGGGGGCCGCCCGCCCCTTCTCTGTACGTGTCAGGTCTGGCACCCGACACCAGGTAGCCGGCACTCGGCGCCTGGCACCCGGTAGCGAGCAGTCGGCCCGACAGCCGGTAGCCGACCCCGCTGGCCGGCGGTAGCGAGCAGTCGGCAGCCGGTAGTCGGCAGTCAGGGGCCGATCCCCGTCACTCGTTACCGACGCTGGGCAGGGGGCAGCGGCCGGTAGCCGATGCCCGGCACCCGGTCTCGATAGCCGATAGCCGAAAGCCGGTAGTCGGCACCTGGTAACGAGCAGCCGGTAGTCGGCAGTCAGGGGCCGCCCCCCCGGCACTCGGTAGCCGAGACCGGGCGCGGTCAGCGGGCGGCCGGTAGCCGCGACCAGGTCCCCGACGCCAGGTAGCCAGCAGCCGGTACTCGGCACCCGGCACCTGGCACCTAGCAGCCGGCAGCCAGCACCCGGTAGCTGGCAATTGGCAGACGCAGCCGGACACTTGGCACCTGGCCCCAGGTAGCCCCAGGTAGCGCCAGGCGCCAGGCACCCGTTAGCCGGACAGTCAGCGCCCAGCGCCCAGCAGCCGGTACTCGGCGCCTGGCACCCCGGTAGCCAGCAGCCGGTGGTCGGCTCGCGGAGCCGAAGGGGCGGACGGTCGGGGGGCCGCCCGCCCCTTCTTTGCACGCGTCAGGTCTCCGCTGCACCCGGGCAGGCCGGTAGCCGAGACCAGGCACCAGGCACTCGACGGCCGGTAGCCGGCGCCTGGCCTCCAGCAGCCGGGCATTCGGCAGGCGGCTCGCCAAGCCGAAGGGGCGGACGGTCGAGGGCCCGCCCGCGCGCCCCCGACCGTCCGCCCCTCCTCCGCAACCCCCAGGCTGCTTACCGCAGGTGCCGCCCGGCGAAGTCCAGTTCCAGCCGGACCTGCTTGATCCGCTCCTCCACCACCAGCGAGCCGTGCCCCGCGTCGTACCGGTACACCTCGTGCACCGCGCCGCGCGCGGCCAGGCGGTCCACGTAGTTCTCCACCTGCTGGATCGGGCAGCGCGGGTCGTTGAGGCCGGCCGAGATGTAGACCGGGGCGCGTACCGCGTCCACGTACGTCAGCGGCGACGACGCCGCGAACCGCTCCGGGACCTCCTCGGGCGTACCGCCGAGCAGCGTGCGGTCCATCGCCTTCAGGGCCTCCATCTCGTCGTGGTACGCCGTCACGTAGTCGGCGACCGGTACGGCGGCCAGGCCCACCGCCCAGGCGTCCGGCTGGGTGCCGACGCCCAGCAGCGTCAGATAGCCGCCCCACGAGCCGCCGGCCAGGACCAGCTTCGCCGGGTCGGCGAGGCCCGAGGAGACCGCCCATTCCCGTACCGCCGCGATGTCTTCCAGCTCGATCAGGCCGACCCGGTGCTTGAGCGCGTCGGTCCACTCGCGCCCGTAGCCGGTCGAGCCGCGGTAGTTGACCCGGACGACCGCGTATCCGTGGTCGACCCAGGCGGCGGGACCGGCGGCGAACGCGTCGCTGTCGTGCCAGGTGGGACCGCCGTGGATCTCGAAGACCGTCGGGAAGGGCCCCTCGCCGGACGGGCGCTGCACCAGCGCGTGCACCCGGCCGCCGGGCCCCTCGACCCAGGCGTCCTCGACCGGCACGGACGGCGGCGCAGCGAAGCCGGGGGCGTCCAGCACGACACCACCTGCCGTCGAGCGGACCTCGGAGGGGCGGGCTGCCGACGACCACAGGTACTCGACGGTCCCGTCCGGCCTGGCCGTCGCGCCGGACACGGACCCCGCGGGGGTCTCGATCTGTACGAGGGCGCTCTTCGCGAAGTCGTACCGCCACAGCTCGCCCCGCGCCTCGAAGCTGTGCACGATCAGCAGCCCGGAGCCGTCCGGATACCACTCGGCGCTGACATCCCCCGGCAGGTCGATGGCGAGTTCCGTCTCCTCCCCGGTCAGCGGGTTCCAGACGACCGGCTCCCAGCGGCCGCGCCGCTGATGGCCGACGAGCAGCCGGCTGTCGCCCTCGACCGGCGCGAACCCGAGCACCTCAAGACCCAGCTCGCGGGTGCCGCCCGCCGTGTCGTCGAGTTCGGCGACGACGGAGCCGTCCAGCCGCAGCACGCGCAGCGCCGAGTGCATGGCGTCGCCGTGCTCGGTGTGCTCGATCGCGAGCAGCGAGCCGTCGTACGACAGGTCCCCGACACCGGCGGACTCCCGGTGCCGGTAGATCTCCTGGGGCGCCGCGCCGGGCCGTACGACGTGCAGCGTCGACCCGTCCTCGTCGGTGGACCGGCCGACGACCGCCGTACCGTCCCGGCCGAGGGCAAGTCCGGCGGGGTACGACGGGTCGAGGCCGGGGGCGGCCGGTTCGTCGGCGGACTGCTGGCCGCCGAACGGCTGCCGCATCCAGACCCCGAACTCGTCCCCGTCGGTGTCGGAGAACCACCAGATCCACTCACCGTCGAGCGACAGCACCCCGTCCGTCGTCCCGGTCGGCCGGTCGGTCGCCTGTCGCTGCTCCCCGGTGGCACGGTCCCAGGCGTACAGCTCGTACGTCCCGGTCGCGTTCGACACGAACAGCGCCCGGTCGGGTGCGTCCTCGGCCCAGTCGGGCAGCGATACGCGAGGCGCCCTGAAGCGCTTCTCCCAATCCGGCATCGAACCGTTGGTCTCAGTCATGCCCTCCATTCTGCGCCTGCGGGCAGTGGTGGGTGCGGGGGTCCGCACTCTCGGTCCGGGGTGGATACGGAGGGACACACTGCCGCAGACGCCCTAAAGTGTCCGATATCCGGATATGGTGCGCTGGATTGCGGAACCGGTGCGGGATCGTACGGACAGCCGGATCCACTGGACAGCGGGATCCGACGGACAGCCGGGATCCGACAGGCAGCCGGATCCGACAGGCAGCCGGATCCGACCGACAGCGGATCTGACCGACAGCGGATCTGACGGACAGCCGGATCCGACGGACAGCCGGGTCGACGGTCAGCCGGGATCCGGCAGGCAGCCGGGTCGACGGACGGCCGGGATCCGGCGGACAAGGGACAGACGATGGCGGCCACAACAGCGCCCGAGCCCCAGGGCTCACGTATGTACGACGAGCTGATCGCGGTGCACGCGATCATGCGCCGGGGCACCGCCCTGGTGACCGGGGCTCTCGACCGGCTCGCCCGCGAGAAGTCGGTGGACGTCAAGGCCCTGGTGGGGACGGCGCGTTGGCTGATCCGGTTCGTCCGCCATCACCACACGAGCGAGGACGACCTGTTCTGGCCGGTGCTGCGCGAACTGTGCCCGACGGCGGCCGGCGAACTGGCGCCGCTGAGCCGGGAGCATCTGGCGCTCGACATCGAACTACGCAGGCTGAGCAAGGAAGTTGACGCACTCGCCGCGCTGGACGGCAGCAGGGACCGCGCTGACCGCGCCGACCGGGCCGCGGCGGCGCAGGCGGCACTGCCGCCGGCCCGCAGGGTCGACGAACTGCTCATCGGCCACCTGGCGGACGAGGAGCCGGTCCTGCGGAAGCTGCTGCCGTACGTGCCGGACGCGGACGTCGCGCGGCTGCGCAAGGCCGTCGTGCACGGCGGGCCACGCACCGGCCCGCATCTGGTCATCGGCCTGCTGGAAGACCCGGACCCGGTCCAGGGCTGCCCGGACATGCTGGCCCACTTCCCACCGCCGATCCGCTGGGCGCGCCCGCTGCTGCTGAACCGGTACCACGCCACGACGAAGGCGCTGGGCGCGGCGCGTTAGCGAACGGGGTGGGGACGACGGCGCGGACGGCGGTGCGGACGGCGGTGCGGACGCGGCGTAACGCTTGAGCGCTCAGCCCATCCCCGGCTGCATGACCAGCAGGGCGAGGAGGATGGCGCCGACGCCGGCGCAGGTGGAGTTCTTGGCCTTGAGTCCGACGCTGAGCAGGATGAGTGCGACTGCTCCGACGGTTCCGTACTTCCAGCTTATGAACTGCTCTAGTGCGAAGGCGATCACTGGCATGGTGGCCACTCCTTCGTGGGTGACGGTGCTGACTCCGTACAACCCATACAAATCTAACTAGTTGTTAGGGTAGCGGCATGACAACTCCTTGGCAACGGAGTTGACTTGACAGAAGTCAACCTGCCGGCCTGGCTACTGTGGGTGGAAGTTGACTGGTTGTAGGGCGCCGATGGTTGGCTGTCCCTGCATGTCTGCGAGTTGTATGTTTGCTCGGTGACAAGTGACGAGCCGGGCCGGGAAGACGTAAGGCACGCCCATTACCGCCGTGTGGCCGACGAGCTGAGGGCGAAGATCAACAGCGGTGCCTACAGGCCGGGCGACAAGCTGCCTACGCAGATCGAACTGGCCGAAGAGTCGCGGGTGTCCCGGCCCACGGTGGTGGAGGCCATCAACTTGCTCCGCAGGGATGGCCTCATCGTCACGCGACGCGGCCAGGGGATGTTCGTCGCGTCCGACCCTTCGGCTTCCTCGGGTTCTTCGGCTTCCTCGGGTTCTTCGGTTAGGTCTGCCCCTTCAGAGGCGGAAGGCGAGAACTTCGTCTCCGAGCTGGTTCCTAGCGTGCGCCTGCAGCCTTATATCCAGGAGGCGTTCGAGGCATCGGAAGTGACACTGGACGTTTTCTCGATGACGACGGAATCCCTGGCGAAACGCGTCTCGGATCAGAAGGATCTGATCCTTGACAACACCAACAAGCCCCCGCAGAGCATCAAAGCGCGGCTCATGCTTCCTGATACGGATTCGCCGTTCCTCTCCATACCTCGTCCGACCGATGAAGCCGCGGGCGAGGAGGAACGCGTCAAGATCCGTCACCGGCTGGGAGGGATTCTGCGAAGTCATGCCTCCATGTTGCGAGAATCCCTGTTCGAGTTGCAGCGGAGCGGCGCGGTGGCCGAGGTGGAAGTCAAGATCCGACTGGTGCCTTTCTCGCCGCAGATGAAGTTGTACATCATCAACAAGCATCTTGTGCTGCAAGCTCCTTACGTGGTCCAGGAGAACGCGGTCTTCCTCTCGCGCGACGCGGCGAACGTGCCCATTTTCGACTCCTACGGCACCACCGGATCGCCGCTGTATCCGTACCGCTCGTCTGTCGACTCCGCCGAGGCGGGGGCGCCGGAAGCCGACGGCATTGTGCAGCAGTACCAGGCGTTCTTCGACTCGAACTGGAAGAACCTAGCCAAGAAAGCGAATTTCTGATCTTGTTCCAAGTCAACGACAGTGGTCTGCGGCACGCGCCTGCGCCTGCGCCTGCACCTGCGCCCGAGCCCGAGCCCGAGCCCGCGCACCCGCACCCGCACCCGCACGCGGACCCGATCAGCTCCGCGCTCGACGCGGCCGAATGTATCGTGCTCGACTTCGACGGCCCGATCGCCAGTCTCTTCGCCGACGGAACTCCCGAGGGGAGCACGGCGCCTCTTATCGCCGAAAGCCTGCTCGCCATTGCGGGATCCTACGGCCTTGAACTGGACGACATGAAGTCCTGCCAGGACCCGCACCGTATCTACCGGCGATTCGGTGAGGAGGCGAAGGGAAGAGTTGCGGAGACGAGGTGGCAGGACCTCCACCTGGCGATGCGGGACGAACTCGCGATGCGGGAAGCGAAGTCGGTGCACAGTGCCACTTTGACGCCGGGAGTTGCGGAATTCATCAAGGGCTGGCGAGCGACCGGGCGTCATCTGTCCGTAGCTTCGAATAACGACGCCGAATGTGTGAAGCTCTTTCTGGAGCGGGTCGCTCTGCTGGATTACTTCGACGGTCCGATCGTCGGCAGGGACGACGACGTGGCGCTCATGAAGCCGCACCCGCACGCCCTGCGTAAGGCGATGCTGGAGGAAGTGCGCGATGCGGACCGTTATCTTCTGATCGGCGACGCGCCGTCCGATTTTGTCGCGGCGCGCGCGGCGGGAATGGGATTCATCGGATATCACCGCGCCGCCGAAGAACGAAAGCTGCTGGTCGACGCGGGTGCGGATATGGAGCTGGTGGTGGCCACGATGGGGGAGTTGGCCGAACGTTGAGGTCGCCCAACGACGCCGGGGAGGGACATCATGGCGGACCTAGTGGCCCTTCTTGAGTCGGCGACCTGCGTGATGTTCGACTTCGACGGCCCGGTCTGCCGTCTCTTCGCGGGCCACCCGGCAGCGGCGGTGACGAACGACCTCGTCGAACGGGTCCGCCTGCGCGACCGGTCCCACCTGCTGTCCCCGGCCGACGCGGCCAGTCAGGACCCCCACGCGGTGCTGCGAGCGCTCGACCGGCAGGCCGCTCGGGAGGCACAACTCGTCGCCGAACTCGAAGCGCTGCTCACGGACCACGAACTACGGGCAGCGAGAAGCGCGACCCCGACCGAAGGCGCCGAGGAGCTGATCCACGCCCTCTACGCGACCGGCCGCACGCTGGCGATCACGACCAACAACTCGGCTTCTTCGGTGTCCAGTTACCTGAATATCCATGGCCTGCTCGCCTGCTTCGAGCCGCACATCCACGGCCGCGGACAGGACCTGCGGCTCATGAAGCCACATCCCGACTCTCTGGTCCGGGCCCTGAAATCAACAGGAGCGAGCGCCGCCGAGTCGCTGATGATCGGAGACGCCCCGGCGGATCACGCGGCGGCCCGCCAGGCAGGAGTCGCCTTCATCGGCTACGCACGCAACGAGGCGAAGGAACGCAAGCTGCTGGACGCGGGGGCGACCATGATCGTCACGTCCATGAAGCAACTCCTCGTTACGGATTACTAGAATGGATGTCGATCACGGACGGACGTACAGGCGGACCTACGGATGTACGGCACAGGGAACGGAGGTGAGCTGGTGACGTACGAGAACGGCACCCCCGCCCCCGCCCCTGCCTCTGCCTCTGCCTCCGCCCCCGGTCTGCGCGAGCGCAAGAAGCAGCAGCGCTACGAGGCGATCTCGGAGGTGGCTGTCGCGCTCTTCCTGGAGCGCGGCTTCGACGACGTTTCGGTCGCCGAGATCGCCGCCGCCGCCGACATCTCCAAGCCGACCCTCTTCCGGTACTTCCCCGCGAAGGAAGACCTCGTACTGCATCGCGTCGCCGACCATGAGGACGAGGCCGCCAGGGTCGTCGCCGGCCGGCCCGAGGACGTACCGCCGCTCGAAGCGCTGCGGCGCCACTTCCGCGCTGGGCTCGACCGGCGCGATCCGGTGACCGGGCTCAACGACCACGAGCAGGTGCTCGCGTACCACCGGCTGCTGTACGGCACGCCGAGCCTGGTCGCGCGGGCGTACGCGTACCAGCAGCGCTCCGAGGACGCGCTGGCCGCCGCGCTCGGCGGCGGGATCGAGGGGCGGCTCGACGCGGGCCAGATCGTCGCGGTCCAGCGGGTGCTCGCGATGGAGAACTGGCGGCGGATCGCGGCGGGGGAGGCGGCGGGGCAGGTGTATCCGGACGCGGTGGCGGCGACGGAGGTGGCGTTCGAGCGGCTGCGTACGGGACTGGGCACGCGGCTGGGCGAATAGCGTAACCGAGTTAAATCTTTAACTCGGTTACGCGTTATTCTCGGCGGAATGACCGCACCTGACCTTGGCGCTGCCCATACCCATGCCCATACCCATGCCCATGCCCATGCCCCGGACCCGGACCCGGACCCGGACCGAGACCGAGACCCGGACCGAGACCGAGACCCGGACCGAGACCGAGACCCGGACCGAGACCGAGACCGGGACCGGGACCGAGACCCGGACCGGGACCATGCCTCGCCCCCGGATCTCGCCCGCGCTCTCGACCGTGAGCGGACCTACCACGAGACCTGTCGCGCCGCCTATCTCGGCATGGTGAGTGACGCCGACGAGCAGGTCGTCACCGGCGAGAACGCCTTCGCCTCCGGGGCCGACGCCGAAGTCCTGGGCCGCCATCTGCGCAGCTACGCAAAGGAGTTGAACCTCGAACCCGACAGCCCGCTGTTCTTCGGCCGACTCGACTTCGCGCAGACCGCCACGGGGAGCGCTGCGCACACCGCCAACGGGGACAGCGCCCAGGCCATCGCGGAAACCACCACCGGCAACCACCGCGGTCAGAGCTACCACATCGGCCGTCGCCGCATCACCGAACACCCCTCGGCCCCACCGCTGGTGGTGGACTGGCGCGCCCCCGTAGCCCGCGCCTTCTACCGGGCGAGCCCCACCGACCCGCAAGGCGTGGCCGTCCGGCGCAGATTCGGCTGGGCGCCGTGGAGCAAGGGGGAGCCGGAGGATCTGACCAGCCTGGAAGACGAACGGCTGCTCCCGGGCGGCGGGTTGGACATCACGTCGGACGACGGCGGATCCGCAGCCGCCGGCGCCATCCTCACCGGCGAGATCGAGCGGCCCCGCGTCGGCCCGATGCGCGACATCGCGGCCACCATCCAGCCCGAGCAGGACGAACTCGTACGGTCCGAACTGACCGAATCCGTCTGCGTCCAGGGCGCTCCTGGCACCGGTAAGACCGCCGTCGGTCTGCACCGCGCCGCGTACCTCCTCTACACCTACCCGCAGCGGATCCGCCGCAGCGGCCTGCTGATCCTCGGTCCGAACCGCACGTTCCTGTCGTACATCGCCGAGGTGCTGCCCGCCCTCGGCGAGATCGGGATCCGGCAGTCCACCGTCGCCGACGAGATCGCCCGCCACCCCGTCGACACGACGGACACACCGGCCGCCGCCGTCGTCAAACACGACGCCCGCATGGCCGAGGTGCTGCAACGGGCCCTGTACGGGTGGGTGTCCGCGCCCACCGAACCCGTGACCGTCCCCGACGGCTCGTACCGCTGGCGCATCGGCCTGGACGAACTGGCCAGGATCGTGGCCGAGGTGCGTGCGGAGGCACCGCCGTACGCCGTCGGCCGTGACCGCGTGCGCAGCCGCGTCGTACGGGTGATCCAGCTCCAGGCGGAACGGCGGTCGGGGCCGAGACCGGCGAAGTGGACCCAGCGGGTGGGCAGTTCGCGCGCCGTCACCGCGTACCTGGACACCGCGTGGCCGAAGACGACGCCGGAGGAGGTACTGGCCGAGGTGCTCGCCGACCCGGCGCGCTGGTCCGACGGGCTCCTCACGCCCGACGAGCAGCGCGCGATCCACCGGCCGGGGTCGGGGCGCGGCGGCGCCGCGCGTGCCACGCGCACCACCCGCGCCGCCAGGTCGCGCGGTTGGTCCGCAGCCGACCTCGTCCTCTTGGACGAACTCGCCGGTCTCGCCGAACACCCCGAGGGCTACGGCCACATCGTCATCGACGAGGCGCAGGACCTCTCGCCGATGGAGTGCCGCGCCATCGCCCGCCGCGCGCGGTTCGGCTCACTGACCGTGCTGGGCGACCTCGCGCAGGGCACCACCCCGTGGGCCGCCACCTCCTGGCCGCAGCTCCTCGCGCATCTCGGCAAACCGGACGCCGCCGTGGTCCCCCTGACCGTCGGCTTCCGGGTGCCCGCAGCGGTACTCGAACTCGCGAACCGCCTGCTCGGCACGCTGGACGTCGACGTACCGCCGGCACGGTCGTTGCGCCGAGACGGTGAGTTGACGATCCGTCATGTCGCTTCATTGACGGCCGGGGTGACCGACGCCATACGGGACGCCCTCACCCACGAGGGCTCGATCGGCGTCATCGCGGACGCCCCCGAGGCGGACCGACTGCGCGCGGCCCTCGCCGCCGCCGGCATCCGTACAGCCACAGCGGCCGAACTCGGCGCCGACGCCGCGAGGGTGACGGTGCTGCCCGCCGCCGCGGCGAAGGGGCTGGAGTACGACCACGTCGTACTCGCCGAACCGGCGGCCATCGCGGAGGCGGAGACCCGCGGCGCGCACCGGCTCTACGTGGCACTCACCCGCGCGGTGTCCCGCCTGGACGTGGTCCACCGTCGCCCGCTGCCGGCGGCCCTGCGGCCGACGCCAAACGGCTGATCTGGCGGGCCACTTGGGCGGGCGCAACGCCGGTCGTGTCGAGGACGGTGGCCGCCGCCCGCAGCCAGGGCAGGGCCTCCTCGTACGGGGTGAGGTGGTTGCGCCGCCACGGCCCGGCGTTCCGGCTCTCCTCCGCAGTGTCGGTGTCGATCCGGTGGACGAGGGTGTCGCGGTCGGTGTGCAGCACGAAGTGACGCACGGGAATCGACCGCTCCTCCAGGCCGGTTCGGATCTCCGTCCAGTACCGCTCGACGAGCACCGTCTGCGGGACGACGAGGGTGCCGCCGACGTAGTCGAGCAACTGCGCTGCCGTCTCGACGACCAGGCCGCGCCAGGGCGTCCAGTCCTGGAAGTCGTCGTGGGGAACGGTGTCCAGCACGTGCTGGAGCATGTATCCGACGTACTCGGAGTCGAAGATCCGCGACTCGGGGATGAGCGGGACGAGTTCACGGGCGGTGGTGGTCTTTCCGGCGCCGAAGGTGCCGTTCAGCCAGATGATCACGCGCTCTGTACTCCGTCCGCCGTATCCAGCGCCCCGTGCTCCAAGGGCCCGTGCTCCAGCGGGCCATAGACGGCGTGGTCGGCGCCGGTGGCGAGGGCCCAGTAACGGTCGCCGTAGGACCAGTGCCACCACTCGGTGGGGTAGTTGACGAGCCCGGCCGAGTTCAGCGCGGCGCAAAGGATCTCGCGGTTGGCCCGCGCCTCGGGCGTGATGCCGTCCGCCGCGGTGTAACAGGCGCCCGCACTGACCTCGGGGTTGGCGTTCACGGCGGTCCCCATGTCCACCTCCCGCCCGTCGGCGGTGGCGAGGGTGAGATCAACGGCGGCGCCGGCGCTGTGGGGTGCGATCTCCGGCGGCGATACGAACCGACTGGCGGCGTCGCGCACTTGCTGCGCGGACAACTCCGGCCCAGCGGCCCGCAACTGCGCGGCGTATCCGTCGAAATACCGCCGCTGCAACGCGGGAGGCCGGTACCCCTCGATGAACAACAGCCGAAACCCGGCGGGCAGCAGCCCCTGAGCCCGGACAAGCCGGTCGTGAACGCCTTCGCGCAGATACAGAGCATCCACCCCGCCCCCCTCGGTCGCCCGCAAATCGACAAGCAACGCGCCACGCGCCCGCACGTCAACGAGCGGTTCGCGGCACTCGGCGATGGAGATGGCGGCGATCTGTGGATCGGACATGAGGACGATCTGGTTCATGCCCAGATGACGCGGGGGAAGGGGACGCTGGTTGCGAGCGGGGGGGGCGGTAACGGGCGCCGCGCGGCGGTCGCGTGGGGGCACGCGGGGCGGGTGCGGGCGGGTGCGGGTCAGGTCGGCATGGGCCAGGAACTGAACGCACTGGCTGGAGAAGCTCCGGCTTCTTGTCGTAAGAGGCCCGGGAGGGCTGGCCGCTCAACGCGGCGAATGCGCAGAGGAGGAAGGCCCGTTTGAACTGCTGGTTTCTCCGCCGGGACGGATGTTCACCACAAATCGAGGAGCCGGGCTCCGGTCTGACGCAAAGAGGGTGGGCCACCAGCAGTTCCGCGATCCGCCCGGTCAGCGGTAGGTGCTTGGCCTGGAATTTCGCGAACAGTTCGCGGAGCTTGGGTTCGGTGTTGGCCGGTGTGACGGCGGTGGCGTGGTGTTCGCCCTTGCTTGGACATCGAGTTGCCACATCCACATGCCGGAGAGGGAGACTCGGGCCGTCTCGGCGTCCGTCCCCGCCGGGTATGGGCTGAGATTCATGCCCCGCAGGTCCGGGTGAGTGCGCATGGGCCGGGGGTTGGGTGGGCCGGAGGGATTAGCCGCCCGTGGGGCCGCCCCCTGGGGGTTGAGTGTCGCGGTTCCGGTCCGGGCGTCAAGGGCGCTCCTGCGTCGCGTCGGCTACGCCGATTCCGCTGCGCTCCACCCTTGACCCCCGGTCCTCCACCGCAAGTACCTCTTTTTGGGGGGGCGGCCGGGGGGACCACGGGCAGGCTGGGATCGCGGTGACGGGTGCTTGCCCGGGTGCGGGTGCCGCGCACCAGTTGCATGGGGCGACTCGGCCCGTCTCGGCGTCCGCCCCCACCGGGTAGTAGCTGAGTCTCATGCCCCGCTGGTCACTCGGGGTGGGTGGTGGGACGGGTGGGACGAGGGATTGCTTGTGGGGCAGCCGTCGGGCGCCTTTTGCGTGGGCGGTTGCGTTAGACGCGCCACGGGACGCATCAGGGCGGTGCAAGCACCGGGCGGTGAGTCGGATGTGACGGGTGTGATGGAAGATGCCCCGTGGGGCGGCCATGTGGAGCCTTATGCGTGGGTGGTTGCGTTAAGCGCGCGTCGGGGCGCATCAGGCCGGTGGAGTGTCCGAGCGGTGGGGCGGGTGTGACCTGTGTGCCCAGGGAGGCACCCGGCAGGGGCTGCGGGTACCCGCCCGCGCAACAGGCCCCGGCGGCCGCCCACTTCCACCCCGCCATCAGGCCCATCTGGGGGCTGGGTGACCTCGACAGCGCCCCTAACGCAACGCCCGACGCATAAGGCGCCCGACGGTCGCCCCACGGGCCATCCCGCGTCCCTTCCGTCACACCCGCCCCACCGTCGGGGTCGCTCCAACGGCCGGGGGCGCCCGATGGCGCCCCTAACGCAACCACCCACGCAAAAGGCTCCGGGCCACCGCCCCAGGAGCTATCCCTCGTCACCCCAGTCACACCCGTCCCACCCGCCGGTCCGTTGCCCCGGCCCCGCTTCCTCCGCCAGGGCACCCTCCCGTCCCCCACCCACCCCGAGTGACCAGCGGGGCATGAGTCGCAACCGCTACCCGGTGGGGGTGGACGCCGAGACGGCCCGAGTCGCCCCATGCAACGGGTGCGTGGCACCCGCACCCGGGCAAGCAGCCGTCACCGCGAGCACAGCTTGCCCGTGGTCCCCCCGGCCGCCCCCCCAAAAAAAGAGGTACTTGCGGTGGAGGTTCGGGGGGCAAGGGTGGAGCGCAGCGCAATCGGCGAAGCCGACGCGACGCAGGAGCGCCCTTGACGCCCGGGCCGGAGCCGCGACACTGAAACCTCAGGGGCGGCCCTACGGGCGGCTAATCCCTCCGGCCCACACAATCCCCGGCCCATGCGCCGTGACCCGCACCCGCAGTCGGCCAAGCACCCCCCGCCCCCGACCTACAGGCGGCCCTCCGCCAAGCTCAGCCACGATGGCACCTGCTCAGGCGGGAAGTGTCTGATCGCCCAGTCCGTCATCCGGAGGCTCATGTGCGCCCACGACGGGCGTAGGACCTCCGGTGGGAAGGCGTCCAGGAGCGCGTCCAGGCGGGGTGTTACCCCCGTGGCCGGGCGGGTGCCGTGGAGGCCGAAGCGTAGGGTTACCAGGTCGAAGCGGCGGTCGCCGCGGGCCGCGCCGTCCCAGTCGATGATGCCCGTGATCTCGCCGTTCTCGGCCAGGAAGTTGCCCGGGTGGAAGTCGTTGTGCACCGCGTCGGACCCCGTCAGGTGGTCGGGGTACTCGTCTCCCACCTCCACGATGCGGCGCTCCAGCGCCGCGCCGCGCGCGCTGTGCCGGCGTAGTGGTTCGTGCAGGCAGTAACCCGGGCCGTCGGACCGTAGGTACAGGGGCAGTTGGGGGATCTCGGGGTGGTCGGCGAGGCGGTCGGTCAGTGCCGCGTTGAGTGACAGGGCCTGGTCCAGGCCGTCGTGGTCGAGGCGGTCCATCGTCGTACCGGGCAGCAATTCCTGCACCGTCACCACCGCGTGGCCGACCTGCGCGACCAACTCCGTCCCCGGGCAGGGGAATCCGTCCGCCCGCAGGATCTCGCTGACCGCGAGCGGGCCGGACCGTACCTCCGCGACCGTCGTGTGCGGCCGCCACTTCAGTACGGACCGGTGGCCGTCCGGCCGGCGTACGTACGCGGCGCCGACCTGCCCTCCCGGGCAGGGGCCCTCCACGGTGAGGCGTACACCCGTCTCGTCGTACAGGGCCGCGACCAAGGTGTCGGCGTCGAGGCGCTCCGCGCGCCCCCAGCTCGGAGGGGAAGTCATCCGGCCGATTATTCGGCATCGGCGGCCACCTCGTCGGCCACCACGGGGGCCACATGGGCGGCTACGTCCAGCGCTGTTCCGTACAGGCGCGACACGCGGATCCGTATCACCGTCCGACGGTCCGTCACCATCTGCTCAAGGAAGCGCCGATCGTCCGCCGGATCGGCGAAGCCCGCCGTCAGGGACAGCAGTTCCCTGCCGACCTCGTCGCCCGCCACGGCCGACGCCTCCGCCTCGCCCTCCGCCACCGCGAACGACATGACGTCCGGGCCTCGCACATGCAGTGCGGTGTGCGGATCATGCCGCAGTTGGCGGACCTTGAGCCGGTCGGCCGTCGTGGAGATACGGACGACGCGTTCCACCGCGTCCCAGTGGTAGGCGACGGTGGACAGGTGCGGATGACCCGTGCGTCTGACGCTCGCGAGTACGCCGAACTGCTGCCCGCCCAGGAGTGCGCACAACTCGTCGTCCGTGAGAGCACGCGGCCCCGGCCCGGTGCCCGGCCTGCGTCTCCGCGCCAGATCTTCCGTCATCACGCGACGTCCTTGCGTTCCGACGTCCGCAACTCCGATGTCCGCAGCACCGCCGCCGCCACCCCGAACGCCGTCACCAGCAGCCCCGTCCCCACCCCGAACGCCAGATGATAACCGCTGGTCAACGCCTCGCGGCGGCTGTCGCCCGCCGCCAGTAGGCCCTCCGTGCGCGATGCCGCCAGCGTGGAGAGGACGGCGATGCCCACCGCCATACCGACCTGCTGGGTGGTGTTGAACACCCCCGAGACGAGCCCCGCGTCGCTTTCCTTCGCCCCGGACATGCCGAGCGTCGTCAGGGCCGGCAGCGCCAGCCCGAAGCCCGCTGCCAGCAGCATGAGCGGGAGGACGTCGGTGACGTAGTTCGCGTGCACCGGTACGCGGGTGAGCAGTGCGAGGAGCGCGATCAGCAGCAGCAAACCCGTGAGCAGGACGTTCCGTTCGCCGAACCGCGCGTTGAGTCGGGCCGAAACACCCAGCGAGACCGCCCCGATGACAACGGCCGCCGGGAGCATCGCGAGGCCGGTCTCCGCCGCGTCGTAGCCGAGCACGTTCTGGAGATACAGCGCGACCATGATCTGGAACGAGAACAGCGCTGCGAGCATGAGTAGTTGGACGACATTGGCGCCCGTGACATTGCGCGAGCGGAAGATCCGCAGAGGCATGAGCGGGGTGCGTGCCTTGGCCTGGCGTACGACGAACGCGCCCAACAAGCCGATACCCAACGCGCCCAGGCCCACCGTATGGGCGGAGAGCCACCCGTGGTCCTCGACCTTGATGACCGTGTAGATGGTCAACACCAGCCCGGCCGTGGCGAGTAGCGCGCCGGTGACGTCCGCCCCGGCCGCCAGGCCGAGGCCGCGGTCGGTGGGCAGGACGGGGATGGCGATCAGCACTGCGGCGATCCCGATCGGCAGGTTGATCATGAAGATCCAGTGCCAGCTCAGCGTGTCGGTGAGGACGCCGCCGAGCACCTGCCCGATCGAGGCCCCGGCCGAGCCGGTGAAGCTGAAGACCGCTATGGCCTTTGCCCGTTCGCGCGGATCGGTGAACATCGTGATGAGGATGCCGAGCGCCACGGCGGACGCCATCGCGCTGCCCACGCCCTGGAGGAAGCGCGCCGCGATCAGGGCCGCCGGGCTGGTGGCCACGCCCGCCAGCAGTGAGGCGGCGGTGAATACGGCGGTGCCGGCGACGAACATGCGCTTGCGGCCGACGAGATCGCCGAGGCGTCCCGCGAGCAGCAGCAGTGCGCCGAACGAGATCAGGTAGGCGTTGACGACCCAACTCAGGCCGGCCGGGGTGAAGCCCAGGTCGTCCTGGATGGCGGGCATGGCCACGGTGACGATGCTGCCGTCCAAGATGATCATCAGCATCGAGGAAGCGATCACCGCGAGGGCGAGCAGGCGCGAGCGGGTTGGTGGTGGGGCTGGTGACGGGGGTGGCGGTGGTGACAGGGGTGGCGCGGCGGGTGCGCGAGGGGTGGAGGGAGTGGCGGAAGGGTTGCCGGGCGCAGACATGCGAAATCTCCTGTCCGAAATGGCGACAGGAGTGACCGTAGCAGATAGTTCCGTAATGGACGATCCTTATTGGATCGACCTAGGCGCGCTGCCGCGCCCGCCTCACCTGCTGCGGGTTCTCGGCGGGAGTCGCCAGATATCCGCTGGTCAGCCGTTCCAGGACACTCAGGAAGACGGCACGCTCCCGCTCGGGGATCGCGTCGAGCGCCGCCGCGTGCACACCGTCGACGATCGCCTGGCTCCGCTGCGCGACCCGCGCGCCTTCCTCCGTGACGGCGATGATCCGGGCCCGCCGGTCGGTGGTCGACGGGCGGCGCTCGGCGAGACCGGCCTTCTCCAGCGCGTCGACCGTGACGACCATCGTGGTCTTGTCCATGTCACCGATCTCGGCGAGCTGGATCTGGGTGCGTTCGCCCTCCAGGGCGTGCACCAGTACGCAGTGCATGCGTGCGGTGAGCCCGATCTCGGCGAGCGCGGCGGACATCTGGGTGCGCAGGACATGACTCGTGTGGTCCAGCAGGAACGAGAGGTCGGGTTCGGTGCGGGCGGGCGTCATGGCGGTCATGTTCACCAGCGTAACAATTCGATCCGTCGCGGATTATCCCGCAGAGGATGGATGGTTTTGACGTGTGCGGGCTGCTGTCCGCCTGGGCCGAGCTGAGCCGAGCTGGGCCGAGCTGAGCCGAGCCGCCTCGGTGTACGTCGGCTGACGCGCCTCGCCGGGGGTGTACCCAGCCACACCCCCGATTCGGGTTGTACGCCCAATGTGCGCGCCGCTCACTGTCCGTAGCTTCGTGAGTGAGGCGCAGGGAGTGCCCGAAGGGAAGCGATGACAATGTTTCGTCGAACCAGCAGGACCCGGCCCACCAGGAGCTCCGAGGCCCTGCGGCTGGTGGATGTCAGCAAGGTCTACGGGTCCGTCGACAACGCGGTGACCGCGCTGGACCGGGTGTCCCTGAGCCTGCCGGCCGGGACGTTCACCGCGGTCATGGGGCCCTCAGGATCCGGCAAGTCCACGCTCTTGCAGTGTGCCGCCGGACTCGACCGTCCCGACAGCGGGACCGTCGTGGTCGACGGCGAGGAGATGACGGGCGGCAGCGAGGCCGAGTTGACGAAGTTCCGCAGGCGGCGGATCGGATTCGTCTTCCAGCAGTACAACTTGCTGCCTTCGCTGACCGTCATCCAGAACACCACCCTCCCGCTCAAGCTCGCGGGGCGCAGCATCGACACCGGGCGTGCGGCGGAGATCCTGTCCCAAGTCGGCCTCGGGGACCGGCTGTCGCACCGGCCCGACGCGCTCTCCGGCGGTCAGCGGCAGCGCGTCGCCATCGCCCGCGCGCTGGTCACCCAGCCGGCCGTGATCTTCGCCGACGAGCCGACCGGTGCGCTGGACATGCGCAGCGCGCGTGACGTGCTGGGACTGTTGCAGGAGACCGTACGGATTCACGGCGGGACCGTGGTGATGGTGACGCACGACCCGGTCGCCGCGTCCTACGCGGACTCCGTGGTGTTCCTGGCGGACGGCAGGCTGGCCGGGCAGTTGGCGTCGCCCACCGTGGACGCGGTCGCCGAGCGCCTCGCGCATCTGGGCGATGCCGTGGCCGCCCGGCAGGGCTCCCGGCGGCACGACGGGTCTCCGTACGAGGGAGCCAACTCCCCGTACGACGGAGCCAACGCCCCGTACGACGGAGCCAACTCCCCGTACGACGCGGGCGACTCCCCGTACAACACAGGCGGCTCGCGCCATGACCGGTCCCACCACGTCACCCGCCCCACCACCCACCACTCCGACCGTCAGACGGAGGTGTGAATCATGTTCGCACTGGCCATGCGCTCCGTACGGCAGCGCCCCGGGCGCTTCGTCGCCACCCTCATCGCCGCCCTCCTGGGCGCCGTGATCACCATGATGTTCAGCTCTCTGCTCGATACGGGCGGGGCGGCCGGCGTCGACAGCAAGAGCGCCGAGGTGCTCAACACCTCCGGCGGTGTGGTCGGCGGATACAGCAGCCTGTTGGTGTTCTTCGCCGTCGCCTCCACCCTGACCGTGAACGTGCGGCAGCGTGACGAGGAGATGAAGCTGCTGCGCTCGACCGGCGCGACCCCCGCGCAGATCAAGCGGATGGTCGTCGGTGAAGCGGCCGTGATCGCCGTCGTGGCAGTGGTGTTGGCGGTCGGTCCCGCGATGCTGGCCGGCCGGGCGCTGCTGAGGATGTTCCAGGACAGCGGTCAGGTCGTCGACAGCGTCGACTACGTATTCGGACCGATGGCGTTGACGAGCGGTATCGCCATCACCCTCGTCGCGTCGATGGGTGCCGCGTTCCTCGCGGTGCGCCGGGCGACAAAGGCCATGGCAGGCGGCGGCTCCGGTGCAGAAGGCAAGCGGCGGGGCAACCGGCTGCGTCACGTCGGTGGCGCCCTGGCGCTGCTGGTCGGCGCGGGTGCCCTCTCCACCACCTTCGCGATGGACGCGACGGACCCCGCACTGATGGCGGCACCGGCGGCGGGCGCGATCATGCTGTCCGTCGGCTTCGCCTGCTTCGCCCCGGCGCTGCTCCGCGCGCTGCTGGGGGTGTTGGGCGGTGCGATCACGGCGGTGGGCGGCGCGAGCGGCTATCTCACCGTGCACAACATGCGGCAGCGCGCCGAGCAGTTGTCCGGGATGCTGATGCCGCTGATCTCCTTCACCGGCGTCGCGACGGCCACGTTCTACATGCAGTTGGTGGAGAACGACGCGATCAAGGCGTCCGGGCTGACGAAGTCGATCGACGACAAGAATCTGGAGACGCTGAACCTCGTGGTCGTCGGCGTCATCTCGGCGTTCTGCTGCATCATGCTGGTCAACAGCCTTTACGCGGCGACGACTTACCGCAGCAAGGAGTTCGGCGGTCAGCGGCTCGCCGGAGCAACCCCCGGGCAGGTTCTTCGAATGGTCGGCATGGAGGGCGTCGTGCTCACGGTGGCCGGGGTGTTCTTCGGCACGGTGGCCGGGATCGCCGGGATCCTTCCCTTCACGATCGTGCGCACCGACTCGGTCCTGCCGGACCAGGGGTTGGGCGTCTGGCTGGGTGTGGTGGCGGTCGCCGCGGTGGCGACGCTGCTGACCAGCCTGCTGACCGCGGTCCGTACGCTGCGCACCCCGGCGGTCACGGCGGTGGGGCTTGCCGCCTGAGCGCCATTCACCATCGCCGTCTCAAGAAAAGTGAAAGGCAGCCGCTCGAAGGCCGGAGCGGCTGCCTCTGTGCCGTCCTGCTTCTATCTCTCGTACGTCCCGTATGCCCCGTACAGGGAAGCCAGTTCGGCCGCGAGTCCGGCCATCCGGCGCCTCGCCTCCGGTGGCGCCAGCACTTCCACGCGCGCCCCGAGTCCTGCCAACTGCTGGGCCACCACTTCCGGCGAAGGCCCATCGATTTCGATGGCCAGCCACCCGTCGGCCGCCGGCTGCCCGACCCGCAGCCGACCGCCGAACAGCCCTTCCAGGACGGGCTCGGCGCTCGGCTCCGCCCGCGCCCGTACCGTCGCGGCGAGTATCCGGTCCTCCATCCGGCCGGCGAGGGCGCGCCAGGCCGTGGTCAGGTCGAAGTCGTCCGGCCGTACGACGAGTTCGCCGGTCTGCTCGACGGAGGTGACGCGGCTCAGCCGGAACGTACGCAGTCCCTTGGCGGTGTTGGCCAGCAGGTACGGAACGCCGGCCTTCGACGCCAGGCCGAGCGGGTCGACCGTCCGTACGCCGGGCGGGCGGCCGGGGCGGCCGTAGCCGAGTCTGACCTGTACGCCGTCCACCACCGCGGTCCGCAGCGCGTCGAGTTGCGGCGCGGCGGCGAGGGTGGAGCCGGACCAGTCCGTGTCGTCGGTGACGGCTGCCCGCGCCGCCGCCTCCGCGCCCGCGCGTAGCGTCGAGGGCAGGGCCCGCACCAACTTCCGCAGGGCCAAGCGCAGTTCGGGCGTGACGGCCGAGGGCCCCGCGACGAGGAACAGGGCGCGGATCTCGCCGGCCGTCAGCCCTGTGAGGTCCGTACGCGCGCCACCGACCAGCGCCCAGCCGCCGCCGCGCCCGCGCTGCGCGTAGACGGGGACCCCGGCGCTCGCAAGCGCCTCCAGGTCGCGGCGTGCCGTCCGCTCGGACACCTCAAGCTCTGCCGCCACTTCGGCGGCGGTGACGCGTCCGCGCGTCTGCAGGTACAGCAGGGTTGCCACCAGACGATCGGCTTTCATGGCGGCGGTTCCTCCTTCGGAAGGTCCTGCGGAAAGTCCTGCGGAAAGTCCTGCGGAAAGTCCTGCGGAAAGTGTGGGCAGAAAAGTGGCCAGAAGGTGGCCTGTTCACTCTCCAGGATGGTGTTCGCCCATTGAATTCGCAGGATTTCGCACGCTTTCCGAACGGGAGAACATCATGATCGTGGTCACAGGAGCGACCGGTAACGTCGGCCGGCCGCTGCTCCAGGCGCTGGCGGCCGCCGGTGAGCGGGTCACGGCCGTCTCACGCACCGCTGTCCCTGCCGCCCAACTGCCCGACGGGGTAAGGCACCAGGCAGCCGACCTCGCCGACCCGTCGTCCCTCGCTCCCGCCCTGGCGGGGGCCGACGCGCTGTACGTCCTCGTCGCCGCCGACGGTGCGCGGCTGAGCCCGCGCGACATCGTGGACACGGCGAAGGCCGCCGGGGTCGGCCGGATCGTTCTGCAGTCCTCGCAGGGCGCCGAAACGCGCCCGCAGAACGCCTCGCACGACCACCTCCGCGCGTTCGAGGACGCCGTGCGGCAGGGCGGTACGGAGTGGACGATCCTGCGCCCCGGCGGCTTCGCCTCCAACGCGTACCAGTGGGCGGAGCCGGTCCGTACGGGGCGTACGGCGGCGGCGCCGTTCGCCGATGTCGCGCTCCCGGTCGTGGACCCGGCCGACATCGCCGACGTAGCGGCTGCCGCGCTGCGCGACGGAAGCCACGCCGGCCGTACGTACACACTGACCGGGCCTGCGGCGCTGACCCCTCGGGAGCAAGTGCGAGCGATCGGGGCGGCGTTGGGCGAGGCCGTACGGTTCGTAGAGCTGAGCCGGGAGGAGGCGCGGGTCAATCTGCTGCGCTTCATGCCAGAGCCGGTCGTGGACGGCACGCTCGCCATCATCGGCGCGCCTTCGCCGGCCGAGCAGCGGGTGAGCCCGGACGTCGAACTGGTCACCGGACGCGCGGCCCGCACGTTCGCGGGCTGGGCGGTGCGGAACGCGGCGGCGTTCAAGTAACCGTCATGCGGTCCGTCGTTAGCGCCGTACCGCGCGTACCCCGGCCGCTCCACCAGCACGGCGAACGCGGCGGCCACCAGCCGGAACTCCCAACCGGCCTCCCGGGTGGGCCCGGACAGCCCGAATCCGGGGATGTTCGGCAGCACCAGATGGAGCGCGTCGGCCGGATCGTCGGTGACGAGTCCGTACGCCTGGAGCGGGCGTACGGTCACACCGTCGCGCTCGACGTGCACCGCTTCCCGCCCGACCGGGTGGCCGGGTGGCCGGGTGCCGGGTGGCCGGGATGCTCGGTCGCGCTCGGGGGAGTGAGCCGGGGCCCGCCTATGCTGGAAGCATCACATTCATGTGAAGGGGGCCCATGCGGATAGGCGAGCTGTCGGAACGAACCGGCACCCCGCGGCGGTTGCTGCGTTACTACGAGGAGCAGCAACTGATCGTCGCCGACCGCGCCCCGAACGGTTATCGCGATTACGACGAGGCTTTCGTGGACCGGGTCATGCAGATCAGGGGGCTGCTCGACGCCGGGTTGCCGACTCGGATCATCAAGCAGATCCTGCCGTGTCTCGACAAGCCGCGGGTCATCCATTTCCCCGACGCGACACCGGAGATGCTCGCCACGCTGGAGCGTGAGCGCGACCGGATGACCGAGCGGATCCGGTGTCTGGTCCGCAACCGGGACGCCGTCGCCGAATACCTCGAAGTGGTACGGGATCCCGACGCGGCCCGGGACCCCGACGCGGTGTGCGAGCGCGCCCACCCCGCCTCGTAGCCTCCCAGGGCGCTCCCGACGCCGGAAAACCATTGGTGTGCGGGCGGGTGCGGCGCATAGCTTGTCAGCTCGTGACCGACGATCCGCAAGCGCCGGCCGATCCCGACCGTGCGCGGGTACGGTCCGCCGAGGCCGCCGAACAGGGCCTGTTCTCGCGGACGTACGCCTCCACGACCGCCAGTTTCGCCGCCGTGATGTTCCTGACCGGGCTCGCCGCGCTGGCCGTCGTACCCACCTTGCCGACCGCCGCGCGGGACCTGGACGGGGTGGCGCTCTACCCGCTCGTGGCGGGCTGTTTCGTCGCCGCGAGTCTGCTCGGCGGGGTGCTCGGCGGGCACTGGGCCGACCGGTCCGGGGCGCACCGGCCGCTTGCCGCCGGGCTGGTGCTCGCCGTCGTCACGCTGCTCGTCTCCGGCGCCAGCGTGTCCGTATGGCAGTTGGCAGCCGGGCGCTTCCTGGACGGGCTGGCGGGCGGGATGGTCGCGGTGTCGATCAACACCGCCATCGGACAGGCGTACCCCGATCAACTACGTCCGCGCGTGCTCGCGTTGATGAGCGCCTGCTGGATCGTGCCGTCGCTGGTCGGACCACCGCTGGCCGGGCTCGTCGCCGAATGGTGGTCCTGGCGTGCGGTGTTCCTCGCCCTGGCCGCGCTGACGCTGCTGCCTGCGTTGGTGGTGCTGACCATGCTGCGCCGCAGCCCCTGGTCGCCGACGAATGCGCCCCAGGCGACCGCGCCCCAGGCGAATGCGCCCCAGGTGACCGCACCGCCGGTGACCCCGCCCACGGACCACCCACCACGCCGCCCCGCCCTCGCGGTCGCGGCTGCGGTGAGTCTGGGCGCGGCGCTCGGGCAGTACGGCGTCTCCGGCTGGGACGTACGCCATCTGCTCTTCACGGCAGGCGGGTTGGGCCTCCTCGTAGCGTTCGCGCCGCGACTGCTCCCGCCCGGCACCCGCCATGCCGCGCGCGGACTGCCGGCCACGGTGCTGCTGTGCGGGATGGGTTCGGGGGTCTTCTTCACGCTGGAGGCGTTCGTACCGCTGCTGCTCGTGACCGACCGCGACGTACCGCCCGTGGCGATCGGCCTCGTCTTCACGGGCGCCGCCGTCGCCTGGGCGGCATCGTCCTGGGTGCAGAGCCGACTGCTGGACGGCCGGCCCCGGCACCAACTGGTCGTGGCCGGCGCGCTCGTACTGGCGGCGGCTGTCCTGATCGCCGGTATCGGCACGCTGCCCGCGATGCCCGCGGCCACCGCCGCCTCGTCGATGGTCGTCGCGGCCGTCGGCATGGGCCTGCTCGCCCCGTCCCTGACCGTACTGTCGCTACGGCACAGCCCGCCCGGCCGGCAGGGCTACGCCAGCAGCGCCATGCAGACCACCCAGAACCTGGGCCAGACAACGGTACTTGGCGCCGCATCGGCCCTCTTCAACGCATGCCTGGGCGTCGGCTCCTCCCACGCGACGGGCTACGGCGCGGCCTTCGGCCTGCTGCTCGTCCCGTGCGTCGCGGCCACCCTGCTGGCGGGCCGAGCCAGAGCCACCCGTCCGAGCAGGCTGCCGGGATGAACCACGCCCTGCTGGGACTGGCGGCCAATACGGCCCTGCCACCCGACCTGCTTGACCGGCTGATCGCGGTCGCCGACGACGAGACCGCCGATGCCCTCGCGGGCCGGGCGGACCTCAGCCACGCCCAGGCGGTCGAGCTGGCGGGCGCGGGCGCGGGCGCGGGGGCGCGGGCGTGCGTGGAGGCGGGGCTGCGGGTGGAGGCGGGGCCGCGGGTGGAGGCGGGCCTGGCCGGACAGGCGTCGGGCCCGGCGCGCGGCGAGCAGGCCGCCGTGCGGCTCGCGTACCGAGGCCTGCTGACGGCCGCCGACATCGATCCCGCGAGCCAGCCGTACGCGGCTCTCGCGCTGCTCGACGAGGGAGTCGGCCGGCCCGAGTGGGCATGCCTCTTCGCCGCCGATCCGGACACCGGGCGGCGGCAGAGGCTGGCCGCCTGTCCGGCGCTCCCGCCCGACGTGGCGGAGACGCTGGCCGCCGACCCGGACGTACAGGTCGTTGCGGAACTGGCGTTGTGGACTACGGCCGCCGTGGCCGCCCGGCTCGCGCACCATCCGCGCGCCGAGGTCCGCCGCGCGGTGGCCGCCAACGAGGAAACGCCGCCCGACGTGCTGGCGGCGCTGATCACCGGTGACGGGCTGGCTCCAGCACGGGGGTGCCAGGTGGGCGGCGAGCGATGCGAACCGCCGCGCGAGCAGGCGACGTGGCTGGCGGCGGCGGGCAATCCGGCCACACCGCCCGAGGCCGTCGTCGGCTTCGCCAACCACGCCTCGGACCTGTTGCGTTGGGCGCTCGCCGCCCGTCCCGACCTGCCGGCGGAGGTGTACGAACGACTGGCCGCCGATCCTGTTCCCGGTGTCCGGGCCGATCTCGCCCGGAACCCCGCGATCGGCGAGGCGCTGATCCGTAAGCTGGCGGCCGGCCCCGGCCCCGATTCTGACGCCGGGCACGGTCTTGACCCAGGCCACGATGTGCGACGCGCGGTCGCGCACAACCCGCACGTGCCACTCGACGTACTGAGCGACCTGGCGGGTATCACCAAGATCGGTCCCACCCTGCTGCCACGGATCGCCACCGCATCACCTGCCGAGGTGCAGGAGTTGGCGGGTTCGGCCAACCCCGCCGTACGCATGCTGCTGGCCGAACGGCGGGACCTGCCAGCCCGGGTCCGCGACGCGCTGGCCGCTGACCCTGACGCGAAGGTGGTCAAGTCGATCGCCCCGCACCCGGGCCTTTCGGAAGCGCGGCTCCGTACGATGGTCGACCGGCACGGAGCACAGGTCCACGCACGGGTCGCAGCCAATCCCGACGCTTCGCCGCAGTTGTTGCTGGACTTGACGATGCGTCAGCCGTCAGTGCGGAAGGCTCTGCGCGAGATCGCCGCACATCCCAACGCATCCGCGCAGGCACTGCTCGCCTGCCTGGCGGACGGGCGGGCGAGAGCGGTCGCGGCGGGTCATCCCACGCTGCCCGCGCCAGTTGTGGTCGCACTGCTCGCCGACGACGACTGGCAGGTGGTGGAAGCGGCTGCGGCCAACCCGTCGTTGCCGGTGGCCGTGATGGCGGAGCTGGTGGCCGGCCTGCGGCCCGGCGTGGTGCCCGGCGTGGTGCCTGGCGTGGAGCCGTAGGCGTACGTACGAAGCACGCTCAGGAGGAGGTTCGCGTCGCTACGACCGCCACCGTCGTGTACCGCATCGTGAAGCTGCCGCCCGCCGCGTCGATGGCCGCGCCGACCTCCGTCAGCACCTCGGCGAGCTTGTCCTGCGGGAGCCGGGTGAAGGCACCCTGGGTGGGCATCTGGTCCAGCCAGGTATCCCGGGTGTAGGTCCAACTCCACTCGTACTCCCACTGCTCCGGTTCGCTGAACCCGCCCGCCTCACGGATCCCGGCGACGGTCTTGGGCAGCAGCGCCCGATACCCGTCCACCGGCGGTCTCGTCATCGCCCCGAGGTCGAACGGCGAGTCAGGCATGACCCGTTGGCAGACCGCGACGACGGCCTCCGCCACGTCCGGCGGCAGTTGGAAGGCGTTCCAGAACGCGGCCAGCAGGCCGCCGGTGCGTAGCACCGCCGCTGCCTTGGCCGCACCGGCGAGCGGATCTATCCAGTGCCAGGCCTGTCCCGCGACGGCCGCGTCGAACGTCCGGCCGGCCGGGTCCCAGCCCTCGAACCTGGCCACCTCGACCTCGATCCCGCTACCCCGCGCCAGGTCCGCCATCCGCGCGTCGGGTTCGACGCCGAGTACGCGACAGCCCGCCGCCTGGAACTGCCGGGCGGCGATACCCGTCCCGCAGCCGACGTCCAGGACGTCGGACCCTGGACCGGCGGCGGCGATCCTGGCCACCATGGCGTCGGGATAGCGGGGCCGGGTGCGGTCGTAGCGTGCCGGGTCCGAGCCGAAGGACTCCGCCGTCCGGCGGAGGCGATGAGGCATAGTGGGCATGCGCCCACTATGGTGGGCACGTGCCCACTCGTCAACCAGGGCAGCCAAGGACCGACGGTCGGAGGATGGACGGCCGGTGGCCGAAGGTCGAAAGCTCGAAGGAACGAGAGGGATCGCACGGTGCCGACGGGGGTAGCCATTCGTGACGTACGCGAGCAGCTTTTCGACGCCGCGGAGCGCGTCCTGCTGCGCGCCGGGCCCAACGCGCTGACCAGCCGCGCGGTCACCACGGAGGCCGGCTGCGCCAAGGGCGTACTGCACCGGCACTTCGCCGACTTCGACACCTTCCTCGCCGAACTCGTCCTGGACCGCATCGGCCGGCTCAACCAACAGGCAGCGGAACTGGTTGAGTTGACGGGTCAGGGCACCGTCACCGACAACCTCGCCGCCACCCTGACCGACCTCTTCGGGTCGGTCGCCCTGTCGATACTCGGACTCATCACGTCCCGGGACGAGCTACGGGCCCGGCTGCGGCACACCACACCGGTCGGCATCCCCGTACTGACGGAGGCGGGCGCCATGTTCGCCTCGTACCTCACCGCCGAGCGCGCGGCGGGCCGGATCGCGGCCGACGCCGATGTCGACACACTCGCACTCACCCTGATCGGCAGCGGGCATCTGCTGTTCGCGGGACGGGAGGGCGTGCCCCCGGGCGCGGAGGAGGTCCGCAAGGTCGTCGCCTCGGTCGTCAAGGGGGTCGTACGCGAGGCGTAACGCCGCCCGGTGCACGGAGGGCGGGACGGTTGTCACACTCGCCGCGTCGGCGGTGTCTTCATGCTGCACAGGAGGCGTATCCACTCCTCGGCACTCTCAACGTATAGCGCACAGGGGGCCTTGCGGCAAGGCCCCCGTTGTGCCGCAGAATCGTCGGTCCGGGCCGGGTGTCCGCGCCGGGTGTCCGCGCCGGTGGTCGAACAGCCGCCGAAATCGCGAGACCCTGAAACCCTGCACGTCAGGCCGTACGCCTTGCTGCCCGCAACAAACCCGCAAGCGGCCTCAGATCGGAGCTGACCAGTGAACCCCCCGTCCACCAGCGCGTTCGACCTTCCCGAGCGGCTGTCCGCCAAGGCCGCCCCGGCGCAGATCGCCCGCGACGAGCAGCATTTCGCCGCCATCGCGGAGTCGCTCCAGCAGACGATCGACGAGCTGACCGACCAGCTCGACGCCGCGCGCAAGGGACCCGGTGGCATCGGCCGGCAGGCGATGGACCGGGACACGGAGGTCCACCGGCTGACCGCCCGGCTGCGCGCGCTGCGGCGCTTCGGCCTGGACCTGTGCCTGGGGCACATGGTCAGCGCGGCCGAGACCGAAACCGACATCGAGACCGAGACCGACATCGAGACCGACATCGAGACCGAGACCGAGACCGGCACCGACCCGGGCCCCCACCCCGACCCCGTATACGTCGGACGGCTCGGCCTCACGGACCGCGCCGGTCGCCGGCTGCTGCTCGACTGGCGTTCCCCGGCCGTCGAGCCGTTCTTCGGCGCCACCCACGCCAACCCGATGGGCCTGGCGAGCCGTCGCAGGTACCGCTGGACGCGCGGGCGGATCAGCGACTACTGGGACGAGGTGTTCACCGCTGACGAGTTCGCCGCGCACGCCGCCCTCGACGACCAGTCCGCCTTCATCGCCAGCCTCGGCAGCAACCGCTCGTCGCGGATGCGGGACGTGCTCGGTACGATCCAGGCCGACCAGGACGCCATCATCCGCGCCGGATCGCGCGGCGCGCTCGTCGTCGACGGTGGTCCTGGTACGGGGAAGACCGTCGTCGCCCTGCACCGCTCCGCGTACCTCCTCTACTCCGACCCCCGCCTCGGCCACCGCAAGGGCGGCGTGCTGTTCGTCGGTCCGCACCAGCCGTATCTGGGTTACGTCGCCGACGTACTGCCGAGCCTCGGCGAGGAGGGCGTGCAGACCTGCACCCTGCGGGACCTCGTCGCCGAGGGGGCGGCGGCCAAGGACGAGCCCGATCCGGGCGTGGCCCTGCTGAAGTCGTCGGCCAGGCTGGTACGTGCGGTCGAGCCGGCTGTCGCGTTCTACGAGGAGCCGCCCGCCAAGGGCATGAACGTCACGACCCACTGGTCCGACATCCCGCTGAGCGCCGACGACTGGGCCGCCGCCTTCGAGGCGGCGGAGCCCGGCACTCCGCACAACGAGGCGCGCGAACAGGTCTGGGACGAGCTGCTCACGATCCTGGTGGACAAGCACGAAGGCGACGCCTCGGAGGCCCTGCTGCGCAAGTCGCTGCGGCAGAACAGGGAGTTGCTCACCGCCTTCAACCGCGCCTGGCCGCTGCTCGAAGCGGCCGACCTCGTCGGCGACTTGTGGAGCGTACCGGCCTATCTGCGCAGGTGCGCCCCGTGGTTGACCCCCGACGAGGTACGGATGCTGCAGCGCGCGGACGCCCAGGCCTGGACGGTGTCCGACCTGCCGCTCCTGGACGCGGCGCGGCAGCGGCTCGGCGATCCGGAGGCGTCGCGACGTAACCGTCGACACAAAGCCTCTGTCGCGGCCGAGCGGGAGCAGATGGCCAAGGTCGTCGACTCCCTGCTCGCCGCCGAGGACGACGGCGAAGGCGTCATGACGATGCTGAGCGGCGAGGACATCCAGAGCGCCCTGGTCGACGAGACCGCGACGGCGACGATCGAACCGGACCTGCTGGCAGGCCCGTTCGCGCACATCGTCGTGGACGAGGCCCAGGAACTGACCGACGCGCAGTGGCAGATGCTGCTGCTCCGCTGCCCGTCCCGCAGCTTCACCATCGTCGGGGACCGCGCGCAGGCCAGGCACGGGTTCACGGAGTCGTGGCAGGAACGGCTGGAGCGCGTCGGCTTCGACCGGATCAACCTGGCCACGCTGAGCGTCAACTACCGCACCCCGGAAGGGATCATGGCGGAGGCCGAACCGGTCATCCGCGCGGTGCTCCCGGACGCGAACGTACCGACGTCCATCCGTACGAGCGACCTCCCTGTCGTCCACGGACCGGCGTCGGATCTGCCCGCGATCCTCGACGCGTGGCTCGCCGCACACGACGAAGGGATCGCGTGCGTCATCGGCGATCCGGCCTTCCGGCCGACGAGCCGCGTCAGGTCGCTGACTCCTGAGCTGTCGAAGGGGCTGGAGTTCGACCTGGTGGTGCTGGTGGACCCGGAGAAGTTCGGCGAGGGCATCGAGGGGGCGGTCGACCGGTATGTGGCGATGACCAGGGCGACGCAGCAGCTCGTCATCCTCACCACTGGCTGACGGTGGCAGTGGTGTGACGCTCCGCGGTGCTGTGACGCCCCGCAGTGCTGTGACGCCCGCGATCCTGTGACCACTCCCGCAGTGCTGTGACCACTCCCGCAGTGCTGTGCGCCCCCCCCGCAGTGCAGTGAGGCGGGCAGTGCTGTGACGCCCGCGATCCTGTGAGGCGGGCATGAAGTGCGTCACAGTGGCGTACGTGGCCGGGGCCGCAGCCGGGCGGCCCGGCGGCCGGCAACGGGCCGCCCCTGTCCGCCGATCCGAGCGCTGGGCGCCACAGCCCGCCGCCGCCCACCGTCCCCCGCCGCCCCGGGGGTAACTTAGGGCACCCTTCCCCATGCCTGTTGTGCCTGGTAGAGATGGTGTGGACCCACCAGCACGTCGGAAGTCTGCACATGAACCAGGACAACCCCGCCGAGCTCATACCCTTCTCGATCGACCTCACCTTCGACGAGGCCCGGCGACGCACCGAGGTCGTGGCCGCGCTCGGGCCCGACTGGGATCCGGTGGCCGCGCTCCAGGGCGAGGACGAGGCGTACGCCCTGCTCTACTCGGGCCTGGACGCCGAACAGCAGCGCACCTACGACATGCTCGTCGCGGCCGGCGTCCTGCCAGGGCCGGGGCCGGGGCCGGAACCGGGGGAGGGGCCGGGCCGTGCGGCTGCCCATTGACCCGCGGGCGGACTCCTCGCGGCGCGCGTGGCTGGCCTGCCCCGTCTGCGACGACGCCCGCCATTGCGAGGTCTGCGCCGACCGCCGCAACTGCGGCGAGCACTGGCGGTACCTGATCTCCAACAGCGGCCCGGTCGTCCACCTCCAGTGCCCGCGGTGCGCGCACATGTGGTCGGTGAACACCCGCCCCGGCGCGTAACGGCCCGCCGCTCCCCGTTCTCGGCTCCCCGCTCCCGGCTTTCGCTTTATGTGGCGCTGCCGGTGCCGGTGCCGGTGCCGGCGCCATCGGCGTCGTCGCGCTGGTGACCGCGCCGGGCGTCGCGGTCGAAGATGCCGAGGATTTCGCACGGCCCGCCCACCGCCCCCATCGCGTGCGGGAGCATCGTGGGGAACTCGGCGGCCTGGTTGGTCTCCACCCGGAAACGCCGGTTGCCCAGCATCAGATCGGCGGTGCCGGAGAGGACGACGAACCACTCACGGCCTGGGTGGGCGCGCATACTTGACGGGTTGTCAGGAACCGGCCCCGTCATCCGCCTGCGCAGGACGGTCATGCCGGGGTCGGCCCGGACGGACCACCGCATCATCTGGTGAGCGGCGTCGATCACCGGGCTGGAGATGACGTCGTCGGCACCCGTCTCGACCAACTGGTCCAGTGTGGTGTCCAGGGCGCGGGCGAGGGTGACGAGCTGGTCCACGGCGAGGCGGCGCTGACCGTTCTCGATCCGGCTGAGGGTGGACGCGCTGAGCCGGGCGCGGGTGGCCAGCTCGTCCAGTGACCAGCCCTGCGCCACGCGCAGGGCGCGGATCCGTTTGCGTACCAGGCTGTCGAGATCGTCATCGTCTTGCGGCATAGGCAACATCCTATGCCTCTGACGCAAAGCGGTGCTTGTGTGGTCGTACGAGGGCCCGTACAGGCCGCAGCGGGCCCACTCACCGCAAGGGAAGTACGACCATGTCCGAGAAGACCGCGACCGAGACCGCCGGCACCGCCGAGACCGCCGAGACCGCTGGCCCCGCCGAGACCGCTCGCACCGCCGATACCGTTGACGTCGTCGTGATCGGCGGCGGCGCCGCAGGTCTGAACGGCGCGCTGATGCTCGCCCGCTCCCGCCGCTCCGTCGTCGTCATCGACAGCGGTACGCCCCGCAACGCACCGGCGGACGGCGTGCACGGCCTGCTCGGTCTGGAGGGCGTGGCGCCGGGGGAGCTGCTGCGCCGGGGCCGGGACGAGGTGCGCGGGTACGGCGGCAAGGTGGTGACCGGTGAAGTGACCTCCGCCGTCCCGGCCGCACCTGCCCCCGGTGCCTCAGCAGACGGCGACCCGCGTTTCACGGTCACACTGGCGGACGGCACCACCTGGCAGGCGCGCCGCCTACTGGTCGCCACCGGCCTGCGCGACACACTGCCTGACGTTCCGGGCCTGGCCCAGCACTGGGGGCACGGCGTGGTGCACTGCCCGTACTGCCACGGCTGGGAGGTGCGCGACGAACCCGTCGGGGTCCTGGCCGTGGGTCCCGCCTCCGTCCATCACGCCCTGCTGTTCCGGCAGTTGACCGACGACCTGGTGTATTTCACCCAGGCCACCGACCTGGACGACGAGACCCGCGCGCGCTTCGCAGCCCGCGACATCCGCGTGGTCGACACTCCGGTGACGGCGGTCGAATCCGCCGAGGACGGCACGATCGCGGGCGTGCGACTCATGGACGGAGAGATCGTGAACCGCAGTGTGCTCGCGGTGGCGACGACCCTGTGGGCCCGCACGGACGGCCTGGTCGGGCTCGACCTGCCGATGGAGGACCTGCCGGGCGGTATGGGCCGCCACTTCGTGACCGACGCGGGCGGCGGTACGCAGGTACGCGGCGTATGGGTGGCCGGCAACGCCACCGACCCGATGGCCCAGGTCGGCGCCTCGGCCGCCGCTGGTGCCCTGGCCGGCGCACGCATCAACGCCGACCTGGTGACGGCCGACACGGACGCGGCCCTCGCCGCGGCGACGCGACGCGGCGGCGACGCTGTTGTGGCGGCGGCGGCAACGGCCTGACCGGCGCGCGATGTTCAGCCCGTCGGCTGAGCGTCCTCGTTGAACGCGGCGATCAGACTGTGGGGCGTGTCGTCGCCGAAGAGGTACTCGTGCAGTTCGGCGCCGTCCACGGCGGCCTCGGCGCCGCGCGGGAACATCTCCTTCTCGTACGCGGCGAGGGCGGCTTCGACGTCACCGGGGTGCGCGGCGATGGCCTTGCCGAGTTCGGCTCCGTCGTACATGGCCAGGTTGGCGCCTTCGCCGTTCGGGGCCGAGAGGTGTGCGGCGTCGCCGAGCAGAGTCACCCCCGGCACCCGGTCCCAACGATGACCCTCCGGAAGGGTGTTGAGCGTCCGCAGGACCGGCGCGGTCTCGCCGTCGGTGATCAGCGCGGTCAACTCCGGTGCCCAGCCTTCGAACTCCCGCGCGATCCGGGCGGCTGCCTTCGCGCCGTCGCTGAAGTCCACGTCGGCGAACCACTCCTGCGGTTCGGTGAGCGCCACGTACGTGTGCAGATTGCCGTCCTTCTCCCGGTGGGCCTGGATCCCCTTTCCCGGCGCGAGCGCGAACAGCGACCCGCCGCCGACCGCCTTCGCGGCGGCCGGGTGCCGGGTGTCGCTGTCGAAGAGGTACGTCTCGACGAACGACCGGCCGGTGTACGTGGGTACGGCGTCGGAGACCAGCGCCCTGACCCGCGACCACGCGCCGTCCGCACCGACCAGCAGGCTCGTCACGACGCTCGTGCCGTCGGCGAAGGTCACCTCGTGCCGGGAATCGCCGAGGCTGCGGACCCCGCTGACCTTGTGGCCCCACCGCACGGTGCCGGCCGGGAGCGAGTCGAGCAGGATCTGCCGCAGCTCGCCGCGCTGCACCTCGGGACGGCCACCCGTACCGTCGTCCGCCCTCTCGAACAGGACGCTTCCGTCGCGGTCGAGGACCCGTATCGCCTCGCGGCCCTCCAGGATGAGGCTGCGGAACTCCTCGGTCAGCCCCGCAGCCTCCAGGGCCAACTGGCCGTTGTAGTCGTGGATGTCGAGCATGCCGCCCTGGGCGCGGGCGGTCGGTGACGCCTCCGCCTCGTAGACGGTGGCGGGGATGCCGTGGACGTGCAGTACGCGGGCCAGGGTGAGACCGCCGAGGCCGGCGCCGATGATGGTGACGTGGGTGTTCATGATGACTCCTCACAGGGCAGGTTGGAGCACGCGCCGGCGAACGTCGGCACGGCGAGGGGATGTTGGGGGCGTCCTGGTGGTGCGGCCGGGTTACGCGTTACGCGGCCGAGTCGAGCGTTACGCGGCCGGGCAACGCGTGCGAACTACGCGGTCCGGCGACGCACCCACCGCGATGAACGCGTCGCTATGAACGCGTCGGCTGCGGCAGTTCCGCGGTGATCTTCGTGAGCAGAGCGACCAAGGTGGCCCGCTCGGCCTGGTCCAGCGGGGCGAGGATCGTCTCGTCCGCCGCGGCCATCGCGGCCTCGAACCCGGAGATGAGTTCGGCGCCGACCGGTGTCGCGTAGACGCGCTTGCTGCGCTCGTTGCCCGGCTCCGTACGACGCTCGACCAGGCCACGGCGTTCGAGCCCCTGCAGCAGGCTCGATACGCTCGCCGCGCTCGTGCGGGTCATCTGCGCGATGTCCCGCTGGATCGCACCGGGGTTCTTGACCAGATAGCCGAGCGCGAAGCCCTGCTCGTGGCTGAGTTCGCGGGCCCGGATCCACTCCTCGCCCGCCTTGCGCTGGGCCCAGGAGATCCAGCGGATGTGGTCGAGGGTGCCATGTGGTCTGGGTGCTGCTTCCGCGTCCATGATGAGAACTCTAACCGTTAGGTCTCTAACTGTCAACGCTCGAACTGATCGACCGCTGCCGACGGCCCGGTCCGACGCCCCCGTCCTGAGCCCTGGTCCTACGGCCTAGTCCGACGCCCCCGTCCAGTCCGACGCTCCCGTCCTGCCGCACAGTCGCAAGGTGCTATCCAGGCACAGTGCCTCCGCCTCGTCGCTCGTGAGCCGCCCGGCCGCGATCTGCGCCACGGCGGTGTGCTGGAGTCCGAGGATGGCGGCGGTGAGCCAGGCCGCCGAGGGTGACGGGTCGAGGTCGCCCGTCTGCTGGCCGCGTCGGATGAGCCGTTCGAGCCGCGGGGGCACGACGTCGTGCGGGTCGCTGTCGAGGTCGGCCTCGTCGAGCAGGGCGGCGTATTCGGCGGCGGCGACCTCGACCAGGGCGGCGACCAGGGCGTCGCGCGAGGGGAAGTGCGCGTAGACGGTCTGGCGGGTGACGCCGGCCGTCGCGGCGATGTCCTCCGTGCTCGCTTCCGGCCGCTCGCCGAGCATGACCCGGGCCGCGCTGAGGATGGCGTCGATGCTGCGCCGCGCGTCGGCCCTGCGGCGGCGGCGCGGCGGCGCGGCGGGGTTGCGGGTGGCGTCGGAGAGGCGCGCGGTCTGGTCAAGGTCTACGACAAGGCCGACGGGGAGAGCAGGGCGCTGGACGGGATCGACCTCACGATCCCGCGCGGCCAGGTGTTCGGGTTCCTCGGGCCGAACGGGGCGGGCAAGACCACCACGATCCGCATCCTGGCCACGCTGGTACGACCCGACGCCGGCACCGCCCGCGTCCTCGGCCACGACGTACGGACCGAGGCGGCGGCGATCCGGGCCCGGGTGGCGGTGACCGGCCAGTTCGCGTCGCTCGACGAAGACCTGACCGGCTACGAGAACCTGCTGATCCTCGGCCGGCTGCACGGCCTGTCCCGGGCGGCGAGCAAACGGCGCGCGGACGACCTGCTCGCCGCGTTCGACCTGACCGGCTCGGCCGGTCGGCCCGTGGGGGCTACTCGGGCGGCATGCGCCGCCGTCTCGACATCGGCGCCAGTCTGGTCGTCACCCCTGACCTGCTGTTCCTCGACGAGCCGACCACCGGCCTCGATCCGCGCAGCCGTAACCAGGTGTGGGAACTGGTCCGCCGGATCGCCGCCGCCGGCACCACGGTGCTGCTCACCACCCAGTACCTGGAGGACGCCGACCAGCTCGCCGAGCGGATCGCGGTCATCGACAACGGCCGGATCGTGGCCGAGGGCACCAGCGCCCAGCTCAAGTCCCGTGTCGGCGCGGGCACCCTGCACCTGCGGCTCCTCGACGGCGAACAGCGCCGCCGGGCGCTGCGGATCCTGACCGACGCCCCGGACGGAACGCTCCAGCCCGCCGCCGACCCGCTCGCCGTGACCATGCTGCTGGCCACCCGGCCGGAGGCGACGGACGCGGGCCGGCTGGTCGGCCGGGCCATGACCCGACTCGCCGCGCGGGGGTGGGCGTCGCGGATCTGTCCCTGGGCCAACCGAGCCTGGACGAGGCGTTCATGGCGCTGACGGGTCGTCAGGCAGGTACGTCCACACCGGAGGCCGCCCGGCATCCCGCGGCCACCACCGACCCCGAGGACCGGAACCGATGACCACGACCCCCGCCGCCGCTGCTGCCGTTGCTGCCGGTGGCGCCGCCACGCACCCGCCGCTCGCCGCATCCCAGGCCGACCTGATCGACGTACTGCTCGCCGCAGGACGCTCCCGCCGCCACGCCGGGGCTCTCGCCGCCTCGGTGACCTTCGGCAGGCGCGCCGTGCTCAAGCTCAAGCACGACCCGAAGCAGCTCGTGGACTCGGCCGACTGCCCGGCGTGCTCAGCATGAGCATCGCCATCGTCACCATGTACGGCCGTGCCCGCCTCGCCCAGGACATGCGCAGCGGAGCCTTCGACCGCTACCGCGGCCTGCCGGTCTGGCGCGGCGCGTTCGTCCTCGGCGGCCTGCTCAGCGACGCCGCCCGCTACCTGTTCGCCTCGGCAATCGTGGTGAGCCTCGGCCTGACCATGGGCTACCGCCCGGCCGGCGGCGCCCCGGGCGTACTCGCGGCGGTCGCCCTGGTCGTCGCCTTCGGCCTTTCGCTGTCCCTGCTGTGGGCCGCGCTCGCGCCGGCCGTCGGTGACCCGGCGGTGGTCGTCAGCATCGCCAACGCCGTCCTGATGCCGCTCTCGTTCGCCGGGTGCATCTTCGCCGAGCCGGCCACCATGCCCGGCTGGCTCCGGGCCTTCGTGAACGTCAACCCCCTGAGCCACGTGGCGACAGCGGCCCGCGCCCTGATGAACGCCACCCCGGCGACGGCCCCGGTCACCTGGCCCCTCACCGCAACGGCGGCCCTCACCCTCGTATGCGCCCCGATCACACTCCGCCTCTACGGCAAGCAGAGCTGAAAGCTTTCGCAGCGCAAGGCTGCGCGGGCTGCCTGGAGCGAGCACACAACAAACACCAGCCCTCGTCCCGCCACCTGCCCCCCGCCGTGCCGCCTACCACGCCCCCTGCCACCCCACGGCGCACGGCCTCGACCGTGCCCGCCAACTCCTCGGCCCGCGCGGCGAAACAACGTACGACCCAGATGTCCTCCGGACCCCACCAGTCGCGGAGCTGCAAATGGACGGCGGTCTCGCCGTCACACCACCATTTGTCGGCAGGCCCGGTCGCCTCGACGTCGAGAGCCGGCAAGCCGACCCCGGCGACAGCCGGCTCCTCCCCGGGTTGGACGGCGATGCCCAGGGTCACATGAGGCCAGTCCCGGACGTGTGCCAACTGGGCGTGCGACTCCAGACGTTGGCTGATGCTGCTGTTGATGATCCGAGGCTGCTCGGCAAGTGTCATGGCGGTACGCCCGTCGAGGAGAACGTCCACAGGCCACGTCTCGTCACCGTCGAGGATGCCGGAGAACGACCAACCGCCAACGCCGGTACGGACGATGGTCCCGCCGTCCAGGCCGTGTTCCATCCCGTTGGGGCCGAGAAGCGGGTACCGCAGTCCCCCGTAGCGCTCTTCGAAACGCACCATGGCCTCGACAACCTCGCCTGGCACCGGTGGTGCCTTGCCTCTGTCGGCATCCTCGTTACCACCTCCGCTGACGGTCGCCGCGCGCGCCAGCTCACGGGCCTGCTCGGCGGACAGCGCGGGGCTGCGCCTGGCCCGTGTCAGCAGGGCCAGGACGCGTGGCGACAGACGAGTGTCGTCGAGGATATGCACCTCAACACGCTAGGGCCTGTCCGGCGGATCCGGTGACCGACGCGATCCACGGGCCCCCGCCGCACGCGAAGTCCGTCCATTCGACGCTTGTGCGCCCCGGGAATTGTCAGAGGTGCCTGGCACAGTGCGGCCGTGGACATCGATTCCTTCTGGGACCTCATCGAAGACTGCCGACGGCAGGCTCCCAGCCAGGCCGACCGACTCACAGCGCTGCATGACGCGCTGTCAGCAAGCACGCCAAGCGAGGCCGTTCAGTTCCAAGCCCGCCTGGACGAGGTGACGCACGAAGCGTGCACCTGGGACCTGTGGTCGGCCGCCGACCTGATCTGCGGCGGGTGGTGTTCGGACGACGGGTTCTGCTACTTCGGCCTGTGGATGGTGGGGCTTGGCCGGGACGCCTTCACCCGGGCGGTGGCCGATCCCGATGCCCTCGCCGAAACACCTGAGGTGCGGCGCCTGGCCAGCCGCCGGGGCGAGTTGTCGAACGACGACTGGCCCGACTGGGAGTCGCTCGACTACGTCGCCGAGGAGGTGTACGGGATCCTGACCGGCCTCGGCGACGACTGCGCCGAGGCGTTCTACGAAGCCGTCGCCGCCGAGCAGAACGATGTCGTGGGAGGCCCCCGGCCGCTCGGTGAGCGGTGGGACGTGCGGAGCGGGGACGAAGCCTCCCGCCGACTGCCCAAGCTGAGTGCGATGTTCCCCGCGCGGTCACGCGCCTAGAAGGCCGCCCCACGTCCCCGGAGCCCGGAGCCCAGCCCCGGAGCCCAGCCCCGAATCCTGGCCCGGATCCGGGCCCCTGAACTACCCACCCCCTAGAACTGATTGGATTCCCCATGACGGATTGGTCGCGTCTCAGCCACGCGTACGGCCCTGCGGACGACATACCCGCCCTGCTGGGCCAGCTTGAGTCGGATCCGACCTCCGAACGCTGGACCGACCTCTGGTCGGCCCTGTGCCATCAAGGCAGCGTCTATTCCGCCAGCTTCGCGGCACTGCCCTGGCTGGCCCGTATCGCCCGCTCGGACGATCGGGGGCAGGCGGTCAGTGCGCTGACCCTGGCGGGCTCGATCATGGCCGGTGCCGATCAGCCGCAGGAGGCGGCCGATGTCCGCGCGCGGTACGCGGACGAGTTGGCGACCCTGCTGTCGCTGGCGAACGCGCGCCTTCGGACGGCCGACGACCCCGACGAGTACGTCTACCTGCTGGAGGCCGTACTGAGCTTCGAGGGCGTCGACGGCTGGAGCGAAGACCTGGCGTGGGGGATCACGAGCGAGGAGTACCAGATCGCCTGCCCCGGCTGCGAGGTGGACCTGTTCATCGCCATCGGCGAGCGCGGGTACTTCTCGGCCAGCGGTGATTACGCCCTGTCGGACGACGTGGTGACCGTACCCCTGCGTCCCGCCGACCCCACCGACCCCGCCGGCCTGACCGGCATCGGCCGACGGCTCCACGACATCGCGCTCGCCGACGGACAGGCGGAGGTCGCCAAGGCGTTGACGTACGTTTTCGGCGACGCGACCTGCCCCGACTGTGCGGAGGGCTTCTCCGTGGCGGCTCAGATTACCGACGACTGAACGACTCCGACCTCGCGAACGCTTTCTCCGGCGCCTGGACCCCGTCGGGGAAGACGGCCCGTGCGGCAATGCGGTCCGTGCGGCAATGCGGACCGTACGGCACCGCCGGTGGCGCCCTCAGTGCCCCGACGCCTCCACCACCACCTCCCCGGCCCCCGTCCGGACGTACAGCACCGACCGCCCAGCGCGCCGCCGCTCCACCAGGCCCGCGTCCCGCAGGACGCGCAGATGGCGGCCCACCGAACCCAGCCCCTGCCCCGTCACGGCGACGAGTTGCGTCGTGCTCATGGGGGTGCCGAGCAGCGTCAGCAGCCCGGCCCGCGCGGTCCCGACGAGCGCTCCGAGCGCGGTCGGGACGGGCCGTCTGTCGTGGTCCTCGGCGAGCACGCCCAGGCACGGGTAGACCACGGCGTACCGCTCCCGCCCCTCCCACGAAACCCAACTGGTCCTCGGCGTCACCGGCATGAACAGCAGCTCGGCCCCGGCCGCGATCTCGCGTGGCGGATACGCCAACACGTTGACCTGGAAACGGCTTTCGCCGAGCCAGCGTGTCCCCGGGTTCAGCGAGTCCAGTACGGCGGCCCAACCGCCCTGGTTCACGCGGGCGGTGCGCGCGACCATGTCGGCCTCCAGGACGCGCCGTCGGCGCTCCCAGTACGGCCGTACGGTCTCCGCCCAGACGTACGTCAGGAGCGCCGCCGCCTGTTCGGGCAGGTCGTCCCGGTCCAGGGCGGCGGGCAGCGAACCCCCGGCGGAAACGCGGAGGTTGGCCCGCGCCTCCTCGGACCCGGCCGTCCGCACCCGGGCCACGGTCTCCTCGAAGCTCTCCCCGACGCACGAAGTGGGGCAGAAGAAGTCGGAGATCCAGGACGTGCCGATCGCGGTCCGTACGAGCGGCCCGGCCACCGGGTCGGCGGCCAGCCGCGTGCGGTAGCCGGGCAGATGCGCGCGCAGCCACGCCTCCTCGCCCGGGTGGCCGCCGGCCCCCGCGTACAGCAGTTTCAGGCTCGCGAAGGTCTCGGCGAACGGCGAAAGCACGAACCGGCTGTGCGCGAGGGTGTCCGTGTCGATCTGCCACAAGCCCACGCGTACGACCTTTCGTGTGTCAGCCTTTCGTGTGTCGGCGAAACACTACCCACGGCCCCGGGCAGCTCTCAGACTCCGACGCATGCGCAGCTACCGGACCCTGTTCCGCACACCGGAGTTCACCCCGTTCCTGCTGTCCTTCGCCGCTTTCGCCGCGGCCCAGACGATCGGCGGGCTGGCCCTCGGCACGCTGGTGTTCCGGGCCACCGGCTCGCCGCTCCTGTCGGCGATGAGCATGTTCGGGCCCCAACTGGCCCAGTTGCTGGGGGGCGTGTTCCTGCTCTCGGGCTCCGACCGGCTGCCGCCGCGCGCGCTGCTGTCCTGCCTCGCACTCGCGTTCGCGGCCGGTACGGCGGTGCTGGCGCTGCCCGGTCTGCCGGTGTGGGGGGTCTTCGGCGTCCTGCTTCTCCAGGGCCTGGTCGCTTCGCTGGGCGGGGGAGTACGCGGCGGACTGATGAACGACATCCTGACCAAGGACGGCTATGTGCTGGGCCGTTCGGTCTACAACATGCTCTGGGGCCTGACCCAGATGGCCGGGTTCGCGACGGGCGGCGCGCTGCTGGCGCTCCTGTCCGCGCGGACCTGTCTGCTCCTCGCGGCGGCGCTGTACGTACTGTCGGCGATCGTCAACCGCCTTGGCCTTACGGCCCGTCCGCCGCGCGTCTCGGGCCGCCCGTCCGTCGCGGCGACCTGGCGCACCAACGCCCTGCTGTGGTCCTCCCGGAGGCGCCGCCTGACGTACCTCGGCCTGTGGGTGCCCAACGGCCTGATCGTGGGCAGCGATTCGCTGTACGTCTCGTACGCCCCGCAGGCCGCCGGCACGCTGTACGCGTGCGGGGCGCTGGGCATGTTCGTGGGCGACATGGCGGTGGGCCGCCTCGTACCGCCCGCCGTACGCCCCCGTCTCGCGACCCCGCTGCGCCTGCTGCTTGCGGTGCCGTACCTGTTCTTCGTCCTGCGGCCGGGCGTCGTGCTGTCGGCCGTGGCGGTCACGGTCGCCTCCGTGGGCTTCGCCGCGAGCCTGGTCCTGCAGGAGCGGCTGATGGCCCTCACTCCCGACGACCTCGCCGGCCAGTCCCTCGGCCTGCACGGCACCGGCATGACAGCCCTCCAGGGCATCGGCGCCGTCCTCGCGGGCACCCTGGCCCAACTGACCTCCCCGGCAACGGCGATGACGCTGATGGCGACCGCCTCCGTCACCGTGACCCTGACCCTCGCGGCCATGAGCAGAGCCGAGGAACGCCGACCGGCGCCGGCCGACCGCCCCGACGCCGTGGCCGGCGAACCCGGCCACTGACCAGGCCGCGAACCCGGCCGCCGACCCGGCTCCGTGGCCGACGAACCAGGTCGCTGACCAGGCCGTGAACCCGGTCAGTCACCGTTCCGGCCGCCGACCCGGCTCACTCCGTCACAGGCAGGCACTCGTCGAGCAGACCGACGACGTCGTCCCAGGCCCGCCGCGCGTGCAGCGGGTGATGGCCGACGCCGGGCAGGACGGCCTGCTCGACGGCCGGGTGGTGAAAGGCGTGCAGCGCCCCGCCGTAGACCACGAGCCGCCAGTCGACCCCACCCGCCTGCATCTCCGCCGCGAACGCGTCCCGTTGGGCGGCCGGCATGATCGGATCCTCCGACCCGACCCCGGCCCACACCGGACAACGAATACGCGCAGCCTCCCCCGGCTGCCCGGTGGTCAACGCGTTGACCGTCCCGATCACCCGCAAGTCGACCCCGTCCCGCCCGAGTTCGAGCAGGATCGCACCCCCGGTCCCGTAACCGACGCCGCCGATCCGCCCGGGATCGACCCGCGGCTCGCCGCGCAACACGTCAAGCGCCGCATGCCCGATACCCCGCATCCGCCCGGAATCGGCAAGCAGCGGGGTCACATGCGCCAACATCTCCGCGGGATCGGTGAACCACCGGCCGCCGTTGATGTCGAAGGCCAGCGCCACATACCCCAACTCAGCCAGCGCATCGGCCCGCCGCCGCTGAAAGTCGTTCAACCCGGGCCCCTCAGGCCCCACCAGAACCCCGGGCCGGAGCCCGACCCCATCGGGCACCGCAAGATGCCCGACCATCGTGAGCCCGTCGGCGGGATACTCGACCGTACGCGTGGTGATCGTGCGCGAGGTAACTGTCGTCATAAGCGCGACGGTAGCGACCACCGCCCCCCGACCGGCCCGCTTTTAACCGTCGGCAGAACGACACGCACGCGCCTCGGAAATGCCGCCGCGCAGCACGTCGAGAACGTGGGGTCAGGCTGCGCCGGCACGCCGCCGATGCGCGGCGTGCCCGCCCTCGCCGTGCTCTATGCGGCTGCCTTGGGTGCGAGTGGTTTTTGGGCCACGACGAGGAGATGATCGAGCAGGCCGAGTTCCTTTTCGATCAGTTCGACGTCGGCCCAGTCCCGCTCGACAACGGCGGCGGACTCCTCGTTGAGGTCGCGCCGGGCGGCGGCGTCCTTCTTCAGTGTGGACCAGTGCCGGAACCATGCCACCAAGGTGAATTCTCTGACGGATTCCACCGTACTGTTCACATAACCGGCCGCGGCGATCCGACGGGCGTATTCCGCGCGGCTATGCCAATTCTCCGCCGGTACACTGAACCGGTAGAAGTTGAACTTGGGGCTGCGGAACTCTTTGAGCTGGGTGGAATCGTCCAGCGGCGCGGTGTCGATGACTGCGAGTTTCCCGCCCGGCCGCAGGACACGGAACGCCTCCCTGAAGAACACGTCGCGGGTGTGGAAATGAAAGGCGGCGTCCAGGGCGACGACATGGTCGAAGGTCTCGTCCTCGAACGTCATGACGGTGGCCGGGCCCGTATCGAAGGTGAGCCTTCCGGTGAGGGATTCGGCGGCGGCTCGTTCCTTGGCGCGTGCGATCTGGGCGGGGACGATGTCGACTGCGTGAATGTGTCCGACGTTCTTCTCCCGGAGCCAGAGGAAGTCCTGGTCGCCGTACCCGCAGCCGGCGTCGAGGATCCGCTGGCCGGGGGCGAAGCCCGCGGCGTCGGCGAGCTTCAGGGCCATGGCGTCACCGGCCTGGTCGACCGTGGTCTCGTCGGACTCCCAGTAGCCGATATTGATGTACCGGGTATCGCGATCGGCGAATTGCACGGCCGGGTCGGAGAGTTGATAAAGTCGGCTCACCCGCAGATCAGGATCGCGAGTGGCCGCCGCGCGTACGGCCCGGAAGACGGTCTTCAGATTACTGCCCATGGCTGAGTGACCCTCCGCTTCGATTGCGTTTCTTGGATTGCGTGTCCCCGGTAAGGGGTCTCTGGTTTCCACAATCGCAGCGCATTCGAATGATGGGGCGCCGTACCCGGCAGGACTTCACCTTTGGGCAGGAGTGACGGTCGTTCGTGCAGACAGCTTCCGGTGGCGGTTTGCCCATTCACTTGGCGAGTCTGCGAGTCCCACGGGTTCACGCTTCACGGGTCGGCCCGGCTCAGATAATGCCCTCGCGCATTCCGTAGACCACGGCGTGTGTACGGTTACGCAGCCCCAGCCGCTTCACCACATCATGGATCACCGACTTGATGGTGCGTTCCGAGTAACTGAGGCGGCCGGCGATCTCGCCGGTACCCAGTCCGTCCGCGAGAAGCCGCAGCACCTCGATCTCGCGGGCTTCGAGGCCCGTGCGGGAGGTGACGTCGGCCAGGCCCGTCTGCCGGTCGTGGGTCCGCCTGACGAGCTGGCGCACCAGCGCTCCGGGCATCCGGGAGCCGCCGTGCCCGCTCTCGACCAGGGTCTCCACGATGTGCGGGAAACCGGCGCTGTCACGGATGAGGACGCTGACGACCCCGTACTCGATGGCCTGTGTGAGCTGCCGTTCCGCGATCACCTCGGCCACCAGCACCACCGGCAGGACACGGCCGTCGGGACGGGTGGCGGCGCGCCGCAGCAGCGCCAGGGTGCGGTCGGTGACCCGGCCGGCCAGGAAGAGCAGCACGTCCGCGCGCTCGCACTCCTCGAAGGGGAGCCAGCCGATGTCGGCGCAGGTCCGCAGGTAGGCATTGGCGCCGTCCTCCGTCACGCGGTCGGTGGCGCGTACGGCTACGGCTACGGCGACCGGGCGGCTGTCGCGGCGTGGAGAGGTGCCGCCTGGGGCGGTGCTGCGCGGACCGCCGGTGCCGTACGGACCGGTGTCGTACCGAGCGGGGTCGCGTGGTGCGGTGTCGTCCCGAGCGGGGTCGCCTGATGCGGTGCCGTCCCCGGCTGTCCCGTCTCTTCCGGCCGGTGACAGCGCTGTGCCGTCGCTCCGCGGGCGGGCGTGGGGGTGGGGGTGGTGCCGTACGGCCGTACCGGCTTCCGAGGACATCTCACTCACGTCGCCACACTCTCCCGCGCGTCCGGTCGGTGTTCCGGCGTCCGGAGGGGCCGACGCGCGACCTGTGCGCACCCGCCGTACCGGCCCATGACCGGTCCCGGACAGAGCGTCACGCTATCTGGTGGCAGGTGCCCCCAGATAGCGTCGAGGGAGAACCCTAGTAATGTCCCGGTGATCAGCTCGCGGGCGGCGGGCCCAGGGTCGCCCGCAGGGCATGGTCGACCAGTTGGTCACGGGAGATGTCCAGCGAACCCGTCAGCCAGTCGAGCAGCACCCCGTTGACGCCGGCCACCAGTGCCATGGCGAGCTGGTGCCGGCCCATTTTCAACTCCGGCGGCAGGGGCGGAAGTTCGGCCTCGATCAGCGCGGCGTACGCCCGCATGCCCTGCTGTCTGTGCTGTTCGACCAGCGGCCCGGCACCCACGACCTCCACGAGTTTGATCCGCGCGGCGCGCGGGTCGGCGGCGAGCCAGCGGGCGACGGCGTCCACCATGAGGCGCAGCCGCTCCTCCGGGGACTCGCCCGCCTTCATCGCGGCGACGGCCGCCGTATAGCCCTCGGCGTGTACGTGGTCGTGTACGGCCGCGAGCAGCTCCGCAGGACCGGCGAAGCTCTCCGCGAAGTAACGTTCCTGGAGCCCGGCCTCCCGCAGAACGGCCCGCACCGATGTGGCCGCGTACCCCTGTGTGCCGAACAGTTCGAGACCGGCGGCGATCAGGCGTATCCGCCTCGCTTCGCGGCGTTCCTCGGCGGACTGACCGTCGTAGTTTCTCATCGCGCGCAGAGTCTAGGTCGGTGGTTCGGAAGTCGGGTAGGGCCTACCGCCGAAGGCCGTGCCCGGCCGGTGTATCGCGCACGTTGTGTCGCGCGGGTTTGTGTGGCGCGGGTTGTGCGGCGCACGGTCTCGCGGGTCGCCGCGCACCTCCGGCCGCCGAGTGTCACGTCGGCGGCCCGGTGAGTTTGGTGGCCACGGCGTCGAGGACCCAGTCCAGGCCGGTCGCGAAGGATGTCTCGGCGTCCACGTCCGTGCCGTCGTACACGGCCTTGGCCAGGGCAGGGAAGCGGCCCGTGGCCAACATGCTTGTCAGATGCGGGCCTTGGGCGCGCTGCCAGTCGTGCTTGGACAGGCCCGTGGCGCGCTCGGCGCGCAGGTTCGCGATCTCGCGCCTGATCGCGCCGATGAAGTAGGCGCTGACCGTCTCCACGGCGCGCATGACGGTGTCGATGTCGCTGCGGCCGTCGAGGGCGGACAGCGTGGCCTCGGTCACGGCGAGGCCGTTCGGGCCCATGGCCGGTCGGCCGCCGAGCAGGTCGGCCAGCCATTCGTGGCGGAGGGCGGTCTGCCTGGTGCCCTGGGCGAGGGCGCGCAGCGCCTCCCGCCAGTCACCGGGCTGCTCCTGGGGGAGGATCTCGGCCTGGACCTCGTCCACCATGAGGTCGAACAGCTCCTCCTTGGTGGAGATGTATCGGTACAGCCGCATCGGGCCGGCATCCAGCCGGGCCGCGACCTTGCGCAACGACACCGCCTCAAGCCCGCCTTCGTCGGCCAGGGCGATCGCGGCGGCGACGATCCGCTCCCGGTCGAGCGGCACGGGGCGAGTCGGCGGCTCCGGCCGGTCCCAGACAGTCATGGCACTCACCGTACCGTTGCGATGCGCCGTACCGTTGCGATCTGCCGTATATGAACAATACAGTGTATCGATATGAGACACCGCATCGCAGTGGTCGGGAGTGGTCCTGCCGGCCTTACGTTCGCCCGCGTCCTGCACCGCCACGGCCACCGCCACGGCCACGGCCACGCCGTCACCGTCCTCGAACGCGATCCCGCCCCCGACGCCCGCCCGCCGGGCGGCACGCTGGACCTGCACAAAGGGCTGGGCCAGCTCGCGCTGGACAAGGCGGGGCTGCTGGCGGAGTTTCAGGCGCTGTCCCGCCCCGAGGGGCAGGCCATGCGCATCCTGGACCCGGACGGGACCGTCCTGCGCGACTGGCAACCCCGCCCGGACGACCGGGCCAACCCCGAGATCGACCGCGGGCAACTGCGCGATCTGCTGCTCGGCCCTCTCGACGTCCAGTGGGGCCGGGATGTGACGCGGGTGGTGCCGGGGGCCCCGGACGGCGTACTGGTCCATTTCGCGGACGGGCGGCAGGAGACGTTCGACCTCGTGATCGGCGCGGACGGCGCCTGGTCCCGGGTCCGCACGGCCGTCTCGTCGGTGACGCCGCACTACACCGGGGTCACCTTCGTCGAGACCTCCCTGGACGACGTCGACACCCGTCACCCCGACCTCGCCCGGCTGGTCGGCGACGGTTCCGTGGCTGTGTACGGCGTGAACCGCGCACTCGTCGCCCAACGCAACAGCGGCGGCCACGTCAAGGTGTACGCCCAGTTCCGCGCACCACTGGACTGGCACACGGACCTGGACCTGGACCTGACCAACGCCGCGGCCGTGCGATCGAGCCTGCTGGCCCTCTTCGACGGCTGGGCCGCGCCCGTCCTCGACCTCCTCCGCCACGGCACCGCTTTCACCCACCGCCCGCTCTACGCCCTGCCGGTGTCCCACACCTGGACCCACGTCCCCGGAGTGACACTGCTGGGCGACGCCGCCCACCTGATGCCCCCGCTCGGCGCGGGCGCGAACCTCGCGATGCTGGAAGGCGCCGAACTCGCCGAGTCCCTCGCCACCGGCCCCGACGATCTGGACGAGACCGTCCGCGCCTTCGAGGAACGGATGTGGGCACGGGCCGGCAGATGGGCGAAGATCACGACGACCGGCCTGGACCGCCTAGTGAGCCCGGACCCCGCCGAAGCCCTCACCGTCTTCGACCAGGTCCAGCCGTCCTGACCGCACTGCCGAGTGCGGGAAGCAGGCGGCAGAGAGCGACATGGAACACTTTTGCAAGCATGCGCTTGCAAAAGTTAGCGGGGGTGGCGCAGCATGGGGGGCATGGCATCACTCAACGTCGGCAATCTCGGTGAGTATCTGCGCGAGCAGCGGCGCAGTGCGCAGCTTTCGCTGCGGCAGCTCGCCGATGCCGCCGGGGTGTCCAATCCGTATCTGAGCCAGATCGAGCGCGGGCTGCGCAAGCCGAGTGCGGACATCTTGCAGCAGTTGGCCAAGGCGCTGCGGATCTCTGCCGAGACCCTGTATGTGCAGGCCGGGATGCTCGACGAGCGGGAGCGTGAGGAGTTGGAGACGCGTGCCGTCATCCTCGCGGACCCCTCGATATCCGAGCGGCAGAAGCAGGTGCTTCTGCAGATCTACGAGTCGTTCCGCAAGGAGAACGGCCAGGACGCGGAGAACGGCCAGGAGAACGGCCAGGACTCCGAGACCGCGGAGAACGTCGCAGGGGACGCCCCCGCTGCCGACGGCAGTGTTGCCCACCCACCCTCAATCTGATCCGGGAGGCCCAGTCATGGCCATCGCCGATGACCTGCGCAAGACCCTTACCGACCCCACGCCGCTCTACTTCGCCGCCGGTACCGCCGAGCTTGCCGTGCAGCAGGCCAGGCGGGTGCCCGGCCTCATCGATCAGCTCCGGAGCGAGGCGCCCGGCCGGTTCGACGCGGTGCGCAACACCGACCCCAAGACCGTCCAGGACAAGGTCGCCGACCAGGCCAAGGAAGCCCAGGCCAGCGTGCAGGCCAAGGTCACCGAGGTGCTCGGGTCGTTCGACACCGACCTGCGCAAGCTGGGCGAGAGCGCCCAGGACCTGGCGCTGCGGAGCGTCGGCGTCGCCGCCGAGTACGCCGTGAAGGCGCGCGAGGCGTACGAGAAGGTCGCCGAGCGCGGCGAGCAGACCGTACGGACCTGGCGCGGCGAGGCGGCCGACGACCTCACGGAGATCGCCGTCGCCGTCGAGCCGGAGCCCGCTCCCAAGCCGGCCAAGCCCGCCGCCAAGCCCGCCGCCAAGCCGGCTTCCGCCACCGCCCGGCCCGCTTCCGCTTCCGCTGCGGCTTCCGGTACGGCTTCCGCCTCGGCTACGACGTCCGCTTCCGGTACGGCCTCGGCCGACCCCAAGAAGCCCACCGCGCGCAAGACCACCCCGCGCCGCGCGGCGCCGGCCCGCAAGACCAGCTCGCCGACGGCCAAGCAGACCGTCAAGCCCGGCCAGAAGCCCGTTCAGAAGTCGGGTCCCAAGGACGAGAAGTAGGCGCGACCACCAAGGCCGCGTACGGAATTCCGGCGGGCCGGGCACCTCTGGGGTGCCCGGCCCGTTCTCCGGGTACGTTGGCGTCAAAGGCTCAGGCCACCACTCCCTAGGCGGTGCTCAGCATGTTGCTCTCCGGATTCAGCACGGTTCTGTCGATCCTCAGTCTGGCCATGCTCGTTCTCGCCGTGGTCGCGCTGATCTTCGCCGCGTTGGCCCGTAAGGACGCGTACCCCGCCGCCGAGAAGAAGACCAAGACGTTCTGGGTGGCCATCCTGGCCGCCGTCGTCGCGGTCAACCTGCTCATTCCGATGCTGTTCCTGCAGATCGCGGGGCTCGTCGCGACCATCGTCTTCATGGTCGACGTACGGCCCGCCGTCCGCGCGGTGTCCGGTGGCGGCCGCCGGGGCGGGTCAAGCAGCGACGGTCCGTACGGGCCCTACAACGGCGGACGCTGAGCCGGGAACCGCGCCGGACGCTGAGCCGGGGGCTGAGCGGGTAGCTGCGCCGGGAGCTGAGGCAGTCGCGGCAGCGCGCCCGGCCGCCCGCTCGGGGACGAGCCGGACGGCGCCGGGGCCGACTCCGGGCCCCTGCCCAGCAGCAGCACCGCCACATCGTCGTTCAGCTCGCCGCCGTTCAGCTCCCGCGCGCGGGCCACCGCCGCCTCCAGCAGCTCCTCGCCGCGCAGCCCCCGGGCGAGCTGGCTGTTGATCATGCCGACCATGCCGTCCTCGCCCAGCCGCTCACTCGCGCCCGGTCCCACGCGGCCCTCGATCAGCCCGTCCGTGTACATCATCAGACTCCACGACCCGCCGAGCTGGACCTGCGTGCGCGGCCAGCGGGCCCGCGGCAGCAGCCCGAGCGCCGGTCCGTTGTCCCCGTGCGGCAGCAGCCGCGCCGTCTGACCCGGCCGGTTGAACAGCGGCGCCGGATGCCCGGCCAGGCACAGCCCCGCACTCCGGCCGTCGGGCGCGATGTCGACGGTGCAGAGCGTCGCGAAGATCTCGTCGCTCTCCCGCTCATGCTCCAGCACCTGCTGGAGCGTGGAGAGCAGTTGGTCGCCGCAGAACCCGGCCAGCGTCAGCGCCCGCCAGGCTATGCGCAGCTCGACGCCGAGCGCGGCCTCGTCAGGGCCGTGGCCGCAGACGTCGCCGATCATCGCGTGCACCGTGCCGTCCGGGGTGCGGATCGTGTCGTAGAAGTCCCCGCCCAGCAGCGCGCGCGAGCGGCCGGGCCGGTAGCGGGCGGCGAAACGCAGGTCCGAGCCCGCCAGCAGCGGCGTCGGCAGCAGGCCGCGCTCCAGCCGGGCGTTCTCCTGGGCGCGCAGCCCGGACTCGGTGAGCTGGCGCTGCGCGATGTCCGCGCGCTTGCGTTCGACGGCGTAGCGGATGGCGCGGCTCAGCAGCCGGCCGTCCAGCTCGTCGCGGAACAGGTAGTCCTGCGCCCCCGCCCGTACGGCGGCGGCAGCGCGCTCGCCGTCGCCCTCGGCGGCCAGCGCCAGCACGGCGTGGCGCGGCGCGAGCCGCAGGACGCTCTTGAGCGGCGCCAGCTCGTCGCTGTCGGTCATGCCCGGCAGGGCGAGGTCCACGAGGATGCAGTGGATGTCGTCGGTGAGCAGCCGCTCGGCCTCGGTGAGGTTGCGTGCGGTACGGATCCGGACGCGGGTACCTGCCCCCTCGGGCAGCTCCGGTACGGAGAACGAGCCCGCGGGGTCGTCCTCGATCACCAGGAGCATGAGGTCGCCGCCATCGGCGGTCTCCGCGGCCGGGTTCCTCTCTTCTGCTGCTGAACCTGTGCGCTGCCGCGGTACGGGTACGGGCATCGGTCTTGGTTTCCTTCCCTCCCCCCGAGGGCGCGGTGGGACGACGATCGACGCCCCACCAGACGGGGACCTTAGCGGTAGCCGGAGCCGTAATGGAATGCCACACGGGCGATGGGCCGCTGTCATATGCCCTCGCCTGTCGGGCTTCCGCCAGGTGTCCGACAGTAATTCGGCGGGATTCCGGCAGGAATCGGGCGGCGGTGTGCGGTGCGCCGCCCGTCGGCCGCCCGGGTTGCCATGATGAACGTCACGTGACCGGCCGCTGCTCAGCCGGTCAGAACATGCGCTGCGTCACAGCCCCGGAGCACGGCCCGGGACACGGCCTGCGTCACACCCTTCGCACCGCCGTCATCTGTCCGGGCGTACGACCCCCAGGATCTCCATCGACCCCGCGCCCGACACCGACACGTTCCGCCCCGGCCGCGGCGCCTGGATGATCGAGCCGTCCCCTATGTACAGCGCCACATGGCTGGCGTCCTTGAAATAGATGATCAGATCGCCGGGGCGCATGTCCTTGACGGCGACATGCGGCAGTTGCCGCCACTGCTCCTGCGACGTGCGCGGGATGGTCCGCCCGGCCGCGAGCCACGCCTGCGACGTCAGCCCCGAGCAGTCGTACGAGGCCGGCCCCTCGGCGCCCCACACGTACGGCTTGCCGATCTGCTCCGTCGCGAACGCGATGGCCCTCTTGCCCTGCGCGCTCGCGCCGCGGTTGATGTCGGTGATCGCGCCCGAGCTGAGCCAGGCCGTCTGCGCGCGGTACGCCGCGTCCGCCTCCAGCCGGGCCAGCCGGGCCCGGTCGTCCTTCTTCAGGCTCGCTTCGAGCTTCTCCGCTGCGGCGATCTGCTTCGTGATCTCTTTCTTCGCCTTGTCCCGCTTGACCCTGTTGGCTTCGAGCCGCTGCCACTGGGAGCTGGCGTCCGCCGCGTACGTCTCCAAGTCCTTCTGCGTACCGGTCAGTTCGGCCAGCAGGTCATGGGTGGCCTTCTGGCCCTCCTTGAGCCTGCCGACACCGTCGAGGAAGAGCTGCGGGTCGTCGGTCAGGACGAGTTGGGCCTCGGGCGGCAGTCCGGACCCCCGGTACTGGGCGCGCGCCGTGGCGCCCATCCGCTTCTTCAGCCCGTCGATCCTGAGCTGCCCCCGCACGATCTGCTGGGCGATACCGACGACTTCGGACGACTGCTTGGCTGTCTGCTCCTCGGCGAGGTTGTACGCGTCGGTGGCCGAGGCCGCTTTGCGGTAGAGGCCGTCGATCTCGATCCGTACCTGGTCGAGCGTCTTCGTGCCGGTGCCGAGAGCGCCCGGCGGCAGCTCAACGGGCGGCGGGGCGACGGGCGCCGGGGAGTTGGACGGCGGTACGGGAAAGCGGGACGGCGGTACGGGAGAGTCGGACGGCGGTACGAGGGAGTTGGACGGCGGTACGGGGGCGCCGGATGACGCCGGCGTCGACGTCGACGTCGGCGCCGGGCGCGGCGCCGCGTACGCGCGGTTCGTCAACTCCGGTGCTGTCAGCACGGCGAGAGCGCAGACCAGACTGATCGCGGCCGCGGCACAGCGACGTCGGCTCACAAGCTCCCCCTCAGGACCCGCCCCAGTACCCAACTCGCGTCACAGCGGCACCCGCGCTACCGCGTCACTGCGTTACCTCGTCGTGATCGTGCCATGTCCGGCATGAAAACGACAGAGGCAGTCAGATCCTCACAGGTTGCCCCGGCGCATGTTTCGGTGCCGCGAGTATCAGTGCCGCAAGGGTCGGTCCCGCGGGTGTCAGGCTGAAGTCGGAGCCAGGGCCGACCAGTTCACGGTCACTTCACCCTGCCGCCACCGCCGTCTGTCACCGGCGAGCGGCCAGTCCGCCGACAGGTCGCCGACCGCCCTGATCCAGCGTTGCCGCGCGCTCAGCGAGGAGTACGGCGCCGCGGCGGCCCACGCCCGGTCGAAGTCGCGCAGGAACGCGTGCACCGGCTCGCCCGGCACATTGCGGTGGATGAGTGCCTTCGGCAGCCGCTCCGCCAGGTCGGACGGCCGGTCGAGCGACCCGAGCCGGGTCGCGAAGGTCACCGTCCTGGGTCCCTCGGGACCGAGCGCCACCCACACGTGCCGCCGCCCGATCTCGTCGCAGGTCCCCTCGACCAGCAGCCCGCCGGGCGCGAGCCGCCCGCGCAGCCGCTCCCAGACCGCCGCGACCTCGTCCTCCGCGTACTGGCGCAGCACGTTGGCCGCCCGGATCAGCACCGGGCGCCGCCCGACGGCCAGCGGGATCTCGAAGCCGCCGTGTACGAAGCGGAGCCCCGCCGCCTCGTACGGCAGGGCGGCGGCGACCCTGGCCTGGTCGATCTCGACGCCCACGACCTCGGTGCGCGGCTCGGCCGTACGCAACCGCCGCAGCAGCTCGACGGCGGTCCAGGGGGCCGCCCCGTACCCCAGGTCGACCACGACCGGATCAGCGGCGGCGCGCAGCGCGGGCCCGTGGACAGCGGCGATCCAGCGGTCCATCCGGCGCAGCCGGTTCTGGCCCGTGGTCCCGCGGGTCACCGTGCCCACCGGACGCCCCGGACGCCCCGTGCCCACCGGACGCCCAGCGCGCGACGGGGTTGCCGAGGCTGCCGAGGCTGCCGGGGATGCCGGAGTCGGGACGGAGGCCATACGAATGAGCCTAACGACCGCGGGTAATCGGAACGACGGCGTCAGTGGTTGAGCGCCCCTCGGTAATGATTTGGCAAAACGGAAATGCGGAGATCCCGTCCGCTGTTGCCAGTGGCGGAGGGCATTGATGCCCTCTCTTTGTTGTGCACGGAACGCGCGCGCAAGGCGTAGAGCGCGCGTCACGCCCAGAGCGAGAGGACCGTCGTAGTGAGCCAGTACGTGTCCCGCATCGCCGGCACGTTGGTCGCACCTCCCCGGCTCCGCATCCCCGGCCAGCCCCGCAGACCGCGCCGTATCGCCATGCTGAGTGTCCACACCTCCCCGCTGCACCAGCCGGGTACCGGCGACGCGGGCGGCATGAACGTCTACATCGTCGAACTCGCCAAGCGGCTGGCCGCCATCGACATCGAGGTCGAGATCTTCACCCGCGCCACGACCGGCGGACTGCCGCCCGCGGTGGAGCTGGCGCCCGGTGTGCTCGTACGACACGTCGACGCAGGCCCGTACGAGGGCCTGGCCAAGGAGGAGCTGCCCGCGCAGCTCTGCGCCTTCACGCACGGCGTGATGCAGGCGTGGGCGGGCCACCGCCCCGGCTACTACGACCTCGTCCACTCGCACTACTGGCTCTCCGGGCACGTCGGCTGGCTCGCCTCCGAACGCTGGGGCGTCCCGCTCGTGCACGCCATGCACACCATGGCGAAGGTCAAGAACGCCTCGCTCGCCGAAGGCGACACCCCCGAGCCCGCGGCCCGCGTCATCGGCGAGAGCCAGGTCGTACGGGCCGCCGACCGGCTGATCGCCAACACGGCGGAGGAAGCCGCCGACCTCGTCCGCTTCTACGACGCGGAACCGGCGAAGGCCGCCGTCGTGCACCCGGGCGTCAACCTGGACTGCTTCGCCCCCGCCGACGGCCGCGCAGCGGCCCGCGCCCGGCTCGGGCTCCCGCAGGACGCGTTCGTCCCGCTCTTCGCAGGCCGCATCCAGCCGCTCAAGGCCCCCGACATCCTGCTGCGGGCCGTCGCCGTACTGATCGACCGCGACCCGTCGCTGCGCCGGCGGCTCGTGGTGCCGGTGGTCGGCGGCCCCAGCGGGTCGGGGCTCGCCAAGCCCGAAGGGTTGCAGAAGCTCGCGGCGCGGCTCGGCATCGCCGACGTCGTACGGTTCCGGCCGCCGGTCGGGCAGACGCAGCTCGCCGACTGGTTCAGGGCGGCTTCCGTGCTCGTCATGCCCTCGTACAGCGAGTCCTTCGGCCTGGTCGCCATAGAGGCGCAGGCGGCGGGCACCCCGGTCGTGGCGGCGGCGGTGGGCGGACTGCCCGTCGCGGTACGGGACGGCGAGACCGGCTTTCTGGTGTCCGGCCACGAACCGGCCGCCTACGCCGACGCGTTGAGCCGCTTCGTCGACCACCCCGAGCTGGTCGACAGCATGGGCGGCGCGGCCTCCCGGCACGCCCAGTCCTTCGGGTGGGGTACGGCGGCGGCGGCGACGGCGGACGTGTACACGGCGGCGGTCCACGACCGGCGCCGTCGCGTACGCTCGCACCATGGCTGACGAGCGGGAACAGGGGCCGGAACAGGGGCGGGAGCAGGGGCAGCGGCAGAGTCAGGAGCAGAGTCAGAGTCAGGAGCAGGGGCAGAAGCAGGGCGAATCGCGCGGCGCCGAAGAGCGCGCCGCCGAGATCGTCACGCGGGCGCTCCAGGGCGCCGAACTGGAGTGGGAGAGCCCGGAGCCCGGGTCGTACGTCGTCACCCTCCCCGGCACCCGCAAGCTGTCCACGACCTGCTCCCTGCGCGTCGGAAAGCACTCGCTCTCCGTCAACGCCTTCGTCGTCCGGCACCCGGACGAGAACACCGAAGCCGTCCACCGCTGGCTGCTGGAGCGCAACCTCAAGCTGTACGCGGTGAGTTACGCGGTCGACCGGCTCGGCGACATCTATCTGACCGGCAAGCTCCCGCTGGCGGCCGTGTCCGACGACGAGATCGACCGACTGCTCGGCTCGGTCCTCCAAGAGGCGGACGGGTCGTTCAACACCCTGCTGGAGCTGGGGTTCGCGACCGCGATCCGCAAGGAGTACGCGTGGCGGGTCTCGCGCGGCGAGCCGACGCGGAACCTGGACGCCTTCGCACATCTGACGCAGCGGCCGGCCGACTGAGGCAACCGCCTGACGGTTCTTTCACTCGGTCCCTGGCCCTTCCGTAAGCGCTTTCTATCGTGACATGCTCGATGCGGCAGACGGCGATTCAGGGGAGCGATCCGAGGGGGAACCGCGCATGGGTGGTACGTCCGCACTCTGGCGCGAGTTCGCCGGCGCGCCCTACACCCATCCGCAGATCCCCTACGTCGGACAGGCGGGCCGGTGCGGCGGCGCCGAGCGGCTGCCCGCGTATCCGGTCGTGGCCGACGTACGGGAGTACGGCGCCGTGGGCGACGGCGTCACGGACGACGCGCCCGCGATCAACCGCGCCCTCGCCGCCGCGGGGGAGCGCGGCGGCGGCACGGTCACCGTGCCGCCCGGCAGGTATCTGATCAACGATGTGATCAGGATCGGCCACAGCGGTGTCGTACTGCGCGGCGCGGGCAGCGACCGCACCACCCTGTACGCCCCGCGCGACCTCACCGAGCTGATCGGCCGCTACGGTCCGCGCGACGGCGGCCGGAAGTCCTCCTGGTCCTGGGCGGGCGGGCTGCTGTGGCTCTGCCCGCAGGAGCGCTGGACCGCGCTGACCGACGCGATCAGGGCCGGGCGCTCGCCGCACGAGGGCTGGACCGGCAACGACCGCGCCGACTGGCAGCCCCTCACCGCGCTCGCGCCCGCCGCGCGCGGTGACCGTACGGTCCGGGCCGCCGACGTGTCACGGCTGCGGCCGGGGCAGCTCGTACTCCTCCAGCTCGCCGACGACGCGGACCACACACTGCTGGCGCACATGGCGGGGGACGGCCCCGGAGCCGCCACGTACGACTGGGCGGGCAAGACGAAGCTGAGGTCGTACCTGCCGTACGAGTGGCCGGTACGGATCGTGGCGGTGGACGCGGACACGGACCCCGACGTAGACGTACACGCGAAGGCAGCCGCGGCTCCCGGCCGCGTCACCCTGGAGCGCCCCCTGCCCCTCGACGCGCGTCCCGAGTGGTCTCCCCGACTCACCACCCTCGTCACCCCGCTCACCGGCTCGGGCGTCGAGGCGCTGACGCTGGAGGCGGCCGAGACACCGCAGTCGCCGCATCTGCTGGACACCGGTCACAACGGCGTCGTCCTCCAGTGCGCCTACGACTGCTGGGCCGACGACATCGTCGCCCGGCACGTCGACAACGGCTTCGGCCTCGTCGCCGCCTCCGCCTGCACCCTGCGCCGTACCCGCGTCGCCGGGCGCGGCTCGCACCACCCGTACTACTGCCGCGAGGGATCGCACGACAACCTCGTCGAGGACTTCGTGATCGAGCAGCGCACGGTCCCGGCGCCGGAGGGCACCCAGGTGCACGGTGTCAACGTCGAGGGGCTGTCCAGCTACAACGTCTGGTCGCGCGGCCGGATGGAGACGGGCACGTTCGACACCCACCGGGGGCTGCCGTTCGCCGCCGTACGGACCGAGATCACCGTCGCCAACGACGGTCGGCACGGCGGCGACGGTACGGCGGGCCCGCTCTACGGCGCGCGCTTCGTGCACTGGAACATCATCGTCACCAACGAACGCGCCGGGCTGGTCAAGATCGACGAGATCGCGCCGTACAGCGCGACGGTGGGCATCAGCGAGGTGCGTGAGTTCGATCAGATCGATGTGCCGGACTTCGAGGGCGAGTTGCACACGCGCAGCGAGTCCTACGGACGTCCCGAAGAGGTCTCGCCCGCCAATCTGTACGAGGCCCAGCGCACACTGCCCCACTGACGCCCGTGCCGCGTGCTGCGTGCTACGCGCCGCATGCCGCGCGCCGCATGAAAGCTTCCACTCGCCGTCCCGATTCGTTACCACCACCGGTGACGGACCGTCAGGCATTGGCCTGTATTGTCGCCCGAATCTGAGACAACGACGCCCTCAGACACCACGACACACCACGGGGACGGTATGAAACACACTCGTCTGGGCCGCAATCTCCTCGTCATAGCCGCCGGCGCCGCTCTCGGCCTGCTGCCCGCGATGTCGGCCAGCGCCGCCGGCACGCAGGTCTACTCGGGCAAGGGCTGGAAGGCCCTCCCCGACATCCACTCGCTGTCCGGCGACGGCACCGGCTACACCATCCAGTTCGGCAGTGCCGACGCCAAGACGAAGCTGACACCGGCGGCCAAGCAGGCCGCGGCGCAGCTCACTTCGGTGACGGGCATCAAGTTCACCCTGTCGACGACCGTCAAGGCGTCGACGGAAGCCTGCTCGACCACCCCGCGCCATGTGCTGACCCTGGGCGCCAAGTACCGCCCGCTGGACGGCCAGGCGGGCATGTCCGGTGGCTGGAACTGCTACAACACCGCCGACCGCAGCGCGTGGGGCGGCTGGGCGTGGATCGACACCGAGTACTGGACCGTGCCCAACTGGTTCAGCACCGACGCGACGGTCAACGCGTCGAAGATCAAGAACGCGGTCGTCCACGAGATCGGCCACACGATCGGGCTCGACCACCCCAACAAGGACCTCGACGGTGACGGCACGGTCGCCTCGTACGAGTGCGACCTGACGACGGACAAATTCCTGCCGGTGATGTGCTCGCCCAACGGCGGCTACACGGCCGCTGCCGACGGCGGCAAGTTCACCTCGCTGGAGACCCCGGGTCTCAAGCAGCTCGCCGCGAACTGGACGCTGCCGGCGCCGACCGCGAAGAAGGGCCCCGAAGCTGTGGCGCCCGGCGCGGGTACGGACGCGGGTACGGACGCAGGTGCGGACGCGGGTGCGGACGCGGGTGTCGAGATGGGCGCGTTCGGCGGCTCCGCCTCGTAACACGCCGTGCCTGGTGTACCGGGGATAATCAGAATTCCCCGGTACACGGTGGACAATTCCGGCATGAGTCAGCATGCCGGTAACAGTGTCCATACGAGCGACGACGCCGAACACGCACCGAACCAGAAACTGGCCCTCGCGGCGATGCTCTTCGCCGTCTCGATGACCTTCATCGACCAGACCATCGTGGCCATCGCCGCGCCGGACATCATCCACGAACTCGGTCTGTCGGCGTCCGGCATGCAGTGGGTCGTCAACGCCTATCTGCTGGCCCTGGCGGCGTTCTTCGCGCTCGGCGGCAGGCTGGCCGACATCTTCGGGCACCGCAGGGTGATGGTGATCGGCACACTGGTCTTCGTGCTGTCGTCCGTCCTCTGCGGCTGCGTGCCGAACAACGGCTTCGCGCAGAGCTGGCTGATCATCTTCCGCGCCGTCCAGGGCCTCGGCGCCGCGCTGATGTTCCCCGCCGCGCTCGCCGTCGTCATCGCGGTGTTCCCCGTGCAGCGGCGCGGCCGGGCCCTGGCGCTGTTCTTCGGCCTGTCCGGCGCGCTGACCGCCGTCGGCCCGCTGCTCGGCGGCTGGCTCACCGACTGGACCTGGCGGGCGATCTTCTGGGTCAACGTGCCCGTCGCGCTGATCGCCCTCGTCCTGACGGCGCTGGCGAAGATCCCCAACATCGCGCGCCGCGAACCCCTCGACGTACCCGGCGCGATCCTCGTCGCCGGCGGTATGGCGCTGAGCGTGCTCGGCTTCCAGCAGGCGTCGGCCTGGGGCTGGAGCAGCGCCACGACCTGGGCCTGCATCGTCGGCGGCCTGCTGATCCTGGGGCTGTTCGGTGTGTACGAGCTGCGGCAGGCGCATCCGCTGATCAAGCTGCGGGTCTTCCAGGACCGGGCGTTCACCGTCGACACGGTGGTGCTGTTCTTCGCGATGCTCGCCTTCGTCCCCGTCTTCTTCTTCGCCTCGGTCTACGCGCAGGTCTCGCTGAGCGCTTCCCCGAACCAGGCGGCGCTCTACCTCCTCTACTTCTTCATCGGCTTCGGCATCGCGTCCCAGTGGGGCGGCCGGATCCTGGACAGCCGGGGCGCGCGCCCCGCCATGAAGCTCGGCAGCGCACTGGGGGCCATCGGGTTCGCGCTGTGGGCGAGCAAGATGACCGACCTGTCCATGCACGACCAGTGGCCGTACGCCGCGCTGGCCGGCGCCGGGATCGGTTTCCTGCTGGCGCCCGCCTCGACGGACGCGGTCAACCGCGCGATCGGCGCGTCGTACGGCGAGGTCACCGGCATCACCCAGACCGTACGCAACTACGCGGCCAGCATCGGCCTCGCCGTGTTCGGTACGGTCCTCACGCATGTCACCACCAACCGGGTCGTCGACACACTGCGCGCCAAGGGCGTCCCGGACGGCCCGGCGCACAGCGCGGCCCACACCATCGCCGAATCCATCACGGGCAACGCCGACTCCCGCACACCGACCGGCTCCGGCCCGGTCGCCAGTGCGCTGCGGGACTCGATCGGCGCGATCCGGACGGACTTCGCCGAGGCCAACAGGGCGGTGTTCTACGCGATGGCGGGCGCGCTCGCGGTCGCGTTCCTCTGCTCGTACCTGCACCCGGGTACGAAGGTGACGGGGACGAACGCGGTGGCGGCGCCGGGCCGTACGCAGGTCCGGTGAGGAGCCCGGCCGCTCATCGCCAAGCGGCGGGCTGGCGGAAGAAGTTGGGGCGCGCGTCGATCGTCTCGTACGGCCGGTGGAACACCGGGGTGGTGGACGCGGACAGCGGTGGCACGATCCAGTGCTTGTCGGCCGACAGCGGATAGCCCGTGCGCCGCTCGCGGTTCTCGTGCGTCACGAACTGCCGTGTCACGGTGTGGTGGTCGACCAGATGGACACCGGCCTGCTGGAACGAGTGCAGCACGGCGCGGTTCAGCTCGATGAGCGCCCGGTCCTTCCAGAGGGTCGAGTCGTACGAGGTGTCGATGGCCATGTGCGCGGCGATGAGCGGCAGCAGGTCGTAGCGGTCGGTGTCGGCGAGATTGCGGGCGCCGATCTCGTAACCGACGTACCAGCCGTTGAACGGGCAGGCGGGGTAGTCGATCCCGCCGATCTCCAGCCGCATGTCGGAGATCGCGGGGACGGCGTGCCAACGCAGGTCCAGCTCCGCGAACCAGCCGAACTCCGGGTGCGTCAGCGGCACTTCGAGCACGGCGTCCGGCGGCAGCTCGAACCAGCGCGGGTCCTCGCCCGGCATCTGCACGACCAGCGGCAGTACGTCGAACCGGCCGCCGCGCCCCTGCCACCCCAACGACTGTGCCAACGAGGTCAGTTCGGCGTGGAGCGGGTCGCCGGTGACCGAACCGTCCGGGTGCCGGTAGCCGGCGTACCGGATGAGCTGCGGGTTCCAGATCCGGATCGCGGAGCCGTCCGGCGCGCGCTGCGGGAAGACGGTGATGACGGGCTGGAGCCGCCCGTCGGCGGATGCCGTACGCAGATGGCCGACGCACGCGTCGAACACCTCCTCGGCACTGGTGACATCGCGCCGGTCGATGACCCGCAGCGCCTTCCAGTGCAACCGCCCCACACACCGCGCGTGGTTGCGCCAGGCCGCCCTGGCGCCGTGCGCCAACTCCTCGGGGGTGTGCCGGTAGGCCCCGGTGGCACGCAGCTCGGCGCGGACGGCGGCGGTACGGACGGTGCGCTCGCTGTCGGTGAGCCAGTGGGCGCCGAGCAGAAAGGCGGCGGCCTCGGCGTAGGCAGCCGGATCCGTCACCGCATCGGCCGCGGTTAGGTCAGTCATCAAGCTCGATACGGAAGCGGACGACCGGCCCGTCGAGGGTGATCGTGGCCTGCCCCTCGGCTCCCGCGTACGCGCCCGTGCCGCCGACGACGGCCGAGGGACCGGTGTAGGGCCCGGCGCCGAACCGGTCGATCATGGCGCTCAGCGCGATGGTGCCGCGGTCGGTGCGCAGGACGCGCTGGCACTGGGTGATGATGCCGCGGGGGGTGACGGCGACGGCGGAACACCGAGCACTCCCGTCGCCGACGACCTCACCCGGCCTGCCACCGGATGCCTGGCGCACCTGAAGATAGGTAACCCAACTGTCGCCGACGTCGGGATGCCGCGGCTCGGTGTCGACCTGCTTCTCCGCCACCCACGACAGGACGGTGGTGTCGTCGTCGTGATCGGCGGGTGCGGCCGATCGCGGCAGTACGAACCCGGCGACGGCGAGCACGGCGCCGAGGCCGGCGGCGAGACCGACGAGGGCGCGGCGCGGGCGCGGAGCGGACAAGGGATCCTCCAGGAGGCGGGACGGGAGAGGCCGGCAAGACCAAAGGCCCATGCTGCCCACCTCGACCCCGGAGACCGCCCCCGCCAGTACGGCCCTCACCCGTCCGGCGGCGGCGCACAGGAAGCACACCCGGCGCGGCGGGGGCGCCGACGGGGTCTATTAGGCTCTGGCCCATGGCCGACGCACCGTACAAACTGATCCTCCTCCGCCACGGCGAGAGCGAATGGAACGAGAAGAACCTGTTCACCGGCTGGGTGGACGTCAATCTCAACGACAAGGGCGAGAAGGAGGCGGTCCGCGGCGGTGAGCTGCTCAAGGACGCCGGCCTGCTCCCCGACGTACTCCACACCTCCCTCCTGAAGCGCGCCATCCGCACGGCGCAGCTCGGCCTGGAGGCAGCCGACCGCCACTGGATCCCGGTCCGCCGCTCCTGGCGCCTGAACGAGCGCCACTACGGCGCCCTCCAGGGCAAGGACAAGGCCCAGACCCTGGCCGAGTTCGGCGAGGAGCAGTTCATGCTCTGGCGCCGCTCGTACGACACCCCGCCCCCGGTCCTCGAAGCCGAGGGCGAGTACTCCCAGATCAACGACCCCCGCTACGCGACGATCCCCCCGGAGGCCCGCCCCCGGACGGAGTGCCTCAAGGACGTCGTCGTCCGGATGATGCCGTACTGGTACGACAACGTCGTCCCCGACCTCCAGGCAGGCCACACGGTCCTGGTGGTAGCCCACGGCAACAGCCTCCGCGCCCTGGTCAAGCACCTCGACAACATCTCCGACGAGGACATCGCAGCCCTGAACATCCCGACGGGCATCCCGCTGGTCTACGACCTCGACAAGGACTTCCACCCGGTAAAGCCGGGCGGCACCTACCTGGACGCCGACGCGGCAGCGGCCGCGATCGAAGCGGTCAAGAACCAGGGCAAGAAGAAGTAGGTTCGCTGATCATGCCCCCGACCTGCGCATACGGCGCGGGTCGGGGGCGTTTTCACGTCTTGGGCCCACTGTGGGACCTCAGCGTGGCGACTCCTCCGGCGGCCGGAGTGCCTGCCCGAGCGCCTTCCGGGCCCGGTCCCGGCTGCTCGGCATGAGGTGCGCGTACACCTTCAGCGTCAGGCCAGGGTCGGAGTGCCCGAGGTACTCGCTGACGGCCTTGATGCTCTCCCCCGCGTCCAGGAGAACGGACGCGTAGAAGTGCCTCAGCGCGTGCATGCCGTGCTCGCGGGCAGCGGTGTGCTCACGGCTCTTGGCCTTCGGGATGACACCGACGGACGCCAGGGCGGGCTTCCAGTGATCCTCGTTGAGTGAAGTGCGCCAGACGTGCCCGCCGTTGGGCCCGGTGAAGATCAGACGCCTGGTCACCTGCCGGCCGTTCGCGCGCATCCACGGCAGCGTGATCTCCACGGGCGGGAACCGCTTGATGTGCTCCTTGAGTGCTTCGGCTACGGGATCGGGAAGCGGGACGTCGCGGAGCTTGCCGCCCTTCGGCGGTGCGAACACGGGCTTGCTCAGGCTGAGTTTGAGCTGCTGCACCACGTGCAGGATGCCGCTTTCGAGGTCCAGCTCATCCACGGACAGGCCGAGGATCTCGCCCTGTCGCAGGCCGCATCCGGCGCCCATGTCCACCATGGGCCGGAAGCGCTCGACCATGGCACGCCGCATGGCGAAGACGCGGTCCGGCTGCCACGGGACAACACGGCGCTGCCCCATCTCCGGGAGCGTCACCGTGCGCGAGTGGCAGGGGTTGCGGCGGAGGTAGCCATCCTCGACAGCGGCGGAGAGGATCGCGCGGACGTTGGAGAAGATCACACGGGCGTAAGCGCCGGACATGCCGGACGCTTCGAGCTGTGTTACGAACTCCCGCATGTGGCTGGGCTGAAAGGAGCCCAGGGGTCGGGTCCCGATGCGCGGGAAGGCATGCAGCTTGAGCTGAGACTGCATCGATGCCCGGGTGTTCGGGTCCCCGCTCTGGCTGGCAAGCCACCCTTCTGCGAATTCCTGGAAGGACGTCCGGGACGCGTTCGGGTCGATGTAGTCGCCGCGTGCCACGTCCGCCGTGACCTTGCTCAGCCACTGCTCGGCGAGCCGCTTCTGTCCGTCGGGGAAGGACTTCCCCTTGCGTTTTCCGTCGGGCGCGAAGTAGCGAGCCCGATAGCGCATGCCGGTCCCGTAGCGCTCGGTCTTGACGCGGACGGTCTTGCCGTCGGCGTTGGTCTCGGTCTTGAACCAGCGGTCTTGGATGCTGCCTGCCATTGGAGGCCCCTTCTCGACACGGATCAGGGGTGGCCGGTGAACGGCCACCCCTGGCGGTGCGTATGACTGCGTCAGGCCGCTACGCGGTCGACGTTCTTGAGCTGAATGACGTAGGCCTGCACTTCGGCAGGGTCGTAGCGCACGTGCTTACCGATACGGAAGCTGGGAGGCCCGGTGCGCTTCTTGCGCCAGGCGTAGACGGTTTCCTTGGGCACCTTGAAGAGTCCGGCGATGTCGTCGGGCGTGAGATAGCGGTCGGGCAGGCCGGCGCGCAGTGTGGTGCGCGCGTCGGGTGCCGGGGTTTTGGTGGTCACGTTGCTGCCTCCGAGGGCGGAACGGACTGAGGGGCCCTTGCCCCCTCCTGTCAGGGCCGCTACGTCCGCTACCGCCGCTACCGTGCAGGTCAGGGGGCCTGTTTGTGGTAGCGGGAGGGGTAGCGGTAGCGGATGGGTAGCGGCGGGGTAGCGGACCGGATGGCTGGTTGCCGCTACCCCGTTGTTGCTGGTCAGGCCAGGTTTTCGGTGCCCGGTAGCGGAGGTAGCGGACTTTCCGGGGGTGGGGGGCAGTAGCGGGCCCACGCGTCCCAGAGATCGGCGGTGTAGTAGCCCTTGAGCACGCTCCCGGCGGTCTTGATGTTGCGGGAGGCGATGGGCTCGTTGTCGGCCGTCATGTACTCGGCGAGCATCTTGGACAGGCGCCGGTTGTCGAGCGGCTTGCCGTGAAGATCGGCCCATGGGGCGTCGTCCAGGGCGTTGAGCCTGTCGAGGATGGCCACGGTGGGCAGGCGGTCGATGCCGACCATGACGTAGTCGCGCAGGTCGGTCAGCAGCCGGACGCCAAGAGAGCCTTTGTCGTTGGCCCGGGACGCGGTCACGAGCGTCACGCACGCGTCCCGCGCCCGGTCGGGCCAGGTGCCGCCGATGGCGTCGGCGATGGCGAGCAGGGGTTCCCACACGTCGGCCGGGCGGTCGGAGACGCCGTCGGGCATGTCGGGCCACGCGCCCATGACGAACCCCCGGGCGTGTTCGGCCCACTGCGCGAGGCGGTCACGGAGCTTGTGCCCTTCCGCTTCGTGGCTGCGGGCGCGGAAGGGTTCCACGCTTTCGTTGCGGGCCCGGCGGCGCATGCGGATCACGATGGATCGGGTCATGATCGTGTCCGGCAGTGCTCCGAGTCCGGCGACCGCGACTCCGCAATAGGACGGGAAGGCTTGCACGGTCTGGTTGCCGCCGTCGCCGATGCACCGGTAGGTGACCCCGGTACGGCGGTGACCTGCATTCAGGAACCCGCGCAGCTCCTCATTATCTCCTGCCTTGGGACCGAAGATCGTGTCAATCTCATCGAACAGGATCGTCGGCCGGCCGTTGGGGTTGGACACGGACCGGAACAGGGCCGCCGCACTGGCGTTGACGGCCGTCATCGGCTGGGGAACGAGGGTTTCCACGACTTCCAGCGCCCGCGACTTCCCCGACCCCGGTTCCGGGGACAGGAACGCGAGACGGGGGGTGGAGTCGAAGCAGTCGAGCAGGTGCGCGTGCGCGTCCCACAACGCCACAGCCACGTAGGCCGCTTCACTGGGGAAGACGTTGAACCGGCGGTGGAAGGCTTCCACCTCGTTCAGCAGCGCGGCGCCGTCGATGATGTCGCTCATGCGGCGGCCCTCCCTTCCTTGGTCGTGCCGTTGCGGAGCGGGCAGGTGTCTCGGTGCGCGGTGTGGTCCTCGGTGAGGGCGAGGACCCGGCTGAGGCCGATGGCGAACAGGTCACGGCCGCACGCGCACCACGACGTGGCGCTGGGTGTCGCGCCGTAGGGCGCACGGATGGTCAGGCACCCGCTGATGTACCGCCCGTCGCCGTACTGCGGCTCAGGATGAACAGCAGTGGGGACGCCTTCGGCGACGACCCTCGGCCCGCCCACGGCCGGACGTACTACGGCCAGTTCGGCGTCGCGGGGGTTGTCGGACGGTGCGGTGAGGCTCTTAGAGCGCGGGGGGGTGGTCATGCGGCCCTGCCCCGTGGCGGGTTGTGGGTGATGGACCAGTCCAGGGCCCGGCGGATCACGTCGTCGTAGTAGCGCTGCGACTGTGTGGCGTTGGCCCCCGCCGCTCCTCTAAGAGCTTCCTCAACCCGGACGCGGGGGAGGTCGCCGGATGCGATGAACCGTCCCAGGGCGCGTGCGGCCCGTAGCAGGGTGGTGTTGCGGGTGCCGTCGCCGGCGGTGGCGACGTTGCGCACCTCGTTGTCGAGCGCTACATCCGCATACCGGCGGGATTGCCCCGCTACGACCCGTGGGGGCGCCTGTACGGGCTTGGGGGCCGGTTGGAGGATGCTCAGCAGCCAACCGGGCAGGGCGGCCGTCTCAGGGCCGCACAGAGCTTCGTAGGGTCCGGCGGGGGTGGTGCTCCCGGCGGCGACGACGTACCCGCCGGATGCCCGGGTGTCGACCAACGGGGCAATGGTGCCTGCCGTGTTGGTCAGCCGCACCCCGGGAGGGGCGGTGAAGTACAGGTGCTGTCCGCCGCTCGCAGTCCGCACCCGGTAGGTGGTGGGGACGGCGTGGCCGGCGCGCTCGCAGAGCGCCGTGAAGGTCGTCACGCCGGTAGGCGTGTCCGAACTGCCCCTGACGCCCGTGGTCTTGGGCATGTCGAGATCGATCACGACCAAGCCCGAAGGTCCGGCGGCGATACCGATGTTGAACGGGCGTACCGCCCAGGCGCGGCGGATGCGGTCCGGGTCGGTGGTGGCCCGGTCCTCCCACTTGCGGTGACCGCCCGCGCAGTCCCCGGTGCCGGGGCAGGCGCTCTCGCCGTGCAGGGCAGGGCGCTTGCCGCCGGGACGGAGCGGGAACACCGCCCAGCCGCGTTCGGCCGCTTCCAGCGCGGCGGCGAGTAGGGGTCGCTTTGGGTCGGCGGATGGGGTCATGCTGGTGTCTCCAGTTCTCTTCGGGGGACTGGCAGGCGAGGGCGGCCCGTGACTTTGGCGAGACGGGGGCCGCCCTCGGTGCTGCTACTTGACGATCAGGTGGTCGGGGTGGCGTCCGTGCATGTGGCTGACGCAGTCGGCGCAGTCGGTGCGCTGGTCCTGGGCGGCGTGGATGCTGCGGTCGTGGGCGTGTGCCCAGCACTGGCGGCATTCGCCGCGCGGGGGGTTGTGGGGGTTGGCCATTACTCCCATCCTGGTTACTTTGCGTATCGGGGAGGCGGGTGGATGGTGCCTGCGCGGGGGCCGTTTGCGGGGGTGGTTCCGGGGTCGGGAGAGGGTGGCTCCCCAGCCTCCCCACGCTCCCCATCTGGGGTGTTGTCGCAGATCAGTGCGGGTGAGGCGGGTTGGGGAGGCGGTTGGGGAGAACTCCCCAGGATGTGTGCGCCTCCCCAACCGCTTCCCCGTCACTGTGCGTTGATCTCCTCGCCGGTGTCGGTCTCGTCGGCGCGGGTCTCGATCGCGGCGAGGACGCGGGCCCGGGAGATCATCTGGTTGCCGTTGTACTTGCGCGGTTCCGCGCCGAACGGCTTGAGTGCCTGTACCAGGTCTGACGCGGACCATGACCGGTAGACCTCCGGCCACCGTCCTGCCAGGTGCTGGCGGACCTCGTCGGACTTCATGCGTTCCTCGGTGGCCAGGACGGCGGCCACGTCGGCAAGGTGGTCAACCTCCCGCGCCGGGGCTTCCGACCCGGTGGAGGTCTTCACCCCGGCGCGCAGGGCCTTGGCCCGCTCCGCGATGACCTCGGCGTCCTCGGGCCCGATGTAGTGGGTCCGGGCGGTGACCGACGGCTGGCCGGGGGCGAGTTTGACCCCGTCGCCGGCCACCACAAGGGTGCCCTTGTCGAGACCCTGGCGCAGCTTGTGCGGGGCCGCGCCGGCATCGACAACGGAGTCGCCCACGGCCATGCGGGACTGGGACTCGGTGCCCAGGACCAGTGAGGCGCGGATGTGGTTGCCCTCGCGGGAGCGCTTGGGCAGGTTCTCGTTGGTCGGGTCCTGGGTGCCTTCCCAGGTGGTGACGTTCACCGCGCGTCCCTGGTCGTGGATCTTCTTCACGGCCTGGAAGTAGCGGCTGTCCGCCTTCGACCCCCCGAAAGAGGCGCCGTAGCGGACGGTGCCGCTCTCGGTGACGTAGGTCTCCCGGGCGCCGGAGCCGTAGGCCACCTGGGCTTCGTCAATGAGGAAGACCAGGGGGTTGAACCGCAGGTCGGACAGGATCTTGTCCTGACTCCAGCCCTTCGCGGTCAGCTCCCGCATCAACGCGATGCGGTCGGCCATCTCCCGCACGCCCTCTTCGAGCATCTCGGTGGCCTCGATGACGTGGTCATCGGTGGGGCCCTGGATGAGGACGGTGGCGATGCCGTCGAACATCTGCCAGTCACCCACACCCTTGAGGTCGGCGATGCGGAACTCCACCCGGACGTCGAGCGCCAGCCACAGGGCCAGCGCCCGCAGGCTGGCGGTCTTGCCCTGGTTGGACAGGCCGGTGATGAGCATGTGCTTCTGCCACAGCGAGACCAGCACTGCATCCCCGCGCAGGTCGACACCCCACGGGGCACGGGCGTGGTGCATGTCGGCGCTGGCGTCCGGGTCGGTGACCAGCGGCGAGGGGCCGATCGGCTGGTCAAGGGCGCCGGAGTCGGCGATCCACATGCGCACGGTCCGTGCGGCCGGCGGGATCGTCATGTGCAGTTCGTGTTCATGGCGGTTGAGGTTTTCGGCGAGCTTGCGCCGCTTGCCCAGCACTTCCTCGGTGCTCACCCCGGAGGGCAGGGTGACATCGACTTCCACCCCGCAGCCGGCCAGTGTGATCGGCCCGAGCATGCCGGCCGCGCCGTCTGCCATCTCCTTCACGGCCTTGCGCAGCGCGGAAATGCCCAGGTCGGACAGGGCCTTGACGACGACGGACGGGGTGACTGGGACATCGTCCATGGCCCCGGATGCGGGGCGGGCCCACGCGGGTGCGGTCTGCTGCTGCTGGCCGGCCCGCCACAGATGAGACAGCCCGACCAGCAGCGTCAGGGCGAGAGCGGGCCCCCACGCGACGCCGATAAACCAGCACACGGCGCGGATCGCATCGACTGCGGCCAGCGTCGGCGCGATCACGTCATGCACGTCGTGGTCGTGGACAGCCATGCAGGCACCGAGCAGCAACAGCGCGCCCTCAGTTGCGGCGACGCCGATCGCCGCAGACCGGGCCATCTGCGGAACACCCGCGATCAGTTCCATCCGGCGGCGGTGCCGGTCGGTGCGGAAGCGGTCGGCTTTCTCCTGCCACTCCGCAGCCAGCTCATGGTTGCCTGCGGCCACTGCGGCGGCCCGCATCTGGTGGTGCACCGCCACGGTGCGGCCCTGCCACGCCCGCCGGGCAACGATCCCCGCCCCGCCCGTGAGGTAGAGGGAGTGGCGGGCCAGGGCACGGCCGCCGGCGCGGGTGCGCTCGTGTTGGGCGGCGCGTCCTATGGTCCGGCCGGAGCGGACCCACAGGGGCACGGGCGCCGGGGGCGCCGGGTCGGGCACCACGGTGAGGACGGGCGGCCCCGGCTCGTCGGCAGGGGCGTTCTTGTGCAGGCTGATGACGTTGTCGGACATGATGAGACGTGCTCCTGTCTGCCCCTGCGGGGCGGATGAGTGAGGGACCCGCGACGGCCGGCTGTCTTGGCGGATGACGGCCGTCGCGGGGCTGGTCACAAGCCGATGCGCCGCGCAGCACGCTCCGTGCGCCGCAACGTGTCCTCGGCCCGCCTGAGCGCCGTCCGGGCCGCCGGGCGTTCGGTGCGGTCGGCGGTGCGCAGCGCGGTCTTGGCGACCGCGACGGCCTTGCGGGCGACGTCCAACTGCCTGCGCATGGCGTCCTGTTCGCGGGCGTTGCGCTGTGCGGCCCGGTCGGTGATGCGGTCGACACGGCGCGTCAGATCATCGATGTAGACCTTTTCGCCGGCGGTGCCGCGCTTGACCATCCGCGCGACGAGAGCAGCGGCACGGGCCTTCTCACCTGCGGTAAGCCGCAGGTCCTGCTGTGCCATCGTGGGATCTCCCTTCGGGCCGGTCCGTCCGGTCCTCTGCCGTCACCGGACCCGGCAGGGGGCCCGGGGGCGACAGAGGCACGGCGGATCAGCGCCGGCGCAGCGACTTCGCCGCACGCTTGCCGTCCGTACCGCCGACGGAGCGCACCACGGTCACAACGGCCCAAGCGGACACGACGATGACCAGGGCGACGACGGCCAGGGAGATGGCCATCGACGTCATGGCCGCAACGAGCATCGGGCCGAAGTAGACCGACGCGCCGACCGCGCCGGCGCCCATGCCGGAGCCGAGCGCGACGCGCTGCACCGTGCGATCCGGCGGGGCCTGGTGAATGTGCACGACCTGCGGCGACTGCTGCTGCGCGGGCAGGTCGCCCGGGTGGATGTAGGCGTGGCGGCCATCGGGCAGTTGCACGACCGTACGCGGGGCAGGGAGCTGTTCCACGGGTCCTCCAAAGCGGTGTGCGGGGTGGTGCCGAGTGCCCCGGGCCCGATCCGATCGGGCGCCCTCACGGCAGCGTTGCCGGGGCGGGACTGTCGGGGTCAGGCGGGGGTGATGTCGCGGGCGCTGACGATGGCGTCCCGCGTGATGCGGGGGGTGTCCATGGCGATACGGACGTCACCGCCGCTGATGTGCTCAAGAAGGGTGACTCGCTGGCCGGTGGCCTTGAGGCGGTACTGGTCGCTCTGTGCGGTGGGAGTAGTCGTGGCCGTGCGCTTGCTCTTGCCGAACATGCGGGTCTCCTTCGGTGGAACCGACCGGAGGGTCGGAGTGCCCCGGGCCCGATCCGATCGGGCGCCCTCACGGCGTGGATGCCGGGGCGGCGGGGTGCGGTCAGGTGGCGCACCATCCGGAGTCGCAGGAGCCGTCTGCTTCATCGAAGATGGGCAGCAGGTCGACCCCGTCGGGGATGGCCTTGCGCAGGGGCCGGCCGAAGCGGGTCAGGTAGACGTGGTCCTTACCGAGTTCGTCGCGCCGCTTGTTGAGGAGTTCTTCAAGCTGGCAGGACTTTTCAAAGAGTTCCGGCTGTGTGCGGCGCATGTCGTGCCAGGTCTCGGGCCGGTGGAAAGGGCAGAACCAGCACGAGGACTTCGGCGGCACGGGCAGTCCCGCATCCCGGATGATCCGCGCACAGTCGATACGCCGAAGTCCCAGTTCAAGCAGCGGGTAGACGATCTGCTCGTGCGGCTCACAGCGCCGGTTGTTGGCCCGATGGATCTCATCAAGGCTGATCCCAATACCGATCGTGGCCGGGGCCGCTTTCGTGGCTCCCCGCCGCTTCAGCTCACGGGCGATGACCTTGATTTTGAAGTCAGCCGTGCACGAGCGGGTGCCGGGCGCCCCGTTCGACATCCGCACGGGTATCGCCAGTGACCGGCTCCCCTCCTTGGTGAGCTGGCCGTGCAGCGTGCGGACCTCACCCGTGCGGACCATGACACGGTCCAGCAGCACGAGTTCAATCCCATGCTCAGCCGCATACGGCCGGGCGTGCTCTTCCAGGTACCGCAGGGTGCCCGGGTTCTCCGAGTCCTCACCGACGTTGGCCATCAGGAACGTGCGGAAGTCGATACGGCCCTGAGCGGCGAGAACGAGCAGCGCGGTCGACTGCACGCCCCCGCCGTAGCTGATGGACCGGACAGGCCCGGCGGCGGGGACGATCGTGGGGGCGCTCATGCCGCCACCTCGTCCGGTCCGGCGGCGCGTTCGGCACGCAGGGTGTCGCGCAGTCCGCGCGCCTTCTCCGCAGACGTGTGGACACCCTTACGGATGGCCTCAGCCGTCAACTCCCCGTCCGACCAGTCAGCCGTCAACTCCCTCGTCTCGGTGAGGAGTTGGGCGGGGGTGCGGGTGGGTCGGGGGGTGCGGGCGGCGGCGGGTACCCGACCGGTCGCCCGACGCGGACGGGTCGACTCCGCACCGACCGACGCTAGAACCGGCGCCGACTCGGTCGGCTCCGGCAGTGCGGAGGCGTCGGCTGCGGTCGGGGCGGGAAGCTCGGCCACGGGAGGCGCGGCGATGATCGGTGCCGGGGTCGACTCTCCCAGGTCAGACATAGACCGATTCGCGCTGATCTGCGTCGATTTCTGGTTGTCCGTGGTGGTGTCGGGTCGGTGGTGCAGCACCTTCGCGACCAGGTCCGAACCGAAGTAGATCGACCCGACCGGAAGCGACGTGGCGAGCAGGACCAGAGCCCAGTTGGCGGGGTCCCAGTCGGCCAGTCGACCGACGTCGACCGCACCGCCGTGCAGCGCGGGTACGAGTCCGTGCACGTAGTTGAGGACCAGGGACGCGGCGGTGTAGGTGGCCAGCACCCGCAGCGCCGTCCTCTTGTCGTCCCTGTCGGTCAGGACCAGCGTCCCGATCAGGGCCAGGGCCATCAGGCCGTCGACCACGAACGGGTAGAGCAGCGAGGCCGTGGCGTCCGCGCCGATCGCGCGGGCCACATCCCGCAAAGCGTTCCAGGACACGCGGAACGCCATGCCGACCACACCGACCAGGGCCAGCACAAGCAGCGTCTTACCGGTGCGGTTCATGCTCCCACCCCCGGCACGTGCGCCGTGGTGTTGGCCAGGTCCCGGCGGGCCGCCAGCACCTTGCGCCGGGCCCGGCGGATACGCCGCGCGTCCAGCTCGTTGGCCGGCCGGTCCATGGCGGTGATCTGCGCGTCGAGCAGGTCGACGTCCGCGAGGATCGCGGGCATCTCCGTCTCGATCGCGTCCAGTTCCGCGTCGGTCGGCTCAAGCCATGGGGCGAACGCCGTGAGGGCGTCCAGAACAGTAATCTGGTTCATGAGTCGGTCTCTCCCTAGCAGGTGGCACGGCTCGAACAGCGGCCCCGGAGTTGCATCTCCGGGGCCGCGCGCCGTTGCGGGGTGGGGCGTAGTCAGTTCTGTTCGGCGGCCGTGCGGACGAAGTGGTCGGCGGCGGCGATGGCCTCGGTGCGCAGAGCGGCGAGGGTGCCGGCGTCAGTGGCGGACCGCATGGCGTAGGCGGCGCGGGCGGCGGCGTCGGCGGGGACGGCCAGCGCGGGCGCGAGGATCGTGAGCGTGGCGAGCGGGGTGGTGAGAGCGGAGCGGGTGACGTGGCTCTCAGCGCGAACCGCGTCGTAGGCGTCTCCGTAACCCTCACGCAGTCGCAGGTCCTCCCGGACCCACATGGCCCGCCGGTGGTCGGCGAGAGCGGCGGCGACCGCCGTCACGGCGGAGAGCCGGTCACGCGCCGCCATCTCGTCGCGCGCCTCGGCACGATCGGCACGGGCCGAACGCTGCTGCAACACGTAGGCGGTGACGGAACCAAGCAGGGTGCCGAGTACCGCTATCAGGCTGGCAATCATGGGGTGACCCTTTCCGGCGTGTGAGGAGCCGTCAGACGGTGGCGATGATCAGCGCGCCGATCAGCAGCCATACGTGGTGAAAAGACTGGTCAAGCGCGTAGGCGCCGGTACCGAGGTGCCCGGCGGGCTTGCCTGTTGCGGTGACGGGGGCCGCCGGGTGTGTACCGGTGCCGAGCGAGTAGAACTCGCCCTTGCCGGCCACCTTGGCGAGCCAGGCGAGGGTCGAGCGGCGGTCCGCCCACCAGTGGGTGACCGCGTCGCATCCCAGACCGAGGACGATGCCGAGGGCGCTCACGCGCAGGTCCAGCAGCAGGACGACGGCAAGAAGGGCGACAGCCTTCGTCAGGGTCAGGCCAAGGACGTGCCGGGTGTCGGCGAGACGGCCGACCCAGCCGGGACGCCCCTTGTCCGCGCTCTGTACCGAGGTCTGTACCCAGTGATCACCAACCGAGTGACCCACCAAGAGAGCGACGAACACGGCGGCGAAAGTAGCAGCGGGCATGCGGGGGATCTCCTGTCACAGGAAGGTTCGGAGCTGTCCGGCTCCCCTCAGCACCGCTCGTACGAGACGAGCGGTGGAGGCAACCGGCCGAAGCGGAAACCGCTGCGGAGTGTGGTGGTCGAGCGTTCGGAACTCGCATTCGCACGGCGCTGCTCGTTCCGGGGAGTTCCGAGGTCCCGGAAGTCTGAGGTCGCAGTTTCAAGGTGTGCCGTGCGGTTCTTAGAGCCGATGGCGTTCCCGGTTAGGGGTGTGGGCCCCGGTGTGAAGGGGGCCGGTTCTCGGTCGGCTGGTCTCCACTCGCCTCGGCCGGAACGGTCACGGCCGCCGTGCTGCGGTGGATCACGCTGTGGAGTTGTCATGCCAAGCCCGCAGGGCCTGACGGTCGTTCGCGGGTTTGTGGGCAAACCCTCGAACTGGTTATGACCGTAGCGACACCGAGGGCAGCGCGCAAGGGTTTGCCCACAAACCCGCGATCCGGGATGCTGTACGGATGGACCCTCAGCCGACAGCCGTGCAAGCTCCCATCCACCTACGGATCGCGGACGACCTGCGCATGCAGATTGAGCGAGGAGATCTCACGCCTGGAGACTCGCTCCCGACGCTGGCCGACATCTGCGGCATCTACAGATGCTCCATGAACAGCGCGCGCTCAGCAGTCGCCCTCCTGAAGGCGCAGGGGCTCATCACTGCCGGCCGTGGCAAGGCTCCCGTGGTGCGCATTCCGCCGGGAAAGGTTGTCCGCTCCTCCGAGCGGCATCAGGCAGAAAAGGACCTGGCGCGGCGGCCCAAAGAAGAGCGTGGCGCCATAGGGGAAGCAGAAACGAATCTCAACATGTCAATCGTGGATCAAGTGTTCAAATCCACGTATGACAGAATCAAAGCGAACGCTGACCTGGCCGAAGTGTTTGACCTTGAAAGTGGCGCTGAAATACTGCGACGGCGGTATGTGTCACACGATGCCCGCACGGGGCTCCTTCTGTCGTTCAGTACGTCCTATATGCCGGTGGACTTGGTGAAGGCCAATCCAGACCTGTTGGACGAATCCAAGGAACCGTGGCCCGGTGGCACCTTGCACCAACTCTCCACTGTGGGGATCGAAGTCATGTGCATGGTGGACCAGGTCACTGGAAGGATGCCCACCACGGTAGAGGCTCAGCAATGGGGACTCCCTGAAGGCGTTCCCTTGCTACTCTGTCGCCGCATCTCTCTGGACACGGAAAACCGAGCCGTCGAGATCTCTGACGCGGAGTATCCGGCGGACCGCACGGAACTCAGATTCGTTAGCCCGCTGAAAGCATGGCGGAAAAAGTCCGCACCCAAGCCTTCAGGGAACGAGGAATAGAAACCGTGAGCGTCAACTTGAGTGACACAGATTCAGGGTTCCTTGCGCACGCGATCGAGCTGTCACGTCACGCCCTCGAAGACGAAGGGAAGACGCCTTTCGGTGCCATCGTCGTAATCGGCCAGCAAATCGTGAGCGAAGGCACGAGCAGCGTCGTTGAGCTTGCCGACCCGACCGCACACGCAGAGGTGATGGCGCTGCGCAACGCGGGCCGAAAGCTGGGCCAGCACCTCTTCGAAGATGGCGTCATGTACGCCAGTAGCGAGCCCTGCCCTATGTGCCTTGTCGCCTGTTACTGGGCCCGGCTGCCCCGCATCGTGTTCGGCGCTACGAGCCACGATGTCGCCGTGAACGGCTTCGAGGATCTGCAGCTCTACAGGGAGCTAACCCGCCCGGCAGACCTCCGCTCGCTGCGCGAGGACGTAGCCGAAGGCCCCCTTGCTCTAGAGGCCGCCGAGGTGCTGCGTTCTTGGTCTGCCGCACTGCCGGATCCAGTGGTACCGAAGCTCTGACTGCTCTCTGGCGAGCCGCAGAGGGTCGCCCCGCGTAGCTGCTCTTCTTCACGAGGAGCCACAGTGCGGCATCGCTGGGCCCTCGCTGGGCCCTCCGAGGGTGACGAGTAGCGGCCAACAACGACCAAGCACGACGGTTGGATCGCAGGTCAGGCAAGGGGCACACCCTTCTGACCAGGGCCGGAAGTCTGGCCCGCCAGACCCAGGGCAAGAAGAAGTAACCAGCACAGCTCAAGGCCACCTGCGGAATCTCCGCCGGTAGGGGCCTTAATGCTGCGCCGGTGCCGTCTCTGGGGCGTCTCCAGGCCGTCGTACGCGAAAAAACCCGAGCGACGGATCCGGGGCGTCCGGGATATTGGGCGTCATGGATGAGGTCGAGGTCGTCGTCGCCCATTCCGAGCGCGCCACCCTGCGTGTCGGTGATGTGTTCCTGAAGGTGGACGCCGATCAGGCGCGCCTCGACGGGGAGGTCGAGGCGATGGCGCTGGCGCCCGTGCCGACTCCGGAGGTGTTGTGGCGCAAGCCGCCCGCGCTCGCGATCGCCGCGGTTGCGGGGACGGCGCTCGGGCGCCTCGGCGAGCCGTCGACCGCGTCGCCGGCGGCGTGGGCCGCGGCGGGCGCCGCCGTCCGGGCGTTGCATGAGGCGCCGTTGCCGCCCTGGGCCGCCCGGGGGAAGGGCCCCGACGAGCTGGCCGCCGAGCTGGACAGCGAGTGCGAGCTGCTCGTGGCGGGCGGTGTCCTGCCCGCCGACCTGGTCACCCGCAACCGCCAGGTCGCCTCGGCCGCGCTCCGGCCGTGGACTCCGGTGTTCATCCACGGTGACCTGCAGATCGCTCACGTGTTCGTCGACGGCGCCGACGAGATCACGGGCATCATCGACTGGTCCGAGGCGGGCCCGGGTGATGCCCTGTTCGATCTCGCCAACCTGACGCTCGGACACGAGGAGCACCTCGGCGACGTCGTCGCCGGCTACGGCACCGACGTCGACCTCGACGTGATCCGCGCGTGGTGGTCGCTACGGAGCCTGCTGGTGATCCGCTGGCTGTCCCAGCACGGCTTCGACCCGTTCGCGCCGGGCTGCGAGGTCGACGTGCTGAGGTCCCGGATGTGAGGAGACGTGTCGAGGGCCCCTGCTTGCGGCCGGGGCCCTCGAACGTGTGTGCCTGGGGTGTGGCGTCAGCCGCCGCATTGGCAGGGGGCGCCTGACTGGCAGCCGCAGCCGCAGCCTGAGCCGCAGCCGCAGGCGGCCAGCAGGGGGAGGTGGGTGGCCTCGGTGGGGACTGTGGCAGGGGCTGTTTCCGGCTGGGGATCGGTCGCGGGGGAATCGGCCATGGGCCCTCCTCAAAGGCGTGCGTCCTCGAAGGCGTGCGGCAGTGTCGTCCTCATCGCCTGCCACCATTGGATGCCCACACCCGCGGGCGCATCAACGGCGCACGTACGCAGACGCTTCCGTACGCCCCCTCGCACGCCCCAATGCGCCGTACGCTCCCGTGCGCTGCCTACGCACCCTCCACCGGGATGTCCGCCTGCTGGATCTCGTCCGCGTGCTCGCCCGTCACCAGGTAGACGACCCGCTTGGCCACCGACACCGCGTGGTCGGCGAAGCGCTCGTAGTAGCGGCCCAGCAGCGTCACGTCCACGGCGGTCTCGATGCCGTGCTTCCAGCGGTCGTCCATCAGGTGCTGGAACAGCGTGCGGTGCAGCAGGTCCATCTCGTCGTCGTCCTGCTCTAGCTGGAGCGCCAGGTCGACATCCTTCGTGATGATGACCTCGGCGGCCTTCGCCATCAGCCGCTGCGCGAGCTGCCCCATCTCCAGCAGCGTCGTGTGCAGGTCGTGCGGCACCGGCGACTCCGGGTAGCGCAGCCGCGCCTGCTTGGCGACGTGCTGGGCGAGGTCGCCCGCGCGTTCCAGGTCCGCGCTCATCCGCAGCGACGTGACGACGATCCGCAGATCGGTCGCGACCGGCTGCTGGCGGGCCAGCAGTGCGATGGCGCGCGCCTCCAACTGGTGCTGCAAATCGTCGACCTTCTGGTCCGCGGCGATCACGTTCTCCGCGAGCTTCAGGTCGGCGTCGAGCATGGCGGTGGTGGCACGCCCGATGGCGGAACCGACCAGCCGGGCCATCTCGACCAGGTCGTCGCCTATCGAGTCAAGTTCCTCGTGGTACGCGTCCCGCATGGGTGTGTCCCTCTCTTGCTCATGCCGTCTCATGCTCTTGCCATGGTGCCGTGCCGGCCGGTGCGGGTCCGGGACGGATACTGCTCCTGCGACGTGCCCGGCCCCACGGTCCCACGTTCGGTGCGCTACGCGTCCGCAGCCTCCCGCACAAGTGAACCGGTACTTTCCCCTCGGTGAACTCTGGGCGACGAGTGTTCGAGCAGACACCCGGACGGCTGGGAGAGTGTCCGTGTCCGTGCATAACCTGGAGGCATGGACGTGAACGCGGCTGTCGCCGCAGTGGCAGCGATCGCCGGCGTGTGTACCGGCGTGATCGCCATGCTGGCGTTCCGCTGGAGCGAGCGCGACCAGGCAAGACCGACGCGCACCTCGCTCCACACGGATGCCGTACTGCCCCCTGGTGTCGACACCGTGCTCTCCGTGCTCCGCTCCTCGGCCGTCGTCCTCGACGAGAGCGACGCGGTGGTCAAGGCCAGCTCGGCCGCGTACGCGCTCGGCCTGGTCCGCGGCGGCAAGCTCGCCGTCGAACCCATGCTGCACATGGCGCGTGACACCCGCAGGGACGGCGAGATAAGGCAGGTGGAACTCGACCTGCCGCGCCGCGGCACCGGCCGCGGCGAAGCCCTCGCCGTCTCCGCACGGGTCGCGCCGCTCGGCTCCCGGCTGGTCCTGCTGCTGGTGGAGGACCTCACGGAGGCCCGCCGGATCGAAGCCGTACGACGCGACTTCGTCGCCAACGTCAGCCACGAACTCAAAACCCCCGTCGGCGCGCTCTCGCTGCTCTCCGAGGCTGTCATGGACGCTTCGGACGACCCCGAGGCGGTCACCCGCTTCGCCGGCCGTATGCAGATCGAGGCGACCCGGCTCACCAACCTCGTACAGGAACTCATAGACCTCTCCCGGGTGCAGAACGACGACCCGCTGGAGGACGCCGAGCCGGTACGCGTGGACGAACTGGTCGCCGAGGCCATCGACAGGTCCCGGCACGCTGCGTCCACGAAACAGATCACGATGGCCGCAGGCGGTACTGTCGACCTGCGCGTATGGGGAAACCGCGGCCAGCTCGCAGCGGCCCTCGGCAATCTCGTCGAGAACGCCGTCAACTACTCCCCGGCCCGCACCCGCGTCGGGATCGCCGTGAACCGGGTGACCAACGGCGGCGACGCCGTCGAGATAGCCGTGACCGACCAGGGCATCGGCATCTCCGAAAAAGACCGCGAGCGGGTCTTCGAGCGGTTCTACCGCGTCGACCCCGCCCGCTCCCGTGCCACGGGCGGTACGGGACTCGGCCTCGCCATCGTCAAGCACGTGGCCGCCTCGCACGGCGGGGAGGTCACCGTGTGGAGCTCCGAAGGCCAGGGCTCCACCTTCACCCTGAAGCTCCCCGAGGCGGGCGCCGCACGGGACCGTTCGACACCGATGACCGGCCTGGACGAAGACGACCAGGCCTCCTACAACGCTGACACCAGCCTGGTGCTGGATCCCCCGACCGTGATTCCTGCCCCGGAGGTCCTTCCGTGACCCGAGTGCTCGTCGTCGAGGATGAGGAATCCTTCAGCGACGCTCTTTCCTACATGCTCCGCAAGGAAGGCTTCGAGGTCGCGATCGCGACCACCGGGCCCGCGGGGCTCGACGAGTTCGAACGCAACGGCGCCGACCTCGTCCTCCTCGACCTGATGCTGCCAGGGCTGCCGGGCACGGAGGTCTGCCGCCAGTTGCGCGGTAAGTCCAACGTCCCGGTGATCATGGTGACCGCCAAGGACAGCGAGATCGACAAGGTCGTCGGCCTGGAGATAGGGGCCGACGACTACGTGACCAAGCCCTTCTCCTCGCGGGAGCTGGTGGCCCGCATCCGCGCGGTCCTGCGCCGCCGCGGCGAGCCGGAGGAGGTCGCCCCCGCGGCCCTGGAGGCCGGTCCGGTACGGATGGACGTGGACCGCCACGTCGTCACCGTCGCCGGCGGCAAGGTCGACCTCCCGCTCAAGGAGTTCGACCTGCTGGAGATGCTGCTGCGCAACGCGGGCCGGGTGCTGACCCGTATGCAGCTCATCGACCGGGTCTGGGGCGCCGACTACGTCGGTGACACCAAGACGCTCGACGTCCACGTCAAAAGACTGCGCGCGAAGATCGAACCCGACCCGGGCGCGCCGCGCTACCTGGTCACGGTGCGGGGTCTCGGCTACAAGTTCGAGCCGTAAACCGAACGATCAGAGCGAGCCGCCCGCGCAGCACGCGGGCCGTGAACCGGCCCGGGTCGCATTGCTCGGGCGCGGCAAGGCGCCCTGTCCGGATCTGACCCGGACAGGGCGCCTTGCCGTACGTACCGAAGGCTCAGCCGAAGGTGCTCGCGGACGCCGTCGCCGAGCCCGCCGGGTTGCCGGACGCGCTCTCCGACGGTTTGCCCGAGGCGCTCTCCGACGGTTTGCCGGACGGGTTGTCCGAAGCGGACTCCGACGGCGACGCCGAGTCCGAGGCGGACGCCGACGGCAGCGCGCTCGGGCCCACGCCCTTGAAGTAGCTCTGCGACGGGACGACCAAGGCGCGCAGCCCCACGTCACCGGTCTTGCTGAAGGTGAAGACGACCTGCTGCGCGTTGCCGTTCATCGCGGCCTCGCTGCCGTTCTCGATGACGGCGGACGCGTTGCCCGCGCCACCGATCTGCACGGACCCCAGGGGCGGTACGGAGATGGGGCCCGAGCCCTTGGCCGGCGAGAGCGTCACGGTCGCGTTCGTGCCCGGCAGCTTCACCGTGTCGAGGGTCTGCTTGCTGCGGCCGTTGTTGAACACGGTGCCGGTGACGACCGCGGGACCACCCGCGTCGGCCTTGGGCTGCGTGACGAGGTTCACGTTCTGGAGGGTGATGTCACCGATGGAGGTGGCAGCGCTGTCCGGCTTGACTTGGAGCGTCTGCGCGTTGTTGCCCGCACCGCACGCGGCGAGCGTGGCGAGCGAGAACACGGTGGCAGTAGCGGCGAGGGCGCCGCGTCGAAGGCTGCGGCTCACGGCGGCGGCAACTCCTTGGACGTATACGAAGGAACGGAACGGGAACGGTCGGGCGGAACACGGGTCGGGCGGCGGAGCGGGTCGGGCGGAACACGGGTCGGGCGGCGGAGCGGGTCGGGCGGAACACGGGTCGGGCGGCGGAACACAGGTCGGGCGGAACGGCTGGGCGGTGCAGGTCGTACGTCGTACGGCTGGTGGCTAAAGGCGCATCAGCGCGCTTAGGTTACCGAGCCGTTGTGGCCGCCCCGCACCCGACCCGCCCCCAACGGCGACCGGCCCCGGGCGGTGCGCCGTCGGGGAGCCCCGTTCCCGGGCCCGTTCCCGTCCCCGATCCCGGGGTTTCGTACGCCGTTCACATAAGCCCGTTGATCAATTATCCCGGCACCCCCGCATTCACCGCCAATACCGCGTCGCCGGAGTATCGCGGGAGTATCGCGGTGGCGGAGTGATCAAATTCAGAATCCCTTGCCCGGCGATCCGCACGGAGGACCGACATCCGAACGGAGTACGGAAACTTCACCCCTCGGAATCCGGCAAATCGGGACGTTCGCCCTCATCGGAGGGTGTTGTTCGGTGCGTAACGCATGTGTTTCCGTGCGCCCGCGCAACCGCTCCGACCTGCGAATACCGTCCCCGGGAAGCCGCCCGCAGCACGTTCAGGTTGCTGTTGTCAAGCCCCGAGATGCGCCCTGACCTGCGAAAACACCATTCAGAACGGGGCATTCTCGTGTTACCCTGGATAGCCACGGAAGGGGTACCTGTCACATGACGTTCAAGGTTGGCGACACCGTGGTCTATCCCCATCACGGGGCCGCGCTGATCGAGGCCATCGAAACTCGCCAGATCAAAGGCGTGGACAAGACCTACTTGGTGCTCAAGGTCGCCCAAGGCGACTTGACGGTGCGCGTACCCGCGGACAATGCGGAGTTCGTCGGCGTGCGCGATGTGGTCGGTCAGGATGGGCTGGACCGGGTCTTCGAGGTGCTTCGGGCACCGTACGCAGAGGAGCCGACAAACTGGTCCCGACGCTACAAGGCAAATCTGGAGAAGCTCGCCTCCGGGGATGTCATCAAGGTCGCCGAAGTCGTACGCGACCTGTGGCGCCGTGAGCGTGAGCGCGGACTCTCCGCCGGTGAGAAGCGCATGCTCGCCAAGGCGCGGCAGATTCTGGTGAGCGAGCTCGCTCTCGCGGAGAACACGAACGAAGACAAGGCCGAGGCTCTGCTCGACGAGGTCCTCGCGTCCTGAATCACGAATGCCGTGGTGCCCGCTGACCAGCTTGCGGAAGATGCTGAGTCGCCGGGCGCTCCGGCATGTCCGTATGTCCCCACCCCGTCCGACATCCGTCGCTCATTCCCCGTACACATGACCTTAGCTCTTCGGTCGTCCGGCGTGCCGGGCTTATCTGGCGTGCCGGGCCCGGCAGCTAGCGCAGCTCGTCTCGACCATGTGTCACGGAAGGGTCCGGTCAAGGCGTCGCGCCCGGCACGCTCAGGCCATACCCACGTCGGCCGAGGACACAAACCTGCCGGAGTGGAACCGATGTCAGACGAAGCCAGCCCGCACCGAACCGCCGCCGTGATCCCCGCGGCGGGCCGGGGCGTACGGCTCGGCCCCGGCGCCCCCAAGGCGCTGCGCGGCCTGGGCGGCACCCCCATGCTGATCCACGCGGTACGGGCGATGGCGGCGTCCCGCGCCGTGTCGCTCGTCGTCGTGGTCGCGCCGCCCGACGGCGCGGGCGAGGTCAAGAACCTCCTCGACGAGCACGCGCTGCCGCAGCGCACCGACTACCTGGTCGTACCCGGCGGCGAGACGCGCCAGGAATCCGTACGGCTCGGCATTCAGGCGCTGCCCGACGGCATCACCACCGTCCTCGTCCATGACGCGGCCCGCCCGCTGGTGCCGGTCGACACCGTGGACGCCGTCGTGGACGCCGTACGGGACGGCGCGGTCGCCGTCGTCCCCGCGCTGCCCGTCTCCGACACCGTCAAGCAGGTCGAGCCGCGGCCGAAGGGCGAACCCGAGCCGGTCGTCGCCACGCCCGACCGGGCCACGCTGCGCGCCGTACAGACCCCGCAGGGCTTCGACAGGGCCACGCTCCAGCTCGCCCACGAGACGGTGGCCCAGCGGGGCGAAGGCGCCACGGACTGCGCGGGCATGGTCGAGCAGCTCGGCTCGCCCGTCGTGGTCGTACCGGGCCACGAAGAGGCGTTCAAGGTGACCCGGCCGCTGGACCTGGTGCTGGCCGAGGCCGTTCTCGCCCGGAGGAGGGCCAACGATGAGTTCTGACGTGACCGGCACAGACCGGGTGGTCCTTCCGCAGGTCGGGATCGGTACCGACATCCACGCCTTCGAGGAAGGCCGCGAACTCTGGTGCGCCGGCCTGCTCTGGGAGAACGAGGGTCCGGGGCTCGCCGGCCACTCCGACGCCGATGTCGTCGCCCACGCCGCCTGCAACGCGCTCTTCTCGGCGGCAGGGCTGGGCGACCTCGGCGCGCACTTCGGCACCGGCAGGCCCGAGTGGTCCGGCGCCTCCGGTCTTACGCTGCTGACCGAGGCCGCGCGGATCGTGCGCGACGGCGGTTTCGCCATCGGGAACGTCGCCGTGCAGGTCGTGGGGTTGCGGCCGAAGATCGGCAAGCGCCGGGAAGAGGCGCAGAAGATCCTCTCCGAAGCGGTCGGCGCGCCCGTCTCCGTATCGGCCGCCACCTCCGACGGTCTCGGGTTCACCGGCAGGGGCGAGGGGCTGGCCGCGATCGCGACCGCGCTCGTCGTCCGTACGTAGAGACATAAGCGACGCAGAAGACGCAGGAGACGTAAGAGACGCGGGAGGGGCGGCGGGCGTCCCGTACGCCGGTACGGGTGACGCCCGCCGCCCCCCGCTCCGCCCCCGGATCGTCCCCGCTCCGTCCCCCGGACCAGATTTCGGTGTCCCCGTTGCCCAAAGCGTCCCGGGGCACTGCCCCGGGCGCACTACCCTTGTCGCGTGACTATTCGGCTGTACGACACCGGCGCCCGGCAGATCCGTGACTTCGTCCCGCTCACCCCGGGCTGTGTCTCGATCTACCTCTGCGGCGCCACCGTGCAGGCCGCCCCGCACATCGGGCACATCAGGTCGGGGCTGAACTTCGACATCATGCGCCGCTGGTTCACGCACCGGGGCTACGACGTCACATTCATCCGCAACGTCACCGACATCGACGACAAGATCATCTGGAAGTCGGCCGAGCAGGGCCGCCCCTGGTGGGCCATCGGGTACGAGAACGAGCGGGCGTTCAACGCCGGTTACGACGTCCTCGGCTGCCTGCCGCCCAGCTACGAGCCCCGCGCGACCGGCCACATCACCGAGATGATCGAGATGATGCGGGTCCTCATCGAGCGCGGCAACGCGTACGAGTGCGAGGGCAACGTCTACTTCGACGTGCGGTCCTTCCCCGACTACCTCCAGCTCTCCAACCAGGACCTCGACGAGCTGCGGCAGCCATCGGGCGACGGCGAGACCGGCAAGCGCGACCCGCGCGACTTCGCCCTGTGGAAGGCCGTCAAGCCCGGCGAGCCGAGCTGGGAGACGCCTTGGGGCCGTGGCAGGCCCGGCTGGCACCTGGAGTGCTCGGCGATGGCGCACAAGTACCTGGGCGCCGCCTTCGACATCCACGGCGGCGGCCTCGACCTGATCTTCCCGCACCACGAGAACGAGATCGCGCAGGCCAAGGCGTACGGCGACGACTTCGCGCAGTACTGGGTGCACAACGCCTGGGTCACCATGAGCGGCGAGAAGATGTCCAAGTCGCTGGGCAACTCGGTGCTGGTCTCCGAGATGGTCAAGCGCTGGCGGCCCATCGTCCTGCGCTACTACCTCGGCACCCCGCACTACCGCTCGATGATCGAGTACAGCGAGGAGGCGCTGCGCGAGGCCGAGTCGGCGTTCGCGCGGATCGAGGGCTTCATCCAGCGCGTCGTGGAGAAGAACGGCGGCGCGGCCCCCGCGGCCGACGAGGTGCCGCCGGCCTTCGCCGACGCCATGGACGACGACCTCGGTGTCCCGCAGGCCCTCGCGATCGTGCACACCACCGTCCGGCAGGGGAACTCGGCGCTCGCAGCCGACGACAAGGAGGCGGCCGTCGCCCGGCTCGCCGAGGTGCGCGCCATGCTCGGCGTCCTCGGTCTCGACCCGCTGGACGAGCACTGGGCGGGCGAGGCCGACCGGGGCGAGGATCTGCACGGCGTCGTCGACACCCTCGTACGGCTGGTGCTCGACCAGCGCGAGGCGGCGCGCGCCCGCAAGGACTGGGCCAGTGCCGACGCCATCCGCGACCAGCTCCAGCAGTCGGGCCTGTCCGTCGAGGACAGCGCGTCGGGACCCCGCTGGACGCTCGGCCCGCGCTGACCACGGGCGCGGTTACGTACGCTGTCACTGAACCTCGTTACACATATGAACGCCGCGTACGCCGCGTACGCATCACGGAAGCAACGAAACAGGTAGGTCATGGCCGGGAACAGCAGGAACCGCCGCACGTCCGGCAAGAAGGGCATGCAGGTCGGTAGCGGCGGCCAGCGGCGCCGGGGCCTCGAAGGCAAGGGCCCGACTCCGCCTGCCTCCGCGCGCAAGGGCCATGTCAAGAACCGCGTCGCCAACGCGAAGGCCAAGCAGACCCAGCGCCGCCAGGTCGCCCGCCGTGGCGGCAAGGGCACCAGCGAGATGGTCGTGGGCCGCAACCCGGTCTTCGAGGCGCTGCGCGACGGCGTGCCCGCTTCGATGCTCTACGTGCAGCAGTTCATCGACAACGACGAGCGGGTCCGCGAGGCGCTCCAGCTCGCGGCCGACCGCGGCGGCATCCACCTCATGGAGGCCCCCAAGCCGGAGCTGGACCGGCTGACGAACGGCCTCAACCACCAGGGCATGGTGCTCCAGGTCCCGCCGTACGAGTACGCGCATCCGGACGACCTGGCCGCCGCCGCCTTCGACGACGGCGAGGACCCGCTGATCGTCGCGCTGGACGGCGTCACCGACCCGCGCAACCTCGGCGCCGTCGTACGGTCCGTCTCCGCCTTCGGCGGGCACGGCGTCGTCGTCCCCGAGCGGCGCGCGGCCGGTATGACGGCCGGCGCCTGGAAGTCGTCGGCCGGCGCCGCGGCCCGTACGCCGGTCGCCCGCTGTACGAACCTGACGCGGACGCTGGAGGCGTACCGCAAGGCGGGTCTGACGATCGTCGGGCTCGCGGCGGACGGTGAGACCGAGGTCGGCGAGCTGGCGGCGCTGAGCGGGCCCGTCGTGATCGTCGTCGGCAGCGAGGGCAAGGGCCTGTCGCGGCTGGTCGGCGAGACGTGCGACTTCCGCGTCCGGATCCCGATGCCGGGCGGCGCTGAGTCGCTCAACGCGGGTGTGGCGGCGGGGATCGTGCTGTACGAGGCGTCCCGCCACCGCGTCTGACGCCTGGCGTCGGCGCGGTGGCGTGCTGCCGTCTCAGCCCGTTCCGCCCGGCTACGTACGGCGGTTGAGGGCGCCGCGTGCCCGCAGGACGCGGCGTCTGACCCGGAGCAGCAACGGCGGTCGCACCCCGGCCCGCAGGACCGGGGGCGCGCCGTCCTGCGGGATCGTCAGGGACACCGGCAGCTCGGTCTCCTTCTGCCGGCCGCAGTTCACGATGCGCGCCTTCAGCTCCCAACTGCCGCCCTTGCGGCCCGCGTTGATGGTGTCGGGGGCGAGCCGGGCCACCGACTGCTGGACGAGTCTGAACGCCCCGTCCGTGCCTCCGCCGCCACCGCCGCCGCTGCTGTTGGCGCCGGCTCCGTCGACCGGGACGCGCTTCGCCGTACTCGTACCCGGCAGGAAGAACTCCTCGCCGCCGCCGCCCCTGCGGCGCGCCACGACGTCCAGCCGGGCCGACTTGAGCCGGTCCGTGACGTCCAGGGCCTCCGGCGGTATGCCGCTCACGGGCAGTCGTAGCAGGTCTCTCCCGCCGCCTCCACCGCCGTCGCCGCCTTCGTGCGTGTACGTCAACGGGCCGTCGGGGCCGATCAGTTCGGCCTCGACGGTGACCTCGTCGTCCCCCGTCACCCGGGCCGTCGCCTTCGCCCGGATCGCCGCCTCCCAGCTTCCCAGCTCGGCCAGTTCGTCGGCCCTGCCCTGGACGACGAGCGCCACCACGGCGCGCTGCGGCGCCGGGAGTCCTGCGGCCACGCCGGGCGCGAACCGCTCCGTCACCACGGACCGCACCTCGTGGAAGAACTCCGCGCGCCACTCGGCCGGCGCGTCGAGATACCGGGCCGCTGTCAGCCGCGCGACCATCTCCACCCGCAGCCAGCGCCGGTGCAGCCGGTCGCGCAGCGCGCCCGGCTCCGTGTTGGCGTCCACGATGTCCAGCGCCTCGCGTACGTTGCCGAAGTAGCCCGCCGGGTCGAAGCGCCGGAAACCGGCGTTCGACGCGTCGGCGCGCGCCACGTGGAAGTAGCAGACGTAGTCGGAGAGCACCGAGATCCGGTCGGCCGCGAAGTACGCGGCCGTCACGAACACATGGTCCTCCAGGCGCCGCTTGCCCTCGGGGAAGCGCAGCCCGTGCTTCAGCAGGAACGACCTGCGGAACATCTTGTGCGGGGTGAGGCTGTCGATCAGCGGATCGGCGGCGAGCGTCGCGGCCGGCCTGTTGTGCCGGAACAGCTCGCGCGGCACGTTGCGGCCACGGCCCGCCATCTTCCCGATGACGACGTCCGCGTCGTTCTCCTTCGCGTACGTGTAGAGCCGTTGCAGCGCCTCGTCGCCGAGCCAGTCGTCGTTGTCGGCGAACTGCACGTACTCACCGCGCGCCCGGTCGATCCCGATGTTGCGGGGGCGCGACGGCCAGCCGGAGTTGGGGATGTGGACGACGGTGATGTTGTCGTGCTCGGCGGCGAGTGTGTCGAGCCGGGCGCCGGTGCCGTCGGTCGAACCGTCGTCCACGAAGATCGCCTCCCAGTCGGCCTTCGGCATCGACTGGCGCAGCAGTGACGTGATCAACTCGCCGATGTCGGCGCCCGGGTTGTAGACCGGTACGACCACGCTGACCTTGGGCGGCGCACCGCTCGCGCCCTGCTCCCGCGCCTTCTGGGCGGCTGTCTTGGCCAAGTCCCGCTCGGGGTCGGGTAAATCCCGTGCGGAGTGGTCGTTCTTCAGCGAGTTCACCATGGGAACAGGATGCCGCAAAAGCCACACATGGCGCACAGTCAATCGACAGTCCGGGAGTGGCGCCGGATGATCTTGACGGGTCTCGGACATATCGCGCGCGTCAAGGCAGTGTCCTAAACACAAGTCACTCGGTTAGATGAGTGTGGACACCAGAACGCCCCGGCCCGGGTTCGACGATCAGCCCCCGCTGAGCATGCTCAAGGTGGACTGCGATCCCGCGCAGGTCATCGTGAACCACGCCAGCTTCCGGGTGAAACTCGCGACGCCCCAGCGCACGGGCACCGCACGCGCAGGCACCGCACGCGCGGGTGCCGAGACCGCGCGTATCCCCGCCATGAGCGGCACCGCAGGCAAGGCAGGCACCGCGGGCGCCGGTGCCGGCGCCGTACGCCGCCGGGCCCCCGTCGTGTGGAGCGGCAGGTCCGAGCCGGGTGACCCCGGAGCGAGCGGGCTCCTCCAGGCCGTACGGAACTCGTCGGCGGTGCGCGCGGGCGGCGTGGGCGGCGTGGGCGCGGGCAGCGTGGGCGCGGGCAGCGTGGGCGCGGGCAGCGCGGGCGGCGGCTATCCCGGCGCTGCGGAGGGAGGCTACGACACCGGCGCGACGCAGGTCATCCCCCGGATCGACCTCGACGACGACGGCACGACCGCCGTCCCGGCCGTCCCCGGCGGTGGCGGTGGCCGCAGGCCCGGCGGCCCGCTGCTGCCCCCGATGCGGCAGGCCGTCGGCGCGTACGACGCCCCCGAACACGACCCGGACGAGCAGAGTTACGAGCTGTATCCCGAGGCCGGTTCCGACTCCGGTTCCGACACCGGCCGCGACGGGCCGCGCAGCCAGCGGCACGGCGCGGACAACGTCCGGCACGCGTACTACCCGGGCCGCCGGATGAACCTCGGCGTGGTGCTGCTCCCGCTGCGTGTGTTCCTCGGGTTCATCTCCATCTACGCCGGGATGGGCAAGCTCTGCGACCCCGTCTACTTCGACGGCGGCGAGCGCGGCTCCATGGTGAAGTGGCTCAACTCGCTGCACCCGTGGGCCCTCGCCGAGCCGCTGCGCGACTTCGCGCTCTCGCACCCGGTGGGCGCCGGGCTCAGCGTCGCGTTCCTCCAGATCGTCGCCGGTGTGCTCACGGTGCTGGGCCTCTGGCAGCGGGTCGCCGCCTCGCTCGGCACGCTGCTGTCGGCGGCGCTGATCCTCACCGTGAGCTGGCGGACCGTACCGGCGTACGACGCACCGGACATCATCTACCTCGCCGCCTGGTCCCCGCTGATCATCGCGGGCGCCCCGGTCTACTCCGTCGACGGACGCCTCGCGGGCGAGGCCTGGCGCAAGCTCGGGCCGCGCTCCGAGATCTGGGACCTGCGCAGGCACGTACTGCGCCGCGGCACGGTCATCGCGAGCATCGTCATCGGGCTGACCCTGCTCATCGGGTCCGTGCTCGGCGGGGCCGTACGGTCGTCCGACATGGTGACGGTGCCGGGCCCCAACCAGGACCCGGTCAACCAACTCCCGGGCGCCCCGCTGCCGCAGAAGTCGCGGCACAGCAAGGCGTCGCAGTCGCCGACCGGTTCGGCCGGTACGAGCGGCCGTCCGACGGAGCCGTCGGCGAGCAAGTCGCAGAGCCCGGCGGCGCAGCAGTCCACGGCGGGCAGCGCGGCACCGGCACGGCAGAGCGGCCCCTCGGACACGGCGGGCACCGCGCAGCAGCCCAGCAGGACGCAGGGCACGGGCGGCGGCCAGGCGCCCCCGCAGACGGCCCAGCAGGCGCCTCCGGCGACCGGCAGCCAGGGCCCGGCCTCCAGCGGCGGTACGAGCGGTGGCGGCGGCAGCACGGGCGGCGGCGGGAGCAACGACGGCGGCGACAGCGGCGGTACGAGCGGCGGGTCGACGTCGGGCGGCGGCGGGGGCGGGGCGAAGAACCCGATCGGCGGGCTGCTCGGCTGAGACCGGGAGGACATGAGGGAGGGGCGGCCACCGGGGTACGGGGTGGCCGCCCCTTCGTGACGGACGGGTACGTACGTAGCTCGCCGGCGGACCTCAAACCCGGCCGGGAGCCGGGAGCCGGGAGCCGGGAGCCCGCGGCCAAAACCCAAAACGCCGGGCCCAAAACCCCGGGCCCCGGGCCCCGGGCCCCGGGCCCCGGGGTCTCAAATCCCGCCGGTGGCAAGCTCCTTGGCGGCCTCGGTGAGGTCCTTCGCGGTGTCGATGGCCCGCCAGTACGCCCCTTGCGGCAGCGGGAAGCCCGCCAGCCGGCGCTCACGGGCCAGGCGGGGGAAGGTCGTACGTTCGTGGTCGCCGCGGTCGGGCAGCAACTCGACGAAGCCCGGGGCGAACACGTACACGCCCGCGTTGATCAGATAAGGCGACGGCGGCGACTCGATGAAGTCGAGGACGTGCCCGAACTCGTCGGTCTCCACGGCCCCCCAGGGGATCCGGGGCCGGGCGAGCGCCAGCGTCGCCGTGGCGTCGCGCTCCGCGTGGAAGGCCGCCATCTCGCGCAGCGAGAACCGCGTCCAGATGTCGCCGTTCGTCGCGTACCAGGGCTCGGTGGGGTCCTTCAGATGCGCGGCGGCGTACTTGAGCCCGCCGCCGCGCCCGAGGGGTTCGGACTCGACCACCGTGGTGACGTGGAGCGGCAACACGGCGTCGTCCAGCCATTCCTGGAGGACTTCGGCGAGATGGCCGCAGGAGACGACGGCGTCCGTCACCCCCTCGGCGGCCAGCCAGGAAAGCTGATGGCCGATGATCGGGGTCCCCGTTCCGGGGATCTCGACCATCGGCTTGGGACGGTCATCGGTGTACGGGCGCAGCCGCGACCCCTGGCCGCCCGCCAGGACCACGGCCTGCGTCGGATAGGTATGCATGCCGTGCACGATATGCGGGACGGGCAGGGAGCCCTCGGTCAGCTCCCCGCGGTCTGCTGGGAGACCCCGTAGGCGAACGACGTGTCGCACACGGGACGCGAGAACGACTGCGCGCGTGTGGGACCGTAGTGGGCGACGGCCGCGCGGCCCAGGGACCGGGCGATCGACATGCAGTGCTTGGCGAGCGAGGGGCGGGCCTCGACCTCGCGCTGGAGATGGGTCAGGGCGATCCCCGGGTCCTTCTCCTGAAGCTCCACCAGGAGCTTGTCGCGGAGAATATCCTGCGGGGTGCGGGACTTGGCCTTCACGGACGCGGTGTCCGACGAAGCGGTCATGATCTGCGACTCGGAACTGGACGCCCACGGGACACGCGCGACAGCGAGGGTCCCGGAGAGCACCAGAACGACGGGCAGTACGAAGGCGAGAGTTCGGCCGATACGGCGGGCTGTATGGGTCACGCAGGCGAGCGTAGCGGCCAGTGATGATTTGGCGACATTTAGTCACTCTGCCGGGGGATGGTTCGAGGGGTCTTTTCGAATTACGTGTTGACGCCCCTTGGTCGAAGTCGCCTGCGTACCGGGGCATTTGTCGACATACGCCGACGGCCCCGCACCGGAGTGCGGGGCCGTGCGGACGAATTCGCGCCGGTGAACGGGGTGGGCGCGTCAGTCGTTTCAGTCGATCAGTCGGTGAGGCGCTCGCCGGTGGAGGTCGAGAAGACGTGCAGCTCGCCCGGGTGCGGGGTGACGTGGACGGTGGTGCCCTTCTCCGGCACCGAACGGCCGTTGACGCGGACGACCAGTTCCTTGGTCTCGTTGTCGAGCTGGGCCGAGCCGTAGACGTAACCGTCGGCGCCCAGCTCCTCGACGACGTTGACGGCGACGGCGAGGCCGGCCGGGGCGTCGTCGGTCGCCTTCGTGAGCGACTTGGTGGCGGCGCCCTCTTCACCGGCGATGTCGAAGTGCTCGGGGCGGACACCGACCGTGACGGTGGTGTCGCCGCGGTCGGCGGCGGCCGACAGCGCCTCACGCGAGACCGGGACGATGGTGTTGCCGAACTTCACACCGCCGTCGGTGATCGGGACCTCGATCAGGTTCATCGCGGGGGAGCCGATGAAGCCGGCGACGAAGAGGTTCTTCGGGCGGTCGTACATGTTGCGCGGCGAGTCCACCTGCTGGAGGAGCCCGTCCTTGAGGACCGCGACGCGGTCGCCCATGGTCATGGCCTCGACCTGGTCGTGGGTGACGTACACGGTGGTGATGCCGAGGCGGCGCTGCAGCGAGGCGATCTGCGTACGGGTGGAGACACGGAGCTTGGCGTCGAGGTTCGACAGCGGCTCGTCCATGAGGAACACCTGCGGCTCACGCACAATGGCGCGGCCCATCGCGACACGCTGGCGCTGACCACCGGAGAGCGCCTTCGGCTTGCGGTCGAGGTACTCGGTGAGGTCCAGGATCTTCCCGGCCTCCTCGACCTTCTTGCGGATGTCCGCCTTGTTGACGCCGGCGATCTTGAGCGCGAAGCCCATGTTGTCGGCGACGGACATGTGCGGGTACAGCGCGTAGTTCTGGAACACCATCGCGATGTCCCGGTCCTTCGGCGGCAGGTGCGTGACGTCGCGGTCACCGATGCGGATGACTCCGTCGTTGACGTCCTCAAGACCCGCGAGCATGCGCAGGGAGGTCGACTTGCCACAACCGGAAGGACCGACGAGGACGAGGAACTCGCCGTCGGCGACATCGAGCTCAAGCTGGTCGACAGCGGGCTTCGTGGAGCCCGGGTAGACCCGGGTTGCCTTGTCGAACGAGACAGTTGCCATGATCAGTGTGTCCCTTCACCGGCAGGAACGTGCCGGACGATCCGAGTAAAGGAATGGATCTTCCACAGGGAAGCGGAAGATGGGTCTAGTCCACCTGGGTGAACTTGGGGTGACGTTACCCCCGGATTTCCGATCTGTCAGTAGGTTCACCTGCACGAAATTCTGCCGGACCACTGATCGGAGACGGCTACACTTCTCTCGCGCGCCTCCTTAGCTCAGTTGGCCAGAGCAACGCACTTGTAATGCGTAGGTCGTCGGTTCGAATCCGACAGGAGGCTCCAGGATGAACCCCGGGTCAGGCTTCTGACCTGGGGTTTTTCGCTGCTCCCGTACCCGCTCGATTCGCCCGTCGGTCCAGTTGCGCCCGCAGCGGCCAAGGGGAGCGCGAGGGGAGCGCATGTGGACAGGCGACGGACAACGGGCCGTTCCTGGGGGAGCGCGCGGCGTGCCCGGCAGAAGCTGGGCGGGGTCCTGTTGACGCAGTCGACTGGCGACGGCCCCGGACGTTCTCGTCCAGTCGTCAGGCTGAGCCCGGAGCGCGGACGGCCTTCCCGTGGAGCGTTGAGTTGTCTCTGCTGATTTGTGGCATCCCGACAACAGGCAACCCGTAGGCTGATGGGGTGCCGGATATTCAGCAGAGTGTGAATTTCAAGGCGATCGTCGCCCAGACGAGCGCGGTGCTGCTGACCCGTGGCGTTGAGGTCGAGCCGGTGGCGGTACGCGATGTGGTGGCGCTGATGGTCCGCTCGGTCGCCGAGCGGATGAACATGGACGAGGGGGAGGCCCTCCAGATGGTCGTGCCAGAGACGGTGGCGGATGCCATCGTCACTGCTGCGGATCCGGACCGACAGGGCGCGGAGGACGTGCATTCAGTACGGCCGGTCCGGGTGGATGCCAGCTCGGTCGCACTGCCGGTACGCGTTGCGGGCCGCCTGGTGATGGCCTCCGCGCAGGCGGCCAAGTACGCGCGACTGAACGGCAACGGGCGCATCGCGGACCAGGCGCTGGACCTGGCCACTGAGATCGGAGCGGCCCTGGCCTCCCCAGGCAGCGGTGAGGCTGCCGAGACGCCGGTCGGGGCACTGATCGAACTCGCCGAGATCGCCGAGGCTGTCGCCGCGCGCGTCGAGGCCGGGAAATGGAGCATCTGCCCCTGCGGGGAGGGGGGGCAGCACGATCAGTACGAAGTGGACGCGGCTATGCCCGCAACCCTGCGATCCGACGCTGCGCTCGCCCGCCGCTGGAGCCAGCGGTGAAGCAGACCAATACTCGCTGGACTGAATCGCAGCGCTCATCCGGCACAGTCGGTGGTGGACCACTGAGGGCGTGCGCCACCGGCTGAACGAGTGCGTCGCGTGGGCTATCACGGCCTCGGGAAACATCAGTACAGCCGTTGGCGCTGAGATTGATCGTGGGGTCTAGCTGCGGATCTCCGTGTTCGGGTGAGGCTGGGCCTGGAGGCGGTCGCGGAGGCTGATCTCCTCGGGAGTGAGCGGGTCCCCGGGCCGGCGGATGTGGACCGGCTTGGGCCGCACCGGCAGGCCGTTTTCCGCTGCGGCTTCCTCCGCTTCGGCGAACGCCCGGTAGAGCGAGGCGACCGAGGGGTTCTTGCCCGCGTTCTTCCCGGTCTTGATGACCAGCTTCTTGGCGTTCTCCGGGACGGGGACGCCCTTGTCCTTGAGCGCGACGGCGAAGGTGAGCATGTCGTCGTCGATGACCTTCGGCCGTCCCCCGTGGTTGCCCTTCGCCGCCGCGGTGACCTGACCTTCGAGGTTCTTCTCCCGGATGTAGTTGCGCTCCATCTGTCCGGCCACGGCGAGCACGGCGAAGAACATGGCGCCCATGCCGTTGGGGTTGTAGATGTCGGCGAGCGGGCCGATGAGGAGTTCGAGTTGGATGCCGCCGGCCTGGAGATCGGCGGACAGCGTCATCAGTTCGCAGCGGTGCGCGCGAGGCGCTTGAGCTCGTGGACGGTGAAGATGACCGGCGTCTAGGGTGCGGCCTCTTTGAACTGGCAGGCCAGGGCGAGTGCCTTCTCCAGTTCGGACCGCACCTTGATACGGGTGCTGATCTGCTCCTTGAAGACTTTGTGGCACTCGGCGCGGTGGAGGGCTTCGAGCTGACTCGCCAGTTCCTGGCGGGCGGTCGACGTCCTCGCGTACCCGACACGGACCGGCCGTTCGGTGCGGGGCGCGGGGACGACGGCGAGCCCGGGGTCCTGCTTCCACGTGCGGCCGGGGAGCCGGTCGGCGGGGACGGGGATCTCCAGTTCCTCCCGGAGCGCAGCGACGAGGATGAAGCGCGGGGTGTGGTATTTCGCGGCTGTCTTCCCGCCCCGAGTGCGGCAGACGTTGCCGGCAGGCGCGTCATAGTTCAGGCATTCGTGATGTTCTACCACCAATACGGCCTGATGGGGCGTGAGATCTATGCCGGGAGTCTCTCAGAACCCCGTTGCACAACGAGCGGGTTTCGAGGGCCTTTTGCGAGCGGTGGCCTGCGGAAACGTGATCGCTTTCGAGGCTCTTGCGGAACTCTCGCAGATGTTCATTTCTGCGAATGTGATGTGCCGCCCGCCTGTAGCGCCATCTAGAAAGGTAACCCTGTGGGGGTTACCTTGGGGTTATTCCTATGGAGGCGTGCGCGATGCCGAAGATCAACGTTTATCTGCCTGATGATCTGGCCGAGGCGGTCAAGGAGGCCGGTGTGCCAGTGTCGGCCGTATGCCAGCGGGCCCTGGAACTGGCAGTGCGACGGGTGACCGCCATCCGTGAGACGCCCTTGGTCGATCTCGACGACGAACCGACCGGCGCACTGGCACACTTCACCGCCAGGACGCGTAGCGTGCTCAACTTGGCCGTGGAACGGGCACAGGAAGCCGGCGCGCCGAGGATGGGCACCGAGCATCTGCTGGCCGCCGTGGTCGACGAGGGCACCAACCTCGCTCTCCATGTGCTGCGGGCCATGGAGATCGAGCCGGAACAGGTCGGGCGTGATCTGGCCCGCCGGCAGCCCGAAGCGCAGGGGACCGGCCCGTCGGACAGCGATCCCCGCCGCTTTGACCGGCCTGCGGCCAACGCCTTGGAGCTGGCGGTTACCGAGGCAATCTCGCTCGGCCACAACTACATCGGGTGCGAGCACGTGCTGCTCGGCCTGGTCGCGGAGCCCGACGGAGTCGCCGGACAGGTTCTACGGGCCTTGGGTACTGACCCCAAGCTCGCCCGCCGCGCCGTCACCGCCGCGCTGGCAGGCTACGTTCACCTGCGGGCTGAGAGTGGGCAGGGGCAACCGGCGGCCGTCGGCGCGCAGCAGGCCCTCGCCGCGGCCATCCGTCAGGAACTCGAACCACTGACCCAGCGCATCGCACACCTCGAGGAGCATCTCGGTCTGAATCCGGAGGTCTGATCACCGTGTTCAGCCGCGATGGCGGTATGCCGCCCGATCAGAAGCGGCGCTACGGCCCACGTCTCCTTCCGCTGTGGCAGCGGTTGCTCCTGCTGGCCGTCCTGGCTCTCATTGTGTGGGGAAGTCTGTGGTGAAACGTCTGGTGATGCCGGCGACCGGCGACACTCTGGCCTATGTCTGTGATCCGCACCGGCGACGGGTCGCCACGGCAGCGGAGTTGCTGCGGGCCATCCCTGCCGACATGCTCCCGGCACAGGTAACGGTCGAGAACGTGATGACGGAGCCCAGCTGGGACACGTCAGCCGCCACCATGCTCACTCTGGCCCGCCGGGCCCGCTCCTCTCTGTTGGAAGAGGGCTTCGACGGTGTCGTGATCAGCCACGGATCCGATACCGCTGAGGAAACCGCGTTCCTCGTCGACCTGATGGCGGGCCCGGCCGCCTCGCGCGGCGGGATCATCCTCACCACCGCCACGCGTTTCCTGGACGAAACGAACTGTCCGACGGCCCGCGCAACCTCGCATCGTCACTTACAGCCGCGGTCGATCCCGCACTGCTCGGCGCTGGCGCCGTCGTTTGCGTCGACGACTGCCTGCATGCCGCCCGTTGGGTTACCACACCGATGCCACCAGCGTGGCGGGTTTCTTTTCAGCTCCGTACCCACAGCTGGGGCGAGTGCTGCGCGGGCGCGTCGAGCCGATTTCGCCACCGCCCGTCCGGCACCCCCGAGACGGCAGAAGAGCCGGAATCGGACGTTGCCCTGATCAAGACCTACCCGGGCATCGAGCCCGCTCTGCTCGGCAGTCCCGGCCAGAGTCGAGCAAGACCCGGCGTCGCACCGTACGTCGCCGCACTGCTGACGCTGCGGCAGGGCCCGGCCGATGAGCCGGCTCACCGGGTCCGTGATCGGCCCCCCCAGCCGCATCTGGTCCTCCAGGCGCCGGGTGACACGGTCGGCGAGGACCTGCGGCGCAGTGGCAGGTCCGACGAACCCGACCACCTGGGCCAGCTCGCTACGCACGGCGGCCACTACCCGGCGCGCGTTGCCGGTGGATGGGCCGCGATCGAGTCCCTGTTAGCCCATCCGGATGACCCCCAAGGCGCCGAACGGCCCGGCAAGGCGGTAGCCGCCGGCCGAATGGCGGCCAGCATCGCGCGCTCATGGCCGCGCGCCGAACTCACCGTCCTCGCTTACCGTCACAGCCCGAGCCAGCAGGCCGAACTGGCCCGCGCTGTCGCCGTGTGCAAAACCAACCTCCAACGCGCCCGACTGATCGCTGAAGCACTCAACAGCCGTGGTGTCGAAGCGCTGGACTTCACCCGAGCTTCCACCAAATACGGCGACCTACCAGCAGCTCAACGCATGGCCGACTTGATTGACAGCCCACGCATGCTGCTCGGCGACGTTGCCAGAACCTTCCGTATTGCTATGCGACGCCTCTACCGAACGCGCAACATAATCCTGCACGGCGGCGGCACCGAGGGAGTACCACTCGAAGCCTCCTCACGCACAGCCACGCCGTTGATCGGAGCAGGTCTCGATCGCATCGCTTATGCCCCGTACGTCGAAGGCCTCGAACCTCTCGATCTCGCGGCCAGAGCCGAACTCGCACTCACACTCGTGAACGGAGAGACCGGTCTCTCAACCGTCGATCTCCTGGAACCGATCGCCGGTTGATCTGACGCGTGATCGCCACAAGAGCCCTTGGGACACGGCACCAGCCATATGGCCATTTGCGGCTGGAGCGGGAGATCGCCCTCGCGTCCCAGCTGCCTGCCGGCCTCACAGCCCCTCTGCTCAGCAGCGGATTCTCTCCTTCGGAGAGCTTCTTGACTCCCCGGACGGCACACCCCGACGGCGCAGACATCCTGACCAGGCTGTCTCGGGCTTCTAGGACGGAGGCGAGCTGGTCGGCGGCAGGGGCGGGCTGTTCGCCAGAACAACTGGTGCCGCCACATCCAGTCATACCGGCAGTGGCCGACAACGAGGATCGCCTGTTCCACCGGAACCACAGCCAGCAGCAATGTCGGGGCGCCGAAGGTGCCCGTTGATTGGGAGGACCGTGCTCTGGTCTTCCCAATCAACGTCCCTGATCAACTGTTCCTAAGGCAGGTGTCAAGTCCACGGGTACGGCCCTGCACGCTCACCGAGGCCCTCGTGGGCGAAACCCATGCGATCACACAGGCCGGACCGTCTCCGACACCGATCGTGGTGTGGTCGTCAGACACCGAGATCTCGATGCTGGCGGTGCTAGGCAACTTCAGGTCCGATATGAGTTGTTTCTTTAGAGCCTCTTCGTTGCGACGTAGTTGCTTGTCCTTTTTGAGCCGACCAGCCGTCTTGACCATGGCCTGCCGATGTGGCTCAGCCTGCTGTCGTTCGGTGCTGGACAACGGGAACCGGACTGGCGTACTGCGCGAATCGGCAAATTGTGGACCGAAATGGGAAGATGCCTTCCACAGCAGAACACCTGCGGCTGCGATAACCACGAGGAGCGCCACCCAGCACCCGGTCGGCAGAATCTTGGTTGCCGTCCGGGTGCTGGCTGACGTGGGGTGTGAGGTCAAATTGCCCCATATCCTATGTCGTTGAGTTCCTGTTCCATCGCTCTAGCATAGCCGCTGGTTCCGGCGCTGTTCGGATGGAATGCCTCACGGCTCAGGCAGGTGTCGCCCAGTATTCCTAGGAAGCAGAAACTCGGCATGTTGCCCGCCGCATCTGGGAAGTCGCCGTCATGGAAGTCGCCGTTGCCTTTTGGCCCGATGACGATTGCGTTGATCCATGGAGAGTCATCACATGCACCATGTCCGGCAAACGTTGGAATGGGGTTCTTGTAGAACACCTTGATGCCGGAGTTGTCATGCAGATCCTTCACGACTGCGGCTTGTTGGGAATTCACGTAGCCCGCAAGCTGGCCCAAGGCATTCTGTTCGTTGACGTTGAAGAGTCCGCCTGTAATACAGGCTGTGCTGCGGCTCAGGAGTTCGGGGTATCCCATCACCACGATTGCTGCGTTCTTCGCTTTCCCGGTGCTCTTGTTGCCAATGATGTCCAGGAGGCCGCGAAGATTCTGGGCCATCGTGTCGGCTTTAGCTTTGTAGCGCGGCAGAAAGGTTGAGTCAGACGCGCAATCTCCGGGGCCGGCACAATCGGTGATTGCCCCTACGAAAGCTCCTTCGTCGTTCCCGCCGAGCGTGAGCGTGACGAGTGAGGTGTCTACGCTGAGCGCACCTGAACTCACTTGGTCTATTTCGTGGAATTGCCCTTCCGAATGACTGTATTCGTCAGGACTCTCCCAGGAGAGAGGAATTCCTTCGCCGGTAACATTCCAGGTTTGCGCCCCTGAGCAAGCAACGAAGGACAGTTCGTTCTCGGTGCTCCAAGTATCACTCGCCGCACCCAATGCGGTGCTTGTTCCGGGGAGGACCATCTTTCGGGGCCATGCATTGTTGCTGCGTCTGCAGGCATTCCACTTGTCTGTTCCGTGTCCGCGGTCAGATTCCCAGGAGTAGTCACTCCCGCCGGTAACGGTTGATCCGGATCCTTCGCCGGAGGAGTATGAATCTCCGAGGGCCGCCACAATATTTTTTGGTTTTGTCGGGAGAGGCTGAAAGGCGATTGCATCCCAGGCGACATCGGCATCTGCTGTGCCATCAATTGCCTCGTTGTCGAGCGTGACTCTGGGAGTCCCTTTGAAGGGGTAGACCCCCAGGGAGACCCATCTGTTGCTCTGATAGTTTTGGTTTATGTACCGGTCTCGAATGGTCCCATCACCCAAATTAATTCGGTAGTGGGCCTGCTGGGTTTCAGCGCCGCTGTCGGGCAGGTGCACCATCACTCTGGACCACTGATTCAGTGCTTTATTCAGTGTCCAGGTGCCCGTAACTCGCATTGTATCGAGGTGATTTGCATCGTTACGGGTGTGTGCGAACCAGAAATGTGCACCCAGGCCGCCCCCTATTTGGTGGAGGTCTTCCTTTCCCTCATAGGTGACTCCCCCACCTGCGGCCTCGAACTGCCAGGAGAGCGATCCTGAATTCGTCCATGATTTGGAGCAGTCGCTCCTCATCGTTGGCACGCCCGAACTCACGTCGTCCACGATGAGCGCGTTCGACGGCAGTCCCGCCACGCTGCAGGAAGGCGCTCCGGTGCTCCCTCTTCCGAGCTCGGTACGGAGCGTCTTGTAGGTGAGGGTCTCGTTGCCGCATTCGATGGAGCAGGCGGTCTTCCAGCTGGCGTCGCCGTGGTACCACTGTTGCTGGAAGCATGCCTCGGTCGGGCAGTCCGGCGGATTACTAGAGTCGCAGTGGTTGTTGCTGTTGCAGAAGGTATCGAAAGGCGGCTTGATGGCCCGGGTGCGGGCTCCGGCATCATTCCACCATGCGGCCTGGTATCCGTGCGTGTTGCTGTCGTTTTCCTGTCCGGCGTCGCTGTAGGCGTGTCCGGTGTCGATGGGAAAGGCCGCCCACCCCATGACCTTTTCGGGGTAGGACCATTTTTGTGGTTCGGCTGCATCGGAGTAGTGGTTGTTGTCCAGGAAGGCCGCGCGGTCTGCCGGGTAGGTCGGGTTGGCAGGGTTGTTGAGCCAGCCGAGCCCCCACAGGCCGTTCGAGTCGGGCGTGTTGTAGCCGAGGTTGTAGTTCCAGACTGCGGCGAACCAGTTTTCGGTGTACTTCGGGTCGTCGTTGTTGATTTTGATGGTCTGGCCGGCTGTGTGGAGCTCATTCCACTTGGTCGCGAGTGTCTGTGCGGCGACAGCCACGTTGGCCGTGTAGTCGAGGGCGATGGCGCGCTGCTGTTCGGCGGGGAGAGCGCCGGGCTTTCCGGGTTGGTTTCTGGTGGAGACGCTCATGCCGTCGGTTTGCTGGCCCATGCCGTATCCGCAGTCGGCCAGGCTCCAGTCGATGACCCAGATCTTGTCTGGGTCGTAGCCGTCCTGCGCGGGGTAGATCTTGGTGCCGTAGAAGTTCCCCACCAGCGGGTTTCCGGTCTGTCCCGGCAGGGCGTGGTAGGAGGACTGCCACAAGTTCGACTCCTGGGCCAGGACGCCGAGCAGTACCTGGGCGGGGATGCGTGAGCCGGCTGGTGCGCCCTTGAGGACGGGCAGCGGAAACATCGTCGAGGGCGAGACGGACGTGCCCAATCCGGCTTGGCTGCGCCACCCTCCCTGGGTGATGTAGTTGCTAGTGAGGTTGCCGCGGATTGCCAGGTCGGCAGCCCACTCGACCTGATTGGGCGTCGGTTGCAGTGCCTGCTGGTTTGGGTCGTTGCGGGGAACGGCGCAGGTGCGTTCCGGGTCGTAGGTGGTGGTCGAAGAGTCGGCAGCGGCGCGCAGCTGGGTGGTGCCCTTGGCTGCGGTGCCTGTTATGGCGGGTGACGGTTTCCCTGCGTCGGCTGCCTGTGCGCCAGGGACGGTGAAGGCCAGCTTTTTCCCTGTCTGCGGGACGTGGGCCGTGATGGTGTACGGCAGCGGGCCATCTTCGCTGTGTTTCGCGAGCGGGCTGGTCACGTGGGAGCGCAGCGCCGTGGAGATCGCGCGGTCCACGGCCAGTCGGCCCTGGGAGGAGACACTGCTGCCGACGGCGGCTTCAAGGGGGTTGATGCTGGCGGGCAACGCGGCGACGTCGTCGGGCTTGCCGGTCAGGAAGAGCCGTCCTGCGGTACCTGCGGCCAGTCCCACGTTGCCCAGCTTGCCGTGCGCGAGTTCAGTCAGTTTGTTCCCCACGACCCTGGCAATGGTGGCCTGTTGGCCTTTGTGCTCCAGGAACCCCACGCCGCCGTCCGCGTCGGGATGCAGGTGAAACGCGGGTCCCGACGTTGTCGCGATCAGGTCTGTGTCACCGCTGGGTGCAATGCGGCTGAGCCGGGCCCCGATTGCTGCGACGATGCCGTTCTTGACCGGTACAGCCGACGTCACCTGGCCTTGCACAGTGACGGGTTCCGCCAGCTTGCCTGTGCCTGCATCCAGGGATATCAGTCTGGTCTTGCCTACCTGCTCCGCGGACTGGGTCAGGATGGCAGTCTCACCGGTGCCACAGCCGGGGTTGAAGTAGGCGAGGGAGGCTTGCGGACGCAGCTTTGTCACCTTGTGGGTGTTGAGATTCACCACAGCGGTGAAGGCCCCGCGGTCAAGGAGTTCGGGCTTGTTGACGAATGCCCGCGGCGCGTAGGCGACCACTGCCCGTTTGCCGGAACCAGTGACACAGATGTTCCCGATCCAGGCGTCGGCGTCGAACCCGTCCTCGCGCAGTGTGGCGACTTCACTCCACCGGTACGCCTTCGAGCTGTCGGCGACCAGGATGTGCAGTCCCTTCGAGTCGCCGACGGCAGTCACCGCCCGGTCCTGGGAAGCGCGCCAGGCTCGCGGCAGGGCGCTGTCAGGATCCTTCACTTGAGAAGTGCCCGATTCGGCAGGGTCCTCAACGGGTGTCTCCGCGGCCCCCGTTGGTGGGGGCGGAGGTGTGGCTGTGGCGTAGGTGGGAACCAGCAGTGCCCCCGCCAGAGCTAAGGCTGTAGGGATGCCCCATCGTCTTCCGGTGTGTCGCAACACAGTGTTGCCCTTCTGTATCCAGATGCTGCATACGGCTGATGCCGAGGGCAGGAGTAATGAGCATGAGGCGCGCCGAGGCCGCAGCGTCAGACCGCCGGAGACAATTGCTTCGTCTCCGGCGGTTCTGCTGAGCGGGCGGCATCAGGTGGCTGTATCGCTCAGCTGAAGTTCGCGGGCAGTTAACGCATAGCACCATTCGAAGCAGCGACTGCGGAAGCTTTGGCGAAATTCGTCTTGTTCGCTGCTTTCACACTGTCCAGGGCCTTCTGATTCGTTCGGATAGAGGCCTGCTCGATTTTACTTTCGGCGTCAAACCAGACTCGCTCAACGTCGAAGCGGGTTCGACACTCGACGTCCGCCTTGGCAGTCGCGATCTCAAGAGCCGAGATTTTGTACTGATCGTTGAATCTCGGGTCGTCGTTGGCACTCATGGGTTCCTTGTAGTCATACCCCTTGGACTTCATGCATGAGGACCAGTCGGCGAACACCTCGACCACGGCCGGCACCTTTAGGGACGCCCGGTAGGAATCACCGCTGATTTGCTGTACTAGGGCGTCGGATTTCGGCGCAGCGACGGTAGAATCAGCCGATTCGGCGCATTTCCGTATGATCCCGTCGTCGACACCGGACTCATCCACGGCACCAGCAGTCATAGCGGCGTCATATGCCTGTTGCTCGATAGGATCCGGGTGATATCCGTTCTTGGCCGCCAACTGTCCGTCATGGATTCCGTAACGCCAGTCCATAAGCGTCTTCCCGCCCAGGGCGGGAAGGTCGGGTGCAGGCTGCCACTCAGGATGACCCGCATTCGCAACGCACTCGTCCATCAACTCGTCTCTTGTGCTGCTGACCAGCGTCTTCTCCGATGGTGCCAGCATGTACGCCTCCACGGGAAGCTTCCATGTGGCGGGATCATGTGGATCGCCTACGAAGGGCTGCGCAGCGGCATCATTCTTCACCTCAGCAGGGGCGGGAACGGAAGCCGCACTGTTGTTTTCAGGAGAGTGGGTTTCCGGCGTCGCGGAGGCGAACACAACCGCGCCCACAGCAGCCGAAGCAAGAATCGGAATACCAAACTTGACGAGCGTGCCTCTGTTCATCTTCCCGTTCCCCTCTTTCTTTCACGAAGTCCATTCGAACGAAGCATTCTGGTTGTACACATTCACGAATCGATCAATGTGCTGATATGGGCCCATGACATCCTGCACTCCCTTGTACGCACTGTGGAAGTAGACGCGGGCGGTGTATTTGGGGTGCGTATTATCTCCCGAGGCGGCGTTATTTTTGATGTTCTGCCCCGATCCCGGCCAGGGGGCACTCGCCCCAAAAGTGCAGAAGTGAAGGGGGTGAGTGCCGGGGTCGTCACCGCCCGGACGGAGTGCGTTGAAATCGTAAACACTGTATCCAATGTTTCGGTATGCGCCGCCTTCCCCGGAGTTGTAGTAGATGTGGAATTTGAACACTGAATTGGAGTCTGAATCGCAGGCCGACAGACTGTACAGATTCGTGTCGTCGGTGTTGGCGTAAGCGCTAGACGTCATGCCGATAGAGGCCGTGAGTGCAGCACCCAGAACTCCTAGTGTCGTGAATACTCTGCGCATGCGTCTCCGTCCAATCTGTGGGAAATGGAGAAATGGTTTCGAGAGGTCGCGAATGGTGGCCGTCTTGCTGTATCCGTGATCCGCGCTCATACGGAAATGCCTGCCGTTGGGACGGCGGCCTTCTTTGTTGCAGCATGAGTCTTAGTGCGTCAGCGACTGGAACTTCTTACTCGCTGCTCTCGCGTCATCACTCTATGGGCTCGGTCGTGTTCACGACAGACCCACAAATAGTCACGATCATCACCAAAACCGCCCATGTTCTTCACGGGTTTGGATTCAGGAGATGGGCTCAGAGGTCGCATCTACAAGGCCGACGACCTGACAGGCCGAGACCAGTTCGAGCTGGGAGTAGGCGCGGGTGTCGTAGGACCACAGCGCCACGATCGCCGCCTTCCCGAAGACGACGGGGTCGTGCGTGTCCGGTGGCACGGGCAGCGCGTTGTTCACGCCGTGCGGTGGTGGAGTGGTCGCTGTCGTGGAGGAGCCGGGTGTCGGCGAGACCGAAGTCGTCTGCTGGACCGTCGGCTTGGTGGAGGAGCGGCCGTCGCGGGTGAGGTAGGCGGTGAGCCCGGCGAGAGCGACGAGGACCACCAGAACCGCGGTGCCGAGCAGGGCCCTGGCGGCGTACACGGGACGCGGCACCGGGGTTCGAGGACGTGGCAGGCATCAGTGGACCTGCGTTCCGAGCTTGGAGAAGAACGCCACGATCCCGTTGGCGGCGCGGCGCCCAACAGGAGGGCGGTGCCCGCCGAGACCAGCACTCCCTTCTTGCCGTTGACTTCGGCCTGGTGCCCGCCGGAGTTGTGACCCCCGGCCCACACTCCGGCGCTGACCGCCATCGCCTCGACCACGGCGATGATCCCGAAGGGGTTGATCGAGCCCATCACCTGCTTGAGTAAGGAGAGGCCCGGCAAGCCGCGCTCGTTCGGTTTGATCCCGGGATCGAAGGCGAGCCGCATCACCTTGTCGGCGAGAACATAGGGAACTTCCAGTTCGATAAACGGCGCGTCAAAGCCCGCGGGGGGAGGAGAGAAGGGAGGGGAGGGGGAGAAGCGCCGGTCAGACGACGCGGCGGGCCGCGAGAAGGTGCGGCTTCCAAGAGGTGAGGATGTTGATGTCCGCTACGGCGCCGGTGTGCGGGGCGTTGACGATCAGGCCGGAGCCGATCTACATCCCGACGTGCTCCGGAGCGGCGGCAGTGCCCTCGGTGAAGACGAGATCACTGGGAAGGGCATCGACCGAGACGGGCTTGCCCTCTTTGACTTGCGTATACGTCATCCGCGAGAGGATGACCCCAGCGGCCTTGTACGACTGCTGCATCAACGACGAGCAGTCGCACTTGCCCATCGGATCCGGCCCGTGCGAATCGGTACACGACCCGCCCCACTGGTAGTCGATACCGAGCTGGCCGAGCGCCCAGCGGATCGCAGTCTGCGCCTTCGCCGGAGCGTGGGCCGGGATCGTGTATACGGCTAGCACCGAACCCGGCGAAATGACCCCGAAGTCGGTACCGTCCCCGCCCGGCCAACAGTCGCCTCCGACACCCGTGCGCACGGCCGGTGGCAGCGGAGCCCGAAGGGGCCGGAGTCGGCGTTCCAGAGCCGGTCGGTGCCAGCAGAGATTCGAGGGCCTTCTGCAGAGCGGTTGCCAGCGGCTCCCACTTCGCGTAGGCCTCGGGGAAGGCCGGCCTCTACACTGCCTGAGCAGCCTGAGCGACCGACAGCGACTGCCACCCGGAAACCTGCTCCAGCACCTCGTAGGACTTCGTGGAGGCGTAGACAGGATCAAGGATCTCGGTCACAGTACCCCAGCCCTGCGAGGGCCGCTGCTGGAACAAGCCCAGCCAATCGCGGTCGCCATAGGTGAGGTTGCGCAGACCGCTCTCGTGCAGCGCAGTTGCCAGCGCCACGATCTGCCCGCGGGCCGACACTCCCGTGGCCAGGCCCGTGGCCCGGATTGTCTCGGCGTTGGGCACCTGCTCGGCCGGGTTGTCCAGCCCCGCAACCGTGACGGTACCGGGACTGCCGCCGTCCAGAATGGCCTTCACCTGAGCGGCCATCGCTGCGCCACAAGCCGTGTCTTGGCGTTCCCGTCAAGGCGAACCTCGCGTCCCTTGTCGGGCTTGTCCCGGTCACCGTCCTGCAGGACGTGCCCGTTCTGTCCGCGCCGCAGAACCAGCAGTGCACCGAGAACTCGACCCAGGCCAAGGGCGACGAACCGCTGTCGCACATCCTCGATCAGATCCCGGTGCTCTCCGGCAACGGCGCCGCCAACGGCTGACAAGCCTTGCCCTGTGCAGCGGCTTTGTCGGTGACAACCGGCTCCATCCGTGGAGCCGAAGCTGACCTGCCGAGTGGGAGCGCTGCTCACAAACAGAGCCGGACGGTCGACGCACACTACGCAGCCACGGCTCGGGTGGCGGTGCGTATGGCTGGGGTCTGGGGTGATCTTCTGAGCACATCGGTGGGTGTTTGTGCGGGTATATGGGTGCGGCTTCACGCAATGGTGTGGGTTGGTGCCCGAAACAACTGAGCTGGTCTGTGCGCCGGCCTGTGTGGGTGAGTGCTGGATCGCGTTGGAGCCGGACGCCTGTACGGGGCGTGTCCGGCTTCCGCTGCGCCGTCTCCGCGTCGCTCGGTCCGTAGACCGGGTGGATCCGATTGTGGCGTAGGGAGCTTCGGCACCACCAAGGTCCCCCGGTGGGCTGTCGGGGGACTTCTCGCTGACATGGGAGCCACATCGATGATCCGCTACCAGTACGACAACCTCAGTGGCAGGGAGACCCGCAGGCCCGACCGTGGGCTCGGCTACACCCCGGGCATGGCCGTGCTCCACCGTCTGCGCACCGACCTGGACGCGGTCACCAGCGACCCGCGGCTCAAGGTGAAGCTGTGGAAGCTCGACCCGGATGCCCTGCGCCCGGAGGACTACCGCGAGATCGACAAGTTGATCCGCAACTTCATCGAGACGGAGCACCGCATCCTCGCCGTCTTCAAGGACCTGGACCGCCGCGCCGACGCTCTGCGCTGGAACGAGCCGGAGGCGGTGAAGGCGTACCTGGACAGCAACCAGGCGCGGTACCAGCCGGCCGTGGACGAGATGCGGGAACTCTGTCGCGGAGGCCGCTGGGAGGAGGATTTCCAGTACCGGTACGAAGCGTTCATCCACCCCGAGGTCCCCTTCCCTCGGGACGGCGGGACACCGAAAAAACAGATCCCCAGACCATCCTCCAGGGAACCCTCCAGTACACGGTGCGGGACATCCCCCTCGCCGAGCTGCGCCAGGTGGTCAACGGCGCGCTGCTGCTGAGGCGCCAGCTCCTCATCCTCGCCATGGTCACCGAGAACGGCCTCCGCCAGGCGGCCTGGGCCAACCAGGAAGCCTTCTACTACGCCAAGGTCAAAGCGGCCGAGGAAGCGGCCCGCAAGGCCGAGGAGGACTACGGCTGGGGCCTGGCCGGTGACATTCTGGGCATCCTCTCCGCCGTCGAGGGCGTCCTCGCCCTGATCCCGATCCTCACCCCCTTCGCCGGATCGGCCGCCCTGCTGTTCGCCGCCGCCTCACTCGGCGCGCACGCGACGAGCGTCTCGATCAAGGGGGACTGGGACAAGCCCGGCGCCCTGGTCGGGATCGGCGTCGACATGCTGGCCCTGATCCCCGGCATCGGAGCGGTCGCCAAGAGCGCCAAGACGGCGGGCACCACCATGGTGTCGGTCGGAAAGCTCGGCATCGCCGCCAGGTCGGGAGGCCGGGCCTTCGTGAACGCGGTCGCGGGCCCCGCCGCTTCGGAGGCGTCCACCGTGTTCGGCTACCTCGGCAAGCAGGTGGCGGCCCGGGGCCCGAAGGTCCTCACGGCCCAGGGCGTCACCATCGGCAAGGTCCTCCAGGGCGGCATCAACCTCGCCACCCAGGTGCCGCTGGTGATCGAGCTCACCACAGGCACCGACCAGAGCGACGGCAAGGACATCGCCACCAACGCCGCTTTCATCGCCAACTACGGCCAGACCATCGGCAACTGGGGCGTCATCGGCACCGGATTCCAGAAGGCGGGGACCGTCTCCCTGGGCCTCTTCACCAAGATCATCGGTCGTCGCTGACCACCCCCGCCGTTCCGTACTCGAACAGCAAAGGACCCGCGGCATGTCCGACACCACCACCATCGAGATGCCCTTCAGGTTCCAGGTCCCCGAGGAATTCGAGAACATCGACTTCACCCGCGACCCGCAGGACCGGGCCGACGCCACCCTCGCCAAGCTCCAAGCCCTCGACCCGAAGCCGACCGAGGAAGAGATGATGCACGCCGTCGTCGGCCAGCAGACGATGATCGACCTCCTCGCCGACAACGGCGCCGTCTACACCGGCATCCTTGTCGCCAAGGACGACTCCAAGTCCGACGAAACCGTCTCCGACCTGCTCACCGTCACCATCCGCCCCAGCGAACTCAACGACGGCAAAACCATCGACTGGATCACCACCGAGATGACCGCGACCTACCCCGACGCCGAAGTCGGCCTGGTCATCCTCCCCACCGGCCCCGGCCGCACCCCCGCATCCGCCGTCTTGCTCACCGAAGAAGTCCAGGTCGACCACGCCGTCAACCTCCTCGACAACGGCGCCGGCTCCTCCACAGTCCGCCAGCTCCACGTCTTCGTCCCGATCACCGGCCGCACCGCCATGGCCGACTTCAGCGTCTCCACCGAGAGCATCGACAACTGGGACGCCTGCGTCACCATCCTCGCCAGTGTCTGCGACACCATCACCTTCGACTAACCCACCGCTTCCAAGGGCGGCGTGGGGTAGCCGATTGTTTTGGCTGCTGCGGTTACGTCGTCCGGCGAGGCGGTCGGGTTGAGGGCGGCGATCACCGGGTGGGTCAGGGGGTGCAGGTTGTAGAGGTGGCGGACTGCTTCGAGGGTGACGGGGGTTTCGTAGTAGTCCTTGGCGAACGACTGGAACGCCTCGGGGGTCGGGTCGATGAGCAGGCCGAACAGCCACTCCGAGCCGTCGGGGTCAGGGTGGCCGCCCGGGAAGTCGATCCGGCCCGCCTGCCAGCGGTCGTCGGTCGGCCGGCGCCACATGCAGACCGTCACGACGGGGGTGCCGTCCTCGTCCGTGAAGGCCGGTTCGCTGACGTACTTCCGGAACGGAGCGGGGACCGAGTCCAGCACTCCCGGCCACGGCGCCGGCGCGGCGTCGCGGTGGTACGGGCTCAGCGGGGACTCGTGGTCGAAGCCGCGTATGTACGCACCGGCGGGTGAGAAGACGATGTCGAACTCGTCGCCCGATCCGTTTCGCATCGACGCGAGCGCTTCGGTCTCCGACCAGCGGGAGTTGAACGAGTAGTACCGCTCGCCTTCCGGGTTGAGGACCGCCTCCGCCATGGCCATCGACCGGCACAGGTCCCGCAGGGACCGGATGTCGGGCAGCGCCTCGGCGGCGTCGTAAACAGTCATACGGCACATCCAAGCGGACGCCACTGACACCGGGCCCCGTCGCCGGTCGGCGAGGTCGGCGACGGCTACTCCAGCCACGTCCCCTCGCGCATAAGGACCCTGCCGCGCAGTTCGGGCGCGCCGCGCCAGGCGAGCACGGTCTTCGGCGTCACGCGTATGTAGAGGAAGCGGCCTTCCTCCGTACGAGGGTCCCAGCCGAACTTCTCGGCGAACGCGTCTGCGGCGTCCTCCGGAACGCTCTGGTCCGCGAAGCACTCCGCCTGTCCGTGCAGCAGCACCACGTCGAAGGCGTCCGGCAAGGCGAGACGCACACGGGGATCCTCCCGTGCGTTACGCGCGGTCGCGGAGGTCTCGCCGGTGCACAGCCATACGGCCTGGCCGTCCCAGCGGAACCACAGCGGCACTTGATGCGGGCCGTGCTCCGGATGGGCCGTCGACACCCACATGTCCCGCTCTGCGACGAGCCGTTCAAGAGTGTCGCGCCTGCGCTCCGGCACATCACGACGAGCGATTCCTGTGGTCTGCATGAACGCCGACCTTAATCAGCGGTTCAAAAGCGCGCATGAGGCGCTGGTCCTACTCCCACCGACCGACAAGCCTCAAGGCCCGCTGCGTTACGGGTCTGTCCCAGCGGGCCGTTGTCGTGGGGCTGTGCTTAGCCGTGGTGGGCCGTGGTGGGAATCGGCTCTGCGGCTGGGCGGGGGCGGGCTCTGGTGGGGGTGGGGCTTGGGTGGGCGCGTAACAGGCGTGTCCTAGGCGGTGGTTGTACGGAACGCGGTCCCGCAGCGGGTCGGTCCTGATGGTCAGAGACGTACGGAGCGGTCCCCACACTGCCAACTGACATTGAGGTAGAAACGATGCGCGTTCACAAGCTCACCTTCGCAGCCCTGGCCGTTGTCGCGGGTCTCTCGTTGACCGCCTGCCAGAGCGACGACGACGGCGCGGGACAGAGCGCCCCGTCGTCGGCCGCCTCCAACACGGCTTCCTCAGGGGGTGGTTCGGGCTCGGGCGGCTCGGATCAGGGTGGCGGGGGCGACTCGGGTGGCAGTGGGTCCGGCGGCAACGACTCCGCGGCGGACGGTTCCAACGCGAGCAGCAAGGTCGGCAAGTGCCGTACCGACGACCTTGAGATCACCGCGACGGACAGCACCATCGACGGCGACACCGACGCCACCGTCGCGGTGGAGATGAAGAACAGCAGCGGCCGGGACTGCGTGATTTCCGGGTACGCGGGCGTCGACCTGAAGACCAACGCCGGGTCGCTGTCCGCGAAGCGGACCGGGCAGGAGACGACCTCGGCCGTGCTCAAGAGCGGTAAGTCGACCGCCTTCCCCATCAACTACCCGTTCAACAAGTCCGGCGGCTCCGGCATCCGCATCACGGGCCTGGTCGTGACCCCGCCGGACGAGACGAAGTCCGTCACCCTTGACTGGCCGGGCGCCAGCACCCTGCCCGCCACGGAGGGCCCCGGGACCCGGGTGCGGGTCGGCCCGGTCGGCAGCGCCGGTCAGGGTGGCTGACGCGGACTTCTGCGGGCGCGTTCCACTAGGCGGTCGCCCGACAGGAGCGTGCCTGCCTGCTTGACGTGCCGCAGGACCGGGGAGACCTCTATGGTCTGGAGGCCGGGCATGGATCCGATGCGGTCCGAGGTGAACTCGAACAGTTCGTCCAGGTCACGGCAGTGCGCGACGGCGTGGAGGTTGTACGGGCCGGAGACGGCCGCCGCGAAGGCGATCTCGGGCTCCTGCGCCAGGGCGCGCCCGAAGGTCTTCACCGCCGACGGATGGACGCGCAGCCAGAGGTTGGCCCGGGTGTGATAGCCGAGTGCCGCCGCGGCGATTTCCACGTCGATCTGGACGACGCGGCTCAGGAGCAAGGCGTGCAGACGGCGCGACACGCGGCCCGGGGTGGAGTCCGCCGCCGCGGCGAGGTCGGTGAGGCCGGCGCGACCGTCCACGGCAAGAGCGTCGAGGATCTTCTCGTCGTCGGCGGTGAGCGGTACGGGGTCGCGCGCGACGACCGGAGATTCCGTGAACGGTGAACCGTCGCTCCCGAGCAGGGCCTCCTCCGCCGGGGTCAGCACGCCGCGCAGGGCGGCCCAGTAGTGACCTCGGCCTCCCATGAACTGGCGCAGCATGGCGAAGGCGTTGATGTCGAGCACGGCTGCGGTGCGCGGAAGCCGTTGGCCGAGCAGGTCTTCGCGCTGTTCGCGCGTACGTGACTGGGTCGCGCAGGTGATCTCGCAGCCCGCCGCGCTCACGGCCACCCAGTTGACGTCGTCGCGCTTGGCGAGCGCGTCGGCGATGGCCGTGACGCTGCCGGGGCGGCAGCGGAGCCGTACCAGCCACCGGCTCTGCCCCAGCGCCCCCGGGTTGACCACCCCGGCCACTCGGACGACGCCTTCGGCGCGCAGCCGCCGGTAGCGGCGGTTGACGGCGCTTTCGGTGAGGCCGAGCGCGGTCGCCATCGCGGTGAAGGAAGCCCGGGGAGCGATCTGCAGTGCGCGAATGATCCGCACATCATCGGGCTGTACGGCGACGGAATCAGACACCGATGGCTCTGGCATGGGGAAATCCTACAGATCGGCCCCGTCGTACCGCCGCGGCGGCGGCACGGCGGACAGACTTGGAAGGCATCCAACAGGTACCCCGCAGGCCCCCACCACGTAACGAACGGAGATGACGCCGGATGTCATCGACTGCCCCAGAACCGACTCCCACCGACCAGCAGCCGCCGACCGCCCTCATCGTCGGGGCCTCGCGCGGCCTCGGCCACGCGCTGGCGGCCGAGTTCCTCGACAGGGGCTGGCGCGTCATCGGCACGGTACGCGACACCGCCGCGCGAACGCCGCTGCACGACCTCGCGGACGCCGCCGACGGGCGCGTCACCATCGAGCGTCTCGACATCAACGAGCCCGGCCATCTGCCGCCGCTGTACGAGCGTCTCGCCCATCGCCGCCTCGACGTGCTCTTCGTCAACGCGGGCATCACGAGCAACGAACAGACCCCGATCGGCGCGGTTCCGACAGCCGACTTCGTCGAGGTGATGGTCACCAACGCGCTCAGCCCGATGCGCGTCGTCGAAGCGCTCGAAGACCTCGTGTCCCCGACCGGTCTCATCGGGGCGATGACGTCCGGGCAGGGCAGCATCACGAACAACACCAACGGGGGCCGCGAGGTCTACCGGGGGAGCAAAGCGGCCTTGAACATGTTCATGCGCAGCTTCGCGGCCCGCCAGGCCGAGAAGCGCCGCGCCCTCGTCCTGCTGGCGCCGGGCTGGATCCGCACCGAACTCGGCGGCCCCGACGCACCGTTCACGATGGAGGAGACCGTCCCGCTCCTGGTGGACGTCCTGCTGTCCAGGCTGGGCACGCCCGGACTGGCGTATCTGGACCGCAACGGCGAGACCGTGCCGTGGTAGGTACCGTGCCGTGGTGAGCACCGTGCCCTGGTAAGTGCCCAGGGATATAGAGGCCGGCGGAGGGGGTGGCTCCGCAACTGGGCCGGTGTGCAAGGCCATATGCGGGGGAGACCCGGGCATCCGAAGGATCAGGCAGGTGCTTAGGCTGGCATTGCCGAGGGGCGGCCCGTTGCCGATGGGCGGCCCGCGGGGGAGGAGTGGTTCGGATGGGTGCGGTACGGCAAGGCAGTTTCCGGTCGGGGACCGTGGTCCTGGGGAGCATAGGGTTGTTGGCGGCGACGCTCGTGTCCTGCTCCTCCGACCCGGACAAGCGCTGCGTGGACCCGTCGACGTACAAGAAGATCGACGACAAGCAGTGCCGTGACGGCGGGACCGGGCGCTACTACTACGGCGGCAAGGTCCGTGGCGGCAGGCTGACCGGTGGCAGTTTCGACAAGTCGGCGGTCAGCCGGGGCGGCTTCGGCGGCCATGGCGATTCGCACGGCGGCTGAGGCTTCGGCCGATGCGACGCCACACCATCACACCGCGTCCTGACTGGCAGCGGATCGTCGAGGAGCAGGGTGTTGTCTATCCCCTGACCCGCTATCCCGACGACTCGCTCCGCCCGTACTGGGACGAGAGCGCGTACTACTCCTTCTCGCTGCCCGAGGTGGAGGCGCTGGAAGAGGTGGTCGAGGAGCTGCACGAACTCTGCCTCGACGCAGCCGAGTTCATCGTGGCCGAGGACCGCTTCGCCTCTCTGGGGATCACCGACCGGCGGCTGGTCGGCCTCATCACCGAGTCGTGGCAGCGACGGGCCGAACAGCCGTCCCTGTACGGGCGGTTCGACCTGCGGTACGGCGGTACGGACGGTGCGCCGGCCAAGCTGCTGGAGTACAACGCCGACACCCCGACGTCGCTGGTCGAGACGGCGAGCGCGCAGTGGTTCTGGATGGAGGAGCGGTTTCCCCGCGCCGACCAGTGGAACTCGCTGCACGAACGGCTGGTCGACGGCTGGCGGAAGCAGGCGCATCTGCTGCCGCCGGGGCCGCTGCACTTCGCCCATTCCGAGTCCGACGAGCTGGGCGAGGACCTGATGACGGTCGCGTACCTGCGCGAGACGGCTGAGCAGGCGGGCATAGCCACGTCGGCGCTCTCCGTCGAGGCGATCGGCTGGGACGAACTGTCGGGGCGGTTCGTGGACGAGCAACTGGGCTTCATACGAAGCTGCTTCAAGCTCTACCCGTGGGAATGGCTGGTGACCGACCGCTTCGGCGAGCACGTCATGGACACCCTGGACAACGGCGGCGGCACGGGCACCACCTGCTGGATCGAGCCCGCGTGGAAGATGCTGCTGTCCAACAAGGCGCTGCTGGCGATTCTTTGGGAGCGCAACCCCGGCCACCCCAATCTGCTCCCTGCCTATCTGGACGGGCCGCGCGAGCTGGCGGCCACCGGCGGTTACGTCGCGAAGCCGCTGCTCGGCCGCGAGGGCGCCGGCGTCAGTGTGCACGAGGCGGGGGCCGCCCCCGTCGTACGGGCCGACGAGCCCTGCTGCTACCAGGAGTTGGCGCCGCTGCCCGACTTCGACGGGAACCGGGTGGTGCTGGGCGCGTGGGTGGTGGGCGACGAGTCGGCGGGGCTCGGCATCCGCGAGTCCGCGGGGCTGATCACCGACGAGTACGCGCGTTTCCTGCCGCACATCATTACGTGACCTTCGCCGGGCGCCCGCCGGCCCTACCGGGCGCCCGCCGGCCCTACCGGGCGCCCGCCGGGCCCCACCGGGCCCCACCGGGCCCCGCCGGGCGTCCGCCGACGAGGGTGGTGCACCGGGTCGGGTGGTGCACCGGCGCTTCGGCGAACCGCCCGCCTCCAATACCCCGGAGGCGGGCGGTTCGCCGTGCGGCGCGGTGTCGGTCAGCGTGCTTCGGTCACCAGCTCCGGGGTTGCCGCCGGGGCCGGCGCGGGGGCCGACTCGCTGAGGCCGAAGCGGTTGTGGAACCTGCGCAGCGGGCCCGGGGCGTACCAGGCCGTACGGCCCAGCAGGCGCATCGCCGCCGGTACGAGGATGCCGCGTACGGCCACCGCGTCGATGAGGACGGCCAGGCCGCTGCCCAGGCCGAACATCTGCATGAAGCTGAGCTTGGCCGTGCCGAAGGCGAAGAAGCTCACCGCCAGCAGGCAGGCCGCCGCTGTGACGATACGGCCCGTGTGGCCGAGGCCGTTGGTGACGGAGGACTCGTTGTCCTCGCCCAGCTCGTGGAGTTCCTTGATGCGGCTGGTGACGAACACCTCGTAGTCCATCGACAGGCCGAAGGCGATGCAGAACATCAGCACGGTCATCGACACGTCCATGGGCTGCGCCGTGAAGCCGAGCAGCGAGGAGAGATGGCCGTCCTGGAAGATCCAGGTCATCACACCGAGGGTCGCGCCCAGGCTGATCATGTTGAGGAGCAGCGCGCGCAGCGGCTGCATGATGCTGCCGGTGAACAGGAAGAGCAGGAAGAAGGTGGTCAGCGCGACCAGGGCGACGGCGAGCGGGAGGCGGCTGCCGATGGAGTCCTTGGAGTCGACCAGTTCGGCGTCGGCCCCGCCCACCAGGGTGTGTGTTCCGGCGGGTGCGGGAACCGCCCGCACCGTGCCGACCAGGGTCTGCGCCTCGTCCGACTTCGGTGTCACGGTGCTGACGACGTTGAGCTGTTGGGCGTCCGGGCGGCCCAGCGCCGGATTGCCGTTGCCGGACCCGCCGACGCCGTCGCCGTAGGTGCCCGCGCTGGTCTCGACGCGTACGACGCCCTGGAGACCGGCCAGTTCGGCCGCGTACGACTCAAGTGGCGCCTTGCCCACGGGCTTGTCGATGACGACGTGGAGCGCGGCGTCGTCGTTGCCGTTGAACTTCTCCTGCAGGACGGACGACACCTGGCGGCTCTCGGCGTCCGAGCGCAGCACCCGCTCGTCCGGTGTGCCGAAGGTGATGCCGAGGAGCGGGCCGGCCGCGACGAGCAGGACCGCGAGGACGGGCAGCGCGGTCAGCGCGGGGCGCCGCATGACGGTGCCGGCCAGCCGACCCCAGAAGGGCGTACGGGAGTTGGGGCGCGCGGGCTTCACCCACGGGAGCCGCCCGCTGTTGACGCGGTGGCCAAGGGCGACGAGCAGCGCGGGCATGATGAACAGCGTGCTGAGGGCGGCGATGACGACGACACCGATGCCGGCGTAGCCGAACGAGCGCAGGAAGTACTGCGGGAACACCAGCAGCGCGGCGAGCGCCGCCGCGACGGTCGCGGCGGAGAACGCGATCGTACGGCCCGCCGTATTCACCGTCCGCCGGACCGCGTCGTCCACGCTCGCCCCGGTGGCGAGCTGCTCCCGGAAGCGGCTGACCATCAACAGGGCGTAGTCGATGCCCAGTCCGAGCCCGAGGGCCGTGGTCAGGTTGATCGCGAAGACGGAGACGTCGGTGACACTGCCGAGGATGTACAGCTCGGCGAAGGTGCCCGCGATGGCGACGACGCCGATCACCAGCGGCAGCAGGGCCGCCACGAGGCTGCCGAAGACAAGGAGCAGCAGGACAAGGGTGATCGGTACGGCGATGGTCTCGGCGAGGGCGAGGTCGTCGGCCGACTGCGTGCCCATCTCGCTGGTCACGGCGGCGCCGCCGCCGGCCTGCACGGTGAGGCCGCCCTTGTACGGTCCGGCGTACGCGTCGACGAGGGCCTTGGTGTTCTCGTCCCGCTCGGTGTCGTTGCCCGTCACATGGGCGAGCACCATGGCCTCGCGACCGTCCTTGGAGCGCAGGTCGGGGCTGGCCGTCTCCCAGTAGGAGACCACGTTCTCCAGGGCCTTCTCCTTCTTGAGTTCGGCCACCAGGGACTCGCCGCCCTGCCGGGCCGCCGGGGCGTCGACGCGCCCCTCGGAGGTGCGGACCAGCAGGATCAGGTTCGTCTCCCCGCCGAACTTCTCCTCGATGACCTTGCCGGCGCGGGCTGACTGCGAGGCCGGGTCGTCGTACCCGCCGCCCAGCAGCTTGCCGAACGCACCGAAGCCCAAGGCGCCCATGAGAGCCACAGCCACGACGGCGACGACGAGTACCGGCCGGGATCTGCGGATCGCCAGTTCGGCTATGCGTTCAAACACGCGCCTTCTCCTTTGGATTTCCTACGTGGTTCCGGGTTTCCGGAGGGTGAAAGTGACGCGGAACAGCCGGAGTTGTCGCGCTCTTCGTCGCCGTGAGTGACGTTAGTGAGGCGGCCGGGAATTTGGCAGTGTTAGATTTTCCTCACACCGTAAACATGGAGGAGGACGCCATGGCCCAGCCCACCCTGCGTGAGCGGCGCAGGGCCGCAGCCACGCAGGAGATCGTGGACGCGGCCGAGCGCCATCTCGCCGAACACGGGCCCGCCGCGCTGTCGCTGCGGGCGGTCGCCCGCAGCCTCGGGATGACCGTGCAGGCGCTCTACCACTACTTCCCGAGCCGGGACGCGCTCGTCACCGCGCTCGTCACGAAGGCGTACGTCGACCTGGCCGACGCCGTACAGGCCGCCGTCGACGACGCGACGGACGCGGCGGACCACGCGGCCGACTTCGCCGCCGACCTCGCCGCCGAAACCCCCGACCTGCCGCGCCTGCTGGTCGCGGCCGAGGGCTACCGGCAATGGGCCATTGCCCATCCGGAGCACTTCCAACTCCTCTACGGGACACCGCTACGGGGCTACGCGGCCCCCGTCGACGGTCCGACCACCCAGGCGACGCGCCGGATGAGCGCGATCTTCGAGCGCGAGTTGTTCGGCGGCTTCACCCCGGAGCAACTGGCGGCGGCCGACGCCTCCGCACTCTCACCCGCACTCCACGCCTACCTGGCACAACTGCCGCACTACGGCCTGGGAAACCTGCCCCCGCCCGCGACGGCGCTGCTGCTCAGCGCCTGGGGCCACCTGCACGGACTCGTCGCCCTGGAGGTGTTCGGGCACAGCGTCTTCCTCGGCGAGCACCAGGCCGAGATCTTCCGCATGGCCATGCGGAACCTGCTCGACGACATCTACCGCCGCATCCCGTCGGAAGAGTCATGAGGGAAGACCTGAGTGTCATCGGGCCGAGGAGCGCCGCGAGCGGGTCGGCGGCGCGCGTCTGGTACGTCTCGTACGGCTCCAACATGCACCTGGACCGGCTGACGTACTACCTCGCCGGGGGCCGGCCGCCCGGCACGGCGGCGGTGTACCCGGGCTGTCGGGACGGCCGGCCGCCGCTGGCGTCCGTGCCGGTCGAGCTGCGCGGCTGCCTGTACTTCGCCACCGAGTCGCTGGTGTGGACGGGCGGCCGGGCCTTCTACGATCCGGCCGGCGGCCGGCGCGTGCCGGCCCGCGCGCATCTGGTCACCGCCGGGCAGTTCTCCGACATCGCGGCCCAGGAGATGTACCGGGCCCCGGGCACCGATCTGGATCTGACCGAGGTGCTGGAGACCGGCCGGTCGGTACTCGGTCCCGGGCGCTACGAGACGCTGTTGTGTCCGGGGAGTGTGGACGGCTTCCCCGCGCTCACCTTCACCGCTCCGTGGAGTGTGGACGACGTCGCGTGGCACAAGCCGTCCGCCGCGTACCTCAGGCACCTGGCCGCCGGGCTCGTGGAGGCGGGCGCCTGGGACCTGCGCGACATCGCCGGCCATCTGGCGAGTTGCCCCGGCGCCGCGGGCGAGTGGAGTCCTCAGGACATCGTGGACCTGATCGCCGATGTGACAGAGGACTGACCCCAACAGGGTCTCTGTGGAAGGCCGTTCAGGCGGTACGGTGCTTCAGGGCCCAGAAGGCGGCGGCGATCGCGAGCGCGGTCAGCGCGAGAAGGACGCCCGTCTCGGTGAGCTGGCGGGGCCAGAAGTCGGCGGACGGCACGTAATGGCGCGTGAAGCCGACGATGTCGTGGTGGGCGAGGCAGCGCAGGTTGTCGTAGCACTCCGGGTCGGCGATCCGCGCGCCGGACGAGGTGATCGCCCGGCTGTGGACGGAGAGTTCGGGCACCCCGTAGGTGCGCTGGAAGGGCCAGGAGCCGCTGCGGACCGCCGTGATCGCGTACTGCACCACGCCCGCGGCGGCCATGGCCGGCAGTGTGCGGCGCAGCAGCAGGCCGCAGAGCGCGCCGACGGCCAGGGAGAGCAGCGGCACGGCGACGGTGGCGAGGCCGAGGGAGAAGTACAGCCGGCGGGGCGGGAAGCCGGCGAGCAGCAGGTTGCTGTGGGCGGACCAGACGAGCCGGTACAGCCCGACCAGTACGGCCGTGGTCAGGGCGAGGACGACGGCGGGGACGGCGAGTTTGGCGGCCAGCCAGCGCGCCGGGGATATGGACTGCGACCAGGCGAGTCTGTGGGTGCCGCTCTCCAGCTCGCGGGCGATCAGCGGGCCTGCCGCGAACAGCGCGACGGCGAACGACGCGAGCCCCATCAAGGTGGCCGGGTCGTAGAAGAGGTCGTTGTACGTGCCGGAGAGGACGCTGCTGAACGCCCCGCCGCTCCAGGCGTCTTCCTGCACCCCGGCGTAGCCGAACCGGTCGAAGGCCTGCTGCGTGGCGTGCGCGCCCGGCCCGTACAGCCAGAGCAGCAGTCCCGCGGTGACGACCACGTATCCGGCCCAGATCCACAACGCGCCGCGGTGCAGGCGCAGTTCCGCCCTGAGCAGCGCGCGTGCTGACGGGCGGCCCGCGGAGCGCTCTTCCTGCGGGGTGGGGACGACGGTGGCGGCGGGCGCGGTCATGTGAGGAGTCCTTGTGAGGGGCGGTTGTCGGTGGTCCCGGCTGCGGCGGCTGCGTTCTCGTCGGCGTGCCCGCTCGGATCCGGCCCGCTCATGTCCGGGGTGAGGAAGGCCGGTGCCTCCGGGGTGCGGAGGTGGGCCACGAGCAGCTCGTCCAGGGTCGGTCGCGCGGCGTCCCAGGGGCCGGCGAGCGGTCCGCGCGGGCGGATCAGGGCGGTGCGACCACGGCCGGTGGTGCGTGACTCGACCACCGTGTGCGGCGACAGGTCGGCGTCCCGGCCCGTGACCACGGCGTGTGCGGCCAGCAGCGCTTCGACCGAACCGCCCAGGTGGGCGCGGCCGTTGCCGAGGAGCAGCAAGTGGTCGCAGGAGTCGTCCAGTTCGGCGACTATGTGGGAGGAGAGCAGGATGCTGGTGCCGTGTTCAGCGGCGTCGGACAGCAGCAGCCCCATCAACTCCCGCCGGGCGAGCGGGTCGAGGTCGGCCATCGGCTCGTCGAGCAGCAGCAGTTCGGGCCGCTTGCCGAGGGCGAGCGCGAGAGCCACCCGGGTGCGTTCGCCGCCGGACAGGTCGCGGACTCGGCGCCTGGGGTCGAGGCCGCCCTGTGCGACGATCCCGGCCGCGTACGCCGCGTCCCAGCGGGCGGCGTTGAGGTCGGCGCCCATCGCGAGGGTGTCGGCGACGGAGAGATACGCGTAGAGCGGCTGGTGCTGGTCCAGATAGCCGACCCGCGCGCGGTGCGTGCCCGGGGCCGCGCCGAGGACCCTGACGCTGCCGCCGGTGGGCCGGGTAAGCCCGGCGGCGATCCGCAGGAGGGTGGACTTGCCCGCCCCGTTGAGGCCGACCAGCGCGCAGACGCTGCCTGCGGGGACGCGGAAGGAGCAGCCCTCCAGAGCGCGGGTGGCGCTGCGGCCACGGCCGTAGCTGACGCTGAGACCGTCCGCCTCGATCACGGCCGGAGCGCCGCTGCTGATACTCACTGCTCCCCCTTCGGGAGGTGTTCGGCCGGGAAGTGCTGGTCCAGTACTGCCGTCAGCAGCGTGGCCGCGCCCGCGCGGTCGACGCCTGCCGCCAGGGCCCGGCGGGCCCAGTCGTCCAGGGCCGCCCGTAAGGCCGACTCGGCGCCGGTGTCGCCGAGCGTGGCGAGTATGAAGGTGCCCACGCCCCGCCGCGCCTCGACCAGGCCCGCGCGTTCCAGCTCGCGGTACGCCTTCAGCACGGTGTTCGGGTTGATGGCCGTGGCCTCCACGACCTCGCGCGCCGTGGGGAGTTTGTCCCCGGGTTCGAGAAGTCCCAGCCGCAGTGCCTGCTCGGTCTGCTGGACGATCTGGAGGTACGCCGGGACGCCGCTGCGCCGGTCGATGCGGTACGCAAGTCGTTGCTCGGCCACCGGCGAGGGCCCCTTTCACTAATTGACTAGTGAAAGTTCGCACAGCGGGAACGGCGCCGTCAAGCCGGGGGGCGCGGGCTCGTCGCGGAGGACCGGTGCCGGTGCGTTCCGGGGGATCATCGGTGTCCGGGACAATTGCCTTTCGGGTGTGGGCGGGTGGGGAGAGGTGTGGCCATATGAGTCGTCGTTCCAGCGGCCTGGTGGGGGTCTGGGCCGAGGCGCAGCGACAGCAGCAGCGGCAGCAGGAGGCGCGGATACGGTCCGCCACCCAGCAGCAGCGGGAGTACGAGCGGCAGCAGCGGGCGTACGCGCGGGACGCGGCGCGGGCCAACCGGGAGCAGCAGGCGGAGTACCGGCGGCAGCGCGAGGCCGAGGCGCAGCGCCGTACGGCCGAACTGGACGCGCGCGTCGCCGCGTTGGAGGGCCTGCTGGTCGCGGGCTGCCGGGCGCCCGCCTTCCGTACGTCGGCGCTGTCGCGCGCGGCGGACGTCGAGCCTTTCGCGCCGGGTCAGTTGGCGTTCCCCGTACCCATGCCGGACCCGGCGCGCTACCAGCCGCAGGGCGGCGGCTGGTCGGCGGGCCGCCGGGCGGCGGCGCAGCGCGAGGCGCAGGCGCGGTACGAGCACGATCTGCGGGCGGCCCAGCACGCCGAGGGGCAGCGGCAGCAGCACCTCGCGGCGTACCGGCAGCAGTACGACGCCTGGGCGGGCGGGCAGTTGGCTGAGGTACGCGCGCACAACGCGGGCGTCGCCACGATGGCGTCGGCCCTGCGGGACGGAGAGCCCGACGCGGTCGTGGACTACTTCTCGGCCGCGCTGTACGCGTCGACCGCCTGGCCCGAGGGGTTTCCCCGCCAGGTGTCGGCCGCCTTCGACCGGGCGGCGGGCCAGTTGGTGCTGGACTGGGAGCTGCCCGGCTTCGACGTGGTGCCGGAGGTCAAGTCGGTGCGGTTCGTGCCGAGTCAGGACCAGGAGAAGGAGACAGCGCGGCCGGTCACACAGCGACGCGCCCTGTACCGGGGGGTGTTGGCGCAGTGTGTGCTGCTGGTGGTGCGTGACCTCTTCGTGGCGGACGAGTTCCGTACGGTGCGCTCGGTCGTCGTGAACGGCTTCGTCGACGACTTCGACCCCGCGACGGGCCAGGAGGCGCGGGTGTACTTGGCCTCGGTCTCGGCCGAGCGCACCGACTTCGACGCGTTGAACCTGGAGCTGGTCAGCGCGGTGGACTGTGTGACGGAGGCGCTGCGCGGCCAGTTGTCGGCGCGCCCCGACCAGCGGGCCGCCGTGCGGCCCCCGCGCTTCCCCGACCAGGTGGGTTCGGGGGTGGTGTCGCACGGCGGTGGCGAGGAGCCGGATCTGCTGGCGATGGACCCGGTGGAGTTCGAGCGGCTGGTGGCCGAGCTGTTCCGGGCGCGCGGCATGCAGGCGCTGATGACGCAGCGGTCGAACGACGGCGGGGTGGATGTGGACGCCCTCGACCCGGACCCGATCAGCGGCGGGAAGATCATTGTGCAGGTGAAGCGGTACCGCAACACCGTGCCGCCGACGGCGGTGCGCGACCTGTACGGCACGGTGCAGGGCGCGGGCGCCAACAAGGGCGTACTGGTGACGACTTCGGGTTTCGGCCCCGGCTCGTACACCTTCGCCAACGGGAAGCCGCTGACCCTGGTGTCGGGCGCCGAGCTGGTGGAGCTGCTGCATCAGCACGGGCTGCGGGGGCGGTTGGGCGACGGGGCGGGGCCGGGGTCCAACGGTGCGCCGGGTCCGGACCCCGGCGCCGACGAGGGGGCTCCCGACGCCGGCGAGGGGGCTCCCGGCGCCGGCGGTGACTTCAACACCCTCGGTATGACCTGGGCCGGGCCGGTGCGGCTCGACGTGTGCGCGCTCGTGTGCCGGGGGAACCGCGTGCTGAGCGACGACCACTTCGTGTTCTTCAACAACGCCCGCACACCGGACGGTTCGGTCCGGATGGTCCCGGCGACGGCAGGCGACCGGGCCGCGATCCGGGTCGGCTTCGACGGTCTGCCGGGCGGCGCCGACCGGCTCGTACTCGTGGCGGCGGTCGATCCGGTGGTGAATCCGGAAGCCGACCTGTCGGGTTTCACGGACGCCGGTATCCGGCTGCGGGACACCTCGGGCGCCGAGTTGGACCGGCTGGACGTCTCGGACGGCCGCCCCGGCGAGACGGCGCTGGTACTGGGGTCGTTCCGCCGCAGATCCAACGGCGACTGGAACTTCGTACCGGGCGGGCAGGGCTACCGGGGCGGACTTGGGGAACTGGTCACGGACTTCGGTATAGAGGTGGAGTGACGACCTTGCCGGTGGATACCGGCGGCCGGCCTCACGTCAGCGCCCCGAGATCCGGTCCGCCGCCCGTGCGATGCCGTGTGTCGTCGTCGTCGTCGTACGGGCGGTGGACTCGCGCCGGTCGGCGGTGCGGTACGCCGCGTACATGCCGTGGACGCCGAGCCAACGGAACGGCTCCGGTTCCCACTTGCGCACCTTGTGGTTGACCCAGGGCAGTGTGGTCAGCTCGGTGGGTCCCGACTGGCCGCTGTCCTGTTGGATCAGATCGCGCAGCGTACGGGCCGCGAGGTTGGTGGTCGCGACGCCCGAGCCGACGTAACCGCCCGCCCAGCCGAGCCCGGTGGCGCGGTCGAGCGTGACGGTCGCGCACCAGTCGCGCGGCACCCCGAGCACCCCCGACCAGGCGTGGTCGATCCGGACGCCCGCCGTGGTGGGGAAGAAGCGGACCAGGATCTCGCGCAGCGCCTCGATCGTCGCGGCCTGCGTACGACCGTCGTTGTCGGTCTTCGAGCCGAAGCGGTACGGGACACCCCGACCGCCGAGCGCGATGCGGTCGTCGGCGGTGCGCTGCGCGTACATGTACGCGTGTGCCATGTCGCCGAGGGTCTCGCGGCCGTCCCAGCCGATGGTGTCCCACAGCGCGGCGGGCAGCGGCTCGGTCGCGATCATCGAGGAGTTCATCGGGAGCCAGGTGCGGCGCGCGCCCTTGATCCCGGCGGTGAAGCCCTCGGTGCAGCGCAGGATGTAGGGGGCGCGTACGGTGCCGTACGGGGTGGTCGCGTGCTTGGGTTTGATCTCCGTGACGGGGGTCGACTCGTGGATGGTGACGCCCAGCGCCTCGACGGCCGCCGCCAGCCCCTTCACGAGCTTGACGGGGTGCAGCCGCGCGCCGTGCGGGGTCCACGTCGAGCCGACGGCTCCGGTGACCCTGACCCGCTCAGCGGTCTCGCGCGCGCCGCGCAGCACCCGGTCGGTCTCGCCGAAGGCGATCTCGACGGAGTGGTAGTCCTTGAGCCGGCTGAGCTGGGCCGGGGTGTACGCGACCTCCAGCACACCGCCCTGGTGGATGTCGGCGTCGATCTTCTCCTCGGCCGCGACGCGCACGACCTCGTCGACCGTGTCGTTCATGGCCCGCTGGAGACGTACGGCGGCCTCGTGGCCGTGCAGCTTGGCGTACCGGTCGCGGCCCGCGATCCCGTTGTAGAGCCAGCCGCCGTTGCGCCCCGAAGCGCCGTACCCGCAGAACTTCGCTTCGAGGACGGTGATGTTGAGGAAGGGCACGGCCTTCTTCAGGTAGTACGCCGTCCAGAGACCGGTGTAGCCGCCGCCGACGATGCAGACGTCGGCCGTCGCGTCACCGGGGAGTGGTTCCCGTGGGGCGGGGATGCCGTCCTGCGCGTACCAGAAGGAAATGCCGCCGTTGATCGTGCTGCTCATGTGGGTGTTCGTACACCTGTGCAGGTGGCTGTGTCCAGGATTGCCGGTTGGCTGCTCGTCCGTAGGATCGGCGCCGTGCTGGACATTCCTGCGGAGCTGGTCGCGACCCAGACGAGATACCAGGGCGCTGCCGGCCGCGCGTTCATCGCCGAACTGCCGGACCGGGCGGCCGAGTTCCTCGACCGGTGGGGGCTGCGGGTCACGGGCCCCTCGATGTACGGCATGTGCGCGCTGGTGCTGCCGGTGACGCGCGTGGACGGTGCGGGGGCGGCCGGTGCGGGGGCGGCCGGTACGGGGGCCGACGGTGCGGGGGCGGCCGGTGTGCCCGCCGTGCTGAAGCTGCAGATCCGGGACGACGAGACGGCAGGCGAGCCGGTCGCGCTGCGCGCCTGGGGCGGCGACGGCGCCGTACGGCTGCTGGCGTACGACGACGCGACGGGCACGCTGCTGCTGGAGGCCCTGGACCCCGCCCGCGACCTGTCGCGCGTCGAGATCCGGGAGGCGGTACGGATCATCGCCGAGACGCTGGCCCGGCTGACGACGGTCCCGGCCCCCGCAGGGCTCCGGACGCTCGGCGACATCGTGGCCCGGATGCTGGAGCGCGTACCCGCCGTCCTGCGGACGGTCGACGACCCCGGCGAGCGGCGGCTGCTCGCCGACTGCGCCGCAGCCGTACGCGAAGTGGCGGCGGAGCCGGGCGACCGGCTGCTCCACTGGGACCTGCACTTCGAGAACGTACTGGCGGCCGGGCGCGCGCCCTGGCTTGCGATCGACCCGAAACCCCTCGCTGGCGACCCCGGCTTCGAGCTGCTGCCCGCGCTCCACAACCGGTTCGAGGCGGCCGACGTGCGATGGCGGTTCGACCTGATGACAGAGGTCCTGGGGCTCGACCGGCAGCGGGCGGGGGCCTGGACGCTGGCGCGGGTGCTGCAGATCGCGCTGTGGAAGCGGACAAGCGGGGAGGGACGGCTGGGGCCCGACCAGGAGTACGTGGCACGGACGCTGCTCGCGCCGCGCCGTCGGTCAGGTGCTCCTACCGGTCGTGAGGTGGCGCGCCCGGCGGTCGATCGGGCAGGCTGCGGGCATGATTCGTGACGCCACACCCGCCGATGTCCCGGCGATCCACGCCATGGTCCGTGAACTCGCCGAGTACGAGAAGGCACTGGACGAGGCGCGCGCCACGGAGGCGCAACTGCACGAGGCGCTGTTCGGCGAGCGGCCCGCCGCCTTCGCGCACATCGCCCAGTCGCCCGAAGGGGAGCCGGTCGGCTTCGCGCTCTGGTTCCTGAACTTCTCGACCTGGCGCGGGGTGCACGGGATCTATCTGGAGGACCTGTACGTACGGCCGGGCTCGCGCGGCCACGGCTACGGCAAGGCGCTGCTGCGCGAGCTGGCCCGGATCTGCGCCGAGCGCGGGTACGAGCGCCTGGAATGGTCGGTACTGGACTGGAACGAGCCGTCCATCGCCTTCTACCGGTCGCTGGGGGCGCTGCCGCAGGACGAGTGGACGGTGTTCCGGCTGACGGACGATGCGCTGAGCGCGCTGGGCGCGCCTCCCGTCGTCGGGGGCTGACGCGGTCAGCCCGACACTGCCGCCGCCTGGCTCGCCTCGCGCTTGCTGGGCGACTTCGCGTTGACCATCAGCGCGCAGATGACCGCCGCGCCCAGCAGGATGACCGACGCCCAGGTGATGGCCACGGTGAAGCCGTGGACCGTACCGGTGTTGACGATCTGGTGCTTCGCCGACGGGGTGAGTCCGCCCTTGCGGGCAGCGGCGGCGAGATGGCTCGTCAGGTACGTGGCGGTGGTGGTCGTCGCGATCGTGTTGAGCAGCGCCGTCCCGATGGAGCCGCCGACCTGCTGGGCGGTGTTGATCGTCGCCGACGTGACCCCAGCGTCCTGCGGCGAGACGCCCGCCGTGCCGGTGGAGATGGCCGGCATGAAGACGAGACCGAGGCCGAGCCCCAGCAGCAGCGTCCCGGGCAGGATGTGCGACGGATAGCTGGAGTGGGTGTCGATGAACCGCAGCGAGAACAGCCCGCCCGAGGCCAGCAGCAGGCCGGGGACCATCAGGACGCGCGGCGGCACGTGGGGCAGCAGCCGGGCGGAGATCTGCGTCGAACCGATGATGATCGCCGCTGACATCGGCAGGAACGCGAGACCGGTCCGCAGCGGCGAGTAGCCGAGGATGTTCTGCAGGAAGAACGTCATGAACAGGAACGCGCCGAACAGACCGATGGTCGTCAGGCCCATGAGGATGACGGAGCCACCGCGGTTGCGGTCCCGCACGATGTGCAGCGGCAGCAGCGGTCCGGGGGAGCGGGTCTGCCACCACGTGAACGCGCACAGCGCCACGACGCCGATGGCGAACATCGTCAGCACCAGCGAGGACGTCCAGCCGTCGGACTCCGCCTCGCTGAGCCCGTACACGATGGCCACCAGACCGCCGCAGCCGAGGATGACGCCCGGGATGTCGAGATGGGCGCCCTTGGTGCCCTGCCGGTCGCTGAGGAGCGTCAGCGCGCCGACGACGGCGAGCGCGGCGATGGGCACGTTCACGTACAGGCACCAGCGCCAGTCGAGGTACTCGGTGAGGATGCCGCCGAGCAGCAGCCCGATCGCCGAGCCGCCACCCGCGATGGCGGCGAAGATCCCGAAGGCCTTGGCGCGCTCGGGGCCGCTGGTGAAGGTCGTGGTCAGCAGGGACAGCGCGGACGGTGCGAGCAGCGCGGCGAAGATGCCCTGGAGGGCACGGGCGGCGAACAGCATCTCGGGGCCCTGCGCCGCACCGCCGATCGCGGAGGCGGCGGCGAAGCCGATCAGGCCGATGATGAAGGTGCGCTTACGGCCGACGAGGTCGGCGACCCGGCCGCCGAGCAGCAGCAGGCCGCCGAAGGCGAGGGTGTACGCGGTGATGACCCACTGCCGGTTGCCGTTGGTCAGGCCGAGGTCGCGCTGGGCGGAGGGGAGCGCGATGTTCACGATGGTCGCGTCGAGCACCACCATGAGCTGCGCCGTCGCGATGACGGCCAGCGCCCACCAGCGGTGGGCGTCCGGCTGGTCTCCGGAGCCCTGCTGCGGCGCGCCGGGGCGGGCACCGGGCTGGGAGCCGGACGGGGTGCCGGAGGGTGCGTTGGGGGAGATGTCGGCCGGGGTGCCGGGCTGGGAACCGGGGCGGGGGCCGGGCTGTGCGCCGGAGGTCGCCGGATCGGTCATCGGGTTATTCCTCCACTGTGGACAGCGGCCTCTGCCGCGGCAGGGGCTGGGCTTCTACGCAGAGCACCTTTTGCCCAGAACACCATGGATTGCCGGTGTTCGCCCGCGCGGCGTGCGGCAGGACCGCGTCCGGCCGCGGTCCTGCTAGAGCCCGGCCACGGTCCGGTTGGAGCCCGGCCAGGGCCCGGCCACGGTCCGGTTAGAGCCCGGCCAGGGCCTGGTCAGGGCCTGGTCAGGACCCGGCCAGGGCCCGCCTACGGCTCCAGGACGACCTTGCCCGTCGTCGCCCGCGTCTCCAGCGACCGGTGCGCCAGAGCGGCTTCCGCCAGTGGGAAGCGCTGTACGGCGGGGCGCACCCGGCCCGCTGCCGCGTCGGCGAGCGCGCGTGTTTCGAGTACGCGCAGGTCGCCGCCTGCCTTCTGGACCATCGGGGGGCCGAGGACGGTACGGGAGGTGATGCCGCGCGCGGCGAGTTCGTCGTCGGTGAAGGTCAGCGGTTCCCCGTCGCGGATGCCCTGGCCCGACCAGCCGAAGACGACGTGCAGGCCGCCCCTGGCGAGGAGGTCGACGGCGGCGAGCGCGGTCGGGCCGCCGACGGAGTCGTACACGATCGTGGCACCCTTGCCGGCGGTTTCGCCGTCTGTCAGGGATGCTCTGTCTCTCGGGAAGGCTCCATCTCTCGGGAAGGCTCCATCTCTGGGGAAGGCTCCATCTCTCGGGAAAGCTCCATCTCTCAGGAACGCTCCGACCTGCGCCGCCCAGTCGGGGGCCGTGTAGTCGACGGCCAGGTCGGCGCCGTTGGCGGTGACCCTGGCGACCTTGGCGGGGCCGCCGGCCAGGCCGATGACGGTCGCGCCCGCGTTCTTGGCGTACTGGACCAGGAGGGTGCCGATACCGCCGGCCGCCGCCGTGACGACGACGGTGCTGTCGGGGCCGAGGTCGGTGAACTGGAGGATGCCCAGCGTCGTACGGCCCGTGCCGATCATGGCGACGGCCTCGGCCTCGTCCAGCCCGTCGGGCACGGGGTGCAGCCGGGTCACGTCGCAGACGGCGAGTTCGGCGTAGCCGCCGGGCACCATGCCCAGATGGACGACGACGCGCTTGCCGAGCCAGCTCGCCTCGACGCCTTCGCCGAGCGACTCGACCGTGCCCGCGACCTCACGGCCGGGGATGGTCGGCAGCTCGGCGGGGGCCGGGTAGGGGCCGGTCATGCCCTCGCGCAGGGCGGTGTCGAGGAGGTGTACGCCGGCGGCTGCGACGGCGATTCTCACCTGGCCGGGGGCGGGTACGGGGTCGTCGGTGCGTTCGTGGCGAAGATTCTCGGCGGGGCCGAAGGCGTGCAGGACGATGGCGTGCATGGCGGGCGGGCTCCTTGGGGTTCGGCGGGTTCGCGGCTGGCTTCGCGGCCGACTTCGCAGACGGGTTCGCGGCCGGGCTTGCGGCCGGGCTTCCGGATCAGCCACCACCCTCCGACCTCAAGTGCAGTTGAAGTCAAGCGCGCTTGAGGTCGAGCTGCGCGAGCTGCGCGAGATGCGTCCGGCGTGCGAGGTTCCGGAGCGCCAGTGAGGCGGCGGTGATGCCGCTGTTGAACGACACCTCCGAGAGCACCCCCGGCGCCGCCACCTGGTCGCCCGCCAGATAGAGACCCTGCCCCCGGTCGATGGCGGGCCGGTCGCGCCAGCTCGTGCCCGGGTGGTCGACGGCGCCGGTACGGCCGGTCGCGAGGGCGTCGCGCCGCCATACGGTGCGTTCGCGCCAGCCGGGGAACCCCAGGTCGAGCAGGGCCTCGGCACGTGCGGTACCGACCGCTTTCGACTCGCCCGGACCGATCGGGAACTGCCCCTGGAGCAGGTGCTCACCGGCGGGTGCGACGGACGGATCCTGCGCGGTGAACCGTTCGAGCCAGCCCGGCGCTTCCAGGTCCGAGATCACGAACGGCTCGCCTCTGCGTGAGCCCTTGCGGGAGCCTTGGCGGGAGCGCAGCGAGAGGTCGAGCAGTACGGTACGGCCGCTCGTCCAGTGCAGGGTGTCGTCCCCGATGAGCCGGCGGGCCGCGTCCATCGAGGTCGCGACGATCACCGGCGTGTCCGCGGGGACGGCGTCGATCCGTACGGTCGTCTCCATCCGGACGCCCAGGTTCCAGGCGCGCGCCGCCATCCGGTCGACGAGCTGGCCCCAGCCGCCGACGGGGTAATGGGCCTCGGGCGGCAGAGCGGCGGCGCGGCGCAGCCGCTCCTGTACGAAGCGGGCGGACAGTGCGCCGGGGTCGTGGTGGAAGAGGGCGACGGCGGCGTAGTAGGCGGCGGCACGCGCGGCGCCGGGACCGGCGACGGCCGAGGCCCACTTGGTGAAGGAGACGTCGACGGGGGCCTCTTCGACGGGGCGCCGGGCGAGTCTCAGCAGGCTGACGGGCGGGGTCCTGCGCAGGGCGCCGCCGCGGTGGAAGCGGAAGCGGGAGCCTTCGCGCAGGGGTACGGCGGCGATCGGCCCGAGCAGGTCGCGCTGCCGGAGCCAGGACCAGTGCGGGCCGCGGTCGTAGAGGGCGTGCGGCCCCTCGTTGGTGAGGTAGGGGCCTTCGGCGGTACGGGCCCGGCCGCCGAGGGTGTGATGGGCCTCGTACAGGGTTACTTGGGCGCCGCCCTCGGCGGCGGTGATGGCGGCGGTGAGGCCGGCGAGGCCGCCGCCGATGACGCTGATGCGATTCATGACGCGTCGCTCCTACCTGGTCCGGTTGCTCGGTGCGGGGACGGTGCTGGAGATAGGACGGCAGGGAGGGCGGGGATGTGACATCGCGCGGGTACGGGTATCTGGCGTTGTCAGTGGCGTGCGCGACGATGGGGCCATGGCAGGGAACACGAACGGCGGACCGGCGAAGGCACGGCAGGCGAAGGCGCGGCGGGTGGAAGTGCGGCGGGCCGAGGTGCGGCTGCCGCCGCTGTCCCCGTACGGCGGCGGGCTGGAGCCGGACGGCGACTATGACGGGCTGGAGTTCAGAGACCTGGATCTGACGGGCCAGGAGGGCGCGGGCGCCCGGTTCATCGACTGCGCGCTGCGCGAGTGCGCCCTGGACGAGACGTCGCTCGTCCGCGCGCGGTTCATCGACTCCGTCCTCAGCGGGGTGCGCGGGGTGGGCACGGACCTCGCGGGGGCCTCGCTGCGCGATGTGGAGGTGGTGGACGCGCGGCTGGGCGGGGTGCAGTTGCACGGCGCGGTGCTGGAGCGGGTGTTGATCAAGGGCGGCAAGATCGACTATCTGAATCTGCGCAAGGCGAAGCTGAAGGACGTGGTGTTCGAGGGCTGCGTCCTGGCCGAGCCGGACTTCGGCGGGGCGGAGCTGGAGCGCGTCGAGTTCCGGGACTGCGTCCTGAGGCGCGTCGATCTGACGGCTGTTCGTATGAAGGACGTCGATCTGCGGACGGTCGCGGAGCTGGACATCGCGCGCGGCCTGGACCGGCTGTCGGGAGCGGTGATCAGCTCGGCGCAACTGCTCTATCTGGCGCCTGCGTTCGCGGCGCAGATGGGGGTGCGGGTGGAGGACGGGGTGTGAGGTCCCGCAGATCGCGTCGCTCGGCCGAGGTCCGTCCGGCCCGGGGATTTTCGAAGGCCCCGACCTGGGGGGATGGGTCGGGGCCTTCGCGGTGCTCCGCAGGCAGGCCGTTTGTGGGGGGAGGAAGCGGTTCACGCTTCCCGGCAGTACCTGGGCAGTCATCGTCTGCCCGAGAGGGCCTGATGTATGTCCTATGAACGCTGAATCGCTGAGGGGAGTCTGTGACCACTTTGTGAAGGACTTGAAAGTGGGTGCGTTGTGCCTGTTCAGGGGTGTGCGGTGGGGTGGTTGAGACTGATTCGGATTCGTGGATTCCGATGATTTCGGCTGTGTGAGACGCGCGGAGATGCGTTTGGATATGCGTTTGGAGGCGCGTGGGAGACGCGTAGGAGACGCGTGGAGACTGCGTTCAGGCGGCGTTCAGACGCGCGGGAAGCGGGACTGCAGGTTCCAGACGATCGGGTTGTCGGCGAGGCCCTCGTGCATGTCGGAGAGATCGGCGACCAGATCGTGCAGGAAGTCGCGCGCCTCGCGGCGCAGCAGCCGATGACTGAACGTCAGCGGCGGCTCGTCGCCCGGCATCCAGTCCGCCTCCACGTCCACGAGCCCGAACCGCCGCATGAACAGCATGCGGTCGGCCGACTCGGTGAAGTCCAGCTCGGCGTGTTGCGGCTTGGCGGCCCGGCTGCCGCGCGGATCGCGGTCGAGCTGCTCGACGATGTCGCACAGCGCCCAGGCGAAGTCCAGCACCGGCACCCATCCCCAGGCGGTGGACAACTCCCGGTCGGCGCCGGTGTCGGCGAGATACACGTCCCCGCAGAAGAGGTCGTGCCGCAGCGCCCGGACGTCGGCGATGCGGTAGTCGGTCTGCGGGGGGTCGGGGAAGCGACGGGAGAGGGAGTAGCCGATGTCGAGCACGGCCCGATGGTGTCACGCCCCTGCTGTGCCCTCGGCGCCCAGGCCCCCACCTGCGGAAACGCTAGGGTGACGAGGTCGTTCCGCGTCGTTTCGTGAGAAGGAGGTTCGCCGTCCGCCATGACAATGCGTGTTCCGGGACGCGCCGCCGCGCTGCGCTTTTCGTGGCGCTGACGGCGCTGCTGGCCGGGTCCGTCTCCTGTACGGGTGCGTCGTCCACGGGCGGCTCGTCCACCGGAGCCTCGTCCACCGGCGCCTCTTCGCGCGCCGATGCGCGCGGCAGGCCCGGTGCGGCCGGGGTGGGGGATCCGTACTTCCCGGGGCTCGGCAACGGCGGTTACGACGTCCGGCACTACGGCCTGACCCTCGACTGGAACCCGGACAGCGGCCGGCTCACCGGTACGGCGGAGATCACCGCCCGCGCCACCCAGGACCTGAGCGCCTTCAACCTCGACCTCGCGGGGATGACGGTCACGTCCACGACGGTCGACGGCGAGCGCGCCGCGAGCAGCCGGGCGGGCAGCGAGCTGACGCTGCGGCCGGCGCGCGGGCTGGAGCGGGGGAGTTCGTTCGTGACGGTTGTGCGGTACTCCGGCGTACCGAAGCGGATCACCGACCCGGACGGCTCGGCCGAGGGCTGGCTCAGGACCGGCGGGCGGGTGGCGGCGCTGGGGGAGCCGACGGGGTCGATGGCGTGGTTCCCGGGCAACAACCACCCGAGCGACAAGGCCACTTACGACGTGCGGGTCACCGTCCCTGACGGACTGACGGCGGTCTCCAACGGCGAGCTGACGCGCACCGCTCGTATCGACGGGGGACGTACGGCCTTCACCTGGCACTCGTCCGAGCCGATGGCGAGCTACCTGGCGACGGTCGCCATCGGCCCGTACGAGACGCACCGGACGGGAGGGACGGCTCGCCCGTTCTCGACGTTCACCGCGGTCGATCCGGGAGTGGCGAAGAAGAGCGCGGGGCTGCTGGCGGCGCTGCCGGGGATCGTGGAGTGGGAGGAGCGGCTGTTCGGTCCGTACCCCTTCTCCTCGACGGGCGTCATCATCGGCCGCGAGCAGGACGCGCAGTACGCCCTGGAGACGCAGACGAGACCCTTCCTGCCGGGCCCGACGGATGTCAGCACGCTGGTGCACGAACTGTCCCACCAGTGGTTCGGCGACTCGGTGACGCCGAAGTCATGGCGGGACATGTGGCTGAACGAGGGCTTCGCCACGTACGCGGAATGGCTCTGGAAGGAAAAGACCGACCACAAACCGGTCGCCGAAAGCTTCGACGAGGCGTACGCCGACGACACGAACTGGACGTTCCCCCCGGCCCACCCCCGCTCGGCGTCCGACATCTCCCAACCCCCGGTCTACGGCCGAGGCGCGATGGTGCTCCAACGGGTACGACTGGCGGTGGGCGACGCGACGTTCTTCCGCATCCTCCACAACTGGCCGCAGAAGCACCGCCACGGCAACGCGTCGACGGCGGACTTCACGTCGTACGCGGAGAAGGAGTCGGGCCGGAACCTGGACGGGGTATGGAAGGCGTGGCTGTACGGCAAGACGAAGCCGGACAGATAGGGGCGGCGGGGAGCTGGGTTCGTGGTGGCGGGTGCGTGGCCGACTGCGGGTGCCACGCGTCAGTTGCATGGGGCGACTCGGCCCGTCTCGGCGTCCACCCCCACCGGGTAGTAGCTGAGTCTCATGCCCCGCTGGTCACCGGGGGCGGCCGGGTGCGGGTCAGTGCGCATGGGCCCGAAGCTGTGTGGACCGGAGGGATTAGCCGCCCGTGGGGCCGCCCCCTGAGGTTTGAGTGTCGCGGTTGCGGTCCGGGCGTCAAGGGCGCTCCTTCGTCGCGTCGGCTGCGCCGATGACCTGCGGTCACCCTTGACCCCCGAACCTCCACCGCAAGTACCTCTTTTTTTGGGGGGGCGGCCGGGGGGACCACGGGCAGGCTGGGTTCGCGGTGGCGGCTGCTTGGCCGGGTGCGGGTGCCACGCACGAGTTGCATGGGGCGACTCGGGCTGGCTAAGCGTCCACCCCCACCGGGTAGTAGCTGAGACTCATGCCCCGCTGGTCACTGGGTGTGGGTGGGGGACGGGAGGGTGCCCTGGTGACGGGTGGTTGGGCCGGGGCAACGGGCCGGTGGGTGGGGTGCGTGTGACTGGAGTGACGGGGGATGGTTCCTGGGGTGGTGGTCTGGTGCCTTTTGCGTGGGGTGTTGCGTTAGGTGCGTCGCGGAGTGCATCTGGCAGGTGCGGCCCCCCGGCGCTGTGGCGTGTGTGGCTGGGGGTGTGGGAGGGGTCCGATGAGGTGTCCCGATGCCGGGTTGTGCGGGGGTGATTGCGTTGCCGCGCGTCACAGGACACATCAGGCCGGTGCGAGCCCCAGGCGGTGGGGCGGGTGTGACTTGTGGGGCGGGAATGGGCCTGGGGGATGCCGGTCCGGGGGCTTGTGCGTGGGGAGTTGCATTCGGCGCGCTGCGGAGGCCCCGTTGTGGCGGCTGGTGCCTCCGGGTGGGAGGCGGTCTTCGGCCCAGGGAGGAAGTGGGCCGCGGGAGGCGCCGGTTGGGGTGTCTGGAGCGCCACCACCCGCGCGGGTCTGGTTGCGTTCAGCGCGCCTCAGGGCGCACCGGGCCGGTGGAGCGACTTCGGCGGTGGAGCGACTTCGGCGGTGGGGCGGGTGTGACGGGAGGGACGCGGGGTGGTCCGTGGGGCGACCGTCCCGTGCCTTATGCGTGGGGCGTTGCGTTAGGGGCGCTGTCGAGGGCACCCAGGCCACGGATGGGCGCCGGATGGCGGGGTGGAAGTGGACGGTCGGCCGGGCCTGTTGCGCGGGCGGGCACTCGCAGCCCCCGTCGAGTGCCCCCCTGGGCACACAGGTCACACCGACCCCACCGCTCGGACACTCCACCGGCCGATGCGCCCTGATGCGCCCTGTGGCGCGCTGAACGCAACCACCCACGCAAAAGGCGCCCGACCGCCGTCCCAGGAGCTATCCCCCTGTCACCCCAGTCACACCCGCCCCACCCACCGGCCCGTCGCCCTGACCCAACTACCCCCGCCAGGGCGCCCTCCCGCCCCACCCCCCAACCCGAGTGACCAGCGGGGCATGTGTCTCAGCTACTACCCGGTGGGGGTGGACGCCGAGACGGGCCGAGTCGCCCCATGCAACTGCCGCGTGGCGCCCGCAGTCGGCCAAGCACCCGCCACGACGAACCCAGCCTGCCCGTGGTCCCCCCGGCCGCCCCCCCAAAAAAGAGGTACTTGCGGTGGAGGTTCGGGGGTCAAGGGTGGGCGCAGCCCATCGCGGAGCGACGCGACGCAGGAGCGCCCTTGACGCCCGGACCGCAACCGCGACACTGAAACCTCAGGGGGCGGCCCTACGGGCGGCTAATCCTTCTGGTCCGCACAGTTTCGGGTCCATGCGCATTGACCCGCACCCACCAACCCCGAGTGATCAGCGGGGCATGCATCCCAGCCGATCACCCACCGGGGTGGACGCTTAGCCAGCCCGAGTCGCCCCATGCAACTGGTGCGTGGCACCCGCAGTCGGGCAAGCAGCCGCCACCGCGAGCACAGCTTGCCCGTGGTCCCCCCGGCCGCCCCCCCAAAAAAGAGGTACTTGCGGTGGAGGGCCGGGGGTCAGGGGTGGAGCGGAGCGGAATCGGCGTAGCCGACGCGACGTAGGAGCGCCCTTGACGCCCGGACCGGAGCCGCGACACTCAAGCCTCAGGGGGCGGCCCTACGGGCGGCTAATCCCTCCGGCCCGCCCACCCCCCGGCCCATGCGCACTCACCCGCACCCGTCGTCCGAGAGTGACCAGCGGGGCATGCATCCCAGCCCACCACCCACCGGGGTGGACGCTTAGCCAGCCCGAGTCGCCCCATGCAACTGCCGCGTGGCACCCGTCCGTCGGCCACGCACCCGCCCTGCGGGCGGCTCACTTCTCGGCCCGCACGGGTTCCGGTTCAGGCGTCCCGGGGCGCGTCCTTCGTCAGACCCTTGTGCAGGATTCGGCACGGGTCGCCCGACTTCGGGTCTTGGTGTTCGGCGATCTGGGTGTAGCCCAGGGTTGTCCAGAAGGCCAGGGCCTGGTGGTTGGTCTCCGGGACCGCGAGTTTGACCCCCGTGTGTCCCGTCCTGCGGAAGCGGTCCTCCACTACCGTCGCCAGCTCTCGGCCGTACCCCGCCCGCTGCTCGTCCGCGTGGACCATCAACAGGCCGATCCACGGGTCCGGGTCCGGGGCCGGGGCTGGGTCCGGGGCCATTCCGGCCGGGGCTTGGGTCAAGGTCACCGCGATCGCGACCAGGCGGCCCCTCGCGCGGGCGATGAGGATCTCGGCGTCCGGGTGGGCCAGTTCGTCGGCCAGGGACGTCGCGACCTGTTCGGGGCTGATGTTGTCCGGGTCAGGGAAGTCGCCGCTGAGTTGCTGGAACTCCCTGTTGGACGCGTACAGCGCGGCGAGTTCGGTGAGCAGCTCCCCGGGGAGCGCGCCGTCCACGGGGGTCAGCGGTTCGACGATCATCGTCGCAGCGTACCCACACGCGAGGGGCCCCCGGCCGTATGCCGGGGGCCCCTCGTGGCGTGCTGTCCTGGACCGGACCGGACCGGACCGGGTGTCGGATCGTCAGAGGTTGACGCCGAAGTCCGTCGCGATGCCCACCAGGCCCGACGCGTAGCCCTGGCCGACCGCGCGGAACTTCCACTCCGCGCCGTTGCGGTACAGCTCACCGAAGACCATCGCGGTCTCGGTGGCGGCGTCCTCGCTCAGGTCGTAGCGGGCGATCTCGCCGCCGCCGGCCTGGTTGACGATGCGGATGTACGCGTTCCGCACCTGGCCGAAGTTCTGGCTGCGGGTCTCCGCGTCGTAGATGGAGACCGGGAAGACGATCTTGTCGATGTCGGCGGGCAGACCCGCCAGGTTCACGTTGATCGCCTCGTCGTCGCCGGCGCCTTCACCCGTGCGGTTGTCACCGGTGTGGACGATGGTCTGGTCCGGCGTCGACTTGTTGTTGAAGAAGACGAAGTGGCCGTCGGAGAAGACCTTCCCCGTGGCGTTGACCGCGATCGCCGACGCGTCGAGGTCGAAGTCGGTGCCGGTGGTGCTGCGGACGTCCCAGCCGAGGCCGACCGTGACGGCTGTGAGGCCCGGCGCTTCCTTGGTGAGCGAGACGTTGCCGCCCTTGGACAGGCTTACAGCCATGGGATTTGTCCCTTTCCTTGTCGTGTGTGCGGGCTTCGTGCGGTCCCGAAGCTACCGTCATCCCGTATAACGCGGGCAGAGGACTGAGAGGTTCCAGCCCCTTTACTTTCTTTACGTAGTTCGAAGGCGTCTGTGCCCCAGACGCGGATCCTTTGCGGATCCTTGCGGCCCGGCGAAAAACGGGTGACGTCGTGGCACAGACACGCGACCATGGACGTATGTCCGGGCCTCCGTATGTCATCCGCGGTTCGGTCTCCCTGCCGGAGGCCGAGCTCATGTGGCGTTTCTCGCGTTCCTCGGGGCCCGGCGGTCAGCATGTGAACACCACCGACTCCCAGGTGGAGCTGCGCTTCGACCTCGCCAAGACCGACGCCCTTCCGCCCGTGTGGAAGGAGCGCGCGCTGGAGCGGCTCGAAGGCCGGCTCACCGGCGGCGTCGTGTCCGTACGGTCCTCGGAGCACCGCTCGCAGTGGCGCAACCGCGAGACGGCAGCCGTGCGGCTCGCCTCGCTGCTCGCCGAGGCGACGGCTCCGCCGCCCCGCCAGCGCCGCAAGTCGAAGATCCCGCGCGGTATCAACGAGCGCAGGCTGCGTGAGAAGAAGCAGCGCTCCGACACCAAGCGCGGGCGTTCCGGGCGCGGCTGGGGATAGCGCCCACGCCCGTCCGTGTCGTGGCCCCTGCCCTACGAGATCTGGTGGTAGCGGCCCTTGAAGTACGTCAAAGGGCCGCCCTCCCCGCTCGGCAGCTCCGCCGTCAGCACCCGCCCGATCACCAGCGTGTGGTCGCCCGCCTCGACCCGCTGCTCCGTACGGCACTCCAGCACCGCGAGCGCCCCGCCGACCAGTGGCGCCCCACTCGCCTCGCCCCGCCGGTAGGGGATGTCCTCGAACAGCAGCCGGTCGCTGATCCGGCCCTTCATCGCGAACCGGCCCGCGATGTGCCGCTGGCTCTCGGAGAGTAGTGACGCCGCCCACAGCGGCTGTTCGGCCAGCAGGTCGTCCATGCGTGAGCCGTTGCGGACGCTGACCAGGACCAGCGGCGGGTCCAGGGAGACGGACAGGAACGCGGTCGCCGTCATGCCCGCGTCCTCGCCGCGCGGGCCGTGGGCGCTCAGGGCTTCTTCGTGCGCCGTCACCAGCACCACTCCCGCCGCCAGCCGGGACATCGCGGCGCGGAACTCGTCGTTGCTCACCCCCTCAGCATGGGGGATCGGCCCGTCGACGGGCGGCATCGCCCCGTCGGCGTGCGGCATCGCCCCGTCGGTGCGGGGCGTGGTCCCGGCAGCCGGGCGGTCGTGGGCCTCGATCGGGCGGTCGGGGGCCGCTATCGCGCGGTCGTGGGCCTCGAAGGAGGAAGCAGGGCTCGTCTGGGGCACACCTCAGACGCTAGTCTCGGCTCTCCGGCGTCCGCATCGGGCCAGAGGACCAGTCAAGTCCTAGGACCTGGCTGACGCACCTGAGACCCCGCCGCAAGGTGGTCAACCTTGAATTGTGTTCAGGAAACCTCGTGGAGCGCTCCCACAAAGCGCCCATTACTCCTCATCATTTGATGTGACTTGAGTCACAGAGTCGACTATTTGTTGACCCTGTGTACCGAGCGCACAGCTCGCTGTGATTCAGTGGCGGTGACGGTGCAACACGAGAGCCGATGAGAATCCTGGAGTTGCTGTCGAGGTCTCGGGGAGAGCGAGCAATGGAGACCGAGTCGGAGCCCTACGTCCGTCTTGCGACCCTGCGGCAACTGCATCAGGCAGTCGCCGACCTCAACACGGCCCGGAGCCTGGCTGACACGCTCCAGACGGTCGCCGACGGCATCGTCTCCGGGCTCGGCTACGAACTCGCCTGCGTCAACGTCGTCCAGGCCGACGGCGATCTGGTCGTCGCCGCCTTCGCCGGGAACGCCGCCGCAGAGGCCCTGATCACCGGCCGGGTCGGCTCCCGCAACTCCTGGGAGCGCCGGCTGTCGATGGGCGTGAGCTGGGGCTCGCTGCGCTTCATACCGCACACCGAGGGCTGGGTGCTGCTGGAGGACGACGTCCCGCAGTGGTACACCGAAGGCCCCGACCCCCGCTTCGCCGACGAGTGGCACCCGCAGGACCGGCTGTACGCGCCGATGTACGCGTCCGGCGGCGGCAACGAACTGCTCGGCGTCATATCCGTCGACCGGCCGCGCGGCGGCCGGCACCCCGGCGCCTGGGGCCAGGAGGCCCTGCAGATGTACGCCTCGCAGGCGGCCATCGCGATCAGCAACGCGCGCCTGCGCGCCAACATGCAGCGCGCCCTCGTCCGCCTGGAGCGCGAGCAGCAGGCACTGCGCGCCAGCGAGGAGTCCTTCCGGCAGGCGTTCGAGTACGCCCCCAGCGGCATGGCCATCGCCGAGATGGGCGGCGACCAGCACGGCCGGCTGCTGCGCACCAACGACGCGCTGTGCCGGCTGCTCGGCCGCCCCGCCTCCGCCATGCGCCGCCACTCGTTCGCCGACCTCGTCCACCCCGAGGACATCGGCACCCTGCTCCGTACGTCCGCCGAGGGCGGTCGCGCCGAGCTGCGGCTCGCCCGCCGTGACGGGAGCTGGGTCTGGGTCTCGCTGCGCAACTCGGTGGTCGCCGACACCAGCGACGGGCCCCGGCTGCTGCTCACGCACGTCGAGGACATCGAGGAGCGCAAGAGCCGCGAACTCGCGCTCGCCCACCGCGCCTCGCACGACTCACTCACCGGCCTGCCCAACAGCGCCGAGCTGCGCTCGCGGCTCAGCGCCCGGCTCTGCGCCCGCCCGCACGCCCTGCGCGAGACGGCGGTCGAGCAGTTGGACGCGGCGTACGGCGGCTACGAGGGCACGGTGCTGTACGAGCCCGCCTACGACGCGTACGACGGCTACGACGGCCATGACAGCTACGAGGAGCGCACCGGCGAGCGCGGCGGCCGGTACGGCGCCCTCGGCACCCCGGGCGGCGGCCGCTCCGACAGCCACGAACACATGGTGGCGCCGAGCGAGGACGACGAAGGGGCGAAGGGGCTCGCCGTCCTCTTCTGCGACCTCGACGGTTTCAAGTCGATCAACGACAGGTTCGGGCACAACACCGGTGACGCGGTGCTGATCGAGGTGGCGCGCCGGCTGACCACCGGCGTCAGGGACGGCGACACGGTCGCCCGGCTGGGAGGTGACGAATTCGTCGTTCTCGCCGATGGGCTCGGCGCGGCGGACGCCGCCGATCTCGCCGTACGGCTGCGGAACGCGATCATTCCGCCCATCAGGGTGGACGGCAGGGCGGTGCGCGTCGGCGCCAGCTTCGGCATCGGCTGGGCGAGCTGCGGGATGTCGGTCGAGGACGTGCTGAAATCCGCCGACCAGCGGATGTACATCGAGAAGCGGGCCCGGAACAAGGTCCACCGGAGGGCCGGATAGGGCGCCCGCACAACGACGGCCGGGGGGCGGCGAGGCAGCGAAGCGGGTGCGGGGGTGCGACCGAAGCGGGTGCCGAGGGTGGCCGAAGCGGGTGCTGGGGCGCGACCGAAGCGAGTGCGGGGACGCGACCGAAGCGGGTGCCGAGGGCGACCGAAGCGGGTGCCGGGCGCGACCGCGGCGGTTGTTCACCCGTGGGCCCGGCAGCCGTCTCCCGCCGTCCATGTGACCGTCGTGACAGTGATCCAATACGGCTGGAAGACCGGCCCCGCATAGCCAAGAGCCGTCCGGCGGCCCGCTCATCCGAGGTAGGCTCGGCCGGTCGGCGATGCTGGCGAGATGGTAAGGAGTGACCCAGGGATGACGGCCGGGAACGACGGCGCGAGCAAGCCCGAGGACGACGACCCGTTCGGCTATCTGTACGAGGACGGACAGGCGGCGGCCGCGGCGCAGGGACGGCAGGGCGGCTACGGCTACCCCGGCCCGGCCGCGCAGCCCGGCGTGCCCAGAACGTCGTACAACCAGGTCAGGACCGTCGGCGAGCGCCAGTACGGGCAGCAGGCCGTGCCCCCGCAGGCGCGGCAGGGCGGCTACGGCTACCCGGGCCCGGCGGCGCAGCAGCAGCCCGGTTACGGGCAGTCAGGCGGCCAGCAGGGTTACGGCCAGCAGGGCGGTCAGCCCGGCTACGGGCAGTCCGGTTACGGCCACGGCCAGCAGGCGCAGTACCAGCAGCAGGGCGCGTACGGGGCCCCGGCGGCCCACCCCGACGGCGGTTCGCCCACCCGTCAGGTGCCGGCCCAGCGCGGCGGCGGGCGCGGCCGAGGCCCGAACACGAAGGTGCTGCTGATCGGGGCCGTCGCGGTGGTCGCGGCCGTCGTGATCGGAATCACGATCGCGCTGTCGTCGGGCGGCGGTGACAAGAACGACGACGCCGCGCCGACCGGCCAGCCGAGCGCAGCGCAGTCGCAGCAGCCGAGCGGTCAGCCGTCCGACAAGGGCGAGGCACCGGTCGCGAAGCTGCCGAAGCAGGACGCGGCGACGCTGGAGCTGGGCGGCGGGGCCGCGCTGGCGAAGGACGTCACGGGCGCCGAGGGCGCCGACGGTGCGTATGTGACGGGGTTCAACGCCGTCGGATCCTCCGTCACGTGGACGGCGGACATGGACAAGGCGGGTCCGTACGCACTGTCCGTGCGGTACGCGGTCCCGGCGAAGGACATGAACGCGACGCTCACGGTCAACGGCAAGGCCAACAGCTCCCCGATCAACCTGTCGAACTTCATCAAGTCCAGCGACCCGGACCCGTCGAAGAACTGGCAGACGACCTGGGCGCCGGTCTCGCTCCAGCAGGGCAAGAACACGATCAAGATCTCCTGCGAGAACGGCAACCAGTGCGACGTGCTGCTCGACTGGCTTGAGGTCACGCCGCCGAAGAAGCAGGACTGACCGAGACTGACCAAGCAGGTCACCGCATCTGACCAAGCAGGTCACCGCATCAGCCCGCAGGTCAGCCTGCGGGCTGTTCCGTCACCGCCACCTGCGGAAGCAGCTTTTCGTACGTGACGGCGTCGAACTCGCCCGCCACCGGCGCCAGGACCGTCGCCGTGGACAGGGCGACGGCCCGCGCCAGCCGGTCCGGCCAGGGGAGCCGTTCGACGAGGCCCGACAGCAGCCCCGCGACGGCCGAGTCGCCGGCGCCCGTCGGGTTGCCCCGCACCTGGGCCGGTGGCGCCGCGCGCCAGAGCCCTTCGGGGGTGGCGGCGAAGAGCCCTTCCGGGCCGAACGAGGCGACGACGGAGTGGGCGCCGCGCCTGCGGGCGTCGCGGGTCGCGCGCAGCGGTTCGCGTGAGCCGGTGAGCCGGGCGAGTTCGTCGGCGTTCGGCTTGACCAGGTCGGGGCGGGCGGCGACACCCCGGCGCAGGGGTTCGCCGCTGGTGTCGAGGAGTACGGGCACCCCGGCGCCCCTGGCAAGGCGTACCAGCTCGGCGTAGGCGCCGACATGGATGCCGGGCGGCAGGCTGCCGCAGAGCGCGACGGCGTCGGCGCCGTCGATGAGCCGGCCGTACGTGTCGAGGAACGCGGCCCATTCGGCGGCCGAGACGACCGGGCCCGGTTCGTTGAGCTGAGTGGTGTCGCCGGTCGCCGCGTCCACGACGGCGACCGTACGGCGGGTGGCGCCGGCGACCGGTACGAGCGCGTCGGTCGTGCCTGCCTGTGACGTGTCTGCCTGTGACGTGTCTGCCTGTGACGTGTCTGCCTGTGACGTGTCTGCCTGTGACGTACCTGCCCGTGACGTGCCCGCCCGTGACGTGTGCGCCAGCAGTTCGCGCAGTACGTCGCCCGTCCGGCCGCCCGCGAAGCCGGTGACCACGGTCTCGTGACCGAGCGCCGCGAGCACCCGGGCCACGTTGATGCCCTTGCCGCCGGGCCGCTCGGTGACGTCGCTGACGCGGTGGGTGGTGTGCGGGACCAGCGCCGGGGTGCGGTACGTGATGTCCAGCGCAGCGTTGAGCGTGACCGTAACGATCACTTGTCACACCCCCGAGAACGCGCCTGTCGTCAACTGCCCTGTCGCCAACTGTCCGGGCGCCAACTGTCCGGGCATCGGCTGCCCTGTCGTTGATTGCATACTGCAGGAACGATCATGCCAAAAAGAGAGCGGTTGGCCCAGACCTCGGACCAACCGCTTCCCCTCACCGGCATCTGCGCCGGCGTCAGCCCCGCTCGGGCTCGATCAGCCCAGTTCGGGCTCGATGACCCATTCGCCCTTGTGCAGCACGCCCTTGACCGCGAAGTCCGCGTCCAGCACCACCAGGTCCGCGTCCTTGCCCGGCTCAAGGGAGCCGACCTTGTCGTACAGGCCGAGCAGCTTCGCCGGGTTGGCGGAGATCGCGTTCACGATGTCCCCGACCGGCAGCCGGTCGACGGTCGCTGCCCTGCGGAACGCGGTGTCCAGCGTCAGGGTCGAGCCCGCGATCGAGCCGCCCTCCACCAGCCGCGCCACGCCGTCCTTGACCTCGACGGCCAGCGGGCCGAGCTGGTAGAGCCCGTCGCCGAAGCCCGCCGCGTCCATCGCGTCCGTGATGAAGGCGACCCGGCCCGCGCCCGCGCGGTGGAACGCCAACTCCAGCGCCGCGGGGTGCAGATGGGTGCCGTCGTTGATCAGCTCGACGGTGACCCGCTCGTCCTCAAGCAGCGCCGCGATCGGGCCCGGGGCCCGGTGGCCGAGCGTCGGCATGGCGTTGAAGAGGTGCGTCGCGACGGTCGCGCCCGCCTCGATGGCCTCGACGGTCTGCTCGTACGTCGCGTCCGTGTGCCCGATCGCGGCGATCACGCCGTGCTCGGCGAGCAGCCGTACGGACTCGATGCCGCCGGGGAGTTCGGTGGCGAGGGTGACCATCTTCGCCGTACCGCGCGCGGCGTCGAGCAGCTTGCGCACCTCGGCCGGGTCGGGGTCGCGCAGCAGCGCCTCGCTGTGGGCGCCCTTGCGGCAGGGGGAGATGAAGGGGCCCTCGAAGTGGATCCCGGCCAGATCGCCCTGCTCGACCAGTTCGGACAGGAACCCGGCGCGCTGCGCGAGGAAGTCCATCTCGCCGGTGACGGTGGAGGCGACGACGGTGGTCGTGCCGTGCTCGCGGTGGGTGGCGATGCCCTGGAGCACCTCGTCCGCCGAGCCGGAGGTGAAGGAGGCCCCGCCACCGCCGTGGTTGTGCATGTCGACGAAGCCGGGGACCACCCAGTGGCCCGTGAGGTCCAGGGTGGCGGCGTCGCCGGCGGGAGCGGCTTCCGCGATCTTGCCGTCCTCGACGACCACCCGGCCGCCGTCGACGGTCCCGCCGGGCAGCACCACCCGGGCGCCGGCGAGGACAGTGCGTGCGGTGCGTACGGCGCTTGCGGCCATCAGGTGGTTACCTCCGTGGAGAGCAGATCCCAGGCGAGCAGCCCTGCGCCCAGGCGTCCGGCGGTGTCCCCGAGGGCGGCGGGGACGATGGTGGGCAGTTTCTGGAACGTCACCTTCTCCTCGACCGCGGCGCGCAGCGGGGTGAACAAGGTTTCCCCCGCTTCGGCGAGTCCGCCGCCGATGATCATTGTGCTGGGGTCGAGCAGCGTGAGTGCGGTGACGAGCCCGGCGGCGAGCGCGTCGATCGTGTCGCGCCACACCTCGACGGCCGCGGGGTCGCCCGACTCCACGGCCTTGGCGCAGTCGGCGGCGTCCGCCAGCGGGTCGCCGCTGGCCTCGGCCCAGGCCCGGGTCACGGCGGCGGCCGAGGCGAGCGTCTCCAGGCAGCCGCGCTGTCCGCAGCCGCACACGGGCCCGTCGGGGCGGACCACGACATGGCCGATCTCGCCCGCGTAGCCGTGCGCGCCGGCCTCGATGGTGCCGTTGATGCCGATGGCCCCGGCGATGCCGGTGCCCAACGGCACGAACAGGAACCGGTCGGCGCCCCGGCCTGCGCCGAGCCGGCCTTCGGCGAGTCCGCCGGTGCGTACGTCGTGCCCCAGCGCGACGGGGATGCCGCCGAGGCGGGCGCCGAGCAGGTCGCGCAGCGGTACGTCCTGCCAGCCGAGGTTGGCGGAGTACACGGCGATGCCGCGCTCGGCGTCGACGATGCCGGGGACGGCCACGCCGGCGGCGAGAGCGCTCTCTCCGAACTGCTGAAGACCGTAGGCGCGCAGTTCGGCGGCGAAGCCGAGGATCGTCTCGACGACGGCGCCCGCGCCGCGCTCCCTGCCGGTGGGCCGGCGGGCCTCGTGCAGCAACGTGCCGTCGGCGCCCATCAGGGCGGCTTTCATACCGGTGCCGCCCACATCGAGGGCGATGACGTGTTCCACGGGGGACAGTCTCCCGCGAAGACCTATGAAAGGTCTAGTCCACTGCCCGGGATTGTTCTGCACCCATACAAAACTTCGATTCCGAAGAATGTCGGTGGCGCCGGGTAGCGTGGGAGGGCCATGGAAGAAGACCAAGCGGCTGAGAGCGAACGCGAGTCGGGTGAGCCCGAGTCGGGTGAGCCCGAACTGTCCGGCCGCGAGTTGTCCGGCCGCGAGTTGTCGGACCGCGAGCTGTCCGGCCGCGCACTGTCGGATCGTGACCGTGCCGTGCTCGGCGTGGAGCGGGTCGGCTGGCCGGGGCCCGGTGCCAAGGAGCGGGCGATACGGGAGCGGCTCGGCCTCTCGCCGACCCGCTACTACCAACTGCTCGGCGCGCTGCTCGACGACCCGCTGGCGCTCGCGCACGATCCGGTGACGGTGAACAGGCTGCGCAGGATCAGGGAGGCCCACCGCGCGCAGCGCTGATGCTCGATAAGGTCGTGGGCATGGGCAGCAACCCGCACTCCCTGCCGCAGCCGACCACCGCCGCAGGCGCCGAAGGACTGGCCGCGCTCCTGGCCAGACCCGGCAAGGCCGTCGTGGCGCTCGACTTCGACGGCACCCTCGCCGACATCGTCCCCGACCCCGAACAGGCCCGCGCCCACCCGAGCGCCGTGCCCGCACTCGCGGCCCTCGCGCCGCGCGTCGCGTCCGTCGCCGTGGTCACCGGCCGTCCCGCCGGGGTCGCCGTACGGTACGGCGGCTTCGCCGGCGTACCGGGCCTGGACCATCTCGTGGTCCTCGGCCATTACGGCGCCGAGCGCTGGGACGCGGTCACCGGCACCGTACGCACCCCGGCGCCGCATCCCGGCGTCGCGGCGGCCCGCGCCGAACTGCCGGGATTCCTCGACACGTTCGGTGCCTGGCAAGGCACCTGGATAGAGGAGAAGGGCCAGGCGGTCGCCGTCCACACCCGCCGCGCGGCCGACCCGCAGGCCGCCTTCGACGCGCTGCGCGAACCGCTCGCCGAGCTGGCGGACCGGCACGGCCTGATGCTGGAACCGGGCCGCATGGTCCTGGAACTGCGCCCGCCCGGCATGGACAAGGGCGTCGCCCTGGCCGAGTACGTACGCGAGGTCGGCGCGGAAACCGTCCTGTACGCGGGCGACGACCTGGGCGACCTCCCGGCGTTCGCGGCCGTGGGCCGACTGCGCGAGGAAGGCCACCCGGGCCTGCTGGTGTGCAGCGGAGGGACGGAGGTCCCGGAAATGACGGCAGCCGCCGACCTCGTACTCCCGGGCCCGGGAGCGGTGGCGGACTTCCTGGCGGCCCTGGCGGATGCGGTGGCGGACTAGGCCGGTCCGGCGGTGGCCGGGTGCGGGTGAGTGCGCATGGGCCGGGTCCTGGGTGGGCCGGGGGGATTAGCCGCCCGTGGGGCCGCTCCCTGGGGTTTGAGTGACGCGGCTCCGATCCGGGCGTCAAGGGCGGCCTGGGTTCGTGGTGGCGGGTGCTTGGCCGGGTGCGGGTGCCGCGCGGCGGTTGCGTGGGGGGACTCGGGTGGGCTTGGCGTCCGCCCCGGTGGGTGGTCGGCTGGGACGCATGCCCCGCTGGTCACCGGGGGTGGTCGGGTGCGGGTCAGTGCGCATGGGCCCGAACCTGTGCGGACCGGAGGGATTAGCCGCCCGTGGGGCCGCCCCCTGGGGTTTCAGTGTCGCGGCTCCGGTCCGGGCGTCAAGGGCGCTCCTGCGTCGCGTCGCTCCGCGATGGGCTGCGCCCACCCTTGACCCCCGAACCTCCACCGCAAGTACCTCTTTTTGGGGGGGCGGCCGGGGGGACCACGGGCAAGCTGGGATCTCGGTGACGGCTGCTTGCCCGGGTGCGGGTGCCACGCACCAGTTGCATGGGGCGGCTCGGGCTGGCTAAGCGTCCACCCCCACCGGGCAGCGGCTGAGACTCATGCCCCGCTGGTCACTGGGGGTGGGTGGGGGACGGGAGGGTGCCCTGGTGACGGGTGGTTGGGCTGGGGCGATGGGCCGGTGGGTGGGACGGGTGTGACTGGGGTGACGGGCCGGTGGGTGGGGCGGGTGTGACTGGGGTGACGGGGGATAGCTCCTGGGGCAGCCCTTGGGCGCCTTTTGCGTGGGGAGTTGCGTTAGGCGCGCTGTAGGGCGCACCCGGCCGGTGGAGCGACCCCGGTGGGTGGGACGGGTGTGACTGGGGTGACGAGGGATGGCTCCTGGGGCAGCCATCTGGGGCCTTGTGCGTGGGTGGTTGCGTTGAGCGCGCGTCGGGGCGCATCAGGCCGGTGGAGTGTCCGGGCGGTGGGGCGGGTGTGACCTGTGTGCCCAGGGGGGCACCCGGCAGGGGCTGCGGGTACCCGCCCGCGCAACAGGCCCGGCGGCCGTCCACTTCCATCCCACCGTCAGGCCCATCTGGGGGCTGGGTGCCCTCTACGGCGCACCTAACGCAACGCCCGACGCATAAGGCGCCGGATGGTCGCCCCACGGACCATCCCGCGTCCCTTCCGTCACACCCGCCCCACCGCCGAAGTCGCTCCACCGGCCGGGTGCGCCCTACCGCGCGCCTAACGCAACCACCCACACAAAAGGCTCCACAGGGCCGCCGCAGGAGCTATCCCTCGTCACCCCAGTCACACCCGTCCCACCCACCGGCCCGTCGCCCCGGCCCAACTACCCTCACCAGGGCACCCTCCCGTCCCCCACCCACACCCAGTGATCAGCGGGGCATGTGTCTCAGCTACTACCCGGTGGGGGTGGACGCCGAGACGGGCCGAGTCGCCCCATGCAACTGACGCGTGGCACCCGCAGTCGGCCAAGCAGCCGTCACCGCGATCCCAGCTTGCCCGTGGTCCCCCCGGCCGCCCCCCCCAAAAAAAGAGGTACTTGCGGTGGAGGTTCGGGGGTCAAGGGTGGGCGCAGCCCATCGCGGAGCGACGCGACCTAGGAGCGCCCTTGACGCCCGGACCGGAGCCGCGACACTCAAACCTCAGGGGGCGGCCCCACGGGCGGCTAATCCCTCCGGCCCACACAACCCCCGGCCCATGCGCACTCACCCGCACCCACCCACCCCCCAATGACCAGCGGGGCATGCATCCCAGCCCACCACCCGCCGGGGCGGACGCCAAGCCAGCCCGAGTCACCCCACGCAACCGCCGCGCGGCACCCGTAGTCGGCCAAGCACCCGCCACGACGATCCCAGCCTGCCCGTGGTCCCCATGGGCGGCTAATCCCCCCGGCCCACACAGCCCCCGGCCCGCGCCCTGACAGTGACCGGCGCGCCCGGCGTCCCCTTGTGCCTCGCCTCGCTCGGGTCACGGTGTTCGCGCCGACCAACGAGTGCTGCCGCAGTGGGCACCCAGCCGGCCGATGGGCCTGATGGTGTGCCCGGGTGAGGTTGGTACGCCGGTACGCTCGGGCCGTGTCGCCTCCGTCCCTGCATCGTGTCGCCGTTCTTGTGCTCGAAGGCGCCAAGCCGCTCGATGTCGGTATTCCCGCGCAGGTGTTCACGACCCGCGCGAGCATGCCGTACGAGGTGCGGATGTGTGGCGCCGCGCCCGGTCTTGTGGCCGGGGGCGACGGGTTGGCGTACTCCGTTTCGTACGGGCTCGAAGCGCTCGCCTGGGCCGACATCGTCTTCGTACCCGGCTACCGGCACCCGGACCGGGACGATCCGCCGCAGGCCGTGGTCGAGGCGTTGGTCGCCGCGCACGGTCGGGGTGCGCGGCTTGCCGCCATTTCTACCGGGGCCTTCGCGCTCGCTGCCACCGGGCTGCTCGACGGCAAGCGCGCCACGACGCACTGGCACTACACGCAGGCGCTCGCGGCGAAGCGGCCGCTGGTCCGGGTCGACGAGAACGTGCTGTTCGTGGACGAGGGCAGTGTGCTGACCTCGGCCGGCGCCGCCTCGGGCATCGATCTGTGTCTGCACATCCTGCGCGGCGACCTGGGCGTCGCCGCTTCCAACCACGCGGCGCGCCGCCTCGTCGCCGCCCCCTACCGCAGCGGCGGTCAGGCGCAGTACGTGCCGCGCAGTGTGCCCGAGCCGCTGGGCGAGCGCTTCGCCGCCACCCGGGAATGGGCGCTGCACCGGCTGGGCGAACCGCTCACCCTTGACGTGCTCGCCGGGCACGCGCGCGTGTCGCCGCGTACGTTCTCCCGGCGGTTCGTCGAGGACACGGGGTACACCCCGATGCAGTGGGTCATGCGTGCCCGTATCGACGTGGCCCGTGAGCTGCTGGAACGTTCGCAGCGGAGCGTCGAGCAGATCGCCGTGGACGTCGGGCTCGGCACCGGTGCGAATCTGCGGCTGCATTTTCATCGCATTCTCGACACCACGCCCAGTGAGTACCGCCGCACCTTCGCCCAAGGTGATCAGGGGGAGTAGGCCGCCGCTCGACCCGTGGCGCGATCCTTGCGGACCCTGGCAATCATGCCGCTGCCACCGCCCGGCGCCGCGCGAGACGCTGATGGTGAGAGAGAAGGGACACCACACATGACTCGCATCGCCATCAACGGATTCGGCCGCATCGGGCGCAATGTGCTGCGCGCACTGCTCGAACGCGACACCGGCCTCGACGTCGTCGCCGTCAACGACCTCACCGAACCCGCCGCCCTCGCCCGGCTGCTCGCCTTCGACACGACCGCGGGCCGGCTCGGCCGCCCCGTGAGCGTCGACGGGCAGACCCTTGTCGTCGACGGCCGGCGCATCAAGGTGCTCGCCGAGCGCGAGCCGGCGCAGTTGCCGTGGGCCGAGCTGGGCGTCGACATCGTCCTCGAATCGACCGGCCGCTTCACCTCGGCCAAGGCAGCCCGCGCGCACATCGAGGCGGGTGCCAAGCGGGTGCTGGTCAGCGCGCCCGCGGACGGCGCCGATGTCACGCTCGCTTTCGGCGTCAACACCGACGCGTACGACCCGGCCGCGCACACGGTCGTCTCGAACGCCTCCTGCACGACGAACGCGCTCGCGCCGCTGGCCGCCGTCCTCGACGACCTCGCCGGCATCGAGCACGGCTTCATGACGACGGTGCACGCCTACACGCAGGAGCAGAACCTGCAGGACGGCCCGCACCGCGACGCCCGCCGCGCCCGCGCCGCCGCAGTGAACATCGTGCCGACCACGACCGGCGCCGCGAAGGCGATCGGGCACGTGCTGCCCCAGCTCGACGGCAAGCTCTCCGGCGACTCGATCCGGGTGCCCGTACCGGTGGGCTCGATCGTCGAACTCAACACGACCGTCGCGCGCGACGTCACACGCGACGACGTGCTGGCGGCGTACCGCAAGGCGGCCGAGGGGCCGCTCGCCGGGGTGCTCGAATACTCCGACGACGCGCTCGTGTCGTCCGACATCACCGGCAACCCGGCCTCGGCGATCTTCGATTCGGCCCTCACCCGTGTCGACGGCAGGCACATCAAGGTCGTGGCCTGGTACGACAACGAGTGGGGCTTCTCGAACCGCGTGATCGACACGCTCGAACTCCTCGCGGCCGGCTGACGCGACGGTCGGCTGACGCGACGGTGGGTTGACGCAACGGCCGGCTGACGCGACAGCCGGCGCTCACTCCAGCGCGCGCAGCGCCTCCAACTGGTCCAGGAACCAGCGCTGCGGCGGCAGGGCCGTAGCCGCCGCCGCGAGGCGCTTCGTGCGCTGCGCGCGTTCGTCGTCCGGCATCGTCAGCGCCGTGTGCAGCGCGGCGGCCGTCGCCGAGATGTCGTACGGGTTCACCACCACGGCGTCCTCGCCCAGTTCCTCGTACGCGCCCGCCTCCCGCGACAGCACCAGCGCGCAGCCGTCGTCGGAGACCACCGGGATCTCCTTCGCGACCAGGTTCATCCCGTCCCTGATCGGGTTGACCAGCGCCACGTCCGCCAGCCGGTACGAGGCGAGCGAGCGGGCGAAGTCGTCCTCGACGTGCAGGACCACCGGCAGCCAGCCCTCCTGCCCGAACTCCGCGTTGATCTCCTCGGCGACCCGCTGCACCTCCGCCGTGTACGAGCGGTAGACCGCGAGGTCCTGCCGGGACGGATAGGCGAAGGCCACATGCACCACGCGCCCGCGCCACTCCGGACGGTCGGTCAGCAACTGCCGGTAGGCGAGCAGGCCGCGCACGATGTTCTTGGACAGTTCCGTGCGGTCGACCCGGACGATCGCCTTGCGCGGCGCGCCGTCGGACGCGCCGATCTGCTCCCGCAGCGACACGAGCCGGTCGTCCACGTCCGCGCGGTGCGCACGCTCCCGCAGGAAGTCCGCGTCGGCGCCCAGGCCGTGCACGCCGATCTGCGTGTTGCCGGTGCCGCCGAGCAGTTCCGTACAGCAGGCGGTGAACGCGTCGGCCCACCGGTGGGTCAGGAAGGCGGCGCGGTCAGCGCCGAGGATGCCGCGCAGCAACTGGCGCGCGATGTCGTCGGGCAGCAGCCGGAAGTAGTCCACCGGCGCCCACGGCGTGTGCGAGAAGTGGCCGATCCGCAGATCGGGCCGCAGCGCCCGCAGCATCCCCGGCACCAGCGCCAGGTGGTAGTCCTGCACCAGCACGGCGGCGCCGTCGCCCGCCTCGTCGGCCAGGGCCTCGGCGAAGGCGCGGTTGTACGCCTCGTAGCCCGCCCACTGGGCGCGGAACTCCGGGCCGAAGGCCGGTTCGAGCGGGGTCTGGTAGAGCATGTGGTGGACGAACCAGAGCGTGGAGTTCGCGACGGCGTTGTACGCGTCGGCGTACACCTCGGGCGCGATGCCCAGCATCCGCACCCGCTGGTCGCCCGTGTCGGCCTGGTCGAGCCGGCCGCCGGTGCGGCGCACCGCCTCGCGGTCGCCGTCGCCGAGCGCGGCGCAGACCCACACGGCGTCCGTGTCGGGACCTATGGCGGACAGGCCGGAGACCAGCCCGCCGCCGCCGCGCCTGGCCTCCAGCTCTCCGTCGTCACGGAGGGTGTACGAGACGGGGCCGCGATTGGACGCGACGAGTACCTGGGCGGCTTGCTCGGAGACCATGTGCCGAAATCTAGCCCGTCCAGGAAACGCTCAAACGTACGGGCGGGTCACTCGTCGCGCCTGCCCCGACCGAACCCGCGGCCCACGCCGCGCGCGGCGGCCAGCGCGACCACCCCTGCCGCGAGCAGCGCGAGCGCCACCCCGCCCAGCAGCCAGAGCTGTTCGGCGGCGCCGCCCGCCTCGGCCATGCGGCCGCTCGACACGGCGGCGGCGTGCCGGGCGTCAAGAACGTCACTCAGACCCAGAACGTCACTCAGACCCATGCCGGTCAATCTAGGTAAAAAGAATGATTATGGATGGTTACGCCGCGCGACGAGACGCGTACTCGGCGATCTCCCGCATCGGCGGCCGCTCCTCCGTGTCCACCGCGTACGTGCGCGGTACGAACCCGTCAGCGCCCCGCTCGAACTGCGTCAGCTCCGGGCGCACCAGATGCGCCCGGGACAGCCGGAGCTGCGCCGTCCGGTAGATCGCCGCCGCCATCCGACCGAGCGCCCGGTCGTCCTGGTGGCGGTGGACGCGCACCCCCACGTCGACCTGGCCCAGCGCGTCGAGCCCCACCGTGTGCAGCGCGTCCACCAGCAGCCCCAGCTCCACGCCGTACCCGACGGGGAACGCGAGCTGTTCGAGCAGCGAGCGGCGTACCGCGTACTCGCCGCCCAGCGGCTGGACGAAGCCCGCCAGCAGCGGCCAGTGCAGATTCAGCAGCGGGCGCGCCACCAGCTCCGTGACCCTGCCGCCCTGGCCGACCCCGCCGCCTTGGCCGACCCCGCCGCCCTGGCCGACCTGGCCGACCCTGCCGCCCTGGCCGCCGCCCCGCAGCCGCGCCGCCGCGTCGTCCAGCGGCCGGTCGTACATGGCCTTCACGAACTGCATGTCCTGGTCGGTCAGCAGCGGGCCCACGATGCCCGAGACGAAGTCGGCGGAGAACCGCTTCAGATCGGCGTCCACGAAGCACACGATGTCGCCGCTCGTCACCAGCAGCGAGCGCCACAGCACCTCGCCCTTGCCGGGCAGCGCGGGCAGCCGGGGCAGGATCTCGTCGCGGTGCACCACCCGCGCGCCCGCCTTCGCCGCCACCTCGCCCGTACGGTCCGCCGAACCGGAGTCGATCACCACCAGCTCGTCGACGAGAGGCACCTTTTCCATCAGCTCGCGCCGGATCACGGACACGATCTCGCCGACCGTCTCCTCCTCGTCGAGTGCCGGGAGCACGACGCTCACGGTGGTGCCACGTGTGGCCTTGGCCACCAGCAGCCGGTCGGGGCTGCGGTCCGAGGCGGACCAGGAACGGCTGGTCAGCCAGCGTTCCACCTCTTCCAGCACGATCGGCTCTCCCTGCGCGTGATCCATCTCGCGTCGCGGACGGCTCTCTCAACTGTCCGTTCCTTCGGTTACAGTCTTGAACAACGCAGATGTCCTTCGCATGCCGGGGTCATCACGCGTGACAAACGCACCGGACCCCGGGTCCGGCGCCATACCGCTCATCCAGAGGGGCAGAGGGAACGGCCCGTTGAAGCCCCGGCAACCCTCCCGCCGACCGCGAGGTCACGGTGGGGAAGGTGCCAATTCCGTCTTGCGGCGAAACGCGCCGCGAGGAAGATGAGGAGAAAGGGCCTCGCCTCATGGCTGTGCAGACCGTCCAGAACACTGTCGACCTCGGACCCGCCGTCGCACTCTCGTGCCGCGAATGCGGAGAGCGTTTCGACCTCGGCCCCATCTTCGCCTGCCAGAGCTGTTTCGGGCCGCTCGAAGTGGCGTACGACCTGCCGAGCGGCACCCCCGAAGAGCTGAAGAAGCGCATCGCGGCAGGCCCCAACAACATCTGGCGCTACGCCCCGCTGCTGCCGGTTCCGGCCGATGTGGCCGACCACCCGAACATCAACCCCGGCTTCACGAAGCTCGTCAAGGCCGACAACCTCGCGCGTGAGCTGGGCATCATCGGCGCCCTGCACGTGAAGGACGACTCCGGCAACCCGACGCACTCCTTCAAGGACCGGGTCGTCGCCATCGCCGTCGAGGCCGCCCGCGCCTTCGGCTTCACCACCCTCTCCTGCTCCTCCACCGGCAACCTCGCGGGCGCCGTCGGCGCGGCGGCGGCGCGGGCCGGTTTCCGCTCCTGCGTCTTCATCCCGCACGACCTGGAGCAGGGCAAGGTCGTCATGGCCGCCGTGTACGGCGGTGAACTCGTCGGCATCGAGGGCAACTACGACGACGTGAACCGCTTCTGCTCCGAGCTGATCGGCGACCCGCTGGGCGAGGGCTGGGGCTTCGTCAACGTCAACCTCCGTCCTTACTACGGCGAAGGCTCCAAGACGCTCGCCTACGAGATCTGCGAGCAGCTCGGCTGGGAGCTGCCCGACCAGCTCGTCATCCCGATCGCCTCCGGCTCGCAGCTCACGAAGATCGACAAGGGGCTCAAGGAGCTGATCAAGCTCGGTCTCGTCGCGGACAAGCCGTACAAGATCTTCGGCGCCCAGGCCGAGGGCTGCTCGCCGGTCTCCGCCGCCTTCAAGGCCGGCCACGACGTCGTACGGCCGCAGAAGCCGAACACCATCGCCAAGTCGCTGGCGATCGGCAACCCCGCCGACGGCCCGTACGTGCTGGACATCGCCCGGCGCACCGGCGGCGCCGTCGAGGACGTCAACGACGAGCAGATCGTCGACGCGATCAAGCTGCTGGCGCGCACCGAGGGGATCTTCGCCGAGACCGCGGGCGGGGTGACCGTGGGCGTGACGAAGAAGCTCATCGACGCGGGTCTGCTGGACCCGACGCTCACCACCGTCGTCCTGAACACGGGCGACGGACTGAAGACCCTCGACGCGGTGGCTCCCACGACCGGGCCGACCGCGACCATCAAGCCCAGCCTCGACGCGTTCCGCAGCGCCGGCCTGGCCGGCTGAACCCGCCGCCCACTACCTCAGGAAGGCACGCCACCATGAGCGTCAAGGTCCGTATCCCCACCATCCTCCGCACGTACACCGGCGGCCAGGCCGAGGTCCCGGCGGAGGGCGCCACCCTCTCCGAGGTCATCCAGTCGCTGGAGGCGAACCACCCGGGCATCGCGGCCCGCGTCCTGGACGACGAGGGCAAGCTGCGCCGGTTCGTCAACGTGTACGTGAACGACGACGACGTGCGCTTCGAGGGCGGCCTGGAGACGGTCACCCCCGAGGGCGCCGGAATCTCCATCATCCCGGCGGTCGCGGGCGGTTGCTGACCATTTGTCGGCTGCGCTGAGTGACGCCCGGTGCCCCCTCCGCGAGAGAAGCGGAGGGGGCACTTCCATGTGGTTGAGCGCGCTACTATTCGGGAAGCGCCGCCCCCGCCCCGCCTCCGCGCGTGCCGGGCGCATATGAGAACGCGACAACATGGCGCCAAAGTCCGGATGCCCTTTGCCACTGTTACGTGCGCTTTGCCTGGCCCGACTTGCCCCGGAACGCTGTGAATTCACCGCTTCGCGTGATCGGCCATGCCCAGAATTCTCGTCTAATTGACCTGTTGCAGAGGGCAGTTGGGCAGATACATTCAGCCGCGGTCGACGCGTTCCGGCGCGAAGTGCGGTCCCGCGCAGGGGCCAGTAATAGGGGAGTTAGGCATGGCTCAGGGCACCGTCAAGTGGTTCAACGCGGAGAAGGGGTACGGCTTCATCGCGGTCGACGGTGGTGCGGATGTATTCGTCCACTACAGCGCGATCCAGATGGACGGTTACCGCACCCTTGAAGAAGGTCAGCGAGTGGAGTTCGAGATCTCGCAGGGCCAGAAGGGTCCGCAGGCGGACATGGTCAAGCTCGCCGTCTGATCCCGGCGCGATCGGCCACCGACGCATCACCGGCACTCACGCCGAGAGGCCCGCACCCTGACACCGGGGTCCGGGCCTCTCGTGCGTCCGGGCGTCCCCTCTCGTGCGTCCTGGTGTCCCCTCTCGTGCGTGTGGACCAGGGGGGCGGAGCTTGCACTCTCGGGGGTCGAGTGCTAATCATTGGCGTTAGCACTCTGCACGTGAGAGTGACAACTTATGGACCTCGTCAGCGAGGCCCGAGAGCCGGTGGGGCAAGGAACCGCAGGGCTCTCAGGCCGTCCGTCGCGGGCGCGGACGCGGTCCGGAGAATCCACCCCAGTCCGGGAGGACCACTTCACATGGCCAAGATCATCGCGTTCGACGAGGAGGCACGGCGCGGTCTCGAGCGCGGGATGAACCAGCTCGCCGACGCCGTCAAGGTCACCCTTGGCCCCAAGGGCCGGAACGTCGTCCTAGAGAAGAAGTGGGGCGCCCCCACGATCACCAACGATGGTGTTTCCATCGCCAAGGAGATCGAGCTCGAAGACCCGTACGAGAAGATCGGCGCCGAGCTGGTCAAGGAAGTCGCCAAGAAGACGGACGACGTCGCCGGTGACGGTACGACCACCGCGACCGTGCTCGCCCAGGCGCTCGTCCGCGAGGGCCTGCGCAACGTGGCGGCCGGCGCCAACCCGATGGCCCTCAAGCGCGGCATCGAGAAGGCCGTCGAGGCCGTCTCGGGCGCCCTGCTGGAGCAGGCCAAGGACGTGGAGACCAAGGAGCAGATCGCTTCGACCGCCTCCATCTCCGCCGCCGACACCCAGATCGGCGCGCTCATCGCCGAGGCGATGGACAAGGTCGGCAAGGAAGGCGTCATCACCGTCGAGGAGTCGCAGACCTTCGGTCTCGAGCTTGAGCTCACCGAGGGCATGCGCTTCGACAAGGGCTACATCTCGGCGTACTTCGCCACGGACATGGAGCGCATGGAGTCGTCGCTCGACGACCCGTACCTCCTGATCGTCAACTCCAAGATCGGCAACGTGAAGGACCTCCTTCCGCTGCTGGAGAAGGTCATGCAGTCGGGCAAGCCCCTGCTGATCATCGCGGAGGACGTCGAGGGCGAGGCGCTGTCGACCCTGGTCGTCAACAAGATCCGTGGCACCTTCAAGTCCGTCGCCGTCAAGGCCCCGGGCTTCGGTGACCGCCGCAAGGCCATGCTCAACGACATCGCCATCCTCACCGGCGGCACGGTCATCTCCGAGGAGGTCGGTCTCAAGCTCGAGAACGCCGGCCTGGACCTGCTGGGCCGTGCCCGCAAGGTCGTCATCACCAAGGACGAGACCACGATCGTCGACGGTGCGGGCGAGAGCGACCAGGTCGCCGGGCGCGTCAACCAGATCCGTGCCGAGATCGAGAACAGCGACTCGGACTACGACCGCGAGAAGCTCCAGGAGCGCCTCGCGAAGCTGGCTGGCGGCGTGGCCGTCATCAAGGCCGGCGCCGCGACCGAGGTCGAGCTCAAGGAGCGCAAGCACCGCATCGAGGACGCGGTGCGCAACGCCAAGGCCGCCGTCGAGGAGGGCATCGTCGCCGGTGGTGGCGTGGCTCTGCTCCAGGCTTCCTCGGTCTTCGAGAAGCTGGAGCTGGACGGCGACGAGGCCACGGGCGCGAACATCGTGAAGCTCGCGCTGGAGGCCCCGCTCAAGCAGATCGCCGTCAACGGTGGTCTTGAGGGCGGCGTCATCGTCGAGAAGGTCCGCAACCTGCCGATCGGTCACGGCCTCAACGCCGCGACCGGCGAGTACGTGGACATGATCGCCGAGGGCATCATCGACCCCGCGAAGGTCACGCGCTCCGCGCTGCAGAACGCCGCCTCCATCGCGGCGCTGTTCCTCACCACCGAGGCTGTTATCGCCGACAAGCCGGAGAAGGCCGGCGCGGCCCCGGCCGGCGGCGGTATGCCGGGCGGTGACATGGACTTCTGATCCTCCGCGGCTCCGGCCGCCGGTCGATCGGCTGTTCTTACCGAGGGCGGCACCCCTTCTCCCAGGGGGTGCCGCCCTCGGGCGTTCCCGCTTCCGGTGGGTTCCACCGTCCTGTGGGGTTCCGCGTCCGGAGGGGTCCCGCGTCCTGTGGGTTCCGGCGTCCGGTAGGTCCCGGCGTCCTGTGCCGTTCGCCCAACCGTTCCCCAACTGTCGGCCGCAGGAGGGTGGCAGGAGGCGTACGCCGGGGCACACTGACGGCGAGAGCTCCCCCTCCCCCCGGAACGTGTGTACGCGCACGACGTGTGTACGCGCACGACGAGCAGGGACGACCGAGAACGATGGACACAGTCCTGCGGCGGGTGCCGCTGCGTCAGATCCGGCAGATCGCCTGCGTCATCCCGATCCTCGTGATCGGCTTCTTCGTCTTCCAGCACTGGCCGGTCATCGCCGACGGCGGACATCAGCTCCTGGGGGCGAACCCGTACTGGCTGCTGGTGGCCGTCACGGTCACCGGTCTCGGCTGGGTCGCGGTGTCGTTCACCCGGCAGGGCACGGTCCTGGAGTCACTGCCAGCCGGGCGGCTGCTCGCCACCCAGTTCGCCGCGGGCGCCGCCAACCATCTGCTGCCCTCCGGGCTCGGCGCGGGCGCGGTCAATCTGCGCTTCCTCAAACGGTGCGGGGTGCCGCTGGGCCGCTCGTCCGCCGCGCTCGCGCTGTATCTGCTCGCCGAGTCCGTCGGCCGGATCTTCCTGCTGGCCGTCCTGCTGCTGGCGTTCCCCGGCGCGCTGCGGCTGGACGGCCTGATACCCGCAGGGGCGGTCCTGCCCCTGCTGGCCACCGCTGGGGGCGTGGCGTGCGCCGCCGTGCTCGTCGTGGCCGCCGTACGGCCGCTGCGCCGGATCATCCGTACGTTCCTGGCGACGGCGCTGACCGACGTCCGCTCCCTGCACACCAGGCCGGCCCGCGCGTTCGCGCTGTGGGGCGGCTCGCTGGCGTTCCCCGCGCTCCAGGCGGCGGCGCTGGTGACGGTCGCGCTGGCGCTGGAGATGCCGGTGCCCGTGGTGCATGTGGCCATCGCGTACCTCGCCGCCAGCGTCGCCGCCGCCGTCATCCCGACGCCGGGCGGGCTCGGTTCGGTGGACGCCGCCCTGGTGGTCACCCTCGTCACGACAGGCGCCTCGGTCACCCTGGCCACCTCCGCCGTACTGGGCTTCCGGATCATCACGGTGTGGCTGCCGCTGGTGCCGGGGGCGTTGGTGCTGGGCGCGCTGGTGCGGTGGAAGGTGGTCTGAGCGCGCCGGGCCCCAACTAGGCCTGCGTCGCGTAGAAGTCGGCCAGCGCGCCGAACGCGGCCTTGGGCTCCCACGGCACCCCGGGGTACGCCGTGCCGAGGCGGTCCTCCAGGACCCGGACGATGCCGTAGCTGGCGAGGTCCAGATCGTCGCGCGGATCGCCGTCGGGGCGGTGCGGGTAGTCGTACAGCGCGAAGGTGAAGACGAACGCGCTGTCGACGCCGCCGGCGTCGAACGCCGTCAGCAGTTCGCGCAGATACCGGGCCTGGCCGGCTTCGTCGCGGGCGTACGTCCCGTTCAGCCGGACGGGGGCGCGGGTCGTCTCGTCCTCCTCGACGATCTCCAGCCCGCGGGCGCCCGCGTCACCGGCGCCCCGGTAGCTCGCCGAGCCGAATTCGGTGATGGCCAAGGGGAGTTGGAGTGACGCGACGAGAGCGGGGACGCTTTCGGCGAAGCTGTCCGCGGTCCCGGCCGACCGGTAGATGTCCATGGACGCGATGTCGAAAGGCGTCCAGTCGACGCGCTCCAGCGGTACGGAGGCGTAGGTGACCCTGCCGCCGAACCGCTCCCGTACGATTCGCACCGCCTCGCCGAGGAACTCGTTGACGCGCGCGCCGACTTCACCGATGTGCCGGCGCAGCAGATCCGGCTGACCCAGCAGCGCCACCCGGTCCTCCGTGCTGTCGCCGGGCAGGAAACCCTTGTTCATCAGGGACAGTTCGGCGCCGGTGACGAACACGACCTCGGCGCCGCGCTGTCGGAGCCGCTCGGCGCGCTCGGCGCAGTCGGCGAACAGCGACAGCATCTCGGCGGCGGTGAGTTCGAGCGGGTACGGCGAGAACCAGACCTCAAGGCCGAGGTCGGCCGCGTATCCGGCGGCCAGCTCCAGCCGGTCGGGGTCGCCGCCCATGACGCGTACCGCGTCGCAGTGCAGCTCGTCGCGGATGACGCGCAGCTCCCGCTCGACCAGCTCGGGGGTGAAGTTCTTACGGCCGATTGATCCGTTGTGGACGAAGCCGGTGTCGTAGCTGATTCCTCGGGCGCGCATGCGTCGGCCCCTCTTCTCCATGTCGACGATTTTAGGGTACTGCTCGTACCTTAATTGGCTGCGGGTACAGGTGGCAATCAGAATGGGAAGGTACGAGCGGTACCGCCGTGGAGAAGGGCAGGGGCGTATGACGGAGCACCCGGAGCGGCAGCAGGCCGCCGCGGGCGGGACGCGGCGGCGCGGTGCTGTGCTGGAGGAGGCGATCCTGCGCGCTGCCGTGGACGAGCTGACCGAGGCCGGCTACGCCGGGCTGACCATGGACAAGGTCGCCGCACGCGCGGGCACCAACAAGAACGCCCTGTACCGCCGTTGGCCGAACCGCCTCGCGCTCGGCATCGCCGCGTACCGGCAACTGGTCACCACCGTCCAGCCGCCCGACACGGGCGAGTTGCGGGCCGACGTCCTCGAATGGCTGCGCCGGGCGAACCGGCACTGGAGCTCCCCGCTCGGCGCGATCCTGCGCGAGCTGCTCGCCGCCGCCGGTGGCGCTTCGGAACTCCTCGGGCAGTTGCAGGACCAGTCGGGCGAAGCGGCTGCCGCGCCCTGGCTGACGATCCTCGGGCGCGCGGTCGCCCGCGGGGAGGCGTCCCCGGAGGCGCTGCACCCGCGGGTCGCGACCGTGGCCGTCGTCCTGCTGCGCAACGAGTTCGTTGTACGGGGGGTGCCTGCCGCGCCCGACGACGTGCTCGTGGAGATCGTCGACGAGGTGTATCTGCCGCTGGTGCGGCGGCGCGGGCCGGACAGGCGCTGACGCCGCAGGACCGGCTACTCGGCCGGCGGGTCGTCCGCGCCCGGGGGGATGTCCAGCTCCGCCCAGGCGATCTTGCCGCCCGGGGCGAACCGGGTGCCCCAGCGCCGGGACAGCTCGGAGACCAGATGCAGACCACGGCCGTGCTCGTCGGTCAGCCGCGCGTGCCGCATCCGGGGGGAGCTGGTCTCGGAGTCGGAGATCTGGCATTCCAGCGCCGTGTGCCGGATGAGCCTGAGCTGCACAGGGCCGGGGCCGCCGTAGCGGATGGCGTTGGTGACCAGCTCGCTGACGATCAGCTCCATCGTCGTACTCAGCGCCTCAAGGCCCCACCGCTTCAACTGCCCGACGGCCAGCGCGCGGGCCTCGGTGACTACGGCGGGATCGTTGGCCAGCTCCCAGGAGACGACATGCTCGGGGCCGAGCGAGCGGGTACGGGCCAGCAGCAGCGCGACATCGTCCTGGCACGGGGCTTTGGCCGCCAAGGTGCCTATGACCTGCGAGCACAGCTCGTCCAGCGGGAGCGCGCCGTCGCCGACCGCGCGGCCGAGCTGGGCCATCCCCGAGTCGATGTCGGAGGTGCGGGTCTCGATGAGGCCGTCCGTGTACAGGGCGATCACGCTGCCCTCCGGCAGCACCATCTCGGCGGACTCGAATTCCAGCAGCCCCAGACCGATCGGCGCGCCGGCCGGGATCTCGGGGAAGGAGACACCGCCGTCCGGGGTGACGATCGCGGGCGGCGGGTGCCCGGCGCGCGCCATGACGCACTGCCGGCTGATCGGGTCGTAGACGACGTACACGCAGGTGGCGCTGATGCCGGGCGCCGCCGTGGTGTCGGGGTCGCCGTCGCCGTCGGACAGGTGCACGACGAGTTCGTCCAGCCGGGCCAGCAGTTCGGCGGGCGGCAGGTCCATGTCGGCGAGGGTGTGCACGGCCGTACGGAGCTGGCCCATCATCGCCGCCGCGTTGATGCCGTGCCCGACGACGTCCCCGATGACCAGCGCGATCCGCGCGCCGGAGAGCGGGATCACGTCGAACCAGTCGCCGCCGACGCCGTCGTGCAGATCGGCCGGCAGATAGCGGGTCGCCACCTCGACCGCCCTGCCGCCCGACAGGTTGCGGGGCAGCAGATGGCGCTGGAGGGTGAGCGCGGCCGTGCGCTCGCGTGTGTAGCGGCGGGCGTTGTCCAGGCTGAGCGAGGCGCGTACGACCAGTTCCTCGGCGAGCAGCAGATCGTCCCGGGTGAACGGCGCCAGGGTGTCCGTACGGAGGAAGACGGCGACGCCCAGCACCGTGCCGCGTGCCTTGAGCCCGATGAGCATCAGGGAGTGGATGCCCGCCCTGGCGGTGGCCCTGGCCCGCGCCGGATCGGCCTCGAACCACGTCCCCGACGTGTCCAGCACCGGCTCGAAGTGCGACTCCCCGCTGGACAGGACCTGGGTGAAGGGCGACGACGGCGGGACGTAGATGGGCTCACCGCGCGCCCATACGGACTCGGGCGCGCCCTCGTGGATGGAGGCCAGTCCCGCGCGGCGGAAGACCGTACCGCCGTCCGGGGTACCCGGCCTGCCCTGCGGCTCCTCGCCGAGCTGGACGGATTCGGCGAGATCGACGGTGGCGAAGTCGGCGAGGAGCGGCACGGCCACGTCGGCCAGCTCCTGCGCGGTGTTCATGACGTCCAGCGTCGTGCCGATCCGGGTACCGGCCTCGCTGAGGATCGCCAGCCGCCGGCGCGCCCAGCTATGGCTGATGTCCATGGCCAGCGAGCACACGCCGAGCGGCCGTCCGTCGACGCCGTCGAGCCGGAAGTACGAGGAGGAGAAGACCCGCTCCTCGGGTCCGGAAGCAGCCGTACGGCGGCGGTCCTCGTCCGTGCCGATCCAGCGGAACTCGTGGTCGATCACCGGGACGCCGTCGTCGAGGACCTGGCGCATCGCCGCCTCGACGGACGCCGTGTCGAAACCGGGCAGCGATTCGGTGAGCCTGCGCCCCAGCGCCTGGTGGGCGAGCGCGCCGCTGTCGCGCTCCGCCGTGTCGTTCAGCCACATGCAGCGCAGGTCACGGTCCCAGATGGCGAGCTGGACGGGCGCGTGGTTGAGCAGCGTCGTCAGTACGGACTCGTCCAGCGCGGGGACGGTCCGCGCCTGCGGCAGGGGCGCCGCCGACACGAACCAGTCCGTACGGCCGCCGGGACCCGCCAGCGGCAGCGCCCGCAGGCTCACCGGGAGCGGATGCCCGTCGCTGTGCCGCAGCTCCACGACCCCGGACCAGGGCTCGCGGGCGGTGACGGCGGGCGGGAGGAGCGCGTCCGGCGGGGCGGTCGGCAGCAGCAGCGCAGCCGGTCGGGACACCACAGCATGGGCCTGATGACCGAGCAGCGCCTCCGCCGCCTCCGTCCAGCCGATCACGACTCCGTCCCCGCTGATCACGGCGACGGCGGCCTGGGCCGCACCGGAGACCGCCCCATCAGAACCGGCCATGGTCCACATGTCCCATCTATTGCGGAATGCCGATACATATGATGGTTTCACACTCGGTGAACGAGCGGACTCCGGCGCTGCCCTCAGCGGGTGATGCGGGTGACTTCGGTGGTGCGGGTGGTGCGGGTGGTGCGGGTGATGCGGGTGGGGACGCGGGTGAAGCCCGCCGTCAGACGCGGGCCGGTTCCGCGTCGCCGCCCGGTGACGCGGGTGCCGCCGGGGTGCCGGGGGTGGCCGGAGCGTCCGGGGCGTCCGGGGCGGCGGCCGGGGTGAGGCCGTCGGCGACGGAATCGGTCTCCGTCTCGACGTTCAGCTCCGTCAGCATCGTCCTCGTGAAGCCGAAGTAGTACGTGGCGACGAAGCCCACGAGATAGCCGACGAGCAGCCCGCCCGCGTACACCACGATCATCTGGCCCATGCCCTGGTTGCCGTCGAGCAGCGGGAACAGCGCCCAGCCGGACGGGCCGATCGCGGTGGAGCCCACCGCGTCACCGAGCTGGTTGAAGAGCCCGACGAAACCGCCGCCGAACGCGCCGCCGACGCAGGCCGTGATGAACGGCCGGCCCAGCGGGAGCGAGACACCGTAGATCAGCGGCTCGCCGACGCCCAGGAAACCGGCGGGGAGGGCCGACTTGATGGTCCGGCGGATCGAGCCGTTGCGGGGGAGCCGGAAGTAGACCGCAGCCGCGGCGCCGACCTGGCCCGCACCGGCCATCGCGAGGATCGGCAGCAGCACGGTGTAGCCCTGCTGCTCGATCAGGGTGGTGTGGATGGGGATCAGCGCCTGGTGCAGCCCCAGCATCACCAGCGGCAGGAACAGCCCGCCGAGGACGAACCCGGCGCCGGCGCCGCCGTTGGACAGCAGCCAGTTCGCGAAGTCGCCGATCGCTGTCGAGACCTCACCGGCCAGATACATCAGACCGAAGATGGTGACGAGCCCGGAGACCAGCACGGTGAGGGTGGGCGTCACCAGGACGTCCAGCGCCTCCGGCACCCACTTGCGGCACCACTTCTCCACGTACACGGCGAGGACGGCCGCGCCGAGCGCGCCCAGTACACCGCCCTGGCCCGGGGCCAGCTTCTGGCCGAACGCGTCGATGTTGGCGACACCGGGGAAGACGATGATCGCGGCCACCGCGCCGCCGAGGATCGGGGTGCCGCCGAACTCCTTCGCCGTGTTGTAGCCGACGAAGACGGCGATCAGCGACATGAATCCTGACGTGACGGCGGCGAGCGCCGGGACGATGGCGGGCAGCCAGTGCAGGTTGGTCAGCAGGCCGTTGAGCCCGGCGATGATGCCGCAGCCGATGAGCGCGGGGATCAGCGGCACGAAGATGTTGGCGATCCGGCGCAGGAAGAGCTTGAACGGGGTGGCGTTCTTGGCCTTGCGCTCCGCGCGCATCGCCGCGCCCTGCGCCGCCAGCTCGTCGGCGGTCGCCGCCGAGGTGTCGGAGGCCGGAGTACCGGGGGTCGAAGCTGCGCCGGCCGTGGGAGCCGCGCCGGTCGCGGGGGCGGATCCGGCGGCGGGGGCCGTCCGGCGCTCCTCCTCGACCAGGGCCTCGAACTCGGGGGTGACCCGGGCGACGGTCCCGGGGCCGAGGACGATCTGGTACGTCTCGTCCTCGACCACCCCCAGGACGGCCGGGAGGGCTTTCAGCGCCTCGTGCTGGACGAGGGACCTGTCACGCAGACCCAGCCGGAGCCGGGTCATGCAGTGGGCCACCGATGTGATGTTTCCCGCGCCGCCGACGAGCGGCAGGATCGCGGCGGCTGTCGCGCGGTTCTTGTCTGTTGCCATGGTGCGTGGTGCCTTGCTGTGCGAGGAGTGGGACGTGGGTCAACCGGAGGTGGTGCTGGCGGCCCGCAGCGCGACGCGCAGATGGCCATGGGAATCGGAGAGCAGTGCGGCGGCGGTGGAACCTTCGACCCCGCCGAGGATCACGAGGATCGCGTTCTTCACCTCGCCGTCGGTGGCCGCGAGAGCGGCCTCGATCTCGGCGTCGGACGCGCCGGTGGCGAGCGAGACGATGCGCCGTGAGCGGGCGCGCAGCTTCTCGTTCGAGGCCCGGACGTCGACCATCAGGTTTCCGTAGGTCTTGCCGAGCCGGATCATGGTGATCGTCGAGATCATGTTGAGGACGAGCTTCTGTGCCGTACCGGCCTTGAGGCGGGTCGAGCCGGTGAGCAGCTCGGGCCCCACGACCACCTCGATGCCGTGGTCGGCGGCGGCTGCCAGGGCGCTGTCCGCGTTGCAGGACAGACCGACGGTCAGCGCGCCCAGCCTGCGGGCGTGTTCGACGGCTCCGACGGCGTACGGGGTGCGGCCGGAGGCCGAGATGCCGACGACGGTGTCGTCCGGCGTCAGCCCCAGGGCGTCCAGGTCGGCCGCTGCCAGCTCCTTCGAGTCCTCGGCGCCCTCGACCGAGGTGACCATGGCGCCGGGGCCGCCCGCGATCAGCCCCACGACCTCGCCCGGGTCGGTGTTGAAGGTGGGCGGGCATTCGCTCGCGTCCAGCACACCGAGCCGGCCGGCCGTCCCGGCGCCCGCGTAGATCAGCCGGCCGCCGCGCGCCGCGCGCTCGGCGGTCGCGTCGATCGCGGCGGCGATCGAGGGCAGTTGCGCGGCGACGGCCGCGGGCACTGTGCCGTCCTCGCCGTTCATGATCCGGCTGATCTCCAGGGTGGAGAGCTGGTCGATCTCGGCCAGTTCGGGGCGGAACGCCTCGGTCGTGAGGGTGTCGAGCTGCGCGCGGAGGTCGCCGTACGGGGACGTCGAGGCGTCGGCGGGCGTGGAGGTCATGAAGAAGCGGCTCTTTCTTCTGGTGAGGTGTTCGTTTTCCTGGCGCGGCGGCGGGAGGTCCGGCCGGGGCCTGGCGCGCCCGGCCGGATCCTGCGGCTCAGCGCGGGCTGCGGGAGTGGCGGGGGCTGTGCCGGTGCGCGAGCGCCTCGTACGAGGCGGACAGGGCGGGCGCCGCCGTCTCGTACGTACGCTGCGCGACACCTATGAACAGGCAGTCGACCACGAGGAGCTGGCTCGTACGGCTGGACATGGCGGCCGGGCGCAGCTCGCTCTCGCGTGCGGTGGAGGTGGTCAGGACATGGTCGGCGTACTGCGTGACGGGGCCGTCGGGCCTGCCCGTGATCGCGACGGTCGTCGCGCCGCGGTCGAAGGCGACCCGGAGGGGCTCTATGACGTCGCCGGTGGAGCCGGAGTGGGTGATCGCGATGGCGACGTCGCCCGCGCGCAACTGCACGGCGTTGGTGACGGCGAGGTGCGGGTCGGTGTGCGCGTGGGCGATCAGGCCGATGCGCAGCATCTTCTGCGCGAGGTCCATGCCGACGAGCGAGGAGGCGCCGACACCGTAGATGTCGATCCTGCGCGCCGCGGCGGCGGCCGTCACGACGGCGCCGAGCTGCACCGTGTCGAGCGAGGCGGCGGTGTCGGCGAGGGTCTGCTGCTCGTCGTAGGCGAGTTTGGCGACGACATCGGCGATGGGGTCGTCGACCGCTATGTCGGCCGTCACCGCGGGGGCGCGGCCGGACTCCTGCTGGGCCGCGAGACCGGCGAGGGCGAGGCGCAGGTCGCGGTAGCCGGGGTAGCCGAGGAGGCGGGAGGTGCGCACCACGGTCGCTTCGCTCGTGCCGGTGAGCTCGGCGAGACCGGTGACCGTGAGAGCGGCGCAGCCCGCCGGGTCACCGGCCACGGCTTCGGCGACCAACTGCATGGAGCGGGTCATGGACGGCGCGAGGGTCCGCACCTTGGCCGCGAGAGCCGCAGGTGCGGGCGGGGCGTCACCGCTGAAAATTTCCTTCACGTCTGAGGTCACCTCTGAAAGGTATTTTCAGACTTCCGTGCGAGTCAACCCCCTTTTCGTCCTCATTCGTCGTATGGCGTCTCTTCGCCAGGGCGGTGGCGGGCGGAGGGACAATGGGTAGATGGACGACGTGAATCCCTTGGAGCAAGCACTGCACGTGGCACGGGCGCTGGTCCTGGCCGACCTCGCCGCGCGCGATGTGGCGAGGGCCGACGTCGTCTCGCTCGTCGAGGAGTCGGTCTCGCACCGCCGCTGGTGGGTCGAGCAGTGGCCGGACGGCGTGGAGTATGTGGCGGGGCTGGTCGCGCAGGACGTCCAGGACGCGCTGCTGGAGCGGTACGGCCGCTGGCCGATATGCCCGGTCTGCGCCGAGGCCGAGCCGCACGCGCTGGATGTGGAGCCGGAGTTGGGCCCCGATCCGCACTGGGTGTGCGGGAAGGCCGGCGTGGTGATAGCCCCGGTCGGCGCGCTGGACACGACCTCGTGACGGTGTACATCGACCCGCCGACCTGGCCGGGGCACGGACGTATGTGGTCGCATCTTGTGAGCGACGTCTCGTTCGACGAGCTGCATCGGTTCGCCGCGTCGATCGGCTGTCCGCCGCGCGCTTTCGAGCGGGACCACTACGACGTCCCGTCGCACCGCTACGAGGACGCGGTGACGGCCGGCGCCGTGCGGATCGGCTCGAAGGAGCTGGTCCGCCGCATCACCGAGGCGGGACTGCGGCGGCCGAAGGGCCGCCCGGCGTCCCGGCCGTCCGAGCCTGCGTGATCCCGCCCGAGCTGGCCACCAGCCGGCCGCCGCCGCCACCGCCCCTGCGGTGGTAGCGCAGCGCCAGCATGACCAGCCCGATGCCGACGACGGCCATCGCCGCGCCCGCCCAAGCCGTCGAGGCGAAGCCGAAGTCCGCGTCGATCACGACCCCGCCGAGCCACGGGCCCAGCGTGTTGCCCGCGTTGAAGGCGGCGGTGGCCGTGGCGGCGGCCAGGGTGGGAGCGGCGGCGGCGATGTTGAACATCCGGGCGTTGAGCGCGGGAGCGGTGTAGAAGGCCGAGAGGCCGAGGAGGAACGTCAGCGGGACGACGATCGCGGCGTGCGAGGCGGTGAGTGCCAGCGCGGCCAGCAGGACCGTCGTCGCGGTGATCCCGCTGATCATGACGCCGAACAGATGCGCGTCCGCGTACCGGCCGCCGATCATCGTGCCGATGAGCGCGCCGAGTCCGAACAGCGCGAGGACGAACGGCACCCAGCCGTCGCCGATGCCGGCCACATCGGTCAGCAGCGGGGCCATGTAGGAGAACGCGCAGAACACGGCGCCGCCCGCGAGCGCGGTGACCGCGACCGCCAGCCAGACCTGGCGGTCGCGGTAGATCGTCAACTCCCGCTTGAGCTGCGGCTTCTCGGCGGGGAGCGGGATACGGGGGATCAGTGTGACCACCCCGACGAGGGCGACGGCCGAAGCGCCGCCGACCGACCAGAACGCCGAGCGCCAGCCGAAGTGCTCACCGAGGAAGGCGCCTGCGGGGACACCGAGCACATTGGCGATGGAGAGCCCGCCGATCATCACGGCCATGGCGCGGGCGCGGGCGTTCGACGGGACCATGGCGATGGCGACGCTCGCGCCGACGGCCCAGAAACCCGCGCAGGCGAAGGCGCTGACGACACGGGAAGCGAAGAGGACCTCGTAGGTCGGGGCGAGCGCGCCCGCGACCTGGCCGAGGCCGAAGACCGAGATCAGGGCGATGAGTGTGGCGCGGCGCGGCAGCCGCAGGGTGACGACGGCGAGCAGCGGGGCGCCGATCACCATGCCGATGGCGAAGGCGGAGATCAGCAGCCCCGCCGTGGGTATGGACACGTCCATGTCGTCGGCGAGCGGCGGCAGAAGGCCGGAGAGCATGAACTCGCTCGTGCCGAGGGCGAAGACCGAGAGTCCCAATATGTAGACGGCCAGCGGCATACGGGAGCGACGGTCGGCAGAGTCAGGCATGACAGGCCCCAACGCCGAAGTCGGCCGTTGCATTCCCCGTCACCGGCTGTGATCGTCGTCGCGCTTGTCGTCGTCCGGGGCACTCAGGGCGCGCAGTTCTGCGGTGAGATTGGCGCGGGCCGCCGCCTCCCAGCGCTGTTCGCCGTGCGGGGTGCGGAACAGCCGCGGCAGGGCCAGCAGTTGCTCCAGCACCGCTGATCGCCCCGCGCGGAACGCGTCGTCGGGGACGAAGCCGTACTCCTCGCGCACGGCGTCCGCGTAGCCGCGGTACGCGTCGGGGGCCGCGGCCAGGATCGCGAGATCGGCGTCGCACAGGACGGCGCCGTCGCGGTCGTCGGGAGCCGCGTCGTGCGTGGTGGTGAGCAGCACGAGCCGGGCCACCTCGTCCGTCTGCCGCCGACTCAACCCGGCCTCGGCGAGGGCGCGTTCGGCGAGGCGGGCCGAGCGCTCCTCGTTCTCTGAGCGGTCGGGCCGGTAGACGGCGTCGTGGAACCACGCGGCGATCCGGACCAGGTCGGGGTCATCGGCGTACGGGGCGAGGGTGTCGATGTGGTCCAGGACGGCGCGCAGATGGGCGGTGGTGTGGTAGCGCCGCTGCGGCTCGGCCCAGCGGCCGAGCAGGTCGTCGGCGTAGACGTACGGATCCGGCGGCCCTTCGGGGCCGGGATCTGCGGTGTCGGGGCCGGTGGGCGGCTCGCGCAGGGCGAGCAGCGCGGCGGCGAAGCGGCTCCGCAGATCACCTGCGGCTACGGGGGCGGACATGGGTACGACAATACGGCCGGGGCTGTGGACAACGCGCGACGTGCCAGGTGGCCACGCGGCTAACTTGGCGACATGACACGGAACGGGACAGCGGTCTACGAGCTGACGGGGACCCGCGCGGCGGCGTTCTCCAGGGCCTTGAAGCGGCGCAGCCGCAGGGAGTTGCCGACGACGAAGACGGAGGAGAAGGCCATGGCGGCGCCGGCGATCATCGGGTTGAGCATGCCGGCCGCCGCGAGGGGGATAGCGGCGACGTTGTAGCCGAAGGCCCAGACGAGATTGCCCTTGATGGTGGTGAGCGTGCGCCGGGCGAGCCGGATGGCGTCGGCTGCGGTGCGCAGATCCCCACTGACCAGGGTGAGATCGCCGGCCTCGATGGCGGCGTCGGTCCCGGTGCCCATGGCGAGCCCGAGGTCGGCCTGGGCGAGGGCGGCTGCGTCGTTCACGCCGTCACCGACCATGGCGACGGAGTGCCCCTCGTCCTGGAGGCGCTTGACGACGTCGAGCTTGTCCTCGGGGAGGACGTCGGAGATGACCTCGGTCACCCCGATCTCGGCGGCGACGGCCTCGGCCACGGCCTTGTTGTCACCGGTGAGCAGGATCGGGTTCAGTCCCAGGGCGCGGAGCCTGCGGACCGCCTCGGGGCTGGACTCCTTGACCGCGTCGGCGACTTCGACGACGGCGCGCGCCCGGCCGTCCCAGGCGACGGCGACGACCGTGCGGCCCGCCGCTTCGGCGGTGAGCCTGGCCGTCTCCAACTCCTCGGGGAGCCGGATGCCCTCGCCGGCGAGGAAGCTCGTACGGCCGACGAGCACGGCGCGGCCCTCCACCGCGCCGCGCACACCGAGGCCGGGGACGTTCGCGAAGTCCTCGGGGGCGGGAAGGGCGTCGAAGCGGGCGGTGGCGGCCTCGGCCACGGCGCGGGCGACGGGGTGCTCCGATGCCCGCTCCAGCGCACCGGCCGTGCGGAGGGCGTCCTGCTCGTCGACCCCGTCGGCGGTGTGGACGCGCTGGAGGGTCATCCGGCCGGTGGTGACGGTGCCGGTCTTGTCGAGGACGACGGTGTCGACCCGGCGGGTGGACTCCAGCACTTCGGGGCCCTTGATCAGGATGCCGAGCTGGGCACCGCGTCCGGTGCCGACCATGAGGGCGGTGGGAGTGGCAAGACCGAGAGCACAGGGGCAGGCGATGATCAGAACGGCGACAGCGGCGGTGAAGGCGGCGGCCATGCCCTCACCGATGGCGAGCCAGAAAGCCAGGGTGGCGAGGGAGAGCACGATGACCACGGGCACGAAGACGGCCGAGATCCGGTCCGCGAGACGCTGCACGGCGGCCTTGCCGTTCTGGGCGTCCTCGACCACCCGCGCCATCCTGGCGAGCTGGGTGTCGGAGCCGACCCGGGTCGCTTCCACGACGAGCCGGCCGCCGACGTTGAGGGTCGCGCCGGTCACCGCGTCACCGGCGGCGACCTCGACCGGTACGGACTCGCCGGTGAGCATGGAGGCGTCCACGGCCGACGAGCCTTCGACGACGGTCCCGTCGGTGGCGATCTTCTCGCCGGGGCGGACCAGGAACCGGTCCCCGACCCGCAACCGGTCCGTGGGCACGGTCACTTCCCGGCCGTCGCGCAGCAGGGTGACCTCCTTGGCGCCGAGCTCCAGCAGCGTACGCAGGGCGGCGCCTGCCGTCCGCTTCGAGCGGGCCTCGAAGTAGCGCCCGGCCAGGATGAAGGCGGTGACGCCCGCGGCGGCCTCGAAGTAGATGTTGCTCGCGCCGTCGGAGCGGGCGATGGTCAGCTCGAAGGGGTGCCGCATGCCCGGCATACCGGCGTCCCCGAAGAACAGCGCCCACAGCGACCAGAGGAAGGCGGCGGAGGTACCGACGGAGATCAGCGTGTCCATCGTCGCCGCGCCGTGCCGCAGGTTGGTCCAGGCGGCGCGGTGGAAGGGCCAGGCGGCGTACGTCACGACGGGGGCGGCGAGCGTCAGCGACAGCCACTGCCAGTTGTCGAACTGGAGCGCGGGGATCATCGCCATCGCGATGACCGGCACGGCGAGGACGACGGAGGTGATCAGCCGCTGCCGCAGCGTCCGCAGGGCGCCGTCCTCGGTGCTCGCCGGTTCCTCGCCGGCCTGCGCGTCCCCGGCGGGGCGGACCGGCGCCGGTTCCTCGGCGGTGTAGCCGGTGGCCTCGACGGTGGCGATCAGATCCTGGACGGAGAGATCGGCACCCCGGTAGCTGACCTTGGCCTTCTCCGTGGCGTAATTGACGGTGGCCTCGACACCGTCCATCCGGTTCAGCTTCTTCTCGACACGGGCCGCACAGGAGGCGCAGGTCATGCCGCCGATAACGAGTTCGATCTCCGCCGTGGCCGCCGTGTCGGCGGTGCCGGTGGTCCGGGTGAGGCTCATGGTGTACCGCTCCTCGTGGTCGACCAGTTCCTCCATAGTACCCCCTAGGGGTATGGAAGGGTGGGTCCCGTGATGCGGGAGAGCAGTACCGCCGTTTAGGCTGGGACATTGGACTAGACCTATAGCCGGCGCTTTGTCCGGACACGAGCCGAATGGGATCCCATGAGCAAGCGTGCAGTCCTGGAGGTGATCGCGCTCGACGCCGACGACGCGACCGCCGCCCGGAACGGGGGTGCGGACCGCCTGGAGCTCGTCACCGACATGGCGGCCGACGGACTGACCCCCACCCGCGAGACCTTCGCCGAGATCCGCGCCGCGGTCGACATCCCGCTGCGCGTGATGCTCAGACTGGCCGACGGCTTCGCCGCCGGCGGCCCCCACCAGGTCGACGAACTGGTCAGGACCGCCCGCGCGATGCGGGCCGAGGGCGCGGAGGAGTTCGTCTTCGGCTTCCTCGACCCCGACGGCACACCCGACCTGGTGACCGTGGAGCGCCTGGTCGCCGAGTTGGACGGCTGCCACTGGACGTTCCACCGGGCGATCGACCGCGCCGTGGACCGCGACACCCTCCGCAAGGAACTCGCCGACATGCCCGGCCTCGACACCTACCTCACGGCGGGCTCCCCGGCCGGCGTCGACGACGGCATGCCGACCCTGCTGGCCGAGGCCGAAGCGGCGAACCGCGCCGAAGCGGGCTACGGCCACCACATCCTGGTGGGCGGCGGGCTGCGCCTCGGCCATCTGCCGCAGCTCCTGGGGGTCGGCATCGACGGCTTCCACATCGGCAGCGCGGCCAGGCCCGACGGATGGGACGCCCCGGTGTCGGCGGCGGCGGTACGCGAATGGCGCGAAGCGCTCGACACACCCGGCCGCCAGGACGGTTGACCGCTTGACCGGTTCAGGGGCTCACGGGTTCACGGGCTCAGGGGCCCACCGGTTCAGGGGTTCGCAGGCTCACGGGTTCACCGCCACGGCCTTGAAGAAGGTGTAGTGGAAGGTGCCGCCCTCCTCGGCCGTGCGGCGCAGGTCCGCGATCCCCCGGTCGAAGTCGGCCGCCGTGCTCAGCCCCGCCCCCACCGCCTCGCCCCTGACGGACTCGACCATCGCGACGAACGTGTTGCGGGTGAACCCGTCCACCAGCGCGGGCCGGGTCCGGTCGGCGTAGACCGTACGGGGGCGCACGGCGACGTCGGCGTACCCCGCCGCCGTGAGCAGCGGCTCCAGCTCGCGGCCGATCAGCGCGTTCCCGCCGGCCTCGGCCTGCAACCGGACCTGATGGCCGACCGCCGCGCGCGCGTACGGGCTGTCCGGGTGGAAGAACGCCGACCCGTGATCGCCCTCGATCACCGTCAGCGTGCCGCCCGGCCGCAGCACCCGGCGCAGCGCGGCCAGCGCCCGCCCGGGGTCGGGCAGATGCTCCAGGACGAAGCAGACGAAGACATGGTCGAACTCCGCGTCAGCGAAGGGCAGATCCAGCAGGTCGGCGTGCAGCCACTCCACGACGGCGTCGTGCGGGTGGTCGGCCAGCCGGTCGCGCGCCCGCGCCAGCGAAGCCGCCGACCGGTCGACGGCGACGATCCGGGCGCCCGGACTGCTCCCCGCCAGATGCGCCGTCTGCGCCCCGGTCCCGCAGCCCGCCTCCAGGACCGTGCTGCCCGCCGGGTATGCCGTACCGGCATGCAGCAACTCCGCCAGGGTGTCGGCCTGGTCGGCCAGCCGCCTGGCCTCCCGCCGCGAATATCCGTGCACGTACGCCGTGTTCACTTCGGTATCCATGCCGTCCACCCTGGCGGCACAATGGTTCGGTGCACAGATCCAATGAGGGCCCGTCGCACAGGTCCACAACAGGTGGCTCCGAAGCGGCCGGCTCCGACTTCCTCCAACTCGACGTCGCCGACGCGCCGCCGGGCGGTCTGTCCGACTGGCTGACCGGGCAACTGCGCCGCGCGATAGCGGACGGCCGGCTGCCGACGGGCAGCACGCTGCCGCCCACCCGGCTGCTCGCCGCCGACCTGCGGGTCTCCCGTGGTGTGGTGACCGAGGCGTACCAGCGGCTCATCGAGGACGGCCACGCGGAGGGGCGCGGCAGGGCCGGTACGACCGTGCTCGCGGCGCCCGTGATCCCGCAGGCCCCGGCGCCGGTCACCCCCACCCCGGCGGCGCCCGCCGCGCCCGTGCCGGACAAGGCCCTGTTCGCAGCCGCGCCCGGCACGGGCGTCTTCGACGCGCTGCGCGCCGCGCCCGCCCGTATCGACCTGTCGCCGGGACTGCCCGACCTGGCCGCGTTCCCCCGTACCGGCTGGCTGCGCGCCGAACGGTCCGTACTCGCCGGACTCGCGGCCGCCGACCTCGGCTACGGCGACCCCCGGGGCGCTCCGGCGCTGCGTACGGCCGTCGCCAACTGGCTGGGCCGCAACCGGGGGATCAGGGCCGACCCCGCCGACATACTCGTCGTGTCGGGCACCTCGCAGGCGCTCGGCCTGCTCGCCCAGGTGCTCAGGGACGACGGCATCAGCACGATGGCCGTGGAGGACCCCTGCTCGCTCGGCGTCCGCCAGCACCTGAACAACTGGCGGCTGACCACCCCGCCGGTGCCGGTCGACGCCGACGGCATTCGCGTGGCCGACCTGCGCGCCACCGGAGCGCCCGCCGTCATGCTCACCCCGGCCCACCAGTTCCCCACCGGGGTCGTCCTGGCCGGTGGCCGCCGCCGCGAGCTGATGCGCTGGGCCGAAGAGGGCGGCCTGATCGTCGAGGACGACTACGACGCCGAACACCGCTACGACCGCCCGCCGGTGCCCGCGCTGCGCTCGATGCTCGCCGAGCGCGTCTGCTACGTCGGCAGCGTCTCCAAACTCCTCGCCCCCGCCCTGCGCACCGGCTGGATCATCGCGCCCCCGCGCTACCGCGACGCGCTCGTGGCCGCCAAGCGACTGGCCGACCTGGGCAATGCCGTCCTGCCCCAGCTCGTGCTGGCCGAGCTGATGGAGTCGGGCGCGCTGGAGCGCCACCTGCGCCTGCTGCGCGGCCGTCACCGCCGTCGCCGTGACGACATGACGGCGGCGATCGGCGCGTATCTCCCGCAGGCGACGGTGCACGGCGCTGCGGCGGGTCTGCACCTGATGATCACGTTCCCGAACGGGGCCGAGGGACCCACCGACACCGCCCTCGCCGCAGCGGCGCTCGCGCGCGGTGTCAAGGTCCATCCGCTCTCCTGGCACACGCAGCGCGCCACCCGGAAGGGGCTGGTCCTGGGCTACGCGGCGAGCACCCGCTCGGACATCGTGGAAGGCGTGGCGACCCTCGCGGCAGCCGTCAGGGACCTGTGACCCCGGCCCCGGCTCCGATCCCGCCCCCCGCCGTCGCCCCGGCCCCGCCCCCGGCCGTCGCCCCGATCCCGCCCTCGGCCGTCGCCAGCGCCTCCGGCAGCGGCTCCCCGTGCAGCACGATCAGCCCCGACACCGCGCGGGTCAGCGCCACATACAGCCGCCGCAGCCCCGTACGCTCGTCCGGCTCGCCCGCGACCACGGCCGCCGGCTCGTCCAGGACGACGTAGTCGTACTCAAGTCCCTTGGCGAGTGAGGCCGGTACGAGCGTCAGCCGCGACTCGGCCGTCGTCTCCTCGCCCGGCGACAGGTACGGCATCCCGGCGGCCGTCAGCGCCTTCGCCAGCGCCGGGATGCGCGCGTCGGCCGCGATCAGCCCCGTCGACCCCTCGTGCGCCAGCGATTCCACGCAGGCGCCCACCACCGCCTCGTCCCGGCCCTCGGCCGCCGTACGCACCGACAGCGAGCCCGGCGACTCACGCACCGACTCCACCTCGGCGAGCCCCGGTGAGATCACCGGCAGCAGCCGCGACGCGTACGCGATCACCTCGCGCGGCACACGGAAGCCGGCCGTCAGCTCCTCCACCACCGCCTCCGCCTTGCCCAGATGCTTCAGCGCCTCCGCCCAACTGCCCGTCGCCCACGGCGTGGTGCCCTGCGCCAGATCCCCCAGCACCGTCGCCGAACCGGTCGAGCAGCGCCGGCCCACCGCGCGGTACTGCATCGGGGACAGGTCCTGCGCCTCGTCCAGGACGACATGCCCCAGCGAGTGCGTCCGGGCCACGAGGTCGGTCACCTCGTCGATCAGCACGGCGTCGGCGGCCGACCACTTCACCGACTTCAGGCCGCGCGCCGGCTTCTCCCACAGGATCGTCCGCTGCTCCTCCGCCGTCAGCAGCCCCTCCGCGTGCTCGGCCAGGAACTCCGCGTCGGACAGCAGCCGCAGCACCAGCTTCGCCGGATCGACCAGCGGCCAGACCGCCTTCACCACGGCCTTCACGGCGGGGTTGCGGGCGACGGCGTCCTGCACCCGGTCGTCGGGCGCCTCGCCCGACTGCTCCATCCGGACCAGCACGGCATGCGCGATGCGCTGCGGCAGCGCGTCGCGCGCGGCTCCGTAGCGGATGTCGCGGTCCAGCAACTCCCGGACCAGCTCCTCGATCTCGTACGCAGGCACCCGCCAGCGCCGCGAACCGCGCACCACCATCAGCGGCTCGGCCGGCATCGACACATGCGAGCGCACCGCGCGCCGCAGCACCTCCGCCAGCCGCGCGTCCCCCTTGACGACGGCGGCGGGCGCCGCGTCCGTACCCCGTACCTGCACGGCCGAACCGACCAGCTCGTCGACCGTCGCCTGCTTCACCTCCAGCTCGCCCAGGGCGGGCAGCACCTGCTCGATGTAGTGCAGGAAGGACGCGTTGGGACCGATGACGAGCGTGCCGGTACGGGCCAGCCGTTCGCGGTGCGCGTAGAGCAGATACGCCACCCGGTGCAGCCCCACGGCGGTCTTTCCCGTGCCGGGCCCGCCCTGCACGCAGACGCTGCCGCTGAGCCCGGAGCGGACGATCTCGTCCTGCTCCGGCTGGATCGTCGCCACGATGTCCCGCATGGGGCCGACGCGCGGCCGTTCGATCTCGGCCTGTAGCAGCTTGCTCGACGTGGCGGCTTCGGTCGGGTCGGACAGATGCTCGTCCTCGTACGCGGTCAGTTCGCCCGACGTGTAGCCGAAGCGGCGGCGCAGCCCCACGTCCAGCGGGTCCTTCTTCGACGCGCGGTAGAACGGCTGCGAGACGGGCGCGCGCCAGTCGACGACCATCGGATCGCCGCCCGTGTCGTGCACATGGCGTCTGCCGATGTAGAAGCGCTCGCCCTCGGCGCCTTCGGCCTGCTCGGCGCCGACCGCGTGCAGATAGTCGAGCCGGCCGAAGAAGAGCGGGGTGTGGGACAGATCGGCGAGGGCCTTGATGCGCTCCTCGATCTGCGCTTCCAGCACGGCCGCGTTGACCCAGTTCGCCGTCACGTCGCGGATGTCGAGGGACTTCACGTCCTCGCGCATGGCCCGCAGCGCGGCGCGCGAGGCATGCAGATGGGCACGTTCCCGTTCGAGCGGACCGGATCCGGATGCGGGGTCGGGTGTTGATTCAGGGGCGTGCGCGGGCACGGTGCATCCTCCGGGGAGTGGTTCACGTCAAGGGCGGCCGTCCGGTTTCCGTCCGGACAGCGGCACTCCGCAGAGGGAGGCGGGGAAGGGGGAGATTCTAGTCAGCGGCTGACGTACGGCGCGAATGCTTTTCCGGCGGCGAATCCCGCGAGGACTACGCGGTCGCCTCCATCCCGTAGGGGATGCCGTACGACTCAGGACATAGGCGGCCGACCGTACGGTTCACTCTGCGGAGCGATGCCAGGGACGGGGCCCGCGACCATGCTGGACACATGACCACCACGACCTTCACCCCCGCCCACGGCGCGGCCGAAGCCGCAGCCCACCACTCCACTCCCCGGCTCGGCGGCGCGCTGCGCGCGGTCAAGTCGTTCGTCAGCGCCGCGATCGGCGTGGCCGTGCTCGGCGAGTTCGCCGAGGAAGCCGGCGTCAAGCGCCGTTGACGTGACAGGGCCCGCCGCCGGGATCAGTTGCCGGCCAGCAGCTCGTCCGCGTCGATGATGCGGTACGCGTACCCCTGCTCGGCCAGGAAGCGCTGCCGGTGCGCGGCGAAGTCCTGGTCGATCGTGTCCCGCGCGACGACGGAGTAGAACCGGGCCTCGTGCCCGTCCGCCTTCGGACGCAGCACCCGGCCGAGCCGCTGCGCCTCCTCCTGGCGCGAGCCGAACGTCCCCGACACCTGGATCGCGACCGTGGCCTCCGGCAGGTCGATCGAGAAGTTCGCGACCTTCGACACGACCAGCACCGAGATCTCGCCCTGCCGGAACGACTCGAAGAGCTTCTCGCGCTGCGCGTTGCTCGTCTCGCCCTTGATGACCGGCGCGTCCAGATGCTCACCCAGCTCGTCGAGCTGGTCGATGTACTGCCCGATGACCAGCGTCTGCTCGCCCTTGTGCTTGCGCACCAGCGCCTCGGTCACCTTCCGCTTCGTCGCAGTCGTCGCGCAGAAGCGGTACTTCTCCTCGGCCTCGGCCGTCGCGTAGGCGAGCCGTTCGCTGTCGGTCAGATTGACGCGTACCTCGACGCAGTCGGCGGGCGCGATGTAGCCCTGCGCCTCGATCTCCTTCCACGGCGCGTCGAAGCGCTTCGGGCCGATCAGCGAGAACACGTCCGACTCGCGGCCGTCCTCCCGTACCAGCGTGGCCGTGAGCCCCAGCCGCCTGCGCGCCTGGAGGTCGGCGGTGAACTTGAACACGGGCGCGGGCAGCAGATGCACCTCGTCGTAGAGGATCAGCCCCCAGTCGCGCGAGTCGAACAGCTCCAGATGCGGATAGACGCCCTTACGGCGCGTCGTCAGCACCTGGTATGTGGCGATCGTGACCGGGCGGATCTCCTTGCGCGTACCGCTGTACTCGCCGATCTCCTCCTCGGTCAGGGAGGTGCGCTTGACCAGTTCGTGCTTCCACTGCCTGGCCGAGACGGTGTTGGTCACCAGGATCAGCGTCGTCGCCTTGGCCTGCGCCATCGCACCGGCGCCGACCAGGGTCTTGCCCGCGCCGCAGGGCAGCACGACCACTCCGGAGCCGCCGTGCCAGAAGTTCTCGACGGCCTGCTTCTGGTACGGGCGCAGCGCCCACCCGTCCTCGTGCAGCTCGATCGCGTGCGCCTCGCCGTCGACGTAACCCGCCAGGTCCTCGGCCGGCCAGCCGAGCTTCAGCAGCGTCTGCTTGATCTGGCCGCGCTCGGAGGGGTGGACGGCGACGCTGTCCGGGTCGATCCGCGCGCCGACCAGCGGCGCGACCTTCTTGGAGCGGAGGATCTCCTCCAGCACCGGGCGGTCGGTCGAGGTCAGCACCAGACCGTGCGAGGGGTGCTTGGAGAGCGTGAGCCGCCCGTAGCGCGCCATCGTCTCGGCGACGTCCACGAGCAGGGCATGCGGAACGGGATAGCGGGAGAACTCCACCAGCGCGTCGACCACCTGCTCGGCGTCATGCCCGGCCGCACGCGCGTTCCACAGCCCGAGCGGGGTCAGCCGGTAGGTGTGGATGTGCTCGGGGGCCCGCTCCAGCTCGGCGAACGGAGCGATGGCGCGGCGGCAGGCGTCAGCCTGTTCGTGGTCGACCTCAAGCAGCAGTGTCTTGTCGCTCTGGACGATGAGAGGTCCATTCACAGCGGCGCCCTTTCCGTATGCCAAACGTCCAGTGTCGCGCATCGGGAACCGATACGGGGCGGTGCGCTCCCAACCGCTTATCCGGGCGCTGCGCGGGCAGCAGGGTGTCATGACCGCTGAAACGGAACGGGCCACGTCCGGAGTCGCCGCCCCGGCCAGAAATCCATGGCGCCGAACCGCCTTAAGAGTGCTGATACTTGTGGTGGCGTTCATCGCACTGGTCGCCTTCTCCGTCGTCCTGGCGGAGCTGACGCTGACCCCCTCGCCCGCCTCCGCGAAGATCGCCGGGTCGAACCTGCATCCGGGCCGCTCGCTGCGGCAGTACATGGAGGACTACACGTTCCTGGCCGCCTGCAAGCAGGTCGGCGGCAACATCGTCATGGGGGCGCCCTTCGGACTGATCCTGCCGGTGCTCGTGCCGCGCAGGCTGCGGATGATCAGGGTCGTGCTGCTGACGGCCGTGGTCATGGTCCTGGTGGAGCTGGCGCAGGGTTCGATCGTCGAGGGCCGCGCCTTCGACGTGGACGACGTGATCATGAACACGAGCGGTGCGCTGATCGCGTATCTGCTGCTGGGCCGGCGTATCGGGCGCAAGTACCACTCGCTGGGTGTGGCGCCGGTGGCGAAGGATGCGGAGAAGCGGTCGGGGAAGCGGCTGGGGCGGTCGGACCGTTCGGAGCGGTCGGACCGGTCGGAGCCGAAGACGACGGTGGACACGAAGACGGAGCGCAGGCCGGCTTCCCGGCTCAGGCCGAAGTCGAAGCCGACGACGAAGCCGGGCGTGAAGCCGGGCACGAAGACGCTCACGAAGACGCTCACGAAGGCGAGTTCGAGTTCGCGGACGAAGCCGGACCCGAAGGCCACGAAGCCGAAGACCGCCGAGGTCGAGGCTCCCTCGTGGAGCGAACGGATCAACCGGTTGGCGCGATCCCGGCGTTGACCTGGGCGAACGCCCGTTGTCAGTGGTCGCTGTACGAATTGGAACATGAGCGAAGCCCCGCTGCTGTCCGGGAAGGACAGCAGCGGGGCTTCGCTCATGTTCCGTTGGGAGTGCCCTGACTTTCGACGTCCGCCGGGCTCGTCCGGTCAGGCCGGGTCGTCGGCCAACTCGGCGACTCCTGTGATGCGGTGCAGGGGGAAGGTCCGCACCACGTCCGCCGTGTGGTCGTACGCGGTGACGAAACCGCCCTCGACCCGTACGGGTGCGATGACGCGCTGGGTGGCCGCGCCGTCCACGTTGACGTAGCCGATCCAGATGGTCGCGCCCGTCATCGCGGCCGCCTGGACGGTCGCCAGGGTCTCGGCCGCGTTCGTGCGGGGCAGGTCGCCGGTGGCCACCGGTTCCGAGCCCGGCTTGCGGACGGCCGTCGCCGCCATGTCGCCGGCTCTGATCGCCTTGACCGCCGCACCCAGCAGGGCGGGTTCGGGGGCGCGGGGGCCGTCGGGGACCGGGGCGGGGGCGGTGCGGGGCGGGGTGCGGTGGGCGAAGGCCCGGGTGATCAGTACGTCGCCTTCGGCGGACTCGGCGGCGGGCGCGAGCCCCATCGACCTGAGCCCTTCGAGCAGCGTCGTCGGGTCGGCCTGCGCTGCCAGGACCGTCGGGGCGATGCGCCGCAGCCGCAGTCCCTGCGACCGCTTGTCGGCGAGGATCTCGCCGAGCAGCGCGTCGTCGTCGCAGCGTACGTACGCGGAAGCGGCGCCGACCCGCAGGTGTCCGTGCCTGCGGGCCACATCGTCGATGAGATAGGAGAGCGGCTGCGGTACGGGCGTACGGCTGTGCGTCCTGAGGAATTCGTGCAGGTCGGAGGCGGTCTGTCCGGCGTCGAGCGCGCGCCGTACCGATCCGGGCGTGAACCGGTAGACGGTCGCGCCGCCCTTCGACTCGATCTCGGCGGCGACGGAGAGGAGTTCGGCGAGGGGCCGCAGCAGCGGCCCGGGGGCGACGGCGGTGAGGTCGGCCTGGAGGAGGACGTGATCGAGGGGTTCGGGAAGGAGGGGAGCGAGCGCGTGGGCGGCGCGCTGGGCGGCGGCGGCGAGTTCGGCGTCGGTGAGGGCGGGGGCGCCGGGGTCGGCGGCCGATTCGGACGCGGTGGCGGAGCCGGCGCCGGGAGGTGTCAGCAGCGCGCGGCCCTGTGACGACAGGGCTCCGCGCCCGGTGACGCCCAGCAGCTCGGCGTCGCCGAGGGTCCAGGCGGCCAGCCTGGACCGCAGGTCCTCCGGCCGGCCCGCGGCGGGGGCGGTGCGCAGCGGGCGCTCCCAGCGCAGCCGCTCCAGCAGCGACTCGGGGTCGGCGGCCGAACCCTCGGGCAGGGTGGCGAGCAGGTGCAGCACCCGCTGCCGCACCTCGGGCGCCGGACCGCGGTCGAGGTCCGGGCCGAGCGCGGCGAGGGTGCGGCCCTTGGTGTCCTGGGTGCCGACGAGGCCGGACGTGCGGGTCGCCGTCAGCCAGGCGGTGACGAGACGCGCCCACTTCTCGGGGTCGGGCAGCTCCTGCCAGTCGTCGTACGCGGGGGTCGGCGCGTACCGCTCGTCGGACTCGCCGTCCGCCGCCAGCAGCCCGGCGGCGAAGGCCAGTTCGACCCAGAAGGCGGCCAGGGTCTCGGTGACGCCGAGGGCTGTCGCCGTGCGCTTGAGGTCGCGTACGGACAGGCCGCCGGCCCGCAGGACGTTCGGGCCGCCCTCGTTCCAGTCCTTCGCCAGCTCCTCGATGGTGCCGAGTGCGGTGAACGCCTGGGCGGCCGCCGCGCTGTCCACAACCTGTGGACGGTATTCGGCGCGCGCGGCGACGGCGGGTGCGGCCGGCTCGACCACGCGGTGCGCACGGCCCGCGCGCAGATGCAGCGCGACCTCGCGCGGCAGCACCACGGTGCGGGTCGAAGCGGGCAGCAGCAGGCCGCGGTCGCGCAGCCACTGCACGGGCGGGGTGGGGCTGGAGGTGACCTCGCCGTACGGGGGACCCCACACCAGCCGGTCCAGCACGGACAGGGCCTCCATCGGCGCGGTGTCCAGCAGGGCCGCCATCCGCGTGCGGTCGGTGAACAGCTCCGTGAGGGAGGCGACGGCGGAGACCGGGTCGTGCGTGCTGGGCAGCCACGCGGCGGTCAGGATCTCCTGCAGCCGCGTCGGCGACATGCCGACCGTGGCCTCGGCGACGGTCGGGCCGAGCCCGGTCGGCGAGGGGTGGGTGGGGGAGGGGGCCAGGATCTCCCTGGCGGTGCGGACGAGCCGCAGCCGGTCGTCGTCGCCCCAGATCAGCGCCTGGTCGCGGAGGGTCGCCACGGCGGTGGCGACGGCCTGCGCGATCCGCTCGTCGCCCTCGTCGCCGGTGAGCAGCGCGCGCAGCGTGTCGTACTCGGCGGGCTCGGGGGCGACGGCGAGCGCCTCAGCGGTCTGGAGCGTGAACCGGTCGAGCCGCTCCAGCGCCCGGACGACGGAGGCGCGGGTGCCGGCCCGGGTCGCGAGCTGTGAGATGTCGTTCGGCACGGGCGACAGGAGGTCGGGCCGCGCGCGCAGCAGGGCGGTGAGCGACTCGTCTCCCCGGCCGCGCAGGGCCTCCGCGAGCGTGCGCGGTGGCGTACCGCCGGTTCCTTGTGACACGTGCGCCTCCTGTTCGGGCTCGCTGGGTTCCCCATCCGCCCCAAGGTAGCCCCTCGGGGGGCCCGTACCGGCCGTCACGGGCTGGACGTACGGGGATGACTCCGACACCATCGCGAGCGGACGTCATGTGGGAAGTGGTCTGTGCGGAGGGCTGTGTGGGGATCGAGAGCGATCAGCTCGTCTACGACTATCTGAGCCGCGTCGGGGATGTGGCCCAGCAGCAGCAGTTGCCTTCCGGGACCCGGATGAGACTGGTCTCGACCCTGCGCAACGAGATCGACCGGCAGCGCGGCACGTTCGGCAGCGACAGCCCCGCGTCGGTGCGCCGCATCCTGGGCCGCCTCGGCGAGCCCGACGAGGTGGTGCGCGCGGCGACCGGAGCGGGTGACGGCGGCGCCGTCACGTACTCGCCGCCCCCCGAGCCGCCGGCGCCCGCAGTCCCTGAGCAGCGCACCCGCTGGGGCCGCGCGCCGGGGCGCGGGCGCGGGGCGGACATCCCGCGCCAGCAGTCGGACTCCCCGCCGCCGCCGCACCTGGCGGGCATGGACGAGACGGCCCCGACCGGCGCGGCCCCCGACTGGTGGCGGGTCGAGCCGGGCCCGCTGGGGGGCCTGGGGTCGATGAACGCGGGTACGGACGTGCCGGGGTTCGTGGGCGGGGTCGAGATCCCCGAACTGCTCAAGCCGCCGATGATGCCCCGGAAACCGCCGGGCGCGGCGGATCCGAAGGACGCGGACGAGGACACCGGCCCGGTGGAGGCGGCCCCGCCGCCGCCCGTCGTCCGCCGCCTGCGGCTGCGCCGCCGCCGCGCGGAAGGCAAGGCGGAGAAGGCCCGCGCCGGCCTGTCGAACCCGCTCCTGCTCCTGGCGGCGGCCCTGCTGGTGGCCGGCGCCTTCCTCGGCTCCTGGCTGGCCCTGGCCGGCGGCTGGCTCCTCGCGTACGCCTCACGCACGCTGTCCCGCGCGGAAGCGAAATGGGCCGTCTTCGGCCTCCCGGGCGTGGCGGCGGCGGGCGGCCTGGTCTGGCTCTGGGGCGAAACGGCGGGCCGCTGGGGCAATCCCATCCCGAAGGGCGGCATGGGCGAAGCCCTGGAGGGCCTCTGGCCGGTGGTGGTCCGCACGGCGGCCGTGGCGTCGGCCCTGTACTTGGTCTGGCGCGCGCGCCGCCGCCCCTGAGGCTTCGCGGCGAGCCCGCCTCTCACGGTCTGCCCCCGCCTGCGGTCGGGGGTCCGGCCGTCACGTCGGGCCACGACGCGTGCGCTCGTCGCGGGCCCGGGGCTGGTTCGACGGGCGGCGGCCCTGACACGGGTCCGGCCAGGGTCCGTTGGCACGGCCCGGGAGCGGGCCCCGCCCGCAGTCGCGCCTGTGGCGCGCTACGGCCCCCCCCGGGGGGGGCAGCCCTCGACCCGCGCCCCGCCTGCGCCTTCGCCGCCCGGCGAGCTGCCCGCTTTCGGGAAGGGGCGGGGTGGGGGACGACGGTGCCGCCGCGACGCGCGGCGACCCCGTTACTCGTCCCGGTCCCCGCGGCGGCAACGCCCAGCCACGCGGGTGCGCCCGCGGTTACCCCTGTTACCCCTTCGCCCGTTCCGACGACGCCTCCGGCAGCCCCGTACCCGTCCCGCCCGCCGGGCGGTACGGCTCTCCCGGGATCACCAGCGGTGCGCCCGTTACCGGGCAGGGGATGACCACCGACTCCAGGCCGAAGACCTCGCGTACCAGCGCCGCCGTCACCACCTCCGACGGGGGGCCCTCCGCCACCACTCGGCCTTCCTTCATCGCCACCAGGTGGTCCGCGTAGCGGGCCGCCTGGTTCAGGTCGTGGAGGACGATCACGACCGTGCGGCCCTGGTCGTGGTTGAGGCGGCGGACCAGGTCCAGGACTTCCACCTGGTGGGCGATGTCCAGGAACGTCGTCGGCTCGTCCAGCAGCAGCAGGTCCGTCTCCTGGGCCAGCGCCATCGCGATCCAGACGCGCTGCCGCTGGCCGCCGGACAGTTCGTCCACCGAGCGGTCGGCGAGCGCCGTCACGTCCGTGCGGCGCATCGCCTCCGTGACGGCGCGTTCGTCCTCGTCCGACCACTGCTGCCACCAGCTCTGGTGCGGCTGGCGGCCCCGCGAGACCAGGTCGGCGACGGTGATCGCCTCCGGGGCCGCGGGGGACTGCGGCAGCAGGCCGATCGAGCGGGCGATCTGCTTCGTCGGTATCTTCGCCAGTTCCGCGCCGTCCAGCAGCACCGCGCCCCGGCGCGGCTTCAGCAGCCGCCCCAGCGCCCGCAGCGTCGTGGACTTGCCGCAGGCGTTCGGGCCGACGATCACCGTCACCCGGCCGTCCGGGACGGCCAGATCGAGGTCGTGGACCACCGTGCGGTCCTCGTAGGCGAGCGTCAGATCGCGGGCCGTGAGCCTGCTCATCACTTTCCTCCTGCGGTACGGCTGCGCATGATGAGCCAGATCAGATACGGGGCGCCGACCGCCGCCGTCAGGACGCCCACCGGCAGCTCCGTCGGCGACAGCACCACCCGCGCCAGCAGATCGGCCAGTACGACGATGAACGCGCCCATCAGCGCCGACGACAGCAGCGGGATCTGCGCGGTACGGGTCATCCGCCGCGCGATCTGCGGCGCCAGCAGCGCCACGAAGTCGACGGGACCGGCCGCGCCCGTCGCGACCGACGCCAGGATCACGCCCAGGCCGACGAGGCCGAGCCGTACCCGCCCGAGCCGTACGCCCAGCGCCAGCGCGGTGTCGTCATCCATGGAGACCGTGCGCTGCGCGTACGCCGCCCACAGCACGGCGGGTGTCAGCACCAGCAGGACGAGCGCGAGCGGCGCCGCCTCGTCGTAGCCGCGGCCGTTGAGCGAGCCCGTCATCCACACCTGGGCCTGCTGGGCGACCAGCACGTCGCCCTTCGTCAGGAACAGGGTCGTGACGGACCGCAGCGCGATGGCGAAGCCGATGCCGATGAGCACGAAGCGCGTCGCGTGCAGCCCGCCGCGCCAGGCGAAGGCGTACACCAGCGCCGCCGCCAGCAGTCCGCCGCCGACCGACAGGTACGGCAGCGCCGTGTACGAGGTGACGCCGAACGTCATCGCGCCGACCGTCACCGCGCCCGCGCCCTGGCTGATGCCGATGATGTCGGGGCTCGCGAGCGGATTGCGGGCGACGGTCTGGATCAGCGCGCCCGCGATCCCGAAGGCGGCCCCGACCAGCAGCCCCAGCACCATCCGGGGCAACCGCAGCGTGCCGACGACCAGTTGGTCCGGTGACGGCCGGCCGAAGACGACCTTCAGCACCTCGCCGGGCGCCACGAAGCTCTCGCCCACGCACAGATACGCGACGCACACCGCGGCCAGCAGCACCGCCAGCACGCCGACCACGGCCGCCGCCCGCCGGTGCAGCAGGAACGAGCCGCGCCCCGCCCGCACCCGCGCGTAACCGGCGGGCCGCACCGGAGCAGCCACAGGCGCCGTCATGCCGGCACCGCCTTCCTGCGGACGAGAAAGACCAGGAACGGCACGCCGAGCAGCGCCGTCATCACGCCCGCCGGGACCTCGCTCGGCGGGAAGACGACCCGGCCGATCACGTCCGACACGAGCAGCATCACCGGCCCGACGAGCGCCGCCATCGGCAGCACCCACCGGTGGTCGCCGCCGACGATCGCCCGCGCGATGTGCGGTACGGCGAGGCCGATGAACGCGATGGGCCCGGCGGCGGCGACCCCGGCGCCGGTGAGCAGCGTCGCGCCGACGCCGCCCACGATCCGTACGGCCGCGACGTTCTGGCCGAGCCCCTTCGCGACGTCGTCGCCCAGCGCCAGCGCGTCGAGCCCGCGCGCGACCGACACCACCAGCACCGCGCCGATCAGCAGGAACGGCCAGACCTGGCCCGCGACTCCGGCGTCGCGCCCGGCGACGGACCCCACCTGCCAGAAGCGGAACTCGTCGAGCGTCGCCGCGTTCGTGGTCAGTACGCCCTGAGTCACCGACACCAGCAGCGCGTTGACGGCGGCCCCGCCCAGCGCCAGCTTCACCGGCGTCGCACCGCCCCGGCCGCTCGAAGCAATGGCGTACACCACCACCGAAGCGACGGCCGCGCCCGCGAAGGCGAACCACACATAACCGGACAGGGTGTGCACACCGGCCACGGAGATGGCCAGCACCACCCCCACCGACGAGCCCTGGCTGATGCCGAGGATGCCCGGGTCGGCGATCGGGTTGCGGGTGATGCCCTGCAACGCGGTGCCCGCCAGCGCCAGCGCCGCGCCGACCATCAGACCCAGCAGCGTGCGCGGCACCCGGAGTTGGCGGACGACCTCCGCGTCGTCGCTGTGCCCGCCGTGCAGCAGCGCGTCGAACACGGCGGACGGGCCGACGGCCCGCGCCCCGACGCCGAGGCTCAGCAGCACAGCGAGCAGCAGGGCGACGACGGCCGCCGCCGTCCAGCCGATACGGCGGGCGATCACGGCCCTTCTGGCACCGGGAGCGCCGTCGTCCCGGGTCTGACGACCGGTGTTCGGCGCGGCGCTCGGGCTCGTCGGGGCGGCGGCTGGCATCAGGACCAATCAACAAGATCAACGGACGGGGACAGCGACAACATGTCACCGGGATGGTTAGGCTTGGCTAAGTCTAGCCAGCCGAATATGACCATCCGCCTGGGCACAATGGGTGTCATGGCATCCCTCACGGCGCGGCACGGACCCACGGTCGGTTTCGATCTCGATATGACGCTCATCGACTCACGGCCCGGCATCCACGCCGCCTACCAGGCACTTTCCGCCGAGACCGGCGTCTTCATCGACGCGGACCTCGCCGTGACCCGGCTCGGTCCGCCGCTCGACCAGGAGTTGGCGCAGTGGTTCCCGGCGGACCGGATCGAGGAGGTGGGCGACCGCTACCGGGAGATCTATCCCACATTCGCGATAGCCCCGACCCTCGCGATGCCCGGCGCCCGCGCCGCCGTCGCCGCCGTCCAGGAACTCGGCGGGCGGGCGATCGTCGTGACGGCCAAGCACGAGCCGAACGCCGAACTCCACCTCTCGCACCTCGGCATCGCACCCGACGCCGTCGTCGGCTGGCTGTGGGCCGAGGCGAAAGCGGAAGCACTGCGCGAGTACGGCGCGACGGTCTACGTCGGCGACCACACCGGTGACGTACGCGGCGCCCGCGCGGCCGGCGCGCTCTCCGTAGCCGTACCGACAGGCCCGTGCGACGAGCAGGAGCTGCGCGCCGCGGGCGCCGAGGTGATCCTGCGTGACCTGACGGCCTTCCCCAACTGGCTGCGCGGTTACGCGGCCGAGCGGCCCGCGCGCGATGCTGCGGCGGCCGACTTCGCCTGACGGCGCTGCGCGCCGATCGTGCGCAGTATGCCGGCGGCGGCGATGACGAACCCGACCGCCATCAGCATGCAGACCGCGTAGGCGACCGAGGGAAACGGACGCGTGCCGAGGAACAGCGGCGCCACGGTCACCAGCGTGGCGACGGCGCCGACGATGAAGACGATCGCGCCGATACGGACCAGGCCGTCGCCGGGAGCGGCTTCGTCCGCGGTGCGGGGTACAGGAGTAGCAGTCACCTCACCAGGGTAGTTCCCTGCGGACGGCAGCGGACAGGAACCGTCCGGCGACGTCTTGTCACCAGCCCCTGGACCATTAGCCTTGGGGATGGCGGGTCAACGGGCCCGCTGTAGTGCTATCCAGAGCGTTTTTTCTGTGCTGCGCGCGCCCCGGCGGGCCGGGTCGCGCCCCTTACGACAACGAGGACGAGGACAGACGTGCCTACCGGCAAGGTCAAGTGGTTCAACAGCGAGAAGGGCTTCGGCTTTCTCTCCCGCGACGACGGCGGCGACGTCTTCGTGCACTCGTCGGTCCTGCCCGCCGGAGTCGACGCGCTCAAGCCGGGCCAGCGCGTGGAGTTCGGGGTCGTGGCCGGCCAGCGCGGCGACCAGGCCCTGTCGGTCACGGTGCTCGACCCCGCGCCCTCCGTCGCGGCGGCGCAGCGCCGCAAGCCCGACGAACTCGCCTCGATCGTCCAGGACCTGACGACCCTGCTGGAGAACATCTCCCCGATGCTGGAGCGCGGCCGCTACCCCGACAAGGTGCACGGCAAGAAGATCGCAGGACTGCTCCGCGCGGTGGCCGACCAGCTCGACGTCTGACCGGCCCGCGCACCCGACCGCACAACGCGGCCACACGAAAAGCAGCGCTATACGAAACGCAGCGCTATACGAAACGCAGCGCGTCAGGACCGAGGGGCGGTACGAGCCCCTCGGTCGCGGCCCGCGTCAGCAGCCCGCGTACGGCCGCGTAGCCGTCCTCGCCGAGGTCGGCGGTGAACTCGTTGACGTACAGGGCGATGTGCTGGTCGGCGACGGCCGGGTCCATCTCCTGGGAGTGCTCGTCCACGTAAGGCCGCGCGGCTGCCGGGTCGTCCCACGCCATCCGCACCGACGTACGGGCCGACTCGGCGAGCAGCCGCAGCGTCTCCTCGCCCAGCGAGCGCTTCGCGATGATCGCGCCGAGCGGGATCGGCAGCCCCGTCGTCGTCTCCCAGTGCTCACCCATGTCGGCCAGCGACCGCAGCCCGTAATCCTGATAGGTGAAGCGCGCCTCGTGGATGACGAGACCGGCGTCCACCTTGCCGTCGCGTACCGCCGGCATGATCTCGTTGAACGGCATGACGACGATCTCGCCGACCCCGCCGGGGACGACGTCCGCCGCCCACAGCCGGAACAGCAGATACGCCGTCGAGCGCTCGCTCGGCACGGCGACGGTCTTCCCCGTCAGATCGGTGTCCGCGTCCCGCGTGAGGACCAGCGGCCCGTTGCCACGGCCCAGCGCCCCGCCGCACGGCAGCAGCGCGTACTCGTCCAGCACCCACGGCAGCACGGCGTACGAGACCTTCAGTACGTCGAACTCACCGCGCTCCGCCATGCCGTTGGTGATGTCGATGTCAGCGAACGTCACGTCGAGTTCGGGCGCGCCCGGCACCCGGCCGTGCGCCCAGGCGTCGAAGACGAACGTGTCGTTGGGGCAGGGCGAATAGGCGATCTGCAGGGTCATGACGACTCCTCGAAAACGGACGACCCCTCGAATACGGGGATGAGCAGCGTGACCGCGCGCCGCAGCGACTCCAGCGCGGCGCCGATCCGCCAGGCGTCCCGGTCGCGCGGGCCCACGGCGTTGGAGATCGCGCGCAGCTCGGCACAGGGAAGTGCGTACCCGGCCGCCGCCTCGGCGACGCCGAAGCCCTCCATGCCCTCGGCCGCGGCCCGGGGGTGACGTGCGGTCAGCTCCGCCGTACGGGCCGCCGTGCCGGTCACCGTCGAGACGGTCAGTACGGGGGCGAGTACGGCGCCGGTGGCCGCGGCCATCCGGGCCGTCAGCCCGGCGGGCGGCAGATGGACGCCCCGGCCGAAACCCAGTTCCTCGACGCCGAGAAAGCCGTCGGGCGTGTCGGCGCCCAGATCGGCGGCGACGATCGCGTCCGCGACGACGAGCGAGCCGAGCGGGGCGTGCGGCGCGAAGCCGCCGCCGATGCCGGCGGAGACCACCAGGTCGTACGGGCCGCCGACAGCCAGCGCCGTGGCCGTCGCCGCGGCGACGGCGGCCGGTCCGACACCGCCCGCGAGGACGTCCAGCAGGGCGCCGCCCCCGGTCGTACCGGCGGTCAGGGTGCGACCACCGGGCAGCGGGGACACCTCGCGGCGCTCGAACCCGGTCAGCCCGGCGACGACGGAGTCCGCCTCCGCCGCGACCGCCGTGACCACCAGTACGCGCATGGCAGCGTCAGGACTTCTTCTTCTTGAGCTCGAAGTGCCACACACCGAAGATCTCCTGGCCGCCGGCGCCGCCGATCTCCACCACGCTGACCTGGAGGCTGTCCGGGGCGGGCTGGCCGGTCTGCTGGTTGGCCTGGAAGAACGAGGCGCCGGGGAAGGTGCGGTACGTCGTCTTGCTCGGCGTGCCCTCGGCCTGCTGGCCGTTGAGGAACAGCTCCCAGCCGTGGTCGGCGATCTTCGGGTCGACCCCGAACCTGACCGTGTCCTCGGTGGCGACCTTGATGCTGTGCCCGGCCTTCTCGTTCAGGCAGGGCTTGACGTCGCCCGACTTGATCGCGTTGCCGTCGTTGTAGCAGGACGCCTCGGTGTGGGTCGTACTCGTCCCGACCGTCACGGTGGCGATGGGGGTGGGCTTGTCACAGGCGGCGAGGACGAGCAGCCCGGCCGACACGGCACCGAGGGCGACACCGGCCCTGCGGCCCTTACCAGAGAAGAACGCAACGGTCATGGGCCGAAGGCTATCGGTCGTTCCGGCTCAGGCGGCGCGGGGGTGCGGCGAGCCGTGTCTGGCGGCGCGCAGCAGCCCCCGTACAGCGGCGAGCGCGCCGACCGCGAGGATGGCGGCGGCGACCGACACCCCCAGCACCCCGTTGAGCGGCAGCGCGATACCGATCGCGCCACCCACCACCCAGGCCATCTGGAGCACCGTCTCGGACCGCGCGAACGCCGACGTACGCACCTGCTCGGGCACGTCGCGCTGGATCACCGCGTCCAGCGACAGCTTCGACAGCGCCTGCGTCAGACCGGCGACGGCCGCCAGGACGGCCACCATCACCCCGCCGAAGAAGATCGCCGTGAAGACGGCGGCCGTCAGCGCTATCCCCAGCATCGTCGCGATGATCACCTCGGGACCCCGGGATTTCAGCGCCGCGCCGACCGCCGTACCCAGCGCGTTGCCCGCCCCTGCCGAGACCCCCACGATGCCGAGCGAGACGGCCTCGCTCAGCCCGGACAGCGGATGCTCCCGCAGCAGGAACGCGAGAAAGAAGGTCAGGAACCCGGACAGCATGCGGTGCGCCGAATTCGCCTCAAGACCGTGCAGCACCGAAGGATCCACCGACCGCAGACTGGGCCGCTTCTCCTTCCCGTGCAGCAGCAGATGCGCCTTGCGCTCCCCCTTCGCCGAGTCCACCTTGGCCGGCATCGAGAACGCCAGGAACGCACCCCCGAGGAAGATCGCGCACGCCCCGTACAGCGGATACGGCGACCCCAGCGACTGGAGCCCCGCCCCGATCGGCGCCGCCACACCCGTGGCCAGCAGCCCGGCCAGCGTCACCCGCGAATTCGCCCGCACCAGCGGGAAGCCAGGCGGCAGCAGCCGCGGTACGACGGCGCTGCGCACCACCCCGTACGCCTTCGAAGCGACGAGCACCCCCAGCGCCGCCGGATACAGCTCAAGCCCCCCGGTCGCCACGGCGCTCGACATCGCGATCGCCAGCACGGCCCTGGTCAGCATCGCGATCGCCATGGCGGCGCGCCTGCCGTGCGGGACCCGGTCCAGGATCGGGCCGATCACCGGGGCCAGCAGGGTGAACGGCGCCAGCGTCACGGCCAGGTACAGCGCGACCCGGCCGCGCGCCTCGTCCGTCGGCACGGAGAAGAACACCGTGGAAGCGAGCGCGACCGTGATCATCACGTCGCCCGCGCCGTTCACGGCATGCAGCTCGATCAGTTTTCCGAGCCCCGATTCGCCCGCCCCGTGGGCGTGCGTGACCTTGCGGATGCCCTTCGCCGTGCGGGTGAACGGCGCCCTCAGGGCACGACTCAGGGCCCGCGCCGACTTGCGGAGCGAGCCGGCGTCATCGGACGACCCTGCGGCTGCCACCCCGTCATAGTGCCCCACACGCCGGGAAACCGAACCGATCTCGGCCATGACGGGGCCGGGCGCCGCACCGCTCCGACACCCCCTCACCCGGCCCTCCCTTGGGTCACGGCCTTGTTGCGGTGTTGTCCGAACTGCGGGAAGAGACGGCGTGCAGGTGGGCGGCGGGCGAGAGAGGGGGTAGCGTGCGTAGCGCGCCACCGGCGGTTGTTCTCGGCCGCGCGCCTCTTCGTCATCCCGCAGAATGGATAACGGTAGGTGTGCCCGGGAAGTGGTCGGGCGTTGGACGTCGATGCGGTCCCCAGGTCCGCTCCGCCCTCGGCTCGTACACCGCTGATCGGCCGGCGCACCCGTGATACGGCGTAGGAGAGAAGCGAGACCTGTGAGTGCTGCGACGACGCGAAGCCGTACCCCTGACCGTCTGTGCGCCGAGGCGGTAGACCTCGCCAGGGCAGCCGCCGAGGAGACGGCGGCGCCCGCCGTCGTGGGGGAGCATGTCTCGGCGGTGGCCGACGGGGACCGTGTGGTCACCCACTTCTTCGAATGCAAGGAGCCCGGCTACCGGGGCTGGCGCTGGGCCGTGACGGTCACCCGCGCGTCCCGCTCCAAGCTCGTCACGCTCGACGAGACGGTTCTGCTGCCGGGCCCCGACTCGCTGCTGGCCCCCGAATGGGTGCCGTGGAGCGAGCGGCTGCGCCCCGGCGACATGGGCCCCGGCGACCTGCTGCCCACGGAGGCGGAGGATCTGCGCCTGGAGCCCGGCTACACGGGCGAGGACGCGCCGCCGCCGAACTCGGTGGTCCCGGAGGTCGTCACCCCGCAGAACCTCGCGGACCTGGTGGAGGCGGAGGACGCGGAGCTGTCGCCGCCGCTCTCGTCGTCGGCCCCCGTCCCTGAGCTGCCGGTGCGCGGCACGATCGCGGCCGTCGCCGAGGAGCTGGGCATGCGCCGGGCGCGCGTGCTGTCCCGGTACGGCCTGCACGCCGCAGCCGACCGCTGGGACGAATCGTTCGGCCCCAAGACGGCCATGGCGCAGGCGGCGCCCGCCCCCTGCGTCTCCTGCGGCTTCCTGGTCCCGCTGGCGGGCTCGCTGCGGCAGGCGTTCGGCGTCTGCGCGAACGAGTTCTCGCCGGCGGACGGGCATGTGGTCTCGCTGGCGTACGGGTGCGGCGGGCACTCGGAGGCGGCGGTCATGCCGGCGCCGCTGCGGCCACCGCCGCCGGTGCTGGACTCGATGGGCGCGGATGCGTTTTCGCTGGGCGCGGGGGCGTCGGAGACGCCGGGTTCCGGTCACGCGTAGCCCTTCGGGCGGGTTCGCGGTCTCGGTTGCGGTCCGCTTGTCCGGTGCCGGTGCCGGTGCCGGGTTCCGGGTTCCGGGGCCTCCGGAGGGGGGTGTCCGGACTGCTCGATCGCTAGCGCTCCCACGCTTTACGTCCGGACACCCCCCTCCTGCGGCCCCGGCCCCCTCCCGACGGTGGGTTCCGACGTCAGCGCCCGCGTGGGCGCGGGTGGCTGGGTGCGTGCGGGGTGCGGCTGCGTCCCTGGCGTGGGCGCCCGGTCCCTTCCGGCCGGTGGCCGGGAACACCCGATGCGGGCCCGGGGGCTGAAGGGGGTCGTGCAGGGGTGGTGTCCGGAGCGTAAAGCGTGATTTGCGGCGCATGTCCGGGTGCACCGCGTGGGGGACGAGTACGCGCCGTAAATCGTGCAGCGCAGGACACCTCCCCGGAACGGCCCCCGGCGACAACCGCAACCAAGACCCGCGACCCCCGCCGGACGGCGACCCGGTACCTTCGGCCGGACACACGTCGGCCAGAACAAGAGCGGAGTCACAGCGTGAGCGTCAGGACGACCGAGGGTTCCGACCCGTTCGGAACTGCGCGGCTGCGGCGGGGAGTGCTCGACGCCTGGGGCGCCAGTCCCGCGCGGTTCAGGGAAGACGCCAACGCCGAGGAGGACCTCGCGCTCGGCGGTTACCGCGACCGGCTGGTCATCGAGCTGGCCCAGAACGCCGCGGACGCCGCGGCACGGGCCGGCGTCGAGGGACGGCTGCGGCTGACGTTGCGGCGGCGGCCCGCCGACGGCGACGCCGTCCTCGTCGCCGCCAACACCGGCGCTCCCCTCGACGCCGTCGGCGTCGAGTCGCTGTCCACGCTGCGCGCCTCCGCCAAGCGCGACGACAGCGATACCGCCGTGGGCAGGTTCGGCGTCGGGTTCGCGGCGGTGCTGGCCGTCAGCGACGAGCCCGCGGTGATCGGGCGGGACGGTGGCGTGCGCTGGTCGCTCGCCGACGCGCGTGGGCTCGCCGAGCAGGCCGCGCAGGACAGCCCGGGGCTCGGCGACGAGCTGCGGCGCCGCGACGGGCATGTACCGCTGCTGCGGCTGCCGCTGCCCGCCGAGGGCACCGTGCCGGACGGGTACGACACCGCCGTGGTCCTGCCGCTGCGTGACGCCGCCGCGCTGGAGCTGGTCGAGCGGCTGCTCGCCGGGATCGACGACGCGCTGCTGCTGACCCTCGCCGGGCTCGCCGAGGTCGTGGTCGAGACGCCCGACGGCGACCGCGTACTGCGGCGCTCCGAGGACGGACCGTACGTGCATGTGGACGACAGCGCGGGCGGCGGGGACATCCACCGCTGGCGGGTGGTGGCCCGCAGCGGGGTCACCGAGGCCGCGCTGCTGGAGGGGCGGCCCGTCGAGGAGCGGCTGCGGCCGCACTGGTCGGTGACCTGGGCGGTGCCGGTGGACGGTGACGGCGCGCCCGCCCGGCCGCGTACGGCGCCGTTCGTGCACGCGCCGACGCCGACCGACGAGCCGCTGGGTGTTCCGGCGTTGCTGATCGCCTCGTTCCCGCTGGATCCGACGCGGCGCCATCCGGCGCCGGGGCCGCTGACCGACTTCCTCGTGGGGCAGGCGGCCGACGGGTACGCGGAGCTGCTGGGCGGCTGGGAGCCGGTGTCGACGGGGACCATCGACCTGGTACCGGGGCCGCTCGGCAAGGGCGAGCTGGACGGGCGGCTGCGGGCGGCGATCCTGGAGCGGCTGCCGAGGGTCGCCTTCCTGGCTCCTGCGGGGCCGGGGGACGAGGAGGAGCCCGCGAAGGCCCTGCGGCCGTTCGAGGCCGAGGTGGTGGAGGGCGCGAGCGCCGAGACCGTGCTGGTGCTGGCGGAGGTGCTGCCGACGTTGCTGCCGGGGGGACTTGAGCGCCGTACGGAGCTGCGGACGCTCGGTGTGGGCCGGCTGCCGCTCGGCGACGCGGTGGAGCGGATCGCGGGGGCCGAGCGGGCGCCCGAGTGGTGGCGCAGGCTGTACGAGTCGCTGGCGGGCGTCGATCCGGACCGGCTGTCCGGGCTTCCGGTGCCGCTGGCGAACGGGCGGACGGCGATCGGGCCGCGGCAGATCCTGCTGCCGCTGCCCGACACGGAGGCGCCGGCCGAGCTGGCGCGGCTGGGGCTGAAGGTCGCGCATCCCGACGCGGCTCATCCGCTGCTGGAGAAGCTGGGCGCGCTGCCCGCCACTCCGCGCGCGGTGCTGACGACCCCGCAGGTACGGGCCGCCGTGGCGGCCTCGATGGACGCGGGTGAGGTGTGGGACGAGGACGGGGACACGCCGGACGCCGACGAGCTGGCCGAGACGGTGCTGCGGCTCGTACAGGACGCGGGACTTGAGCCCGGCGACGAGCCGTGGCTGGGGGCGCTGGCGCTGACCGACGAGGACGGCGAGCTGGCACCGGCCGGTGAACTGGTGCTGCCCGGCAGCCCGTTCGCGGCTGTGATGCGCGAGGACGAACTGGCCTTCTGCGACGCCGAGCTGGCCGAGCGCTGGGGCGAGCAGCCGCTCGCCGCGTGCGGGGTGCTCGCCAACTTCGCACTGGTGCGGGCCTCGGACATAGTGCTGGACCCGGACGAACTGGAGCCCCGTGAGGGCGACTTCGCCGAGCCCGACGACGCCGGGCTGCTGGACGCGGTCGACGTGTGGTGCGAGGACGTGCTGGACCGGCTGCCCGAGACGCCGGTACCGCCGGTCGCCACGGAGATCGTCGCCGTACGGGACCTGGATCTCGTGGACGACGACGCGTGGCCGCAGGCGCTGGCCCTGCTGGCGCGCCCGCCGCTGCGGGACGCGCTGACCTCGCCCGTACGGGTGCTGCTGCCCGACGGGACGACGGAGGCGGTCCGTTCGTACACGGCGTGGTGGCTGCGCGACCATCCGGTGCTCGACGGGCGGCGGCCTGCCGGGCTGCGTTCGGCGGGCGGCGATCCGCTGCTGGCCGGGCTCTACGACCCGGTGGACGCGACCGGCTTCGACGACGTGCAGGTGCTGCGCGCGCTCGGGGTGCGGACCTCGGTCGCCGCCCTGCTGGACGAACCGGGCGGCGCCGCCGAGCTGTTGGGCAGGCTGGCCGACCCGGAGCGGGAGGTGGCACCGGCGCAGTTGCACGCGCTGTACTCGGCGCTCGCCGATCTCGACCCCGAACAGGTCACGCTGCCGGACGAGTTGCGGGTGGTCGTGGACGGCGTCGTACGGATCGTGGACGCCGCCGACGCGGTCGTGGCCGACGCGCCCGATCTGCTGCCGCTGGCGGCGGGGCAGGCGCTGCTGCCGGTGTCGCCGGGGCGGGTGGCCGAGTTGGCCGAGCTGTTGCAGGTGCGGCGGCTCAGTGACGTGGTCGCCGCCGAGGTGACGACCGAGGGCGAGGAGCACGCCGTACCGGCCTCGGTACGGGCGCTGCTGGGCGCCGGGACGCCGGAGACGTATGTGGAGCACGACGAGCTGGTCGCGGGCGGCGCCGAGTTGGACTGGCGCAGGACACCGGACGGGGTGCTGCACGCGGCCACCCTTGAGGGCGTGGCGGCCGGTCTCGCGTGGGCGGCGGGGCAGTGGCCGCGGCGGTTCGAGGTGGCCGCGCTGATCGAGGACCCGTCGCGCACGGAGGAGCTGGAGCGCGACCGGTGGTTCGACTGATCGCGGGCGTGGCCGCCGTGTGATCGCGGGCGCGCCCACTGTGGTCGGCTTTGGTGTGAAGGGGAAGTCAGCAGGAACTTCACTTCGAGTTCACATCGAACACAACCATTTGTGCCCTGCCGTTGTCTGATCTTTCGAGCCAGCAGGCTCCAGACCAGTCATTCATTGGGGAACACATGCGTATTCGCGCCACCGTCGCCGTCGTGTCCGGCGCCCTGGCCCTGTCAGCCCTGGCGATACCTGCCTCGCAGGCCGCCCCGGCCAAGGACCGTCCGGGCGCCGGGCACCTCGCGTACTCGAAGCTGGGCGGCCACACCGTCGACCCGCAGGCGCGCCAGCGCGCGCGGGTCGCGGCCTCCGCCCCGGTGGTCAGCAAGGTCGTCGTGAACGGCGGCAAGAAGATCGTCGTCGGCACGACGGCGCCGAAGAAGGTCACCGTCGCCATCACCGCGTCGGACGACTCGGGCATCGTCGACGCGTCCACGATCCTGTGGATCGGCACGTCGCTGGACGACGACAACAGCTTCGGCTTCGGGCAGAACGAGGACGAGGCCACCTGCAAGGCGGCCGGCGCCACCACGTCGACCTGCACGCTGACCGTCACGGTCGACCCGGCGTTCCTGCTCAACAGCGACTCCACGTCGTGGCACGTCGGCGCGGCCGTGCTGGCCAACGACGGGGAGATCACGCAGAACGACACCGCCGGCACGACGGGGCTCCAGCGGCTGTCGAAGCTGACGGTCGACGCGACCCCCGAGCCGGCCAAGAAGGGCGCGACGATCACGATCGCCGGCAAGCTCTCGCGCGCCAACTGGGAGACGTACAAGTACGCGGGTTACACCGGCCAGTCGGTGCAGCTCCAGTTCCGTCCGAAGACCAGCAGCACGTACACGACCGTCAAGACGGTCACCACCAACAGCACGGGCAACCTGAAGACCACCGCCAAGGCGACGGTCACGGGCTACTGGCGCTGGAACTTCGCCGGCACGTCCACCACCCCGGCCGTCATCGCCGCCGGTGACGGCCTTACGGTCAAGTAACCGCGCGGGTGGACCGCGGGCCGGTGCTCGCCGTCCTGTGGTCCACCCACCGCCACGCCAGCTCCAGCAGTACGGCGCCGACCGCCGCGATGACGACGGCGGTCCACGGCAGGACCGAGCCCACCAGTTTCAGTGCGAAGAAGTCCTGGAGCCACGGCACCGCCAGCACGAGCAGGAACGCCACCACCATCGCCACCACCAGGCCGATGCGCCACCACGTGTACGGGCGGGCGATGATCGCCAGTACCCAGATCGTCACGAGGAACAGCGTGAGGGTGGCCGCACTGGTCTCCGCGCTCAACGAGCCGGGGCCCGAGTAGTACTGACGGGCCACCAGATACGTGACGAACGTCGTCACCCCCGCGATCACCCCGCTGGGGATCGAGTACCGCATCACCCGGCGTACGAAGTGCGGCTTCGCCCGCTCCTTGTTGGGCGCGAGCGCCAGGAAGAACGCGGGCACCCCGATCGTCAGTGTCGACAGCAGCGTCAAGTGCCGTGGCAGGAACGGGTACTCGACCTGGAAGCACACCACCAGGATCGCCAGCAGCACCGAGTAGACCGTCTTCGTCAGGAAGAGCGTCGCGACCCGGGTGATGTTGCCGATGACACGGCGGCCCTCGGCCACCACCGAAGGCAGCGTCGCGAAGCTGTTGTTGAGCAGCACGATCTGCGCCACGGCCCGGGTCGCCTCCGAACCCGCGCCCATTGCCACACCGATGTCCGCGTCCTTCAGCGCCAGGACGTCGTTCACCCCGTCGCCGGTCATCGCGACCGTGTGCCCGCGCGACTGGATCGCGGCGACCATGTCCCGCTTCTGCTGCGGGGTGACCCGGCCGAAGACCGTGCCGGCCTCCAGCGCCTCCGCCAATTCGGCTTTATCGGTGGGCAGGTGGCGGGCATCCACCGCCCGGTCCGCCCCGGCGAGGCCCAGCTTGCCCGCCACGGCGCCCACCGACACCGCGTTGTCGCCCGAGATGACCTTCGTGGCGACGTGCTGTTCGGCGAAGTACGCGAGCGTTGCTGCGGCATCGGGCCGCAGCCGCTGCTCCAGCACGACGAGCGCGGTCGCCGCCACCCCGGCCGCCGCTTCCGGGGCCGTCAGATCCACCCCGTCGGCGGTACGGGCGAGCAGCAGGACGCGCAGCCCCTGTTCGTTGAGCCGGTCGACGTCGGTGAGTACGGGGTTGCCTTCGGGCAGCAGCACGTCGGGAGCGCCCAGCAGCCAGCCGGTCACTGCGCCGTCGCTGTCTTCGAAGGCCGCCCCGCTGTACTTGCGCGCCGACGAGAACGGCAGCGTCCGGGTCAGCCGGCCGCCGTCGCCGCCGTCGTGCGGATACGCGTCCACGATCGCCTGGAGGCTGGCGTTGGGGCGCGGGTCGGACGCGCCGAGCGCGGCCAGCACCCGGCGTACGGACGACTCGTCGGCGCCGCCCAGCGTGCGCAGCTCCGTGACGTCCATCCCGCCCTCCGTCAGCGTGCCCGTCTTGTCGAGGCACACGACGTCCACCCGCGCCAGGCCCTCGATCGCGGGCAGTTCCTGGACGAGGCACTGCTTGCGGCCGAGCCGGATGACCCCGATCGCGAAGGCGACCGAGGTCAGCAGGACCAGGCCCTCGGGGATCATCGGGGTGATCCCGCCGACCGTCCGCGCGACCGCGTTCTTGAAGTCGTTCTGCTTGACGACGAGCTGACTGATGATCAGGCCGATCGCCGTCGGAATCATCATCCACGTCACGTACTTGAGGATCGTGCTGATGCCGATGCGCAGTTCGGAGTGGACGAGGGTGAAGCGCGACGCCTCCTCGGCCAACTGGGCGGCGTACGCCTCGCGGCCCACCCTGGTTGCCCGGAAGGCGCCGGTGCCCGCGACGACGAAGCTGCCGGACATCACGGGGTCGCCGGGGTGCTTCAGTACGGGGTCTGGCTCGCCGGTGAGCAGCGACTCGTCGACCTCAAGACCGTCCGTCTCGACCGTCTCGCCGTCGACCACCACCTTGTCCCCGGGGCCCAGCTCGATCAGGTCGCCCAGGACGATCTCGGAGGTGGCGACGGCAGCGGTGGCGCCGTCACGGCGTACCGCGGGCTTGGCCTCGCCGATGACCGCGAGCCCTTCGAGCGTCTTCTTGGCGCGCAGCTCCTGGACGATGCCGATCCCGGTGTTGGCGATGATCACGAAGCCGAAGAGGCTGTCCTGGATCGGCGCGACCAGCAGCACGATCGCCCACAGCACACCGATGATCGCGTTGAACCGGGTGAAGACGTTGGCGCGGACGATGTCGGCGGTGGACCGGCTGTTGCGGGCGGGTACGTCGTTGACCTCGCCGCGTGCGACCCGTTCGGCGACCTCCGCCGTGGAGAGGCCGGTGGCGCGGCCGAGCCCGGGGTCCGTGTCGTCTTTCGCCCGCTGCGTCATGGTTCCGACCGTACGGCCGGAAGGGCGCGGTCACGCGCCGGACAGGCCGGGGCGGGCGCGTCGGGCCGGAGCGGGGTGCGGGCGCGTCGGGCCGGGGCGGGAGCGTCGGGTCGGGGCGGCGGACCCGGGGCGGGGCCCGGGGCGGTGCCGGCTAGTCGGTCGGTTCGGCGTCCGGGCCGGTGCCGGGTCCGGATTCGGCCGCCTTCGCCGCCGCCTCGGCGCGCTTGATCGCCGCGTCCCTGCCCCGTACGTACCAGATGCCGATGAGCCCGAGCCCGCCGCCGGCCAGGCAGGTCCAGATCCACCAGGCGTGCCCGTGGTCGGAGTACCAGCCGTAGAACGGGAGCTGCACGAGGAACAGGACGAACCAGATGATCGTGCCGCCGGTGACGGTGCCGACGATCGGCCCCTCAAGGGGCTCGGGCGCCTCGCGCCGGGGCGTTCCCGCCGAAGAACTGGTCATGGCCGTCAGTCTATGGCGGGGTCGGGCCATACCGACCGGGGGCAGCCCTCCGCGCTGTCTACGCGCGGAGATAGCAATCTTCGCTTGATCTATTCATACTGAAACGGTTTTCGGCCGATCTGGCCGGATCTCGCTGTCTCCCACCGCTTATCGATCTTCCCCCCACGACGACTGAGGTTCCGCATGCCGCCCCTTGACCGCTACTTCAGGATCTCGGAGCGCGGCTCCTCGGTCGCCCGCGAGGTACGGGGCGGCTTCGCCACCTTCTTCGCGATGGCCTACATCATCGTGCTGAACCCGATCATCCTCGGCAGCGCCAAGGACATGTACGGCCACCACCTGGACGGCGGCCAGCTCGCCACCGCCACCGTGCTGACCGCCGCCTTCTCCACCCTCCTGATGGGCGTCATCGGCAATGTGCCGATCGCGCTGGCCGCCGGGCTCGGCGTGAACTCCGTCGTCGCCCTCCAGCTCGCCCCGAGGATGAGCTGGCCCGACGCGATGGGCATGGTCGTACTCGCCGGTGTCATCGTGATGCTGCTGGTCGCGACCGGGCTGCGGGAGCGCGTCATGAACGCCGTGCCGACCGGGCTGCGCAAGGGCATCGCCATCGGTATCGGCCTCTTCATCATGCTGATCGGGCTGGTCGACTCCGGCTTCGTCTCCCGCATCCCGGACGTCGCCCAGACCACGGTGCCGCTCCAGCTCGGCGGCGACGGGCACCTGAACGGCTGGCCGGTGCTGGTCTTCGTGCTCGGGGTGCTGCTCACCCTCGCGCTGATCGTCCGCAAGGTGCCGGGCGCGATCCTGATCTCCATCATCGCCATGACGGTCCTCGCGCTGATCATCAACGCCGTCGTCCCGAAGCAGCCCAACTGGGGTCTGACCACGCCCAAGTGGCCGGGCAACCCGGTCGCGGCCCCGGACTTCGGCCTCTTCGGTCACTTCAGTCTCTTCGGCGGCTTCCACAAGGTTGGCATCCTGACCGGGGTCCTCTTCGTCTTCACCGTGCTGCTGTCCTGCTTCTTCGACGCCATGGGCACGATCCTCGGCGTCGGCGACGAGGCCAAGCTGATGGACGACAAGGGCCGGCTGCCGGGCATGAACAAGGTGCTGTTCATCGACGGCATCGCGGTCGCGGCCGGCGGCTCGACGTCGGCGTCCGCCGGTACCTGCTTCGTGGAGTCGACGGCCGGTGTCGGCGAGGGGGCCAGGACCGGCCTGGCGTCCGTCGTCACGGGCGCGCTCTTCGCGCTCGCGCTGTTCCTCACCCCGCTCGCGACGATGGTCCCCTCCCAGGCGGCCACCCCCGCGCTGATCGCCGTCGGATTCCTGATCCTCGCCGGATCGGTAAGGGACATCGACTGGGGCGACTTCACCATCGCCGTGCCGGCGTTCCTGGCCATGGTGCTGATGCCGTTCACGTACTCGATCACCAACGGCATCGGCGTCGGCTTCATCACCTTCTGCGTCCTGCGGCTGGCCGTCGGGCGCGGCAGGGACGTACCGGTGCCGATGTACGTGGTGTCGGCGGTGTTCGTCTTCTACTACCTGATGCCGGCGCTGGGCCTGACGTAAGGCGCGCCGATCGGAGCAGGGCCGGAGCGCGCCGATCGAGCAGGGCTAGGCCGTCGAGCCGTAGAACTTCTCCGTCTCGTCGACGGCCACCTTGAACCGTTCGTCGAAATCGTCCCGGACGAGCGCCTGGACCACGTAGTCCTGGACACTCATCCCCCTTATGGCGGCATGGCGCCGGAGCCGGTCGAGCAGCTCACCGTCGATCCGCAGACTGAGCACTGTCGATCCCATGCGGACCAGGGTCACGGGCGGGCCGGGCCCGGCGTGTCGCTTTCCGCCGCAGTCTCACTCGTACGAGTGATGTGGGGGTAAATGACCCCCGATCCGTGTGTGCTAGACCACCGCTGCGCCCCGTGCGCGCCGGTAGTATTTAGCATGGGTAATGAGTTACGCTAAATACATGCCTGACCTGACCCACGGCGACGAGAACGACGCCGCCGTGAACGCCATCCGCTCCGCCGTCATGCGGCTGGGCCGGCGTCTGAAGCATCAACACGTGGACGAGTCGCTGAGTCCCACCGAGATCTCGGTGCTCGGCACCCTCGCCCGTTGCGGCTCTGCCACACCCGGCGAACTGGCCCGCAAGGAACACGTCCAGCCGCCCTCGATGACCCGGATCGTCGCGCTGCTGGAAGCGAAGGGGCTCGTCAGGCTGGAGCCGCATCCCGACGACCGCCGGCAGAAGGTCGTCAGCCAGACCGAAGAGGCAGAGGCGATGCTCGAACAGAGCCGCCGCAAGCGCAACGTCTGGCTGACCACGCTCGCCGAGGGCCTGGACGAGGACGAGTGGGCGAAGCTGCGCGCTGCCGCCCCCGTGCTGGAGAAGCTCGCGCATCTGTAAACGCTGAAATCCGCGCGCCGTAATGGAGGCGAACCCACTTTGAGTACGGGATCCGGAGCAGACTCCGCCCCCGCACCGAATTCCACCCTCGACAGCAAGACGGACAAGACCGGCACGACCGGCGGCGGTACCTTCTCGTCGCTGAGGATCCGCAACTACCGCCTCTTCGCGACGGGCGCCGTCGTCTCCAACATCGGCACCTGGATGTCCCGGGTCACACAGGACTGGCTGGTCCTGAGCCTGACCGGCTCCTCCGCGGCCGTGGGCATCACCACCGCGCTGCAGTTCCTGCCGATGCTTCTCTTCGGCCTCTACGGCGGTGTCATCGCCGACCGCTACCCCAAGCGGCGCATCCTGATCGTCAGCCAGGGCCTGATGGGCCTGTGCGGCCTCGTCCTCGCCGTACTGACGCTCTCGGGGAACGTCCAGGTCTGGCACGTGTACCTGATCGCCTTCATGGTCGGCATGGTCACGGTCGTCGACAACCCGAGCCGGCAGTCCTTCGTCTCGGAGATGGTCGGCCCCGACCAACTGCGCAACGCCGTCAGCCTCAACTCGGCCAACTTCCAGACCGCCCGGCTGATCGGCCCCGCCGTCGCCGGTGTCCTCATCACCTCGATCGGCAGCGGCTACTCGTTCCTGCTGAACGGCCTGTCGTTCCTCGCCCCGCTCACCGGCCTGCTGCTGATGCGCCAGAGCGAGCTGCACAAGGCGCACCGCGTCGCGCGCGGCAAGGGGCAGTTGCGGGAAGGACTGCGCTACGTACGAGGCCGGCCCGATCTGATCGGGCCGATCGTCCTTGTCGGCTTCATCGGCACGTTCGGCTTCAACTTCCCGATCTGGCTGACGGCCTTCGCCAACGACGTCTACCACGGCGGCGCCGGGATGTACGCCTTCTTCAACATCCTGATGGCGGCCGGCTCCCTGGCCGGAGCCCTGCTCGCGGCCCGCCGCCGCGCCACGAAGCTGCGGCTGCTGATCATCGCGGCGATGGGCTTCGGGCTGCTGGAGATCCTGGTGTCCCTGTCGCCCACGGTGTGGCTGTTCTCGCTGCTGCTGGTGCCGATCGGGGTGCTGGGCATGACGACCAACATCACCACCAACACCCGCGTCCAGATGGCCGCGGAACCGGCCATGCGGGGCCGGGTGATGAGCCTCTACATGATGGTCTTCGTCGGCGGCACCCCTGTCGGCGGCCCGCTGCTCGGCTGGGTGTCCGACACCTTCGGCGCCCGCATCGCCTTCGCGGCGGGCGGCGCGGTCTCCCTGATCGCCGCGGCGGTCATCGGACTGGTGATGGCACGCGTGGTCGGAGTCAGACTCAAGGTCGGCCTGCGCGACGGCCGCCCGCATGTGGAGTTCGTCCCCCGGGGCGAACTGGCGACGGCGGCGTAATCCCACGTCCCGTAAGCCCCCGTACGACAAGGCCCCGCCCGGCACATCCGGACGGGGCCGTCGTCATGACTCACGCGGGCACTCGTTAACCTCGGAGCGTGGATCCCAAAACCCGGAACCGGATCATGGCCGGTGTGCTTGTGCTGCTGTTGCTCGTCGTCGCCATCGCGGCGGCGGTCGGCTGACGCCGCCGTAGCGGCGCCAGCGCGACCTTGCCCGTCGGCTCGCAGCCCTTACCGCAGCCCTTACCGGGTTACCAGGCGAAGGCCTCCGGCGAGGGGCCCGGGCCCGGGAAGATCTCCTCCAGCGAGGCCAGCACCTCGTCCGACAGCTCCAGGTCCACCGCGCGTACGGCGGACTCGAGCTGCTCCAGCGTCCGCGGTCCCGAGATCGGGCCCGTCACGCCGGGGCGGGTGAGCAGCCAGGCCAGCGCCGTCTCGCCCGGGTCGATGCCGTGCTTGTCGAGCAGGTCCTCGTACGACTGGATCTGCTCCCTGAGCGACGAGTCCTTCAGCCGGGCGGCCGAGCGGCCACCCGCACCGCTGCCGTCGCGCTCCTTGCGGATCGCGCCGCCCAGCAGCCCGCCCTGGAGGGGCGACCAGGGGATGACGCCGAGGCCGTACTCCTGCGCGGCCGGGATGATCTCCATCTCGGCGCGGCGCTCGGCCAGGTTGTACAGGCACTGCTCGCTGACCAGGCCGTACGAGCCGACGCGGCGCGCGTTCTCGTTGGTCTGGGCGATCTTCCAGCCGGGGAAGTTGGACGAGCCGGCGTAGAGGATCTTGCCCTGGGCGATCAGCGTGTCGATCGCCTGCCAGATCTCCTCGACCGGGGTGGCACGGTCGATGTGGTGGAACTGGTAGATGTCGATGTGGTCCGTCTGCAACCGCTTGAGGCTGGCGTCCACGGCGCGACGGATGTTGAAGGCGGAGAGCTTGTCGTGGTTCGGCCACGGCGGGCCGTCCCCGCCGGCCATGTTCCCGTTGACCTTGGTGCCGAGGACGACCTTGTCGCGCCGGTCACCGCCCTTGGCGAACCAAGTGCCGATGATCTCTTCGGTGCGGCCCTTGTTCTCGCCCCAGCCGTAGACGTTGGCGGTGTCGAAGAAGTTGATGCCGGCGTCGAGCGCGGCGTCCATGATGGCGTGGCTGTCGGCCTCGTTGGTGAAAGGCCCGAAGTTCATCGTCCCGAGGACGAGTCGGCTGACCTTGAGTCCGGTGCGTCCGAGCTGCGTGTACTTCATGACTCAACAGCCAACGTCTTCGAGTGCACTCGAAGCAAGCCCCTGTTGGAGTGCTCCGGGGCGGGGGTGCTGTGGGGCCGCGAGCGTGCGTGCCAGGCATCGCGAGCCGGACGAGACTTTGCGGACACGACCTAGCGATGCACGGCGAAGCCGTCCAGCGCCGCCAGCACCTCGCGCCGCTCGGTCGCGCTGCCCTTGTGCCCCGCGTCCTCGACGATCACCAGCCGCGCGTCCGGCCAGGCCGCCGCCAGGTCGACCGGCACCTCGGGCCGGGTGCCGAGGTCGAACCGGCCGTGCACCAGCACGGCGGGGATCCCGGCCAGCCGGCCCGCGTCGCGCAGCAGCGCGCCCTCCTCCAGCCAGGCGCCGTGCGAGAAGTAGTGCGCGCAGATCCGGACGAGAGCCAGCCGGGCGGCGGCCGGCCGGTCGCTGTACGGACGGGCCGAACCGCTCGGCTCGTCGGACAGGACCGCGTCCTCCCACGCGCACCAGTCGAGCGCGGCCCGCTCGCGCACGGCGGCGTCGGGGCTCTCCATGAGGAGCGAGTAGGCGGCGGGCAGCGCGAGGGGTACGTTCAGATCGCCGCCGACCTGCTCGCGCACGCGGTCGGGGACGGCATCGCGGAAGCGCGCCCACTGCTCGGGGAATTTCGCGCCGACGCCCCGGTACAGCCAGTCGACGTCCGAGCGGCGGGTCATCGTGACGGACGCGATGACGATCTCCGACACCCGCTCCGGATGCCGCTCGGCGTACGCGAGGATCAGCGTCGAGCCCCAGGAGTAGCCGTACAACAGCCAGCTCTCGACGCCGAGATGGACCCGCAGCCGCTCCATGTCGGCGATGAGGTCGTCGGTGGTGTTGTGGCTCATGTCGGCGGCGGGGTCGCTCGCGTGCGGGGTGGAGCGCCCGCAGTTGCGCTGGTCGAACAGGACGACGCGGTAGCGCTCGGGGTCGAACCATTGCCGGGTACCGGGCCTGCACCCGGAGCCGGGCCCGCCGTGGACGACGAGGGCGGGCTTGCCGTGCGGGTTGCCGCAGACCTCCCAGAAGACGTGGTTGCCGTTGCCGACGTCGAGCAGGCCGTGGTCGTAGGGCTCGACGGGGGGATGGAGGGTGGCTTCCTGCGACATGGTGTTGCTCTCCCTGAGGCCGGGGGATCGGACCCCGACCCTAGGGGATACAACAGCGCTGTCACATTTCTTTTCGATCAGGGGACGAGGACGAGCCGGCCCCGTACCCCGCCCGCCGCCAGCCGGGCGTGCGCTTTCGCCACCTCGGCGAGCGGGTACGTCCCGGCGACGCGCGTCGTCAGCACCCCCGCGTCCAGCAGCTTCACCAGCTCGGCGAGGCGGGCGCCGTCGGGGCTGATCTGCACCGTCTCGATCCGCACGGACCGGACGGGGGCGGGGGAGGCGCCGGGGATGACGCCCACGTGCGCGCCGCCGTCCCGTACGTACGCCAGCGCCGTCTCGCCGAGCACCGCCGCGTCGAGGACGGCGTCCACACCGGCGGGCGCGACGGTCGCGCCGCGCGGTACGAAGGTGTCGGCGCCCAGCGACCGTACGAGCTGCTCGTCGTCCGGCCCGGCGAGGGCGGTGACGGTGATCCCGGCGTGGTGCGCGAGCTGGACGGCGAACCCGCCGACCGCGCCGCCGGCGCCGGTGACCAGCAGCGAGTCCCCGGCGCTCAGGGCGAGCAGATCGAGGGCCTGCGCGGCGGTCAGGGCGTTGAGCGCGAGCGTGGAGGCGTGCACGGTGTCGACGGTGGCGGGCGCGGGCGCGACCGCGGAGGCGTCCACGACGACGTACTCGGCGTGGGACTTCGTCGCCGCGGGCCCGTACGACACCCCGACGACCGCGGTGCCGCGCGCGAACCCGGCGCCCTCGCCGGCCGCGTCGACGGTCCCGGCGAGATCCCAGCCGAGGCCCAACTGCCCGTCGGTGAGCGGTACGAGGTAGCCGTCCCGGTACGCGGCGTCCACGGGATTGAGCGCGGCGGCGGCCACCTTGACCCGCACCTGCCCGGGTCCTGGCTCGGGCAGCGGGGTCTCGACGACCTCCAGGACGTCGGGGCCACCGAAGGACTTGATGACGACTGCGCGCATGGCGAAACTCCTGAACTGGGGCTGGTAGGCGGTCCGTTGAAGTGCGAACCGTTCGGGTACGCACCCTCAGGTACGAACCCTTCGGGCACGAACTTTAAGAGAGCTACAGTCTCTTGGTAAGTACGTACGGCAAGGTGCGTTCGGTACCCGGAGGTAAGACATGCCGACCAAGACGGCAGCAGCCCGCCGCGACGAGGCCCGCCGCGCCTACGACGCGTTCCTGAAGGAGTGCCCGACACATCAACTGCTGGCCGCGATAAGCGACAAGTGGGTCAGCTTGATCGTGACGGCGCTGGGGGAGGCCGGGGGCGATGGCGGGGGCGACGGCGGGGGTGCGATGCGCTACAGCGACTTGGGCCGGCGGATCCCGGGAGTCAGCCAGAAGATGCTCACGCAGTCCCTCCGCTCGCTGGAACGCGACGGCCTGATCACCCGCGAGGTAACCCCGTCGGTCCCGGTACGGGTCGACTACGAACTGACCCCCCTGGGCCAGAGCTTGCGCGGCCTGCTGTCCGCGATCAAGGACTGGGCGGAAACCCACTTCGAGCAGGTGGACGAGGCGAGGGGCAGGTACGACGAGGAGGCCGCGGGGGCGGCATGAGGGGACGCGTGCCCCGCTGGCGACCGCCGAGATTAGGCGCCCGTAGGGCCGCCCCCTGAGGTTTGAGTGTCGCGGTTCCGGTCCGAGAGGGAAGGGTGGGGGCGGCCGGGGGGACCACGGGCAAGCTGGGATCGTGGTGGCGGGTGCGTGGCCGGGTGCGGGTGCCGCGCGGTGGTTGCGTGGGGGGACTCGGGCAAGCTGGGATCGTGGTGGCGGGTGCGTGGCCGGGTGCGGGTGCCGCGCGGTGGTTGCGTGGGGGGACTCGGGCAAGCTGGGATCGTGGTGGCGGGTGCGTGGCCGGGTGCGGGTGCCGCGCGGTGGTTGCGTTGGGGGACTCGGGCTGGCTAAGCGTCCGCTCCGGTGGGTGGTCGGCTGGGGTGCATGCCCCGCTGGTCACTGGGGGTTGGTGGGTGCGGGTGAGTGCGCATGGGCCGGGGACTGTGCGGGCCGGAGGGATTAGCCGCCCGTGGGGCCGCCCCCTGAGGTTTGAGTGTCGCGGTTGCGGTCCGGGCGTCAAGGGCGCTCCTTTGTCGCGTCGCTTCGCGATGGGCTGCGCCCACCCTTGACTCCCGGCCCTCCACCGCAAGTACCTCTTTTTGGGGGGGCGGCCGGGGGGACCACGGGCGAGCTGTGCTCGCGGTGGCGGGTGCTTGGCCGGGTGCGGGTGCCACGCGTCAGTTGCGTGGGGGGACTCGGGCTGGCTAAGCGTCCACCCCCACCGGGTAGTAGCTGAGTCTCATGCCCCGCTGGTCACTGGGGGTGGGTGGTGGGACGGGTGGGACGAGGGATGGCTTGTGGGGCGTCGGCCCCGGGCCTTTTGCGTGGGGAGTTGCGTTAAGCGCGCCATCGGGCACATCAGGCCGGTGGGAGCACCCGGTCGGTGAATCGGATGTGACGGGTGTGACGGAAGATGCCCCGTGGGGCGGGCCTGTGGAGCCTTATGCGTGGGCGGTTGCGTTAGGTGCGCTGTGGGGGTGCATCAGGCGGGTAGAGCATCCGAGTGGTGGGGCGGGTGTGGCCTGTGTGCCCAGGGGGGGCACCCGGCAGGGGCTGCGCGTACCCGTCCGCGCGCCAGGCCCGGCCGACCCTCACTTCCACCCCACCATCAGGCCCATCCATGGGCTTGGTGCTCTCTACAGCGCCCCTAACGCAACGCCCGACGCATAAGGCGCCCGATGGTCGCCCCACGGACCATCCTCCGTCCCTCCAGTCACACCCGCCCCACCGCCGAAGTCGCTCCACCGGCCGGGTGCGCCCTACCGCGCGCCTAACGCAACTCCCCACGCAAAAGGCGCCCGACGGCCTCCCCACGGGCCATCCCCCGTCACCCCAGTCACACCCGTCCCACCCGCCGGTCCGTTGCCCCGGCCCCGCTTCCTCCGCCAGGGCACCCTCCCGTCCCCCACCCACCCCGAGTGACCAGCGGGGCATGAGTCTCAACCGCTACCCGGTGGGGGTGGACGCCGAGACGGCCCGAGTCCCCCCACGCAACTAACGCGTGGCACCCGCACCCGGACAAGCACCCGCCACCACGAACCCAGCCTGCCCGTGGTCCCCCCGGCCGCCCCCCCAAAAAAGAGGTACTTGCGGTGGAGGTTCGGGAGTCAAGGGTGACCGCAGGTCATCGCGAAGCGACGCGACGTAGGAGCGCCCTTGACGGCCGGGCCGGAGCCGCGACACTCACACCTCAGGGGGCGGCCCTACGGGCGGCTAATCCCTCCGGTCCGCACAGCTTCGGGCTCATGCGCACTGACCCGCACCCGGCCACCCCCGGTGACCAGCGGGGCATGAGTCTCAGCTACTACCCGGTGGGGGTGGACGCTTAGCCAGGCCGAGTCGCCCCATGCAACTGACGCGTGGCACCCGCAGTCGGCCGAGCACCCGTCACCGCGATCCCAGCTTGCCCGTGGTCCTCCCGGCCGCCCCCCCAAAAAAAGAGGTACTTGCGGTGGAGGTTCGGGGGTCAAGGGTGGGCGCAGCCCATCGCGGAGCGACGCGACGTAGGAGCGCCCTTGACGCCCGGACCGCAACCGCGACACTCACACCTCAGGGGGCGGCCCCACGGGCGGCTAATCCCTCCGGCCCACCCACCCCCCGGCCCATGCGCACTCACCCGCACCCGTCGTCCGAGAGTGACCAGCGGGGCATGCATCCCAGCCGACCACCCGCCGGGGTGGACGCTAAGCCCACCCGAGTCCCCCCATGCAACTACCGCGCGGCAGCCGCACCCCGCCAAGCACCCGCCACGACGAACCCAGCGTCCCAGCGTCCCAATGGCCCCCCGGCCCCCCGGCCGCCCAGCTCCCGGCTCATGCCGTCTTGACCCGCGCCCGTCGGCACAGGGTGATCAGCGGGGCATGCGCCCCAGCCGACCACCCACCGGGGCGGACGCCAAGCCCACCCCAGTCGCCCCACGCAACCGCCGCGCCGCACCCGTCAGTCGGCCACGCACCCGCCGCCAACCCCGCGCTTACGCCTCCAGCCAGCGCGCCGCGTCCAGGGGGTAGCTCGACTCCGGGGTCACCGTTCTGAGGTCCGCTTCCAATTCTCGTAGGCGCGTTGGGCCCAGTCTTGTGGACCAGTCCGCTCTCAGCTCGTCGAAGATCGCCGCCGAGCGGGCCAGGGCGTCCAGGCCGTGGGGGGTCAGGTGGATCAGTTTGCGGCGGGCGTCTGTGGGGTCTGTGGTGCGGTCCGCGTAGCCCAGCGACTCCAGGCGGTCGATCGTCTTGCCCGCCGCCTGTTTGGAGACGCCCAGGCGGCGGCCGACCGTTACCGCCGTCGCGCCGTCCAGGCCGATGGCCTGCATCGCGAAGCCGTGGGCCGGGCGCATGTCCGGGTGGCCCTGGCGGGCCAGTTCGGCGTGGGTGCGGTCGATCAGGGAGCGGAACCCCGCGAACAGCAGCAGGGGGAGTTCGTAGCCGGGAGTGTCAGGGCGCTCAGGCATCCTTCGCCTCGACAAAATCGACAACCTCGTTTACTGTTTTTTCGTCAACCATGTTGTCCATTCTAGGAGCGCCACCGTGTTCGTCGACCACACCCCCCAAACCGCTCCCCCCGCCTCCCGCCGCGCCATGGAAGCCACCACCCGCCACCTCGGCTACCTCCCCTCCGCCGTCGCCCGCCTCGCCGCCTCGCCGCAGTTGCTCGACGGGTTCCAGAAGCTGACCGCGCTCTTCGACGCCACCACCCTCGACCCCCTCGCCCGCGAGGTCGTCGTGATGACCGTCGCCGCGCGCAACGACTGCCACGTCTGCGTCCTCATGCACACCGCGCGACTCCGTGCCCTCGGTGCCGACGACGCGTTGATAGCCGCCCTCCGTACGGGGGCGGACGTGGCCGACCAACGTCTTCGCGCCGTCCGGCAGTTCACCCTCGCCGTCCTCGACACCGCCGGTGGCGTCGACGACGCCACCCTCGCCGCCTTCCTCGATCACGGCTTTACGCGGCAGAACGCCCTCGAAGTCGTCCTCGGCGTCGGTACCTACACCCTGTCCACCTTCGCCAACCGGCTGACCCGCGCCCCCGCCGACCCCCAACTCACAGCCGCAGCGGCCCCGGCGGGCTCGTAGCGACCGCCCAGGCCCCATGCCTCGTGCATCGCGTCCGCGAAAGCCGCCGCCAGTTTGTGTTCGCCCGACGGCGCGGGGTGCGTCCCGTCGTACGTGTCCTCGCCCAGGTCGTATCCCGGCGGGTGTGACGCCAGGAGCAGCGGCGACCTCGGCTCGTCCAGGTCGGCGACCGCCTTCGCCAGCAGCTCGTTGAACCGCTCGACCTCGGCGGCGAAGGCCGCGTCCGTCGTGGCCCTGACGTTCGGTATCACCGGCAGCAGGACCATCCTGATCTGCGGATTGGCCGCCCGCGCCTCCGCGATGAACGTCCGCGCGTTCCGCGCCGCGCTCCCGCTGTCCGTGTAGAAGCCGAGGTCGATCAGGCCCAGCGAGACGAGCAGCACGTCCGCCCGCTCCCCAGCCACCGCCGCGCGTATCCGGGGCGCCAGATGGCACCACCCCTCGCCCCACGCGGCGAGATGGCCACGGGCCGCCATGGGGAAGTCCGGGGCGCCGTAGTCGTACGAGACGGGCGCGCCGGCCGCCGCGTCGTACAGCCCGGTCGACGGGCCGACCACCCGGAACGGGGCGCCGAGCGACGCTTCCAGGTGCCGCCACATCCGGTAGCGCCAGGTGACGTCGCCGGCGTGTCCGATGGTCATGGAGTCACCGACGAACATGAAACGCATCGGATCATCATCCCCGTCGGTGGCCCGAGATGGCAGGCTGGGGGGTATGCGTCCGCTTCCGCGCCATCTTGGCCTGCGTCTTTCCGGGTTGTCCGCCGCCGTCTTACTGGCTGCGGCAGCCGCCGTGGCGGTCGCGCCGGTCCCCGCCGCCTCGGCCGACGAAGGGTCGCCCGACCAGAGCTTCACGATCAAGGACCCGCGGATCACCGAATCCAGCGGCCTGGCGGCGAGCCGCATCCACCGCGGCATCTACTGGACGCACAACGACAGCGACGACGGGCCGTACGTCTACGCCGTCGATTCCCGGACCGGCGAGACCGTCGCCACGGTCACCATGAAGGGGATCGGCTCGCCCCGCGACGTCGAGGCCATCTCCATCGGCCCCGACGGCGACATCTACGTCGGTGACATCGGCGACAACCTCGGCGGAAGCTGGGACCACGTCTGGATCTACCGCTTCCCCGAGCCCAAGCAGCTCAGGAACGAGACGGTGCGCGCGACGCAGTTCACCGTCAAGTACGCCGACGGCCCCCGCAACGCCGAGTCGATGATGGTCGACCCCAAGTCCGGACGGGTCTACATCGCGTCGAAGAACGAGGACGGCGGCGGGCTCTACGCCGGTCCCACCCACCTCACCGCCTCGCGCACGAACGTCTTCCGGCGGATCGGAAATGTGCCGTGGGTGACGGACGGCGCCTTCTCCCCTGACGGCCAACAGCTCGTGCTGCGCTCGTACTTCAGCGCCCGCAGCTACGACTGGCAGAACGGCAAGCTGGGCGAGGAGCACTCGGTGAGCGCGCCGTTCCAGGCACAGGCGGAGTCGGTGACGTTCACGGCGGACGGCAGCGCCCTGATGTTCGGCTCCGAGGGCGAGGACAGCGGGGTACGACGGGTGGACGTCGCGAAGAAGGAGAAGCCCGAGCGGGCGGAGCCCGGCCCAGGCGGCAAGTCCTCACCTTCGGGGGGTACTTCGCCCTCCACCGGCAGCACAGGCGCCGACGACTCCTCCCACACCAACACCACACTCGGCGCCGTCGTCATCGCCGGCGTGGCCGCCCTGTTCTTCGGCTTCAAGCGGCTCCGGCGGAAGGAGTAATGGGCGGCAGGGCCGCCCACGGTCCCTACTCGATCGCGTCCAGCTTGATCACCGGGAACGTCCGCTCCGTACGCGTCTCGTACTGCCGGAAGTCCGGCCAGTACGCCACCATCACCGCGTACAGCCGCTCCCGCTCAGGCCCCTCCCGCAGCACGGTCGGCTTCGCCTTCAGCGTGCGGTCGCCGACCTCGATGGTCGTCTCCGCCATCGCCTCGACGTTCGCCACCCACTGCGGATCCTTCTCCGCGCCGCCGTTCGAGCCGCCGACCAGGAAGCTGCCCGCGTCCGTCGTGTACACCAGCGGATTCACCCTCGGCAGCCCGGTGCGCCTGCCGAGCGTGTGCAGCAGGAGCATGTTCTTGCCCTCGAAGTGACCGCCCACCCGACCGGCGTTGGCCCTGAACTCGGCAATGATCGGCTCGTTGAAATCGCTCATTGCGCCATGCTAGGTCGCACAGTTGAGCCAGGGCCCACGCCACGCAGCGGGCCGGGGCGGCAGGTCGAGCGGCAGGTCGAGCGGCACGTCAGGCGGCAGGTGGAACGGCCGGCCGTGCCGCTGCCGTCAGAGGTGCTCGATCACGTAGTCGACGCACACCGTCAGCGCCTCGACGTCCGCCGGGTCGATCGCCGGGAACATCGCCACGCGGAGCTGGTTGCGGCCCAGCTTGCGGTACGGCTCGGTGTCCACGATGCCGTTGGCGCGCAGCGCCTTGGCGACCGCCGAGGCGTCGATCTCGTCGTCGAAGTCGATCGTGCCGATGACCTGCGAGCGCTTGGCCGGGTCGACCACGAACGGGGTGGCGTACTTGGACGCGTCGGCCCATCCGTACAGCGTGCGCGACGACGTGGCCGTACGGTCCACGGACCAGTCGAGGCCGCCCTGCGAGTTCAGCCAGGTGAGCTGCTCGTTGAGCAGGAACAGCGTGGCGAGCGCCGGGGTGTTGTACGTCTGGTTCTTCAGCGAGTTGTCGATCGCCGTCGGCAGCGAGAAGAACTCCGGTACGTGCCGGCCCGAGCCGTGCACGCGCGCCGCGCGCTCCAGGGCCGCCGGGGAGAAGACGGCGATCCACAGGCCGCCGTCGGAGGCGAAGGACTTCTGCGGCGCGAAGTAGTAGACATCCGTCTCGGAGATGTCGACCGGCAGGCCGCCCGCGCCGGACGTCGCGTCGACCAGGACCAGCGATCCCTCGTCGGCGCCCGCGACGCGCTTGATCGGCGCCGCGACACCGGTGGAGGTCTCGTTGTGGGTGAGGGCGTAGACGTCGACACCCGCCTCCGCCTTCGGGTCCGGGTGCGAGCCGGGGTCGGTGGTGATGATCGTCGGCTCGGCCAGCCACGGGGCGAGCTTGGACGCCTTCGCGAACTTGGAGGAGAACTCGCCGAACGACAGGTGCTGGGACTTGTTGTCGATCAGTCCGTGCGTCGCGACGTCCCAGAACGCGGTCGAGCCGCCGTTGCCGAGGATCACCTCGTAGCCCTCGGGGAGCTGGAAGAGGTCGCGTACGCCGTCACGTACCGCGCCGACCAGGTTCTTCACCGGGGCCTGGCGATGGGACGTGCCGAGCAGTGACGTGCCGGTGGCGGCCAGTGCGTCCACCGCCTCCGTCCTTACTTTGGAGGGGCCAGCGCCGAAACGGCCGTCGGCGGGCTTGATGTCAGCAGGAATCTGGATATCGGCCACGGCCCGGAGCGTAGTACCTCACGCCGGATGCTGGACAGCTCTGTCCGTCGGATGAGACGCATCCGGCCAATACCGCGTTGTCTTATGTGCGGATAAGTGCACTATCGGTAACGGCTCACCGGTCGGCTCACCTGACGGCGGCCGACGTGTCGCCGGCCGCCGCCTGGACCGCGCCAAGACCCGCACCCGCGCCGAGCCCCTACGACGCCGCAACTACCGTGTCCCCGCCCAGCCGCACCGGCAGCTCGTACAGGTCGTTCTGCGTCACCACCGGCTTGTTCCGCAGCTCGGAGGCCGGGACCGCCAGGTCCAGCTCGGGGAAGCGGGCGAACAGCGCGGGCAGTGCCACCGCCGCCTCAAGACGCGACAGCGCGGCGCCGGGGCAGACATGCGCGCCGTGGCCGAACGCGATGTGCCGGTTCGGGGTGCGGGTCGCGTCGAACTCCCCGGCCGTCGGGCCGAACTGCCGCTCGTCGCGGCCGATCGCGCCGTACGACACGATCAGCGCCTCGCCCTTCGGCAGGACGGAGTCGCCGACCTCGACGTCCTCCGTCGCGAACCGGAACAGCACGTGCGAGGTCGGGCTCGACCAGCGCAGCGTCTCCTCGACCACGTCCTCCCAGCTCACCTTGCCCGCCATGACGAGGTCGCGCTGCTCCGGGTGGGTCTGGAGGGCCACGACGGCGTTGGTGATCAGGCTGATCGTCGTCTCGTGACCGGCCGCGATCATGAGCTGGAGGGTGTTGACGATCTCGTCCGTGGTGAAGTGGTCGCCCTCGGCCGACGCCGCGATGAGCGCGCTCGTCAGGTCGTCGCCCGGATTCGCCTGCTTGGCCTCGACGGTCCGCAGGAACAGCGCGGAGATGTCCGCCATGAGCTGGGGCACCTCGGCGGGCGGTGTCTGCGTGGAGAAGAACTTGTCGAAGTAGTCCTTCAGTTGGGGGTGGTCGGCCCGGTCGACCCCCATCAGGTCGCCGACCACGCTCATCGGCAGCGGATACGCGAACTCCGCCTTCAGGTCGACGGACTCGCCAGCGCCCGCCGCCTCGTACGTCGAAGCCAGCCGGTCCAGCAGATCCGCCGTCAGTTTCTCTATGCCCTCGCGCAGTTCGGCGACCCGCCGTACGGTCAGCGCCTGCGCGACGAGCGTGCGCATCCGGCGGTGCTCGGCGCCGTCCACCGTCAGCATCGAGCGGGGCGGGTTGGCGAGCCCGATCAGCGGCCAGTCCAGGGGTATTTCGCCGCGCTGCCACGCGCCCCACACGTTGATGTCCTTCACCAGCCGCGCGTCACCGAGGAGTTGGCGCGCCTCCGCGTGGTGCGTGACCGACCAGCAGGCCACCCCGCCCGGCAGCACGACCCGGGCGAGCGGGCCCGCCGCGCGCAGCGCCGCGCTCTCCCCGTCGAGATCCGAGACGAACGGGTCCAGGACGATCGGACCGGCGCCCGCAGGACCGGCCTCGGCCGCACTGGCCGCTCCCGTAGCCGCACCACCGGCTCCGGTAGCCGCCGCGCCGTGCTCGTGGGGACAGGTCATCTCAGGCCTCCGTGGGCTGTCGCGCTTCCAAGAGCGGGGGTCGGGGTGAAGGTGACCGGCAGCTCCGTCAGCCCCCGCAGCCAGGGGGAGGGCCGCCGGGTGAGCGATGCGGCGGGTACGGCGAGGTCGATGTCCGGCAGCCGGTCGAGGAGCACCTCGATGGCCGTACGGGCGATGACCTCGGCCACTTCCTGCGCCGGGAACGGACAGCGGTGCTCGCCGTGGCCGAACGAGAAGAAGGCGTTGTTGCCGCCGGTGAGCGTGGAGCCGTCCGTACGGATCTGCGGGTCGTAGTTGGCCGCGGCGAAGCTGAGGATCAGCAGGTCACCGGCCTTGATGCCGCGGTTGCCAAGACGGGTGTCGCGGGCGGCCCAGCGTCCCGCGATGTTCTGCGAGGGGGTGTCCTCCCACAGGACCTCGTTCATGGCCTCGGCCACGCTGTGCCGGCCGCCGGACAGGGAAGCGGCGAACCGGTCGTCGGTGAGCATCAGCCGCAGCGAGTTGCCGATCCAGTCGGCGGTCGGCTGGTGCCCGGCCGCCATCATCACCATCAGGTCCTGGACGATCTCCTCGTCCGTGAAGTCGGCCGGGTCGCGCATCATCAGCGACGCGACGTCGTCGCCCGGCGCCTCGTGCTTCTCGATGAGCAGCCCCGCCATCGACTCGCCGAGGTGCTGCTGGCCCGCGATCGCGCGTTCGCGGCCGTCGATCATGTCGTTCAGCGCGGTGACCAGGCCGGGGCCTTGGGCGTCGGGGAAGCCGTACATCTTCGCCAGGATCCGCACCGGCAGGAGCATCGCGTACTGGCCGATGATGTCGGTCGAGCCGCGGGTGCAGAACGTGTCGATCAGGTCGTCCGCGTACTGCTCCGCGTACCTCTTGAGCTCGAACGGGTCCTGCGCCTCCAGCGCGTTGCTGAGCATCGCCGCGCGCTCGCGGTGCCGTTCGCCGACGGTGTAGAGGATCGACGGCTGCTTGTGGCCGATCATCGGCAGCAGCGGCCAGTCGTCGGGGATGTTCTCCCACTGGTTCCACAGCTCGGAGTCGCGGCTGAAGAGCACCGGGTCGCTGGTGAGCTGGTGCAGTTCGCGGTAGCCGAGCACCAGCCAGGCGGGGATGTCCCCGTCGAGCACGACGGGGGCGACCGAGCCGTGGTCGCGCCGCATGTCCCGGTACAGCTCGTGCGGGTCGGTCTGGAACCGCGGACCGCTCAGCGGTACGGCGGCGGGCCCGCCGGAGCCGGCGGCGCCCGCGTGGGCGGGGCAGCCGGGCGGCGGGCTGACCGGTGCGGTCGGTTCGGTCGGGGTCGTCACGGTGCGCTCTCCGGGGGCAGGTCCGCGCCGCCGGCCGCCGCTGCGACGGCGGACGAGGACAGGGAGTGGAGGTACTCGACCAGCGTGATCAGGACGTACTTGCTGGACGACCGGTCGCGGGCGTCGCACTCCACGAGCGGTACACCGGGCGACAGGTCCAGCGCCTCGCGGATCTGCTGCTCGCTGTGGACGGGACCGCCGAAGTCGTTGCAGGCCACGATGAACGGCGTCCCGTGGTGCTCCAGGCGGTCGATGGCGTACCAGGAGTCGGCGAGGCGCCGGGTGTCGACGAGGACGACGGCGCCGAGCGTCCCGGCGAACAGCCGGTCCCACAGGAACCAGAAGCGCTCCTGTCCCGGCGCACCGAACAGGTAGAGCACGGAGCGCTCGTCGAGCGAGATACGGCCGAAGTCGAAGGCGACGGTGGTCGCCGTCTTCGCCCTGAGCCCTTCGAGGCCGCCGAGTTCGTCGATGCCCTCACCCGCGCGGGTCATCGTCTCTTCGGTGTTGAGCGGACGGATTTCACTGACGGAACGGACCATGGTCGTCTTGCCGACGCCGAAACCTCCGACGATGACGATCTTCAGACCGTTGTCGGCCGTGCTGGCCAGCGCCGGCCGGCCGGTGGTCCGTTCAGAGGTTGCGGAGTCCAACGAGCACCTGCTCCAGGATGTCGGGATCGGGAAGTCGGTCGGCCGCGCGGTCGGTGCGCGGGTGCCGGGCGCTGATCCGGCCGGTGTCCTGCAGGTCGCAGAGCATGATCCGGACGATGCTGACGGGCAGCTTCAGTTCGGCCGCGATCTCCACCACGGCCGTCGGGCGGCCGCACATGCGCAGGATCGCGGCGTGCTCGGACTGCATGCCCGGAGTCCGCTCCGACTCCGCGACCACGAGCGTCACCAGGTCGAACGTGTCCGAGTGGGGCCGGCTGCGCCCTCCTGTGAGGGTGTACAGCCGGTCGGGCGAATCGTCCCGACCGGGCCGGCTCATACCGGCACGCCGCCTTCTTCGGACGTGCGCGGGGGAGTGCTGAGATGGTCGCCGAGCTGCTCGACCAGCTCGCTCATGTTGTGTCCGACGAGGCCGACGTCGGAGTCCTCGGCGGCCACGACGGCGAGATGCGCGCCGCTGCCGGCCTCGACGATCAGCAGGACGCCGCCGTAGAACTCGGCCATGGCGGACCGTACGCCGCCCGCGCCGTTGCCGAACTCGACGGACGCGCCGTGCGAGAGGCTCTGGATGCCGGCGGCGATGGCGGCGAGCTGGTCGGCCTGGTCGACGGACAGCTCGGGCGTGCGGCACAGCTTCAGTCCGTCGCGGGACAGGACGAGCGCGTGGCGCGCGCCCGGGGTGCGCTGGAGCAGGTTCTCCAGGAGCCAGTTGAGCTTCTCGTCGGTGGGGGTGCCGGTCATCGAGTGGTGCCTTCCGTGGTCGTGGAAGAGGGCTGGTCGGCCTGGTGGGCCTGGTGGCTCGGGGTGACCTGATCGGCCTGGTGGGTCTGGTGGGTCTGGTCGCTCGGGTCGCTCGCGTCCGCCGGTGCGGGCTGGTCGGTCTGGTCGGCCTGTGCGGCGGACGCGGCGGACGCGGTCTTCGCCTGGGCGGGCCGTACGGCGTCGCGGAAGCGGCCGAACCGGGTCGCCTGCGTGGTGGAGGAGTCCGCCGGCGGCGCGGCGTCGGCGGCGCGGGCCGCCGCTGCTTCAGCGGCGCCGGTACGTGCCTGGGCGGCGGCGAGCGTACGGCCGCGACGGCGCTTGGGCAGCCCGCTGTCGCCGACCTCCGCGTTGGCGGGTGCGTCCGCGGCGGGTACGTCTACGGCCGGTACGCCCGCAGCCGGTACCTCCGCCGCCGGTGGGTCCGCGACCGGTATCGGGCGGCGGGTGGGCAGTACGGCCGTCTCCGCCGGGGCAGTCGTACGCCGGGCGGGTGCGGCGACGGGGGCCGCCGCCGGGGCCGTCACCGGCGCCGGGCCCTCCCGGTGGAGCTGGGTCAGCACCTCCTGCGGCAGCATCAGCAGCGCGCCCGTCCCGCCGCGCGCCGAGGGCCGGAAGGACACGGTGAGCCCGTGCTTGCGCGCCAGCCGGCCGACGACGGCGAGTCCGAGCCGGGTGCCGGAGAAGCCCGTGAGGTCCGACTGCTCGCTGCCCACGGCGCGTTCGGCGCGGCGCAGTTGCACGTCGCTCATGACCAGGCCGCTGTCCTCGACGGTGATGACGATCCCGGCGGGGACCTCCTCCACGTACACATGGACCTCGGCCGTGGGCGGCGAGAAGTTGGCCGCGTTGTCGAGGAGTTCGGCGAGCGCGTGCATGACGCCCTCGGCGGCGTGGCCCGCGACGGCCGCTTCGCTGGTGGAGTGCAGCCGCACCCGCTGGTAGCCGGCGATGCGGCCCATGGCGCCGCGCAGGATGGACTCCATCACGATGGGCTTCGCCCAGCGCCGTCCGGAGCGCGCGCCGGTCAGTACGGCGACGGAGTCGGCGAGCCGGCCCGCCTGGGCCGTGCGGTGGTCGAGGTGCAGCAGGTCGGCCAGGACGTCCTCGTCGGCGTGCCGGTTCTCCATCTCGCGGAGGTCGGCGAGCATGCCGGTCGCGAGTGCCTGCATACGTCCTGCGGCGTTGGAGCTGACGGAGATCGCGGCGGCGCGTCTGGCGGCGCTCTTGGCCGCCTCGTCGAAGGCGCGCCGGATGTCGGCCTCGCCCCTGCGGGTCTCCTCCTTCGCCGCGACGGCCTCGGCGGCGAACTGGTCGACTCGTGCGGTGAGCGTCTCGTTGCGCTCGCGGAGCTGCCGGGCCGTCCACAGGGCGTGGGCGGCGACGGTGACCGCGGCGGTCAGCGCGACGGCCGCCGCACCTGAGCCCCAGGCCAGCGGCGTCTGTACGGACGCGGGGGCGGCGGAGACGGCCCAGAGACACAGGAGGGCGCTGACTGCGGCCGATATCAGCAGGGCCGGTGCTGTGGGCCGGAGTGAGGGGCGCAAATCGGCTACCTCGTAAAGAAGGGGGACAGGGGGGGCGATCGGTCGGCGACGAACTGAAGTGCTGAGGTGCGGAAGTGCGGAAGTGCGGAAGCGCTGAAGGGCTGAAGGGCTGAAGAGAGGTGCTGCTGATGTTGAATAATGATCAAACCGTGCTCACTATAGGAGAATTGACGATCAGTTTGGGAGCTTCCTGTTGGGATTCTTCTGTGCTGGAGCTGTGCTACCGGTGTGCCATACGTGACGAAACGGGCTCCTGTTTCGCTTTAGGGGGCATCCTGGAGCCATGGCTGAGCAGCGGAGTACGGCAGCGGCGACGGCGAGGACGGCGACGGCGCTCGCGCGGGAACTGCGGAGAGCGGTGCGCGGCGATGTGGAGTTCGGGGTGGCCGCGCGCGCACTGCACACGATGGACGCGTCCAACTACCGGCGGGTGCCGGTCGGCGTCGTCGCACCCCGCGACGCGGCGGACGTGGCGGCGGCGCTCGCCGTCTGCCGCGAGCACGGGGTGCCGGTGGTGGCACGCGGCGCAGGCACCTCCATCGCCGGGCAGGCCACGGGCGTCGGGGTGGTCCTCGACTTCACCCGCCACATGCGCGAGATCCTCGCCGTGGACGAGCGGGCCCGTACCGCCGTCGTCCAGCCGGGCGTCGTCCTGGACGACCTGCGCGCCGCCGTACGGCCCCACGGGCTGACCTTCGGACCCGATCCGTCCACGCACAGCCGCTGCACGCTCGGCGGGATGATCGGCAACAACTCCTGCGGATCGCACTCGGTCGCCTGGGGGACGACGGCCGACAACGTCCACGCCCTGTCCGTCACCACCTACGGCGGCCGGCCGCTGGAGCTGGCCAAGGGCTGGGGCGGGGCGGGCGGCGCGGACGGCGCCCCCGAGGGGCTGCGCGAGCTGGTCGACCGCAACCTCGCCCTGCTGCGCACCGGCTACCCCACCGGGCTGCCCCGCCGGATCTCCGGCTACGCCCTGGACGCCCTGCTGCCCGAGGCGGGCGTCGACATCGCCCGCGCCTACTGCGGCAGCGAGGGCACGCTCGGTGTGCTCACCGAAGCGACCGTACGGCTCGTGGAAGCGCCCGCCGCACGCGCGCTCGCCGTCATCGGCTACGCCGACGAGAGCGCGGCGGCCGAAGCGGCGGCGGGGCTGCTCCCGTACCACCCGCTGACCGTCGAGGGCATGGCGGAAGACCTGGTCAGCCCCGGCCACGACCTGCCGCGCGGCGGCGCCTGGCTGTTCGTGGAGACCGGCGGTACGACACCGGCCGAGGCGCGCGCACGCGCCGCCGAGATCCTGGGCGCCGCCGACGCGCTGGACGGCCGTGTCGTCACCGACCCGGCGGGGCAGCGCGCGCTGTGGCGGGTACGGGAGGACGCGTCCGGCACGGCGACCCGGATGCCCGACGGCAGCGAGGCGTGGCCCGGCTGGGAGGACTGCGCTGTGCCGCCCGCCCGACTCGGCCCGTACCTGCGGGAGTTCCGCGCGCTGCTCGCCCAACACGGCCTGCGCGGAACGCCGTACGGGCACTTCGGCGACGGCTGCATCCATGTCCGCATCGACTTCGACCTGATGAGCGAGGACGGCGTACGGCGCTTCCGCGCCTTCTCGCAGGACACGGCCGAACTGGTCGTCGCATACGGCGGCTCGCTGTCCGGGGAGCACGGCGACGGCCTCGCACGCGCCGAGCTGCTGCCGAAGATGTACGGCGACGAACTGGTCGCCCTCTTCGGCCGGTTCAAGGACCTGTGGGACCCGGCGGGCGGACTGAACCCCGGCGTACTGGCCCGCCCGGCACGGCTCGACGAGAACCTGCGCTTCGCCGTACTGCCCCGGCGGCCGGTCGACGTGGCCTTCGGCTACCCGCACGACGGACCGGCCGGGGGTGACTTCTCGGCGGCGGTACGACGCTGCGTGGGCGTCGCCAAGTGCCGTGTCGCCGGGCCGAGTTCAGGCGCGGAGGTGATGTGTCCCTCGTTCCGCGCGACGGGCGAGGAGCAGCACTCCACCCGCGGTCGCGCCCGGCTGCTGCACGAGATGCTGGCGGGCGACGCGAGCGGCCACGGCGGCAGCGGCCCGGCCGGGAGTGGGACCGGCGGGAGTGGGACCGGCGGGAGCGTGACTGACGGGAGTGTGACTGACGGGAGTGTGACCGGCGGGAACGTGCCAGACGGCATCGTCACCGACGGCTGGCGCTCGACGGAGGTGCGGGACGCGCTCGACCTGTGCCTGTCCTGCAAGGGCTGCCGCAGCGACTGCCCGGTGGGCGTCGACATGGCCACGTACAAGGCGGAGTTCCTGCACCACCACTACCGGGGCAGGCGCAGGCCCCTGGCGCACTACTCGATGGGCCTGCTGCCGCGCTGGCTGCGGGTGGCGGCGCCGTACGCCCGGCTGCTCAACGCGGGCGCACGCCTCGCGCCGCTGGCGGCGCTCGCGAAGCGGCTCGGCGGGATCGCCCCGGAGCGTACGATCCCGCGGCTGGCGCCCGAGACGTTCACCCGCTGGTGGCGGCGGCACACGAAGGGCCGGTCGACGGAGCAGGTCCGTACCGCCGTGCTGTGGCCCGACACCTTCACCGACCACCTCTCGCCCTCGGTCGGCCGGGCCGCCGTACGCGTGATGGAGGCGGCCGGGATGGGACTTGTCGCGCCGCCGGACGGCGGCCGGGTGTGCTGCGGCCTGACGTACGTCTCCACCGGCCAGCTCGACCGGGCGCGTACGGTCATGCGCCGCACGCTCGACGTCATGGAACCCCTGCTGGACGAGGGGCTGCCGGTGGTCGTCCTGGAACCGAGCTGCGCCGCCGCGCTGAAGACGGACCTGCCGGAGCTGCTGGGCGACGACCCGCGCGCCGCGCGACTGGCCGCGTCCGTGCGTACCTTCGCGCAGGCGCTGGAGGAGTGCGCGGGGGACTGGCAGCCGCCCCGCGTCGACCGCCCGGTGGCCGGGCAGACCCACTGCCACCAGCATGCGGTGCTCGGCGAAGCCGCCGACCGCAGACTGCGCGAACAGGCCGGTCTCACCGGCGAGTTGAGCGGCGGCTGCTGCGGTCTCGCGGGCAACTTCGGTTTCGAGAAGGGCCACTACGACGTGTCGGTGGCCTGCGCCGAGGACCAACTGCTGCCTGCGGTACGGGCGGCGGGGGAGGGTACGGAGCTGCTGGCGGACGGCTTCTCGTGCCGTACCCAACTGGAGCAACTGGCGGGACGCGAGGCGCACCACCTGGCGGAGGTGCTGGCACGGGCCCTGGACGCGCAGTCCTGAAACGCGACGACGCCGGGGCGACGACGCCGGGGCGGGGATGGCAGCCATCCCGGCCCCGGCGCCCCAAGTGGTGCCCTACGCCTTGGCCTCGGCCTCGGCGGGCTCCTTGCTGAAGGCCGCCGCCGTGGTCCGCAGCGGCACTTCCTTGATGAACATGGCCAGCACGAACGCGATCACCAGCACGGCCGCACCCACCAGGAACGCGACGGATATCGCCCCGGTGAAGCCCACCTTGAACGGCTGCGCCAGCGCCGGGTCGAGATGGCTCAGGAACGAGGTGTCGTTGAGCGTGCCCGCCGACCCCGACGAAGCCGATGTCAGGGTCTTGAGCTGGTCCGGATGGGCCTTGGCCGCCGCCTGGAAGGCGGCGCTGCCGCGCGCGTCGGCGAACGCCGAGCTGATCTTGTCGCCGACGATCGAGTAGACGATCGACAGGAAGACGGCGACGCCCAGGGTGCCGCCCATCTGCCGGAAGAACGTCGTGGACGAGGTCGCGACCCCGATGTCCCTCGGTGACACGGCGTTCTGCATGGCCAGCACGATGGTCTGCATGTTCAGACCCAGCCCGGCGCCGACCACGAACATCGCGAAGTCCGTGTAGACCAGACCGCTGTCGGCCTTGAGCTGCCACAGCAGCAGCATGCCGATCACCAGCAGCCCGCCGCCGATGATCGGGAAGATCTTGTAGCGCCCGGTGCGCGAGGTGATCTGACCCGCCACGACCGAGAGCGACATGATGCCGAGCACGAGCGGCAGGGTCAGCAGCCCTGCCTTCGTCGGGGAGTTGCCCTTGACGAGCTGGAGGTAGAGCGGCAGCAGCGTGATGCCGCCGAACATGCCGATACCGATGATCAGCGACTGCGCGGCCCCGACGGAGAAGACGCTGTTGCGGAACAGCCGCATGGGCAGCAGCGCCTCGTCCCCCGCGCGCCGTTCGGCGAACAGGAACGCGACGATGCCGACGACGCCGATGATGTAGCAGGTGACCGAGGAACCGGCACCCCAGCCCCAGGTCCTGCCCTGCTCGGCGACGATCAGCAGCGGGACGAGCGCGACCATCAGGCTCACGGCGCCCGCGAAGTCGATACGGTGCTTGCGCGGCGTGTGCTCCAGGTGCAGGACCTTGGTCACGACGACCAGCGCGCCGATGCCGATCGGGACGTTGATGAGGAAGATCCAGCGCCAGCCGTCGATGCCGGCGAGCGAGTCCTGTCCGGCCAGCGCGCCGCCCACGACCGGGCCGAGGACGCTGGACGTACCGAAGACGGCCATGAAGTAGCCCTGGTACTTGGCACGTTCACGCGGCGGGATGATGTCGCCGATGATCGCGAGGGCCAGCGAGAACAGACCGCCGGCGCCTATGCCCTGGAAGGCGCGGAAGGCGGCGAGCATGTACATCGACGTGGACAGCGTGCACAGCGCGGAGCCCGCGATGAAGACAGCGATGGCGAAGATGAAGAACGGCTTGCGCCCGTACTGGTCGGACAGCTTGCCGTAGAGCGGCGTCGCGATCGTCGAGGTGATGAGGAAGGCCGTGGTCACCCACGCCTGTGCGGTGAGCCCGTTGAGGCTCTCGCCGATCTTGTAGATCGCCGTCGAGACGACGGTCTGGTCGAGTGCTGCGAGAAACATGCCCAGGAGCAGCCCGGACAGGATCACCAGGATCTGACGGTGCGTATAGCCGGTCCGGTTCGCCTCCCCGGGGATCTCCGGGCCGGCGTTGGCCGATGCGGCGCCGGCGGTGGTACTCATTGCCTGGTCTCCTCTCGACCCGCCGGTCGGACCGTGGTCCTGTCGGTGCCGGCGAGTGCGGTCTTGTAGGTCTCGAAGTCGTCGATGAACCGCGTCAGCAGCGCGGAGAGCTGGTTGCGGTCGTGGCTGTTCCAGGTGTGCAGCATCCGGTCGTAGTGCAGATCCCGTAGCTGCTTGCGGTCGGCGACCGCCTGCCGGGCCTTGTCGGTCGCCAGCAGCAGGCTGGCACGGCCGTCCACGGCGTCGGCGCGGCGCTCCACGAAGCCGTCGCGCACGAGCTGCGCGACCTGCCGGCTCACCGTGGACGGGTCGGACTGCACCAGGCCAGCGAGGCCCTTGAGGCGCATGGGGCCGTGCGTGACGAGCGTCCCCATCAGCAGTTGGGCCGACCAGTCGACATCGTGGCGGGCCTTGTCCAGCATGTGCGCGCGGGTCCTGACGAACAGGTTCATCAGCCGCTCCACTCCCTCCGCGAGCGGAGTGACGTGTCCGTCGTCGTCGCCCATGCCGCTGTCCCCTCCCCGGCGGTGCTGGATAACTTGCATGTGCCATGCAAGTGCCTGATTCGGGCAACTATATCGGTCGATGACCGCTACACCTACTGCGTTTTCCTGAGTGCATTACGTTGGACTGCGAGTCCGGTATGGTGAACTGGCAGTACGGGGCGCGTGGGGAGGATTTCGGTGGAAGAGCCGCGAACGGGCACAGTGGGCACGGCGGCGGGTGCGCCGGGTGCGCCGGGTGCGGCGGCGTCGGCTCCTGCGGTGCCGGGTGCCACTGCTGCCGCGGGTGCCGCGGGTGCCACGGCTGTCACGGCTGTCACGCCGCCCGGCGGCGGCCACAGCTCCCTCGGCTCGCTCGCGCTCGTCGTGTCCGGTGGGCTCTCCGTCCAGTTCGGCGCGGCTGTCGCCGTCCTGCTGATGCCGCGGGCCGGCGCCCTCGGTGTCGTGTCCCTGCGACTCGCGCTCGCCGCCGTCGTGATGCTGGTCGTGTGCCGGCCGTCCCTGCGCGGCCACTCGCGCGCCGACTGGGGGACGGTCCTGGCGTTCGGCGCCGTGATGGCCGCCATGAACTGCAGCTTCTACCAGGCCGCCGACCGCATCCCGCTCGGCGCGGCGGTGACCCTGGAGGTCCTCGGCCCGCTCGCGCTCTCCGTGATCGTCTCCCGCCGACTGGTCAGCGTCGTGTGGGCCGGATGCGCGCTCGCCGGGGTGGTGCTGCTCAATGGCGGTACGTTCGACCGGCTCGACCCGCTGGGTACGGCGTTCGGGCTCGGCGCCGGCGCCATGTGGGCGGCGTACATCCTCTTCAGCGCGCGTACCGGGCGGCGCTTCCCGCAGGCCGACGGGCTCGCGCTGGCCATGGCGGTCGGCGCCGTGCTGGCGATGCCGCTGGGCATCGCCGAGTCCGGGGCGAAGCTGGTGGTGCCGTCCACGCTGGGGCTCGCGCTCTGCGTCGCGGTCATGTCGTCCGTCCTGCCCTACACGCTGGAACTGCTGGCCCTGCGGCGGCTGCCCGCCCAGACGTTCGCGGTGCTGATGAGCCTGGAGCCCGCCATCGCCGCCGGCGCCGGCTTCCTCGTACTGCACCAGGCGCTGTCCGCGCTGGACGCGCTGGCCATCGCGCTGGTGATCGCCGCCAGCATCGGCGCGGTACGCGGCCAGTTGCGCAACCGGCCGGGCGCGAATCGTCGTAAAGAGCAAACCAAGCATGCTTGATTGTTTCTGCGGGCACTGCCATGCTCCGGGACACGCACACCGCCGTGTTGTCCCGAGGGGAGTTCGCCCGTGGCCGACCCTGTCGCCGTCCTTGACGATCTGCGCGGCGAGAGCGCCGAACTCGACCGGCTGGTAGGGGAGCTGAGCCCGGCGGACTGGGCGCTGCCGACCTCGGCCGAGGGCTGGACGATCGCCCACCAGATCGCCCATCTGCACTGGACCGACACGGCCGCCCTGCTCGCCGTGACCGACGAGGCCGCCTTCGCGGGGGAGGCGGCGAAGGCCCTGGCCGCCCCCGACTCCTTCGTGGACGACGGCGCCGAAGCCGGCGCCGTACACCCGCCGGCCGAGCTGCTCGACCACTGGCGCACCGGCCGCGAACAACTCCAACTGGCCCTGCGCGAGGCGCCGTCCGGCGCGCGCTTCCCCTGGTACGGGCCGCCGATGAGCACCGCCTCGATGGCGACGGCCCGGCTGATGGAGACCTGGGCGCACGGCCTGGACGTCGCGGACGCCGTGGGCGTCACCCGGCCACCGACCCCCCGGCTGCGGCACGTCGCCTGGATCGGCGTACGGGCCCGCGACTACGCCTATCTCGTACGCGGCGAGCAGCCACCCGCCGAGCCGTTCCGGGTGGAGGTCACAGGACCGGCGGGCGAGCTGTGGACGTACGGGCCCGAGGACGCGCCCCAGCGGATCACCGGCCCCGCGCTCGACTTCGCCCTGCTGGTGACCCAGCGTGCCCACCGCGCGGATCTCGCACTGCGGGCGGACGGCGCCGACGCCGACCACTGGCTCGACATCGCCCAGGCGTTCGCGGGCCCACCGGGGCCCGGCAGACCGCGGAAGGGCGGGCGATGAGCGTGGCCGACTCCACCCCGGGCGCCCCCGAGGCCCCCGGCACCTCCGGCACCTCCGGCATTCTCCGGATCGGGAACGCGTCCGGCTTCTACGGCGACCGGTTCGACGCCCTGCGCGACATGCTCACCGGCGGCCAACTCGACGTCCTCACCGGGGACTACCTCGCCGAGCTGACCATGCTGATCCTCGGCCGCGACCGGCTGAAGAACCCGGAAGCCGGTTACGCGAAGACCTTCCTGCGCCAACTGGAGGACGGTCTCGGGCTCGCCCACGAGCGTGGCGTGAAGCTCGTCGCCAACGCGGGCGGGCTGAACCCGGCGGGGCTCGCCGCCGCTGTGCGGGTGCTTGCCGAGCGGGTCGGCGTGCCGGTCAATGTCGCCCATGTCGAAGGCGACGACCTGCTCGCGCGCGGCGGCTGGGGGGAGGGCGTGCTCACCGCCAACGCCTATCTCGGCGGCGCCGGTATCGCCGCGTGCCTGCGGGCCGGCGCCGATGTCGTGGTCACGGGCCGGGTCACCGACGCCGCCCTCGTCACAGGACCGGCCGCAGCGCACTTCGGCTGGGGTCCCGAGGATCTCGACGCGCTCGCCGGGGCCGTCGTCGCCGGGCACGTACTGGAGTGCGGGACCCAGGCGACCGGCGGCAACTACTCCTTCTTCCGGCAGCACGACATCCGCCGTCCCGGCTTCCCGCTCGCCGAGATCCACGCCGACGGCTCGGCGGTCGTCACCAAGCACGACGGCACCGGCGGCGTCGTCGATGTCGGCACCGTCACCGCGCAGTTGCTGTACGAGACGGCCGGCGCCCGGTACGCGGGACCTGACGTCACCGCGCGCCTCGACACCGTACGGCTGTCGCAGCAGGGCCCCGACCGGGTCAGGATCGACGGCGTACGCGGCGAACCGCCGCCGCCCACCCTCAAGGTGGGGCTCACCCGCATCGGCGGCTGGCGCAACGAAGTCGTGTTCGTCCTCACCGGACTCGACATCGACGCCAAGGCGCGGCTGGTACGCGAGCAGGTGACGGACGCGTTCGCCCGCGCCAAGCAGGCCCCGGCGGAGGTGCGTTGGGAACTGGCGCGCACCGACAGCCCCGACGCCGCGACGGAGGAGACGGCCAGCGCCCTGCTGCGGCTCGTCGTACGGGACAGCGATCCGGACGCGGTGGGGCGTGCGGTGAGCGGCGCCGCGATCGAGCTGGCGCTGGGCAGTTACCCGGGCTTCCATGTGACGGCGCCACCGGGCAAGGGAGCGCCGTACGGGGTCTTCGAAGCGGCGTACGTCGACGCTGGCGAGGTGGCGCACACGGCAGTGCTGCCGGACGGGCGCCGTGTGCGAGTGCCATCTCCGCCACGTACAGCCGTACGTGAGCCGGTGCCGCCCGTCGCCGTGCCGCCCGACTCGCTGCCCGTCGCCCCGCTGCCCGACCCGCTGCCCGCCGGGCTACCCGTCCGCTCAGCTCCCCTCGGGCTCATCGCCGGTGCCCGCAGCGGCGACAAGGGCGGCGACGCCAACGTCGGGGTCTGGGCGCTGACCGAGGACGCCTGGCGCTGGCTGGCGCATGAGCTGACCACCGACCTGTTTCGCGAACTGATACCGGAGGCGCGGGAGTTGGCGGTCGAAAGGCATGTGCTGCCCCATCTGCGCGCCCTGAACTTCGTCGTGACGGGCCTGCTCGGCGAAGGGGTAGCCGCGGCTGCCCGGTTCGACCCGCAGGCCAAGGCGCTCGGCGAGTGGCTGCGCTCCCGGCACGCCGACCTACCGGAGGTTCTGCTGTGACCGTCCTCGCATCGGCCCTGGATCCCGCGTCCGGCGAACACACCGCCAACCGCGCGGCGATGCTCGCCAAGCTCGCCGAACTGGACGCCGAACACGCCAAGGCCCTCGCGGGCGGCGGTGCGAAGTACGTCGCCCGGCACCGCGAGCGCGGCAAGCTGCTGGCGCGGGAGCGGATCGAGTTGCTGCTCGACCCCGACACCCCGTTCCTCGAACTGTCGCCGCTCGCGGCGTGGGGGAGCGACTACCCCGTGGGCGCCTCGATGGTCACCGGGATCGGTGTGGTCGAGGGCGTCGAGTGCCTGATCACCGCCAACGACCCGACCGTACGCGGCGGTTCGTCGAACCCGTGGACGCTGAAGAAGGCCCTGCGCGCCAACCAGATCGCCTTCGAGAACCGGCTGCCGGTCATCAGCCTGGTCGAGTCGGGCGGCGCCGATCTGCCGTCCCAGAAGGAGATATTCATCCCCGGCGGGGCGCTCTTCCGCGACCTGACGCGGCTGTCGGCCGCCGGCATCCCCACCGTCGCCGTCGTCTTCGGCAACTCGACGGCGGGCGGCGCCTACGTACCCGGGATGTCCGACCACACCGTCATGATCAAGGAGCGGTCGAAGGTCTTTCTCGGCGGACCGCCGCTGGTGAAGATGGCCACGGGCGAGGAGAGCGACGACGAGTCGCTGGGCGGCGCCGAGATGCACGCCCGTACGTCGGGGCTCGCCGACCACTTCGCCGAGGACGAGCCGGACGCGCTCCGCCAGGCCCGCCGTATCGTCGCCCGGCTCAACTGGCGCAAGGCGCACCCGGATCCTGGTCCTGCCGAACCGCCCACGTACGACGAGGACGAGCTGCTGGGCATCGTCCCCGGCGACCTGAAGATCCCCTTCGACCCGCGCGAGGTGATCGCGCGGATCGTGGACGGCTCGGACTTCGACGAGTTCAAGGCGCTGTACGGGCCGAGCCTGGTGACCGGCTGGGCGCGGCTGCACGGCTATCCGGTGGGCGTACTGGCCAACGCCCAGGGCGTGTTGTTCAGCGCGGAGTCGCAGAAGGCGGCGCAGTTCATCCAACTCGCCAACCAGCGCGACATTCCGCTGCTGTTCCTGCACAACACCACCGGCTACATGGTCGGCAAGGAGTACGAGCAGGGCGGCATCATCAAACATGGCGCAATGATGATCAACGCCGTCGCCAACTCGAAGGTCCCGCATCTGTCGGTGCTGATGGGCGCCTCGTACGGGGCCGGGCACTACGGCATGTGCGGCCGGGCGTACGACCCGCGCTTCCTGTTCGCGTGGCCGAGTGCCAAGTCGGCGGTGATGGGCCCGCAGCAACTCGCCGGTGTGCTCTCGATCGTGGCGCGCGCCTCGGCGGCGGCGAAGGGCCGGCGATACGTCGACCAGGCTGCCGAGGGCGACGCGGCGCTGCGCGCGATGGTGGAGGCGCAGATCGAGTCGGAGTCGCTGCCCGCGTTCCTGTCCGGGCGGCTGTACGACGACGGGGTCATCGACCCGCGCGACACCCGCACGGTCCTTGGCCTGTGCCTGTCCGCCATCCACACCGCCCCGGTCGAGGGCGTGCGGGGCGGCTTCGGCGTCTTCCGGATGTGAGGGCTTCCCCCATGATCTCCACCACGATCGAGTCTGTCCTTGTCGCGAACCGCGGCGAGATCGCCTGCCGCGTCTTCCGCACCTGCCGCCAACTGGGCATCGGCACCGTGGCGGTGTTCTCCGACGCCGACGCCGAAGCGCTGCACGTCCGCGAGGCGGACGCGGCGGTACGGCTGCCGGGCTCGGCGCCGTCCGACACCTACCTGCGCGGCGATCTGATCGTGAAGGCGGCGCTGGCGGCAGGCGCCGACGCGGTCCACCCCGGGTACGGATTCCTGTCCGAGAACGCGGAGTTCGCCCAGGCCGTGCTCGACGCGGGCCTGGTGTGGATCGGGCCGCCGCCCGCCGCGATCGAGTCGATGGCGTCGAAGACGCGGGCGAAGGAGCTGATGGGCGCGGCGGGCGTCCCCCTGCTCGCCCCGGTCGATCCGGCCGAGGCGACCGAGCGGGATCTGCCGCTGCTGCTGAAGGCGGCTGCGGGCGGCGGCGGCCGAGGTATGCGCGTCGTACGGTCGTTGGCCGCGCTCTCCGAGGAGTTGACGGCGGCGCGCGCCGAGGCGCGGTCCGCCTTCGGGGACGGCGAGGTCTTCGCCGAGCCGTACGTGGCAGACGGCCGCCATGTCGAAGTCCAGATCCTCGCCGACGCGCACGGCACGGTGTGGGCGCTCGGCACCCGCGACTGCTCGCTGCAACGCCGACACCAGAAGGTCATCGAGGAGTCCCCTGCTCCAGGACTGCCGCCCGAGTTGCGCACGGCCTTGGCGGAGGCGGCGGTCACGGCGGCCCGCGCCGTCGGCTACCGGGGCGCGGGCACCGTCGAGTTCCTGGTCTCGGCGGCGGCCCGGCCGTACTTCCTGGAGATGAACACCCGGCTCCAGGTCGAACACCCGGTCACCGAAGAGGTGTTCGGCCTCGACCTGGTGGCCCTGCAACTCGCGGTGGCGGAAGGCACGCACCTCCCCGCCGAACCGCCGGAGCCGACCGGCCACGCGGTGGAGGCGCGGCTGTACGCGGAGGACCCGGCGGCCGACTGGACCCCGCAGACAGGCCAGTTGCACACGCTCTGCGTTCCGGCGACGACCGCCACGGGCGGCGGGGGCGCCCGCGTCCGGGGCGGCGCCCGCGTCCGTATCGACAGCGGCTACGCCGACGGCGACACCATCGGCGTCCACTACGACCCCATGCTCGCCAAGGTCATTGCCTGGGCCCCGACCCGCGAGGCCGCGCTGCGGCTGCTGCGGACCGCGTTGCGCCGGGCGAGAGTGCACGGGCCCCTGACCAACCGGGAGTTGCTCGTACGGTCCCTCGGCCACCCGGACTTCGTGGCGGGCCGCTTCGACACCGGTTTCTACGGACGCCATCTGCCCGAACTCACCACGCCGGCACCGGGCGAGGACATCGCGGCCGTCGCGGCGGCGCTCGCGGACGCGGCCCGGCAGCGGGCGGGCGGTACGAGCGTCACCGCGCGGCTCGGCGGCTGGCGGAACGTACCGTCGCAGCCGCAGGTGCGGACGTACGGCGGGCACGAGGTGCGGTACCGCGCCACCAGGGACGGCTTCGCCGTGGAGTGCGCGGGCACCGACCCGGCGATCCGGGTCGTCGCTGCCCACCCGCGCCAGGTGCGGCTGGAAGTGGACGGCGCGGTACGGCACTTCGACGTCGCCCGGCACGGCGGACAGGTGTACGTCGACACCGCCGCAGGCTCGTACCGCCTCGTCGTCGAGCCGCGCTTCGCCGACCCGCTCGCCCGCACCGGCCCCGGATCGCTGCTCGCGCCGATGCCCGGGACGGTCGTACGGGTCGCGGACGGGCTCGCGGAAGGCAGCACCGTCACCGCGGGGCAGCCGCTCATCTGGCTGGAGGCGATGAAGATGGAACACCGGATCGTCGCCCCCGCCTCCGGCACCCTCACCGCTCTCCACGCCGCCCCCGGCCGCCAGGTCGAGGTAGGCGCCCTGCTCGCCGTCGTTGCCGGTGACGCACCGGTCGCCGGTGACGCACCGGTCGCCAGTGGCGCGCCCGTTGCCAGTGACGCACAGGAGGACACGTCCGCATGAGCGACCACACTCTCGTCGAGACCGAAGAACAGACCGCGCTGCGCGCCGCCGTCGCCGCGCTCGGCCACCGCCACGGCCGCGGCTACGACCGGGCCACCCTGTGGGAGGAGGCCGGAAAGCTCGGCTATCTCGGGGTGAACCTGCCCGAGGAGTACGGCGGCGGGGGCAGCGGTCTGGCCGAACTGTCCATAGTCCTGGAGGAGTTGGGCGCGGCCGGCTGCCCGCTGCTGCTGATGATCGTGTCCCCGGCCATCTGCGGCACCGTCATCGCCCGCTTCGGCACCGACGCGCAGAAGCGGCAGTGGCTGCCGGGGCTCGCCGACGGCTCCCTCACGATGGCCTTCGGCATCACCGAACCCGACGCGGGGTCCAACTCCCACCGCATCACCACCACCGCCCGCAGGGCGCAGAGCGGCGAAGGCTGGATACTCGACGGCCGCAAGGTCTTCGTCTCGGGCGTCGACATCGCGGACGCCACCCTCATCGTGGGCCGCACCGAGGACGCCCGTACCGGCAGGCTGAAGCCGTGCCTGTTCATCGTCCCGCGCGAGGCGCAGGGCTTCCGGCGCTCCCAGATCGACATGGAACTCACCGCGGTCGAGAAGCAGTTCGAGCTGGTGCTGGACGACGTACGCCTCCCGGCCGACGCGCTCGTCGGCGACGAGGACGCGGGCCTGCTGCAACTCTTCGCCGGGCTCAACCCGGAGCGCGTCATGACCGCCGCGTTCGCGATCGGCATGGGCCGGTACGCGCTCGCCAAGGCCGTCGACTACGCGAAGACCCGCCAGGTCTGGAAGGAACCCATCGGCGCCCACCAGGCCATCGCCCACCCGCTGGCCCAGGCCCACATCGAACTGGAACTGGCCCGCCTGATGATGCGCAAGGCGGCGTACCTGTACGACGCCGGCGACGACGCGGGCGCGGGCGAGGCGGCGAACATGGCCAAGTACGCGGCGGGCGAGGCCTGCGTGAAGGCCGTGGACCAGGCCGTACAGACCCTGGGCGGCAACGGCCTGACCCGCGAGTACGGCCTGGCGTCCCTGATCACGGCGTCCCGGGTGGCCCGTATCGCTCCCGTGAGCCGGGAGATGATCCTGAACTACGTCTCGCATCAGACCCTCGGCCTGCCGAAGTCGTACTGACCTACCCGTCCGTGAGCGCCCGCGTCATGCGGTCCAGGTCTTCGAGGAGGCCGGGCAGGCGGTCCGCCGGGATCGTGCTGATCATGCGCGCCTCGATCGCGTAGACCGCCACCCGCGCCGCGTGCAGCAGGCGGCGGCCCTCGTCCGTGAGGGTGGCGGGGCGGGCGCGGCCGTGGTCGACGGTGGCGGGGCGGGTCAGCAGGCCCGCGTCCTGGAGGCCGCGCAGGACGACGTTCATGGACTGGCGGGTCACGAACGTGGCGCGGGCGAGTTCGGCGTTGGACAGGCCGGGGCGGGCGGCCAGCACTTCCAGGCAGGAGTACTGCGGGACGGTGAGGTCGTACGCGCGCAGCGCCTGGTCCATGGCGCCGCGCAGCGCGGCGTGTGCGCCCTTGAGCCGGTAGCCCACATGGTCGAGCACGTCGTCGGCCGGATGAGGTGGTAGCTCCTGCGAACTTTCCTGCATGTCCATATTTTGACACCCCAGGGGATCGGGTTTAGCGTCGAGTATGTCAAAGTCCTGACATTACTTCGAGGAGCACCCCATGTCTGCGAGCATCGACGGCCCCGACTTCATCGCCCTCCAGGTGCGCGACCTGGAAGCCGCCGCCACGTTCTGCGAGAAGAACCTCGGTCTGCGCCGCACCCCCGCCTCGCCGCCCGGCGCGGTCGTCTTCGACACCAAGCCGGTCCCCCTGGCGGTGCGCGAGCCGCTGCCCGGCACCGATCTGGACTCCGGCCGGCCCGGCCTCGGCGTCGCCCTGTGGTTCGCCACCGCCGACACCCAGGCCCTGTACGACCAGCTCACGGCGAACGACGTCACGATCCTGACCCCGGTCACCCCGAGCCCGTTCGGTCCGATGTTCTCCTTCGCCGGTCCCGAGGGGTACGTCCTGACCGCGCACCAGGCGGGCTGACGGCCGTGGCCACCGCCTCCTTCACCCCCGCCGGACCGTTCTCGCTGTCCGCCGCCGTCCGCTACCTGGAGAGCTTCACCCCGGCGTCCTACGACGACGCCCCCGACGGTGTGCTGCGGCTGGCGTTCCCTTCGGACGACGGCGAGGCCGTCGTCGGATGCGCCCTGCGGCAGAAGGAGGGCGTGGACGGGGCGGACGGGACCGACTCCTCCGTCGTGCACGCCGAGTACACCGTCCTCGTCGGCGGGCAGGAGACCTCGCCCGCCGCCGGTACGTCCGCCGCCAAGGCGGTCCGGGCGCAGATCGCCCGGATCCTCTCCCTCGACGTGGACGCCACCGATTTCCCCGCCCTGGCCGGCGCCGACCCCGTCGTCGCCGACCTTCAGGCCGAGTTCCCCGGCCTGCGGCCCGTCCTCTTCTACTCGCCGTACGAGGCAGCCGCCTGGACGATCATCGGCAACCGCATCCGCAGGACCCAGGCCGCCCGCGTCAAGGCCCGGCTGGCCGAAGAACACGGCCAGGCCGTCGACGTCGCCGGCCGCAGGCTCCACGCCTTCCCCGCCCCTTCGGTGCTGCGCCGACTCGACCAGTTCCCCGGCCTCACCGGCATCAAGGTCGAGCGGCTGCGCGCACTGGCCGAAGCGGCGCTGGACGGGCGCCTCGACGCCGCTCAACTGCGCGCTCAGCAAGCTGAGTCCGCCCAGGCCGAGCTGCAAGAACTGCCGGGCGTCGGACCGTTCTCCGCCCAGCTCGTCCTGATCCGGGGGGCCGGACACCCCGACTTCTTCCCCGACCACGAACCGCGGCTGTACGAAGCGATGGCGGCCGCGTACGGCCTCGACGCCGTCACGGCCGCCGACACGCGGCGCCTCGCCTCGATCGCGGACGCCTGGCGCCCGTACCGCAGTTGGGTCGCCCTGCTCCTGCGCGCCGGTTACGCCGGGTCGCCGTTGAACGTGGCCGTCGACCAGAAGTAGCCGAGCACCGCGAGCCCCACGCACCAACCCAGCGCGAGCCAGCCGTTGTTGCCGATCCCGGTGCCGAGCAGCAGACCGCGCAGGGTCTCGATGGCGGGGGTGAAGGGCTGGTACTCGGCGATCGGCCGGAACCAGCCGGGCATGGTGTCGACGGGGATGAACGCGCTGGACAGCAGCGGCAGCAGGATCAGCGGCATGGCGTTGTTGCTGGCGGCCTCGGCGTTGGGGCTGATCAGGCCCATGCCCACGGCGATCCAGGTGAGCGCGGTGGCGAAGAGCACGAGCAGGCCGAAGGCGGCGATCCACTCCAGGACGGTGGCGTCGGTGGAGCGGAAACCGATGGCCACGGCGATGGCGCCGACGAGGACGACACTGGCGATCGACTGCAGCACACTGCCGATGACATGGCCGACGATCACGGAGCCGCGGTGGATGGCCATGGTGCGGAAGCGGGCGATGATGCCCTCGGTCATGTCGTTGGAGACGGAGACCGCCGTCCCGATCGTGGTGCTGCCGATGGTCAACAGCAGCAGGCCGGGGACGATGTAGGCGATGTAGTCGGAGCGGTCGGCGCCGCCACCGCCGATGCCCGCGCTCATCACGTCGCCGAAGATGTAGACGAAGAGCAGCAGCAGCATGATCGGTGTGAGCAGCAGGTTCAGGGTCATGGACGGATAGCGCCTGGCGTGCAGGAGATTGCGGCGCAGCATCGTGGACGAGTCGCGCACGGCGAGGGAGAGGGCACTCATCTGACAGCCTCCTCAGGCTGGTTGGCGGAGCCGGGCCGGCCTGCGGAGCCGGGCCGGCCCACGGACCCGGGCTGGTTCGGTACCGCGGGTCCGGTCAGGGCGAAGAAGACGTCGTCCAGGTCGGGGGTGTGCACGCTCAGTTCCGCCGCCTCGACACCGGCGGCGTCGAGCCGGTCGAGGACGGCGCGCAGCGCGCGCTGGGTGCCGTCGCTGGGGATCTGCAGCGACAGCGCCTCGTCGTCGCGGACGGCCTCGCCGACGGCGGAGGCGGCGGACCGGTAGGCGGCCGGGTCGGTGAAGCGGAGCCGGACGTGCCCGCCGGGGACGAGCCGCTTCAGCTCGTCGGCGGTGCCTTCGGCGGCGATCTTGCCGTCGTGCAACACGGCGATGCGGTCGGCGAGTTCGTCGGCCTCGTCCAGGTACTGGGTGGTGAGCAGGACGGTGACCCCGTCGGCGACGAGCCCGCGGATGATCTGCCACATGGTGTGGCGGGAGCGCGGGTCGAGGCCGGTGGTGGGCTCGTCGAGGAAGATGATCCGCGGGTCGCCGACGAGCGTCATGGCGATGTCGAGACGGCGCTTCATACCGCCGGAGTAGGTGGAGGCGGGCTTCTTCGCCGCCTCCACCAGGTCGAAGCGCGCCAGCAGTTCGGCGGCGACCCGCCGCCCCTCGGGCTTCGGCAGATGGTGCAGGTCGGCCATGAGGAGCATGTTCTCCTCGCCGGTGATCAGACCGTCCACCGCCGAGAACTGCCCGGTGACACCGATCGCGGCGCGTACGGCCTGGGCGTCGGTGGCGAGGTCGTGGCCGCCGACGCGGACCGGACCGGAGCCGGGCCCTGGGGAGATGAGGGTGGAGAGGATCTTGACGGCGGTGGTCTTGCCCGCGCCGTTCGGGCCGAGCAGGGCGAAGACCGTTCCTTCGGGGACGGTCAGGTCGACCCCGTCGAGCACGACCTTGTCCCCGTAGGACTTGCGCAGTCCGCTCGCGGCGATGGCCGGGCCGGTCATGGTGGGTTGCTCCTTCAACACGGTGGGTCGCTCCTTCAACGGACTGCTCCTTCAGAGGCTGCGGGCGGTGATGTCGCCGTAGGTGGTGGTCGCGTGGATGTCCAGGACGGCGGAGACGGGGGCAGGGGTGTCGAACTTCTGCATCGTGCTCTCCTTCGCGTTGTTTCCGCTGATGGAAAGCTACGTTGCGTTTATGGATCCGGCAACGGATTCATTGCGAATGAAGCACATACTCCCAGCTAGAAGCCAATATATCGTTGCAACGGGCCTGAATCTAACGCAACGTCGAAGGGTCGAGCGTTGCAATGGGTGAAAAGTGAACGCTATGCTCAGGACGTCAAGGACACGCCACAGCACGAAGGAGACCGCGATGCCGGGCGGCAGGCTCACCGAGCAGGAACGCCGGCAGATCGCGCTGGGACTGGCCGACGGCCTGGCCTACGCGGAGATCGCCAGAGGCCTCGACCGGCCGACCTCGACGGTCACGCGCGAAGTGCTGCGCAACGGCGGCCCGGCCGGCTACCGCGCCGATCTGGCCCACCGCGCCACCGAACGCCGCACCCACCGGCGCAGACAGTCCGCGCCCCAGGGCCCGCGGCCACTCCCGCAGCCGGACGGGCGCGATGCCGAGGCCGTGCGCGAGTACGAGGAGGCGTTCACCACCGTCCTCATGCAGTCGGGGCTGCCCAAGATGATGTCCCGGGTGCTGGTCTGCCTCTTCCTCGCCGACTCCGGCAGCCTCACCGCCGCCGAACTCGTCCAGCGCCTCCAGGTCAGCCCGGCGTCCGTCTCGAAGGCGATGGCGTTCCTGGAGAGCCAGGGCCTCGCCCGCAGGGAACGCGACGAACGCCGCCGCGAGCGCTACTTCGTCGACGAGGACGTCTGGTACGAGGCGACGATGGCCAGCGCCCGCGCCAACGACCAACTCGTCGCGACGGCCCGCCAGGGCGTCGCCGTCCTCGGCCCCGGCACCCCGGCCGCAGCCCGCCTCGAAAACATCGCCCGCTTCCTCGACTTCGTCTCCGAAGGCATCGTCCGCGCGGCGGAACAGGCCCGCGAAGTCCTGTACACGCAAGCGGAAACGCCGCCGGGCGGCTGATTGGGCGGGTCGCGGGTCTCCCCAAGCCGTACCGGCGGCCGGGGTGATTCTGAGTGTGCTCTGCGCCCACGCGCAGAACTCATCAGACATGGCGGGCTGAAAGGCGGCTTCGCGGCCGTCTGGCCAGGACAGTTGGAAGGGTCTGAGTCCTCCGACGATCTGCACGCCGATAGGAGGCGACTGAGCTTGGGCTGCGCCAACCTTTGCACCCGAGGGCAGGTCGTCGAGATCGCGGGAGCCGGCCTCGACGGACGTCCCCGAAAGTATTTGCTACGAACGAGGCAATCGGCCGACGGCAGGTCAACGCCGCTTCCCCTCCGCCGGCTTGCGCCCCACCTGCATCGACCGTGACATACGTGGTTCGGCCAAGTCCCAAGCGCCGAGGTTGTCGGGTTCACGAGCCACGTGGGGCGCCGATACACTCCGCGCACCAGTCACCAGATCGGCGGCAGGTGCGGCGCTGTTCGTCCGTCGGCGTCGGCATGCTCAGGGGTCAACGTGTCTTACTCCGCTCGCTTGTCAGTGCTCCTGTGAACAGGGGTCTCCATGAGTTCGTTGAGTCAACGCATCAGGTTTGGACGACAGGCTCTGTTATTACGCCTTGAGTACCAGCGACGCCGTCGGTCCGCAGCGGGCACGGACGATCCTGCGAACACGCTCATGCGGGACGGGCTGCTGGTACTGCCCGAATACTTCGACGCGGCGCAAGTCGGTTTGATGAAAACAGCAGTTCCTGGGATTGAAGAATGCAAGCTTTCCTCCGAGGGTACGCTGACACGTTTTTATTCCGACGCGGCGCGGATTCCGGAGCTGAGTCCGTTCTTCGCGTGCGACCTCATCACCGACACCATGCGGCAAGTTCTCGGCCCCGCAGCGGTTATGCATCGCTCTACAGTGCAGTATCGGATTGTGGAAGGCCACACCGGTGCCTTCGAGCACTTCTTCCACATCGATACCTGGCGTCCCCGTTACAAGGCGTTTCTCTACCTTGTCGATGTGACCGAGGACAACGGTCCCTTCACCTACATACCGAGAACGCACTACGGGGCCTGGCGCCGGAGCTATGAACGCGACATCGCGCGCGTCTTCCAGGCCGGCCCGGACGGGTACATCCACGACGACGCCTCGGCCTACGTGGGCTGCCTCTGGCCCCACGAACAGGCCGCGCTGAGCGTCCGCCTGCGTACTCAACCCCGCACCGTCACCGGTAAGGCCGGAACGCTGATTCTCTTCGACGCCAGGGGGCTGCACCGGATCCGCCCTCTGGTGCACGCTCCCCGGATCATCCTCTCCAGTTACTGGATCCGGGAGGGGCAGCACACGTGACCGAGTCCGTGCCGACCGGCCTCACTCTTGCCGGTGAACTCGACGTTCCTGTGCACGACTTCACGCCTTCCGAGGGAGCACGCGGACGCTCCGTCTACCTCCAGGGTCAACTGCACGCCAACGAGAGCGCTGCCATGCTCGTGCTGCACGAACTGGTCCGCAAGCTGCGGTCGAGACCGCCCGCGAATCGGGTACGCGTGGTTCCCAACGCAAATCCGATCGGCTGGGCCCGCTACCTGGCCTCCAGTTCCACCGGGCAGGGCCGGATCTCCGCGGGCGGTACCAACTGGAACCGTATGTTCATGGACCCGCGCGAACCGGGTGGCACAGCGGATACGGCCCTTGCCACCGCTCTCTGGCGCCTTTCCGATGCCTACGACGTCATCATCGACGTACATACCCCCGAGTCCGGCTGGCCTCATCTCTACGCGACATCGCCCAACCGTCGGCTCGCCACTCTGGACGACATCCCGCACGTCCTGTACGGCGCTCCGGTACCGGGGCCGTTCGACGAGTGTCATCTGCGCCTGCGGGACAGCGGAGACGGCGCCGTGTGGACCGCCGTAACCCTGGAGATCCCCAGCTACGAGATCCCCACGACCTCGCTGGTGACCCACTGGTCGGATCGATTGATCGCTGAGATCGACGCACAGGCGCAGCGGTCCGAGGCGTCCGGCACGCCCGAGCACTCGGGCGCCATGATGGACCTGATTCCCGGCATTTCAGGGGCCGTTGTCCTGGACTGCCGTCCGGGGGAAGCGCTGACTGCTGGTTCGCCTGTACTGACGGTCCACGGTAGGAAGGGCGAGGCTGAAACCCTGACCGCGCCATGGGACTGCATTCCGGTCTGCTTTCGCAGAGCGACGCTGGTCGAGGCTGGATACTGGGCGTGCAGAGCGATCAAGCTTCAATGAAAATAATCGAACGGTAATGGAGAATAGGTAGCTGTATGCGCGCTGTGGTAGTAATTGAAAGCCTGAAAGATAATCCGTATTTTTCAGACAAGATCAAAGATATCGCGGATGAGGTAAATTATCTGCCTTCGCGACCCGACCACGATCAACTGCGTGACCTGCTCGGTCAGTACGACCTGCTGGTCATCGGTGCCCGTGAGCGCATCACCGGCGAGATGTTCAAGGGTGAATCGGTGCGTACCCGCATCGTCGGCACTCTCTCCGTCGGCACTGACCACCTCGACCTTTCGGCCCTCGCGGAGGCCGGCATTCATGTGGAACGCTGCCCGACCGCGAACGTCAGGTCTGTCGCCGAGCATGCGCTGGGTCTGCTGTTCGCCCTGTCCAAGCATCTGAAATGGGGGGACCGACTGGTAGCTGAGGGGGGATCACGCAGTGAACTCCCCTCGCTGCCCTTCGAACTGAGCGGCAGGACCCTAGGGCTGATCGGTTACGGAAACATCGGAAGCACTCTGGGGAAACTGGCATCCTCGCTCGGTATGCGGGTGGTCGCAACCAGCCGCACGAGAAAGGGAGGAGGCGATGGGGAAGTCCGGTTCGGCACACTCCGGGATGTCTTGAAGGAGAGTTCTCTCCTGTCGGTCAGCGTCCCACTGACCGACGAAACCCGTGAGTTCCTCGACGCGGACGCTTTGGCGCACGTTCGGCCTGGCGCCATTTTGGTCAACACGTCGCGAGCCGAGGTCGTGGACGAACAGGCCGTACGCGAGGCCCTCGACAGCGGGCGACTCGCGGGCTACGGCGGGGACTACGACCACGCCGCACCCGATCTGGTCGAACGGCCCAACGTCCTGATCACTCCGCACGTGGCGGGGCTCACGATCGAGTCCAACGACCGGCTCGACAATGAACTGATCGACAGACTCGTTGCGCATCTGAAGGGGTGAGCATGCTCGCAGCGCTTCCGGTTAGTGACACCGCCAACGACTGGATCGGGCTCGTCGCGAACCTGGTCGGGATCGGCGGGGTCTTCGTCTCCATTGTCATTCTGCTGCGCGTGCAGCGGATCAGTACTGCCCGTAAAGACGAACGTGAGCTGGTCTCCAAGGCATTGCGGCTGCGCGATCTGAACTCATCCCTCACGGCCGATGCGGAGACACTGGACGGAAGCGCGAGCCCCCGCCAGCAGGAACTCGTCAAATCCGACCTGTTGCAACTCAGTGCGGAACTGGAAGCCGCCACCCGGATACTCGTGCCCGGTAGTACCGACGGCCCGGGCCTGACCGGAGCGCAGTTGTACCGTGACGGCTACTGGACCGATGCCTTTGCCAGTGATGTCGTCAAACGTGTGGCCCGACGCCTGTGCATCGTCACATGGAGAAACTCGCGCGTACTGAATGTAGGCCTGCTTGAGGAGATTTTCCGTCAGCTCAAGAAGCATCCACGCCTGCTGGTCGAGGTCTTCGCCGTCGACTGTGACGCGAACGACGAGACGTACATGAGCATGTCCAAGATGCTCACTCTCGGCAGTCCGGACGTCATGCGGCGCGAACAGCGGCATTACCGGGACGTTCTGACCGACATCTGTCGCGAGAGGGTCGCCGACGGTTCACTCCAGCCTGATGTCGTGGACCGGTTCCGGTACTTCGAGACCCGGGTTGGTCCTGTCATGCACTGCATCGTCGCCGACGACGACGCCTACTGGGGAATCAACTTCTTCATGAACCCTGGCTCGGGGGCGAGCGAACTTCTGAACAGGGCCTACATCACGTCGAATTGCCGTAGTGAGTTCGGCAGAAAGATTCTTGAGCAGGTTGACATCATGCGCCATATGGACTCGACGAGTAGGTATCCCCTTCCCTGATCACTGAAGGCACCGGGAGCCCGCACCATGCACATAGACCTGGTTTTCCCTCCCGCCCACGACCCAGCGATGCCGCACTCCGCGTTGCCGCTGCTCAAGGCTTACGTCGAACGCAATTCTCGGCACACAGTAACCTGTCACGACGCCAACCAGCGCTTCTTCGCGGAGCTCTTGCGGGATTACAGTGACGAGGCCTTGGAAGTCCATCGCGAGGACTATGCGCGGACGGACCAGGTCGTTCCCGCCGTCCTGTCTGCCCTGCGCTTCGACTCATGGCTCAAGGAGGCCTTCGCGCGCTGGAGCGATCAGCATGACGGGTACCGGATCTCCATGCGCGGGCTGCGGACGCCGTACGACCGAAGAGAACCGGAGTCCGTGCGCAGCTTTGCCACTGCGGCCCGGACGCCCTTCGATTCTCTCTACGAGAGAATGCTGCCGCAGATCGGCCCGGTCGTGGGCATCAATCTGAGTGTGGAGGACCAGATACTGCCGGCCTTCCGGCTCGCCTCGTTGATCCGGAACACCCACGGCGACGCGGCCCGGATTATCTGGGGCGGCTCCCTGCTGACTCGGCTCCGTCCCGTGATTGCCTCCGAACTCGGGGAGTTCTGGGATTATTTGATCACTCGGGAGGGCGAGGTGCCGATACTTTCCCTGCTGCAGTCGCTGGACAGCGGGTCGGCCGTGCCCGTCGGCGAGGACCGGATCCTGTCCAAGTTCTCTGCCCGGCTTGAGCGTTCCAGCATCGTCGACCCGTTCACCAGCCGCAATGTCACGGAGATCGAAAGCACAGGCGGAGCCGACTTCACCGACTACCGGGTGGACGAATACTTCAGCCTCACGCCCATGCTGCCCGTCCTTGCCAGCCGCAAGTGCTACTGGGGAAAGTGCAGCTTCTGCACCATCCACGAATCCTGGGATCCGCTGGCGCGACAGCGCTCAGCCGAGAGCGTCGCGGGAGAAATCGCCGGGCTGCGTGCCACGTTCGGAATCACGCACTTCCGATTCGTCGACGAGGCGATGCCCCCTGACCTTCTTGACGAGTTACTTCCGCTCATCGAGCCTCACCGAGTTGCATTCGAGATCTATGCGATTGCCGAACGGCGTTTCAGAGATGCCGAGTTCGTGGCCCGGCTGGGACAGGCGCGTTGCCGACAGGCTTACTTCGGGCTGGAGTCGGCAGACGAAGGCGCACTGGTTGCTCTCGGCAAGAAGATCAACCAGCACCGTCACTACGGTGACATTTTTGGGAGCTGCGCTGCCGCCGGCATCCACGTCTACACGTACACCCTCTTCGGCTTCCCCGGTTCGTCCGACCTTGCGGAGCAACGGACCGTGGACTACCTCATTCGCGAAGAAGCCATCCAGTCGGCCACCATCTCCAGTTTCATCCCGGTCACCGGCTCCCCGTTCGCCGTGGACAACTCGGAGCGCCTGACCCATACCCTTCGCATGACTGAGGACTTCGAGAACGTGATGATGGGCCTCCACAAGGAGGATCTCACGCAAAAGGCCAACGACAGCGCTACCGCAGCCGTCGATGCCGTGTACACGGCACGTCCCGACCTCGCCCTGACGGCCATGCTCAACGACGAGATCAGGTTCAGTCTCTCGGACCGGTTCGGTTCGGATTTCGCAACTGCGGCGGTCTCATCCGGGCGCTTGGACATCAGGACCGTGACTCGGGACGGCGACGAGACGATGCAGCAGGAGCGCATCAACAGGTCACTCCGTTCGTGAAGGCTCCTTCGGCAGCAGGCGGCTTGCCAGGGAGCGGGCCCGGGGCAGGGGGTCCTGCTGGGTGCCGCGCAGCAGGGCTGCCATCGCGCCGTCGTGGATCAGCAGTACGTCGCCGGCCAGGGCCGCCGGGTCGTCGGGGGTGAGCGGGGCCGCCAGGTGGGTCAGGCGGGTGAGGAGGAGGGTGGATTCCGCCGTGATCACCTCGTGGGCCGGGTGGGCGGGGTCGGGGAGTTCCGTGCTGGTCGCCAGGAACGCGCAGCCGCGGGCCGGGACGTATCGGCTGCGGTAGGTGGCGACGGCGTCGAAGAGGGCCAGGAGTCTGCCGGCGGGAGAGGGTGCCGCGTCGACGGCGTCCTGCCACATGCGGTCCCAGCGGTCCAAGCGGCGCTGGAGCGCGGCCACGATCAGGCCGTCCTTGCCGCCGAAGTGGGCGTAGAGCGTGCCCGGCGCCACGTGCGCGTGGTTCAGCACCTGGTCGACGCTCGTGCGGGCGATGCCGTCCCGGTAGAAGAGTTCGTCGGCCGTGTCGAGCAGCCGGTCCCTGGGGGAGACCACCGCGCGTCGGGTGTCCTGGTCCATGGCCCCTACAATAACGATCGTTACAGTGAAACGACCGTTACAGCGAAGAGGAGCCTGCTCGTGCAGAGCCTGCTCGTGCGCATCGCGGACCGCTCCACCCGCCGCCGCGCCGGGCCCTTCGCCGGCGCCGCCCTCGTCATGGTCAGTTGCCTCGGCGTGCAGGCGTCGGCCGCGCTCGGCTCGACCCTCTTCGACCGGCTCGGCAGCCCCGCCGTCGCCGGGCTGCGGCAGCTCTGCGCCGCCGTGGTCCTGCTGGCGCTCGTACGCCCCAGGGTCCGCGGGCGCGGTCCGCGCGAGTGGGCGGGCATGGTGGTCTACGGGGCGGCGATGGCCGGGATGAACCTGGCCTTCTACGGCGCCGTGGACCGCCTTCCGCTCGGTGTGGCCGCGACGCTGCTCTTCCTCGGGCCGTTCGTCGTCGCCGTCGCCTCGGCGCGCGGCTGGCGGGACGCGCTCCTTCCTGTCGTCGGGCTGGCGGGTGTTCTGCTGGTCACCCGGCCGGGCGGTATGCCTGAGTGGGCCGGGATCGCCTTCGGGCTGCTCTCCGCGCTCGCCCTCGCGTGCTACACCGTCTTCGCCCAGCGGGTGGGCCGGGCGTCGTCAGGCCTGGACGGACTGGCCCTGTCCGTCGGCGTTTCGGCGACACTGCTGCTGCCCTTCTCCCTTCCCGCCACACCCCGCGTCGGCGGATCCGACTGGGGCCTGGTCGCCGCCTGCGGCCTCGTCGGGGTCGCCCTGGCGTTCACCCTGGACTTCCTGGCCGTCAGGACGGCGGGCGCCAAAGTCGTCGCGACGCTGTTCGCCCTCGACCCCGTGATGGGCGCGCTGGTCGGCGCCGTCGCACTCGGCCAGAGCCTGTCCCCGCCGGTGCTCGCCGGCATGGCGCTGATCGTCTCGGCGGGCGCCGCGGCCACCTGGCGGGCCGGCACGGCGCGGGGAACCGCGCGCGAAAGCGCGCCGGGCGGCTGATTGGGCGGGTCGCGGGTCTCCCCAAGTCGTACCGGGCGGGGTGATTCTGGGCGTCCACCGTCGAAGGGGTCGCCATGGTGTTCCACAGCGAGTACGCGGATGTCCCGGCCGTCGATCTGCCCATCCACGACGCCGTGCTGGGCCGCGCCGCCGAGTTCGGGGACGCCGTCGCGCTGGTCGACGGGGTCACCGGGACGAGTGTCGGTTACGACCGGCTCGACGCCGCGCACCGGCGGCTGGCCGCCGCGTTCGCCGCCGCCGGGGTGGTAAAGGGGGACGTGCTCGCGCTGCACAGTCCCAACACCGTCGCCTACCCGGTGGTGTTCTACGCCGCGACCCGCGCCGGCGCGACCGTCACCACCGCGCATCCGCTCTGCACGGCCGAGGAGTTGGCGACGCAGCTCCGGGACTCCAGGGCGCGTTGGATCGTCACCGTGTCGCCGCTGCTCGATGTGGCGCGCAGGGCGGCCGAGTTGGTCGGCGGGATCGAGGAAGTGTTCGTCTGCGACCGGGCCGAGGGGCATCAGTCGGTGCTCGACATGGCCGGGTCGACAGCCCCGGAACCGGACGTCGCCGTGGACCCCGGCGAGGACATCGCCGTACTGCCGTACTCCTCGGGCACCACCGGCGTCCCCAAGGGCGTGATGCTCACGCACCGCTCGATCGCCACCAACCTGGCGCAGTTGGAGCCCGTCATCCCCATGGCGCCGGGGCACCGCATCCTGGCCGTGCTGCCCTTCTTCCACATCTACGGGCTGACCGCGCTGATGAACGCGCCGCTGCGGCACGGCGCCACCGTCGTCGTCCTGCCCCGCTTCGACCTCGAACAGTTCCTTGAGGCGATCGAGAAGCACCGCATCAACGGGCTGTTCGTCGCGCCGCCCATCGTCCTCGCCCTGGCCAAGCACCCGGCCGTCGCACGGTACGACCTGTCCTCGCTCGACTACATCGTCAGCGCCGCGGCCCCGCTGGACGCCCGGCTCGCCGCCGCCTGTTCGGAGCGGCTGGGGTTGCCGCCGCTGCGGCAGGCGTACGGCATGACGGAGCTGTCGCCCGGCACCCACGTCGTACCGCTGTCGGCAGCCGCGCCGCCGCCCGGCACCGTCGGCAAGCTGATCGCCGGCACCGAGATGCGGATCGTGTCCCTCGACGACCCGGCGCGGGACGTCGGCCCCGGCGCCGACGGCGAGATCCTCATCCGCGGTCCGCAGGTGATGAAGGGCTATCTCGGCCGCCCCGAGGAGACCGCCGCGATGATCGACGCCGACGGCTGGGCGCACACCGGCGACGTGGGCCGGGTCGACGGCGACGGATGGCTGTTCGTCGTCGACCGGGTCAAGGAACTCATCAAGTACAAGGGATTCCAGGTCGCCCCCGCCGACCTGGAAGCTCTGCTGCTCACCCACGAATCCGTCGCCGACGCGGCCGTGATCGGTGTTTACGACGAAGACGGGAACGAGGTCCCCAAGGCATACATTGTCCGTCGGCCCGGTGCCGAAGCGCTCACGGAGGGCGACGTCATGGCGTTCGTCGCCGAACGCGTCGCTCCCTACAAGAAGATCCGCCGGGTCGAGTTCATCGGCGGCGTGCCGCGCGCCACCACCGGCAAGATCCTCAGACGTGAACTGAGAGATCGCGAGAGGGAGAGCACGTGACAGAACAACCGCCGGGACAGCCAAGAGAGCCCCAGGGGTCGCGGGGAGCCGTGGCCGTCGCGCACGAGCGCGGCATCACCACCCTCACCCTGGACTCGGCCGCGAACCGCAACGCCCTCTCGGCCCAGCTCGTCGCCGCGCTCGGCGAAGCCCTCGGCGCCTGCGGCAAGGACCCGTCCGTGCGGGCCGTGGTGCTCACCCACAACGGCTCCACGTTCAGCGCCGGCGCCGACCTCAAGAGCCCCGCCAACCCGTACACCTTCGTCGGTCTCATGCGGCAGATCGTCGAACTGCCCAAGCCCGTCGTGGCCCGGGTGAGCGGCCATGTCAGAGCCGGCGGCCTCGGTCTGCTCGGGGCGTGCGACATCGCGCTCGCCGACCGCACGTCGGACTTCGCCTTCACCGAGGTACGCATCGGTGTCGCACCCGCCGTGATCTCGCTGCCGCTGCTGCCGCGCATAGAGCCGCGCGCCGCCTCCCGCTACTACCTCACAGGCGAGCGCTTCGACGCGGCGGCAGCCGTGCGGGCGGGACTGATCACCGAAGCCGCCGACGACGTGGACGCCGCGCTCGACGTCGTACTCGACGGGCTGCGCCGGGCGTCGCCGCGCGGCCTCGCCGAGTCCAAGAAACTGCTCAACGCGGCGGTCCTGGAAGGGTTCGACGAGCACGCCGAGGATCTCGTGCAGCGCTCCGCCTCGTACTTCATCACCACCGAGGCCAGGGAAGGCATCGCGGCGTTCCTCGAACGGCGGGACCCCGCATGGGTGCGGTAGCCGCGCCCAAACAGGACCGCAGCAGGGCCACCAGACGGCGGCTGCTGGAGGCCGCGGTCGCCTGCCTCGCCGAGGTCGGCTGGGCAGGCTCCACGGTCGCCGTCGTGGCCGAGCGCGCCGGGGTGTCGCGCGGCGCGGCGCAGCACCATTTCCCCACCCGCGAGGACCTGTTCACCGCAGCCGTCGAGTACGTCGCCGAGGAGCGCTCCCACGCGCTGCGCGCCCTCGTACCGGCCGGGCCCGCACACCGCAGGGAAGCGGTCGACGGGATCGTCGCACTGTTCACCGGGCCGCTCTTCCGGGCCGCGCTCCAACTCTGGGTCGCCGCCGCCAACGAGGACCAACTACGGCCGCGCGTCACCGAGTTGGAGGCGCACGTCGGACGCGAGGCACACCGCATCGCGGTGGAGCTGCTGGCCGCCGACGAGTCGCTGCCGGGCGTACGGGAAACCGTCCAGGGGCTGTTGGACATGGCGCGCGGCCTCGGCCTCGCCAACCTCCTGACGGACGACGGCAAGCGCCGCGAGCGGGTGGTCGCGCAGTGGTCCGCGCTGATCGAGGAGGCGCTGCGGCCACCCGCCGGGTGACAACCGGGCACGGTCAGATCGCGTCGTACCCGTCGATCTCCCGCGGGTTGCGCGACGCCGGGCCCACATACCGCGCCGACGGGCGCACCAGGCGGCCCGTGCGCTTCTGCTCCAGGATGTGCGCCGACCAGCCCGCCGTGCGGGCGCAGGTGAACATCGACGTGAACATGGGCGCCGGCACCTCGGCGAAGTCCAGCACGATCGCCGCCCAGAACTCCACGTTCGTCGCCAGCACCCGGTCGGGCCTGCGCGCGTGCAGTTCGTCCAGCGCCGCCCGCTCCAGCGCCTCCGCCACCTCGAAGCGCGGCGCGCCCAGCTCCTTCGCCGTGCGGCGCAGCACCCGCGCCCGCGGGTCCTCGGCCCGGTACACCCGGTGTCCGAAGCCCATCAGCCGCTCGCCCCTGTCCAGCGCCTGCCGGACGTACGCGGCGGCGTCGCCGGTGCGCTCGATCTCCTCGATCATGCCGAGGACGCGCGACGGCGCCCCGCCGTGCAGCGGACCCGACATCGCGCCGACGGCGCCCGACAGGGCCGCCGCCACGTCCGCGCCGGTCGACGCGATCACCCGCGCGGTGAACGTCGAGGCGTTCATGCCGTGTTCGGCGGCCGACGTCCAGTACGCGTCGACGGCCTTCACATGCTTCGGGTCCGGCTCACCGCGCCAGCGGATCATGAACCGCTCGACGACCGTCTCCGCCCGGTCTATCTCCCGCTGCGGCACCATCGGCACGCCCTGCCCGCGCGCCGACTGCGCCACGTACGACAGCGCCATGACGGCGGCGCGCGCCAGATCGTCGCGCGCCGTTGCCTCGTCGATGTCGAGCAGCGGCTTCAGCCCCCAGGCGGGCGCGAGCATCGCCAGCGCCGCCTGCACGTCGACCCGGATGTCACCGGAGTGCACGGGCAGCGGGAACGGTTCGGCGGGCGGCAGCCCAGGGTTGAAGGCGCCGTCGACCAGCAGCCCCCACACGTTCCCGAACGAGACGTGGCCCACCAGGTCCTCGATGTCGACCCCGCGGTAGCGCAGCGCGCCGCCTTCCTTGTCGGGTTCGGCGATCTCCGTCTCGAACGCGACGACTCCTTCGAGTCCGGGTACGAAGTCGGACATCGGGCGGCTCCTCAGCGGTTGGCATCGGCTCAAGCGCGCGTGAGCGCGCGTGCAGGAGGCAGGAACGATAGCCGCTGCGCCGGGCGACGGCGGCGGCCGGTAGGCGTGATGTCCGGCACTGCCCGGCGGCCGCGGCCGCCCCTGGTGCAGGATGAGCCCGTGCCTCACGAGAACCACGATCCCGCCGCCATGCGCGAGCAGTACCGCTCGACCCCGCTCCTGGAGTCGGAGCTCGCGGCCGACCCCATGGACCAGTTCGCCCGCTGGTTCAAGGAGACGGCGGCATGCGGACTCCACGAACCGAACGCGATGGTCGTCTCCACCGCGACCCCCGACGGGCACCCGTCGTCCCGCACGGTGCTGCTGAAGCACTACGACGAGCAGGGCTTCGTCTTCTTCACCAACTACACGTCCCGCAAGGGCCAGGAGATCGCGGCGAACCCGTACGTCTCACTGCTCTTCCCCTGGCACCCGCTGGCCCGCCAGGTCGTCGTCACCGGCAGGGCGGCCCGGATCGGCCGCGACGAGACAGCCGCGTACTTCCGCACCCGCCCGCACGGCTCGCAGCTCGGCGCCTGGGCGAGCGACCAGTCGGCGCCGATCGGTACGCGCGAGGAGCTGCTGGCGCGGTACGAGCAGCTCGCCGCCCGCTACCCGGAGGGCGAGCAGGTGCCGGTGCCGCCGCGCTGGGGCGGGCTGCGGATCACACCGGGCACGGTCGAGTTCTGGCAGGGCCACGAGAACCGGCTGCACGACCGGCTGCGGTACGTGGCGGAGGGACGGCACTGGCGCGTCGAACGCCTCTGCCCGTGAACGTTCGCTGCCCGTAACGACAAGAGGCCCGCGACGAAGGCGGGCCGGAACGCAGACGATCCGCGGGCCATGGTCCCTCCGTGGAGGGAGCCGGCCGGACTTACCGGCGGCCCGCGGATCGGGTGACTGCTTGGGATTTCGGCCGTCGACCGGCCGAGCACCACGAGAGTGCGACAGCGAGCCGTTAGCCCGCAGCCACCTCACTTGTCCGGACTGAATGCATCTTCCGGATCACCTCCTTTCGGTGTGCGACACACGTTAGGCCGCCGTCGCGGCAGGCTCAAGGGATTTAAGGGCCTGTCGTTCGGATCTTGCCGGGCTCGCGGGCGCTGGCACCGCGCCTCGCGGCGTTGTCGTCGGTCGGCGACGCTCCGCGTCGCCTCCCTCCTCCGCCTTGCGATCCACGGCACCAGCGCCCGCTCCCTGATCCGGCCTGATCCAAACGACAGGCCCTAAGTCCTGATTGTTGAGCGGCCCGATTTGCGGGAAGCTTGTGTGTGGTGTGTCACGTTCGAGTTGAATGATCTGGACGCGCGTAGCGTCCTGTAGGGGGTGCCGGCATGAGTGCTTCTCGGAGCGAGACCACCAGCGTGCCCGGCCCCGATCCGGCGTCAGGGCCTGGGTCGGACCTGCTCGCCGCCCTGCTGGACGGTATGGACGCCGCGCTCTGCGCCTTCGACGCCGACGGCGTGATCACGCACTGGAACCGCGAGGCCGAGCGCGTGCTCGGCTGGTCCGCCGAGGAAGCCGTCGGCCGGCACGGCTTCGCGGGCTGGGCCGTCCGCACGGCCGACGCCGACGAGGTGCAGTCGAGGCTGATGTCCGCCATGACCACCCCAGGCCGCCAGGTGCACGAATTCGCGCTGCTGCGCAAGGACGGCGGCCGGGTGCTCGTGCGGACCCAGTCGGCCGGGGTGCGCAGCGCCGACGGCGCGCCCGCCGGGGTGTACTGCGCGTTCAGCGAGGTCCACGCGCAGATCGATCTTGAGCGCTCCATAGCCCTGAGCGAGGCCCTGTTCGAGGAGGCGGCCTGGGGCGTCGTCCTCGTCGACGTCGATCTGCGGCCGACCGTCGTCAACGGGCACGCGGCCCGCGCGCTCGGCTCCGGGCGTACGGCGGTGCTGGGCAGGCCGCTGGGCGAGCTGGTCGTGCAGGGCGTGGACGAGCTGGAGGCGGCGCTGCACCACGTCCTGGCCGAGGGTGCGCCGAGCGGGCTCGTCGAGCTGTGGGTGACGGTCCGTACGGCCGAGGGGGAGCGGCGGCGCTGCTGGCGCAGCGGTTTCCTGCGGCTGGCGTCACCGCTCGCCGAGGAGCCGGTGCCGCTGGGGGTCGGCTGGCTGTTCATGGACGTGACGGATGTGAAGGTCGCGGCGCAGGAGGGCGACCGGCTGAGGTTCCGCTCCAGCCAGCTCCACCGCGCGGGCCGGGCGGCTGCCGAGTGCGAGGACCCGACGGAGGCGGCGACGGTCTATCTCGACTTCGCGCTGGCCGGCTTCGCCGACCACGCCCTGGTCGACCTCGTCGCCGAACCGCGTACCGGACCCGGCGCCGGCCTGTCCGGCCTCGACGCGCCCGTACGGCTGGTACGGGCGGCGGCGACACCCACCGGCGGCGCGGGGCCGAGCATGCCGGTGGAGGCGGGCGGCATACCGGTGCGGTACATGGACGGGCATCCGGCGCTCCAGGCGATGGAGCGCATCGGTTCCGTACGGGCGAGCGCGCCCGCGCGGCCCGGCGGCGGGGCGCCGTCGCCGACCTGGGCGGCGTCCCGGCAGTGGCCGCCGGACGCGACGCACGCGCTGTGCACGGTGCTGCGCAGCCGGGGCAGATCGCTCGGCGTGGTCACGTTCCTGCGCGGCGCCAGCAGGGCCGCGTTCGAACGGCCCGACGCCGTGTACGCGGAGGATGTGACGATCAGGATCGCGACGTCCCTGGACCTCGCCCGCGCGCTGCCCGAGCACTGAGCTCGCGCGCGTCCGCCGGGCCCACGCCCATCGGCCGGGCGCCGCGTCCGCTCATCGCCGCACGGCGGCTGCGTCAGTGGTGGTAGAAGATCCGGTCGCGGTTCTCGTCCATGACGCGGCTGTTCCACTCGCGCCCGCCGCCGACATTGGCCGACCGCAGCAGCGGCGGCTCGATGCCGCGCTCGGCGAGCTGCCCGGCGGCTGCGGCCATCGTCGCCTGCATCAGCGAGCTGGTGACGACGGTCGACGCGGGGGCGAACGGCGCCTCGATGCCGTCGGCGGTCAGCTCGGCGTCGCCGATCGCGATCTTGCTGTCGAGCACGACGTCGCAGTGGTCCTTGAGGAAGGTGCCCGTGGCGTTCCGGGACTCGGTCCCTTCCGCGTATGCGACGGACGTCACGCCGATCACCTTCAGACCGCGCTCGCGCGCGGTCAGCGCCATCTCGACGGGCAGCGTGTTGCGCCCGGACAGCGAGATGACCACGAGCACGTCGCCCGAGGTCGCGGGCGACGCGTTGAGCACGGCGGCGGCCAGCCCCTCGACGTGTTCAAGACCTGAGCCGAGCGTCGCGGGGATCACGTCGACGCCCGTCGTGCCCGGTACGCAGAGGAGGTTCATCACGGCGAAGCCGCCGGCCCGGTAGACGACGTCCTGCGCGGCGAGCGAGGAGTGCCCGGCGCCGAAGGCGAACAGCCGGTTCCCCCCGGCGACGGCGTCGGCGATCAGCGCCCCGGCCGCCGCTACCGGCCCCGTCTCCTCGTCCCGTACGCGCTGCAGCAGACCGATCGCGGCATCGAGGAACTGACCGGCCAGCTTGCTCTCGCTCATCGAGGAGCCCTTCGAAGGGGGTGGGGGAATGCCTGTGCCGCCGATCACGTTGAGGTCTGGACCATTGCTCTGTCAATACGCCTCTCGTCGCCGCGGCACGGTTGTCAGCGGTATGCGTCAGAATTGGGGTCAGGGCCAGCGCACGATTTACCGAGGGGCACGTATGTCCGGACTGATCGACACGACGGAGATGTACCTCCGCACCATCCTCGAACTCGAAGAGGAAGGTGTGGTCCCGATGCGCGCCCGGATCGCCGAGCGCCTGGACCAGAGCGGCCCGACGGTCAGCCAGACCGTCGCGCGCATGGAGCGCGACGGCCTGGTGCAGGTCGCGGGGGACCGGCATCTGGAGCTGACCGACGAAGGCCGCATGCTGGCGACGCGCGTCATGCGCAAGCACCGGCTCGCCGAGTGCCTCCTGGTCGACGTGATCGGCCTGGAGTGGGAGCAGGTGCACGCGGAGGCGTGCCGCTGGGAGCATGTGATGAGCGAGGCGGTGGAGCTGCGGGTGTTGGAGCTTTTGCGCCACCCGACGGAGTCGCCGTACGGAAACCCGATCCCGGGCCTCGAAGAGCTGGGCGAGGCGGCCAAGGCGGATCCCTTCCTGGACGCCGGCATGGTGAGCCTGGCCGAGCTGGACCCGGGCAGCGAGGGCAAGACCGTGGTCGTACGCCGGATCGGCGAGCCGATCCAGACGGACGCGCAGCTCATGTACACGCTGCGGCGCGCGGGCGTGCAGCCCGGCTCCGTCGTCAGCGTGACGGCGTCGCCCGGCGGCGTGATGGTCGGCAGCAGCGGCGAGGCCGCCGAGCTGGGCTCGGAGGTCGCCTCGCACGTGTTCGTCGCCAAGCGCTGACGAACGCGCCGGCGCACGCCGGTAGATTTCCGGCCGGAATGGCAGCGGTCGGGCGAATCGCGTGCCAGGCTGTCGCTGTGGCGATGACCTGAAGCGTCGGCCCGGGGTTCGCCCCTCGGTCGGGGAGGGAGCAGGGTTGTGCGCCGTTCGCGCTTCCGCGCCTGCCTTGTGCGACCCCGTGCGCCGCTGCGCGGGTACGGAGTGGGGACGGCTCCGGCACCTCGCGGTACCGGAGCCCGTCCTCCCCTGCGCCGACCCGGAGCCCCGAGCTCCCAGGGCCGGCTCCCGCGGACCGTCATCCCCGAGCGGTCCGCCTCCCGAAGAAGATCTCCCCTCGGCCACGGGCTCCAATCCTTGAGCGTGGTCACTCGAACGAGCGATGTTGGGTGGCGGCAGCGTATTTTCGAATGCTAGTTCGATAGTCTGGCGGTGTCCGGGACGACCACCCGGAACGTGAGCTCAGATCAGAGAACCGAAGGGGGTGCCAGGGACAGTGGCGCAGCGCATCGATGTGACCGGAGCCGATGGCGTACGCCTGGCTGCCTGGGACTTCACGGCGCCGGGAACGCCGTCCGCGTCCGGCGTCTTAATGCTCCACGGACTCATGGGCCAGGCCTCGCACTGGGCCGCCACGGCGCACTGGCTCGCGGGCCGGCACCGCGCGGTCGCCCTGGACCAGCGGGGCCACGGCGCCAGCGACAAACCGACGGAGGGCCCGTTCAGCCGGGACGTGTACGTGTCCGACGCGGAAGCCGCGATCGAACAGCTCGGCCTGGGCCCCGTCACCCTCATCGGCCACGCGATGGGCGCGCTGACCGCGTGGCAGCTCGCGGCGAAGCGCCCCGACCTGGTGCGGGCCCTGGTGATCTGCGACATGCGCGCGTCGGCGCCCGGCGCGGCGTCGCAGCGGGCCTGGGAGGACTGGTTCAGCACCTGGCCCGTCCCCTTCGCGTCGCTCGCGGACGTCAGGCGGTTCTTCGGCGAGGACGACGCGTGGCTGGAACAGCCGAGCGCGACGCGCGGCGAGTTCTTCGCGGAGGTCATGACGGAGCGCGCGGACGGCTGGTACCCGGTCTTCTCCCGCCACCAGATGCTCACGACGCGCGAGACGTGGGTCCACGACGCGCACTGGGAGGAACTGGCCCAGGTCCAGTGCCCGTCGCTGGTGGTCCGGGGCCCGGACAGCGAACTGGGGCGGGCGGAGGCGCAGGAGATGGTGCGGGTGCTGCCGCGAGGGCAGTACGCGGAGATAGCGGACGGCGGGAACTTGCTGCACTACAGCCGGCCGGAGGAATGGCGCGAGGCGGTGGAGCCGTTCTTGAACGGCGTCCTGACGCGGTGAGCTTGTGGTTGCGGGGGGTCTGGGGTGCGGCCCGCTTGCCCGGTTCCGGGTTCCGGGGCCTCCGGAGGGGGGTGTCCGGACTGCGGTGTCGCCGTCCGGTGGGGGCGGCCGGGGTGCGGTGGTTGCGGTGCGTTGTTCGTCTGCCGGGTTCCGGGGCCTCCGGAGGGGGGTGTCCGGACTGCTCGATCGCTAGCGCTCCTACGCTTTACGTCCGGACACCCCCCTCCTGCGGCCCCGGCCCCCTTCCCCCGGTGGGTCCCGGTCTCAGCGCCCGCGTGGGCGCGGGTGGCTGGGTGCGTGCGGGGTGCGGCTGCGTCCCTGGCGTGGGCGTCCGGTCCCTTCCGGCCGGTGGCCGGGAACACCCGATGCGGGCGTGCGGGCTGAAGGGGGTCGTGCAGGGGTGGTGTCCGGAGCGTAAAGCGTGATTTGCGGCGCATGTCCGGGTGCACCTCGTGTGGGACGAGTGCGCGCCGTAAATCGTGCAGCGCAGGACACGACCCCGGAACGGCCCCCGGCGACAACCGCAACCAAGACACGTGAACCCCGCCGGACGGCGACAACGGCAACCCGGACCGGTCACCCCGCCGGACGGCGACTACCCCTTGCTGACCGCCAGCAAGATCTCCGGCAAGCGTGACGACGTCTGCGGCGCCGCCACCCTTAGGCCCGTCCACGTCAGCAGTGCCCCGTACGCCGCCCCTACCGGGAGCAGGAGCCACGTCCAGGACGTTTCGCCCGTGACGTGGAGCCAGATCGTCACGGCCAGGACCGGCGCGCACAGCAGGGCCGCGCCCAGCATGCCGCCGAAGATGGAGATCCAGGCCAGCCCCGCCTGGCCGGGCGCCACGTTCTTGTAGCCGCTGTCCTGCGGGATCGAGTACGGGAACCGCGCGGACGCCACAGCGCCGGTCGCCAGCATCGCGCCCAGCAGCGCGAACGAGAGGCCGAGCGCCTCGGGGAACGCGCTCCAGTCGCCGAGGAGCGCCGCCGTCGCCAGCGTGACCAGCGCCGAGTACGGCAGCGTGATCAGCAGCAACGCGAGGGCGCGGGCGCGGAGTTCGGCGTACGCGTCGCGCGTCGTCGTGATCGTCTGCGCGACCATCCAGAACGCGGAGGTGTCCTGGCCGAACTGGTTGTACATCTGGATGCCGAGCATCCCCGCGGCGAAGCACGCGAAGTAGATCGTCCCGGCCCCCTGAAGCGCGTTGAACAGCGGCACGATCAGGCCGATCACCAGTGAAGTGACCCACGCCGCCTTCGTCTTCGGGTCGCGCCACACGTACCGCAGGCTGCGCAGCATCACCGTGCCCGTACGGCCCTCGGGCAGCAGCCGGCTGAAGCCGCCCGACTCCTTGCGGGACGGTTCCGCCGCGGCGAGCGTGGAGCCGTCCGGGGACGTCATCAGCTTCACCAGCGAACGCCGCCAGGCGTTCACCGCGAGGGCCAGTGCCGCGAAGGCCAGCAGGAGTTGGGCCACGGCGGCGCCGTACGAGCCGTCGCTCGCCGACTGGATCGCGCCGATCGCCGAGGCCGGCGGGATCCACCGGACGACGTCGGCGGTCGGGGTGAGCGCCGAGAGGCCGCCCGCGTCGCCGAGGCGCTGGATGCCGAAGTTGACGACCTGGATGCCGACCGCGATGACCAGGCCGCTCAGCACGGCCAGGTCGCGGCCCTTGCGGGAGGTCAGCAGCCGGATGTTGGCCGCCGCCACCGCGCGGGCCAGGGCCACGGCCACCAGCAGCACGAGCGGTACGGCGATGACCGCCACGACCACGGCCGCGGCGCCGTGCGCCGTCGCGAACGCCGAGCCGATCAGCAGGCAGAGGGTGAAGAGGGGGCCGATCCCCACCAGCGACGTGATCAGCAGCGCGCCGATCAGCGGGGCGGGCCGCAGCGGCAGCATCACCAGCCGGGTGGGGTCGAGGGTTTCGTCGCCGCTGGGGAAGAACAGCGGCATCACGGTCCAGCCGATGGCGAGCACCAGCGTCAGCAGCACCGTCAGCGAGGCGATGTGGTCCTGGCCGCGCAGCAGGACGAGGCCGAGGAGTTCGCCGGCGGCGAGGAGCAGGACGACGACGACCGAGGCGATGTACGCGGCGGCCCTGCCGGACGACTGGCGCAGCCCGTTGCGCAGGAGCGAGAGCTTCAGTCGGACGAAGACGGGCGTGAGGGCTGCGGTGTTCACCGGGCGCCGCCCAGCCAGTCGAGCGTCTCGCCGCTGTCGCGGCCCTGCGCGCCGACCAGTTCGAGGAACGCGTTCTGCAGCGACGTCGCGTCGCCCCGTACGCCGGCGAGTGTGCCCTGCGCGCGGATGCGGCCGGCGGCCATCACGGCCACCCAGTCGCACAGCGACTCGACCAGCTCCATCACGTGGCTGGAGAAGACGACGGTCGCGCCGGACGTCGTGTAGCGCTCAAGGACCCCGCGGATCGTCTGCGCCGACACCGGGTCGACGCCCTCGAACGGCTCGTCCAGGAAGAGGACTTCGGGGTTGTGCAGCAGCGCGGCGGCGAGCCCGATCTTCTTCCGCATGCCGGTCGAGTAGTCGACGACGAGTTTGTGCTGGGCGCCCGCCAGGTCCAGGACGTCGAGGAGCTGCGTCGCGCGCTTGTCGACCTCGGTGCCGGGCAGCCCCCGCAACCGCCCCATGTAGCCGAGGAGTTCACGCCCGGACAGCCGCTCGAAGAGCCGCAGGCCCTCGGGCAGGACGCCGATCCGCGCCTTGACCTCGGCCGGGTCGCGCCACACGTCGTACCCGGCCACGTTCACCCGGCCCTGGTCGGGCCGCAGCAGGCCCGTGATCATCGACAGGGTGGTGGTCTTTCCCGCGCCGTTGGGGCCGACCAGGCCGATGAACTGGCCTGCGGGCAGCTCCAGATCGATACCGGCGACGGCGATCTGTTCACCGAAGCGCTTCCACAGCCCCTCGACGCGGACCGCTGGTGCCTTTTCCTCCGTCTGCTGCGACATCGCCCGCACAGCCCCTTTCGTGTCCCCCATGGACGACCCACCTTAGGGGGCGGCGCTGAGGCTGCTGAAGGTCAGGCGCGGCGCGACCGTTCCGCCGCGGCCTCCTGACCGCACGCGTACGCCAGCGGGCTGATCAGCTCGTCGGCGTCCGGCAGCCAGCGGTTCGCCTGGGTGGGGCGGCGGGCCCACTGCACGGCGGCGCCGCCGATCCGGGTCGGCGGGGCCGCCACGTAATGCCCCTCGCCCCGGCCGACCAGGTCGATCGAGGCGGGCGCCCAGCCCAGCTTCCGTACCAGGTCGTCCACCTTGGGAGCGGCGCCCGGCAGGACGAAGAACAGCATCCTGCGGTCGGGGGTGCGGGTCACGGGCCCGAGCGTGAGATCCATCCGCTCCATCCGGGCGAGCGCGAGGAAGCCGGCCGACTCCGGTACGTCCAGGGCGTCGAAGGTGCGGCCCGTCGGCAACAGGATCGAGGCCAGGGGCTGCTGGGACCACAGCTCGCGGGCGGCGACCGCGCTGCCGGTCACCCGCGTCGCCCAGTCGGGACCCGTGGCGTGCGCCCCCGGCGCTGCGCAGTCACTCTCGCCGCAGGAGCACCGCTCCGCGCCCTCCACCGGTTCGAGCCAGGTGCCGGGGAACACGTCCCAATGCCGCTCTTCCGCGTACCTCACCGCACTGTCGAGCAGCAGGTCGCCCCGCTGCTTCGGGATCTGGGCGGCGTCCGTGAGTCCGATGGTCTCTTCCACGAACAGCACAACTCCCCGCACCACCTCGGGTTACGGGCGCGCGCCCCCTGCGCCGTAATGCGTCGATCCCGCATCCGGGGCGCACCGGTGCATGGGCGGGGGCGCGCGTGGGGGAGCGTGCCGATCTGCGGGTAACCCTGTGCGGGGAACAGTGCGAGAGTGCTGTCCGCCCGGGTTCCGGGCCATGTTTCGGGACGAGATTCGAATTTCTCCGATATCACCGAACATGCGCATTCTTCGGACCACTGCCGGGCAGTGATCGCTGAGCTGATCACTGCGGCCACAGGGGGTATCCATGGCAGCCAGACCTCTCGTAGCGCGCCAGCCGAACGAGCGGCTCCAGGCGCTCATCCAGGAGGCCGGGTGCTCCAACGCCGGGCTGGCCCGGCGGGTCAATCTGGTGGGGACCGAGCGCGGTCTCGACCTGCGCTACGACAAGACGTCCGTGGCGCGCTGGCTGCGCGGGCAGCAGCCGCGCGGGCGTGCGCCGGGCATCATCGCCGAGGCGCTGGGCCGCAAGCTGGCCCGTACGGTCACGATCGACGAGATCGGCATGGCCAACGGCAAGAACCTCGCCTCGGGTGTCGGCCTGCAGTTCGCGCCGACGGTCATCGGCGCGATCGAGCAGGTCAGCGAGTTGTGGCGGAGCGACGTCGGCAGACGCGACTTCCTGTCGGGCTCCGCCGTCGCCTCCTCGGCGCTCGTCGAGCCCAGCAGGGACTGGCTGATCACCGGCGCGGACGCGGCGGTCGCGCGTACCACCGGCGCGCGGGTGGGCGATTCGGACGTCGAGGCGGTACGGGCCATGACGGCGGCCCTCACCGACCTGGACCACCGCTTCGGCAGCGGCCATGTGCGTCCGGTCGTCGTGCACTACCTGAACAGCGTCGTCTCGGGCCTGCTGGCCGGTTCTTACCGCGAGGCGGTCGGCCGCCGGCTCTTCGGCGCGGTCGCCCGACTCACCGAACTCGCCGGGTACATGGCGATCGACACCGGCCAGCCGGGTCTCGCCCAGCGCTACTACATCCAGGCGCTGCGGCTGGCCCAGGCGTCCGGGGACCGCGGCTACGGCGGGTACGTACTGGCCGCGTCCATGAGCCATCTCGCCGCGCAGCTCGGCAACCCCCGGGAGATCGCGCAGCTCGCGCGGGCGGCGCAGGAGGGGGCGCGCGGCCAGGTGCCGCCGCGCGCGCAGGCCATGTTCTACGCGGCGGAGGCGCGGGGGCACGCCCTGATGGGCGACGCCCGCACCTGCCAGGCGGTCGCCGGGCACGCGCTGACGGCGCTGGAGCATGCCGGCGACGGGGCGAACGAGGTCTCGGGCGACGACCCGGACTGGATCACCCACTTCGACCGGGCCTATCTCGCCGACGAGTTGGCGCACTGCTACCGGGACCTGGGCCGTCCCGACGCGGCGGCCCGGCATGCGGGCGAGGCGCTGGAGGGCCACCCGGAGAGCCGCGCGCGGCGCCGGGCGATCGGCCTTGTCCTGCTGGCCAGCGCCCAGGTGCAGGCGCGCGAGGTGGAGGAGGCGTGCCAGACCGGCACCCGCGCCGTGGAGCTGCTGGGCACGCTGCGCTCCAGCAGGGGCGCCGAGTATCTGGACGATCTCCAGCAGCGCCTTGAGCCGTACGGGAACGAGCCCGCGGTGCGGGAGTTCGGCGCGCGGCTGGAGATCCAGGCGGCGTGAGACGCGGTTGCCGGGGCAGCCGGACGTGGTGGGTTGACGCTGTGGGTCGAGGCAGCGGGTTGACGAGGTGCTGAGGGGCGTGGAAGGGACGAATTCCGGCCGTATGACGGCGTTTTGACGGGCCGGAGACCTGCCGCGACCACTCGCGTGGCCGAGCCCCTGATTCACCCGGTAGCGTGAACCGACGATTCGGTAGGTCCACACGTTCCACACGTAGGAGTCCCGGTGACGCACAGCGGACAAGGGGATGAGCCGCAGCACCCCGCCGCTCGGCCCGCGCACGAAGGCGTTGTGCTGCCGGGTGACGGCAGCGAGCCCTGGCACCCGGCCAGCGCGCGGGAGCAGGCCGGGGAGCATGTCGCGCCCGCCGGCGGCCGTCCGTGGGGGCAGCCCTGGGGGCCGCAGGACGGCCCGGAGGAGCGGGAGACCTACCAGGAGGGGCCCGGATACCCCCAGCAGTCGTACGGCCCGCAGGACGGCGCCTCGTACGGCGGGGCGCAGGGCGGCGGCGGGTACGGCCAGCAGCAGGACGTCTCGTACGGCGGACCGCAGCCGCTGCCGCAGCCCCTGCCCGCCGAGGTCCCGGCGCCGGGCAGCGCCGACGCGACGCAGTACCTGCCGCCGGTGCCCGGCGGTGACCAGGACGCGACGCAGTACATCGCCCACATGCCCCCGCAGATGTCCCAGCAGCACATGCCGGCGCAGATGCCGCACCAGCACGGCTCGGGACCCGACGAGCAGGCCACGCAGTTCATCGCGCCCGTCCCCGCGCAGGAACCCCCGGCGCCGCCCGCGGACACGTACGGGATCCGGCAGGGCGAGCCGGAGGACCGGACGCCGCCCGCCGAGTTCGACAGCCTCTTCCGCACCGAGGGCCCGGCGCAGCAGGAGAGCCCGGACTCGACCCAGCAGCTCCCGCAGTTCGACCAGTACACCGCGGGCCCGCCGCGCCCGCCGCGGCCGTACGAGCCCCAGCCGGCCGGCTACGACCCGCAGCCGCCGCAGGGCAGAGCCGCGGGGCGCCGCAAGTCGTCCAAGGGCCCGCTGATCGCCGCTGTCGTCGTCGGCTGCGCCATCATCGGGCTCGGCGCCGGCGCGCTGATGAGCGGCGGTGACGACAAGGGCCAGGACGACAGCGGCCCTGTCGCCTCGGCGAGTTCACCCGCCACGGCGCCGTCCTCGCAGACGGCGGACGACCCGGCGAAGCCCCAGGCCGAATCGCTCGACAAGCTCCTCGCGACCAGCAACAACAGCCGCGCCGCCGTCATCAGGGCGGTCGGCGACATCGGGTCCTGCGACAACCTGGACCAGGCGTCCGACGACCTGCGCGACGCCGCGGGCCAGCGCAGGGCGCTCGTCGACCAGCTCAAGGGCATCTCGATCGACCAGCTCCCGAACCACGAGGAGCTGGCGTCCGCGCTCACCGAGGGCTGGCAGGCATCGGCCGCCGCCGACGACCACTACGCGGACTGGGCCGACCAGTCCAAGCGCGGCAAGAACTGCAAGGGCGGCCACGCGCGCAGGACGCAGGCCGCCGCCGAGGCCAACCGGTCGAGCGGCGACGCCACGAAGGCGAAGAACCAGGCGTCGAAGCTGTGGAACTCGATCGCGGCGAAGTACGGCCTCACGAAGCGGGCCTCCACGGAGCTGTGAGGCCCTGTTCGCCCCCTCGGCAGCGCGGCCGGGCCCCGGGGGCTCGGCGGCTCAGGGGGTGGCTTCGCTGCCGGCGAGGATCCCGCCGACGTCCACGAAGCCCTTCCGCTGAGCCACCAGCCGCCCCTGGCGCACCTCCTGGAACGTCACGTCGCTGTTGACGATCCTGGGGAAGCCGGGGGCGCCGAGCATGTCCTCGTACCGCCAGCGCAGCGGCGGGGTGAGGCCGCCCGTGTCGACCGTCACACCGCGGCTCAGCGCGTTCATGATCTTCCGCGCCGTGACGGTGTTGTCGTCGATCGACTCGATGACCTTCTTGAGCGCCGTGTACGCGATCCAGGTCGTCTGCACCCCGGTGCTGTCCGGGTCGATGGAGTTGTCCCCGAAGGCTTCCTTGTCGATCACGTCCCGCATCGGCCGCCACGCGGTGGAACTCGACTCCGGGTACCAGCCGGTGACCAGCGCGCCCTCCAGCGGGCCGTTCTTGCCGCCGGTGCTGTCGATGAGTGGCTGGTCGACCGAGCCGATCACGGACGACAGCTTGATGTCCCTGCCGTCGTCGGGGAGCCGCCGGTAGGAGTCGACGAACGTCTCCGTAAGGTCGCCGAGCTGCGTCGTGACACAGCCGCCGTCCTCGGCGTCGTCCCGGGCCTTCTCGGCCTGCCCGGTGTACTCGGTGGCGTCCTCGGGGGCCCGTATGTCGAAGGTCGCGGGCCTGCGGCCCTGGGCGAGTCCCGCATCGAGGAGGCTCGGCAGGTCGAGTCCCGCGACGGTGTCGGGCCGTACCAGCGCCGTCTTCTCGCAGCCGGCCGAGAGCTGCTTGCCGTTGCCCGCGAGGAGCGTCGCCTGGCCGCCGTTGACCGGGTACGAGACGAAGCTGCTGAACTCCTCGTCGGTGAGGCCGTAGCCGCCCAGGTACGGGATCGAGGAACCTTCCAGCGGCGCCAGGAACTGCTGGCCGAACTGGCTGTACGAGCCGACGACCGCCGCCACGTCCTTGTCCACGGCCTCGCGCGCGCAGGTCGCGGCGCCCGCGGCGGTGTTGCCTTCGTTGCACGTCACGATGCGGAGCTGGTGGCCGTCGATACCGCCCGCGTTGTTGACCCAGCGGGCGAACGCCTTCGCCATCGCCGGCATCCCCGGCTGGTTCGTCGCGTTCGTGCCCACCGGCGCCCAGGTCATGACGGTGACGGGCTGCCGCGAGTTGTCCGACGTGCCGGGGAGCGCGCCGCATCCGGCGAGGAGGGAGGCACCGGCCAGCGCGGTACACAGGGCGCGGATCTTGGTGGCACGGAAGGTGTGGGGCACGGTGGGGCGTCGCCGACCAGTCATGGACAGGCAGGCTTCCGGCTCACGGGTAACGCAGGTGTGTGGGTGGATCAACACCGGGTGACGTGACGGTGAATTGCGGGGGGACGGACGATCGCCTCCGTACGGACCGTACGATCAACGACCGTGCAGCAAGCTTCCGATAACTCTTCCCGTCGTGCCCGTCGCTCGTCCACCATGGTCGGCATGCCGCCTACTGACATGCCCTGGTGGCGCTGGCGCAGCAACGTGCGCTCGGCGCTGCACATGCTTTCCGATCCCGCTTTCCACCAGGACTACTGGCTGGCCGGCCGCGAGGGGTACGGCGACGTCACCGACGCCGTGTACCGGCTCGTCGAGGACACCTGGCTGGACAACTGGTCGGCGGAGAAATACGTCGGCACGATATTCCGCGACTCGGGCGAGGCCGCGCTCGTGGACGTGGCCGTGCTGCGGGTGCTGCGCATCATGCACCAGGTCGGGGCCGACGCGCCCGTGTCGGCCTATCTGGAGCACCACGGCTGGCCGGAGGCCGTACGGGCCGCCCGCGAGGCCCACGTACGGCTGGCGGTGAACGACTCAGAGGACCCGGACACGGTGCCGCAGTCGCTCGACGTGCTGCGGATCATGACGCGTACGGCCTGACCGGCGCTGGCGGGTGTGGGATCCTCTGGGGTCATGAGCCCCGTCCCGCAGCCACCGGCCAACGCCGAGCCGGCGCCCGGTCCGTCCGAGCAGCGCGTCCGGTCCGAACAGCGCGTCCGGTCCGAGCAGCCCGGCCTGTCCGAGCAGTACGTGCTGACGCTGTCGTGCCCCGACCGGCAGGGCATCGTGCACGCCGTGTCGAGCTACCTCTTCATGACCGGCTGCAACATCGAGGACAGCCAGCAGTTCGGCGACCACGACACGGGGCTGTTCTTCATGCGGGTGCACTTCTCCGCCGAGACGCCGGTCACCGTGGAGAAACTGCGCGCCAGCTTCGCCGCCGTCGGCGACTCGTTCCGGATGGAGTGGGCGATCCACCGCGCCGAGGAGCGGATGCGGGTCGTGCTGATGGTGTCGAAGTTCGGCCACTGCCTGAACGATCTGCTGTTCCGGGCGAGCATCGGCGCCCTGCCGGTGGAGATCGCCGCCGTCGTGTCCAACCACACCGACTTCGCCGAACTCGCCGCCTCCTACAACATCCCGTTCCGGCACATTCCGGTCACCAAGGACAGCAAGGCGCTCGCCGAGGCCGAGCTGCTCCAGTTGGTGCGGGACGAGGGCGTGGAACTGGTCGTGCTCGCCCGCTACATGCAGGTGATCTCGGACGACCTGTGCAAGCAGCTCACCGGCCGGCTCATCAACATCCACCACTCCTTCCTGCCGAGCTTCAAGGGCGCGAAGCCCTACCACCAGGCGCACGCGCGCGGGGTGAAGCTGATCGGCGCGACGGCGCACTATGTGACGGCGGAGCTGGACGAGGGCCCGATCATCGAGCAGGAGGTCGAGCGCGTCGGCCACCAGGTCACCCCCGAGCAGTTGGTGGCGATCGGCCGCGACGTCGAATGCCAAGCGCTGGCCCGCGCGGTCAAGTGGCACGCGGAGCACCGCATTCTGCTCAACGGGCACCGGACGGTCGTCTTCACCTGACGGGTGTTTTCACCTGGCGGCCGTCTTCACCTGGCGGTCGGACGCCCCGCCGTCGGGGTCAGAGCCGGCTCATCGCAGCGGCCGCGAGCAGGACGTCCCTGATGGCTTCGCGGTCGCCGTCCAGGCCGGCCGCCGCCTCCTCGGGCGCCACGTGTCCCGCCACGAGCTGGCAGAACTCGATCCCGTCCAGCGCGACCTGGGCCACCGCCCGGTCGGGGGAGCCGATCGCGCCCGGTGAGTCCAGCGGGATGTACCAGTCACCGCCGCCCGCCCCCTCGATCTCCAGATGCAGCGACCGCCCCTCGGCCCCCGCCGCCACCAGATGCCGGGCGGGCGCCGCGAGCCCGGCGCGGCGCCGCGCCGCCAGCGTGGCGGGCAGCAGCCGGGCCGCCAGGTCGACCATGCCGTGCAGATGGGCCGCGCTCGGCGGGTCGTACGGGTAGGCCACCGCCTCCGCGATGTCGGTGCCGTGCACCCAGCACTCGAAGGCGCGCTCCAGCAGCGCGTCACGCAGCGGCAGCGCGAAGTCCCCGTACGACACGGACAGCTCGGCGGCGCCCCGGCCGGCGAACGACACCGTACGGACGAGGCTGTGACTCTGCTCACGCCAGCGCTCATGGGTGGCGCCGCCGGCCGGCTGCCGCGCACCGGCCCGCCAGAACCGCTCCGTGCGCTCGGTGGGCGCCACGGGCGGCGTCCCGGGCCCCGCGGGACGATTCCCCTCGGGTCCCTCGGCCCTGGCGTCTTCAGGGTCCGTCAGCGGGTCGTCCAGGCCGAGCGCCGCCGCCACCAGACCGTCGACGGTGAGCAGATGGCCGATGACCCCGGCGACCGTCGTGCCGCGCGACACGGGCTTGTCGTTCTCGAACCACCTGAGCCGGACGGCCGTGTGCCATTCGGACGCGCCGATGTCACGCAGCAGCGCGTCGAGCCGGGCGCTCTCGGCGTCGTACGGAGCGGCCCAGTCGGGCACCGGTATCCGGGCGGGCCTGCGGCTGAGGCAGCTCGCCAGGACGCGGGAGCGCAGCCGCGGGTCGAGGTCCAGGCTCCGGTCGGTCCTGAGCAGTTCGACGGCGTCACGCAGCCGCAGCGCCTCGTCGGCGCAGGCGGCGCATTCGGTGAGGTGCTCCTCGACGAGGGTGGTCTCCTCGGCGGAACAGGCGAACAGGGCCCAGGCCCCGAGGAGCGACATGAGCACGGCGTGCGGGACTTCTTCGGGCGGCTCGGTCTCGGCCGCCGGCTCGGTCTCGGCCGGTGCGGCGGTCGGCGGGGGCGGTGGTGGCTCGTCCGGGAGCGGGTCCAGGTTGTCAGCGGCCGGGCGCGGGCCGGGTATCAGGGGAAACCCGGACCCGCCGCTGCCGCCAGGTCCGCCGGTACCGCCGGGCCCGCTCGCACCGCTCGTACCGCCGGGCCCGCTCGTACCGCCGGGCCCGCCCGTACCGCCCGTACCGCTCGCGCCGTCGTCGTCCAAGGGGCCCGTCACAGCGCACGTCCGTCCGGCGGGGTGTTGGCGGCCGTGGACAGCAGTTGCAGACCGAGCCGCAGCCTGCGGCGGGTCTCCTCCTCCGTCACGCCGAGGTCGTCCGCCGTCTCGCGGCAGCTCTTGCGCTGGTGGTACGCCAGGTCCAGCGCGGCCCGCAGCGGCGCGGGCATGGACGTGACGATGAAGTCGGCGCGTGCCTCTGCCGACGCCCTGCGCACCTTCTGCTCCAGCTCGGCGGCCTGCGCCGGGTCGACGTCCCGCGCGTCCCCGCCGCCCGCCTCGTACGCGGCGGTCTCGGTCTGACGCAGCCGCAGGACCGCCTGCCGGTGTGTGACTTTCGCCACCCATGACTTCATGGAGCCCTGCTTCGGGTCGTACCCGTCGGGGTTCTCCCAGACGTGGCCGAAGACCTCGCGGGTGACCGCGTCGGCCGCCGCCTCGTCGTCGAGCACGCGCTGGGCCTGGCTGTGCACCAGGGAAGCGAAGCGGTCGTACAGCTCTCCGAGCGCGGCTGCCTCACCCCGCGCGAGCCGCTGCTGCATCCTGCGGTCCCAGCGGGGCGGTGTGTCCTTCGCCATCCGACCCCCCAACGCCTGTGGTTCTGCTTCGAATGTAGTCGGCATGGCGGACAACGCACGCCCCTTTGCGTCAAGTGCGCCCCCGTCAAAGCCAGCCTCGCCGACCGGAGGTTTCGTCGTACGGGCACCGGGCAGGGGCCCCGGAACAGCGATCCGCGGAAGGGTACGTTCCGGATTGCTTCCGGACGAGGAAGGGTCCAGATCCGTGACGCTCAAGGTGGACGAGACAGCATCCGGTCCGTGGACCGTGCTGCACATCATCGGCGAGCTGGATCTGATCACCTCACCCGAAGTGCGCCAGCGCGTCCATGAGGCGGTCGCCGCCGGCCGGCGTGACCTGGTGCTCGACCTGTCCGAGGTGTTCTTCTGCGACTCCAGCGGGGTCGGTGTCCTGGTCGCCTCGCGCCGGCTGATGCGCTCCTGCCACGGCCGGTTCCATCTGATTCTGCCCGACCGGGGCGCCGCCGAAGGCTCCCACGTCAACCGGGTGCTGGCGGCGCTGGGAGTGCGCCGTCTGTTCGATGTCTATCCGGATGTTCCCTCGGCCGTCGACGAGCAGGCTCAGCCGCTGTCCGCGTAAGTGGACACATCGCCCCTCAGGAGTCGTACGCTCCCGACATGGACAGCGCAGAATACGAAGGCAAGATCACTTCCCGTTTCGCCGCCTTCGACCAGGACCACAGCGGCTACATCGATCGCGAGGACTTCAGCGCGGCGGCCGCTGCCCTGCTCGCCGAGTTCGGCACGACGGCCCGCTCCGACAAGGGCCAGGCGCTCTACAGCGGGGCCGAGGCGTTCTGGCAGGGCATGGCCGGGATCGCCGATGTGGACGGTGATCAGCGGGTCACGCGGCTGGAGTTCGTCACAGGCGCTGTGAAGCGGCTGCGGGACAGCCCCCAGCGGTTCGCCGAGATCGCCCGGCCGTTCCTCAGCGCGGCCGTCGCCATCGCGGAGGAGAGCGACGGCGGTGTCGCGCTCGAATCGCTGGGCCGTGCGCTGCGCGTCCTGGGGGTCGACCCCGATCTGGCGGCCCAGGTGGGCCCCCGGCTCGACACCGACGGCGACGGCAAGGTCAGCGAGGACGAGATCCTCGCGGCGTTCGCCGAGTACTACGTCACGCCGGAGCCGTAAGCCGCCGGAGTGGTGAGCTGCCGGAGCCGTAAGGCCACTGGAGCGCCGTAGACCGCCGGAGCGCCGTAGACCGCCGGAGCCGCAGGCCGCCGGCCGCCTCCGGTGGCAACTCGGCCTGGACAGGCGGCTGGCGGCAGGCGGCAGCTCTGGCCTGAGCACTCTGCTGCGTCACTGAGCGTGGCGTACGCACCGGCCTGCGGCCGATACCGGGTTGTGTCCTTACGGCGTACCGTCACAGGCCGGAGTCGTGTCACGGCTCCGGTACGCTCCGTTGGGTGCGAGAAGTGGTGAGGCGCGACGGTCGCGGTGTTGCCGGTACGGCGACTCCGGTGGCCGGAATGTGCGCCGCTCGCACGGTGCGAGGGCGCTGTGCGCGCCTATGTTCGACTCCCCGCAATGTGCGTCGCACAGTATGCACCACGCGTACTCCTTCGCGCTGGAATATGCCCGAAGCGCTTGTTGCGGTGACTGTACGTCAACCATGCTGTCTCGCAAGGAAATCACGTTGTGTGACCCTGTCGAGGACCCTGTCGAGGCGCGAGGCGATGTGTCCGCCGGTTCGGATGGTGTGAGCGGTGCAGGTGCTTCAGGTTCAGTTGGAGGTCGGGCCCGACCCGGCGGAAGTGGGACGAGCCCGCCGGTGGGCCCGTTCGAGGCTCGTCGGCTCCGGGATAGAGGATGACGAGCCGGTCGCCGAGACGCTGATCCTGCTCATCTCGGAGCTGGTGACCAATGCCGTGGTGCACACGGGCTGTCCGGCCGTGCTGCGGATGCTGTTCGGGCTGGGGGCCGCCGACGCGGGGACCGTACGGGTCGAGGTCGCCGACCTCAGCTCCTGTCCGCCGAGCCCGCGGCATGCGGAGGGCGAGGACACCAACGGGCGCGGGCTCGAACTGGTCGACGGGCTCGCGGACCGCTGGGGCTGGCAGCCGGAGGGCGGCGGCAAGCAGATCTGGTGCGAGGTGGACCGGGTGGGCGGCTGTACGGCGGCGGCCGGAGCCGTTGACGCGGCGCCCGCCCCGGCGCCGCCTGCGGCGCCCGCCCCCGCCCCCGCCCCGGGTTCCTCGCAGCCCCCGGCCTCGGCTGCGGTGGTCGCGACGGCCGCCGCGGTGGCGTGCGACTGCGAGTCGTCCCGGCCGGTCACTACGGCACGTCTGGCGTGAGCGGACCGCCGTTCGCGGGGTGGCGGTGCGGCACGGCGCGCCAACTGTCGGCGGAGGCCGCCCTGAAGGTGCGCCGGTAGACCGTCGGCGGCACGCCGAGCGCCGACTGGATGTGCTGGCGCATCGACTGCGCCGTACCGAACCCCGCGTCCCTGGCGACCTGGTCGACCGACAGGTCGGTCGACTCCAGGAGATGCCTGGCCCGTTCGACCCGCTGCTGCACCAGCCACTGGCCGGGGCTGATGCCGGCCTCCTCGCGGAACCGCCGCGTGAAGGTCCGTACCGACATGGACTCCTGCTCGGCCATGTCCCGCAGTTGGATCGGCTCGTGCAGCCGGGCCAGCGCCCAGGCGCGCGCCGCCGTGGTCGTCGCCAGTTGCGGCTCGGGCACGGGGCGCTCGATGTACTGCGCCTGCCCGCCCTCGCGGTAGGGCGGTACGACGGTGCGCCGCGCGACGTCGTTCGCGACGGCCGTGCCGAAGTCGCGGCGCACCATGTGCAGGCAGAGGTCGATGCCCGCCGCCACCCCGGCCGAGGTCAGGACGTCGCCGTCGTCGATGAACAGCACGTCGGCGTCGACCTTCACCAGCGGGTACAGCCGCTGGAAGTGCGCCGCTGACGACCAGTGGGTGGTGGCGGGCCGGCCGTCCAGCAGCCCTGCCGCTGCCAGGTAGAAGCTGCCGGTGCAGATCGACACCATGCGGGTGCCGGGCCGGATGTGGGCGAAGGCGGCGGCGAGTTCGGGGCTGAGGCGGCCCTCCGTGTGGGCCGGGTCGGACTCGTAGGAGGCCGGGATGATCACGGTGTCCGCCGTGGCCAGCACCTCGGGGCCGTTCTCGACGTTGATGGTGAAGTCGGCGTCCGTACGGACCGGGCCCGGCGCGCGTACGGAGCAGGTCACGACCTCGTACAGCGCCTCGCCCGCCCGGTCCTTGGCGCGGTTGAAGATCCGCTGGGGGATGCCGAGTTCGAAGGGGATGACCCCGTCGAGTACGAGGACGGCGATCCGGTGCACGGGCTGGTTCGGCATGGTGGTCTCCTTCGCGCGCTCCACAGTACCCACTGGTGGTTTAGACCATTACTTGATAAGTGTCGGGTCCGTGAGTCAAAAGCAGCCGACCGACGAGACCGTCGACCGACCGCCGACGCCGATACCGACGGCATCGGCGGCGTCGACGGCGGCGGACACCGGCCTCTGGAACAGAAACTTCCGGTACTTCTTCGTCGCCCGTACGGTCTCCCGCTTCGGTGACGGCATGGTGCCCGTCGCGCTGGCCGCCGGGCTCCTCGACACCGGCCACGGCGCTTCGGCGGTCAGCTTCGCGCTCGGCGCGTGGATGGCGTGCTTCGCCGGATTCGTCCTGGTGGGCGGGGTGTTGGCCGACCGGTTCACGCCGCGCAGGATGATGGTCCTGGCCGACGCCGTACGGCTGGTCTGCGCGGTCGCGCTGGCGGTGCTGTTCGTCGGCGGCGCGCCGTCGCTCCCGCTGGTCTACGCGCTCAGCGCGCTGGGCGGGCTCGGTGCCGCCGTCTTCCAGCCGGGTGTGGCCAGCATGCTGCCGCTGATGGCGCCGGACGTGCAGCGCGGCAACGCGGTGCTGCGGGTGGCCGAGTCGCTGACGACGATGGCGGGTCCGGCCGTCGCCGGCGCGCTGGCCGGATTCGCCGGGCCGGGCGCGATCTTCGGGGTCGACGCGGCGACGTTCGCGGTCAGCGGGCTGTGTCTGTTCCTGATCCGGATGCCCGCGGTGGCGATGCGGGCGGGGGAGTCGATGCTCGCGGAACTGGTCGGCGGCTGGCGGGAGTTCACGGCGCGGCCGTGGCTGTGGGGGGGCATCGCCGTCTGGTCGGTGTACGGCATCACCGTGCTCGGCCCGCTCACGCCGCTGGAGGCGGTCGTCGTCACCGACCGGCACAGCTCGGCGATGTTCGGGCTGATGATGACGGTCAACGGCGCGGGCAGCGTGGCCGGCGGGCTGGTGGCGATGCGGCTGCGCCCGCGCAGACCGCTGTTCGCCGGGACGTTCGCGCTGTTCGGGGTCGTCGCGAACGTGCTGGTGCTGGCGTACGACGTACCGGTGCCGCTGCTGGCGGCCGGGTTCTTCGTGGGCGGGGTGTCGCTGGCGTTCTGGCTGGTGATGTGGTCGACCACGGTCCAGACCCAGATCCCCAACGAGGCGCTCAACCGGCTGCACGCCTACGACGTGGCTGGCTCGCTGATCATGCTGGCCGTCGGCCGGGCGCTGGCGGGTCCTGTCGCGGAGGCGGTGGGGGTGCGACGGGTGCTGGTGGTGGGGGCGGTGATCAATGTGGGGGTGTGCGGGGTGCTGTTCGCGGTACGGGCGATCCGGGGCCTGAACCGGACGGCATGACTCCGACGTAACCCTCGCATCCTCCATGGCCTGATCATATCGAAGGGTGTCCCTCGGGCCACTCGTCGGGACTGTGGCGGTCACGGATGCTGATTGACGTGACTCAGACAACCGAACGGGACGCAGAGGGCACGGCGGACGGCCGACCCGGGATGACCGGCCCGCCGCGCCCGCAACGCAAGCCGGGCAGGATCCACCGGGCGTGGTTCGTCGCCGCCGTCGCGTTCGTGACCATCATCGGCGGGGCGGCCTTCGCCTCGATGCCGGGGCTGCTGATCGAGCCGCTGCACGCGGAGTTCGACTGGTCGCGCGGCACGATCGGCTTCGCCGTCTCCGTCAACCTCGCGCTGTACGGCCTGACGGCGCCGTTCGCTGCGGCGCTGATGGACCGGTTCGGCATCCGCCGGGTGGTGGCGATCGCGCTCACCATCATCTCGATCGGCTCGCTGCTCACGGTGTGGATGACGGCGGCCTGGCAACTGATCATGTGCTGGGGCCTGTTGGTCGGCCTGGGCAGCGGCTCGATGGCACTCGCCTTCGCCGCGACCGTCACCAACCGCTGGTTCGTCGCCCGGCGCGGGCTGGTCACCGGCATCCTCACGGCGGCCGGCGCCTCCGGCCAACTGGTCTTCCTGCCGCTGCTGTCCTGGCTGGTGGAACACCACGGCTGGCGCCCCGCCTCGATCACGGTCGCGCTGACGGCGATCGCCGTCGTCCCGTTCGTCTGGCTGCTGCTGCGCGACCACCCGGCGGACGTGGGCCTCCCGGCGTACGGCGCAGCGGAGTTCGCACCCAAGCCGGTCCCGATGCGCGGAGCGGCGGGCCGCGCGGTGAAGGTGCTGTTCAAGGCGGCCCGCACCGGCCCGTTCTGGCTGCTCGCCGGCACCTTCGCGATCTGCGGCGCGTCAACGAACGGCCTGGTCAAGACCCACTTCGTCCCGGCGGCCCACGACCACGGCATGCCGATGACGGCGGCGGCGTCCCTGCTCGCGGTGATCGGCGTCTTCGACGTCGTCGGCACGATCGCCTCGGGCTGGTTCACCGACCGCTTCGAAGCCCGCCGCCTGCTGGCGGTCTACTACGCCCTGCGCGGCGTCTCCCTGATCTTCCTGCCGATGCTGATGGCCCCGACCGTGCACCCGCCGATGGTCTTCTTCATCGTCTTCTACGGCCTCGACTGGGTCGCCACGGTCCCCCCGACGATCGCCCTGTGCCGCGAGTACTACGGCGAGGACAGCGCCATCGTCTTCGGCTGGGTCTTCGCCTCCCACCAGGTAGGCGCGGCCCTCGTCGCCTTCCTCGGCGGCGTGGCCCGCGACACCTTCGGCTCGTACGACGTGGTCTGGTACGCCTCGGGCGCCCTGTGCGCGGCGGCGGCACTCATGGCCCTGGTCATCCGCCGCCGCCCCCAACTCCCCCTGAAGATCGCACCGGCGACGGTCTGACCGGTTTGCCGGCGACCACGCGCGATTACGTCGCGGGGACACCGGTCAGTCGGAGGCTGTCCGGATCATCGCCGTTCTCTGCCTGGACTTGGACGGCCGCGGTGTCGAAGCAAAGGGTGAAACAGGGGTCAGCCTCGATGAGCAGCAACAAGTCTTCGCGGGAATCGCGGTCGAGAGGGGGCGAAATGGTGGCCTCCCATTGCCCCGTGGCGGTCGTCGTCACCCTGACGGAGACTCGAGTCAGGCAGGTCGATTCGTTGGCCCACCACTCCAGATGCGCCATGTTCTCGTCCCGATCCATTGCCTGAGCGTAGGCGCCGACAGGCGCCCGGGTCAGCTCAGGCTGGTGCGGGCCTTTTGGATGACCTCCGTTACCGCGTCCGGTTGGGAGATCATGATGACGTGGGAGCCTCGGATCTCGGTGATGTCCGCTCCCGCGCGCTGGGCCATCTCGCGGACCACGTCGCTGCCTGCCGCCGTGTCTTCCGTGCCTACCGCGGCCCATACGGGGAGGTTCTTCCAGGCGGGCGGGCCGCTCTTTTCGGCGAATGCGGCTGCGGCGATGGGGCGTTGGGAGAGGCCGTACACGTCGGACTGCAGTTGCGGGAGGTCGGCGGTGAAGACCGTGCGGAACTTGGCGGCCTGGATCTGGAGTTCCGTCGCGGTCTCGGAGCCGTTCCCCGTCGGGTACTGGTACTCCTCCAGCGCCGTCGTCAGGATGCTGTCCTTCGAGCGTCCCACGATGTCGCCGAGCAGCTCGTCCTCGTCCGGCGCGAACGCCGCGACGTAGACCAGGCCGACCACGTTGGGCGTCCGGGTCGCGGCGTTGGTGATGACCGCGCCTCCGTACGAGTGGCCGACGGCGAGGACGGGGCCGGGGATCTGGTTGATCATGCCGGCCACGTACGCGGCGTCTGACGCGACCCCGCGCAGCGGGTTGGCGACGGCTCGTACGGGTACGCCCGCGGCCACCAGGCGTTCGGTGACCGCCGCCCAGCTTCCGGCGTCCGCGAACGCGCCGTGCACGAGGACGACGGTGGGGCCGTCCTGGGGACCGGTGGGCTGCTCGCTCATGATGCTCTCCTTCGGACCGTAATCGGTCGGTCGGCATGCGGATGAGCTCCATGTCCGGCGCATCGCCGGTCACGTCAGACCTGGGGCACGGACTGTCCAGTTTGCCCCATAAGGGTGGATCGCGCGCAGTCAGCGGGCCGCTTTGGCCAGCGCCTTCGCTATCCGGTTCGCGTCTATGGACAGTTCGCGGAACATACCGCTGATCGGGTTCGTGAACCCCGTGAAGTACAGGCCCGGGGCCTTCGGCGACGTGCGGGGGCCGTGGACCACCGGGCGGCCTCGGGGGTCCAGGATGTCGAGGGGGCCGACCAGGGGTTCCAGGGCGCGGTGGTAGCCCGTCGCCGCGATCACCACGTCCGGGGTGAGGTGGGAGCCGTCCGCCAGGACGACCTTGGACTCCTCGAAGGACTCCACCGCCGCCACCGGTTCGACCCGGCCCTTGCGTACCGCCTTGAGCAGCCCCACGTCCTGGACCGGGATCGCGCCTTCGCGCACCCGGCTGTAGAGGCCCGTGTCGGGGCGGGGCAGGCCCTTGTCCGACAGGTCGGGGACGGCGACGCGGGCCAGCAGGCGGCCCGCGCGGTCGACCAGGCGGGTCGGCAGGCGGCGGACCAGGATGCCCGTCGACTGGGCCGGCCAGCCCAGGGTCGAGCGGCGCACGATGTGCGGGACCGTGCGGATCGACAGCCGGACCCGGGAAGCCCCGCCCTCCGCCAGGTCAACGGCGATCTCGGCGCCCGTGTTGCCCGCGCCGACGACCAGGACGTCCTTGCCCCGGTACGGCTCGGCGTTGCGGTAGTCGCCCGCATGCAGCAGTTCGCCGGTGAAGGAGTCCGCGCCCGGCCAGGACGGCAGGCGCTTGGTGTGGTTGTAGCCGGTCGCCACGACCACCGCACTGCCCGTCAACTGCCGCCCGCCGGTGGCGTGCAGCAGCCAGCCGGTGTCGTCGGCCGTACGCTCGATCCCCGTCACCTCGACGCCGGTGACGATCTCCAGCCGGTGGTGCTCCGCGTACTTCTCCAGATAGCGCACCACCCGGTCCCTGGGCACCCACCGCCCGAAGGAGCGCGGGATCGGCAGGCCGGGCAGCGAGGACATCCGGCGGGTGGTGTGCAGGCGCAGCCGGTCGTAGTGGCCGCGCCAGGACGCGCCGACGGCTTCGGACTTCTCCAGTACGACGGCACGTATCCCGCGCTCACGCAGGGCGACCGCGACGGCGAGCCCGCCAGGGCCGCCGCCGATGACGTACACGGGGCGGTCGGTGGTGAGGTCGGTATCCGCGCGCATGAAACCTGAGCGTAATGTCGCGCTCATTTGTTGGGTCTCGGTCAAGACCTGAATCGGTTGCGAATCGATCACGCGCGCCCGGCCCGCGCGGAGCCGGAAGCGCCGCTGTGCCCGCAGATGTGTTGAATGGGCTGATGAGCGATCTCACCGACTCCGCCGTACCGCGTCTGCCGCCGCCCGGCGAGATCAGCGGATTCGGCGTACGGCTGCGCCTGTGGCGCGCCGGCGACGAGGCGGCGCTGCTGCGGGGGCTCAGCGACGCCGAGTTCCAGCGCTGGAACACCCCGCTGGTGCGGGTACGTACGGAGGAGGCCGCCGCCGAACTCGTCCGGCGCCGCCGTGACGGCTGGGAGCGCGCCGAGATGGCGCAGTTCTGCGTGGTGGCCGACGGGGACCGGGCCGGGGGCGGCGGGGGTGCGGCTTGTGCGCCCGACGGCGCGATCCTCGGCAGCGTCGGGCTCGGCATGCTCGATCTGCGCCAGCGCAGCGGCCGCGTCGGGTACTGGGTGCTGCCCGAGGCGCGCGGTCACGGCGTGGCCGGGCGCGCGCTGGAGGTCTGCACCCGCTGGGCCTTCGAGCAGGCGGGACTGCACCGGATCGAGCTGGGCCACGCCATCGGCCACGACGCCTCCTGCCGGATCGCCGAGCGCTGCGGGTACCGGTACGAGGGGACGCAGCGCGACGCGATGTTCCAGGAGGGCAGGCTCGACCTGTTCCGGGACGTGCACATGCACGCCAGGATCGCCACGGATCCCGCGCCCGATCCCACCGTGACACCTGCGGAGCAGGGGCGGACCGATCAGGGTCGGGCCGGTCAGGGCCAGACCGGTCAGGGCCAGAGCAGTTCCTTCTCCCACAGGTCCGGTTCGTCGTCGCGCCGGTAGCGCAGCCGGATGTGGCGTCTGCGGGCGTCGCCCTGGAAGAACTCGACCTCGTCCGGGTCGAGGATGTACCCCGCCCACGACGGCACCGGCGCCTCCGGGTCGCGCTCGGCCCGTTCCCATGCGGCCTGACTCGCCTGCGCCAACTCGTCCGTCGAAGGCAGGAGTTCACTCTGCCGGCCGACAAGTGCCGAGGCCAGCGCGCCGGTCGAGCGGGCCCGCAGGTCCGCGTCGCTCTCCGCCTCCGGCGCCGCGAAGACCCGGCCTCTGATCCGTACGGCCCTGCCCTGCGTCGACCAGTAGAAGTTCAGCGCGGCATGGGAGCGTTCGGCCAGTTGGCGGCCCTTGCGGCTGGTCCGGTGCGAGGCGAAGTGCAGCCCCCGCCGGTCCGCGTCATGCAGCATGAGCGTCCGTACGTCGGGACGGCCGTCGGCGTCGGCCGTCGCCAGGGTCATGGTGTGCGGTTCGGGCTGCCCGGCGGCGACCGCCTCGGCGAACCAGCGGCGGAACAGTTCCAGAGGCCGCTCGGGCGTCGTCGCGGGGTCGAAGTCGGGCAGTTCGGTGTCCCAGACCCGCTGGGTGTGCAGAAGGGCGCGGAACGCGTCCTGCTGTTCGTCCTGATCGTCGTCCATGCGTCCATTCAACCGGTCCGACGGTTGTCGCGCCTTGGGACGGAAGCGCCGGCGGGGATCAGTTTGGTTGATCCGCCGCCGGCGTGACAGGACAGGGACCTTCACTCGGTGTCGCGTTGAGCGCTTGGTGCCGCGTAGAGAGGTCGTTGGGGTGGGGCTTCCGTGACGTGACGGGCCCCCTTTCTTTACTTGACGGGCTTCTTTCCCGTGATGCCCAGATGGACCAACAGGGCAAGATTCGGGCGCAGTTCGGCCTGCTTCACACCCCAGGCCTGGAAGCCCTTCTGGTGCGAGGCGACGCCGGCGAGCATGACGACCAGGGAACCGGCCACCGCGGCGGGGACGACGTCCTTGTCGACCTTGCCCTTGGCCTGGAGCTCCTTGACCGATTCCGTAAGGGAGTTGGTGACGGAGTTCATGATCCGCGTACGGATCCGGTTGAACCGCTTGTCCCCTTCGGCCGCACCGAGATCGATGACGCGCAGAATCGCGTCGTGCCGGCGCCAGAAGTCGAGGAATCCCTCGACCAGTTCCTCGGCTGTCTGCCAGCCGGCCTTGCCCGCCCAGGAGCGGCCGGAGACCAGTTCGGTCAACCCGGTGCCTTCCTTGGCCATTTCCTCGGCGAGTTCGAGGACGGCGCCCTCGACATCCGGGAAGTACTGGTAGAAGGTCGCGGGTGAAGTGCCCGCCTTCCGGGCCACATCGATGACTTTGACATCCCGATACGGCGAGGAGCTGAGCATCTCGCCGAGGCAGTCGAGTAGCTTCTGTCGCGTCGCCTGGCCGCGCCGACCAGCCACGCGGCCGTCGACGGTGCGTACTTGTCCTGTCATGCCGTCAGCTTACCGACGGGTGATCGGAGCGCGATTTGGCCGACTGCAAATGGGTTTCGGGCGCCTGGTTCCGGTGCGCGGGTTCCGGTGCGTGGGACCCTCCGATATCCGCACTCATTAATGTTATCAACAGCCTGTGGACAACTTCGGTGGACAAGTTCACGCGGGAACAGGGCGGCAACAGGGATCGGGTGGGGACAATTGGGCAATTGTTCTATTTAAGCGGGAGGAGAGCGGGAGGAGAGCGGGAGCGGGAAGAGAGTGGGGGAGAGCGGGGGAGAGCGGGCAGAGGGCTGATGGGGTGGCGCGATCGGGGCGAGACACCCCGTTCTGCCCCCGGGTTCGCAACCGGTGCCCCGGACAGGAAGAATCAGGGGGCACGGGGCCGTACCTTTGTGGCCCGTACGGGGAGGTGGCAGGCAAGTGGAGCAGCTAACGCAGCACGACCCGAGACGCATCGGCCCTTTCGAGGTGCTGGGACGGCTCGGAGCCGGCGGCATGGGGCTGGTCTACCTCGCGCGCTCGGCGTCCGGACGCCGGGTGGCGATCAAAACCGTACGGACCGAACTGGCCGAGGACCAGCTCTTCCGCGTCCGCTTCACGCGTGAGGTGGAGGCGGCGCGCGCCGTCAGCGGCTTCTACACCGCGGCCGTCGTGGACGCCGACCCCCGGGCCGCCGTGCCCTGGCTGGCCACCGCGTACGTGCCCGCCCCCTCGCTCGAAGAGATCGTCAACGAATGCGGGCCGATGCCGGCCCAGGCCGTGCGCTGGCTGGCCGCGGGGATCGCCGAGGCCCTGCAGTCCATCCACGGCGCCAGCCTCGTGCACCGCGACCTCAAGCCGTCGAACGTGCTGGTGGTGGAGGACGGACCGCGCGTCATCGACTTCGGCATCGCGTCCGGCGTCTCCAACACCCGGCTGACCATGACGAACGTCGCCGTCGGCACCCCCGCGTACATGTCGCCGGAGCAGGCCAGGGACTCCCGCAGCGTGACGGGCGCGAGCGATGTGTTCTCGCTCGGCTCCACGCTGGTCTTCGCCGCCACCGGACACGCCCCCTTCCACGGCGCCAACCCCGTCGAGACCGTCTTCATGCTGCTGCGCGAGGGCCCCGACCTGGCGGGCCTGCCCGCCGAGCTGCGGCCGCTCATCGAGTCGTGCATGCAGATGGACCCGCTGCGCAGACCCTCGCCCGCCGACCTCCAGTCCCAGCTCGCCCCGCACCTGTTCGCCTCCGGCAGTGACGACAGCGGTACGGCGTCGGCCTGGCTGCCCGATCTCGCCACGGCGATGATCGAGCGCCGCCGGGCCGGCGTACGCACCCCGGCGCCCGTCGCCGCCCGCCCCGACCCGGCGCTGGGCCCGCCGCCCCGGCCGCCGCTGCCGCCCCAGCAGGGGCAGCAGGGGCAGTCGCAGGTGCAGCCCCCGCAGGCGGGGCAGCGCCAGGTGGGCGCGGGGCGTACGCCCGACTGGGACGCGGCCTGGCAGCCCGCGGGCGGCGGAAAGCACGGCGGGGGCGGCCGGGACGGTCAGCGCGGCGGCGGTCAGCAGGGTGTCGGTCAGCGCGGCCCAGGTCAGCAGGGTGTCGGTCAGCAGGGCACGGGTCAGCGGGGCGGCCAGCACGCGACGCCCGGGGGCCCCGTCCGGCTCTCCGGCTCACCCGTCCCCATCGGCCCGGGACCCCGCGCCGCGGACGGCGGCCGCGCGGGCGCCGTCGCCGAGGCGGGACCCGCCACCGGCTGGATCAGACCCCCCGCGGGGCTGACCGGCGCGGAGGCGCCCACCAGCGCCGTACCGGCACCGACCGCCCCGCACGGGCCGGGACCCACGCAGCCGGTCGTGCCGCCCCCCGACGTGGCGCAGGCGCCGGGCCACGGCCGCTGGCGGCCCTGGCGGTTCCGGATGTCGAACGACGTCTGGGGCACGCCCGTCGTCGACGGCGATCTGCTGTACGTGACGTCGTTCGAGGTGCACGCCCTGGATGTGGCCAGCGGGCGGCGCCAGTTCAAGACCAGGGACGTGGCCTGGGCGATGGCCGTCGCCCAGGGCCGTATCCACGCCTCCGACGGACCCACGCTGTACGCGCTGGACGGTACGGACGGCAGCGAGCGCTGGCGGCTCCAGACGGACGCCTGGGTGTACTCGCTCAAGGTCGACCGGGGCACGGTCGTCACCGGCACGCGCGGCGGCGGCGTCCAGGCGTGGGAGGCGTCGAGCGGCGAGAAGCTGTGGGAGACGAGCGGCGCGCAGAGCGACTTCGAGACGCCGGAGGCGGGGCCCGCCGTCTTCGACGGCACCGTCTACGTATGGCAGGACGCGCGCCTGCGCGCACTGGACGCGCGCACGGGCGCCGAGCGCTGGTCGTATCCCATCGGCGACGCCGCGTCCTGCGGCGGCGTGCCCCTGCGGATCACCCCCGCGCCGGACGGGTATCTGTACGTCTCGGCCGGGACCCGCGTCCTGTCCGTGGACGTCGCGAGCGGCCGGGTGCGCTGGCACTTCGAGGCGCCCGCCGTCTTCCTCTCCCCGCCCGCCTTCGCGCCGGGGCCCGCCGTGACGGGCGGCGGGGTGTATCTCGCGGACTACCTCGGCACGGTGTACGCGCTCGACGCGACCACCGGCAAGGACCGCTGGCGCATCGCCACGGAGTCCCGCCAGTCGATCGAACCGGTGCTGGTCGCCGACGGCAACGTGCACGTGGGCAGCGGCAGCGCGCTCTACACGCTCGACGCGGTGACCGGCACCCCCAAATGGCGCTTCGCGGCGGGCGGCGAGGTCATCGGCGCCCCGGTAGTCGCCGACGGCCGCCTGCACTTCGGCTCGGCCGACCACGTGCTGTACACCCTGGACGCGAGCGGCGGCCAACTCCGCTGGAAGCTGGCAACGGGCGGCGAGATCACCGGCTCCCCGGTGGCGCAGCGGGGCGTGGTGTACGCGTGCAGCAAGGACCGCTGCGTGTACGCACTGGACGCGGTAAAGGGAACGGCGACGGGACGGAGCGGCAACCGCTAGGCGGCTGGTCGGGTGGCTCGCGGTCTCACGGCCGACGGCCGCGCTGCTCACCGGCCCGCCCGGGGCCCCGCCGTCAGTGGCGCTGCGGGTCCCAGGGCTCCGTCTTGCCCCAGGTTTGGGTGTCGCCGCTCTGTGCCGACGGGGGAGTGGGCCATTCGGGGTCCGAGTGTCCGTCGGGCCGGGTGTCCGGGGTCGGGTGCGGGTCGCCGTACGTCGGGTCCGTCGGTGACCCGTGCGAGCCGTTCACCGCGTGCGCGCCGTTCGATCCGTTCGCGCCCGCCTCGTCGTACGCGGGCTCCCGGCGGCTGCGGGCCGGGTGGCGGCCGCTCATCACCACGGCGCCCAACAGCAGCAGGACACCGCCGGCCGCCGCGCCGGCGACGCCGATGGCGAGGCCCGTGCCGTCGGTGTCGAGCGTGAGGCTGCCGCCGTTGGCCTGGCCCTGGCGGACCGTCCACAGGGCGGTCGCGGCGAGGGAGACAAGACCGGCCAGCGCCACCAGCAGACGTGAGCGCAGTACGAGCCCGACCAGGGTGACCAGCGCGGCGAACGCGAAGGGCAGCACGATCGATTCGACGAGGCTGGGGGTTCCGGCGGAGATGCCGTCGAACAAGTCGCTGACGCGGTAGTCATGGCCCACCCGGTGGTCGTACCAGGGCTTGAACACGCTCGCCACGCCTGCCGCCGCTCCGACGAGGGCGAGCACCGAGCCTATGACGTTCCGAACCATCGTCGGCCTCCTTGACTGGATTGCCGTGCGGACTGTCGTGCCGGTCGCTTGCCGCGTCGCTTCGACGTTACGGCGGGTACCCCGCCAGCGCCGGATCACGCCCGCAACCGCGGCGGAACAACGGCGGAACCACCCGGGCGTCGTTGGACGTGTACATGCTGTTAGGAATGACCAACTGGACCAACGGGGAAGGGACTCGACCTTGCTGCGTCGACGTCTGAAATTCACGGCCGCCGTGGCTGTGGTGATGCTGGGACTGACGGGATTCTCGTCGTCGTCCCACGGCCATGGACACGGTTCGAAGAGCAGCGGTCACTCCAGTGGAGGCGGCTGCTCCAGCTCGAAGACCAAGAACGGCACGTACTCGGACCACGATTACGACGACGATGACGACTACGGCTCGTCGGGCGCCGACACGGCGGCGGACGACACGTACGACGACACCTACACGCAGAGCCCGGCGCCCTCGGCCTCGTCTGCCAATCCGGTGGCGGAGAGCGTCAGTTGCGCGCATGGCGCCAAGGGCAAGAAGAAGGCCGTGACGTACAGCATGATCCGGGTGACGGCACCGGACGGCACGTTCGGCGGGTTGGACACCTACCGGGTCGACGTCGTCTTCCGGGGCGTTTCAGGTACGAGGGTCGACACGGGGAGCGCGCTCGTCACCCTGGACGCCGGGGAGTCCCGGACGGCCCGGGTGACGATGGACCACCCGGGCAGCGTCGCGCGCGTACGGGACTGCGACCCGACTGCCGTGCTGAGCGACTGAGTTCAGCCCCCACGACACCGAGTTCAGCACCCACGACGTGGCCGGCCGCGGCGGCTCCCCCTCCGCGCCGCCGCGGCCGTTCCCCCGTCCCGAGAAGGTCTGTCAGATCGCGCGGACCGCGCGGATCGTGCGGACCGCGCCGACCGTGCTACGGCGCCGGCGGCGCGGGAGTGTGGTTGTCCTGCGTCGTGGCGGTGGACTTCCCCTTCACCGGGGCCACGGGCGTGTGGTTGTCGAGCGGCTTCGGCACGCCGCCGTTCGCGGGCGGTGCGGGCGTGTGGTTGTCCATGGTGGTGAGTTCTTCGTTGCTCTCGGCGGTCATGGCTCGTCTCCCGTGTGTTCGGCGGCGCTGTTGGGGGATCCCTGCGCGGCGACTCCCCCGGGTGTCGCCGCGCAGGGATCCAGGGGGCCTCACTCGAACCGAGGAGTCCCCCCGGCGATCCGTCCGCTGCCCCCCGACGCGACGAATCGACGCACTCATCATGTCTTGTGAGCATAAACAATCGATGAACGCGCCGGTGCGGGGCTTGCGCCGCCTGTGCGCCACGTCACCGAGGTGATACGGCACACGCCGTGCGACCGGTCGCGTCACGCCGCCGCGACCACCGCGACCGGTCGCGTCACGCCGCCGAAAGCGGGCTGAGCAGACTGCGTACGTTCGCCGCCTCCGGGGCGTCGCACTCCTCGTACAGCGCCAGCGCCTCGCGCCAGCAGACCCGCGCGCGGTCGCTCTGGCCGACCGTCTCCAGCGCCCGGCCCAGCACCGTCAGCACGCTCGCGCGGATCCGGTCGCCACCGATGCACCCTATGGCAAGGGCCTGTTCGGCGTGCTGCGCCGCCTTGGCCGGCTGCCGGGCGGTGAGGTACGCCTCGGCCACGCGGAAGTGGGTCGTGCCCTCCCACAGCCGCTGCCGGTTCTTGCCGAACGTCGTCAGGGCCTCGTTGAGCTGCGTCAGGGCCTCTTGGTGGTTCCCCGCCTGGGTGAGCGCGACGCCGAGCGCGTAACGGGCGTTCGCCAGCCGGAGGGTGAGGCCGAGGTGGTCGTAGATGTCGATGCCCTGCTGGGCGAGTTCGATGGCCTTCGCCGTACTGCCCTGGGAGAGGTGTATCCGGGAGAGGTTGCACAGGGCGCTCGCCTCGGCCGGGCGGTTGTTGTCGGCGCGCGAACTCTCGATGGCGCGCAGCAGGAACGACTCGGCGTCGGCGAGCCGCCCTTGGTTGAAGGCGATGATGCCGCGGTCGTTCTCGGCCCAGAAGACGGGCGCCGGGTCGCCGGCGGCGCGGGCCAGCGGCTCGATGTGCCGGGCCTCCTCGTCGGCCTCGGCGTAACGGCCCGCCACCAGATGGACGTTGGTCAGGGTCGTCCTGGCCCGGCCCTCCGCGTGGCTGTCGCCCGTCGCGTGCGCGGTCGCCCGTGCGGACAGGGCGGCCGACTCGTACTGCTTCGAGTTGGCGCCCGACTCGGCGAGGTCCTTCGCCGCCCACAACAGGTCCACGGCCTTGCGGAGTTGCGTGCCGCGCGAGGCGTGATGGGCGCAGGCGAGCAGGCAGTCCGCCTCGGTGTACAGCCAGTCGAGGGCCGTCTGCCGGTCGTCGAACGACAGGCCCTGGTACGCGGTCGGCGCCAGGTGGTCGATCAGCCGGTCACCGGGGCGCTCGATCGCGTAGACCTCTGCCGCCGTCGCGAGATAGAAGTCCAGCAGCCGGGAGAGCGCCGACTCGCAGTGGCTGGAGGGGTCTTCGTCCCGCTGGGCGCATACACGCGCGTAGAGACGGACCAGGTCGTGGTAGCGGTACCGGCCCGGGGCGGCGGATTCGAGGAGCGACGTGTCGACGAGCGACTCCAGCACGTCCTCCGCGTCGTGCAGCGGCAGGTCCAGTACGGCCGCGGCTGCGGCGAGGGACATGTCGGGCCCGTCGGCCAGGCCGAGGAGCCGGAACGCCCGTGCCTGGGCGGGTTCGAGCTGACCGTAACCCAGCTCGAACGTCGCCTTGACGGCGAGATCGCCCGCCTGCAGCTCGTCCAACCGCCGCCGCTCGTCGGCGAGTTTCGCCGCGAAGACGGACACCGTCCAGGTGGGCCGTGCGGCCAGCCGGGACGCGGCGATCCGGATCGCGAGCGGCAGGAACCCGCACGCGGCGACCACGTCCAGCGCCGCCTTGCGCTCCGAACTCACCCGCTCCTCACCCACTATGCGGATGAACAACTGGAGCGCTTCCTCGGGCGACATCACGTCCAGGTCGATGAGATGCGCCCCCGCCAGGTCGACCATCCGGACCCGGCTGGTGACGAGCGCGGCGCACCCGGTGGTGCCGGGCAGCAGCGGACGGATCTGCGCCGCGTCCCGCGCGTTGTCCAGCAGGACGAGGATGCGCCGGCCGTCGAGGGTGGAGCGGTAGAGCGCGGACCGTTCGTCGAGGGTGTCGGGGATCGCCGCGTCGGGCGTGCCGAGCGCGCGCAGGAAGGCGCCCAGGACCGTCTCGGGCTCCGCCGCGCGGGCCCCGGCGCCCATGAGGTCGACGTACAACTGTCCGTCGGGGAAGTGCGGTCGCGCCTCGTGCGCGATGTGCACGGCGAGCGTCGTCTTGCCGACGCCGCCGATGCCGGCGAGCGCGGAGACCGCCATGACGGACCCCTCGGCGGCCGTCAATCGCCGGCCCAGATCCCGTACGAAGGCGGCGCGCCCGGTGAAGTCCGGCACGGTCGCCGGGAGTTGCGCGGGCTTCATGACGGCCTGGATCGGCGCGGGCTCCTCCACGGGCCGGGCCAGCTCGGCGTCGGCCTGGAGGATGCGCTGCTGCAACTGGGCCAGTTCGGGGCGCGGGTCGACGCCCAGCTCGTCGGCGAGCAGCCGGCGCGTGTCCGCGTACACGGCGAGCGCCTCGGCCTGCCGCCCGCTGCGGTAGAGGGCGAGCATCAGCAGCTCGCGCAGCCGCTCGCGGAGCGGCTGTGCGGCGGTGAGGGCGGTCAGTTGGGAGATCGCCTCGGCGTGCGAGCCCAGCTCCAGGTCGAGATCGAGCAGCGCCTCGGTGAGCTGGAGCCGCCACTCTTCGAGGCGGGCGCGCTGCGCCTCGGCGTACGGGCCTGGCACGGAGGCGAGGGGTTCGCCGTCCCAGAGCCCGAGGGACTTGCTGAGCAGCTCACGCGCGGTGGAACGGTCGCCCGCCGACCGGGCCTTCTCGGCGTCGGACACCAACTCCTGGGCCACATTGAGGTCGAGGGCCTCGGGGCTGGTCCGCATCGCGTACCCGCCGGACTCGCTGACGAGCACCCCGGCGGAGAGGACCTTGCGCAGTCGGGAGGCGTACGTACGGACGGCGGCGAGCGCCTGCGACGGCGGCTCGTCGCCCCACAGTGCGTCGATCAACTCGCCGGAGGTGGCGGTACGTCCGTCGCGCAGGAGCAGGGCGGCCAGCAGGGCGCGCTGCTGCGGCGACCCGGAGGGCAGCACTTCACCACCGCGCCAGGCCCGTACGGGGCCGAGCACGCTGAAGCGCAACGCGCCTTCCTGGTCAACTACCGCCGGAGCCCACTGCTCCGGTACTCGCGGCCCGATGTCCCGGTCCATAGCTCCCCCTGCCCTGCACTGCTGGTTTCGCCTTCGACAGTCTGCCTTGTCCAAGGCGGGTGCGTCAGCTACGGGTAGCGGTCTGCACAAGCCCTCGACAGGTGGGGAGGGGGGATTTGGCCGGTTGTGGGGGGTGGGGGAGGCGGCGGACCGGAGTGTCCGACTCCGCGTGGCGCGGACGGGCCGCGGGGTCGGTCGGTCAGGGGGCTGCCGCCCCTCGGCTACGGGCGGGCCGCCAGACCGTCCAGGGTGAGATCGAGCAGGCGCTCGGCCTGCTGGCGCCGCTCGGGGCTCGCGGAGGTGAGGGCGATGCCTTCGAGTGCGGCGCCCAGGTCGGCGGGGCCGATGTCGGTACGGATCGCCCCGGCGGCCGTGCACGCCTCCATCAGGGTGGTGATGGCGGCCTGGATCATGTCCCGGCTGTGGCCGTAGGGATTGGTTCCCGAGGCGGCGATGGCGCGCAGGGCGTCGGCCATGCCGAACTTGGCGGTGACGTAGTCGAGGAAGAGGCGGGTCCAGGCGCGCAGGGCGTCGTACGGCGGCTGCGCGGCGAGCAGCCCGGGGACGGCGTCGCACAGTTGGGCGACCTCGTTGCGGTAGACCGCCTCGATCAGCGCTTCCCGAGTGGGGAAGTTGCGGTACAGGGTCGCGCTCCCGACGCCGGCTTCTTTGGCGATGCCTTCGAGGTGCGCGTCGAGCCCGCGCTCGGCGAAGACGCGCACGGCCGCTTCGAGGATCTTGTCCCGGTTGCGCTGGGCGTCGGCGCGGAGGGGGCGGGGTGGGGTGGCGGCCATGGGGGTGTCCTTCCCTCCGTCTCTGTTTGTCTCTATTTGCTAAGTGGGGGAGTCCCCGCTTAGCCTGGGATAAGCGGGGGAGTCCCCACTTATAGTCTAGGCCGGTTTCCCGGAAGGGTGTTGATCATGTCGGGTGTCGACGGCAAGGTCGTAGCGATCACCGGTGCCAGCAGCGGCATCGGAGCGGCGACGGCGACCTACCTCGCCGAGAGGGGCGCGCGGCTCGTCCTCGGGGCGCGGCGGAAGGACCGGCTCGACGCGGTGGTGGAGCAGATCACGGCGCGGGGCGGCGCCGCTGTCGGTGCCGTCATCGACGTGACGCGCCGCGAGGACCTGCGGCGGCTGACGGACACGGCGGTCGACCGGTTCGGCCGGCTCGACGTCCTGGTCTCCAACGCGGGGACGATGGCGGTGTCCCCCTTCGACGAGCTGCGCCAGGACGACTGGGACGCGATGGTCGCGACGCACATCACCGGCCTGCTGAACGGCATCGGGGCGGCCCTGCCCATCTTCCGGCAGCAGGGCTCGGGGCAGTTCGTCAACGTCGGCTCGACAGCGGCGTACGTCGTGAAGGCGCCGCAGGGCGTCTACGCGGCGACCAAGACGGCGGTGAAGGTGCTGACCGAGGGACTGCGCCAGGAGTCGGGGCCGGACCTGCGCGTCACGTTGGTCTCGCCGGGGTTCACCAACACGGAGGGCGTGGGCAAGGGCGCGAGCCCGGAGGCAGCGGCGGCAGCCACCCGGCAACGCGACGAGATCGCCATCCCGCCGTCGGCCATCGCGTCGGCGATCGGTTACGCGATCGAGCAACCGGCGGACATCGACGTGAGCGAGATCGTGGTGCGCCCGACGGTGCAGGGGTGAGGGGACATGGGCCGGGTGGGCCGGGAGTTGGGGGCGGCCGGGGGGACCACGGGCGGGCTGGGTTCGTGGTGGCGGGTGCTTGGCCGGGTGCGGGTGCCGCGCGGTAGTTGCGTGGGGCGACTCGGGCTGGCCAAGCGTCCACCCCGGTGGGTGGTCGGCTGGGGCGCATGCCCCGCTGGTCGCTGGGGGTTGGTGGGTGCGGGTGAGTGCGCATGGGCCGGGGACTGTGCGGGCCGGGGGGATTAGCCGCCCGTAGGGCCGCCCCCTGAGGTGTGAGTGTCGCGGCTCCGGTCCGGGCGTCAAGGGCGCTCCTACGTCGCGTCGCTTCGCGATGACCTGCGGTCACCCTTGACTCCCGAACCTCCACCGCAAGTACCTCTTTTTTGGGGGGGCGGCCGGGGGGACCACGGGCAGGCTGGGTTCGTGGTGGCGGGTGCTTGTCCGGGTGCGGGTGCCACGCGTTAGTTGCGTGGGGGGACTCGGGCCGTCTCGGCGTCCACCCCCACCGGGTAGTGGTTGAGACTCATGCCCCGCTGGTCACTGCGAGTGGGGGTGGGGCGGGTGTGACTGGGGTGACGGGGGTGGTTCGTGGGGCGGCCGTCGGGCATCTTTTGCGTCCTGTGTTGCGTTAGGCGCGCCCCAGGGCACATCAGGCCGGTGAGACGGCCCCGACCGGGGGTGTTCCGTGCGGGCCGTGGCTCCTGGGGTGGTGACCGGGCGCCTTTTGCGTGGGTGGTTGCGTTAGGCGCGTCGTAGCGCGTATCGAGCCGGTCGGGCGGCGTCCGTACACTCCTCCCACCAGCGCGTAGCGCTGCGAAAGCGGGGGGTTGCGGTGTCGGTCGTGGACATACGGACGGTCTGGAGACCGTCCGTGAGGGATCTCTGGGCGGGGCGCCGTCCTCTGTGGTGGACGGCCGGACCGGCGGGAGAACTTGCCGTCATGTTCGTCCCCCGGAAGTACTTGCGCCGAAGCCGGTACGTCAAAGGCTGGGTCGGCCGGGGAACGGAGGTCCCGTTCGACGGGACGCTCGTGATTCGCCGGCCCGACGGGTCAGTGAGGCGCATTCCGATCAAGGACGTGCCGGTCCGGCCCAGCCACATCGCTCTACTTCCGGCGGACCGACTCCTCATCGCGGCAGGTCGAGCGGGCACGAAGGGCCCGGAAGAGTGGCGGGCCAATGCCGTGGTGTTCTCTCTGACGAGTGGCGGGCAAGAGGACGCCTTCTGTGTCGGCGACGACATCCCCGCTCTGGTCACTGACCGCGAGGGAACTATCTGGACGGCTTACGGGGACGAAGGCATCTACGGCGGACATCCCGAATCCGGAGCCGGGCTTGCCGGGTGGGACGGTGAGGGCCACGCCACCTGGGGCCCGGGGGATCGGCTTCCTGGTCTGCCCTTGCAGGGCCTCACCGCTGCCACGGAGGGCGATCGGGTGTGGCTGGTCTGGTACTCAGGTGCCCGACACGGCGGCACCTTCCTGACGCGGATCACTCCGTCCACAGGTGAGGTGACGAGCTGGCCCAGCCCGGTGGATCGGCCGGACGGATTGGCGGTACGCGGGGACCGGGCAGTCCTGACCGAGCGCGTTCACAATCAGCGGGCGACCGAGGTGATCAGCGCCGAGCTGGTCGGGGACGGCTGGAGCGTGACCGACCGACAGCGGATTCGGGTACCAGGCCGAGTTGTCATGCACTGCGGTCAAGGTCGCGATGGCGCTCTGTGGCTCCGCGCCGGTGACACGTGGCTTCTCATCAGGACCCCGCAACAGGGTGCGTCATGAAGCGGCTCAGCCGGTAGGTGGTCGGCTGCGCCAGGCGGCCGCACAGCGTGTCGATCCGGAGCATCGACTCGTCGATCCGTGCCTCCCGAAGCCCACGCAGGTGCGCGCGCAACTCCGTCTCGTCCTGGGTCTCGAAGATCACCTCCCACCGCCCCCTCTCCGACGCGGTGCGGGCAGCGAGCCGTTGTCTCTCGGCCGTTTGCCGCCGTCGTCTCTTCCCCTGCCCAGGCACCCACCCAGGATCACCCCTCGGCGTCGGCCCATCCGCCCCGGGGTGCGGCTCCGACGGCCGTCTCACCGGCCACTCTCGTCACACCCACCCCATGGCTGGGGTACCTCACCGGCCTGATGTGCCCTGTGGCGCGCCTAACGCAACACGGGACGCAAAAGATGCCCGACGGTCGCCCCACGGACCGTCCCCCGTCACCCCAGTCACACCCATCCCACCGCCGGGGTCGCTCCACTGGCCGGGTGCGCCCTATGGCGCGCTGAACGCAACCACCCACGCAAAAGGCTCCGGGCCACCGCCCCAGGAGCCACCCCCAGTCACCCCAGTCACACCCGCCCCACCGCCGGGGTCGCTCCACTGGCCGGGTGGGCCCTGTGGCGCGCTGAACGCAACCACCCACGCAAAAGGCTCCGGACCGCCGCCCCAGGAGCCGTCCCTCGTCACCCCAGTCACACCCGTACCACCCACCGGCCCGTTGCCCCGGCCCCGCTTCTTCCGCCAGGGCACCCTCCCGGCCTCCACCCACCCCGAGTGACCAGCGGGGCATGAGTTTCAGCCGCTACCCGGTGGGGGTGGACGCCGAGACGGGCCGAGTCGCCCCATGCAACTGCCGCGTGGCACCCGCAGTCGGCCGAGCAGCCGTCACGGCGATCCCAGCTTGCCCGTGGTCCCCCCGGCCGCCCCCCCAAAAAAGAGGTACTTGCGGTGGAGGTTCGGGGGTCAAGGGTGGGCGCAGCCCATCGCGGAGCGACGGGACGTAGGAGCGCCCTTGACGCCCGGACCGGAGCCGCGATACTCAAAGCTCAGGGGGCGGCCCTACGGGCGGCTAATCCCTCCGGTCCGCACAGGACCCGGCCCATGCGCACTCACCCGCACCCGTCGTCCGAGAGTGACCAGCGGGGCATGCGTCCCAGCCGACCACCCGCCGGGGTGGACGCCGAGACGGGCCGAGTCGCCCCATGCAACCACCGCGCGGCACCCGCACCCGGCCAAGCACCCGCCACCACGAACCCAGCTAGCCCGTGGTGCCCCCCGCAGTTTCGGGGTCCTGCGCTTTGACCCGCTGTCGGGGCACAAGGGCGGCGACGCGCGCCTATGCTCTGCTTACGGCCTTTGCCCTCTCTCGCCCGACCGGTCAATCGAAGGAACTCCCGACATGGCCAGCGCAATCGACTTGCCAGATGTGGTGTGGTGCAAGTCCGGCTACAGCGGTAACAACGGCCGTGACTGCGTTGTCGCCGGGGCCCGCTTCGTCGCGTACGCCGGGCTTCAGGAACGACGCTGATGGCCGTTCGCCGCGTCGTACCCAACCTCCCGTCGGACTCGGCATCCGAGACCCCGCAGGAGCGCCGTGACTTCTATGGGCTGCTCGGCTTCGAGGAGGTCATGGACCACGGGTGGATCGTGACGCTCGCCTCTCCGGCCAGCCCGGCGGCGCAGATCAGCTTCATGACCCGTGACAAGACCGCGCCCGTCAACCCCGACCTCAGCATCGAGGTGGACGACGTGGATGCCGCTTATGCCGCCGTCCGGGCGAGCGGGGCTGAGATCGTCCATCCTCTCCAGGGCGAGGAGTGGGGTGTGCGGCGGTTCTTCGTTCGTGACCCCGGCGGACGTGTGATCAACGTGCTCGGCCATCGCTGACCGCCCCGCCCCGCCCCGGCCCGTCACAGCGGCCCGTTACTCGTACCGGTACTTCAGCGACTCCGCCTCCGTCTGCTCGATGTCGGCGATCGTCAGCCCCGGCATCCGCAACTGCGCCAGCGTCACCTCGGCGGAGGTCGGTTGCGCGTCCGCCGGCAGCCACTGGTCCGGCTTCCAGGCCGCGCTGCGCAGCAGTGACTTCGGGCAGTGCGGGTAGACCTCCTCGATCCCCACCACCAGCGCGCTGGCCGGCGGTTTGCCCACGGCGGTCAGTTGCGACAGCAGCTCCGGGCGGGTGGAGACGCAGGCCCGGCCGTTGACCCTGAGCGTCGTCGTGCGCCCCGGGATCAGGAACAGCAGCCCCGCCCGGCCGGTGGCGATCACGTTCTGCAGGGTGTCCAGCCGCTTGTTGCCGGTCGCGTCCGGTATCGCCACCGTCCGTTCGTCCAGGACGGCGACAAACCCGGCGGGGCCGCCGCGCGGGGACACGTCGCAGTTGCCCTCGGCGTCCGCGCTGGCGATCAGGACCAGCGACGAGCAGCCGATCAACCGCCTTGTCTGCTCGGTGAGTTCGGTCATCTGCTTGCGCACGGCGGCGGCGCCGGGCAGTTCGTAGGCCCGGCGCAGGGCGTCCTGGTCGGGTACGGCGTCGAGACGGAGGGAGTCGAAGGCAGTGCTGGCAAGAGAGGGCGGCGTCATGCCATCGACCCTAATGGACCGACATGCGAGGGTTCCCGGAGTGAACTCAGTCCACCAGCTCCGGCGGCATCAGCTCCGGCGCCATCAACCCCGGCGGCCGGTCTCCGGCGCGCCGTCAGCTCCGGCGGCCGATCTCCGCCGCCGGGTACGGCGTCTCCTTGCTCTCGCTCTGCAGCTTGCGGATGAAGTCCGTCACCACCACGGTGAGCGGCGCGTACCGCGTCAGGACGGACGCCACCCCCGCCGGGACTCCCGTGGGGCGCTCGCCCGCCGCGTACGACCGCAGCAGTGCCTGCCGCTCCTCCCCGCGCAGCCCTTTCACCTCGGTGACCAGCCAGTTCGCCAGGTACGAGAGGGCGTACGCGCGGTCGTACGATCGGTGCTGCTCGACGAACTCGGCTTCCGCAGCCGACAGTTCGAAGCGCGGTGATGTCGCCAGGCCGTAGTCCGTGAAGTACAGGCGGTGGCCGTCCGTGAGGATGTTCTGGAAGTGGACGTCCATGTGCAGCAACCCGTGCGCGCTCATGAACGCCGTCCCGGCTGCCAACTCCGCCTCCACCATCGCGCACGCCGAGTCCGCCGCCGCATCCGCCGCCGCGTCGCCCGCCGCCCCCTCGCCCGCCGCCCCCTCGCCCACCGCCCCCGCGCCCATCTGCCGCCCGAGCCACTGGTGCAGGTTCTGCGGGATGTACTCCAGGAACAGCACCACGCTCGCCGAGGACCGCCGGCGCGCCTCGATCTGGTTGCGTACGGCCGATCCGCCGCCCCAGTCAGCGACGACCTTGTCCACGTCGGTCAGTTCGTCCGGCAGGGGGGCCGAGTCCGGCAGTACCCGCCAGTGGTACATCAGCGGGAAGCCCTCGTATTCGCCCGCCAGCACCCAGTTCGTGGTCATCGTGTGCGCGGCCAGTTCCCGCCACGTCCCGAAGCTCGGCCCCGCGAGGTTGTACTGGCAGAAGACCGGCAGCCCGAACAGGTTCGCCGTGGAGTGGACGTTCTCCGGCTGTCGCTCCAGGTCGGTCAGCGGCACCCGCTTCACGAAGACGGGGGCGCCCGCCACCTCCAGCAGCGCCGACCTGCCGCCGATCCCCGTACCGAGCGGTTCGGCCGCGGCCAGCAGCTCAGTCAGCGCGCGGTCGCTGGTCAGGGCCAGGGTGGTGGCGACAGCGCCGTGGAGGGTGAGTCGCGCCTCGTGCGCGAGGGGCGGCATATTACGAGGCTCCCTGTGCGGCGGCTTCCAGCTCCGCGATGCTGCCCGACATGATCGTCCGTACCTGCTCGGTGATGTGCTCCGGCGACCAGTCCCACCATGCCACCGCCCGCAGCCGGGCCACATCTGCCTCGCTGTAGCGGGTGCGGATGAGGCGCGCCGGGTTGCCGCCGACGATCCCGTAGTCCGGCACGTCCGACGTGACCACCGAGCCCGCGCCGATGATCGCGCCGTGCCCGATCCGTACGCCCGGCAGCACCGTCGAGCCGTACCCGAACCAGACGTCGTTGCCGACGACGGTGTCCCCGCGGCTCGGCAGGCCGGTCAGCAGGTCGAAGTGGTCGGACCACGAGCTGCCCACGGTGGGGAAGGGGAAGGTCGACGGGCCGTCCATACGGTGGTTGGCGCCGTTCATGATGAATCGCACGCCCGTGCCCAGCGCGCAGAACTTCCCGATGATCAGCTTCTCCGGACCGTAGTGGTACAGCACATTGCGCGTCTCGAACGCGGTCGCGTCGTCCGGGTCGTCGTAGTACGAGTACGCGCCGACGTCGATCAGCGGTGACGTGACCAGCGGCCTGAGCAGCACCACCCGCGGCTGTCCGGGCATGGGATGGAGCACCGACGGGTCGGCAGGCACGGGCATGGCTGGCGGTTCCTTCCGGGGTTTCGGGCTTCGCGTTCGTGACCCGAGGCCCATGATCGCAGTGCCGTGCCGCCGGGGCGCGGATTTGTCAGGGGCCCCACAGCTCTACCTGAGGCCCCACAGCGACGCCCACTGCCGCGCCGTCAGGTCCTTCGGCAGTGTCCGCCCGGACACCTGGTTGGCCCGCAGCCACTTGCCGAGGTCCCTGCGGTCGAACTGACCCGTCCTGGTCAGGATGTCGGGCAGTCCGCGCCCGCGCCCCGTGAAGACCCGCCCCACGAAGTCCTGGTAGCGCTTGCGGTCGTCGACGAGCGGTCGCGGTCTGCGGTGCACCGTGAGCAGTCCGCCGTCGACCGACGGCATGGGGCGGAAGGCGCGCGCCGGGACGCGTGAGTGCAGCGCGAAGTCGTACCAGGGCCACCAGCTCGCGGTCATCATGGTCGCGCCGCCCACCCCGGCCCGGCGCCGCGCGACCTCCCACTGGACCAGCAGGACCGCCGACTGCCAGTGGTCGGCGGCGAGTACGCGCCGGACGATCGGCGTCGTGAGATGGAACGGCAGGTTCCCGACGAGTACGTACGGGTGCCGCGGCAGCGCGCAGCGCAGGATGTCGTCGCATACGACGGTGACATGGCCGAGGGTACGGCTGTGCAGGCGGCGGGCGCGGCGCGGGTCGATCTCGATCGCCGTCATCGGCTGCCCGAGCCGGCTCAACGGGATGGTCAACGCACCGTCGCCTGCGCCGATTTCGACGATCCGGCTGTTCGTACGACCGGCGGAACCGGTCACGGCACCCGCCACGAGATCCGCGATGGCGGCGACGACGGCACGGTCGGTGAGGAAGTTCTGGCCGAGCTCGTGTCGGCCGCCCTGATAGGGCTGATGCATGGGAGTGCTCCGCGTGGAATCTTCGGAGCCGGGGCGGGGCAGTACGGAACACCGCACCGGCGAGGACTCGTTACGCGGCGGAGCTGAGCGATGGAGAAGAGATCAGACCAGCTCGCCGCATGCGCGGCGCAGCTTTACGAAGAAGGCGCAAGACATAGCGGCGACCCTAGCCCCCGACCACGCCTGCCCGCACGGCATTTTCCGCCGCCGTACATCACTCGATTCGCCCGCATTGCGGGGTTTCGGTGCCACGACCGTACTGACAAGGCTGTACTGCCCAACCGCTTGACGCGATGCGGCGGGGGCACTAGAAAACACATGCTGAGAGAGCGCTCTCAGCTACCTGGACAGAGTCGGACAACTGGACAGAGTCGGACAACTGAACAGAGTTGGACAACTGAACAGAGTTGGAGAGTCACAGAGTTCGATCCGTGCACGCCCCCACCGTGCACACGCCGTCCCCCTGCACACGGTCCCCACCCGGCAGGCGACGGCGGCTTCGATTCCCCCCACATGGGCCCGCACGACGGGGCCCATTCGGAACAGGAGAACTCGCATGTTCAGCGGACACCAGCAGCTCCAGCCAGGGAGCGACGGCCGCCGGCCGCGCCGCTCCCGGGCGCGGATCGTCCTTACCGCGCTGACCGTCGGCGCCCTCAGCGTCGCGGGCCTCGCGGCCGTCGCGCCGAGCGGTGGCGCCGCGACCCCCGCGGAGGCGCCCGTCGTGGCCAAGGCGGCGGCGGCACCGGCCGCCGTACCCGCGCCGCCCGCCGGGTTCACCACCACGTGGAGCGACGAGTTCGACGGCCCGGCCGACACCGGCGTCGACACCGGTACGTGGAAGTACGACACCGGGCCGGGCAGCAACTTCGGTACGGGCGAGATCGAGACGATGACCGACAGCACGGCCAACGTCTTCCACGACGGCAACGGACATCTCGTCCTGCGCGCCCTGCACGACGGCACCGACCCCAACACCGGCTGGACGTCCGGCCGGATCGAGACCCAGGACGACTCGTTCGGCGCGCCTCCCGGCGGCGTCGTCATGATGGAGTCGTCCATCCAGCAGCCGGACGTCACCCCCGAGAACGGCGCTGGCTACTGGCCCGCGTTCTGGATGCTGGGCCAGCCCCTGCGCACCGGCACCACCTGGCCGACCTCAGGCGAGGTGGACATCCTGGAGGACGTCAACGGGCGCAGTTCGGTCTTCGGGACCCTGCACTGCGGCGTCTCGCCGGGCGGCCCCTGCAACGAGTCCAGCGGTATCGGCAGCGGTGAACACGCCTGCCCCGGCTGCCAGTCGGGCTACCACACGTACGCGGTGCAGATCGACCGCTCGACCTCACCCGAGCAGATCCGCTGGTACCTCGACGGTGACAACTACTACACGCTCGACGCCACCGCCGTGGACGCCGACACCTGGGCGAAGGCCGTCGACCACCCGTTCTTCATCATCTACGACCTCGCCATGGGCGGAGGCTTCCCGGGCGCGTTCGGCGGCGGCCCCAACGCCGCCACCATCTCCGGTGGTCAGATGAACATCGACTACGTCGCCGTCTACAACAAGGCGCCGTAGTACGGCAGCAGAGCAGCCAGAAGCGGCGGGGCGGTCCGGACATCACTTCCGGGCCGCCCCGTCCGCTGTCCCGCGCGCCTTTCCGTCCGCTGTCCCGCACGCCTTCCCGTTCGCTGTCCCGCACGCCGGCCGGTTCAGCCGCAGATACAGCAGCGCCCCGCCCGTCACCACCAGCGGCCAGAGCAGATAGACGCCCGACATCACGAGCAGGGCCACCACGGCGACCAGTGCGGCGATCGCCGCCGCCCGGCCCTTGCTGCGCCTCGGCAGCAGCCGTACGGCGGCGGCGACTCCGATCGCGTACACCGCGACGAACGAGCCCGTCGTCAGCAGCACCAGCGGCCGGGGACCGACGCCCGCCAGGCTCACCCCGGCCAACGCGCAGAATCCCAGGGCCGATACGACCCCGAGGCTGCGCCTCGGCACCTCGCCGACCACGCTGCCGCGCGTCAGCCAGCCGGGGAGCGCGCCGTCCCTGCCGAGGGCCGCGCCCAGTTTGGCCGCGCCCGCGTAGTAGGCGTTCATCGCGCCGAGTGTCAGCAGCACGGCTGCCGCCGCCGCGAGGTACCGCGCGTTCCCGCCGATGCCCCGGGCCATCAACTCGCCCAGCGGCGCGTCCGATTGGGCGGCTGACGGGCCGAGTACGGTGACGACGGCGAAGGCGACGCCCAGATACAGCACCCCGACCACCACGACCGCGATTCCGGCCGCCCGTGGCAAGTCCCGCTCCGGGCGGCGGAATTCGGCCGCCAGGTGGGTGATCGCCTCCCAGCCGGCGAAGCTCCAGACCAGCAGCGCCGCCGCAGGTCCGACCGCCGTCCAGCCGTGCGGGGCGAACGGGTGGAGATTGGCCGTGTCGGCGTGCGGCAGCGAGAGCCCGACCGCGAGCAGCAGCAGGACGACGAGCAGGGCGGCCAGGGCGAGTTGGATCCGGCCCGTCACCTGGAGGCCGACGGCGTTGGCCGCCGTGACGACCGTCATCAGCGCCGCCGCCGTGATGACGGTCGTCGTGGTGCCGCCACCGAGCGCCGACGAGACGTACGCGCCGCCGAAGAGCGCGGCGGCGCTCGCACCCGGCGGTACGGCGAGGTAGAAGCACCAGCCGACCGTCGCCGCCGTACGCTCGCCGAAGGCCAGCCGGGCGTACGTCGAGACCCCTCCGGCGTCGGGGTAGCGGGCGCCGAGCGCGGCGAACGTAGCGGCGAGCGGCGCCGACAGCACGACCAGGGCCAGCCAGGCGAGCAGCGAAGCGGGACCCGCCGTCTCGGCGGCGAGCGCGGGCAGGGCGATGACGCCCGTGCCCAGCACGGCTCCCACGTAGAGCGCGGCGCCTTGGAGCGCGCTGAGCCCGCCGACGGCGGAGGTACCGGATGCGGAAGGGACGGGGACGGTTGTCTCGCTGGTCATGAGGCCCAGCTTCACGGCCCCCGCCGCCACCGGCCATCGGCAGAAACGACAGGGTGCGCATAATTACCGCCATGAGCGCCACCAGCCGTGCCGATCGCCCCGGCCGTCCCCACGTCGTCGCCCTCGCCGTCACCGACGCCGCGCCCATCTTCGAACTGGCCATCCCCTGCGAGGTCTTCGGCGTCAACCGCGACGATCTCGTCTCGCCCTGGTACGAGTTGCGCCTGTGCGCCGCCGAGCCGGGGCCGCTGCGCACAGCGGCCGGGCTGCGCATCGACACCCCGTACGGTCTTGACGACCTGGCGGCGGCGGACACCGTGATCGTCGCCGCCTGCGCACGCCGCGTACAACTCGCGCCGCCGCAGGGCCTGCTGGAAGCGGTGCGCGCCGCGCACGGTCTCGGCCGCCGGATGGTGTCGCTGTGCAGCGGCGCCTACGTACTCGGGCAGGCCGGCGTGCTGAAGGGCCGGGCGGCCACGACGCATTGGATGAACACGGGCGACTTCGGGCACCGCTTCCCCGACGTCGACTTCCGGCCTTCCGCGCTCTACACCGAGGACGGCACGGTCCTGACCTCGGCGGGCAGCGGGGCCGCCGTCGACCTGTGCCTGCACCTCGTGCGCAGCGACTTCGGGGCTGCGGTCGCCAACGAGGTGGCGCGGCGGATGGTCGTACCGCCGCACAGGGAGGGTGGGCAGACGCAGTACGTCACCCCGCTGGTGCGGCCGACGGAGGACGCGGGGCTCGAACCCGTACTGCGCTGGGCGCGGGGCAATCTCCACGAGCCGCTGACCGTACGGCGGTTGGCGCGCGAGGCGCGGCTCGGTGAGCGCACCTTCGCCCGCCGCTTCCGCGAGTCGATGGGTACGACGCCGTTGCAGTGGGTGCTCCAGCAGCGGGTGCGGCTCGCGCAGGAGCTGCTGGAGACCACGGACGAGCCGGTGGAGGTCGTCGCGCGGCGTACCGGTTTCGGTTCGGCGACCAACCTGCGCTACCACTTCAGCAGGACGACGACGGTCTCACCGCAGACGTACCGGCACGTGTTCCGGCACCGCGCCGCCGCCGGGTGACGCGGCCCGCCCGTCCGGCTGCCCGTCCGGCTGCTCGTCCGGCTGCCTCCCCGAGGGCAGGGCGGCCGGGAGGGCGGGCGGCAGGGCGGTCGGCGGCGCCGGGAGCAGACGCGCGAGGGCCGCTGCGTCCGGGCTGCCCGGCTCCGCCGTGCCGACGAGCAGGTGCTGGCCTGCCGCGCTCTGCACGTCGAAGGTCTGGTACGTGAGCGTGATCCGGCCGGTCACCGGATGGTTGAACACCTTGGTCTTCCGGCCGAGGCTGCTGACGGTGTGGTCCGCCCACAGCGCGGCGAACTCCTCGCTGTCGGACCGGAGTTCGTCCACCATCGAGATCAGCGCCGCCGTCTCCCCGTCCTCAGGACCGGCGCTCCTGCCGTGTCCCGCCGCCAGCCGCAGCGCCTCGACCGTGTCGCGCGCGACGGTCGGCCAGTCGGCGAAGAGTCCCCTGGCGGCGGGGTCGTGGAAGAGGGACCACACCATGTGGTGCGGGTCGGACAGCGGGGAGAGGAGCGCGGTGGCGAGCGCGTTCGCCGCGAGGACGTCCATGCGGCGGTTGATCACGTACCCGACGGCCGTCGGGAAGGCGTCCATCAACTGGAGCAGCGCGGGATCCACCGGCCCCGTGGGGTCCACCGGCCCCGTGGGGTCCACCGGCCCCGTGGGGTCCACCGGCCCCGTGGGGTCCACCGGCCCCGTGGGGTCCACCGGCCTCGCGGGATCCACCGGCCCCGTGGGGTCGACGGACTTGGCCGGACCGCCGCCGGGCGGCTGTTTCGGGGTGAGCCCCGCCAGCCGGTACGCGTGCCAGTGCGCGTCCGCGTCCAGCCGCAGGGCGCGGGCGATGGCATCCACGACCTGGCCCGAAGGGCTGCGCTCGCGGCCCTGCTCCAGCCGCGCGTAGTAGTCGGCGCTGACCCCGGCCAGCACGGCGACCTCCTCGCGGCGCAGCCCGCTGACCCTGCGTGGGCCTGAGCTGGGGAACCCCACGTCGGCGGGGGTCAGCCGGGCGCGCCGCGCCCGGAGGAAATCACCCAGTTCGTAATAACTCATGCATAAACCCTACGTCCGGGCAGGCCACACCCGGGCGGCCGGTCCTAGGAGTGCCGCACCCAGGAAGTGTCGCCCTCCCTCAGCGGCTCGATCCGGCGCATGCTCGGACCGTCCGCCCGCTCCAGAACGTCCCGAAGGTGCCGTATGTCCCCCATCAGCAAAGTCGTCCTCGTCACCGGCGCCAGCAGCGGCATCGGTGAAGCCACCGCCCGGCGGCTCGCCGCCGCCGGTCACCGCGTCGTCCTCGGCGCCCGGCGCCTCGACCGCATCGCCGCCGTCGCCGAGGACATCCGGGACGGCGGCGGTACCGCCGACCACCACGAGCTGGACGTGACCAGCCCCGACAGCATGCGGTCCTTCGTCGGGGCCGCGCACGACCGGTACGGCCGGGTCGACGTGCTGGTCAACAACGCGGGGGTGATGCCGCTGTCCCCGCTGGACGCCCTCAAGACCGACGAGTGGGACCTGATGATCGACGTCAACATCCGGGGCGTGCTGCACGGTATCGCCGCCGTGCTGCCCCTGATGCGTGCGCAGCGCTCGGGGCACGTCGTGAACATCGCGTCCGTCTCCGGCCTCCGCGTCGACCCCACGGCCGCCGTCTACAGCGCGACCAAGTTCGCGGTGCGCGCGATCTCCGAGGGGCTGCGGCAGGAGAGCCGCGACCTGCGGGTCACCGTCGTCTGCCCGGGGCTCACCAGCAGCGAGCTGACCGACGGCATCAGCGACTCCGGCGTACGGGAGGCCGTCCGCGGCAGCATGGGGATCGCGATTCCCGCGGCGGCGATCGGGGAGGCGGTCAACTACGCCGTCGGACAGCCCCTCGACGTCGACGTCAACGAACTCGTCGTACGGCCCACGGCCCAGGGCTGACCGGGCAGCCCAGGGCTGACGCCGCATGCAGCCAGCGTCACTCGCCCAGGAACACCGGGTTCGTGAACGCCGCCAGCGGGCCCGGCAGCCCCGGGACCGTCGGCGCGTGGCGGACCTCGGCGCGTACGTAACTCGCGTACGCGGCCGTCGTCGTCCACTCGACCGTGCCCGCGCCCGACTCCGGCAGCGGCGCCGTGTAGAGCGTGCCCTGGTCCGTCACGAACTGGGCCGTGCAGCCGGGCGCGCCGGTCACGTCCAGCCGTACCGTCACGCTGTCCTTCTCCTCGACCCGCAGCCGGTCGCCGATCCCCGCGTGCTTGCCGCGACCGCCCGACGCGCCGAAGGTGAGCGACACCTTCGACGATTCGGCGACGTAGCTGTGCCCGGCGCGGATGCCCGCCAGGATCGCCTTGCGCGACAGGTCGTCGGCGAGGACGACGGTCTGCGGGGTGCCGATGGCGTCGGGGTCCCGGTGCGCGTCGCTGTTGCCCATCGCGGGTGTCCAGGCGCGGCCCGAACGGGCCGACGTCACAAGGCTGTTGTCCCAGTCGGCCAGGGAGACCTCGTCGTCCACGGTGTAGGGGCCGTTCCAGACCTCGACGGCGTCCGCGTCGCCGAAGCCGAACTTCCAGTTGCAGCCGATGCAGGTGGAGTGCGGGTGCGCGGGTACGACGAGGCCGCCGGCGCGGCGTACCTCGCGCGCGTAGTGGCCGAAGCGGTTGTCGCGCGCCCGGTAGCGCCAGTCGACGAAGGTGCCCGGGTCGGTGGAGATGGCCAGGACGTGGCCGTTGCGGGTGGTGATCTCCTCGCCGACGAGGATCAGCAGGTCGTCGTCCCACAGCCCGTCCCACGCGCCGTGCGCCGAGTAGGTGTTGTGGTCGCTGCTGTGGATGAAGTCGAGCCCGGCGGCGCGGGCCAGCGTCGCGACCTCGGCGGGGGTGCGCTTGCCGTCGGAGTGCAGGGTGTGCAGATGGCAGTCGCCCCGGTACCAGGCCCTGCCGCGGCCCTTGGCGCGCTCCGGCGGGTAGACCGGCTTCGGGGTGGCGGCCGTGGGGCCGTAGGTGAGGGTGATGGTGATCGAGTACGCGAGGCCCTGCGGCGCCACCGTGTAGGGGCCGAGGGCGATGTGCCAGGTCCCGGCGCGCACCGGCCCCGCGATGTAGCCGGGCGTCGCCTCGTCGGCGCGCAGGAAGAACTCCGTGCGCGCGCCGCCCGACCAGCCGCGGAAGCCGCGCCCGCCGAGGTCGGTGCCGCGCTCGTCGAAGATGCCGATGTCGAGGGCGTTGCCCTGGGTGCCGGCCGGGACGGCGGGCCGCTCGTAGCTGTACGCGACGCGGATCTCGCTGATCCCGCGCGGCACCTCGACGGGCAGATGGACGAAGTCGGGGGAGCCGGGCGGCAGGGTGCCGGTGACGGTCCTGGTCGTGGTCCGACCGGCACCGGCACCGCCGGCGGCACCGGCACCGGCACCTGCTGAGGGTGCGGCGTTCGCGAAGCTCACAGTGGACAACGTAAGCGCGGCGGCGGCTCCCGTCATCACGAGACCTCTCCTGCCGATGGATCCGGTTGACTGTCCTTTGTCGGCCGTCTTGTCCGCTGTCGTGTCTGCTGTGTCGTTCTCGGTCATGCCGGCGACTCCCGGGAGGTCTGGATGCGGTCGGTTGCCACTGTTGTGCCGGGCGGTGAACCCCACCGCAAGGCAAGGAGGTCGGCCGGTTTCCGGCAGGCACACGGCAGACGCACGGCAGACGGACGTCAGACGGACGGCGGGCGGCCGTGCGGGAGAGCCCCCGATACGGGCCCCGACGGTGAGCTGCGTCTCTGACCAGGCTCGTCACCGATCGGAAAGCGGCGCCGTACGTATCCTCGAAGGATGACTACGCGCGTGCCTGAGGATTCCGGGACCGACCAGCCCGCCGGACCCGCCGGACCACCGACCGCCAACTCCATGCGGCGCGCCCTCAAACGGGCCCGGGACGGTGTCGCGCTGGACGTCGCGGAGGCGGCCGTGCTGCTCCAGGCCCGCGGCGACGACCTCGCCGATCTCACCGCCTCCGCCGCCAAGGTCCGGGACGCCGGGCTCGCCGCCGTCGGGCGGCCCGGCGTGATCACGTACTCCCGCAAGGTGTTCATCCCGCTGACGCGGCTGTGCCGCGACAAGTGCCACTACTGCACCTTCGTCACCGTCCCGGGCAAGCTCCGCCGCGCCGGGCACGGCATGTTCCTGTCGCCCGACGAGGTCCTGGACATCGCCCGGCAGGGCGCGGCGATGGGCTGCAAGGAGGCCCTGTTCACGCTCGGCGACCGGCCGGAGGACCGGTGGCCCGAGGCGCGTGAGTGGCTGGAGGCCGAGGGGTACGACGACACGCTCGCGTACGTACGGGCGATGGCGATCCGGGTCCTGGAGGAGACGGGGCTGCTGCCGCACCTCAACCCGGGGGTGATGTCGTGGACCGACCTCCAGCGGCTCAAGCCCGTCGCGCCCTCCATGGGGATGATGCTGGAGACCACGGCGACCCGGCTCTGGTCCGAGCCCGGCGGCCCGCACCACGGTTCGCCGGACAAGGAGCCCGCCGTGCGGCTGCGGGTCATCGAGGACGCGGGCCGCTCCAACGTCCCGTTCACGACCGGGATCCTGATCGGCATCGGGGAGTCGTACGAGGAGCGCGCCGACTCGCTGTTCGAGCTGCGCAGGACGGCGCGCGCCTATCACGGCATCCAGGAAGTCATCGTCCAGAACTTCCGCGCGAAGCCCGACACGGCCATGCGCGGCATGCCGGACGCCGAGTTGGAGGAGCTGGCGGCGGCGGTCGCCGTCGCGCGGCACATCCTCGGCCCCTCGGCCCGTATCCAGGCGCCGCCGAATCTGGTCGACGCCGAGTACGCGCTGCTCATCGGCGCGGGGATCGACGACTGGGGCGGGGTCTCGCCGCTGACCCCGGACCATGTCAACCCGGAGCGGCCCTGGCCGCACATCGACGAACTGGCCGCGCGTACCGCCGAGTCCGGCTTCGAGCTGCGCGAACGGCTCACCATCTACCCGGAGTTCATCCAGCGCGGCGAGCCGTGGCTGGACCCCCGGCTGATGCCGCACGTACGGGCGCTCGCCGACGAGGAGACCGGTCTCGCACGCGAGGGCGTCAACCCGGTGGGGCTGCCCTGGCAGGAGCCCGACGAGGGGTTCACCGCCACCGGCCGTACCGATCTGCACGTCACGATCGACACCGAGGGCCGCACGTCGGACCGCCGCGACGACTTCCAGGACGTGTACGGGGACTGGGACGCGCTGCGCGAGGCAGCCGCGCCAGGGATGGTGCCCTCGCGGATCGACGGGGACGTCAAGCAGGCGCTGGCGCAGGCCGCCGACGACCCGACGAAGCTCACCGACGACGAGGCGCTGGCGCTGCTGCACGCGGACGGGCCCGCGCTGGACGCGCTGACCAGGATCGCGGACGAGCTGCGCCGCGACGTGGTGGGCGACGACGTGACGTACATCGTCACGCGCAACATCAACTTCACCAACGTCTGCTACACCGGCTGCCGGTTCTGCGCGTTCGCGCAGCGCCGTACGGACGCCGACGCGTACACGCTCTCGCTCGACCAGGTCGCTGACCGGGCGGCGCAGGCGTGGGAGGTGGGCGCCGTCGAGGTGTGCATGCAGGGCGGTATCCACCCGGACCTGCCGGGCACCGCGTACTTCGACATCGCGCGCGCGGTGAAGAAGCGCGTGCCCGGGATGCATGTGCACGCGTTCTCCCCGATGGAGGTCGTCAACGGCGCCTCGCGCACGGGCCTTTCGATCCGCGAGTGGCTGACTGCCGCCAAGGAGGCGGGACTCGACTCGATCCCCGGTACGGCGGCGGAGATCCTGGACGACGAGGTGCGCTGGGTCCTCACCAAGGGCAAGCTGCCGACGGCGACCTGGATCGAGGTGATCAAGACCGCCCACGAGCTGGGCATCCGGTCCAGCTCCACGATGATGTACGGCCATGTCGACCAGCCGCGCCACTGGCTGGGCCATCTGCGGACGCTGGCCGGCATCCAGCAGGAGACGGGCGGCTTCACGGAGTTCGTGACGCTGCCCTTCATCCACACCAACGCGCCCGTCTATCTGGCGGGCATCGCGCGGCCGGGTCCCACGGACCGCGACAACCGCGCGGTGATGGCGATGGCGCGGCTGCTGCTGCACCCGCACATCACCAACATCCAGACGAGCTGGGTGAAACTGGGCACGGAGGGCGCGGCCGAGATGCTGCGCTCGGGCGCCAACGACCTGGGCGGCACGCTGATGGAGGAGACCATCTCCCGGATGGCCGGGTCGAGTTACGGCTCGTACCGCTCGGTCAAGGACCTTGTCGCCATCGCGGAGGCGGCGGGCCGGCCGGCGAAGCCCCGGACGACGCTGTACGGGGAGGTGCCGGACGAGCGGGTACGGGCGGCTGCCGCGTCGGACGGGCATCTGCCCGAACTGCTGCCGCTGGTGAGCGACTGACCGAGGGAACGCTCCGTGGCCGCCGGTCCAAGGCCGCCTGCTCTGTGGCCGCCGCTCCGTGGCCGCCGCTCCAAGGCCGCCGCTCCGTGGCCGCCGCTCCAAGGCCGCCGCTCCGTGGCCGCCGATCCGGATGCCGATCCGGGTCGGCGGCCAAGAGGGAGGACGGCTGATCCGCGCCCTCAACCCGGAGTTCCTGTTCGATTACAGTGCTGCGCAGCCGTCATCAGGCTCCGGGGGCACTCGTGGGACAGGAGGGGCGCATGAGCATTCCGTCCGGAGCCGTCTGGGGGCGTGCAGAGCAGCAGGATTTCCGCAGCCGGGTGCGGGGCTGTCTGCTCGGCGGAGCCATCGGTGACGCACTGGGCGCGGGGGTCGCCGCACTCAGCCTCGACGAGATCAGAGCGGTGCACGGAGCGGACGCGGTCGTCGACTTCGTCCCCGTGTACGGGCGCAGGGGCGCCGTCACGGCCGCCACGCAACTCACCCTGTTCACCGTGGACGGACTGATCCGCGCCCAGGTGCGCAGGGACACCGGCGCCTGGCACCCGCCGACCGATGTGCACCGCGCGCATCTGCGCTGGGCGGCGACCCAGCACGACTGGGGACCCGACGTACGCCGCAAGGACAACGGCTGGCTCGCCCAGGAGGAGTGGCTGTACGCGCGCCGCGACCCGACCCGCTCCTGTCTCTCCGGGCTCGGCGACGAGTACATGGGCACCCTGGAGCGGCCCAAGAACCCCGCGGCGCGCGACGCGGGCGCGCTGGTGCGCTCGGCGCCGTTCGGGCTGCTCGTCGGCTGGGAGCCGCAACTGGTCTGCCAACTCGCCCTGGAGTGCGCGGCGCAGACCCACGGCCACCCGACCGCGTACCTCTCGGCCGGTGCCTTCGCCGTGATCGTGCACGGCCTGGCCCGTGGCGAGAGCGTCGACGCGGCCGTACAGCGCACCCTCGGTCTGCTCGCGGCCCGCCCCGGGCACGAACCGGTGACGCAGGCGCTCCAGCAGGCGCTCGGCGCGGTACGCCAGGGGATCCCGGGCCCGGGGCGGATCGCGGCGCTCGGCGACGGGCACGCGCCCGAGCACGCGCTCGCCGTCGCCGTCTACTGCGCGCTCGTCGGCGAGGACATCCGGCACGGGCTGCGGCTCGCGGTGAACCACGACGGCCCTTCGAGCGCCACCGGCACCCTGTGCGGCGCGCTGCTCGGCACCATGCACGGCGAGACGGCGCTGCCGCCCGCCTGGCTGGCGGAGTTGGAGGGGCGCGGGACGCTGCTCGAAATCGCCGACGACTTCGCGATGGAGATGACGCAGGGCCCCGCCCTGCACAGCCCCGGGGTCGCGGCCTCGGGCTGGCTGGCCCGCTACCCGCGCGGCTGAGCGGTACGTACGTCTCTCTCGTACGTACCGCCCAGCCAGGCGGGTGACAGATGGCGCTCAGCTCTCCGTACCGGTGCTTTCCGCGCCGCCCGAGGGCTCCCGCCCGACGCTCTTCGCTTCGGCAGTCGTCGCGTCGGCCGGTCCGGCGGGTGCCGGGACGGTGGCGCCCGCAGCCGCGAGGCCCGAACCGTCGCCGTCCCCTTCGCCGTTGATCCGGGCCAGCAGCACGTCGCGCTCCGGGGTGTCCTCCGGGTGCAGTTGGCCGAGCACGATGTAGAGGACGAGCGAGAGCGCGCACGGCACCGACACCTGGTACTCCAGCGGCACCCCGCCGTCGACGTTCCAGTTGATCGGGTAGTTGACGAGCCAGAAGGCCACGAGCCCGGACGCCCAACTGATGAGCGCCGCCAGCGGTCCCGACTTACGGAACGGCTTGAGCAGACCCAGGATGAACGGTATGGCGATCGGGCCCATCAGACCCGCGACCCACTTGATGACGACGGTGATGATGTCCTTGAACGTCGGCGAGTTGACCTGGGTGGCGACCGCCATCGACAGCGCGAGGAACGAGATCGTGGACAGCCGGGCCGCGATCAGCGCCGCGCGCTGGGTCCAACTGCGGGCCGCCTTCGAGAGGGTGGGCGCGATGTCGCGGGTGAAGACGGCCGAGATCGCGTTGGCGTCGGAGGAGCACATCGCCATCGTGTGGGAGAAGAAGCCGACGACGACCAGCCCCAACAGCCCGTGCGGCAGCAGCTTTTCGGTCATCAGCGCGTACGAGTCGGAGGCGTCCGGCTTCTGTGCGTGGACGATCAGCGGGGCGCACCACATCGGGAAGAACAGCACGGCGGGCCAGACCAGCCACAGGATCGCCGAGAGCCGGGCCGAACGGCCGGCCGCCGCCGCGCTGGTGGTGGCCATGTAGCGCTGGGCCTGGTTCCACATGCCGCCGTTGTACTCGAAGGTCTTGATGAAGAGGAACGCGACGAGGAACGTCACCGTGTAGGGGCCGGCCGTCGGATCGCCGTGCCCTTCGGGCAGCTTGTCCCAGACGGTCCACAGCGAGCTGAAGCCGCCCAGCTCGCCCATGACGGCGACCAGCATCGCGATCCCGGCGAACAACTGGATGACGAACTGGCCGAGTTCGGTGAGCGCGTCGGCCCACAGACCGCCGACCGTGCAGTAGATCGCCGTGATGGCGCCGGTGACGAGGATGCCCTGGGTGAGGGTGAGCCCGGTGAAGACGGAGAGCAGGGTGGCGATGGCGGCCCACTTGGACCCCACGTCCACGATCTTCAGCAGCAGCCCCGACCAGGCCAGCGCCTGCTGGGTCTTGAGGTCGTAGCGGTCCTTCAGATATTCGAGCGGTGAGGCGACATGGAGCCGTGAGCGCAGCCGGTTGAGCCGGGGCGCGAAGAGCTTGATGCCGATGGCGACGCCCACGGCGATCGGGAACGACCACGTGGCGAACGAGGTGAAGCCGTAGGTGTAGGCGATGCCGGCGTAACCGGTGAACATCACCGCGCTGTAGCCGGACATGTGGTGCGAGATGCCCGAGAGCCACCAGGGCATCTTGCCGCCCGCGGTGAAGAAGTCGCCGACCGTGTCGACGCGCTTGTGCGACCAGATACCGATCGCGACCATCACAGCGAAGTATGCGATGAGCACGACCCAGTCGAGGCTGTTCATATGCCCCCTCCAGGGGTCCGCCTTGTGAACGTCCGGTGCTCTTCGTCAGGTACGTCCGGCGTGCGGGGTCCCGTGCGGGAAGGGGGACTTGGGGGATTGAACCGTCTGCCGCAGCAGCGGGTCAAGGGTCTCTGCGGTCACGAGTGTGAACTCAGGTCAGAAAGCAGAACGATTTTACTTGTTCTTGGTAAGTGAGGCGGTTGTCGTGCACGCGACGATCGCTCCACCATGAACGAGCACTTCGTCAGCTTCCAGAGGTATCGAGGTATCCAGGTACGCGAACGACCGCACGGGATGCGGGTCCTGTGCGGTCGAGAGGAAGGTGAGACGTGACAAGGCCCCCTCGGCCAAGACGGCGATCGGTCGAGAGGGCCCGGTCAGCGAAGCCGGACTAAATCACGCCCGAGTTCACATCACGCACGAACGCGTTCCATGACGTCGGGACGAAAGAGATCGAGGGGCCCTCGGGAGCCTTGGAGTCCCGGACCGCGATGGCCTGGACCTCGGGGGACTTGACCTCTACGCACGCGCCATTTCCGCCGGAGTACGAAGACTTCGTCCACGTGTCCGTAGCGCCCTGAATGATTGCCATGTTCACTCCGGTTCAGCAGCGGTATCACATTGCGCCAACTTCTTGCTGGCTTGATCGACGCTACTCGCCTCACTCGTTGTGCGGGGCAGGCGTTCACTCGTTCGAGTGACATATGCCAGGGGAGTCTTATGTGGTGGGGGAGTTGGGGTGTACGGTGCCCAACTTTGCTGGTGTGCGGGCCGGCGGGCGGCCGGCGGGCGGTCGGTGGGGGCGGTCAGCGGGCGTAGTCCTTGGCGATGTCGGCGATGAACGCGCGTGTTTGATCAACGTTCAGGGCCTGGGCGCGCAAATGCTCGTACATCACGCTGTACCGGTGCACGTCGTTCGCCTTTTCCAGATAGAGGTCGCTGGTCACGCCCTCGATGTAGACGACGCTCGAATCCGAGGTGTCCGGGAATTCCAGAATCGCGTAATGCCCGCTGATTCCGGGGTGCGCGCCCATGTCGAAAGGCAGCACCTGCACCGTGACATGCGGCAGTTGTGACTGCTCGATCAGATACTCCAACTGCTCGCGCATCAGTTGCTTGTTGCCGACCACGCGGCGCAGCGCCGCCTCGTCGACCACGGCCCAGAGTCTGAGCGGCTCGTCGGGCGTGTTGACCCGGTCCTGCCGCCGCAGCCGCACCCCGACGCGCTTCTCGACGTCGGCGACGGCCGTCTCGGGCAGCGCGCCGTTGATCAGCGCCTCCGCGTACGGGCGGGTCTGCAGCAGCCCCGGCACGACCTGGGGCTCGAAGACGCGCAGCGAGGCCGCGTCGGTCTCCAGGCCGATGTAGACGCTGTACGGGATGTCGCCGAAGGCGTGCCACCAGCCTTGCTGGCGTGAGTCCTTGGCCATCTGCATCAGCGAGTCCACGATGCGGTGGTCCTCGACCTCGTACACCCCGCACAGGTCGCGCACGTCGCGCTGGCTGATGGAGCGGCGGCCGTTCTCCAGCCGGCTGATCTTCGACTGGGAGACGAGCAGGCGCTCGGCGACCTCCTCGGCCGTCATGCCCTTGAGCTCGCGGAGCCGGCGCAACTCCTGGCCCAATCGGCGTCGCCTGACGGTGGGATTGACACTGGACGCCACGGGAACGGCACCTCCGGCTGCTGATCGCTGTACGTATCTACTGCTCAGCAGACTGCCACCTCAGGTCCCGGCGCCGCTGGGAAATGGCCACAGAGGCGCGGGCCGCGACAGCGGTCACGATCCGGAAACGGCGCGCGGGGCAGCCCTCAAGAGGACTGCCCCGCGCGTCTTTTGCGGCTCCCGAACCGGGTCATTGGGGACTGCGGTACCGGTGTTGGTGGCGCGATGGTGCGGTGGCGCGATGGTGCGGTGTTGCCTGTGCTGCGGTGTTGCTTGTGCTGCGAGGCGATCGGTCAGTGCGCCGCTACGCGAGCCATGGACCCGCCGCGCTGCGGCTGCATCGGCACGCCCCCTGGTCGGCCGCCCGGAGCGACTGGCGCGCTCTGGGTGGGATTACGGCGTGGCTGAGCCGCCACACCGTTCTGGACGTCCATCACGGCATGCGCCACGAGTCCGCCCATGGGGTCGTGTCTGATCAGATCCCGGAGCCGGGAGCGCGACGAGCGGCCCTCGTTGCCGGGATACAGGTGCTTGCCGAGTCCGACCGCGTGGGCCAGCGCCGCAAGCGCCGCGGTCCGCGGGTCCGGCGGTACGCCGGTGCGGATCGCACTGTCCAGCCGGGCCTTGATCTCCCGGCTGATCGCCGTCTCCGTCGCCTGGTAGCGAGTCGTCGGCAGCACTCCGCACATCTGGCCCGCGACGGCATGAACCATGCCGCACCGCTCCAGATGCGAGAGGTACGTCTGGCGCAGCCCCAGTCGGGGCCCGCCAATCCAGTGGACCGCCCGAACCGGGCTGCCGCGTCTGCGCAGCAGTTCCAGTGCGGAGTCCAGAGTCGGATCTCCGGTCGGCCGCGGCATCACCACGGCGATACGATCCCCGTCAGGGGCTATCCGTCCTGCCAGAGCCAGCTCCACTAGCTGAGCTCCGGCCAGGCCGAGGTCGAGCGACTGCGGCTGCGCTGTGGTACCCGTGGCCGGGTCCAGAGCGAGCAACAGGAGCTCCTCCGGAATACTTCTGCGGCTCTTGCCCATCCATGCCTCCCCGCGTGGATGAATGACAGGGTGACCCCTCTCACATTGGTCTGTCGAGGGTGCCTGGGTGCTTTGTACGGGAACCGTTATGTATGTCGTTCTCGTCTAGCACCAGGGCTGCGGTCTCGAACAGGAAACTGAGAGATGGTTCGGACAGCGTGGTACGGCGCATGCGACATGAAGGAGACACGGTGGCGGGCGAGTCCCCCGGCAAGTCGGAGCAGCGGAAGTCGTCGGGGGAGACGACGGCGAGCGAACGGGATCCGCGGCTCGCGGTCTTCCGTGCCGCGGAAGCTGACGATACCCCGAGTGACGGAACGGACACGGACGCGGTGATCCCGCCGCCGGCCGAGGAGGACGCGCGGCTGCGGGAGGCGGTGTCGGCCCGGGTGTCGCCGCCGCCGTCGTCGGCCGGCGATGCGGCTGCCGGCCGCGCCGGTGCCGCCGACTGGGCGGCCTCCGACAAGGCGGCCGCCGACGACGCGGATCCCGGTACGCCCGCCTCGGACGAGGCGGGGTCTGGCGCCGCGAAGCGCGGCGACGAGGCCGGTGAGCCGGCTTCCGACGCGGCGCGCGACGACGAAGCCCCTGCCGGGGCTCCGTCCGGTGGTGCCGCCTCGGGTGGGGCAGTTCCCGCAGGGACTTCCCCGGGCGGGGCAGGCAACGGCGAGGCGGCGTCCGCCGAGGCCGCTACCGGCGGCAAGGCTTCTGCTGGAACTCCCTCCGGGGAGACGGGCAACGCAGAGACGGCCTCCGCAGAGGCCCGCGAGGACGGAGCCCCTGCCGGGGCTTCTCCTGCGGAGTCAGAAATCGGCGATGCGGCTTCCGACGCGGCGGGGTCTGGCGACCCGACCCGCAGCGGCGAGGCTTCTGCCGGAACCCCCTCCGGGGGGACGAGCAACCCGGACGCGGCCTCCACAGAGGCCGCCACCGGCGCGGTGCGCGACGACGAAGCCCCTGGCGGGGCTCCGTCCCGCAGTGCCTCCCCGGGTAGGGCAGTTCCCGCCGGGGCCCCTGCCGGAACCCCCTCCGGGGGGACGAGCGACGCGGACGCGGCCTCCGCAGAGGCCGCCACCGGCGCGGCCCGCGAGGACGAAGCCCCTGCGGGGATCCCGTCCGGGGAGACGGGCCGCGGTGGTGCGGACTCCGCTGAGGCCGCCACCGGCGGCAAGGTCTCCGCCGGGTCGGCCGCCGGCGCGGCACGCGACGACGAAGCGTCTGCCGGGGCTTCCTCCGGGGACGCCGGTCGCGGCGGTGCGGACTCCGCCGACGGCGATGCCACGCCCGACGCGCCGCGGGAGTCTCCCGACACCCTCGTCGTCGGGAACAAGGCCGCTACAGGGGCCCTGGCGGCTTCTGAGGGGGTGTCCGAGGGGGAAGTGGGCTCTCGGGGCTCCGACGCCGACGAAGGCCGTCAGGCGGGCGAGGGGGGCGTTGATCGGTCCACCGCCGTTTTCAAGGCGCTCAAGCAGCCGTCCGACGAGCCGCGCGTCGATCAGCCGACCGCGGTCTTCAAGGCGCTCAAGCAGCCCGAGGCCGAGCCGGCCGTCGATCAGCCCACCACCGCGCTCAAGCTGCCCGCGCGCGGCGACAGCACGTTCGTACCGCTCAAGCGGGACGACCAGCCGGCCGCCGCGGCGAAGCCGCCCGTGCCCGCCGCCGAGCAGACCCGGCAGCAGCCGCTGCCGCCCAAGCCGCCGCTCGATCTGCTCGCCGAGCTGACCAACACGCCGCCCCCGCCGCAGACCCCCGTCCGCACCGCGTTCCGGCGGGTCAAGATCTGGACGCCGCTGGTCGTGCTGCTGCTGATCGTCTTTGCGGTCGTACAGGCCGTACGCCCGCTGCCCGCGCCCACGCTCGAACTGACCGCCCAGCCGACGTTCTCCTTCGGCGGCAAGAAGCCCACGCTGCCCTGGCCGGGCGAGGGGCAGGGCTACATGGTGGCGAACGGGCTCGGCACGATGGACTCGTTCGGTGAGCAGAAAGCCGTGCCCATCGGCAGTGTCGCCAAGGCCATGACCGCTTACCTGGTCCTCAAGGACCACCCGCTGAAGCCCAAGCAGGACGGTCCCTCCGTCCCCGTCGACGCCAAGGCGGAGTCCGACGGGCAGCTCTTCACCGAGGACGAGTCCACGCTCGACACCGTCAAGGCCGGCGACAAGCTGAGCCTGCGCGACTCGCTTTCGGCCCTGATGATTCCGTCCGCGAACAACATCGCCCGGCTGCTGGCCCGCTGGGACGCGGGTTCCGAGAAGGCGTTCGTCACGAAGATGAACGAGACCGCCAAGGAACTCGGCATGACCGACACGACGTACACGGACCCGTCGGGGCTCATCGCCACGACCGTCAGCACGTCGGAGGACCAGGTGAAGCTGGGGCAGAAGCTCGTCGAGATCCCGGCGCTGATGGACATCACCAAGCTGCCGTCCTGGACCGACCCGTCCGGCAAGACCTGGCGCAACTACAACACCCTCGTGCCGTACAACGGCGCGCTCGGCATCAAGACCGGTACGACCACGAAGGCGGGCGGCTGCCTGCTGTTCGCCGCGCACAAGATGGTCGGCGGTACGGACCAGCTCATCGTCGGCGCGGTGCTCGGCCAGCACAAGGCGCCGATCATCGACACCGTCAACACGGTCAGCAAGACGGCGATGATCGGCGCCCAGGACGAGTTGGAGAGCAAGAAGATCGTCCGCAAGGGCCAGGTCGTCGGGAACGTGGACGACGGCATGGGCGGTTCCGTGCCCGTCGTCGCCACGAAGGACGTCGACGCCGTCGGCTGGTCGGGGCTGACCGTCAAGCTGGACCTCGCGGCGAGCGGCACCCTGCCGCACGCGGCGGCGGCCGGCACCCACGTCGGCACGCTGTCCGTCGGCGAGGGCGCCAGCCAGGTGAAGGTCGCCGTCGCACTCAAGAGCGACCTCGTGGAGCCCGGCTTCGGCTCCAAGCTCACCCGGTTGGGCTGACCGGGAGCGGTTACGGATCGGCCGGGCGAGACCCTGCGGACGGGCCGCCGCGCGAGATATTCGGGCGGCGGCCCGCCGGGGCCACGTGCTAGCGTCCCGAGACGGACAGTTTGCGCAAGCAGGGCAACTGCCGGACGCGTGGGCGGCGTCCTTCCGAACGGCGGATGAGCGCCAGTCGAACGACACGTGGAGAGCCGCAGTGACCACCGCTGAGCCGACGCGCACGGACGGCAGTACCGTCCCCGCCACCGGGGCGCGAATACGGCCGTCCGCGCCGCCACGCCCCGCGGAGCCGGGCGCGGGTCTGCGGGCGCGGCTGCGCAGGCACCCCGTCCTGCTGACCGCCCTGGTCGCGGCCGTGGTGCATCTGGTGTGGTTCTTCTTCCTCGCGAACAGCGGCGGCGACATCGCGGCCCAGGACGCCTGGGCCGAGTTCGTCGGCCGCCACCCCGACTCCGCGTACAACCTCGCCTGGTACGGCGGCATGCACCCCGTCTCGTACAGCGTGGTCTCGCCGTATCTGATGTCGGTGCTCGGCGTCCGTACGACGATGATGGTCGTCGGTACGGTCTCGGCGGCGCTGACCGCGCTGATCCTGGTCCGGGTCCCGGCCGTCCGCAACCCCGTGTGGTGCTCGTTCGCCGGGGTCTTCGCCTTCCTGTGCAACGCGCTCTCCGGCCGGGTCACCTTCGGCCTCGGCGTGATGTTCGCGCTGGGCGCCGTCGCCGCCGTCTTCTGCTGGCCGCACCGCTGGCGTACGAAACGGTGGGCCAAGGCCGCGGCCGCAGCGCCGCTGGCCGGGCTCGCGACGGCGGCGAGCCCGGTGGCCGGGCTGTTCCTCGGCGTGGTGGCCGCCGCTCTGTTCCTCAACAAGCGCCGCCCGGGGGCGTACGCGCTCGGGCTCGCGCCGGTCGTCGTCGTGGCGGTCTCGGCCTGGCTGTTCCCGTTCTCCGGGACCCAGCCGCTGTCGCTCGGGTCGGCCTCGCTGCCGTTCGTCTTCGCCGTGCTGGTCTTCGTCCTCGTACCGGTCAACTGGCGCACGGTGCGTACGGCGGCCGCCGTCTACGGCATCGGTACGGTGCTGACCTTCCTGATCAGCTCGCAGATCGGGTCGAACGTGTCCCGGCTCGCGATGATCATCGGGGGCGTCGTGCTGCTGGCGGCGCTGCCGTACGCGGTGCCGCGCTCCCGCCGCTGGTACGCGGTGCTGATCGCCTTCGCCGGGCTCAACGCCTGGATCGGCTTCAAGGGCATCGACGACATGGTCATCACCGCGCCCACCGCCTCGTGGACCCGCGAGCTGGCGCCGCTGGTGCACCAGTTGCAGCAGAAGGGCGCGGAGAAGGGCCGGGTCGAGGTCGTCCCCGCCAGGAGCCACCGCGAGGCGTCCGCCCTCGCCCCATACGTGAACCTGGCGCGCGGCTGGAACCGCCAGGCGGACATGGAACGCAACCCGATCTTCTACGACGACACGCTCACCAGCGACAACTACCGGGGCTGGCTGGACCGCTGGGCCGTGCACTACGTCGTACTGCCGAAGGGCGACCCGGACACCGGGGCGGCCATCGAGACGACGCTGGTGAAGCAGGGCCAGCCGTATCTGAAGCGGCTGTGGGGCGACGCGAACTGGCAGCTCTACGCCGTCGAGGACCCGATGCCGCTGGCCGACCCGCCGGCCACGGTCGACCGGGCGGGCGCCGGTGAGCTGACCATCCATGTGAAGGCGCCGGGCCGGGTGCTGATCCGCATCCCGTACTCGCCGTGGCTGGGGCTCGTGGACGAGGAGGGCAAGAGCGTCCTGCCGCCGCAGGAGACCGAGAAGTCGAAGGCGGACGACAACGACGACCACCCGAAGGTCTTCACCAACCCCAACGGCTGCCTGATGAAGGCCGAGAAGGACGAGGAGGGCGACGAGTGGACGGAACTGCTCGCCCCCCGGCCCGGGGTCTACCGGCTGGCCGCCCCGTACCAGCTTCCGCGCGGCACGGGCTGCCCGGAGGAGCTGCGCCCGGAGGAACTGCGCTGACGGGGGCGGGCGCCCGCACGGGGCCGGCGCCGACCGTTACTTCGACGCCGACGCCGACGCGTCCGCGTGCTCGGCGGGTACGGGTTCCGCCTTGACGCGACGCACCAGCGCCTGGAGCGGCCCTGCCACGATCCACCAGTACTTGGCCGCGCTCGGGGAGAGCAGGGCGATCGGGACGGACGTGAGGAAGACGGAGACGATCACGACCGACTGCCATACCGACAGCTCGATCTTGCGGCGCGACACGTCCGGCTTGCGCATCCCGGGCCGCAGCAGACGCAGCGCCATCGCGCCCAGCAGGAGGCTGGCGAGGGCGATGCTCGCCGCGTAGACGGAGGTGGCGACGGCGGTGCTCCCGTAGTCGCTGAGGAGTTTCGTCGGGAACGGCAGCCCGGCGACGACGGCCAGCAGGGCCATGTCGAGGTAGAGCAATGTGCGGTCCAGCTCAGCCGCCATACCGAGCAGCCCGTGGTACGAGATCCACAGAATGCCGATGACGAGGAAGCTGAGCAGGAAGCCGCCGACGGAGCCGAGCGCTTCGTGGATGGCGTCGCCGACCTCGTCGTCCGACAGCCCTTCGGGGACCTTCATGTCCAGGGCGAGCAGGGTGATGGCGATCGCGAAAACCGCGTCTCCGAACGCCCGCAGGCGCTCCACATCCAGCCCGAGGTCCGGTCGGCTCATCGTGCGCTCCGCATCGTCATCGTCTCGATCACCGGGGGAGTGTACGCGCAGCGAACGGCCAACTGGCTCATGCCGTTTGAGGGTTCAAGTAATACGGATGGCGGGGCCATCTTGTTCAGTCGGAGGGCTGCGGGATTACTCACGTTGACGCTTACTTAGGTATGCCTAACCTAAGTCGTGTTGATCCCGTCCTGTCCCGTCCCCGCCGCTCCCCACCCCTCTGCTGAGAACGGATGCCTCCCGTGTCATCTCGGACCATCACCCCGACCGCCCCCACCACCACCTCGTCCCCCGCGCTGCGACGGCTGCACGGCGCCGCCGTCGTACGGATCGGCTTCGGCGTCCTGTGGGCCGTCGACGCCACCTTCAAGTGGCTGCCCGGCTTCATCCACGGCCGGACGCTCGGCGACGAGCTGGGGAAGGCCGCCGAAGTGCAGACCCCCGTCATCCACCAGTGGCTGTCGATGTGGCACTCGATCGGCACGGCGAGCCCCACCGCCTTCGCCGTCGGCACCGCCGTCGTGGAGACGCTCATCGCCCTCGGCCTGATCTTCGGGGCCTTCAGCAACCTGGTCTTCGTCGGCAGCGCGCTCTTCTCCTTCGGCATCTGGTCGTCGGCCGAGGGCTTCCACCTGCCGTGGAAGTCGGGCATGACGGATCTCGGCCCTTCGGTCGGCTACATCTTCGCCTCGCTGGCGCTCGCCTACGCCTTCGCCGGTGCGACCTGGAGCGTCGACACCAAGCTCCGCCCGAAGCTCGGCAAGTACGGTCGGCTGAGCAGCCGCAGCCCCGCGGAGATCCCCACCGCCGGCTGAACACCTCTCAGCCGGGCCTGCGCCCCTGTGACGCCGCTCATAGCGGTCACTGTCACAGGGGCGCGGGCCCGCCCGTCCTGTTGTCGAAGCCGCCCGGACCACGCCGGGCGGCCCGGCGGCAGGAGGGGACATGCGCGTACTGGTAGCAGGCGCCACCGGCGTCATCGGCAGCCGACTGGTGCCACTGCTCGGCTCGGTGGGGCACGACGTGATCGCCCTCGTCAGGGCCGAGGGCGGCAGGACGGCCGCGCTGCGCTCGGCCGGGGCGACGACCGTCACGGCGGACGCGCTCGACGGCTCCGCCACCGCCCGCGCCGTACGGAAGGCCCGGCCCGACGCGATCGTCAACATGCTCACCGCCATCCCGGCCCAGCTCGACCCCAAGCACCTCGCACGGGACTTCGAGCGGACCAACCTGCTGCGGACCGTCGGCACCGCCCACCTGCTGGACGCGGGCCGCGCCGCCGGGGTGACGCGCGTGATCGCGCAGGGCCTGGCCTACGCGTACGACCCCGACGGCGGCCAGGAAGGCGGTCCCGACGACGCCGGCGGCCCCGCGACCGAGTCGGCGCCGCTGTGGCGCAGACCGCCCAAGCAGCTCGTGCCCGTACTGGCCGCGCTGACCGAGCTGGAGCGGCGCACCCGCGAGGCGGACGGCCTGGTGCTGCGGTTCGGCCACCTCTACGGCCCCGGTTCCAGCTACGCGGCCGACGGCTCGTTCACCGCGCAGGTCAGGGCGGGCAAGGTGCCGCTGGTCGGCGGCGGCACCGCCACCTTCTCCTTCACGCACGCGCACGACGCGGCCACCGCGATCGTGGCGGCGCTCGACAAGGACGTCACGGGCGCGCTGAACATCGTGGACGACGAACCCGCCAGGATGAGCGCCTGGCTGCCCGTCTTCGCCGAGCTGCTCGGCGCCAAACGCCCCAAGTCCGTACCGGCGGCCGTCGCCCGGCTCGCCGTCGGCGGCTGCGGCGTCGCCTTCATGACCCGGCTGCGCGGCGCCGACAACGCACGGGCCAAAGGGACACTCGACTGGCGTCCCCGGTACGCGTCGTGGCGTACCGGCTTCGCGAGCGAACTGACCGACAGGGCCGACACGGAGAGCAGGTAGCGGGATGGGCCAGGGACACGACCCGGCGGGGGACGAGGTCCGGGACGAGGTGCGGGGCGAGGTGCGGGACGAGGTCCGGGGCGAGGCCAGGGACGAGGCCAGGGACGAGGTGCGGGACGAGGAACGCGAGCGGGCGACCGAGGAGTTCGAGCGGTACCGGCCGCTGCTGCTGGGGCTCGCCTACCGGCTCCTCGGCAGCATGTGGGACGCCGAGGACATCGTCCAGGACGCCTATCTGCGCTGGACGCGGACGGACACGACCGCCGTACGCGAGCCGCGCGCCTTCCTCGTGACCGTCGTGTCGCGGCTCGCGCTCGACGAGTTGAGGTCCGCCCGGGTCACCAGGGAGGCGTATCCGGGCCCTTGGCTGCCCGAGCCCGTACCGACCGACGACCTCGGCCCGCTGGAGACGGCGGCGCTGCGCGACACCGTCTCGTACGCGACCGTCCATCTGCTGGAGCGGCTCACCCCGCCCGAGCGCGCGGTGTTCGTGCTGCGGGAGGCCTTCGACCTGCCGTACGACGCCATCGCCACGACCATCGGCGCCAGCCAGGCCAACTGCCGGCAGATGTACCACCGGGCGCGCGGCCATCTCACCGAGGACCGCGAGCGGTTCAGGCCCTCGCGGGAGGAGCACGCCAACCTCCTCAACCGGTTCCTGGCGGCGGCGGGCAGCGGCGACCTGGCTGAGCTGACCGCGCTGCTCAGCGAGGACGTCGTCTCCTGGAACGACGGCGGAGGCAAGGTCAGGGCCGCGCTGCGGCCGGTGGCGGGACGCGACAACGTCATCGCCTTCCTCGGCGGGCTGGTGCGCCGCTACGCCCTGGGCGAGCTGCGGATCGTCGAGGTCAACGGCGAGCCCGCGCTGCTCACGAGCCTGGACGGCAGGCACCAGTACGTGGGGATCGAGATCGCCGACGGGCGGATCCGGACGATCTACGCGGTGCTCAACCCGGACAAGCTCACCCGCCTCACGGCGTCGGTGCGCTGACCCCGGTCACCACCTCGGCTGTGGTGCACACACCGACCCCGAGGCCGCTGAGTTCGGCGGGTGCGTCGGCGGTCCAGCGGGACAGCGCGTCGCAGACGGCGACGGTGCGCAGATCGCGTTCCGTCGCGTCGACGAGCGTGGCGCGCGGGCAGTTCGGATAGTTGCATCCGGCGACGACCACGGTGCTCACATCGAGATCGCGGAGGGTGGTCAGCAGTGAGGTGTCGTAGAAGGCGCTCCAACGCGGTTTGTACAGCGCGTACTCGTAGGGCCCGCCGTCCGGGCGGGCCCCGCCGTCCGACAGCGGCTGGGCGGCGCCGGACAGCAGCAGCTCAGGGTCCAACTCCGGTGCGCCGGACGGCGCGAGCCCTTCGGCGAGCTGCGATCCCGCCGAGTGGGGCGCCACGATCCGGGCACCGGAGGCGAGCAGGGATCTGCGGTTCAGGTCGGCGTTGCTGCCGTCGGGCAGATAGAGCCGTACGGCGTGTACGACGGGACGGCCCGCCGCGCGGAAGGCCGCCGCGAGCCGGCCGACGGCGGGCAGGATCTCGCTGGTGCCGGGGACGGCGTGCGGTCCTTCGGAGAGGAAGTCACGCTGGAGGTCGACGGTCAGCAACGCGCTGCGGTGCCACTCGGGGCGGGTGTGGAGGTCCATGCCGGGGAGGCTAGGGCCGGTCGGCGCCGCCGGCTTGTACGTCGTTGCGCGGGCGGGCGAACCGGCCGGGCGGCGAGCCGAACGTACGGCGGAAGTGCCGGTGCAGATGCGCCTGGTCGTAGAAGCCGCTGTCCGTGGCCGCGCGGCTGACCGTGTGCCCGGCCGTCAGCAACTGCTGCGCCAGCCGCAGCCGTTGCTGGACGAGATAGCCGTGCGGGGTGAGGCCCGTGGCGGCGCGGAAGGCGCGCAGCAGCCGGAAGCGCGGCAGCCCGGCCGCGTCGGCGAGTTCGTCGAGCGTCGGGGTGTACTGGAGGTCGTCGGTCAGCCGCCGCTGGACCCTGGCGACCGCACCATCGGGGAGGCCGGGGGGACCGGCCGCTTCGGATGGCGGTGACGGGCCGCCGCCGGACGCGTGCGCGTGCAGCACCGTCGCCAGCGTCTCCAACAATGCCTCGCGCGCCCGCAGTTCCGAGGTCTCCGGGCGGTGCAGCAGCCGGTGCAGCCGTACCAACCGGGCTGCCAGGCGCGGATCGTACGGGGTGGCCACCCCGAACCTCGGCCGGTGCCCGGCGACTTCGGCGAGCAGGCCGGGCGGCACGTAGAACACCCGGTAGTCCCAGCCTTCCGCGACGGCTGGCCGTCCCGCGTGCAGGGTCTCGGCGTCCAGCAGGAGCAGGCTCCCGGCGGGCGCCCGCTCGGTGGCGCCCCGGTACCGCACGGCCTCGACACCGCGCTCGACGGCGGCGATCGCGTACTCGCTGTGCGCGTGCGGGGTGAACCGGTGCGACCGGAACGAGGCCGTCACGAGCCGGACGTCGGCGGCACCCGGCGCGTACCGGTGGCGCACCCGGTCGGCATCCGGCCGTGTCGCTGCGCGCTCCATGGGGACGACATTACGCCGGTTGACTTCAACCTCTGTTCAACTTCTAGCGTGGTGATGACAAGCCGTACAAAACCTCCGGGAAAGGACAGCGCCATGCCGTCAGCGAAGAGCACGCTCGTCATCGGAGCGACCGGCAAGGTAGGCCGGGCCGTGACCGCCCTTCTCGCCTCCGGCCGCTCGCCGGTACGGGCATTCGTCCGCGACCCGGAGAAGGCGAGACTGCCCCGGGGTGTCGAAGCCGTACCGGGCGACCTCACCGCGCCCGACACCCTGCGGGCGGCGCTCGAAGGCGTGGACACGGTCTTCCTGGTCTGGCCGCTGATGGGTCGGCCGGTGGCGCCGGTCATCGACCTGATCGCCGGGAGTGCGCGCCGGCTCGTCCATCTCTCGTCGGAGGGGGTGCCGGACGATGGCACCGAGCCCGGCGACCCCATCACGGAATTCCACACCGAGATCGAACGCCGGATCCGGGCCACCTCGCTGGAGTGGACCTTCGTGCGCTCCGGCGGCATGGCGGACAACGCGCTCGGCTGGGCGCCGCAGATCCGGCAGGGGGACGTGGTGCGCTGGCCGTACGGCGCTGCGGGGCGCGCCCTCGTCCACGAGGCTGACCTGGCCGACATCGCCGTACGCGCCCTGACCACGGATGAGTTGCTCGGCGCCGCCCCGGTGGTGACCGGGCCCGCCGTGCTGACGCAGATCGAGCAGGTGGAGGCCATCGGCGCCGTGCTCGGCCGCCCGCTGCGCTGGTCGGAGCAGCCCAGGGGCGAGGCCAGGGACGCGCTGGTCGGCCTCGGCTGGCCCGGAGCGGCGGCCGACGGCGCGCTCGACGCGTGGGCGGCGATGGTCGACACGCCCGAGCGGGTGAGCCCGGTGTACGAGCGGCTGACGGGGCGGCCGGGGCGCACGTTCCGGCAGTGGGCCGACGACCACGCGGCCGACTTCCGCTGAACCCGCCGTACGGCCGGCTCCCGACGGCCCGCACCGGCGTGGCCCTCTGTTGCTGCTAGCGTGCACTTGCATAAGATGTGCAATAAGCAGTCGGAGGGCTTCCGCATGGCCACATACACGCTTCCTGAACTTCCGTACGACTACGCGGCGCTCGAACCGGTCATCAATCCGCAGATCGTCGAGCTGCACCACGACAAGCACCACGCGGCCTATGTGAAGGGCGCCAACGACACGCTCGACCAGTTGGCCGAGGCGCGCGACACGGAGGCGTGGGGAGCGATCAACGGGCTGGAGAAGAGCCTGGCGTTCCATCTCTCCGGCCACATCCTGCACTCGATCTACTGGCACAACATGACCGGCGACGGCGGCGGTGAGCCGCTGGCCGCCGACGGCGTCGGCGAGCTGGCCGAAGCGATCGCCGAGTCGTTCGGGTCCTTCGCCGGTTTCAAGGCCCAGTTGACCAAGGCGGCGGCGACGACCCAGGGCTCCGGGTGGGGCGTCCTCGCGTACGAGCCGGTCAGCGGCCGGCTGATCGTCGAGCAGATCTACGACCACCAGGGCAACGTCGGCCAGGGCTCGGTGCCCGTGCTGGTCTTCGACGCCTGGGAGCACGCCTTCTATCTGCAGTACAAGAACCAGAAGGTGGATTTCGTCGAGGCGATGTGGAAGGTCGTCAACTGGCAGGACGTCGCGAAGCGGTACACCGCCGCCAAGCAGCGCGCCAACAATTTGCTGCTCGCGCCGTAGCGGCGTTCCGCGCGGGCGGAGAGCGTCCTGCTCGTGATCGTCTTCTCACCTTTCACGTGCGGGCGGAAGGACGGAGCGCCCCGGCGAGGACATGACTCGCCGGGGCGCTTCTGTCGGCGCGCTCCTGCCGACACGCCCTTGCCGACGCGCGCCTGCCGACCGCGACCGTCCGCCCGGTCGTTCGCCGCAGATTTGGCGGCAGTTCACCCGCCGTTCAGATACAGCTCAGACACGGAACGGATATCGATCGGTCAAAGGTCTCGCGCCGCCTCATGTGATGCGCGTAGACAGACGACGGCCCGGCACGTCAGTCGCGGCACGTCGACCCGAAAGGCATCCCCCCATGCGCAAGTCCCTCCAGGCGGCGGGCGTCCTCGCCTCCGTCGCCGTCGCAGGCGCCGTGCTGTACGGAACGGGCGCCGCGAGCGCCGACGGCCACGCCGCCGACCGGCACAGCGCAGAGCCCGAGAACATCGGCCTGCTCGTCGGCGAGATAGACAACTACTACGGCGCGACCCAGAGCGCCGACGGCACCTGGCAGGCGTCGGCGCACAGCCCGTACGCCAAGGACCTCGCCCGCGTCGAGGCGCGCGCCGAGAAGGACATCAGGAACGCGACCGCCACCCCCCGCCGCCACGCGAAGAAGCCGGCGATCGTCCTGGACGTGGACGACACGTCGCTGCTGAGCTTCGACTACGAGCGCGCCACCAACTACGTCTACAACGACGCCACCTGGAACGCGTACGTGGCCAAGGCGAACCGTCCCGCCGTCTTCGGCATGCCCGAACTGGTCGCCTACGCCAAGCAGCGGGGTGTCGAGGTCTTCTTCCTGACCGGGCTGAGCGAGCCGCTGCGCGCCCCCGCCGTACAGAACCTGACGAAGGCCGGATACCACACCGCGCTGGACACGGCGCACCTGTTCACCAAGGACAAGGCCAACCCGCCGGCGTATCTGAGCGACTGCGCCACGGCCGCCGCCTGGAACTGCACCACCGTCCAGTTCAAGGAGGGCACCCGCAAGCACCTGGAGTCTGCCGGCTACGACATCATCGGCAACTTCGGCGACCAGCAGTCGGACCTGACGGGCGGTCACGCCGACAAGGCGTACAAGCTGCCCAACCCGACGTACTACGTCGAGTAGACAGCTCCCCTCCCCGGCCGCCTCCCGGTTTTTCCCCGGCCTCCCCCGGCCTCTCCTTGGTCCTGCGCGGTCCTTCGCGGCCCTTCGGACGGGTCGTCATGTCGGCGGGGCCGCTGATCTGTGGAGATCCCTGGACTCCCGCGTGTGAGCCTTGACGAAGCTGAAGCAGGCGTTCCGGACGGGGCTTCCGCTGCCTTGCGGACAGGGGTACGGTTCTGCGCAGTGATCATGGTCCTGCCCTGGACCTCACGACCGACGCCCATGGCTGTGAGGATGAGTCTGCCGCGTGACGACCGATCAGAGCACGACAGCCGACACCGAACAGCGGCCCCCTACGCTGCTCCGGGTCCTGCTGGAGCGGCTCAACTGGGCCAAGTTCGCCGTCTTCGACGTGCAGTTCAACCTCGCGGCGCGCAGGGCGGCCAAGGAGTACGAGAACAGCCGCCTCGGCAGCGTCTCGGTGTCCAGGATCACCTTCAAGCGCTGGCTGGCCGGCACCCAGTCGCCGCAGGGCGACGCGGCGACGGTGCTGGCCTTCATGCTCGGCGTCGAGGTGGACCTGCTGCTCCAGCGCGTGCCCAGCCGCGAGGTGGTGCCGGCCCGGCTGCCGCACGGCGCCTCGCTCACGGCCGCGCGCACCCTGGACGCCCTGTGGTCCACCTCGTCCCTGTCGCCCACCGAGTCGGCGCCCGGCACCGGCGGGCTCTGGTACCTGGACGGGCTCGGCATCTTCGACGGCACGGCCGTGCCGGTCCAGATGTACGAGGCGTCCCCGCACGACGACTGCGTGCTGATCGAGATGGCCGACAACCCCCATCTGCGCGCCTTCGTCCAGCCGGCCAGACGCGCCCTGCTGCTGGCCTCGCTCGGCGGGCACGGCGGCGAAGGGCTGTTCGTGCTCGACTCGGGCCGCGCGCGGAGCCAGCTCAACAGCGACCCGCGCGAGATGCTGCCCGTCCCTGAGCCCTACCGGCTGGACGACCTGACCTTCGGCATCCTCTGGGCGACGCTCAACCTGGAGGACAGCCTCCTCGCCGACGACCATGTCCTGGACTACGAGATGCGGGAGCTGTCGCACCACCACGCGCGGCCCCGCTCGGCGGTGGCCAGGTCGGCGGTGCCCGAGCTGTCGGGGGTGGGCGCCGCCTGGCTCGGCTCCGCCTTCTGCTCCCTGCACATCGACCGCCATCTCGAAGAGGCCACCGAGCCACCGCTGTTCTGGTCGCGCGAGCAGACGGGCGAGGAGGCGGCCGGCTGGCTGTTCTTCCGGCACAAGCACCTGTATCTCGCCCAGGCGACCGACCGGTTCGCCGGGACCCGGGACCAACTCGGGCACGCCTTCTGCGTGCCGGAGATGGCCGTCAAGAACAGCGAGCGCTACGAGCGGATCCTGCTCTTCCTCGCCGTCGCGATGATGGAGATGTACGGCTTATCGGTGTGGGTCTGCACGGAGGAGGAGTACTCCCAGATCGACGGATTCGTCCTGGCGCCGTCCCACCGGGCGATCATCGCCAACTGGCTCCGCTCGGACGGCATCTGGCAGGTCGACATCACGGAACAGCGCTCCCAGGTGCGCACGTACACCGAAGCGCTCCAGCATGCCCGTACGCACAGCGTCATGGCGGGCCCGACCCCGGCGTACCGGCTGCGGGCGCTCGCCGCGTACCTGGATATCGACTGGGGCTGGCTGGTGCGCCGGTGCGCCGAGATGGGCGCGTACGGCAGCAGCGGCATGCTCAGACCGCGCAGCCGGCTGCTGAGCATGGAGAAGCTCGACGGCGTGCTGCGGTTCGTCGGTGAGCTGGGTGTGATGGCTTGAACGGGCGCTGTCCCGGGCAAGAACGCTTTGGGAGGTTTCTCCTTCACAGCCGCCACACGCGCTCCACAGCGGCCCCACACCGAGCGGTCGTTACGGTCGCCGTTTTTGCCCGTACGGGTCGTTCGGCGATCGTTTCGGCGTCGCCTCGGGTCGCCGAAGGGGTGACGTTCCGGGGGCGGCGTCGCATTTGTCGGCTTCGGAGTACGGGAGTTGACGGCGGGGTCCGCCGGATCCGGCGCGAAACGACCGTAAAACGATCCCGCTCGGCCGTGGCGACGATCACGGATAACCAGCAGGCTAGGTCCTGCTACCGGAAGCGGACGACGCCGGACCTCCGCGCGCTCGAACCGGCTGCGCGTGCCGACAACGGAATCCGGCTGTCCGTCCCTCTGTGAAGGCTGCCCTGTCTTAACGCCGGCTCGGCGGTGGTCCCGCGTGGCCCCGCACCCGCCGGTCCCTGTCGTACCGAGGACACAGATGCCTGAACTCTCCCCGCACGCCCCGCAGGCCGACCGCCGCGAGGGCGGCAGGCGGCGCGGAAAAGCGCCCGCCCGGAATCTGGCGACGGAGAGCGGTCTGCGCTCCCGGATCAGACGGATACTCCTGGTGCCCGCTGTCGCCGTCGTCGTGGGCGCCGCCGCCGTCTGGGGCGCGACGCGCTACTCCCACGACACCCAGGTGAAATGGGCCGTCGCCGCACTGGCGGCGGCCCTGTGCGCGGTGAGCTTGGTCCTGGCCGGCCGGCAGGCGGCGCGGGTCGCCTCCGCCGTGCACAAGCAGCGGGTGGAGAACGCCACCGTCGCCCGGCAGTGGGTCGAGCGCTTCGAAGCCGTCTCCGTCGAGGGCCAGAAGAACGTGGCCCGGCTGCTGGAGCAGGTCAGCCGCGGCGAGCGGCCGCAACTGCCCGTCGAGTCGGCGGAGTCGGTGCCCGGCGGCAACCCGTTCGCCGACTTCGAGCACACGCTGCGCACCGGCCAGCACGAAGCCCTGGAGGCCGTCGCCCAGGCCGCGGCCCGCCAGCAGGTCGACGTCTTCGTCAACATCGCGCAGCGGCTGCACGCCCTGGTCAACCGGGCGCTGGCCCGGCTGGACGAGCTGGAGAGCGAGGTCGAGGACCCGGACCTGCTCGGCGGTCTGTTCGGCGTCGACCACCTCGTCACCCAGTTCCGCCGCCAGGTGGAAAGCCTCGCCGTCATGGGCGGCGCCGTGCCCCGCCGGATCAACAAGCCCGTCCCGCTGCCGACCGTGCTGCGCCAGGGCGTCGCCGAGATCGAGCAGTACGCGCGCGTACGCGTGATCCAGCCGCCCGAGGGCACGCTGCCCGGGTTCGCGGCGGCCGAGGTCATCCATCTGCTCGCCGAACTGGTCGAGAACGCGGCCCGGTTCTCCTCGCCGGACACCCAAGTGACGCTGCGCGCCGAGCGGGTGCCCGCGGGGCTCGCCATCGAGATCGACGACCGGGGTCTGCCGATGCCGGCCGACAAGCTGGTACGGATGAACGAACTGCTCGCCAAGCCGGACCACTTCGACATCCGCGCGCAACTGGAGGACGGCCGGATCGGGCTGTTCGTGGTCGCGCAGATAGCCCGCCGCCACAACATCGAGGTCGCGCTGCGGCGCAACATCTACGGTGGCAACCAGGCCGTTGTCGTCCTGCCGAACACCCTGATCAACGCGCTGCCCGACGAGGCCGGTCCGGCAGTGGTGGCCAACGCGGCGGCGGCGCCCGCCCCCGTACAGGCCCAGTCCCCGGCCCAGTCCCAGGCGCACTCCCAGGCCCAGTCCCAGGCCCAGGGCGCGGGCGCGGGGCACGCGCAGCAGGGGCACGCGCCCGTGGCGACCGCCGCCCGGCCCGCCGCCTCCGTACCGGCGCAGCGCCGGGGCGACACCTCGCGGCCGCTGCCCGCCGAGTCGGCGTCCGGTTCGGTCCACAGCATCGGCTCGCAGTCGCAGTCACGGCAGTCCAACTCGCCGAGGCACGGCCAGTCGCGCGGCCAGGGACCGGGCCAGTCGCAGCCGCGCGGACCGGTGCCCGCGCAGGTGTCGGCGCAGCCGTCCCGGGTCCCCGCCTCCTCCTCGTCTTCCGGCTCCGGCTCCGGCTCCGACTTCGCAGGTTCGCCGTCCGCGCCGCTGCCCCAGCGGCGTACCGCGCCATCGGCTCCCGCGGCCGAGGAAGCGCCGGCCGCCGACGGCAGACCGCTGCTGCCCAAGCGCAGCGAGATGTTCCGGCCGCCGGAGCTGCCGAGCCTGACCGAGGACCGCGACCGCGAAGTCGTCGCCCCCAACCCGCAGCTCATGGCCCGCTTCGCCTCCGGTATCCGGCTCGCCACGGCGGACGACAGCGCAACAGGACCGACGGAACCCGACAGCGACCACAGCGACCGCACCCGCTGACCACGCGCGACCGGGACTTCCGGGTCCGACCAACCATTTACGGAGTCACTCATGCCGAACGACGTTTTTCCTGCGCCACAGTCAGACCTTGACTGGCTGATGGCCGACTTCATCAGGCGCGTCCCCGGTACGGAAGGCGCCGTCCTGGCGTCCAGCGACGGTGTGCGCAAGCACTCGCACGGCCTCAGCATCGACGAGGCCGACAAGCTCAGCGCGATCAGCACCGCCCTGTGCTCGCTGGCGGGCGGCGTCCGTGACATCAAGGGGCCCGCCGACGGCAGAGTCCGGCAGGTCGTCGTCGAGCACGACAACGCGCTGCTGTTCGTGTCGATGGCGGGACCCGGCGCCGTCCTCGGCGTCCTCGCTTCCGACACCGCCGACCTGGGCGCCGTCGGCTTCGAGATGGGGCAGCTCGTCAAGAGCGTCCCCGAACACCTCAGTACGCCACCGAGGCTGCGGACCTCCCCGGCCGGCGAAGTGGCGCGCTGACATGGGAGCTTTAGACGGCACCCCCTGGGTGGACGACGACGAGCACGAGGTCCGTCCGTACGCGCTGACCGGCGGCCGGACCGTACCGACCAACAACATGAGCCTGACCTCGCTGCTCAAGGCGCGTGCCACGGCGCCCTCGGGCTATCTGAGCCCCGAGGCCGCCCAGGCGCTGGCGCTCTGCCGCGGCGAGGCCCGCTCGGTCGCCGAGGTGGCTGCCACGCTCCAGCAGCCCGTACAGGTGGCCAAGATCCTGCTGTCCGATCTGCTCGACGCGGGCGCCCTGATCATGGCGATGCCCAGCAGAACCGCAGATCCCAAAGACCCGCACCTCCTGGAGGCAGTGCTTGAGGGCCTACGAACCTATGTCATCTGACGATCCCATCGCCCTGAAGATCGTGGTCGGGGGCGGGTTCGGCGTCGGCAAGACCACCATGATCGGCGCGGTCAGCGAGATCAAGCCGCTGTCGACCGAGGAGACGCTCACCGCAGCGAGCAGCGGGACGGACCGGCTGGAGGGGGTGGAGAACAAATCCACCACCACCGTGGCGCTGGACTTCGGCCGCATCACGCTCCGGCGGCAGAACCTGGTCCTGCTGCTGTTCGGCACCCCCGGCCAGGAGCGCTTCTGGTTCACCTGGGACGACCTGTCCCTGGGCGCCATCGGCGCGGTCGTCCTGGCCGACACCCGCCGGCTGCTGGACTGCTTCGCCGCCGTCGAGTACTTCGAACGCCGCAACGTCCCCTTCGTCGTCGCGGTCAACGAGTTCGAGGCCGACGACGCGTACCGCTACAGCCCGGAGGAAGTGCGGGACGCGCTCGAACTCAAGCCTGACGTACCGGTCCTGCTCTGCGACGCCCGAGACCCGGCGTCGGCCAGGCAGGTACTGATCACGCTCGTGTCGTACGCGCACTCCGTCTCCGTCCGTGCCGCGCAGAGCGCGCAGGCATCCGCGCAGACGCAGAGCGCGCAGGCATCCGTGCAGGCCGCGCAGGCATCCGCACAGACAGCGCCGACATCCGCACAGACCGTTCAGCATTCCAGCAGCCTGGGAGCTCCCCAATGACCTATGACACCGAAGCGGGTCTCTACCTGCCGTCGCCCGACTCCGAGCTGGGGCGGCGCGAGCAACGACTGCGCGAGCTGGGTCTGGGGGACGTGCCCGACGTGGAGTTCGACGCGTTCGCCTCCCGGCTCGCCGAGGCGGCCGGCGCGCCGTACGCGATGGTCAACTTCATCACCGGGCACCAGTTCTTCGCCGGCCTGCACACGCCGACGGGACCGCCGGACGCGCGGGGCCTCGACCCGGCGGGCAACGTCGCCGAGGTGGGCCGCTCCATGTCGCGCGACCACGGCTACTGCCCGGACGTGCTGAACCGGCGCCGCGCGCTGGTGCTGCCGGACGTCTACGCGTACCCGAGATTCGCCTCGAACGAGGTGGTCGACCTGATCGGGATCCGTACGTACGCGGGGGCCCCGCTCATCGACGAGCGGACGGACACGGTGCTCGGCACCGTCTGCTTCGTCGGCACGGAGCCGCGCGGCAAGGAGACGGGCCGGGACACCCTGCAGCTCATCAAGGAGAGCCGGGACCAGCTCATGAACCTCATCTACGACCGCACGGGCGGCGCGCCGAGGTAGCGGGTAACTGACCGGGTCTGCCACCGGCCGATGACCGGGCGTCGTCGGCCGGTCATCGGTTGGGGGCGTGCTCCCGGTACGCGGCCGCGGTCGCGACCGCGGCCGCTCAGCGGAGGGCTTCGGCCGCCACGGGAACGGCTGCCAGCCGCTGTGACCAGGCACCCTTCGAGGTGCCCATCGCCACTTCGGCGAGCCGGATGAGCTGGACGTCGGAGGTGCCCGCCGGCGCGAAGATATGGAACGCGTCGCGGGTGTAGCGCTCGATCGGCCGGTCCGTCGACAGGCCGATCCCGGCGTGGATCTCCATGGCGGCGCGCGCCGAATCCATCGCCGACTCGACGTTGATGAGCTTGGCGTTCATCAACTCGGCGTCACAGGGCAGACCTTGATCCAGCAGATGCACCGCGTGGTACGCGGTGAGCTTCGCGGTCATCAGCCGGGACTGCATCTGTCCCAACTTCTGCTTGATGGTGGGCAGTTCGGCGAGCGCGGCGCCGTAGCGCTGACGGCTCGTGACGAACTTGACGGTCTCCTCGACGATCGCCCGGTGGATACCGAGGGAGACCGCGGTCAGATTCGCCCGCCCGTAGAGGATGCTGGACGAGTACGCGACGGGCAGCCCGTCCCCCTCGTTGCCCAGCAGATTCGCCGCCGGGACGCGGCAGTTGTCGAAGATCAGCTCGCCGAACGAGAAGCCGTGCAGGCCCATCGCGGGGCGGTGCGGGGCGAGCGAGAAGCCGGGCCGGTCGGACTCCACCAGGAAGGCCGAGAGCCCCTTGCTGCCGGGTCCTGTCCGTACGACGACCCCGTGCAGATCGCCGACGTGCGAATTGCCGACGAACACCTTGCGGCCGTTGAGGATGTAGTCGTCACCGTCGCGGTGGGCCGTCGCCTCCATACCGAGGACGTGCCCGCCCGAACCGGCCTCGGTGACGGCGATGGTGGGCAGGCAGTCGCCGGCCGCGATCTCGGGCAGCCAGGCCTTCTTCTGGGTGTCGCTGCCGAAGTGGATGATCTTGGCGACACCGAGCTGGGACGCCTGGACCATGGCGCCCATGGCGCCGCTGACGCGGGCCAGTTCCTCGATGATGATCGTCTTCGACAGATGGCCGGCCCCCATGCCGCCGTACGTACCGTCGATCGTGACGCCGAGCCACCCCTGCCGGGCGATGAGACGGGAAAGTTCGTACTGGACGGCCCGTGACGCTTCCATCTCGGGGATCCGGGGCCGTACCTCGGCTTCGGCGAAAGTTCTGACCTGATTCCTCAGACGTTCATGGCTCTCTGTGGTGAAGTAGCCGCTCATTCTTCTAACAGCCCTCTCTTGCGGGTCATCAGTCAGCGTGCCTGAGCTAGGTTCACGAAGCGATTTGCGCATGGCCGGTGGGGGTGACACTCCACAGTGACGAGCAAACGCTTTCGTTGCAGCAGCGCCCTGGGGTCGTTTGAGGGTCGCTTACGGAACCGGTTACACCACGTGCATGTCTGACTATCGACCGTTCATGTGCCTTCTTGGCGTTTTGTCGACTCAGCCACAATCGCCAAACGACCACGAAACGATCCCGAAGGGATCTGGGAACGACCGGTAACGCCAACTAACGATCAGTGAGCGCGCCCGAAGGCGGCTGCGTGAACGTGTCGGAGGACACGTTTAAGGGGGCGCGGAACGGGGTTGAGTATGCGATCCGGCTATGCGAGGAGCATGTGCCGGGGGTGGTGCGGGCCGGGAGGGGGGGCGACCGCAGGGCCGCCCCTGAGGTTCGAGTGTCGCGGCTCCGGTCCGGCTGAGCGTCCACCCCGGCCGGGTATCGGCCGGGACTCATGCCCCGCTGGTCACTGCGCGTGGGGGGCAAATCGGTGGCGTGGAGTGCGGCGGCGTCAGCAGGATGGCCGGTGCGGGATCCGACCGACGAGGGGAACAGTGATGGATCAGCAGTGGGAACAGCGGAACGGGGAGTTGTGGGCCTCCATGGACACGATGCCGGAGGAGGAGTTCCTGGCGGCGATGGACAAACTCGTCGGCGAACTGCCCGCCGGTGACCCGGTGGCCTCGTTCGAGCGGGCCGCCGCCCTGGACTCGACGGGCCACACCGACCGAGCGGTGCCGCTGTACGAGGAGGCGCTGAAGGGGGAGCTGCCGGGGGAGCGGCGCCGACGCGCGGTGATCCAAATGGCCAGCTCGCTGCGGAGCCTGGGCCGTCCGGAGAGGACCATCGAGCTGCTGACGAAGGAGCAGGCCGCGGGCGAGGACCACTTGAGCGACGCGATCAGCGCGGTCCTGGCGCTGGCCCTGACGGACGTGGGCCGCGAGCGCGAGGCGGTGGCCATCGCGGTAACAGCCCTGGCCCCCCACCTCCCGCGCTACCAAAGATCGATGGCGAACTACGCCCGCCAACTGGTCACCCCCACCGCCACCGACGCGTGAGCCCGCTGGGGCGGGGCGGTTGCGCGGGGGGTGCGGGGGTGCGGGGGTGCGTGGTGGCGGGTGCTTGGCGGGGTGCGGGTGAGTGCGCATGGGCCGGGGGTTGGGTGGGCCGGAAAGATTAGCCGCCCGTAGGGCCGCCCCCTGAGGTTTCAGTGTCGCGGCTCCGGTCCGGGCGTCAAGGGCGCTCCTGCGTCGCGTCGCTCCGCGATGGGCTGCGCCCACCCTTGACCCCCGAACCTCCACCGCAAGTACCTCTTTTTTGGGGGGGGCGGCCGGGGGGACCACGGGCAAGCTGGGATCGCGGTGACGGCTGCTCGGCCGGGTGCGGGTGCCGCGCGGCGGTTGTGTGGGGCGACTCGGCCCGTCTCGGCGTCCACCCCCACCGGGTAGTGGTTGCGACTCATGCCCCGCTGGTCACTGGGGGTGGCCGGGTGCGGGTGAGTGCGCATGGGCCGGGGGTTGGGTGGGCCGGAAAGATTAGCCGCCCGTGGGGCCGCCCCCTGGGGTTTGAGTGTCGCGGTTGCGGTCCGGGCGTCAAGGGCGCTCCTGCGTCGCGTCGCTTCGCGATGGGCTGCGCCCACCCTTGACCCCCGAACCTCCACCGCAAGTACCTCTTTTTGGGGGGGGGCGGCCGGGGGGACCACGGGCGGGCTGGGTTCGCGGTGGCGGGTGCTTGGCCGGGTGCGGGTGCCGCGCACCGGTTGCATGGGGCGACTCGGGCCGTCTCGGCGTCCGCCCCCGCCGGGTAGCGGCTGAGTCTCATGCCCCGCTGGTCACTGCGAGTGGGTGGGGTGGGTGTGACTGGGGTGACGGGGGATGGTCGTGGGGCGTCGGTCCCGGGCCTTTTGCGTGGGGGGTTGCGTTAAGCGCGCCGCAGGGCGCATTAGGCCGGTGGGGGCACCCGGTGGGTGGGACGGGTGTGACTGGGGTGGCGGGGGATGGCTCCTGGGGCGGCCATCTGGTGCCTTTTGCGTGGGTGGTTGCGTTAAGCGCGCGTCGGGGGGCATCAGGCCGGTGGAGTGTCCGAGCGGTGGGGCGGGTGTGGCCTGTGTGCCCAGGGGGCAGCCGAAAGGGGCTGCGAGTAGCCGCCCGCGCAACAGGCCCGGCCGAGTCTCCACTTCCGCCCCGTCGTCAGGCCCATTCGTGGGCTGGGTGCCCTCTACAGCGCCCCTAACGCAACGCCCGACGCATAAGGCGCCCGACGGCCGCCCCACAAGCTATCCCGCGTCTCTCCCGTCACACCCGCCCCGCCGCCGGGGTCGCTCCATCAGCCGGGTGCGCCCTACGGCGCGCTTAACGCAACCACCCACGCAAAAGGCGCCCAAGAGCCGCCCCAGGAGCTATCCCTCGTCACTCCAGTCACACCCGTCCCACCCACCGGCCCAACCACCCGTCACCAGGGCATTCTCCCGGCCTGCCCCCACCCAACAGTGACCAGCGGGGCATGAGTCGCAACCGCTACCCGGTGGGGGTGGGCGCCGAGACGGGCCGAGTCGCCCCATGCAACTGCCGCGTGGCACCCGCACCCGGGCAAGCAGCCGTCACGACGGGCGGTCTGGTCCGTGGTGCCCCCGGGCCGCCCCCCCCTCAAAGAAGCACTTGCGGTGGAGGTTCGGGGGTCAAGGGTGGAGCGCAGCGGAATCGGCGTAGCCGACGCGACGTAGGAGCGCCCTTGATGCCCGGACCGGAGCCGCGACACTCAAAGCTCAGGGGCGGCCCTGCGGTCGCCTGGCCTCTCGGTTCGCGGCGTCCGCCTGTTCGTACCGGTATCCCTATTTGCCGGGCATCCGCCCGACCTGACCCTCCATCATGTGGGGACATCACGGGAGGCTTGAATGATCACGAACCTTGCCAAGGGTGGCAACGCGCCCCTGCCTGCGCTGACCTGCGAAGTCACCCTCCAGGCCCCGACGACGGGGATCGACGTCTCGGCCGTGCTGCTGGCCCCGGACGGCAAGGTGCGGGCCGATGACGACCTGGTGTTCTACAACCACCGCTCCCAGGACGGCGTCGCCCTCCGCGGCCAGACCATCGCCGTCGACCTCGCGGCGCTGCCGGCCTCCGTCGACCGGATCGCCGTCGTGGCGAGCATCGATCCGGAGTTGACCGTCCCGTACTTCGACTCCCGCAGTACCCCCACCGCCGTGATCGACTGCGGTGGTACGCGGATGGCGTTCGTACCGCCGCCGCTCGCCGACCGGGAGACCGTTGCCGTCCTGGTCGAGATCTACCGTCGCGCCGGGGCGTGGAAGATCCGGGCGGTCGGGCAGGGCTGGGACACCGGACTCGCAGGTCTGGCAGAGGATTTCGGCATCGTCGTGGACGACCCCACCCCGGTCCCTGTCCCCGCACCCTCCAGGCCCGCCACTCAGGCAGGCAGCGGCCGTCCCCTCGGCAAGGTCCTGCTCACCAAGGGGGGCCAGGCCAGCATCAGCATGCGCAAGGGCGACTCCACCGTCGTGGTCACCGCCACGCTCGAATGGGACGGTGGCAGTGCGCGACGCCGGCAGGCGGGGGCCGACCTCGATCTGTACGCGCTCTTCGTCCCCCAACAGGCCGTCACGCCACGGGGCACCAAGCCCAACAAGTCGGAAGAGGCCGTGTACTACCGGGACTTGGGGTCCGCCACGGCCTCGCCGTACATCGCCCTGGACGGCGACGCCCAGACACCAGGCAAAGAGACGATCACCATCCGCCGTCCCGACACCCAGGGTTACGTTCTCATCTGCGCCTACAGCGCGGTCGAGAACGGCACCGGGTCATTCGCGTCGTACGGTGCGCGGGCGGTGGTGACCGACGGGCGCGGGTCCACGGTCACGGCTCCCCTGTTCAACAACCGCAACCTCTCCTACTGGGTCGCCATCGCGCTGATCGACTTCACCACACCCGGCCGCATCGACATCCGGCACGTCGAGCGGTACAGCGGGAATCATGTCGAGGCGCGCCCGCTCCTCTACTCCAACGGGAACTTCCGAATGAGCGCGGGCAAGGTCGAGTTCAAGTCCGTCGGCTGACCGATCACGGCGGTATGCTGTATGCACAATCCATGAAACCCGAAGTGCATACACCGCTCCACCTGTACCGCTACTCCGCTACTCCGCTACGGAAAGAGGGCGCCATGCTCACCAAGCAAGAAGCCGCCGAAGCCGTTCGCGCCGCCAAGGTGCGGACCGGGATCACCTGGGCTCAGCTCGCCGAAGGCGTGGGGCGGCCGCTTGCGTGGACCACCGCCGCGTTGCTCGGGCAGCATCCGATGCCCAAGGAGGTGGCCGAGGCGGCGGCGGAGCTGCTCGAACTCGACAAGGACGTCGCGGTCGCCTTCCAACTTCAGCCCACGCGTGGCGCACTCGACGCGGCCGTCCCCGTCGATCCGACCATCTACCGGCTCTACGAGGTCGTCCAGGTCTACGGGCCGACCATCAAGGAGCTGATCCACGAGCAGTGCGGCGACGGCATCATGAGCGCCATCAACTTCCGGCTCGACGTCAAGCGCGTCCCCGACCCGGCAGGCGACCGCGTCGTCATCACCCTCGACGGGAAGTACCTTCCCTACCAGTGGTAGGGATACCGGCCCGCTCCAGCGCCGCCTCCTCCAGCGCCAGCCACACCCGGTCGCTCGTGAGCGGGAGTTCAGTGAAGCGCACCCCCGTCGCGTCCCGCAGCGCGTTCGCCAGCGCCGGGGCGACCGGGTTGAACGGGCTCTCGCTCATCGACTTCGCGCCCAACGGCCCGATCGCGTCCGCCGTTTCCATGAAGTGGACCTCCGTGCGCGGTACGTCGGCGAAGGCCGGCAGCCGGTAGCGGCGGAAAGCCGCCGTGCTCACCTCGCCGCGCGCGTCGAGCCGTACGTTCTCGAAGAGCGTGGCCCCCAGCGCCTGCGCCACACCGCCCTCGACCTGGCCCCTGCACTGCATCGGGTTCATGACCTTGCCCGCGTCGGCCGCGTGCACACTGCGCAGGATGCGGATCTGCCCCGTACCCGGGTCCACGGCGACCCGGAACCACTGCGCGTTGAAGGCCACCGAGCGCGGTGTCCCGCCGAAGTGCCCGTCCGCGGCCAGCTCCCGGCCCGCCGACTCCGCGGCCGTGTACAGCTCCTTGAGCAGCAGGCGCCGCCCCGGCACCTCCACCGCCTCCTCCACCAGCCGGCAGTCCGCGCGCTCGACTCCCAGCACTTCCGCGGCGAAGTCGACGAGCCGCACGGCCAGTTCCTGTGACGCGCGCAGCGTCGCCTTGCCCGCCACCACCGTGCCCGTCGAGGCGAACGCGCCCGTGTCGTGTCGTACGACATCGGTGTCCGACTGGCGGACGGTGATCCGGTCCGCCGTGGTGGACAGTTCGCCCGCCGCGATCTGCCGGTGCACGGTCGTGGTGCCGTTGCCGAACTCCGCCGTACCCACCGCGAGATCGAAGGTGCCGTCGGCGCGCAACGCCACCTGCGCGTGCGCGATATGGCCGCCCGGCGGCCCCGTCGCGATCATCGACAGCGCCGAGCCCTCACCCACCAGCCACCCTTCCAGGCCCGGTTCGTCCTGCGGCACGGGCTCAGCCCGCGCCCGCCGTACGATCCCCAGGCACTGGTCGAGGCCGTAACTCGCGAGGTGCAGGTCCTCCTCCTCGCCGCCCGGTGTGACCATGGGCTCGCCAGGACCGATGATGTTCTGCTCGCGCAGCGTGAGCGGATCCAGGTCCAACTTCCGGGCCAGTTCGTCCAGTACGGACTCCATCGCGAAGACGACCTGGCCGAGACCGTAGCCCCGGAACGCGCCCGCGGGCACCGCGTGCGTATAGATGGAGTAGCCGTCGGCCTTCTTGTTCGGGCAGCGGTAGACGGACAGGGACTCGCCGCAGGCGTGGAACATCACGGCCGGCCCGTGGTTCCCGTACGCCCCGGTGTTGGAGACCACCCGGATCTGAAGGGCCGTCAGCACACCGTCGGCCCGCGCCCCCGCCTTCACCCGGACCGTGAACGGATGCCGGGTGGTGGCGCCGTAGAACTGCTCCGCGCGGGTGTACTCCAGCTTCACCGGCCGCTTGGTCCGCAGCGCCGCCAGCGCGACGATGTCCTCGACCAGCATCTCCTGCTTCCCGCCGAAGCCGCCGCCCACCCGGCCGGCGACCACCCGCACCTTCTCCTCGGGCAGATCGAACAGCGCACACAGCGCGCGCCGGGTCAGGAACGGCGTCTGGGTGCTGGAGCGTACGGTCAGCCGCTCGCCGCCACCCTCCGCCAGCTCCTCGAACCAGGCCACGGCACCGTGCGTCTCCAGGCTGGCGTGCTGCACGCGCTGGGTGCGGAACGTCTCCTCGTACACGACGTCGGCCTCGGCGAACCCGGCCGCCACATCGCCGACTTCACCGTGCACCTCACCCACCACGTTGTTCTGCGGGCGCGAGATCCGGGCCGTGGCCGCGTCCTTGGCGTGCACGACCGGCGCGCCGGGACGCATCGCCTCCTCCGGGTCGAGCACGGCGGGCAGCACCTCGTACGTGACCTCGATCCGCCGGCACCCCTCCTCCGCCGCCGCCTCGCTGTCCGCGACGACGGCGGCGACGCGCTGGCCCACGTACCGCACGGTGTCGTCCAGCAGCCGGGTGTCGTCCGGGTCGTCCTCGGGATGCTCGTGGCGGGCGGTCGAGTACAGCCGCTCCGGAGCGTCTTCGTGCGTGAAGACCGCCTCAACTCCCTTGACCCGCAAGGCGGCCGAGGCGTCGATCGCGACGATGCGGGCGTGCGCGTGCGGTGAGCGCAGCAGCTTCATGTGCAGCAGGCCGGGGATGTCGACGTCGAAGGTGTAGCGGGCGGTGCCCGTGACGACCTGCGGCCCGGCGGGTGCGGGCAGATTGCGCCCCACGGCCTGCCCGGCCTCCGGCGCCTCGGCGTGCCGGACCCCGCGTACGGCGTCCTCGATCGCCCGATAGCCCGTGCAGCGGCACAAGTTGCCCTTGAACGCGCGCGGCAGGTCGGTGAGCTGCTCCGCGTCGAGCGCGGCGGTCGTCATCAGGAACCCCGCCGTGCAGAACCCGCACTGGAAACCCTGCGCGTCGAGGAACCGCTGCTGTACGGGGTGGAGTTCGCCGCCCTTCGATGCCAGCCCCTCGACCGTCGTCACCGCGCGCCCTTCGGCCCGTACGGCCGGGTAGAGGCAGCTATGCACCGGCTCACCGTCCACATGCACGGTGCAGGCGCCGCAGTCGCCCGCGTCACAGCCCTTCTTCACCCCGAACCAGCCGCGCTCGCGCAGATACGTGCGCAGACACTGGCCGGGGCGCGGCTCGGCGTCGAAGGGCTGCTCGTTGACGTTGATGTGAAAGCCCATCAGAGACCGCTCCCGCCGCTGCGCGTGATCAGTTCGGCACGTACTTCCTCCGCCAGCCGCAACGTCATGTGCCGTCGCCAGGACGGCAGTCCATGGATGTCGTCGAACCAGTCGCTGTCCCCGACCTCACCGCTGTCACCGCCGCCCGTACCGACATCCCCGACGGCCTCCTCGATCGCCGCGCGCAACTCCCCGGCCCGTGGCGGCAGCGGGAACCAGAACCGGTACGGCCGTACGGTCGCCGCCGTGACCGTCACCGTCAGCGAGCCGTCCCGGGGGTCGAGCGTGCCGATGACGAGCGCGCCGGAGCGGCCGAGCCCGTACAAGGACGCCTGGCGGAACGCCGTACGCGAGGCCAGCGCGGCGGCCGGCAGGGTGACCGAGCGCAGCAACTCGCCCTCGGCCAGGTCCTTGCGTCCCGCTCCGGTGACGAAGTCGGCGACCGGCGTGGTGCGCAGGGAGCCGTCCTGCGCCTGGAGGAGGCAGACGCCGTCGAGCGCGGCGGTGAGCGAGATCATGGGACCTGCGGGCAGGGCATTGCAGAGATTCCCGCCGACGGTGGCCATGTTCCAGATCTTGAACGAGGCGAGAAAGGCACGGCAGCACTGCTCGAAGAGCGGGGCGGCCGGCGGGGACAAGGTCGGGTGCCAGTTCCGCGCGAACCGCGACAACTGCGCGATCGTGCACGTCGCCGCGATCTCCAGGGATCCGTCCGGCAGCTCCCGCAGCGGCTCCCAGCCCAGCCGGCTCAGATCGATCAGGCGCCGCAGATGCGGCTGGGGCTCGGAGAACAGGTAGGTGCCGCCGGCCAGCCAGGCATCGCCCGGCTGCCACGGCACGCGGTGACGCGCGTCCCGTACCTCAAGCACGGTGTTCAGATCCATGCCCGTCAGTGAAGCAACGCCGTGGCGGGCGGCGACACCGGCGCGGGGCACGGAAAAACATGAGGGTCCTCGCTCATCGTTGGAGGATCAACCAAGAGAGTCACCATCCCGAGTCGCTGGCATTTACGATGCATTAACTCGCATCCTCCTCGTGAATGTGAGGTGCCGGGCGGCTCAGCGACCGGCAGTCGCCCTAGGAGCACCCGCATGCACGTCACCGATCTCCTCCAGCTCGAAGCCCTCGACCTCGCCGTCCTCTGGGCGGAGGACGACATGCTCGCCCGGGAGATCAGCGGTGTGACAGCGACCGACCTCGCCGACCCCTCCCGCTTCCTCCAGCAGGGGGAGATCGTGCTGAGCGGTCTCGTGTGGTGGCAGGACGGCGACAGCCGCGCGAAGGCCGACCGCTTCGTCACCGCACTGCGGACCGCGGGCGCGCCCGCGCTGCTCGCCGGGGAGGAGACCCACGGCGCCGTCCCCGACGCGCTCGTCGAGTCCTGCCGCACACACGGGCTCGCGCTGCTGGCCGTCCCCGCGCACACCAGTTTCCGCGCGATCACGGACGCGGTGTATCTGCGGCAGTGGGGAGACCTCAGCCGCCGCCAGGACGATCATTACGCGCTGCCGGGGAACGTACGCACCGAGCTGAACCGCCTGCTCGCGGCGTCCGCGCCCCTCGACGCCCTGCTCGACCAGGCCCTCGCGCACTTGGGCGGCCCGGCCTGCTACGTCGTGTCGGCGACGGGCCGTACGGTCGCCGCCGCCGCGAGCGCGGCGACAGCCGCACCGCCTTCGACGGCCGGGGCGAGGGCGGGGCTGCGGGTCGACGTGGAGTCGTCGGCGTACGACGCCTGGTACCTGCATCTGCCGGGCGGTGCGGACCAGGTGCCGCCGCGTGTGCTGTACGGGATAGCCGACGTGGTCGCGCGGTACCGGCAGGGACTTGAGGCGGGGCGGGACGCGACGGATCTGCTGACTATCGTAGCCTCAACTCCCGCAGCAGATAACGAAACTGACGGTGAGTCACTATCGGCGGCGCTGCGCGCGTGCGGGCTGCCGGAGCAGGGACCGTACCGGGTGATCAGCGCCATGGCGGGTCAGCGCCCGGACGACGCGGCGGCCGCACTCACCGAGGCGCTGCGGCACCTGCCCGGCGTACAGTTCGCCGTCGGCCACCTACCGGACGGTGGGACGGCTGCGGTGCTGCACGAGCCGGTGGCCGGGGCGGGGGCGGGGGCCGGGGCCGGGGCGGGGGCCGGGGAACCCGACCCGGTGCGGCGGCTGGCCGACGTGTGGCCCGTACTCCAGGCGTGCGCCCCGCGACTCGCGCTGTACGCGGGCGTCGGTGATCCCGCGGCCACGGCGGCGGACCTGCACGGCAGCCTGGTGCAGGCGCGGTACGCGCTGTCGGCGGCGCGGCTGAAGCGGCCGTCAGCCGAAGTCGTTGCGGGCGCTGCATCAGCCACCGCGAGGCTGGTCACCATGGCGGACCTCACCAGCCTGGACGCCCTGCTCGCCGGCATCCCCGCCGACGTACGCGCCGTCTTCAGCGCGCGGACGCTGGGTCCGCTCGCCGACGACAGCCGCGCGTCGTACCGGGTGCTGCTGGAGACACTGGAGGCTTTCCTCGCGCACAACGCGTCGTGGGCGCGTACGGCGGAGGCCATGCATCTGCACGTCAACACCGTCCACTACCGCGTCCAGCGCGTCGAGTTCCTGACCGGGCGCGACCTTTCCCGCCTCGACCACAAGCTGGACCTGCGGGCGGCTCTGCTCTGCCGCCCGGGGAAGTGACGAGCGCGACGAGGGGAGCGGCAAGGGGGAGGCGGAGGCAGCTCAGGGCAGATCGACATACACGTTCGTGGACTTCACCCGCGCGGTGACCAGCACACCCACCGCGATCTCCAGTTCGTCGACGGCTTCGCGCGTCACCAGTGACACCACCCGGTGCGGCCCCGACTGGATCTCCACCTGCGCCACCACGTCGTCGACAATGACGCCGGTCACAATCCCGGAGAACGAGTTACGGACCGACGTAGCCACCTCGTCCGGCACCGGACGCACGCCCGCCGCACGGTCCTTGGCGAACGACGCGAGGCTCGCGCCGTCGATCGTCCGGTTGCCCGCACCGTCCCGCTCCATGAGGAGCTGACCGCCGTCGGCCCACCGGCGGACGGTCTCCGAACTGACACCGAGCAGTCCTGCCGCCCGGCCGATGCTGTACGAGGCCACCACCGCACCCTAATGCCCCGCGGCCCGGGATCGTCGCGACGGGCGAACACACCGAAGCCCGAAATCGCGGCGCCCGTCCGCCCTCACCCACCGCGATCGGCCAACGCGTCTTTGCGCTGGCCAGGTTGACAGTCCACCGGGCCAGGCACAACGATGCTGATACCACCGAGGCCGTTGTGTCCCGAGTGGTAATCGACCATCAGCCCGATACCGCCTCGGCACGCCCTTCTCTAGAAGGTTCCTGTGCGGCGGACACTCGTCGGGCGTTGTGAAGTCACGATTGGATTCGCATGCCCATAGCGCGTCATGTCACCCTGTGGCGTTTTGTCGGGGTGGGTGCTGCCGCCCTCGCCCTGTCCACCGCAGCGGCCACCTCCGCCTACGCGGGCGACTGCCCCGGCGGCCACGGCTGGAACAAGGGCCACCAGACCGGATACAAGCCGGGTAAGGGCGCCGGTGTGAAGACCCCGGCCGACCTGTGCGAGTTCTCCCTCGACGGCCAGACCTGGAAGGGTTCCGTCCAGGTCGACGACCTGAACCTGAAGCCGTCCGAGGACGGCAAGGTGCACGTGAAGGTGCGGGCGGCGAAGGACGCCGGGTCCTGCACGGCTTCGCTCGCCTCGTACCGTACCCACGGCGGCACCTGGGAGACCTCGGGCAACCAGGTCTTCCACGACTTCGACACCGTGAAGGTGAAGTCGGGCGGCGGTGACACCCTCGACATCGCGGTGCCCGACGTCGGCTGCTTCGCGCAGGTCGACCTGTACCGCGGTGCGGTCAAGTACGACGGCAAGAAGGGTGTCAACGACGGCTTCGAGCACGGCGATCTGCCGGTCGGCCCGCAGCACGCCGTCATCCTGGACAAGCTGATCGCGTCGTGGAACGGCGGGACGAAGAACTGCACCGAGCAGACCATACCGAGCACGCCTCCGTCGACCCCGGCGTCCCCGTCGGCCCCTGTGACGTCCACGCCGTCGGACACCCCGACGGACGAGACCTCCACCACACCGGCCCCGCCGGCGTCGTCGGCCCCCGCGCCGTCCGAGACGGTCTCCGGTGCGGAGTCGAGCCCGGCCGCAGGCAACTCGGCGAGCCCCGCGGGTGACGTGGACGCGGTCGCGTCCGAGAGCCCCACCGGTGGTCTGGCCGAGACCGGCAGCAGCAACGTCGGTATCACCGTGGGCGGCGCCGCCGTCCTGCTCGCAGCGGGTGGTGCCGCACTCCTGATCACGCGCCGTCGTCAGGCGGCCCGCCGCCACTGACGGCAGGCAGACCGCGGACAGCGGACCACATACCGCGGACTGCGGATCGCGGATCGCGGACAGCGGACCGAGCGGCCGGAGCCAGGGCCCAACTGCCCTGGCTCCGGCCGCTTGACCTTCACATCAGTGTGAGGGTTCGAGCATGGGGCCACCGAGACGGACACGAGGTGAGCACCCATGGACAACCAGCTCTTCGACTACAGCCCGATCACCGAACGGGACGCGATCCACTGGCCGGGCGGCGCCCGGATCGCCTTCTACGTAGGGCTCAACATCGAGCACTACCAAGTCGATCGGCCCTCCACGAGCATTTTCCCCGGCACCGCCGGACTGGCGCCCGACCCGCTGAACTACGGCTGGCGCGACTACGGCCCCCGGGCCGGCATCTGGCGGCTGATCGAGAGCCTTGACCGCCATCAGGTACGGGCGAGTGTGATGCTCAACTCCGATGTCGGCGAGCGCTATCCGCAGATCATCCGGGCGGGCAGGGACCGCGACTGGGCCTGGGTCGCGCACGGGAAGAACAACTCCGTCTTCCAGGCCGACATGACGCCCGACGACGAACGCGCCTATCTCGCCGAGGTGATCGCCGCCATCGAGAAGGCCACCCACCACCGGCCGCGCGGCTGGCTCGGCCCCGCGCTCACGGAGACCTTCCGGACACCGGAACTGCTCGCCGAACTCGGCCTGGAGTACGTCCTGGACTGGGCCAACGACGACCAGCCGTACCGGTTGAACGTGCCGGGCATGCTGAGTGTGCCGTACTCGATCGAGGTCAACGACATCAGCTTGTTCGTCGGAAAGGCCCTGAGCGGGCCCGACTTCGTCCGTATCGTCAAAGACCAGTTCGACCAGCTCTACGAGGAGTCGGCGGAGAGCGGCCGGGTGATGTCGCTGGTCCTGCACCCGTTCGTGATCGGCCAGCCGTTCCGCCACAAGTACCTCGACCAGGCGCTGGAGTACGTCGTCAGCCACACGGGAGTGTGGCTGACGACGACGGACGAGATCGCGGAGCACTACGCGCGGACGGCGGCGCCGCAGGTGTCCTGACCGATGCAACCGGTACGGGATTGGGCGGGACGCGAGCGCTCCGCCCACCGTACGGCCGGACCGGTCGCGGCCCCGGCGCCCAGGAAGACCGCGCCGAGGAGCAGCCACCCCGGTACGCCCCAGGTCACCAGCAGCGCGGTCAGCAACAGCGGGCCGAGGGTGCGGGCCACCGGCACACCCGTACCGAAGAAGCCCTGGTACTGGCCCACTTGGTGGGCCGGTGCCAGCGCGAAGCTGATCTGCCACGACCCGGCCGACTGCCGCATCTCGGCGACGACTTGCAGCGTCGCGCCGACGACGAGGACCGCTGCCGCCGCCCAGCCGGGCAGCCCGGCCGCCGACAGGGCGAAGACCAGGCAGGAGGCGAACATGATGACGGAGGAGTGCCACACGGCACGCGACGCGGTACGCAGCCCCGTCACCGCACGCGCGGTGCGGACCTGGAAGGCCATCACGGCAAGGGTGTTGAGGACGAACAGCGCCGAGACGAGCCAGCTCGGCGCGTTCGTACGCTCCACGATCCACAGCGGGATCGCCAGGCTGAGCAGCGGCATCCGCAGCAACAGCACGGCGTTGATCAGCGTCACGACGGCGTACGGCCGGTCCCGCAGCACCGCGAGCCGCGGCTTACCGCTGCCACGACCCGGAACGGGGGCGACAGTTGGCAGCCGAAGCAGCACAACGGCACAGACGAGGAAGCTCACCGCGTCCATCGCGAACACCGCGAGATACGCCCCGGCGGTGTCCCGACTCAACGCGAGCCCCCCGACAGCGGCCCCCAGCGCCAGACCGGCGTTGAGGGTCGACTGAAGGTGCGCCAGCACGCCGGTACGGTCAGCCGGCGCGACCAGCCCCGCGAGCAACGCCTGCCGGGTGGCGGCGAGTCCGCACTGCGCGACGGCGTACACGCAGGCGGCGACGAGGAACAGCGAGAACGACCGGATGGTCAGGAACGAGGCGACCGCCGCGCTGGTAGCGAGAGCGAGCAGCACAGCGGTCCCACGCGGCCCCCGCCGATCGGCCAACGCCCCGAGCGGCACCCCGGCGACCGACCCGACGGCCCAGGCGACGGTCAGCCCGAGCCCGATCTGGGTGGGGGAGAGGCCGACGACCCGCACGAAGTAGAGAGCGGAGCAGACGTAGTACGCGCCGTCACCGACGGAGTTGCTGAGCTGCGCCCCGGCGAGCACACGCGGCGCACCGGGCGGCGGCAGGATCCGGATCGACATGGCGCGTTCCCCCTGGCGTGTGGCGGTTGCCTGTGGAACGAAACTATCGGTGGGACCTGCCCAGTCGGCAGTTCCAATTAACGCCGGGATATGTGGGCCACTTCTACCGAATCCGCCCGGCACACACCACACAGGTCCGCACGGCGGGCAGGATCTCCAACCGCTCCAGCGGAATGGCACCCCCACACACCTCACACCGCGCGTACGCGCCGGCCTCCAGCCGCTCAAGCGCCAGATCAAGATCCACGAGCTGCTGCCGAGCCCGCCCCAACATGGCCCCGAGATGCGCCCGCTCAAAGGCGGTGTTGGACCCCTCGGGGTCGTGCTCGTCGTCGACGGCGATGAGAGCGTTGGCTTCGACGATGCCGTCGTATTCACGCTGGAGGGCGACGATCTGGGCAGCGGTACTGGCACGCTCGGCGTCGAGCCGCGCGCGTATGCCCTCAAGATCTGTCGAATCACCCATCAACGGACAAACGATACTGCCCGAATTCGTATTCCCGGGTAGTTGTCAGATGACGTCGGTCTGCACACCTGGGATCTTCAGTTCGGTGATGCTCGTACCATCTGGGGTACGACAGCCAAAGAGAGTCACCTGTTCAAGGCTGCGCAGCTTGGCGAAGGCGAGAAGGTCCGAGGGCAGAGTGCAGTCGGTGAGAGATAAAGAACGCAAAGAGGGCGGGGCGCTCTTGAGTGCCAGCAGCCAACCGTTTGCGTCGCAGCCGTAGAGTGCCAGAGTTTCCAGATCGGTCATTGCTGTGAGATTTTCTAAACCTGTCACCGGGCATTGGCTCCCCTCAATCAGATGCAGTTGACGCAAACCCTTAAGTGTGGCGAGCGGGCTCAGGTCTTTTTTGTGGAACCGGGCAAGAGTGAGACCTGTCAATCGGGGGAGTAGGCGTAAGTCGGTTAGGTCCAGTTCTTCAGAAAAGCGAAGGCCCAGCGACCTCAGCTCCGTCAGGCCTAAAAGAACCGACATCCCTTTCGCCGGTCGATCGCTGAAGAATGTGAAGTACTGCAGATCGGGGTGCTGGCGAAGAATTGACAGGTCTACTTCTCCGAGGATTTCATTCATCCACACGCCCCGGAGGGGTGGAAAATCGGTGAGAAACCCGAGTTCCCGTACAGGGAATACCATTTGGATCTGCGTTAGTCCGGGCAATCGACTTGCCGCATGGATCTGTCCCGAATGTGTGAGTGGCACCACACGTCGCTCTAGCGGTAGTCGGGACAGAACATTGTCGGCGTAGGCTGCGGCCTCGAAGTATCCCCAAGCGCCGACGAGTTCATCGATGACGTGCCAGCGCTCCTCGCCCACATAACCCGCCAGCAGTTCCAGAGCCTCCTCCCCCCCGATCCGCGCCACCGTCCGGATCGTCTCAATCGCGGCCTTCTCCGTGAGCTGCTCCAACGAACGAGGCAGCCAGCGCAGCAGACTCGGCCCCACCGCCGCCAACGCCGGCGGATCCGTCTTCCGCCGTGCAGGCAGCAGCTTGCTCACCGCGCTGTCCAGGCGCTCCGCAAGCCCTTCCGACACCGAAGGCAACGTCTCCCGACAGCTCGCGGCCAGCAGCCGCAGCGTCCTCGCGTGGGTGGGCTCGGCCTCCGCACGGTCGAGGATCCCGCCCAGCAGCTCCTCCCGCTGTCGCGTATTGGCGTGGCCCGCCGTCATGATGATCGTTTCCCGCCACAGATCCAGATGTGCTCGGCCGACCAGATTGCCGATGCGGTCCTCCTCCGCCGCCTCCTGCGCGGCCAGGTACTCCTGGAAGGTCCGGTGCACGAAATCTATGCGTGCCTCGGCGGGGGACCGTAGGACCCCGGAGCGGTGCCGAAGCTGCTCCAGAACTTCGTCGCCCTCCAGGCCGTCGAGATGGCGCATCGCCCTGAGCCTCGTCGCGACATAACCCGCGGCCCTGTCCAGGTCGATCTCAGTGCGGTTGTTGTCCGACAACCGCCATGCGAGGTCCCTCAGTAGGAGCAACTTGTCACCCAGGCTGAGCTTGCTGTCGACCGCGCTCGGCACATTCCGGTCCGCGTCCCGGTCGTGAACCAGCGTGTGCAGCGCGTTGCGGTACAACTCCATCCGGTCGCGCGGCAGTTGACGGCCCCGATTCAGGTGCATCGCACACAGCATGGCCGCCAGCAACGGCGTACCCGCCAGCGATTGCAGATGCGCGCGGTCCTTGAGACTGGTCAGCAGCGACTGTTCGTACTGCGGCAGCTCGTCCACCGGGCAGGGCAGCTCGTCTCCCACCTCCCGTACGACCTGGTGCCATTGCCGTACGAAGGCCGCCAGGTCCGGTGGTGTCATCCGGTCCAGATGCAGGGCGGTGAAACCATCGCGGCGCAGCCAGTCCGCACTGGCTGCTGCGGGACGCGACGTGACGACCACTCGTACGTTGTCGTACTGGCCCAGCAGCTTGCGGAGCCATTCCCGTACCGTCCGGCGTTCCCGATCGAGCAACTCGTCCACGCCGTCGATCAGAAGCAGCGCCTTGCCGCCGTCAAGCTGCCGCTCCACCCACCCCCTGGGCATGATCCCGGTGATCGGTCCGGCGACCCCGTCCAGCATCGCTTCCGGGTTGGGCGGGGTGCGGCCGCTGTAGTCGCGCAGCTTGATGAAGAGGGGGGTGAACCCGTTCCAGTCGGCCAGCTCGCCCGTGAATGCCCCGCGTGACGCCATCACCGCCAACCACCGCAACAGCGTTGTCTTGCCCGACCCTGCCTCACCGCGCAGCAGGACCCGTGAGGCACCTCTCAACGCGCCCTCGACCCGCATGCCTGAGCTTTCGCCACCGCCCTCCTCCCAGTTGCTCATGTCCGGTCGGAGTTGTGGCAGGGACCGAGCCGCACGCCGGCGCTTCCCGTCGTCGCCGGTCGCTCGCAAGCTGACGTACGCGACGGACAGCCGTACCCGGGGTGGCGTCGCCTGGTCGGACGTACGGCGGAACAGCTCGACTTCGTCAAGGTCCCTGCTGACCAGCTCCAGGTACTTACGGCGGAACGCTGTGTCCTGGTCGGTGCCGTCCGGCGCGAACAGCGAGCGGTCCGGCAGGCGTTCCAGGATCCGCGCCACCTCGGCGCCCAACGTGGCCGTCCGCAGGAGCAGTTCCCCGGCCGCTCGCTCCTCGAAGACAGGCAGGCTTCGCACGATGCGTACGTAGTATTCGACGCACTCGGCGAACAGCACCTCATATAGTTGGGTTTCGGTCTCGCTCAGGCCCACCGGCCCGCTCACGGAGTCGGTGATGTGGCGGACGAGCTCCGCCGGACGGGCATTCGCCGCGAGCAGCGCCTCGTCCGAGAGGTCCGCCTTGCCGAACGTGTCGGACACGGCGTTCAGCACCGCCTGTTGACCACCCTCATCCAGGCGCTGGAAGGCGTGCTTCAGAAACGGCTCCAGCCGGTCGAACACCGCGTTGGTGATCTGCTCGAACTGCTGCCTGACTTCCCTCTGGAGCCGTACCCCGGACACCCGGACCCGGATCAACTCCTCCATGGACAGCAGCCGTTCCTGCTCCCGCTGCTTTCCGCCCAGCCACAGCTTCCCCGCAGCCGTCGCCACGGTCGTACCCAGCCGTAACGCCGCAGTCTCCGCGATCACCGCAAAACCCCTCCCTCGCACGACCCAGGCATTGTGGCAGCCGAAGCCGCGCGCCGGGCGCGAACCGAGTACGCACCGGAGGCGGGGACTCCTGATCACGGTAGGGCGACGAAAGATCACGAACCGGCAACTACCTCCATCAGTCAACTACTTCCCTGTCACGCTGCTCCAGCTAACGCCAGTACAGGCAAATATGGAGCACACACCACATGACTGACATCCAGCCCACCGTCGACTCCACCCGAAGCGAATCGGCCCCGGCCGGGGGCGCTCTCGCGTCCAGTGCCGGTGACAACCCGATCGCGAGCCGCTTGACCGGCCTGGCCATGAAGCGTCGCGGGTCTGTCGCGGTGTGGATCGGGCTGCCGCTGGTCACTCTCGGGATCTACCAGTTCGTCTGGTACTTCAAAATCCACAAGGAGCTGCTGCAGTTCGACCGCCGCCAGAAGCTCAACCCCGCGGGCAGCCTGCTCGTCCTGATCTTCCTGGGCTGGACCCTGATCGCTCCGCTGATCTCCTTCCACAACACCGGAAAGGCGATAGCGAACGCGCAGCGCGCGGCCGGTCTGCCCGTGACGTGCAGCCCCGCCGCGAGCACGTTCCTGGCGTTCGTCTTCGGTCTGAACATCTGGTACATGCAGCGCCAGCTCAACCTGGTCGTTGACGCGTACCAGGAAGCGACCCCGGGCACCGAGGTGCCGCTGGCGGCCTGATCGCCCCCGTAACAGCCCACTGCCGGAACGCTCGTTGAGCGTTCCGGCAGTGACGTACAGGGACTTACGGCTTACGGGCGACCGCACCGTACATCGCGATGTCCTCGTCCCTGATCTCCTCCGTGACCGTCCCGTCCGGCCGCCACTTGTGGACCTGCGCGATGCCGGGCTCGACCAGGTCGAGCCCCGCGAAGAACTCCTCCGCCTCGGCCATGGTGCGCAGCCGCATCGGCATGCCGCGCTTCTCGTACTCGCGGGCGACCCGGCCGACCTCGTCGGGCGCGAACTCGGCGGTGCCGATGGACATCGCCAGGTAGCTGCCGCTGGGCAGCGGCTCCAGCAGGCGGCGGACGATGCCGACCGCGTCGTCCTCGTCCATGACGAAGTGCACGATCGCGATGACCATCAGCGCGACCGGCCGGCTGAGGTCGAGGGTGTCCCGCAGCTCGGGAGCGGCGAGGATCGCCGCGGGGTCGCGCATGTCCGCCTCGACGTAGGCGGTCTTGCCTGCGGGGTCACTGGCGAGCAGGTCCCGGGAGAGCGTGAGGACGAGCGGGTCGCTGTCCACGTAGACGACCCGCGAGTCGGGCGCCGCCGCCTGGGCCGTCTCATGGACGTTCGGCGAGGTCGGGATCCCCGTACCGATGTCGAGGAACTGCCGGACCCCGGCCTCTTCGGCGAGGTACCGCACGGCCCGGTGCATGAAGTCTCTGTTGGCCCGCATATGGATCGGCATGGCGGGCCACTCGCGGGACATGGCGTCCCCCGCCTCCTTGTCCACGGGGTAGTAGTCCTTGCCGCCGATGATGTAGTCGTAGATGCGCGCGGAATGCGCGGTGCTGGTGTCGATCTGGTCGCCCTGAGACCCGATGTCGGACAAGGTGTCCTCCTCTACCCACGAGCCAAAGCCCGCCACGAGCTGAACCCCCATCCTCCCCCCGAAAGCCCCCACCGGACCCATGCCTGATCCACCCGGGCCAGGGCGCTGAGCGGCGCTGAGCAGGTGCGGGGCGCGGCGCTGAGGTGGTGCGGGCTCCGGCGCTGAGCTGGTGCGGGCCACAGGCTGCCGTGCTGTACTGGCGAGGTGGAGCGAAAGCACGCACTGGCATCGGTCACCCACCTCAGGCGGCCCGGCGGCGCAGCTTCGGACACTGCGACCGACCGGCGGGCCGAGCGGGTGCGTACCCGGGTCCGGCTGATGATCGAGATCACGGCGCGGTCGGGGGCGTACCGGAAGGGGCTCGTCGCGGCCACCCGCAAGCTCAGCCCCGAGGAAGCGGCGATCCTTTCGGACCTGGAGGGGCACGGGCTTCAGGTGCCCCAGTTGCACGACGTGCTGTGCGGCGGGCATGTGCTGGTGGACGCGCCGGAGCTGTACGACAAGTGGCGGTTCGCCGATGTGAGTCATGAGCGCCTGTCGAGCCACCACCGCGACATCGACAAGACGCGCTACCCCGACATCGGGATGCGCGGGGACGTGGTGCGGGAGAAGTTGCACGGGCGCACCGCGCAGGGGACCTGGGTGCAGTTGGAGAAGACACCGGCCGCTTTCGGCGGGAAGAAGCTGCCCAGTGTGGACGACCTCCGCCACCTCATGGACTACGTGGTCTACCGGATCACACGCAGCAACGTCGGCCCCTGGGGGCTGTCGCGGATGACGGAACGCCGCCCGCTGTACCTGTCGCCGTTCCTCGCCGTTCCGACGTCCCTCACACCGCCGGTCGCGCGGGTACTGACGCAGGCGCTGCGCCGGGTGGAGGAGGCCGACGACGTGACCGCCGTCTCCACGGACCTGGCGGCCCACTTCCCGCCCCCGGACCGGGAGGACCTGGCCGGCGAGCTGGGCCAGTCGCTGTCCGGCAGGTCGGGTCGTGGGCTGTTCGGCAACTCCGAGGTGTGGGTGACCGAGACCCCTTCGCGCAGCGCCGCCGAGGTGCTGCGGGAGAGCCATGTACCGCCCGTGGTGGAACTGCTGCAACCGGGAGGGCCGTCATGAGCAGCGACGACGATCAGCGCGATGTCCCCCCTGGCGTACTGCCGGGCGCCGGTGCGTCACCGACGGACCCCGGCGCGGCGACCGCCCCTCAGGGGCTGGTGACGGCCGTGGTGGACCTGGTCGACACAGGCCCGGTGCTGCTCGGCGCGTACACCATCGCCGAGCTGACCGCCGTGGACGCGATCGTGGACTTCCTGGAGGCCCGGCCGTCGGACGACGTGATCGCCGAGGCCGTACGCTCGCTGGCGGCCCGGCAACTGCTGCTGGCGGGGGACACGGGCGAGCAGGTCCAGGTGCAGGGCGACCTGGGCATCGCGGTGGCGTTCCAGCAGCGGGCCCGCAGGGTGCTCGACGCCCGTACGACGGGGTCGGGGCCCGGTGAGCCGTGGCGGATCCTGTTGCTCCCCCAGCCCGAGCGCATCTGCCTCGTGGTCCGCATCGACGCGCTCGGCGTTCACCAGATGGGGCTGTACAAGCTCGACGAGGCCCTGGACATGCTCACCGAGTGGCTGCCGCGAGGCTCGTCGGCGGACCGCGACGAGTCGGCGGACACCGACGCAGTACTGGCCGCCGCAGAGCGCTCCGCGCTGATCACCGTCACCGAATACACGGCGGAGGGCTCGGCCGAGACCGCCGGCAGCAGCCGGGATCTGGTACTGGCCCGCAGCGGCGGACGCCTCCACGTACTGGCCAGGGACCCCGGGCACCGAGAGAAACTGGTCCCGGACCCGGAGGCGCACAAGGACAACATCCGCGAACGGCTCGAAGGCATGCTGATCTAGCCGCCACACGTTCGCAACGGCCCCCAAAGCTGAGGCCCAGGCACCCGGTGCTGTACCGGTTGACCTGGGCCTTTGTCCCGCTCGCCGCTCGCGCGGCCGTGGTGCCCCCGGCAGGATTCGAACCTGCGACACCCGCTTTAGGAGAGCGGTGCTCTATCCCCTGAGCTACGAAGGCGTAGCGCCGCCGGGATCGGCTGCGCCACGGCCATCAGTGTAGCGGGTGGCCCGGTGGTGGCAGGTGCGGCGAGGGTGTCGGGGGCGGGCCGGTTGCTGGGGGTGGGTGGCTGCGGGGGGCGGCTACGGGGCGTGGCCGTATGCTCGCTCGCTCTCCTCGAAGCGTTCCTTCAGGAGCGCGTCCATCAGCGTCGAGTCCGGGCCGAAGAACTTGCCGAACTTCTCGCGGTACTTCTCGAACCAGTGCGGCCGTTCGGACAGGAAGAAGATGTCGTGCAGGGCGATGGAGCGGATCGCGAGGACCGGTACCGGCGCCCTGCTCACCACGAAGTCGGGGTTGCGGGCCGCCGTCACGTCGCAGTTCTCGTGGAACTGGCCGATCATCAGGCCCTTCGCCACGAATTCGTCCTTCACGTGGGCCTGGGCCTGGTCGAGCAGGCCGGTGTCCTCGCTGCGCAGGTCGGGGAAGACGATCACCATGGCCTGCAGCATGGGGTTCCGGCCGCGCCAGGTCGTCAGCTCGTACTCGCGCAGGCTGCCGCGCGCGATCTCCTCGACCAGTTCGAGGGTCGGGGTGTGCCCGACCAGGCGTAACCGGATTTCCATCGTCCGGTTCTTCCGGGAGGGGGACACGAAGGGGCATATCGGTCCGGTGCGGCCGATTTCCGGGTGGCTCGCCGCTATGTAGTCGGTCAGCCACAGGTCGACCGACTCCAGTGCGGACTTGAAGTCGACGGCGGATGCCGTGGGCGTCATGACGTACCCGTCAGGTTGGCGATGCGGTCGATGGCGATGCGGGCGAGCCGGTGGATCTCGGCCTCGTCCGGGATACGGGTGTTGATGAAGTTGAGGATGTCGCCCTTCGGCACGATCACCCACGCGGTCTCGATACGGAAGTGGTCGACGGTGGACACCCAGCGCACGACGAAGCCGCCGTCCCCCAGGTCGATGGGCCCGAGTTCCACTCGCGTGATGTCGAGTTCCACACCGTCGTTCAGGCCCATCCGGTAGTGCGCGCAGTCGCGCACCGCGTCGGCGAGTTGCTGGTACACCTGCCGGCAGGCGCCGTTGCCGAACTCGGCGACGTGGTGGAACACCACCGAACCGACGATGTTCGTGAACAGCGCGGAGGCGTGATGCCGCGACTCGGGGTGCGAGCCGTGCGTGAGCATGTTCGTCAGATCGACGATGGCCTGCCCCGACTCGTCGCCGGAGACGAAGACGGGATCGTAGGCGGCGCTCGGCTCCTCGCTGTAGAACGACTCCTCCAGATCCTTCTCGCTCAGCAGGAGTTGTTGTGCGAAAGCGGCGTCGTCCATGGCGGTCTCCTAACGGCGTACGAGGCTCAGCGGGCGCATGTCGGTCCAGTGCTCCTCGACGTACGTGAGGCAGCTCTGGCGGTCGGTCGCGGCGAGCGCGACGGTCCAGCCCGCCGGCACCTCGGCGAAGGCGGGCCAAAGCGAGTGCTGGCCCTCGTCGTTGACGAGCACGAGGAAGGTGCCGTCGGGGTTCTCGAAGGGGTTGCTCATCATTGCTCCCTAGGCAAAACGGTCGAGGCGGGGGGTTGTCGGGGGCCGGGCGTCACTTCTCTGCCAGCACCGTCGCCACGTACGTGTGGATGCCGTTGATCGACGTGAACAGCGCCATGTCCTCGAACTGCGGGTCGATGACCACGCCGTGCCGTACCTCCAGCCCGTGCTGGAGGGCGACCAGGGTGAACGAGTCGATCACCAGCTCGGCGTCGTCCGGCAGCTCCTCCGGGGTTCCGAGCCCCGTGCTCTCGGTCAGGATCGTTCTGATGTCGTCTTTCGAGATCACCGGTCCCCCTATGTCTGTGACGACGATTGCGACGTGACGCGCCCGTGCACCAGCGCACGGTCGCGGACCAGCTTTCCCATGGAGTTCCGCGGCAGTTGGCGCGTGACGAAGAACCGCTTGGGGATCTTGACCGGGCTCAGCCGCTCCCGGCACCAGGCCGTCAGTTCGTCCGCGGTGAGGTCGTCCGCGGTGGGATCGGCAGTGGTGGGATCGGCAGTGGTGGGTTCGTCCGCGGTGGGTGCCTGGGCGGCGCCCACGAACGCCTCTATGACCTCTCCGTGGGTCACCACCGCCTCGGTCACCCGGGGGTGTCCCAGCAACACGGCCTCCACCTCCGCGAGATCGACCTTCAGGCCGCCGACGACGACCAGTGAGTCGGACCGGCCGAGCATGCTGAGCACCCCGGTCGCCGGGTCCTGGTGGACACGGTCGAAGGTCCGCAGCCAGCCGTCCGTGAAACGGTCGGCGTGCGCGCCGTACAGATACGGCGAGTGCTCCATCCGGACGAACAGCTCCTCACCGACCACCTTCACCTCCGCCCCCGGCACCGGGGGCCCCAACTGCGGTGGTACGGAGGTGCCTGACAGGTCGCCCGCGATCAGTCCGATCTCCGTCAGGCCGTAGACCGGACTGATCGGCAGGCCGAAGTGTGCCCCGAACCGCTCGTAGGTCTCCTGCGGCACCCGCTCGCCGCCCGACACCGCGAGGCGCAGCGCGGGCAGTTCGGGCCGTCCCTCGATCCGGGACAGCAGGTCGTAGTGGACGGGGGTGCCGTAGACGGCGGACACCTCGGCCCGTGCCATCAGCCGCACCACCTCCGCCGGGCGGAGCGTCGGCGGGACGACCAGGGTCGACCCGGATGCAAGGGCGTGCAACACGCCGCTGACCAGGCCCATGTTGTGCATGACGGAGTTGAGGAGCATCAGCCGCTCGCCCTTGCCTGGGACGCCGGGGAGCGCGCTGTGCCGGTCGAGTTCGGCCAGCACGGAGCCGGCCGGCCTGCCGATCACCTTGGGGCGGCCGGTCGAGCCCGAGCTGAACTGCACCAGCCGGACGTCCTCTTGGGCCGGCCGGCCGTTCGCCAGACGCTGGATCGTGAAGTCGGACTCCTGCCGGAATCCGGCCACCGGGCCGTCGGCTCCGGTCGCGACGACCTGGTACTGCGGGCGTACGAGGTCGGCCAGCGGCTCGTACTCGGCAGGCCGCAGCCGGAAGTCGACCAGGACCACCTGCGCGCCACGGCTCCACAGGGCCAGCAGGACATAGAGATAGGTGAAACTCGGCTTCATCCGCAGAAGAACCGAACTTCCCTCCGTGATTCCCTGGTCCTGAAAATATGTGCCGAGATCGGCGACCGTCGTCCTCAACTGTTCCCGGGTGACCGGTGAGCTGGAAATGGCCCACAGCTCGTCGTCCCCGCCCCGGCTCAGCAGATGGCTTCCCCACCAGGTATTTGCCATACACGCTTCCTTTTATGCAGACAGGTTGGCGAAATGCTCGACCCGGCATTTATCGAGGGCGAAGCTAACACCTCCCTGAAACGGCGGGCAAGGGCGCGGGCGGGCAATGCCGGCCCGCCTCGGTGACGGGTGGCATGCAGGTCGGCAGGTCCTGTCGTCGAGGCTGTCCCGCCGGCGGGACAAGGGCGGGACAGGGGCGGGGACCGGTGCCTGGCATCGGTAATGGGCATCCTTGACCCTTCTGAGATCCCGGGTTAGGTTGCTCCCTGATTGTTTTACGGGTCAGTGTGCCCGATTCCGGTGCGTGCCACATATTGCGTCGCTCCGATGGTTCTCAATTCAACGTTTCTTCATTCGCCGGTTCTCAATAGTCCGGTCTCATTCCCGGTAGTTTTCCGGGCTGTTGCACGCTTTTCATTCCTGTCGGAGGGTGGAGACTTGTCCATCAATGCTGGCGCTACGCTGCCCCTCACGGCCGCGCAACGCGAGATATGGATCGCCGAGCAGCGGCTGGGGAAGTCGAACCGGGTCTTCCGGGTGGGCGAGTATCTGGAGATCGACGGCCAAGTGGACCCGGCGCTGTTCGGGCAGGCGCTGCTGCTGGTCGTCGCCGAAGCCGCCGCCCTGCACGTCAACTTCGCCGAGGAGCGCGGCGAGGTCCGCCAGCGCGTGCGCGAAATCGGCGGCTGGGCACCGGCGTTCGTCGATCTGAGCAACGAGCCGGATCCGGCTGGGGCCGCCCGTGACTGGATGGATGCGGCGATCGCCCGGCCGATGGATCTCGCCGAGGACCGGCTGTTCGAGTACGCGCTGCTACGGCTGGAGGCCGGCCGCTTCTACTGGTACCAGGGCTACCACCACGCCGTCATGGACGCCTTCGGCTCGCTGCTGATCAACCGCCGGGTCGCCGACGTCTACAGCGCGCTCGCCCAGGGGCGTCCGGTGGGGCCGAGCCCGTTCGGATCCCTGTCCGACCTGCTGGCCGCCGAGCAGGAGTACCGCGACTCCGGCCGGTTCACCGACGACCGGGCCTACTGGACCGAGCAGTTCGCCGACCGGCCCGAGCCGGCCAGGATCGCCGACCGCCCGTCCACCACCCCCGAGCACTACCTCCGGCACACCGCGGGCATGGGGCCCGACGAGCTGGCGGAGCTGCGCGAAGCGGCCCGCAGGGCACGGGTCCCCTGGTCGTACCTGGTCATCACCGCCGCAGCCGTCTATCTGCACCGTACGACCGGTGTGCGGACCGTGGTCCTCGGCCTGCCGGTGACGGCCCGCCTCAGCCAGCTCCAGCGCCGTACGCCCGGCACGGCCGCCAACGTCCTCCCGCTCAGGCTCGCGCTCCGGCCGGACATGGCACTCGGTGAACTCCTCGCCCAAGTGGGGGAGCGCATAAGGGAACTGGGCAGCCACCAGCGGTACCGCGCCGAGGAACTCCAGCGCGATCTGGAGCTGCCCGGCCACGCGGGGACGTGGTTCGGACCGGTCGTCAACGTCATGTCCTTCGACTACGCCGTGACCTTCGACGGGCTGCCGACCACCGCGCACAACCTCTCCTCGGGCCTGGTGGGAGACTTCACGCTCGCCGTGTGGGACCGGCGCGACGGTACGGGACTGACCGTCGACCTCAACGCCCACCCCGAAATCTGCTCGGACGACGAACTGGCCGCTCATCAAAGGCGGTTGCTCGCCGTGCTGCGGTCCGTCGCCGCGATGGAGCCGGCCCTGCCGATCGGCCGGATCGACCTGCTCACGGACGAGGAACGCGCGGCCGTTCTGGCCGTTCCCGACACCGCCCCACCCGCCACGGAGGCGACGCTGGCGGGACTGTTCGAGGCGCAGGCCGCCAGCTCTCCGGACGCTGCGGCCGTGAGCTGTGGCGATACGGCTCTGACGTACGGGGAGTTGAACGAGCGGGCGAACCGGCTGGCCCATCTGCTGGTCGCTCGCGGGATGGGCCCCGAACGCGTCGTCGCGCTGGCCCTGCCCCGCTCCGTCGAGCTGGTCGTCGCGATCCTGGCGACGCTGAAGGCGGGTGCGGCCTATCTTCCGCTGGACCCCGCGTACCCGCCGGCCCGGCTGGCCCATATGGTCGATGACGCCCGTCCCGGCCTCCTCCTCAGCACCGCCACGGCGCAGGCCAACCTCCCCGACGTACACGACACTCCGGTCCTCCTCCTCGACGCCCCGGACGCGCTTCCCGCTGCCACCACCGACCACACGCACAACCCCGCCCCGGCGCTCGCACCCGACCACCCCGCCTACGTCATCTACACCTCCGGCTCCACCGGGCAGCCCAAGGGCGTCATCAACACCCACCGGAACGTGGTGCGGCTGTTCGACGCCACCCGGAAGTGGTTCGGCTTCGGCGCGGACGACGTCTGGACGCTGTTCCACTCCTACGCCTTCGACTTCTCCGTCTGGGAGCTGTGGGGAGCGCTGCTGCACGGCGGACGGCTGGTCGTGGTGCCCTACGAGATCAGCCGGACACCGGGCGCTTTCCTCGACCTGCTGGCCGACAACGGCGTCACCGTACTCAACCAAACCCCGACGGCCTTCTACCAGTTGACGCAAGCCGACGCCGACAGTTCCCGGCCCGCACGCCGACTCGCGCTGCGTACGGTCGTGTTCGGCGGTGAGGCCCTGCAAGCGTCCCGGCTCGCCGACTGGTACGAGCGCCATCCGGACGACGCGCCGCTGCTCGTCAACATGTACGGCATCACCGAGACCACGGTGCATGTGACGTACCAGCCGCTGACCCGCGACCACGCGGGCGCGGCGGCGGCCAGCGTGATCGGCGTCGGCATCCCCGATCTGCGCACCTATGTCCTGGACGGCGGGCTGCGGTTGGTGCCACCGGGTGTGGTGGGCGAGCTGTACGTCGCGGGCGCAGGGCTGGCGCGCGGCTATCTGGGCCGGCCCGGTCTGACGGCCGAGCGGTTCGTCGCCGACCCGTACGCTCCCGAGCCCGGCACCCGGATGTACCGGACCGGCGACCTCGTACGCCAGAACCCGCGAGGCGAACTGGAGTTCGCGGGCCGCGCCGACCACCAGGTCAAGATCCGGGGCTTCCGAATCGAGCCGGGCGAGATCGAGGCCGTACTGACCGACCATCCCGCCATCGCCCAGGCCACGGTGGTGGTGCGCGAAGCGCAGTCCGGTGACGCGCGGCTGGTGGCCTACGTGGTCGCGCGGGAGGCCGTCCTGGCCGAGGACGTAAGGGAGTTCACCCGGAGCCGACTGCCCGACTACATGGTGCCCTCGGCCGTCGTCCTGCTGGACCGCATGCCGCTGACGGCCAACGGAAAGCTGGACAAGGCGGCGCTCCCGGAGCCGGACGCCACGGTGCCGGTGTCCGGGCGTGCGGCCCGTACGCCGCAGGAGCAGATCGTCTGCGACCTGTTCGCGCAGGTGCTGGGGCTCTCGCGGGTCGGGGTCGACGACCACTTCTTCCACCTGGGCGGGCACTCCCTGCTGGCCACGCGGCTGATCGCCGAGGTACGGGTGGTGTTCGGGGTCGAGTTGGAGCTGCGTGCGCTCTTCGAGGGCCCGACTCCGGTGGAGGTGGCCGCGCTCCTGGACACCGCAGGCCCCGGCCGCCTGGCACTCGCACGCCGGCAGCGGCCCCCGGTCGTCCCTCTCTCCTCCGCCCAGCGGCGGCTCTGGTTCCTGCACCGCATGGAGGGGCCGAGCGCCACCTACAACATCCCGCTCGTCGTCCGGCTGTCCGGCGACCTCGACCAAACGGCCCTGCATGCCGCGCTCGGTGATGTGGTGGCCCGGCACGAGAGCCTGCGGACGGTGTTCCCGGAGGCCGAGGGCGTGCCGTACCAGCAGGTGCTGCCCGTCGAGGCGGCCGTACCGCGGCTGACCGTCACCCCGACAACCACGACCGAACTGCCGGCCGCCCTGGAGGCGGGCGCCCGTTACGCCTTCGCCCTGGCGACCGAACCCCCCTTGCGCGCCGAGCTGTTCACGCTGTCGGCGCGGGAGCACGCCCTTCTGGTCGTGGTGCACCACATCGCAGGCGACGGCTGGTCGATGGGCCTGCTGTCGCGGGAACTGACGGAGGCGTACACGGCGAGGACGCGGGGTGAGGTGCCGGACTGGTCGGAACTCCCGGTCCAGTACGCGGACTACACGCTGTGGCAGAACGAACTGCTCGGCGACCAGGACGACCCGGACAGCCTGTTCGCGACGCAGATCGAGTACTGGACACATGCGTTGGCGGATCTGCCGGACCAGCTCACCTTGCCCACCGAGCGGCCGCGTCCGGCGGTCATGTCGTATCGCGGGGACTATCTCACCGTCGACATCGACGCGGAACTGCATCAGCGGCTGGCCGACCTGGCACGGTCGACCGGTGCCAGTTTGTTCATGGTGCTCCAGGCGGGTCTTGCGGCCCTGCTCACTCGTCTCGGCGCGGGGAACGACATCCCGTTGGGCAGTCCGATCGCGGGCCGCACCGACCACAGTCTTGACGACCTCATCGGGTTCTTCGTCAACACGCTTGTCCTGCGGACGGACACCACCGGGAATCCGACCCTGACCGAGTTGATCACCCGTGTCCGTGAGACGTCCCTGGCCGCGTACGCCCATCAGGACGTGCCGTTCGAGTACCTGGTGGAACAGCTCAACCCCACCCGCACGCTGGCGCACCACCCGCTCTTCCAGACCATGCTCGCCCTCCAGAACGCCCCCGAGAGCGAGTTCGAGCTTCCCGGGCTGCGTGCCGGTGTGGAGTTGGGCAGGACGGGTACAGCGAAGTTCGACCTGTTCTTCAGCCTCGCCGAGCAACGGGGCAAGCAGGGCGAGCCGCAGGGCATCACGGGCGCGGTCGAGTACTCCAGCGACATCTACGACGCTGCCGGCGTCCAGATTCTCTTCGACCGCTGGGTACGGCTCCTCGACGCCGCCACCGCCGAGCCGGATCGTCCGTTGAGCACGATCGGCATCCTCACCGCAGCGGAACACCGCCAGATCGTCGGCGACTTCAACGACACCGCGCTCCCACTGCCCGACGCGTCCCTTGCCGACCTCTTCGCGCGGCAGGTGTCGGCAACACCCGATGCCGTGGCGGTGCGCGCCGGAGAGACCAGCCTGACCTACGGCGAACTCGACGCTCAGGCCGCCCAGTTGGCCTACGTACTGATCGCGCGAGGCGTGCGGCCGGGTGACTTTGTCGCCGTCCTGCTGCAACGCTCCGTCGCGACGGTCGCCACCGTGCTCGCTCTGACGAAGGCGGGGGCCGTCTATGTCCCGCTCGACGAGCGTTATCCGGCCGAGCGCATCAGCCATGTCCTCACCGACACCGGCGTCTCGCTGATCGTGACCGACGAGGCTTCAGAGGGGGGACTTGGCCCGCTGCCGGCGGACCTGCTCGTCATCGACTCGGCTGCCCGGAAGGACGAGAAGCATCAGGCACCGAATGTGCCCGTCGCTCCGGAGGCCGCCGCGTATGTGATGTATACGTCCGGTTCGACGGGTGTACCGAAGGGGATTGTCGTCACGCACCGCAATGTGGCGGCTCTCGCCCTGGATCCGCGGTTCGACGCCGATGCTCAGCAGCGGGTCCTGTTGCATTCGCCTCCGGCTTTCGACGCGTCGACCTATGAACTGTGGGTGCCTCTGCTCAACGGCGGGACCGTGGTGGTGGCCCCGGCGGGCGACCTGGATGTCCCGACTCTTCAGCGCGTCCTCGAAGAACAGCGAGTGACGGCTCTGTGGTTGACCAGCTCCCTGTTCGATGTGGTCGCCGACCATGCCCCGGAGTGTCTGGCGGGTGTGCGTCAGGTGTGGACGGGCGGTGAGGCGGTGTCTGCCACGTCGGTGCAGCGGGTGCGGGAGACCTGCCCTGCTGTGGTCGTGGTGGACGGGTACGGGCCGACGGAGACGACGACGTTCGCGACCTGCTATCCGGTGACGGCCGCCTATGCGGGTGGTCCGGTGGTGCCGATCGGTCGTCCGATGGGCAATATGCGTACGTACGTCCTTGACGACGGGCTGCGCCCGGTCCCGTTCGGTGTTGTCGGTGAGCTGCATATCGCGGGTGCGGGTCTGGCGCGCGGTTATCTGGGCCGGTCTGGTCTGACGGCTGAGCGGTTCGTCGCCGATCCGTACGCTCCCGAGCCCGGGGCGCGGATGTACCGGACCGGTGACCTGGTGCGCCAAAGCCCCGACGGGGTGCTGGAGTTCGTGGGGCGAGTGGACGACCAGGTGAAGATCCGGGGTTTCCGGATCGAGCCGGGTGAGATCGAGGCCGTACTGACCGACCATCCCGGCATCGCCCAAGCCGCCGTCCTCGTACGGGAGGACCAGCCCGGCGAGACCCGGCTCACCGCCTACGTCGTCCCCGTCACAGGGGCCGACGTACCGCCCGAAGAGCTGAGGGAGTTCACGCGGCGGCGCCTGCCGGACTACATGCTGCCGTCCGCGTTCGTCACGCTGGACCGGCTGCCGTTGACGGTCAACGGGAAGCTGGACCGGGCCGCGCTGCCCGCCGTCGGGCCGGTCGTCGGGACGGCGGCGCCCGGCTGTGAGCCGCGTACCGCGCGGGAGCGGCTGCTCGCCGAGTTGTTCGCGCAGGCGCTGGGCGTGGAACGGGTCGGGTGCGACGACGACTTCTTCGCGCTCGGCGGGGACAGCATCGTCTCGATCCGGCTGGTCAGCCTGGCGCGGGCGGCCGGTGTCGGGCTCGCGGTGCGGGATGTCTTCGAGCAGCGGACGGTGGCCGGACTGGCGCAGTGCGCCGAGGAGTTGGGTCGGCCGACCGCGCCTGACGACGACTCCGGCACCGGGACGCTGGAACCGACCCCGATCATGCGCTGGTTCGACGGGCGGGGCGGCGGCATCGACGCGTTCCACCAAGCCATGCTGCTGGAAGTGCCGGCCGGTCTGGGCGAGGAGCGTCTCACCGCAGCCGTCCAGGCGCTCGTGGACCACCATGACGCGCTGCGGCTGACCCGGACCCGGGCACCAGGTGGCGGTCCGGGTGGCGGTCCGGGTGGCGGTCCGGGTGGCGGTCCCAGCGACAGTCCGGACGGCGGGGCGTGGTCGCTGGAGGTCGGTCCCGTGGGCTCGGTTTCGGCCGCCGATCTGGTGCACCGCGTCGACCTCGGAGGCGCGGACATCGACGAGGCACTGGTCCGCGACCAGGCGGAGGCGGCAGCCGCGCGGCTGTCGGCTGAGCGGGGGCTGCTGCTCCAGGCGGTCTGGTTCGACGCCGGACCGGCCCGTTCCGGAAGGCTGCTGTTCCTCGTCAGCCATCTGGTCGTGGACGGGGTGTCCTGGCGGATCCTGCTGCCTGACCTGATCGCCGCCTGGGAGGCGGCCGGGCTCGGTCGCCCGCCCCTGCTGGCTCCGGTCGGCACCTCGCTGCGCCGCTGGTCGCGGCTGCTGGCGGCGGAGGCCGGGCGGCCGGCCCGCGTCGCCGAGGCCCCGCTGTGGACCGGCTTGCTCACCGCCGCCGACCCGCCGCTGACGTCCGGCCGACTGGATCCCGTACGGGACACGGTGGGCCGCGCCTGCGACCTCACGCTCTCCCTTCCGCCCGACATCACAGCGCCGCTCCTGACCACGGTGCCGACGGCCTTCCACGCCGGGGTGAACGACGTACTGCTGACGGCCCTCGCCCTCGCGGTCGCCCAGTGGCGCCGGGGCCACGCGCGCGGCCGGCACACCGCGCTGCTGATGGATGTGGAGGGACACGGGCGCGAGGAGATCGTCGACGGCGCGGATCTGTCGCGCACCGTGGGCTGGTTCACCTCGCTCTATCCCGTCCGGGTCGATCCGGGCCCGTCGGCCTGGGAAGACGTCGTCAACGGCGGACCGGGTCTCGGGCAGGCGCTGAAGCGGGTCAAGGAGCAATTGCGGTCCCTGCCCGACCGGGGCATGGGCTTCGGTCTGCTGCGCCACCTCAATCCCGAGACCGGGCCCGGTCTGGCCGAACTCGGCACGCCACAAATCGGATTCAACTACCTGGGCCGGTTCCCCTCCGCGGGGACGCCAGTTGTGCCCGGCAACCCCGCCTGGACGATGGCGCCGGAGACGGGGCTGCTGAGCGGCGCCGATCCCGCGACCGCCCTGGCACACGGACTTGAGGTCAACTCGATGGTCCGCGACGCCAAGGACGGGCCGTGGCTGGAGGCCGTCTGGACGTGGGCCCCCGCTCTCTGGTCCGAGCAGCACGTACGGGACCTGGCCGAGCAGTGGTTCCAGGCGATCCGGGGCCTGGTGCGGCACAGCGACCAGTCCGGTACGGGCGGCCACACCCCCTCGGACTTCCCTCTGACCGAACTCAGCCAGCACGACATCGAGCAGCTCGAAGCCGCGTGGAGGATTCAGAAATGACGTCGTCGGGCCTGGAAGACATACTCCCCCTCTCCCCGATGCAGGAGGGGCTGCTGTTCCACTCCCGCTACGAGCAGGACGGCGCGGACGTCTACGCGGTGCAGCACGTCTTCGCCGTCGAGGGCGATCTCGACGCGGCGCGGCTGCGGTCGGCCGTCGGCGCCGTCGTCCAGCGGCATCCGAACCTGCGCGCCGGCTTCCGGCAGGTGGACTCGGGTCAGAGCGTGCAGTTGATACCGCGTCAGGTCGACATCCCCTGGGAGGAGTTCGATCTCTCCTCGCTGCCCGGCGCCGAGGCGGAGGCGGAGCTGGCCCGGCTCGCGGCCAAGGAGCATGCCCGCCGTTTCGATCTGGCCGAACCGCCGCTGCTGCGCTTCTCCTTGGTACGCCTGGCCAAGGACCGCCACCGCCTGATCATGACCACCCACCACATCCTGCTCGACGGCTGGTCGACCCCCATCCTGGTCCGCGAGCTGATCGCCCTGTACGGCAGCTTCGGCGACGCCACCGTCCTGCCGAGGGTCACCCCCTACCGCCAATACCTCAGCTCGCTGGCGCAGTTGGACCGGCCCGCTGCGGAGGGGGCCTGGCACGAGGCGCTGGCGGGACTTGAGCAGCCGACCTTGCTCACGCCGGTGGATCCGGCGCGCCCCGCACGGATGCCGGACCGGATCACCGTGGAGCTGGACGAGGAACGCACGGCGGCGGTCGCCGAGTGGGCGCGCCGGGAGGGCGTGACCATGAACACCGTCCTTCAGGCGGGCTGGGGGCTGGTGCTGAGCCGGCGCACGGGCCACGACGATGTGGTGTTCGGGGCCGTCGTGGCGGGCCGCGACCCGCAACTCCCCGGTGTCGAGGCCATGGTGGGCCTGCTCATCGACATGGTGCCCGTCCGGGTCGAGCTGGACCCTGCCCGGTCGCTGCGGTCCGCTGTCGCGCGGCTCCAGGACGCCCAGTCGCGGCTGACCGCGTACCACCACCTCGGCCTCGCCCGCATTCAGCAACTGGCCGGTCTCGGCGACCTCTTCGACACGGCCCTGGTGTTCGAGAACTATCCCTGGGACGACCCGGCCGACCTGCCGGACACCGGCCTGCGGATCACTCCGGACCTCGGCGGCGGGCGGGACGCGACCCACTATCCGCTCACCCTGATCGCCGCCCCCGGCCGCCGTCTCTACCTCCGGCTCGACTACCGCGACGACCTGTTCGACCGCGCGACGGCCGCCGGTTTCCTCGACCGGCTGATCGAGGTGCTCGACCTTGTCGTCACGGACCCGGACCGGCCGCTCGGCCGTGTCGACCTGCTCACCGAGCAGGAGCGGTCCGCCGTCCTGCCCGTGCCCGAGCGGATCGCACCGGCGACAGGGACGACCTTGCCCGGGTTGTTCGAGGCGTGGGCCGGTCGGAGCCCGGAAGCTGCGGCTGTGGTCTGCGGCGATACGACCCTGACGTACGGGGAGTTGAACGAGCGGGCGAACCGGCTGGCGCATCTGCTGGTGGCCCGCGGCACGGGTCCGGAACACGTCGTCGGCCTCGCGCTGCCGCGCTCGACCGAGCTGATCGTCGCGATCCTAGCGACGCTGAAGGCGGGGGCGGCCTACCTTCCGCTGGACCCCGAGTACCCGCCGGCCCGGCTGGCCCACATGGTCACCGACGCCCGTCCCGGCCTCCTCCTCACCACCACGGCGGTGCGGGCCAACCTCCCCGACGTACCGGGGACTTCGGTTCTCCTTCTCGACGCCTCTGACACGCTTGACGGCCCGGACACGCTTGACGGCCCGGACACGCTTGACGGCCCGGACACGCTTGACGGCCCTGACACACTCGACACCCCTGACACACTCGACACCCCGGACACGCTTCCTGCGGCCACCGGCGACCACACGCGCAACCCCGCCCCGGCACTCGCACCCGGCCATCCCGCCTACGTCATCTACACCTCCGGTTCCACCGGACGGCCCAAGGGCGTCGTCATGCCGGCGGGTGCGCTGCTGAACCTCCTGGAGTGGCACCACAGGGCGGTCGGTGGTGAACCTGGCACCAGGACGGCGCAGTTCACGGCGATCAGCTTCGACGTGTCCGCGCAGGAGATCCTGTCGGCCCTCTGCTTCGGCAAGACCCTGGTCGTGCCCGCCGAGGACGTCCGCCGGGACGCGGCACGGTTCGCCGTCTGGCTGGACGAGCAGCGGGTGGCGGAGCTGTTCGCGCCGAACCTGGTCCTTGAGGCGCTTGCCGAGGCCGCCGCCGAGCAGGGCCGTACGCTGCCCCGGCTGCGGACGATCGCCCAGGCCGGTGAGGCGCTGACGCTGAGCCGCCCGGTACGCGAGTTCCATCGGTCGGCGCCGGGCCGCACGCTGCACAACCACTACGGACCCACCGAGACGCACGTGGTCACCGCCCACACCCTGGCCGCCGATCCCGACGACTGGCCGCTGCCCGCGCCGATCGGCCGCCCGATCGCCAACACCCGTGCCTACGTGCTCGGTTCCGGGCTGCGTCCGGTGGCGCCCGGTGTGGTGGGCGAGCTGTACATCGGGGGTACGGGGGTGGCCCGCGGCTATCTGCGCCGGCCCGGCCTGACGGCGGAGCGGTTCGTCGCCGACCCGTACGCTCCCGAGCCCGGCGCCCGGATGTACCGCACCGGCGACCTGGTGCGCAGGAACGCGCGGGGCGAGCTGGAGTTCCTGGGGCGCGCCGACCACCAGGTCAAGGTCAGGGGCTTCCGTATCGAGCCCGGCGAGATCGAGGCCGTACTGACCGACCACCCCGACATCGCCCAGGCAGCCGTGCTCGCCCGCGAGGACCAGCCCGGCAGGACCCGGCTGGTGGCGTACGTGGTGGCGCGGGAGGCCCGGGATGCGCGGGAGGCCCGGGAGGCGCTGCGGCCCGACGGCGTCAAGGAGTTCGCGCGGGGCCGGCTGCCCGAGCACATGGTCCCTTCGGCCGTCGTACCGCTGGAACAGCTTCCGTTGACGGCCAACGGCAAGCTGGACCGTGCGGCACTGCCCGCGCCCGAGTTCACCTCGGCCGGCGGCGGGCGTGAGGCCCGTACGCCGCAGGAGCAGATCGTCTGCGACCTGTTCGCCCAGGTGCTGGGGCTGCCGAGCGTCGGTGTCGACGCCGACTTCTTCGACCTCGGCGGCCACTCCCTGCTCGCCACGCGGCTGATCGCCCGGATCCGGGCCGCCTTCAGCGTCGAGATCGGCCTGCGCACGCTCTTCGAGGTCCGGACGGCCGGCGCTGTCGCGGCCTGCCTCGACACGGCAGGGCCCGCACGGCTCGCCCTGACCAGGCAGGCACTGCCCGACGTCGTACCGCTGTCCTTCGCCCAGCGCCGGCTGTGGTTCCTGCACAAGATGGAAGGGCCGAGCGCCACCTACAACATCCCGCTCGTCCTGCGGCTGACGGGTGAGCTGGACCATGAGGCCCTGCGCGCTGCCATGCGCGATGTGGTGGCCCGGCACGACAGCCTGCGCACCGTGTTCCCCGAAGTCGACGGAACTCCGCACCAGCAGGTCCTCGACACCGGCACCGTCGAGCTGCCCGCCGTCGACATCGGTGAGGCCGATCTGCCGCACGCTCTGACGGCCGCGGGCCGCCACACCTTCAGCCTCGCGACCGAATCGCCCCTGCGCGCCGAGCTGTTCCGCCTCGCACCCGACCGGCACGTCCTCCTTCTCGTCCTGCACCACATCGCGGGCGACGGCTGGTCGCTGGGTCCGCTCGCCTCCGATCTGGCCCGCGCGTACACGGCGCGGGCGCGCGGGGAGGCGCCGGGCTGGTCGCAACTCCCGGTGCAGTACGCGGACTACACGCTGTGGCAGAACGAACTGCTCGGCGACCAGGACGACCCGGACAGCCTCTTCGCGACGCAGATCGAGTACTGGACGCGGACGTTGGCCGATCTGCCGGACCAACTGACGCTGCCGACCGACCGGCCGCGTCCGGCGGTCATGTCGTATCGCGGTGACTACGTCACCGTCGACATCGACGCGGAACTGCATCAGCGGCTGGCCGACCTGGCACGGTCGACGGGTGCCAGTCTGTTCATGGTGCTCCAGGCGGGCCTCGCGGCCCTGCTCACCCGCCTTGGTGCGGGCAACGACATCCCCTTGGGCACCCCCATCGCGGGCCGCACCGACCACAGTCTTGACGACCTCATCGGGTTCTTCGTCAACACGCTCGTCCTGCGGACGGACACCGCGGGCAATCCCACCCTCACCGAGCTGATCACCCGTGTCCGCGAGACATCGCTTGCCGCGTACGCCCATCAGGACGTGCCGTTCGAGTACCTGGTGGAGCACCTCAACCCCACCCGCACCCTGGCCCACCACCCGCTGTTCCAGGTCATGCTCGCCCTGCAGAACGCCCCCGAGGCGGCCTTCCGCCTTCCCGGGCTGGACATCGACATGGCGCCCGGCCGCACCCACACCGCCAAGTTCGACCTCTTCTTCAGCCTGGCGGAGCAGCGGGGTGCCCAGGGCGAGCCGCAGGGGATCACCGGCGCCGTCGAGTACTCCAGCGACATCTACGACGCCGCCAGCGTCCAGACCCTCTTCGACCGCTGGGTACGGCTCCTCGACACCGCCACCACCCATGTCGACCAACCGCTCGACGACATCGACCTCCTCACCGCCGAAGAACACCGCTCGGTGCTCGACACGTGGCTGCGCACCGAGGCCGAGATCGGCGAAGAGCTGGTGCCGGTGCGGTTCGCCGGGCAGGCGCGGGCCACTCCGGACGCGGTCGCGCTGGTCGCGGGCGACACGTCCCTGACGTACGCCGAACTGAACAGCCGCGCCAACCGGTTGGCGCACGCCCTGCTCCGCCTGGGCGCGGGCCCCGACCGGGTGGTGGCGCTCGCGCTGCCGCGCTCGGCCGATCTGGTCGTCGCGCTGCTGGCGGTGCTCAAGTCCGGTGCCGCGTACCTGCCGTTGGACCTGGATCATCCGGCCGGGCGTATCGAGTACACGCTGGCCGACGCGGCTCCCGCGCTGCTGCTCACCACCCTGGCGACGGACGCGTTGCTGCCGGGCGGCGGCGGTTCGGCGCGGCGGCTGGCGCTGGACTCCCCGGACGCGCGGGCGCTGTTGGCCGACTGCCCCGACACCGACCCGGCCGACGCGGACCGTGCCGCTCCGCTGCGCACCGCCGACGCCGCGTACGTGATCTACACGTCCGGCTCGACGGGCCGGCCCAAGGGCGTGGTCGTGCCGCACGCGGCGCTGCTCAACTTCCTTGTGGCCATGGGGCGGAAGGTCCCGCTCCGGCCCGCCGACCGGCTGCTCGCCGTCACCACCGTCGCCTTCGACATCGCCGCCCTGGAGCTGTACCACCCGCTGCTCTCGGGCGCCGCGGTCGTCCTCGCGCCCAAGGAGGCCGTCCCCCAGCCGTCCGCCGTGCTCGACCTGATCGCGCGGCACGGCGTCACCGTCGTGCAGGGGACGCCGTCCCTGTGGCAACTGCTCGTCGCACACGACGCGCAGGCGCTGCGCGGACTGCGCGTCCTGGTCGGCGGCGAGGCGCTGCCCGTGGCACTCGCCGACTCGCTGCGGTCCCTCACCGATGAGCTGACCAATCTCTACGGGCCGACGGAGACGACCATCTGGTCCACCGCCGCCGACCTGGCCGGCGGCACCGGTGCGCCGCCCATCGGCCGGCCGATCGCCAACACCCGGGTGTACGTGCTGGACGACGGGCTGCGGTTGGTGTCACCGGGTGTGGTGGGGGAGCTGTACATCGCGGGTGCGGGTGTGGCCCGCGGCTATCTGGGCCGGCCCGGCCTCACCGCCGAGCGGTTCGTCGCCGACCCGTACGGCAGTGCCCCCGGCGCCCGGATGTACCGGACCGGCGACCTGGTGCGCTGGACCCCTGACGGCGAGCTGGAGTTCATCGGCCGCGCCGACCACCAGGTCAAGATCCGGGGCTTCCGTATCGAGCCCGGCGAGATCGAAGCCGTACTGACCGACCACCCCGACATCGCTCAGGCAGCCGTGCTCGTACGCGAGGACGAGTCCGGCGACGCGCGGCTGGCGGCCTACGTCGTCGCCGACACCTCGAAGCGCACACACGACGAGAAGCTGGAACGCAACCAACTGGACGAGTGGCAGGACCTGTACGACTCCGTCTACACCAGCGCGTCCGAGCACGCGCTCGGCGAGAACTTCGCGAGCTGGAACAGCAGTTACGACGGCCGGCCGATCCCGCTGTCCGAGATGCGCGAATGGCGCGACACCACCGTCGAGCGCATCAAGTCGCTCCGTCCGCGCCGCGTTCTCGAACTCGGCGTCGGCACCGGGCTGCTCCTGGCCGGTCTCGCGCCCGAGTGCGAGGAGTACTGGGGGACGGACTTCTCGCCCACCGTCATCGAGGAACTGCGGCGGCACGTCGAAGCGGATCCCGTCCTCGCCTCCCGGGTCCGGCTGCGCACCCGGCCCGCGCACGACTTCGACGGCCTCCCGGCAGGCCACTTCGACACGGTCGTCCTCAACTCCGTCGTCCAGTACTTCCCGAGCGCCGGCTATCTGGAACAGGTCGTCGCCAACGCCGTCCGCGCGCTCGCCCCGGGCGGAGCCCTCTTCATCGGTGACATCCGCAACCTGCGGCTGCTGCGCACCTTCACCGCCGCCGTCCACACCGCGCGCGCCGACGATCCGACGGACACGGCCGCCGTTCGCCGGGCCGTCGAGCACAGCCTCGTGCTGGAGAAGGAACTCCTGCTGGACCCGGAGTACTTCACCGCACTCGCCCAGCACATCCCCGACCTGGCCGGCACCGACATCCAGCTCAAGCACGGCACCGCACACAACGAACTCACCCGCTACCGCTACGACGCCACCCTCTACAAGACCGGCGCCACCACCTACGCCCTCACCGGCATCCCCACCCGGCCCTGGCCCCGGCACACCGACCCCGCCACCGCGCTCGCCGACCTGAGCCACCACCTCGAAGCCGAACGCCCCGCCCAACTCCGCGTCACCGGCGTCCCGAACCCCCGCCTCGCCCCCGAACTCACCCTCCAGCAGGCCCTCTACGGCGACGCGCAGCCGCCCGCCGGCATCGGCCCGTCGCCGTCCCCGGTCACGCTGGAGGCCCTGCACACCCTGGGCGACGAGCGCGGCTACCGCACCACGGTCACCTGGAACACCCACGACAGCGACACGGTCGATGTCGTCCTGCTCGACCGGAGCCGGACCCCCGAAGGCGTTCCCGTCGGCACCTACGCCCCGGTCAGCACGGCCACTTCCGGTACGCCCCTGTCCACCTGGACGACCAACCCCGCCGCCCGCCGGGGCACCGGCGCCCTCGTCACGAAGCTCCGCGAGCACACGCGCCACCACCTCCCCGGGTACATGATCCCGGCGTTCATCGTCCCCCTCGACCGGCTTCCGCTGACGGCCAACGGCAAGCTGGACCGTGCGGCGCTGCCCGCGCCCGAGTTCACCTCGGCCGGCGGTGGCCGTGAGGCCCGTACGCCGCAGGAGCAGATCGTCTGCGACCTGTTCGCGCAGGTGCTGGGGCTCTCGCGGGTTGGCGTCGACGACCACTTCTTCCACCTCGGCGGCCATTCGCTGCTGGCCACGCGGCTGATCGCGCAGGTCAGGGCCGTCTTCGGGGTCGAGCTTGAGCTGCGTGCGCTCTTCGAGGGCCCGACGCCCGCGGACGTGGCCGCGCTCCTGGACACCGCGGGGCCCGGCCGCCTGGCGCTCACCCGGCGCGGTCGGCCCGACCCCACGCCGCTGTCCTTCGCCCAGCGCCGGCTCTGGTTCATCCACAAGATGGAGGGCCCCAGCGCCACGTACAACATCCCGCTGGCCCTGCGCCTGACCGGCGACCTGGACCGCGACGCGCTGCGCGCCGCGCTCGGTGATGTGGTGGCGCGGCACGAGAGCCTGCGGACGGTGTTCCCCGAGGCCGAGGGCTTCCCGTTCCAGCGGGTGCTCCCCGCCGAAGAGGCCGCGCCCCGGCTGACCGTCACCCCGACGACCGAGTCCGAGCTGCCGGACGTCCTCACATCGGCGTCCCGCCACCCCTTCGACCTGGCCGTCGAACCACCCCTGCGGGCCGACCTGTTCGAGCTGTCGGCGCGGGAGCGCGTCCTGCTGCTGGTCGTTCACCACATCGCGGGCGACGGCTGGTCGCTGGGTCCGCTCGCCTCCGATCTGGCCCGTGCGTACACGGCGCGGTCGGGGGGAGAGGCGCCGGGCTGGTCGGAACTCGCGGTGCAGTACGCGGACTACACGCTGTGGCAGAACGAACTGCTCGGCGACCAGGACGACCCGGACAGCCTGTTCGCGACGCAGATCGAGTACTGGACGCGGACGTTGGCCGATCTGCCGGACCAACTGACGCTGCCGACCGACCGGCCGCGTCCGGCAGTCATGTCGTATCGCGGTGACTACGTCACCGTCGACATCGACGCGGAACTGCATCAGCGGCTGACGGACCTGGCACGGTCCACCGGCGCCAGTTTGTTCATGGTGCTCCAGGCGGGCCTCGCGGCCCTGCTCACCCGCCTTGGTGCGGGCAACGACATCCCGTTGGGCAGTCCTATCGCGGGCCGCACCGACCACAGTCTTGACGATTTGATCGGGTTCTTCGTCAACACGCTTGTCCTGCGGACGGACACCGCCGGGAATCCGACCCTGACCGAGTTGATCACTCGTGTCCGGGAGACGTCTCTTGCCGCGTACGCCCATCAGGACGTGCCGTTCGAGTACCTGGTGGAGCACCTCAACCCCACCCGCACGCTGGCGCACCACCCGCTCTTCCAGACCATGCTCGCCCTGCAGAACGCCCCCGAGGCGGCCTTCCGGCTTCCCGGGCTGGACATCGACATAGCCCCGGGGCGCACCCACACCGCCAAGTTCGACCTCTTCATCAGCCTCGCCGAGCGGCGCGGCTCCCACGGCGAACCCCAGGGGATCAGCGGCGCCATCGAGTACTCCAGCGACATCTACGACGCCCCCAGCGTCCAGATTCTCTTCGACCGCTGGGTACGGCTCCTCGGCGCCGCCACTGCCGATCCGGACCGGCCTCTCAGTACGGTCGGCATCCTCTCCGCGACCGAACAGCGGCAGATCCTCGGCGACTTCAACGCCACCGCACTGCCGCTTCCCGAGGCGTCCCTCGCCGACCTCTTCGCGCGGCAGGCTGCCACGTCTCCTGATGCCCCGGCGGTCACGGACGGGAAGGCGTCGCTGTCGTATGCGCAACTTGACTCGCAAGCGGACCAGTTGGCGCGTGAGCTGACCACCCGAGGAGTCCGGCCGGGCGACTCCGTGGCCGTCCTGCTGCAACGCTCCGTCGCGACGGTCGCCACCGTGCTCGCCCTGACGAAGGCCGGCGCTGTCTACGTCCCTCTCGACGAGCGTTATCCGGCCGATCGCATCCGCCACGTCCTCACCGAAACCGGCGCGCGCCTGCTGGTGACCGACGAGCAGTCGGATCCCCAACTGGAGTCCGACACATGCGAGGTCTTCCGGATCACCTCGTTGGGGCAGGTGACGGTCGACCCCGGCGACCTCAAGGTCACCGTCGCTCCGGAGGCCGCCGCGTATGTGATGTATACGTCCGGTTCGACGGGTGTTCCCAAGGGGATTGTCGTCACGCACCGCAATGTGGCGGCTCTCGCCCTGGATCCGCGGTTCGACGCCGAAGCGCATCGGCGGGTCCTGCTGCACTCGCCCACGGCTTTCGACGCCTCGACCTATGAACTGTGGGTGCCTCTGCTCAACGGCGGGACCGTTGTCGTGGCGCCGTCCGGGGATCTGGATGTCCCGACTCTTCAGCGCGTTCTCACCGAGCAGCGGGTGACCGCTTTGTGGCTGACCAGTTCTCTCTTCGACGTGGTTGCCGACCATGCCCCGGAGTGTCTGGCAGGGGTCCGTCAGGTGTGGACGGGCGGTGAGGCGGTGTCTGCCACGTCGGTGCAGCGGGTGCGGGAGACCTGCCCTGCTGTGGTCGTGGTGGACGGGTACGGGCCGACGGAGACGACGACGTTCGCGACCTGCTATCCGGTGACGGCCGCCTATGCGGGTGGTCCGGTGGTGCCGATCGGTCGTCCGATGGGCAATATGCGTACGTACGTTCTTGACGATGGGCTGCGCCCGGTCCCGTTCGGTGTTGTCGGTGAACTCCACATCGCGGGTGCGGGTCTGGCGCGCGGTTATCTGGGCCGGTCTGGTCTGACGGCTGAGCGGTTCGTCGCCGACCCGTACGCCCCGGAGCCCGGCGCCCGGATGTACCGGACCGGTGACCTGGTGCGCCAAAGCCCCGACGGGGTGCTGGAGTTCGTGGGGCGTGTGGACGACCAGGTGAAGATCCGGGGTTTCCGGATCGAGCCGGGTGAGATCGAGGCCGTACTGACCGACCACCCCGGCATCGCCCAGGCCGCCGTCCTCGTACGCGAGGACCAGCCCGGCGAAACCCGGCTCACCGCCTACGTCGTCGCCGACACCGAAGCGGCGACGCCTGGCGAGGAAGGGGAGCGGAGCCAGATCGGGGAGTGGCAGGACCTGTACAACTCGCTCTACGCCGAGCCCGATGCGGAGTTCGGCGAGGACTTCTCCGGCTGGAACAGCAGTTACGACGGGGGGCCCATCCCGCTCCCCGAGATGCAGGAGTGGCGCGCGGCGACGGTCGAGCGGATCAGGGCGCTCAACCCCCGCAGAGTCCTGGAGATCGGTGTCGGCACCGGTCTGCTGCTCGCCGGTCTCGCCCCGGAGTGCGAGGAGTACTGGGGGACGGACTTCTCGCCCACGGTCGTGGACGCCCTGCGGCGCCACGTCGACGCGGACGCCGAGTTGGCCCGCCGGGTCACACTGCGGGTGCAAGCCGCCCACGAGCACGGGGATCTGCCGCAGGGGCACTTCGACACGGTCGTCCTCAACTCCGTCGTCCAGTACTTCCCGAACGCCGGCTATCTGGAGCAGGTCGTCGAGCAGGCCTTCCGGCTACTTGCCCCCGGCGGGGCCGTGTTCCTCGGTGACATCCGCAATCCGCGGCTGCTGCGTACGTTCACCAGCGCCGTCCAGGCGGCCTGCGCCGACGATCCCGGTGACACCACCGCCGTGCGCAGGGCCGTGGAGCAGAGCCTGGTGCTGGAGAAGGAACTCCTGGTCGACCCGGAGTACTTCACCGCACTCGCCGGCCACGTCCCCGACCTGGCGGGCTCCGATATCCAGCTCAAGCGCGGCGGCGCACACAACGAACTCACCCGCTACCGCTACGACGCCACCCTCTACAAGACGGGCATCACCACCCAGCCCCTGACCGACATCCCTACCCGGCCCTGGCCCCGGGAACTCGGCACCCTCGCCGCGCAGTTGCGCACTGCGCGCCCCGAGCGGCTGCGGGTGACCGGCGTCCCCAACGCGCGTGTCGCGCACGATCTCGCCGTACAGCACGCCCTCGAAACCGGGACGGCGCCGACGGGGCCGGCCGCCCCCGGTGTCGATCCGGAGGAACTGCACCGGCTGGGGGAGGAGTCCGGCTACTGGACCGCGGTGAGCTGGAGCGCCCACGATCCGGGCGCGGTCGACGTCACGTACGTCCGGCGCGGGCTCATGGCGGAGGGCGTCGCCGTCGGTGCGTACGCCGCCGCGAGTGCGGCCGGGGCGGCGGGGCCGTTGTCCTCCTGGACCACCAGTCCGGCAGCGGGCCGGGACACCGGTGCGCTGCTCGCCGCCCTGCGCGAGCACACCCGGCGCCGGCTGCCCGACTACATGCGCCCCGCCGCGATCGTCCCGCTCGACCGGCTGCCGCTGACCGCCAACGGCAAGCTCGACCGTGCCGCGCTGCCCGTATTCGCCCCTGAGCGGACCGACATCGGCCGGGCCCCCGGCACCCCGCAGGAGCAGGTCGTCTGCGAGCTGTTCGCCGAGGTGCTCGGACGGCCCGTGGTCGGGGTGGACGAGGACTTCTTCGACCTGGGCGGGCACTCCTTGCTGGCCACCCGGCTCACGGCCCGGCTGCGGGCCGCGTTCGGGGTCGAGTTGGGACTGCGCAGCCTGTTCGAGGCGCCGACCCCGGGCGGGATCGCGGCCCGGCTCGACGTGGACGACGCGGACGGCTCGTACGAGGTGGTGCTGCCGCTGCGCACCGGGGGCAGCCGGCCGCCGCTGTTCTTCGTCCATCCGGGCGGTGGCATCAGTTGGTCGTACAGCGCGCTGATCAAGCAACTCGCCCCGCAGTACCCGCTGTACGGGATCCAGGCGCGCAGCCTGGGCCGTCCGGAACCCCGTCCTGCCAGCGTCGAGGAGATGGCGGTGGACTACGCCGACCAGATCCAGGGCGTGCAGCCGCACGGCCCCTACCACCTGGCCGGCTGGTCCTACGGCGGGCTCTGCGCGCATGCGCTGGCCGCCGAGTTCCAGCGGCGCGGCGAACCGGTCGCGCTGGTCGCCGTGCTCGACGTCATCCCCGACTGGCAGGGGCTGACGCACGCCGACGTCCCCGCCCCCGACGAGCGGGTGATGCTGCTGTACCACGTCGGTCTTGTGGACGACGGGAGCCGGCGGGAGGACGAGGAGCTGACCTTCGCCGAGGCGCGGGACATCCTGCGCCGCCAGGGCAGCGCGCTGGCCAACCTGGACGAGGACCGGCTCGCCGCGATCACCGAGATCTCGGCGAACAACACCCATCTGGCCATCGACTACCGGCCCGCCCCGATCGACGGCGACCTGCTGCTGATCGCCTGTTCGGAGCAGCAGGACCCGCCGGTGGACGCCGCCGCCTGGCAGCCGTACGTGCGCGGCGCCGTGGAGGCCCATGTGGTGCCCGGTGAGCACGGCGCCATGCTGACCCGGCCGGACACGCTGGCCGAGATCGGCCGGGTCCTGTCGGCCAAGCTCCATGAGCTGTCCGGCGACGAGTGAGCGTCGCGGGCCGCCTTCGAGACCTCTCTCTCCGCCTTTCTGCGAGGACCGACTCCCGAGGACCGACTCCCGAGGACCCGACTTCCGAGGACTGACAACGATGCTGACTGACGTGCTCTCCGTCGACCTGGCCAAGGCCCTAGCGGCCGTCGACGGCTGGCTGAGCGACTACATCCGCCAACCGCACAGCGAACTCGGACGCCCCGGTCCTGTGTGCCCGTTCGTCGAACCGGCCCAGCGCGCCGGTGCCCTGGAGATCCGGGTCAGGCTGGTCGGCCCCACCCCGAGCCAGACCCTGATCGACGAGATCGTCCGCTGCGGCCTGGACGAGTTCAGCGAGGTCGACTGGAAGGCCGGCAACCCGAACCTGCGGTCGCTGCTGCTCGTCCTGCCGGACCTGCCGCCCGAGCACCTGCATCTGCTGGACGCGGCGCATGCCGCACTCAAGCCGGAGAGCGTGGGCCGCGGCCTGATGATCGCGCAGTTCCACGAGAAGTGCGGTGAGAAGGCCGCTCGCAACCCGGAGTTCGAGGTGAGCCACGCCCCCGTGCCGATGATGGCGGTCCGGTCCATGGCGATCCACGACGTGCTCTTCCTGGCCCACCGCCAGGACTGGTTCGCGGAGTACGCGCACCGCTTCGGCGCCCGGTACCGCAACTCGGCCCACGGGATCGACCCGTTGCTCACCGAGATCTACCAACAGGCCCTGAAGGCGAACGGGATGACGCCCGACCAGGGGTACGAAGGACTCCCGCCGGGCGAGGCGCGATGACCGGCGCCGCCGTGTATCTGGGCATGGACCGGGCCACGCTGGACCGGCAGTACTCGCCCAGCTCACGCGTCCCGAGCCTCGACGCCTACCTCCGCGCGTACGTACGGCAGAGCGAGGCCGCACGCCGGGACCATCCGGTGGGCACCGGGCTCCCGTACGGTCCTCATCCCACCGAACTGCTCGACTACTTCCCGGGCTCGGGGCCCGGCAGCCCGCCGCTGCTCGTGTTCGTGCACGGCGGGAACTGGCAGGCGCTCGGCCGGGCCGAATCGGCCTTCCCCGCCCCGCCGTTGCTGGCCGCCGGAGCCGCTGTCGCGGTCGTCGACTACGGGTTGGCGCCTGACGTCGGACTGGACACCATGGCGGGACAGGTGCGCGGCGCTGTCGACTGGCTGCTGCGGCACGCGGACCGGCTCGGGTTCGACCCGAACCGGCTCCATCTGTGCGGCACTTCGGCCGGCGCGCATCTGGCGGCGATGGCCCTGCTGCCGGGCCCGGAGGAAGGCCCGGACGTGTCCGGCCGGATCTGCGGGGCCGTACTGCTCAGCGGGATGTACGACCTGGAGCCGGTCCGGCTGTCGTACGTCAACGACGCGCTGCGGCTCGACGAGGCGGCGGCGCGCCGCAACAGCCCGCTCGGCCTGCTGCCGCAGCGGCTGCCCCCGGTGGTGATCGCCCGGGGCGGCAACGAGACCGAGGAGTACGTCCGCCAGCACGAGCGGATGGCGACCGCGCTGCGCCGCAGGACGGCGGTGACGGAGGTCGTCGCCGAGCGGCGCGACCATTTCGATCTCCCGTACGACCTGGGGGCGCGGGGCACCGGGCTGGGCGACGCGGTCCTGGCGCAGATGGGACTGGGAGGGATCACCGCATGACCACGGACAGCACCGGCCCGGACACCGGGCAGATACCGGACGCCGGTCAGGACCCGGACGCCGGTCAGGGACAGGGCGGCGGCTGCCCGCTGTCGGGCGGCTTCCCGCCCGGCACCACTCCGTACGCCCACTACGCGCGGATGGACGACCTGCTGGCGCTCCAGCATCCGCTCAGCCCGGCGCACACCGAGCCCGGCTTCATCATCATGAGCCAGGTCAAGGAACTGCTGTTCAAGCTGCTGCACACCGAATTCACCACAGCGCGCGAGCAGTTGGGCAAGGACCAGCTCGACGAGGCGCTGTGGACGCTGCGCCGCGCGGCGCGGGTGCAGCAGGTCCTGCTGGTGAGCTGGGAGACGTTCTCCGTACTGTCACCCACGGAGTTCGCCGAGTTCCGTGACGTCCTCGGCTCGGCCTCGGGGTTCCAGTCGGCCGGCTACCGGCGGCTCGAATTCCTGCTCGGCAACAAGAACCCGGCGATGGCCGGGCCGCACCGCGACACCGCAGGCTACGACCTCGTCCTGAGCCAGTTGCGCGAACCGAGCCTCTACGACGAGGCCCTGGCGCTGCTGGCCCGCCGCGGCCTGCTCGCGCCGGCCGAGTCCGCCGACCGGGACCCCGCCGACCGGGACCCCGCCGACCGGGACCCCGCCGACCGGGACCCCGTCGAGCCGTACCGGACAGGGCCTGCGGTCGAGGACGCCTGGCGTGCGGTCTACCGGCACCGGGCCCGGCACCACGACCTGTATCTGCTGGCCGAGGCGCTGATGGACACGGCGGACCAGTTCGCCCGCTGGCGCTACACGCATCTGGTGACCGTGCAGCGCATGCTCGGCGCCAAGCCCGGCACCGGCGGCACCGACGGGGTGTCCTGGCTCGCCCGGATCAGCGAGCACCGCTTCTTCCCCGAGCTGTGGTCGGTGCGCTCGGCGCTCTGAACCACGGCGCCCTGCACCACCGGCACGGCCGACGGCATGCGACAGAAGGAGGATCCATGGAACGCGGGATTCCGCGCACGGTTGCCGAGGAACTGGACGCGGCCGATCCGCTGGCGGGCTTCCGGGAGCGGTTCGTCGTCACCGACCCGGAGTTGATCTATCTGGACGGCAACTCGCTGGGCCGGCTGCCCGCGGCCACCCCGGAACTGCTGCGCGAGGTCGTGGCGGAGGGCTGGGGCGGCGGCCTCGTACGGTCGTGGCAGGGCTGGATCGACTGGGGCGCGCGGCTCGGCGACCGGCTGGCCGAGCATGTGCTCGGCGCCCGGCCCGGCGAGGTGGTGATCTCGGACTCGACCTCGGTCAACCTGTACAAACTGGCGGCCGCCGCGCTGGACGCGGCGCCGGAGCGCGGCACCGTCCTGATGGACGCCGGGGACTTCCCGACCAACCGCTACATCCTCCAAGGCCTCGCCGAGCAGCGGACGTTGCGACTGCGCCGGCTCCCCTCCGACTCTGACGGCGGCCTCGACCTCGGCGTACTGCGCTCCGCCCTGGACCGGGACGTGGCGCTGGTGGTGCTCTCCGCGGTGTCGTACCGCAGTGGCGCGCTGCTCGACATGGCGAAGGTCAACGAACTCGCGCGCGCGGTCGGCGCCCGGGTGCTGTGGGATGTGTCGCACGCGGCAGGCGCCGTCCCCGTCGATCTCGCCGGGAGCGGCGCGGACCTCGCCGTTGGCTGCACGTACAAGTACCTCAACGGCGGACCGGGTTCGCCCGCCTTCCTCTATGTGCGCCGCGAGCTGCAGACCGTGCTGCGGCAGCCGGTGTGGGGCTGGTTCGGGCAGCGGGAGCAGTTCCAGATGGGCCCGGACTACGATCCGGTGCCGGGCATCGAGCGGTTCCTGGTGAGCACCCCGCCGCTGCTGTCGCTCGCGGCGATCGATCCGGCCCTCGCCCTGGTCGAAGAGGCCGGCGTGCCGCAGATCCGGGCGAAGGGGCTGCTGCTGGGCGGGCTGGTCGACGACCTGGCCGACGCCTGGCTCACCCCGCTGGGCTTCCGGCCGGCCTCGCCCCGGCAGCGGGAGCGGCGCGGTTCGCACGTGTCGCTGTACCACCCCGACGCCTGGCGGATCTGCCAGACGCTCGCCGCCGACGCCAAGGTCGTCTGCGACTACCGGGTCCCCGACCGGCTGCGGATCGGCCCGTCACCGCTCTACACCCGGTTCACCGAGGTCTGGGACGCGCTGGACCGCATCCGCGAGGTCACCGCGGGGCGCACCTACGCGTCCCGTCCCGCCGACCTGGCGAGGGTGACATGACCGCCGGCCCCGCGCGGCCCGGCGCGTACCCGAACTCCCACCACCCCATCCGATACGGAGTGCCCATGGCAGACACAGCCCCGCTCACCACCGACGGCCTGGTACAGATCCTCTTCGGTTCCTCGGCCTTCCAGATGCTCAACGCGGGCCGCAATCTGGGCCTGTTCCCGCTGCTCCACCGGCGCCCCGAGCTGACCCCGCAGCAGATCGCGGCTGAACTGGGCCTGGCGGAGCGGCCGGTGCAGATCCTGCTCCTGGGCACCACAGCGCTGGGCTTGACGGTCCGCGAGGACGACGGATACCGCAACACCGCCGTACTCAACGGCATGTTCGAGGACGGCACCTGGGAGATCATCGAGGATCTGATCGAGTACGAGGAGCGGATCGTCCGGCCCGCCGAGGTGGACTTCACCGAGTCGCTGCGCCAGAACACCAACGTCGGCCTGCGGCGGATCAAAGGCAGCGGCACTGACCTGTACCACCGGCTCTCCGCCGACCCCGGTCTTGAGCAGTTGTTCTACCGCTGCATGCGGTCCTGGTCGCGGCTGTCGAACCCGGTGCTGATCGAGAAGGCGGATCTGACCGGGGTGCGCCGGGTGCTCGACGTCGGCGGCGGCGACGGCGTGAACGCCATCGCCCTCGCCGAGGCCAACCCCGGCGTCGAGTTCACCGTCCTCGACCTGCCAGGTACGGTCGAGATCGCCCGCCGCAAGATCGCCGAGCGCGGCCTGGCCGACCGGATCTCCGTCCGGGCGGCCGACATCTTCGCCGACGCGTATCCGCCGGGCCACGACTGCGTCCTGTTCGCCAACCAGTTGGTGATCTGGTCGCCGCAGGAGAACGTGGGCCTGCTGCGCAAGGCGCACGCCGCCCTGCCCGACGGCGGGCGGGTCCTGGTGTTCAACGCCATGTCCGACGACAGCGGCGACGGCCCGCTGTACGCGGCCCTCGACAACGTGTACTTCGCGACCCTGCCGGCGGCGAGCAGCACCATCTACCGGTGGGGCCAGTACGAGGAGTGGTTCGCCGAGGCCGGCTTCGTGAAGCCCGAGCGGCTGCCCGGCGGCCGGTGGACGCCGCACGGCGTGATCAGCGCGGTCAAGTGACGCCCCAACGAGAACCGGAGTCGGTCATGTCTCCCACGTCCCACGAAGCCCCGCCGACGGAGCCACGGGCCCGGTGCCCGGTCGGTCCGCACATGATGGATCCGGATCTGCTCGGGGACCCCTTCGGCGGCTACGGCCGGCTGCGCGAGCAGGCTCCCGTGGTCAGCGGCCGGTTCGTCGACGGCACCCCGGTGTGGTTCGTGACCCGTTACGACGACGTCCGCGCGGTGCTGCGCGACCCCCGGTTCGTCAACACCCCCACCAACGTGCCGGGCGAGGGGGGCGCGGATCCGCGCGAGGGCATGATGGAGCTGCTCAAGGTCCCCGGGCATCTGCGCGGCTATCTGCTCGGCTCCATCCTGGACAGCGACCCGCCGGACCACCCCAGGCTGCGCCGCCTGGTGACCCGCGCGTTCGCCGCCCGCCGGATCCTCGACCTGCGGCCCGACATCGAGCGGATCGCCGACCGGCTGCTGGCCGAGCTGCCGCAGCGGCAGGAGGACGGGGCGGTCGACCTCTTGGAGCACTTCGCCTATCCGCTGTCGATCACGGTGATCTGCGAACTGGTGGGGATCCCGGCGGCCGACCTCGACAAGTGGCGGGAGTGGGGCGGCGACCTGGTGTCGATGCGGCCCGAACGGCTCCAGAACTCCTTCCCCGTGATGATCGAGTACTGCCACGAACTGATCGCACGGCGCCGCGCCGCGCTCACGGACGATCTGCTGAGCGAGCTGATCCGGGCCCAGGACGACGACGGCGGACGGCTCAGCGACGTCGAGATGGTCACCATGATCGTCACGCTGGTGCTGGCCGGCCACGAGACGAGCGCCCATCTGATCGGCAACGGAACCGCGGCGCTGCTCACCCATCCCGACCAGCTCGCCCTGCTGCGCACGGCCCCGGCCCTGCTGCCGCGCGCGGTGCACGAGCTGATGCGCTGGTGCGGCTCCGTGCATGTGGCGCGGCTGCGGTACGCCACCGAGGACCTTCAGCTCGCCGGCGTGCCCGTCGCGCGCGGCGACGCGGTCCAACTGGTGCTGGTGTCGGCCAACTTCGACCCGCGCCACTACACCGACCCCGACCGCCTGGACATCACGCGCCAGCAGGACGGGCAGGCCGAGAACCATGTCGGCTTCGGTCACGGCATCCACTACTGCCTGGGCGCCACGCTGGCCCGGCAGGAAGGCGAGGCGGCCTTCGGCAAACTGCTGGAGCGCTACCCCGACATGGAGCTGGCGGACGGCGCCGAGGAGCTGGACCGGGCGCTGCTGCCGGGCAGTTGGCGGCTGAACTCGCTCCGGCTCCGGCTCCGGTCCTGACCGGGTCCGCACAGGCAGAGGGGGCCGCCCGATGCGGGGCGGCCCCCTCTGTCCGTACGTGTCCTGGTGGCGGACGGCAAAGGCGCTCAGTCGCCGGCCGGGCGGGCCGCCACGGCGATGGCCTGCACCGGGCAGGACAGCGCGGCCTCGTGGACCTGCCGCTGCGACGCGGCGGCGGCCCCGCCGGGCACCAGCTCCGCGTACCCGTCGTCGTCCTGGGTGAAGACGCCCGGCGCCGTCAGGGCGCACTGCCCGGACCCGATGCATGTGTGATGGTCGATGCGGATCTGCATGAGAGGTGGTCTCCCGTGGTGGGGGGCAGGGTCCGTCAGTCACCGAGTTCGTGCGCGGCTGCGCGGTCGAGTGCCACGACTATCCATTCCTCGAAGGCCTCTTCGACCTTCGAAGCGGCCTCGCGCCAGCGCTCCACCCGGTCGACGGGCACGTTGAGCCGGGGCAGACCCGAACGCGGCAGGGGGGCCGACCTGTTGCCCTGCCGGCTCTCCCGGAGCTGGAGCCGGAGCCGGTTCCTCGACCAGCCGTGCTGCTCCGCGCGGTCGAGCCAGATGTCCGCCTGGGTGGGCGGGAGCGAGACGACCTCCGCGTGGTGGCCGAAGCTCAGGGTCTCGCGCCGCCGCTCGAGTTCGAAGTGGCGTGCCACCCAGGCGTAGTTGCGCAGCGTCTGGTAGTCGAGCCCCGCGGCCTGCACCCCGGTCCGGTAGCGGTCGGCGTACCGCTCCTGGCCGTACACGAGCCAGTCGCCCAGACACCAGGCGGAGGAGTCGGCGATCTGGAAGATGTGCAGCCCGGCCTTCTCCCACCGGTCGTACGACAGGATGACCGGGATCCTCAGACCGACCCGCGTGGTCAGGATCCGCCCCTGGTCGTCGGTGCCGTGGCGAGCGGCGGGTTCGGCCGCTCTGCGGTCGACCCGCAATTGACTCTCACGCTGGTGGTGCCTGGCGATTTGCTGCACGAGCTTTCCCCCTGGAATTGAGGCATTGCCAAATCTCGTACCATTCGTCAACGGCTGAGAACCATGGAAGGTCACCAGCTCAAAAACCGTAGATTACGGATCGATACATCGTCAATGATCAATTCCGGACGGGAGGTGACTGGTTCGGACGCAAAGGCGCCAATGGTTGACACACACCGCTCGGCAGTGCTTTCCGAAGTCCGGTGGAACCCGCATATGCCTGGGCCGTTACGGTGTCGCCTCGATTCCGTCAAGGATCAATTCCAAGCCAACCCGGAAGGCTTCCTTGGCCTCGCGCTCCAGATGAGGTACCGCATCGCCTGACTCGTTTCCCGAGGCATCGGCGAAGGCCGCGGCGGTCGCCTTGGACTCCAGTGCCGCCAGGGCGGGGAAGCGTTCGGCGAAGTCGGGTGCCACCTCCGCGAGCATGGCGGTCCGCGCCGTCCACCACTCCTCGTCGGACACCCCGGTCTCCGGCGCCGCCTGCCGGCGCTCCGCCGCGACCCGGGCCATGCCCCGGACGAACTGGAACAGCACGGCGATGACCCGGCGGACCTTCAGTGGTTCGAGGCCGGTGCCGTCCAGGATCCGCACCACCGTCTCTAGCTGCGCGTATTCGCCGGGGCCGAGCACCGGCCTGGCCTGGGAGACCTGTAGCACCCAGGGGTGCCGCAGGTAGAAGGACCAGGTGTCCTCGGCCCAGGCGGTGATCGCCGGGCGCCATCCCGCGCCGGTGTCGTACTCGGCGGGCAGCTCGGCCAGCACCCGGTCGTGCATGAGGTCGACCAGCTCGCTCTTGCTCGGCACATAGGTGTAGAGCGCCATGCCCGTCCGCCCCAGCCACGCCCCCACGGCGCGCATCGACAGGGCCGCCATCCCCTGCTCCTCGGCGACCGCGATGCCCGCCGCCACGATGGTGTCGACGTCGAGTCCCGGCTTGGGTCCTGGCGCGGCCCTGGTGCCCCCGGAGTCGGCCGAGCGCCAGAGCAGGGCCATCGAACGGCGGGCGTCGCCCTGGCCGGCAAAGATAACCACCTTGCAACTCCTTACTGTGTAAAGTAACCTCGCCCAGGCATCTGATTACGGCGTAATGTATCAGGCGGGTGTGGTCCCGCCTCGGGATGCCCAGCACTCTTGGAAGGTTTTCGATGGCAGAGCTGCCAGTTTCGTTCGTCCGGGTCACCGACATCACGCGCGTCACACCGCGCATGGCCCGGGTGCAGTTCAGTGCCGACCAGCTCGACGACTCCGTGGGGCATACGCCTGACCAGCAGGTCAAGCTCTGCTTTCCGCGGCCCGGCCAGCGCCTGCCGGTCCTGCCGGAGCAGAGCGACGACGCGACCGGCTGGTATCAGGCGTTTCTGGCCATTCCGGAGAGCGAGCGCCCCTGGATGCGCAGTTTCACCGTCCGCCGGCGCCTGCCCGGCACCACCACCGTCGAGATCGACTTCGTCCTGCACGGGGACACCGGACCCGCCACGAGCTGGGCCGGTGCCGCCCGGCCCGGTGACCAGCTCGGCATGGTCGGCCCTTCGGCCCTCTACGCCGCGCCCGTCTCGCTGACGGACTCGATCGCACACTCCGACTGGCTCCTCCTCGCCGGCGACGAGACCGCGCTGCCCGCCATCGGCACCCTGCTGGAGTCTTTGCCCGAGGGCGCCCGCGCCCTGGCCTTCATCGAGGTCGCCGACGCCGCCGAGCGGCAGAGCTTCGGGACCGCAGCCGACGCCACCGTCAACTGGCTGTACCGCGACGGGACTTCGCCGGGCCAGAGTGACGTGCTGATCGACGCGGTACGCAAGGCCGAGTTCCCTCCCGGCCGCCCGTTCGCCTGGCTGGCCGGCGAGTCGGGCGCGGTCCGGACGCTCCGCCGTCATCTGGTCGACGACCGGGGGCTGGACAAATCGTCGATCGACTTCAGCGGGTACTGGCGGTTCAAGCTGACCCAGGACGACGCCCCGACCACGGAGGACATGGCCGAGGCGCAGGAGCGGCTCGCGGAGTTCCAGGCCGCCGCCTCCGACGGTCGCCCGGAATGAACCACGCCGAGGGGCCCGGCAGTTGGCCGGGCCCCTCCGGCGGCCGACCGCACGCGGTAAGCGCGAGAGAGAAGGAACTCATGATCACGGTGCGAGGTCTCGCCCGGCAGTTCGCCCTCCGTGGGCGGACCGTCGACGCGGTGAAGGGCATCGACTTCGATGTGGCGGCCGGGGAGCTGGTCGGGTTCCTCGGCCCCAACGGGGCCGGCAAGACCACGACCCTGCGGATGCTGACCACCTTGCTGCGGCCCACCCGAGGCTCGGGCACGGTGGCCGGCCGCGATCTGCTCACCGACCCGCAGGGGGTCCGGCGCAGGATCGGCTACGTGGCGCAGGGCGGCTCCACCTGGCCGGAGTCCAAGGTCGGGGAGGAGATCGAACTGCAAGCGCGGCTCTACGGCCTGTCGAAAGCAGAAGCCCGACGGCGCGGCGCGCTCCTGGCGGACCGGCTCGACCTGTCCGGCCTGGACCAGCGCCCCGCCAAGACCCTGTCCGGCGGCCAGCGGCGCCGGCTCGACATCGCGCTCGGACTGGTGCACGAGCCCGAGCTGGTGTTCCTGGACGAACCCACCTCCGGACTGGACCCGCAGAGCCGGGCCAACCTGTGGGACCACGTCCGCCGGATGCGCGCCGAGCAGGGCATGACCGTCTTCCTCACCACCCACTACCTCGACGAGGCGGACGCCCTCTGCGACCGCATCCTGGTGACGGACGACGGCACGATCGTCGCCGAAGGGACCCCGGACGAGCTGAAGGCCCGCGTCGCGGGTGACGCGATCACGGTCGACGTCGCCGACCAGGCCGCCGAGGCCGCCGACGTGGCGCGGCGGCTGCCCGGTGCGCACGAGGTCACCGTCGTCGCCGACACCGTACGGTTCCGGGTCCCCCGCGGCGACGCCGTACTGCCCGAGCTGCTGCGGGCCCTCGACGGCCAGGGCATCACCATGACGTCGGTCAAGGTGAACAGGCCCACCCTGGACGACGTGTTCCTCAGCCTGACCGGGCGCTCCCTGCGCGACGGCGAGGCGGCGCCCAGGACCGTGGAGGCCACCCATGCTGCGTGACACCCAGCTCATCTTCGCCAGGGACATGAAGCTGTGCCTGCGCAATCCCACCTGGCTGATCATCGGGATCATGCAGCCCCTGCTGTATCTGTTCCTCTTCGGACCCCTCATGGTGACGGTGGTCGACCACACGCCCGGCTTCCCCTCCGGCAACGCCTGGGCCGTGCTCACGCCGGCGCTCATCGTACAGACGGCCCTGTTCAGCGGCTCGTTCGCCGGGGTCGGGCTGCTCACCGAGTACCGGGTCGGAGTGGTCGACCGCTTCCGCACCACCCCGGCCAGCCGGTCCGCGCTGCTGTTCGGCAAGGTCCTCGCCCAGGCCGTCCAGGCCACCGCGCAGTCGGTGCTCATCGTGCTCGTGACGTTGCTGGTCTTCGACCTGGACGCGCCGCCGTCCGGCATGCTGCTGAGTCTCGTGATCGCCGCGGTGCTGGCCGTCACCCTGTCCTCGGCGTCGTACGCCCTGGCCATGGTCCTCAAGAGCGAGGCGGTGTTCCCCTCCTTGATGAACGCCGTGCTGCTGCCGTTGCTCCTGCTCTCCGGTGTGCTGCTGCCGGTCAGCGCGCAACTGGCCCCCGGCTGGCTCTACAACCTGGCGCGGATAAACCCGCTGACCCATGTGGTCGACGCCGAACGTGCCGCGTTCCGCGGTGACTTGAGTTCGACGGGACTGCTGACGGGCTCCCTCGTGCTGCTGCTCATGGCCGCGCTTGCCCTGGTGTGGGGCACCAGGACGTTCCAGAAGGAGAACGCCTGACAGCGGTCTCTCTCCGCCCGCCCGCCCGTCCGACCGCCCGACCACGACCGGGGCTCCCCGCAGGGAGCCCCACCCGCACCATCGAGGAGCACATGTGAGTACCGACGCCATCAAGGTGACCGGTGCGCGGGAGAACAACCTCAAGAACGTCTCGGTGGAGATCCCGGCTCGGAGCCTCACGGTCTTCACGGGCGTCTCCGGCTCGGGCAAGTCGTCCTTGGTGTTCGACACCATCGCCGCCGAGGCCCAGCGCCAGCTCAACGAGACCTTCACCGCCTTCGTCCGCAACTTCCTCCCCGACCACGGCCGTCCGGACATGGACGCCATCGAGAACATCTCCGCCGCTGTCGTCATCGACCAGAAGCGCCTGGGCGGCAACCCGCGCTCCACGGTGGGCACGGTCACCGACATCAACCCGCTGCTGCGGCTGCTGTTCTCCCGCGCGGGCGACCCGGCGGGACTGCCGCCCAGCGCCTTCTCGTTCAACGACCCCCAGGGCATGTGCCCGGCCTGCGAGGGGCTGGGCAGGATCGTGGAACTCGACCTCGACGCGTTCGTCGACCGCACCAAGTCCCTCAACCAAGGCGCCCTGCTGCACCCCGACTTCTCCACGGAGAGCTGGTACTGGCTCAGTTACGTGAAGTCCGGCTTCTTCGACAACGACAAGCCGCTGGCCGACTTCACCGAGCAGGAGTGGCGTCTGCTGCTGCACGGGGAGCTGCCGCAGAAGCTCGGCCTGAGCTGGCAGGGCAACACCCTGAACGTCAAGTACGAGGGAGTGGCCGACAAGTTCAGCAGGCTCTACATCAAGAAGGAGGACATGTCCGAGCGCAGCCGCAAGGTCTTCCAGCGGTTCGTACGCTCGGCTCCCTGCCCGGACTGCGCCGGCACCCGCCTCGCGCCCGCCGCCCGTGCCTGCCGCATCGCCGGCCACCACATCGCCGACCTCACGTCGATGGAGGCCGAACACCTCGGCGCGGTCCTCGGGGAGTTGGACCTGCCCCAGGTGAAACCGGTCCTGGACGACCTGGTCGCGCGCCTGCGCCACCTGGCCGACATCGGCCTCGGCTATCTGAGCCTGGACCGGGAGACCCGCACGCTCTCGGGCGGCGAGTCGCAGCGGATCAAGATGGTCCGCCATCTGTCCAGCAGCCTGACCGGGATGCTGTACGTCTTCGACGAGCCGAGCGTCGGGCTGCACGCGCGCGACGTGCACCGGCTCAAGGAACTCCTCGTCCAACTGCGGGACAAGGGCAACACCGTGCTGGTGGTCGAGCACGACCCGGACGTCATGGCCATCGCCGACCATGTGGTCGACATGGGCCCGAAGGCCGGGACGCTGGGCGGCGAAGTGGTCTTCGAGGGGAGCTTCGCCGACCTCGTCGGGGCCGACACGCTCACCGGCCGCAACCTCCGCAACCGGCTGCCGGTGAAGGCCGAACCCCGCCGCCCGACCGGGAAGTTCACCGTCACCGGCGCGCACAGCCACAACCTCCGCGATGTCACGGTCGACTTCCCCGTCGGCGTCCTGACCGTGGTCACCGGAGTGGCCGGGTCGGGGAAGAGCTCTCTGGTCAACGACGACTTCCTCAGCCGGTATCCGGACGCCATCGTGATCGACCAGTCCGCCGTGGCGGGCAGCCGGCGGTCCAACACCGCCACGTACACCGGTCTGCTGGACCCGATCCGTAAGCTCTTCGCCAAGGCCAACGGGGTCAGCGCCTCGCTGTTCAGCGCGAATTCCAAGGGCGCCTGCCCCAACTGCCAAGGTCTTGGTGTGCTGTACACGGACCTCGCGTTCATGGAGACGCTCAAGTCCGTCTGCGAGGTCTGCCGGGGCCGCCGGTTCTCCGACGACGTCCTCGGTCACCGGCTGCGCGGCCGGTCGATCAGCGACGTACTGGAAATGACGGCGGTCGAGGCGGCGGACTTCTTCACCGAGCCCAAGCTCCGCCGGATGCTGAACGCGCTGAGCGAGGTGGGTCTGGACTACGTGGGTCTCGGCCAGCCGCTCAGCACCCTGTCCGGCGGCGAGTGCCAGCGCCTCAAGCTCGCGGCCGATCTGCACCGCGTCGGCAGTGTGTACGTGATGGACGAGCCCACCACCGGGCTGCACATGTCCGACACCCACCGGCTCCTCGGCATCGTCGAGCGGCTCGTCGACCAGGGCAACACCGTGATCGTCATCGAGCACAACCTCGATGTGGTCAAGAGCGCCGACTGGATCATCGACCTCGGCCCCGAGGGCGGCAGCGGCGGCGGCCGGGTCCTGTTCGAGGGCACCCCGGCGGAACTCCTCAAGACCAGCGGCTCCACCGGCTCCACCGGCTCGCACACCGCCGAATACCTGCGCCGCGACCTCGCGGGCGGTCGGTAGGGTCGGGGGCACATGGGGGCGGAGTGCGAGGAGCGTGGCGTCGATGGTGCAGGCACCGACCTTTCAGGACGTGGAGGCCGCAGCGGTGCGGGGGGCTTCCGCCGTGCACCGGACGCCCGTTTTGCGCTCGCGGCTGCTCGACGAACAGCTCGGCGTGGACGTGGTGTTCAAGTGCGAGAACTTCCAACGGGTCGGCGCCTTCAAGTTCCGGGGGGCGTACAACGCGCTCGCGCAGTTCACCCCCGAGCAGCGGCGGGCCGGGGTGGTGGCCTACTCCTCGGGCAACCACGCGCAGGCCGTCGCGCTCGCCGCGCAGTTGCTGGGGATTCCGGCGACCATCGTCATGCCGCACGACGGTCCCGCGTCGAAGATCGCCGCGACCAAGGCGTACGGGGGCCGCGTCGTCCCGTACGACCGGTACACCGAGGACGTCGTGGAGATCACGCGCACGCTCGCCGATGAGCGCGGGCTGACGCTCGTCCCGCCGTTCGACCATCCGCATGTGATCGCGGGGCAGGGCACCGTCGCCCGTGAACTGTTCGCGGAGGTCGGTGAGTTGGACGCGCTGTTCGTGCCGCTCGGCGGCGGCGGGCTGCTGTCGGGTACGGCGCTGGTGGTGCGGGAGATGGCGCCCGGGTGCCGGCTGTACGGGGTCGAGCCGGCGGCCGGCGACGACGGGCGGCAGTCGCTGCGGCAGGGGAGCCTCGTACGGATCGAGACGCCGAAGACCATCGCGGACGGTGCGCAGACCCAGCATCTGGGCGACCTCACCTTCGAGATCATCCGCCGTGAGGTCACCGACATCCTCACCGCGACCGACGACGAACTCGTCGACGCCATGCGGGCCTTCGCCACGTACATGAAGCTCGTCGTGGAGCCCACCGGCTGCCTGGGGCTCGCCGCGGTGCGCGGGGCGGCCGAGCAGTTGCGCGGGCAGCGGGTCGGTGTGGTGGTCAGCGGCGGCAACATCGACCTCGACCGGTACGCCGCGCTGCTGGCCGCCGGGTGAGCGGACCGGCCGCCGGGTGACCAGCGCCTTCGACTTATTGGTCCATACCAAAGCCTTGACACCCGATGTCTTCACTTCTTAAATCACGAGTGAGCCACGTCACTTGCCTGTAATTGGCATGGGCATGGCATATCTCGCATGGCACACCCCCCACGTGTGAAGAAGGGTCGTCGCCCGATGATCAGGAAGAGCTGGAACAGACCTCGCCCCAGGAAGGCCCGCCCGCTGCTGCTCGCGCTGCTGGCCGCGCTGTTCGGCCTGGTCGCCACCGCCACCACCGGCGGCGGAGCCGTCGCCGCGCAAGCCGCCTCCGCCGCACCCGCCGCCCCCGCCGCACCCGCGTTCAAGGTGCTGGCCTTCTACGACGGTACGTACGACGCCGCGCACATCGACTTCGTCAAGGAAGCCAACGCGTGGTTCCCGCAGACCGCGGCCGCCAACAACTTCTCGTACACCGCCACCAACAACTGGGACCAGCTCACCAACGCGAGCACCCTCGCCCAGTACCAGGTCGTGCTGTTCCTCGACAACTCCCCGCACACCGCCGCCCAGCGCGCCGGATTCGAGCAGTACATGCGCAACGGCGGCGGCTGGCTGGGCTTCCATGTCTCGGCGTTCACCACCGACTCCGGCGAATGGCCCTGGTACTACAACGACTTCCTCGGCTCCGGCGACTTCCGGACCAATACCTGGGGCCCGGAGGCCGCGACGCTGAGGGTCGAGGACCACTCGCTGCCCAACACCGCGGGGCTGCCCGCGACCTTCACCTCCGCCGTGAGCGAGTGGTATAGCTGGAGCAACGACCTCAGGCAGAACCCGGACATCAAGATCCTGGCGTCCGTCGACCCGGTGAGCTTCCCGCTCGGCACCGACCCCAACCAGGACTGGACCAGCGGCTACTACCCGATCCTGTGGACCAACACCCACTACAAGATGGTGTACGCCAACTTCGGGCACAACGACATGAACTACAGCACCAACCAGCGGCTCTCGTCCACGTTCGCCAGCGCCACCCAGAACAAGTTCCTCATCGACAGCCTCACATGGCTCGGTACGGGATCGGTGGGCGACGGCGGTACGCCACCGCCCACCGGGCCGATCTCCGAGACCGCCTGGTACGCGCTGGTCAACAGCGGCAACGGCAAGTGCGTGGACGCGAAGGCCGCCGCCACCGCCAACGGCACCCCCGTCCAGCAGTACGCCTGCAACGGCACCCAGGCGCAGCAGTACCAGGTGCGCGCCACCGACGGCGGCTTCTCGCGGATCGGCGTCCGTGCCGACCCGCAGCAGGTCGTCGACGTCACGAACGTGTCCGCCGCCGACAACGCGCCGCTCCAGCTCTGGAGTTACTCCGGCGGCAGCAACCAGCAGTGGAAGGCGGTCGCCGAGTCCTCCGGCGCGTACCACTTCACCACCCGCGCCACCGGCAAGTGCCTCAGCGCTCCGGCGAGCGCGGCGGACGGTGTGCAGCTCGTCCAGCGCGCCTGCGACGGCTCCGCCGCCCAGTCGTTCAAGCTGCTCCAGCAGCCCTGACGAAGGCGCGACGGAGCCGTATCACCGCACGTAACCGACCTCGGCGCCGCCTCGGTGGTGTCGAGGTCGTTACATGCTCTTGATAAGTCTATTGTTACTACTTATGGATGAAGAGATTGGAGCGGCGCTCCGCCTGTCCGTCGCCCGGATCGCCCGGCGGCTGCGCCAGAAGCACGCCGTCGGGGACGTGACCCTCTCCGAGGTGTCCGTCCTCTCCCGGCTCAGCCGGGACGGGGCCGATTCCCCCGGCTCCCTCGCCGACCTGGAGCGGGTACGCCCGCAGGCGATGGCGACGACGCTCGCCGCGCTGGAGGAGCGCGGGCTCGTCCTGCGCACCCCCGACGCAGCCGACGGCCGCCGCGCGGTGATGACGGTGACCGACCAGGGCCGCAAAGTGCTGATCGACCGGCGCTCCGAGTCCGTCCAGCGGCTCACCACCGTCCTGAACGAGGAGTTCACCGACGAGGAGCGCGCCGCGCTGCGCGGCGTACTGCCGCTGCTCGACCGGCTGGCGGAGCGGCTGTGACCGGGGCGCCGAAGGGCCGCGCGGCCCGCGAGGCGGCCCGCGGGCCCGTCACCGACCGCTACAAGTGGGTGGCGCTGTCCAACACCACCCTCGGCGTCCTGATCGCCACGATGGACAGCTCCATCGTGATCATCTCGCTGCCCGCGATCTTCCGGGGGATCGACCTCGACCCGCTCGCGCCCGGGAACATCGGCTATCTGCTCTGGATGATCCTCGGCTATCTGCTGGTCTCGGCCGTGCTCGTCGTCGTCCTGGGCCGGCTCGGCGACATGTTCGGCCGCGTCAAGATGTACAACCTCGGCTTCGTGATCTTCGCCTGCGCCTCGATCGCGCTGTCGCTCGACCCGTTCAAGGGCGGCAGCGGCGCGCTCTGGCTGATCCTGTGGCGGATCGTGCAGGCCGTCGGCGGCTCGATGCTGACGGCGAACTCCGCCGCCATCCTCACGGACGCCTTCCCGGCCGGGCAGCGCGGCATGGCGCTCGGCATCAACCAGGTCACCGCGCTGGCGGGGCAGTTCCTCGGGCTGCTGGCCGGCGGGCTGCTTGCCGTCGTCGACTGGCGTGCGGTGTTCTGGGTCAGCGTCCCGATCAGTGTGATCGGCTCCATCTGGTCGTACCGCAGCCTGCGCGAGACCGGCACCCGCAAACCCGGCCGGGTCGACTGGTTCGGCAATGTCACCTTCACGGCGGGGACGGGCATCCTGCTCGCCGCGATCACGTACGGCATCCAGCCGTACGGCGGGGACGCGACCGGCTGGTCCAACCCCATGGTGCTGGGCGGGATCTTCGGCGGCATCTTCCTGCTGATCGTGTTCTGCTTCGTGGAGACGCGGGTCAAGGAGCCGATGTTCCAGCTCGCGCTGTTCCGGGTACGGGCGTTCGCCGCGGGCAACCTCGCCGCGCTGCTGACCGCCATCGCCCGCGGCGGGCTCCAGTTCATGCTGATCATCTGGCTCCAGGGCATCTGGCTGCCGCTGCACGGCTACGACTTCGAGGACACCCCGCTGTGGGCCGGTGTCGCGATGCTGCCGCTCACGGTCGGGTTCCTGATCGCGGGCCCGGTGAGCGGCTATCTGTCGGACCGCTTCGGCGCCCGGCTGTTCTCGACCGGCGGGCTGCTGCTGGTCGCGGCCTCGTTCGGCGGGCTGCTCACCCTGCCGGTGAACTTCAACTACTACCTGTTCGCGACGCTGCTGCTGGTCAACGGGCTCGGGCAGGGCATGTTCTCCTCGCCCAACACCTCGGCGATCATGGGCAGCGTCCAGCCGGAGTACCGCGGGGTCGCCTCCGGGATGCGCTCCACGTTCCAGAATTCCGGTACGGCCCTGTCGATCGGCGTGTTCTTCTCACTGATGATCTCCGGCCTCGCCTCGTCCCTGCCGCACACCCTCAACTCCGGGCTCCAGGCCCAGGGGGTACCGGCGGCGACGGCGGACCAGGTGGCGTCGCTGCCACCGGTGAGCACCCTCTTCGCCACCTTCCTCGGCGACAACCCGATCGGACACCTGCTGGCGCCGAGCGGGGTGCTGGACAAGCTCTCGCACGCCCAGGTGACCACGCTGACCGGGCACAGCTTCTTTCCCCAACTGGTCTCGGGTCCGTTCCACGACGGACTCGTGATCGTCTTCAGTGTGGCCGCCGGCATGGCTCTGGTCGCCGCGGTCGCCTCCCTGCTGCGCGGTGGGCACCAGCGTGCCGACCAGCAGCCTCCCTCGGACAAAGATGAGAAAGGACAGCCCAAATGGCGAAAAGCGCCCTCCTCGTGATGGACGTCCAGCGCGGCATCACGGACCGGTTCGACGGGGACGCCGGCTATCTGCCACGGCTGCGCCGGGCCGTTGACGCGGCCCGCGCCGCCGACATCCCGGTGGTGTACGTCGTGATCGGCTTCCGGCACGGGCACCCCGAGGTCAGCGCCCGCAACAAGACGTTCGCCGCGATGGCCGCGCACGCCGCGAGTTCCGGTACGCCGGGCGGTTTCACGGACGCCGATCCGCAGGCGCGGATCCATCCCGACGTCGCACCGCGCCCGGACGAGGTCGTCGTCACGAAGAAGCGGGTCAGCGCCTTCGCCGGCAGCGACCTCGACCTCGTCCTGCGCGCGGGCGGGATCGACCGGCTCGTCCTCACCGGCATCGCGACGAGCGGTGTCGTGCTGTCGACCGTCCGCCAGGCGTCCGACCTGGACTTCGGTCTTACGGTGCTGGAGGACGGCTGCCTCGACGCCGACCCCGAGGTGCACCGGGTGCTCACCGACAAGGTGTTCCCGCGCCAGGCGGATGTCGTGACGGTGGACGAGTGGGTCGCGACGATCGGCAAGTGATCGCGAGTGATCGGCAAGTGATCGGCACGTAAGGGCCTGTGACGTCGTGCCCATGCCCGTGCCCATGTTCGCGGTCCGGTTGACCGCGTACCGGGCGCGGGCATAGCGTCACCGGGTCACTGAGCAAGCGCTCAGGCCCAGGCCCAGGCCCGTGCCCAGGTCAGGAAGGTGCTCCAGGTGCCCGTGCCCCACACCGAAGCCGAGGCCGGCGCCGCGCTGACCGCACCCGGCGCGCCCTTCGCCGTCGTACGCGCGGAGGACGGCTCGCTGATCTACGAGAGCGGTCCGCGCACCCTGCGCGAGTTCGTCGAGGCCACGTGGGCGTACGGCGACCGGCCGTTCCTCGTCGGCGAGGGCGGCACGTACACGTACGGCGCGTTCTTCGCCGCCGCGACCGCCCTCGCCAACCGCTTCGTCGAGACGTACGGGCTGCGCCCAGGCGACCGCGCCGCCATCGCGATGCGCAACCACCCCGAGTGGCAGATCGCCTTCTGGGCGACCCAGCTCGCCGGTCTCGTCGCCGTGCCGCTCAACGCGTGGTGGACCGAGGACGAGTTCCGTTACGCGCTGGCCGACTGCGAGCCGCGCGTGCTGCTGGTGGACGGCGAGCGGCTGCCGCGCGTCAGCGGCTGGGCGGCGAGCGCGGGTGCGCGGACGCTGGTCTTCCACTGCGAGGGCCCGGTGGAGGCGGGCGGCGTGGAGCGGTACGAGGACCTGCCGGCCCCCGATCCGGCCGCCGCCCCGCCCGACGTCGAGGTACGGGCCGAGGACGACGCCACCATCATCTACACGTCCGGCACGACGGGCCGCCCGAAGGGCGCGGTCGCCACGCAGCTCGCCCAGGCGGGCGCGGCGACGAACCCCCGCTACCTCGCGGCGCTCGCCGCGCTCGGCCGCGGCGAGATCCCGGGCCAGGGCCCGGCCCCGGTCGGTCTGATGACGTTCCCCTTCTTCCATGTGGCGGCCTTCACCAGCGTCTACTCGGTGATGGCGGCGGGCGGGACGCTCGTCCTGATGCGCAAGTGGGACGCGGCGCGCGCCCTGGAGCTGATCCGCGCCCACCGGGTGACGTACTTCGCGGGCGTCCCGTCCACCGCGCTCCACCTGCTGGACGCGGCTGCCGAGGCCGGAGACGACCTGCCGACGCTCACCATGCTGAACACCGGCGGCGCCGCCGCCCCGCCCGGCCTCGTGGGCCGCATCACCGACCGCTACGGCGAGCGCGTCGAGCCGCGCAACGGCTACGGCCTCACCGAGACCTGCGGCGGCGTGACGGCCAACTTCGGCGCGGCCTACCGCGCCTTCCCGGGCAGCGTGGGCCGCCCGACCCCGGTCACGGAGACCCGCGTCGTGGACCCGGCGGGCGCGCCGCTGGAGGCGGGCGAGGTGGGGGAGCTGTGGCTGAGGGGCCAGTCGCTGGTACGGGGCTACTGGCACGCCCCGGAAGCGACGGCCGAGGCGTTCACCCCCGCCGGCTGGTTCAGAACGGGCGACCTCGCGACGGTACGCGAGGGCCGCGTCAGCATCGTGGACCGGATCAAGGACATGGTCGTACGGGGCGGCGAGAACGTGTACTGCGTGGAGGTCGAGACCACGCTGTACGACCACCCGGACGTCCTCGAAGCCGCCGTATTCGGCGTACCGCACCCGGTACTCGGCGAGGAGGTCGTAGCCGTGATCCAACAAACCCCGACCGCGACGACAAGCGCGGACGACCTACGCGCGTACTGCGCCCTGACCCTGGCCCCGTTCAAGGTCCCCGCCCATGTACTGCTGCGAACGAACCCCCTCCCACGCAACGCGACGGGCAAGGTACTCAAACGCGAGCTGCGCGCCGCGGCTGCCGAGCTGTTCTAGCCGGAGTGGCGGCCCCGGATGCCGCGTCCCCCCGCCCCCGCTCAGGACCGTGTCACCCGCACCCGGTAGTCCCCGCTCGGTTCCTGTTTCAGGACCGTGATCTTGATGTGGTTGTCGGCGTCCGTGAACGACTCGCCCGCCTGGTACGGCGCGTCCGACAGTTCTGCCTGGACGTTCGGGAGGCGGGTGCAGCCGCCGCTGTCCTTCTTGCTGTCTTCGATGCTCACCGGGCCCCTGCCGGTGTCCACGGTCGAGTCCACGTGGTAGATCAGCACCCCCGGCTCGCACACCGCCTCGTCGTTGCCCGCACGCGTGCGTACCTCCGCCGCGTACCCGGACTGGCCCGACACGGGTATGAAGATCAGCTTGGAGCCACCGGGGGTGGCCAGCGGTTTCAGGGTGTATTCGCTGGTGCCCGGCGACGAGGCGCAGTTGATCTGGTTGTCGTCGAGCCAGCCCAGCTTCCACTTGTGCCAGCCCAGCAGGTCGTTGTCGGCGCCCCAGTCCTCGGACATGATGTCCCAGTGCCCGACGGCCCCGCCGCCGTCCGTGGTGTACAGGTCTGGCAGGCCGAAGACATGGCCGTTCTCGTGCGGTAGCACCCGGAAGCCGGTCTCCGCGTACGAGCCCGAGCCGTCGTCCTGGCGGCTGTAGACGAAGGACGTGTTGGACAGCGGCACGCCGTCCGCGTGGGGGGCGTCGTCGTTGCCCGAGAACGTCACGGACAGGACGGTGTCCAGCGCCGAAGGGCCGGCGTTCGGGGTGACCAGGATGTTCACCAGGTCGTACGCGCTGAAGTCCACCCGCGCGTCGGCCTCGCGCACGATGTCCTTGACGAGGTCGTGGTAGCCGGGCTCGTACGGTGAGCCGCGCTCGATCCCGTAGGCGGAGAACGCCTTCGGCATCCGCAGCCAGTCCTTCAGCGGGGCCTCGGGGTGGTAGTCGAGCCGCCCGTAGGAGCTGGTCCTGAACCACTTCGTGGTCTGCGGGAAGAATTCCGCGAGCCGGTCGAGCGCCCGCCCCTTGCCCGGCGCGTCCGGGAAGTCGATCATGAGGTTGAGGGCGTGCACCGAACCGGTCGAGGGCGAGTAGCCGGGCGGCGTCGGCAGCCCCTCGGACATCTGCACGGTCGTGGTGGAGGCGATCCGGCACGGGCCGAGCACCGCGTCGTTGTCGACCGCGGGTCCCGCGGAGGCGCGGCTCGGGTTGGGGAGCGTGCCGCTCGCCGTGGTCAGCGCCGCGAGGGTGAGGGCGGCCAGTCCGGCGAGCGCGCCGACCCGATGGGGCCTGCGGTGCCTGCCGTGAGGGCCTCCACGTATCCCGCGCGTGTGCTGCATACGGTCGCCGCCTTCGGGTCACCGGCAGCCGGCCGTCCTGACTGCCCGGGGCCGAAGGGGACCGCCCAGGGCCGACTGCGCTCTGTTCGATCACCCTGCGTCGCCCGGCGTGTCGGCGCTCGCTGGGTGCGCCGATCGTGGGTTCTTCCGATGCCGATCATGGGTTCTTCCGATGGTGTGACCCACGTCACGCGAACGAGTGAAATAACCGGGGATCTCTTCCCCGTTTGCACCTGTGTCCGAGCCAAACGGGGAAGCCATCCCCGGTTACGGCCGAGTTACCGCCCACTACGAGGGAAGGCCGACGTGACCGCCACAGCCGCCGTCGAGACCGAAGCGCGCCGGGCTCCCCGACCGCGCGCGGACGCTCTGCGCAACAGGGAGCGGATCGTCGCTGCGGCCCGGGAGATGTTCGTGGAGTACGGGCCCGAGGCCCCCCTCGACGAGATCGCCCGCCGCGCGGGTATCGGCAACGCCACGCTGTACCGGCACTTCCCCGACCGGGACTCCCTCATCCACGACGTCGTGCTCTCCGTCCTGGCCCGCACCGCGGACCTGGCCGAAGAGGTCGCGATGCGGGAATCCGACCCCTCGTTCGCCCTCCGCCGCTTCGTGCACGCGGCGGCAGACGAACGGGTGGGGGCCCTGTGCCCCCTGCTCTCCGGTGATTTCGACCGAGCCCGCCCCGAACTCGACGCGGCGCGCGAGCGCCTCGAAGGCGCCGTAGAAGCGCTGATGGAACGGGCACGGCAGGCCGGACGGCTGCGCACCGACGTCGCCGTCGGCGATCTGATGGTCGCGCTGTCCCAGCTCACCCGCCCGCTGCCCGGCACCGGCTGCGTCAACATGGACCGGTTCACCCACCGGCATCTGCAGCTTTTCCTGGACGGCCTCGAGGCGCCCGCCCGGTCGGAACTGCCCGGCAAGGCCGCGACTCTGGAGGATCTGCGCCGCGCCGCTCCGTGACGCGCCCTGAACCCACTCGACATACCTGACCCAGCGGCTCCGGCCCTTCGGCCCCCGCCCTCGGCCCCCGGCCCTCACCGGTTCCGGCCGTCACGCACACCAGCGGCAGGCGCTCGACCCCGCCTGTCCATCACACCGTCACCTCATGACCCGGGTGACTCAACGACCTCGTAAGACCGGCAGCGTCGCCTGTACTTACGCACCTTTTCGCCTTTTCGCACCCTTAGGTGGATACCTCCATGTCTCAAACAGCCGACACCCGGCTTCCCGATCCCAGGCGCTGGACGGCGCTCGTCTTCATCGCCGTCGCCCAGTTGATGGTGGTCCTCGACGCGACCATCGTGAACATCGCGCTGCCGCACGCACAGGCCGACCTCGACATCTCCGACGCCAACAAGCAGTGGATCATCACCGCCTACGCCCTCGCCTTCGGCGGGCTGCTGCTCTTCGGCGGACGCATCGGTGACCTCTGGGGCCGCAAGCGCGCCTTCGTCATCGGCCTGACCGGATTCGCCGCCGCCTCCGCGGTCGGCGGCGCCGCCGTCAACGAGGCGATGCTGTTCAGCTCGCGCGCGGCTCAGGGCCTGTTCGGCGCGCTGCTCGCGCCGGCCGCCCTGTCGCTGCTCGCCGTGACCTTCACCGAGGCCAAGGAGCGCGCCAAGGCGTTCGGCATCTTCGGTGCGATCGCCGGTGGCGGTGGCGCCGTCGGCCTGCTGCTCGGCGGCTTCCTCACCGAGTACCTGAACTGGCGCTGGACGTTCTTCGTCAACATCCCGTTCGCCGTTGTCGCCGCGCTCGGCGCGTACTTCGTCATCCGCGAGCCCGAGGGCCAGCGCAACCGCTCGCCCCTGGACGTCCCCGGCGTCGTGCTCTCCACGCTCGGCCTGGTCTCGCTGGTCTACGGCTTCACCCGCGCCGCCTCCGACGGCTGGTCCGACCCGATGACGGTCGGCCTGTTCGTGGCCACCGTGGTCCTGCTCGCCGCGTTCGTCTACGTCGAGTCGAAGGTCAAGGCCCCGCTGCTGCCGCTGCGCGTCGTCGCCGACCGCAACCGCGGTGGTGTCTACGCCTCGCTGGGCCTCGCCATCATCGGGATGTTCGGGCTCTTCCTCTTCCTGACGTACTACCTCCAGGTCGTGCAGGGCTACTCCTCGGTCAAGACCGGGTTCGCGTTCCTGCCGATGGTCGTCGCCATGATCACGGGCTCCACCCAGATCGGCGCCCGGCTGATGACCCGGGTCCCGGCCCGGCTGCTGATGGGTCCCGGCTTCGCGCTGGGCGCCGTGGGCATGCTGCTGCTGACCCGTCTTGAGGTCGGCTCGTCGTACGCCGGAGTGATCCTGCCCGGCATGGTCCTGCTGGGCCTCGGTATGGGTACGGCGTTCATGCCGGCCATGTCGCTGGCCACGCACGGCATCGAGCCGCGTGACGCCGGTGTCGCCTCCGCGATGGTCAACACCTCGCAGCAGGTCGGCGGCGCCATCGGTACGGCGCTGCTGAACACCATCGCCGCCTCGGCCACCACGTCGTACCTCGCCGCGCACCTCGCGGGCGCAGGCGCCAACGCGAAGCTGGTCCAGGCGCAGGGTCTCGTGCACGGCTACACGAACGCCATCTGGTGGGCCGTCGGCATCCTCGCCGTCGCCTCCGCCATCGCGTTCACCTTCATCAACGCCGGACGGCCGGGCGCGAGCACGGTCAGCGGCGGTACGAAGGACGCCGGTTCCGAGGACGAGGTCAAGATCCCGGTGGCGATGCACTGACGGTCGCCCCCGCCGGCCTGAGCCGGTCGTGAAGGCGATCACGTGAACACGTACGACGGATCTGCCCTGGTGCCGCGGTTTCTCAGCGGCGCCAGGGCAGATCCGCGTCCGCGCCCGCGCGGCTCTCGGCCTGCAGCCCCTCGGCCAGCACCCGCATGATCTCGCCGAGCTGGACCACCTGCACCGGGCTGAGCCGGTCGAAGATGGCCTCCCGTACGGCGGCGACATGGCCGGGCGCCGACCGCCGCAGCACCTCGCCGCCCGCCTCGGTCAGGAACGCGTTCTGCCCGCGCTTGTCGGACGCGCAGTCCTCGCGCCGTACCCAGCCGTGCTTCTCCAGGCGGGCGACCGCGTGGGAGAGCCGGGACCGGGTGATCTTGGCGTCCTTGGCGAGCTGGGTCATCCGTATCCCGTCCGCCGGAGCCCTGGAGAGCTGGACGAGCAGCGCGTAGTAGATGTGCGGCATCCCCGCGTCGCGCTGGAGCTGCCGGTCGAGATGGTCCTCCAGCAGGGTCGTGGCATGCAGATAGGCCTGCCAGACGCGCTGCTCCTCGGCGCTGAGCCAGCGGGGCTCCGTGGGTGACGTGGTCATGAAGGCACCCTATCTGTTATTGAAAGTTTAACTAGATTCGGTTACCGTCATGGGTGAGAACGCTTGAGGTTTCAAGCAGCCGGATGTCAAGCAGTCAAGATTTCGAGCAGTCAAGATTTGAAGCAGCCAGGATTTCGAGTGGCCGGGAGTGAAGAGCCGTGAACGCAGTCGCCGAGCGCATGCCCGCCCTCTATCTCTCCCACGGCGCCCCGCCGCTCGCCGACGACCCGCTGTGGCCCGCCGAACTCGCCGCGTGGTCGGCCGACCTGCCGCGCCCCACGGCGATCCTGATGGTCTCCGCCCATTGGGAGGAGGCGCCGCTCGCGCTCGGCGCGGTCGAGACGATACCGCTCGTGTACGACTTCTGGGGCTTCCCCGAGCACTACTACCAGGTGCGGTACGCGGCCCCCGGCGCGCCGGAACTCGCCGACTCCGTACGGAAATTGCTGCGCGGCGCCGGGATGCCCGTGCAGGACGTGCCGGACCGCGGCCTCGACCACGGCGCGTACGTGCCGCTGGTCGAGATGTTCCCGCTGGCCGACATCCCCGTCCTCCAGGTCTCCATGCCGACGCTCGACCCGCAGCGGCTGCTGGAGATCGGCCGCAAGCTGGCGCCGCTGCGGGACGAGGGCGTGCTGATCATCGGCAGCGGCTTCTTCACCCACAACCTCGCGGCTCTGCGGCACAGCGGCCCTGGCGTGCCCGGCTGGTCGGCGGAGTTCGACGACTGGGGGCAGCGGGCGCTGCTCGCGCAGGACGTCGACGCGCTGCTGGACTTCGAGCACAAGGCCCCGGCGGGCCGGCTGGCCCACCCCCGCACCGAGCACTTCGCCCCGCTGTTCGTGACGCTGGGAGCTGCGGAGGGTGAGCTGGCCGAGGGCCGGAGCGTCATCGACGGCTTCTGGATGGGCCTCGCGAAGAGATCACTCCAGTTCGGCTGAGCGACTGAGCGGCTGGGCGGCTGAGCGGCTGAGCGGCTGAGCGGCTGAGGAGCCGCGTCCCGGTCTCTCAGCCGAGCGGCTTCTCGTACCAGGCCACGTCCCAGTAGCGGCCGAACTTCCGGCCGACCTCCTCGTACGTCCCCACGTAACGGAACCCGAAGCGCGCGTGCAGCCGCCCCGAGGCTTCGTTGGGCTGCGCGATGCCCGCGTACGCGCGATGGACGTCCTCGGGTTCCAGGGCCGCGAAGAGCGCCTCGTACAGCAGCGTGCCGATGCCGCGCCCGGCGGCGTCCGGGGCGCAGTAGACGCTGACCTCCACAGAAGGGGAGTACGCGGGCTTCGCCCGGAAGGGGCTGCTGGTTACATAGCCCAGAATCCGGGCAGACGGGACATCCTGAGCAACCAAAAGCCGGTGCGGGCCGTCTTCAGGGTGGGAGCGCAGCCACGGCAGCCGCTCCTGCGGGGTGAAGGGGACGGTGTCGAAGGTGACGCCGGTCTCGCGGACGTAGTGGTTGTAGATGTCGGTCAGCGGGCCGATGTCGGCCTCTGTTCCCGACCTGACCTGCACTTCTCGGGCCGTCGATGCCATCTGCTTCCTCCCTGCGGCGGGACAGGGTACTGCATGATCACAAAAATCCAGGCACGCAGGGGAATTCTGTCCGGATTCCAGTCGTTCTTACCGACAGATGCAGGGCACCCGGGAGGGTGTCGCGACCTACTCAGTCAAGTAAGGGAGCTCGCATGGCAACCCGTGCCGTCGCCCGTCGTACCGCCACCCGCGGAACGAACGCGGCAAGCAGTGTTCGCGCTGTGGGCGGGGAGATCGCCGACCGCGACCTGGTCGGCATGTACCTCGACGAGATCGCTCGCACACCGCTGCTCGACGCCGCAAAGGAAGTCGAGCTGTCCCAGACCATCGAGGCCGGGGTGTTCGCCCGGCAGATCCTCGACGGAGACGTCGAGAGCGAGGCCGGCGGGGCCTCGCGTGAAGAGCTCGAAGCGCTGATAGCCGAAGGCGAGCGCGCCAAGGACATCTTCATCAAGTCCAACCTCCGCCTGGTCGTCGCCGTCGCCCGGCGCTACCCGCGCAGCGGCCTGCCCCTGCTGGATCTGATCCAGGAGGGCAACGCCGGCCTGGTGCGCGCCGTGGAGAAGTTCGACTACGCCAAGGGCTTCAAGTTCTCGACGTACGCGACGTGGTGGATCCGCCAGGCCATCACCCGCTCGATAGCCGACCAGTCCCGGACGATCCGGCTCCCCGTCCACCTCGTGGAGGAGCTGGGCAGGATCCGGCGTGTGCAGCGCGAGTTCAACCGCGAGCACGGCCGCGACCCCGAGCATGCCGAGGTCGCCAAGGAACTGGGCTCCACGCCCGAGCGCGTCACCGACGTGCTGGACTGGGCCCGTGACCCGGTCAGCCTGAACATGTCCGTGGACGACGAGGGCGACACGCAGTTCGGCGATCTGCTGGAGGACACCTCCGCGGTCTCGCCCGAGCAGTCCGTGATGACGCTGCTGCGCAGCGAGGAGCTGGAAGACCTCATCGGCAAGCTCGACCAGCGCACGGCCTCCATCATCAAGATGAGGTACGGCATCGAGGACGGCCGCGAGCGCACGCTGACCGAGGTCGGCAAGGAGCACGGGCTGACCCGCGAGAGGATCCGTCAGATCGAGAAGCACGCGCTTCTGGAGCTGAAGAAAATGGCCAGGGACACAGGTTTCGACGCGGCGGCGTGACGCAGCCGCTCCGCAGCCGTAGTGTCACCCGTATCCGCACAGTCCGCTTGTGCGCGTCGGCCGATTCGTCGGCCCCCTGAGACGAGCCCCGGCACCAACCCCCCCCAGGTGCCGGGGCTCACCCATGCCCGGCACGGCCGGCCGCCCGGGTGAGCCTGGCGCCCAGGTCCTTCAGATGGTCCGTCAGCGACGCGGGTGCGTGGACGGTGAACTCGCAGTCCACCAGAGCCAGTCGCAGCGCCAGCCACTCCGGCGAGTCGGTCGACTCGGTCCGCAGCCGGCAGGAGTCAGGGCCCGTGGCGGTCGGTGCGCCGAGGAACGACGGCAGCCGGGCCGCCACGAAGTCGGCGGGCGCCGCGAAGCTCACGTCGACCTCGAACCGCGGCTGCGTCCGGGCGGACATCGACCGCTTCAGCAGCTCGGCCGCGTCACCCGCCGGCAGTGCGCGCGGCGTGAACCTCGCACCGGTGGCCAGGGGGTCGCTGACCCGGTCGACCCGGAACGTACGCCAGTCCGCCCGCCCCAGGTCGTACGCCACGAGATACCAGCGCCGGTCGGTGGAGACCAGCCGGTACGGCTCGACCTGCCGCTTCGTCCGCGTACCGTCGCCCGAGCGGTAGCCGAAGCGCAGCCGCTCCGTGCCGGTGACGGCGGACGCGATGGTGGTCAGGGTGCGCGGCGCGACCGTACCGCCGTCGCCCCGGGTGAGCGGCATGGTGGCCGCCTGGAGCGTCGAGACCCGGCGCCGCAGCCGGGACGGCAGCACCTGCTCCAGCTTGGCGAGAGCCCGTACGGACGCCTCGTCGATGCCCTCGATGGCATGGCCCGCGCCCGCCCGCAGCCCCACGGCTATCGCGACGGCTTCCTCGTCGTCGAGCAGCAGCGGCGGCATGGCGCTCCCCGCGACCAGCCGGTAGCCGCCCACGGCGCCCTTGGACGCCTCGACGGGATAGCCGAGTTCGCGCAGCCGGTCGATGTCGCGGCGGATGGTGCGCGGGCTGACGCCGAGCCGTTCGGCCAGCTCACTGCCCGGCCACTCGCGCGGGGTCTGGAGCAGCGACAGCAGGCTGAGGAGTCGTGCCGGGGTGTCCGCCATGGCTTCCATGATGCGGCCCGTATAGGACATGACCTGTCCTACATGACTTCTAACGTGAGCCCCATGAGCACCCGAACCGCCGTACTGGATACGGCTCCCGCCCCCGCGGCCGACCCCGCCCCCGGCGACCGCAGGCGCTGGCTCGCCCTGGCCGTCATCATGACGGCTGCCTTCATGGATCTGGTCGACGTCACCATCGTCAACATCGCGATACCCAGCATCGAGCGCGACATGAAAGCCTCGTTCGGCTCGATCCAGTGGATCACCGCCGGGTACGCGCTGGCCTTCGCCGCCGGGCTGATCACCGGCGGCAGGCTCGGTGACATCTACGGCCGCAAGCGGCTCTTCCTCATCGGCATCACCGGTTTCACCCTCGCGTCCGCGCTGTGCGGCTTCGCGGCCGATCCGGAGATGCTGGTCGCCTCCCGGCTGCTCCAGGGCGCCATGGCGGCGATGATGGTGCCGCAGGTGCTCGCCATCATCCACGCGACCTTCCCCGCGCACGAACGCGGCAAGGTCTTCGGGATGTTCGGCGCGATCGTCGGCCTCGGCGCCGTCTCGGGACCGCTGCTGGGCGCGCTGCTGACGCAGTGGAACGTGGCGGGCCTGGAGTGGCGGCCGATCTTCCTGATCAACCTGCCGGTCGGGATCGCCGGGGTGATCCTCGGCCGGAGGTTCATCACCGAGTCCAAGGCGCCCACAGCGCTGCGCCTCGACCTGGTGGGTGTCGTGCTGGTGACGCTCGGTCTGCTGATGCTGATCTATCCGCTGACGCGCGGACGTGAACTGGGCTGGCCGCTCTGGGGACATCTGTGCATGGCCGGCAGCGCGGTGGTCTTCGCCGGCTTCGTGGCGTACGAGCGGTACAAGACGCGCAAGGACGGATCGCCGCTGGTGGAGCTGTCGTTGTTCAAGGTGAAGAGCTTCGCCGCCGGTATCGCCGTGCAGTTGACCTTCGGTGTCGCGCTCGGCATCTTCTTCCTGGTCTGGACGCTCTACATGCAGACAGGCCTCGGCTGGACACCGCTGCGGGCCGGGCTGACCGGACTGCCGTTCTCGATCGCCGTCTCCACGGCGGCGGCGCTCTCCGTGCAGAAGCTCGTGCCGCGCTTCGGCCGCAAGGTGCTCCAGGCGGGCGCGCTGCTGATGATCGCCGGACTGCTCCTGTACATCGGCGAGTCGGCCCGGTACGGGACCGGGATCCACACCTGGCAGATGGTCCTGCCGCTGGTGGTGATGGGCCTCGGCATGGGGCTGATCGTGGCGCCGCTGACGGACGCCGTGCTGTCGGACGTCCCCCGCGAGCACGCGGGCTCGGCGTCGGGTCTCATCAACACGACGCAGCAGATGGGCAACGCGCTGGGGCTGGGGCTGGTGTCGGTGGTGTTCTTCGGCGTCATCGACGGGGCGAAGGGTCCGGTGGGTCCTGCGTTCGTGGCCGGCTTCCAGCACGCGCTGTGGTGGGTCGTCGCGGTGCTGGCGGTGATCTTCGCGGTCATGTTCGCCCTGCCGGCCAGGGCGCGGTCGGCGGCGGCCGACCACTGAGCCGCGCGGGGGGAGGGCAGGCGCGGGCGGCCCGGGTGCGTCCTTTGCTGACGCTGACCTGGGCCGCCGGTCAGCCCTGGGGGCCGACCCGGGACCGTACCCGCATCGCCTCGCGCGCCGCGCTCTCCTCCTCGTAGACCTCACACATGTGGCGGCGGTCCGGGGTGGCCGTGTGCTCGACTTCCCAGAGGCTGGTCTCCGAGCCGTCGATCAGCAGGAACGCGTGCTCGTAGAGCGTGAATCCGACGCTCTTGCCGTCGATCTGGGCCTGCTTGCCGTAGACCTGCGCGATGTGGTGCGCGAAGGCGGTACGCAGCAGCCGCGCCGTCTCCTCGCCCGGCCGGTCCGGGTTCTCCGCGCGGCGCAGCACCCGGCGGGCGTGGTCGGGGGAGTTGTCCGCGACGTACATCCGCTGCGGGGTGGCGGCGGGGGTCACCAGCAGACTGCCCAGCAGGGTGAACTCCGCGCCGAAACCGCCCGCCCCGAAATCGGCCGTGCTGTCCCCGCCGGGTCCCTGGCCTGCCGTGCCGTCAGGGGCCGCCAGCCGGGAGGCGGCGAGGCGGGCGTCCGCCTCCTCCGTGTACAGCTCGTGCACCTGCGCGCCGTCGCGGCAGGCATTGTGCACCAGCTCCCACACGGTGAGCGCGCTGCTGTCCGTGAGCAGATACGTATGCCGGTACAACTCGCGGTGCAGTCCCGCACCGTGGTGTGCCGAGGTGAGCGTACTGGCGTGGGCCAGCGCGCCGTGGAGCCTTTCGATCAGTGTGTCGGGCAGATCGAAGGAGTTCAGCGCACGGCCTAAGAGGCGTTCGATCTGCCTCTCGGTCGGCTCGGTCGTCTCGTACGGACCGTTCAAGTTGGCTCTCCAGGACGTCGCCACATGTCACTTGGTGATTGCATAACGTAGCCCCTGGGGCTGACATCGGGTCCGTAATTTGGAGAAAAGTAGACGTTCGTAGCGGAAGCTTTTCATACTCATTTCCTTCCGCCGGTGCCGTAGAGATCCGTGTAGGAGGGCAACATTCCACCCGGGCCCGTCATTCCTCGCGCGGCGAGGACCGCGCGCACGATCGCGCGCGTCACCACGTCCGCACCCGCGGCCAGTACCTCGTTCAGGGCCAGCGGATCGCCTTCGGCGAACGGGAGTTGGCCGGTCGCGAGGGTGAAGACGGTGTCACCGTCGTTGAGCAGATGTACGGGGCGCACGGCGCGCGCGATGCCGTCGTGCGCCGTGCCGGCGAGCTTCTGCGCCTGGGCACGGGTCAGTTGGGCGTCCGTGGCGACGACGGCGAGCGTGGTGTTGAGCGGAGGGGAAGCCCCCTGCGCTCGTACCTCTGCCAGTCTCCGCAGCGCCGCCTCGTGGACCTCGGCGGCGGGATGGTCCGTACGTCCGTCGTAGTACTGCCCGTACAGCACCCCTGTGAGGGGATCGACCGCCGATCCGGCCGCGTTGGCGACGACCAGCGCAGCGACGGTGATGCCCGACTCCAGCCGCTGACTCGCCGTACCGACACCGCCCTTGAGCAGCCCCACCACCGCGCCCGTACCGGCGCCGACCCCGCCCTCGGCCACCGGCGCCCCGGCCGGTGACGCTGCCGCGGCCTCGACGGCGGCCCGGCCCGTCGCCGCGTCGGGGCGCACCCGCCAGTCACCGCCGCGCCCGAGGTCGAAGATCCCGGCGGCCGGCACGACCGGCACCACCTGGGCCGGGTCGGCCGAGACCCGTACCCCGCGGCCCCGCTCCTCCAGCCACGCCATCACCCCCGACGCCGCGTCCAGGCCGTACGCGCTGCCGCCCGTGAGGACGACCGCCTCGATCCGCTGGACGAGATTGCGCGGGTCCAGCGCGTCGGTCTCCCGCGTCGCGGGCCCGCCGCCCCGTACGTCGACGGCGGCGACCACCCCGCCCTCCGGGGCGAGCACGACCGTGGTCCCGGTGAGGGCGTGCTCCCCCTCGACCTGTGCGTGGCCGACCCGCAGTCCCGCCACATCGGTCAGTGCGTCATTCGCTGTCACGGTCATCCTCCGTCTCGCTCTCCGTGCCGCCCCTGACCAGTGCCACCCCGACGGCCACCGACGCTGCCGCCACCAGACCGGCGACGAGCACCGCCCACGTACCGGCGAACGTGACGGCGGCGATCGCCACCGCCGCGCCCGGCAGCACCATCTGCTGGGCCGGGCCTGACTTGAAGTGCCGCGCGTGCAGCAGCCAGACCGTGAGCAGGAAGACCGCGGCAGGGACGGTGACGGCCGCAGCCGCCGCCAGGGTGGAGATATGCGCCTCACCGGTGGCCTGCTCCACCGCGACCTCAAGTCCCGCCCCGATCGCGGCGGCCGAGCCGAAGATGACGAAGTGCCCGTAACCCCAGGGAATGGCCTGCCGGTTGCCGCTCAACCGCCGCTGCGCCGGGACGGCGAAGTAGATCCACCAGGCGGAGAAGACGATCAGGACACCGCCACCCGCGATGGGCAGCAGCCGGTGCAGCACGTCATGCTCGTCGAGAGCCGACTGGACGGCCACGGTGGCCGCCGACATCGTCTCGCCGAGGACGATCAGCGTGAACAGCCCGTAGCGCTCGGCGATGTGGTGCGGATGCCACGGCGTCTCGTGCCCGTGCTCGGCGATCATCGGCACCAGCATCTCGGCCGCCCCGACGACCAGGAACAGCCAGTGCTTCAGCTCACCCGGCACGGCCAGCAGACCGAGCCAGGCCACCTGGCAGATCACCAGCCCGACGGCGTAGGTCACATTGGTCCGCCGCCCCGCACTGCCCGCCGGTTCGGCGGCCGTCGCCCGCAGCCACTGCGTGGTCAGCGCCAGCCGCATCACGACATAGCCGACGACGGCGACGGTCCAGTTGTTGTCGTCGAAGGCGCGCGGCACCCCCGCGGCGAAGATCAGCACGCCGCAGATCTGCACCAGGGTCGCGATCCGGTACGGCACGTCGTCGATGTCGTACGCCGAGGCGAACCAGGTGAAGTTCATCCAGGCCCACCACACGCCCCAAAAGATGAACAGATACCCGACGACGCCGGTGCCCACATGGCCCTCGGCGAGCGCGTGCACCAGCCGGCCCCCGGCCTGGGCGACGGCGACCACGAAACACAGGTCGAAGAAGAGTTCCAGCGGGGTCGAGGCGCGATGCGCCTCGTCCCGGCTGCGGGCGGTCATCCGGCGGTGCGGGCGCACCGCCGCGTCATGCGCTGCGCCATGCGTAGCGTCGGTCGGCGTCATGGGACCAGCACAGCAGAGGGCTCCGACGCGGCGCGACGCGCACCGCCGTACGCTTGCGGTATGAGCAGTGGCCCCGCACCCGACCCGCAGCCGGCCGACCACGGCCGGCCGCCGCGCCCGCACCCCGGCCTGGTCTTCGACGATCCGCTGGACCAGCAGTCCTCGGACGACACGGACAGCGGCTGGGGAGAGCGGCCCTCCGGCGGCGGCGACAGCGCCGCCGACCTGGCCCGGTTCCTCGACGAGAAGCCCCCGCACCACATCTGAGTGAGGACGGCCAGGACGGCGGCCACGAGCATCGCTCCTAGCCGTCGCGCCCGGGGCCGCGCTGGGTGACCAGGGTGTCCCTGATCTCCTTCAGCACCTCCAGCTCGCTGACCTCGATGATCTCCTGCTGCTCTTCCTTGACTTCCTCGTGCCTGGCCCGCCGGGCGAGGTACCTGGACATCGGCAGCACCATCAGGAAGTACACGACGGCCGCGGTGATCAGGAAGGTGAGCGTCGCACTGAGCACCGTCCCCCACATGATCTGAATGCCCTCGGCTTCCCCGGCGGCGTTCGTCTTGCAGGGTGCCTTGAGGCACGAGCTGTACTTGTCCAGATCCTTCGTGCCGAACGCGCCGACCACGGGATTGATGATGCCCTTGACGACCGCGTTCACGATGTTGGTGAAAGCGGCGCCGATGACGACGGCGACCGCCAGGTCGATCACATTGCCGCGCATCAGGAAGGCTTTGAAGCCCGCCAGCACGCTCTCCTTCTGCTCGCTCACGAGTGAGCCTTTCTTCGCCTGTGGGGTAGGGATCGCACACTGCACCGCAACCTACGGCAGCGCGTGCCCACGCTGTCCAATCCGCACACGCGATCTGCTGACCCGACGGTTCGCCAGTACGAATCAGCACAGCGTCACCGCCAGTTCGGAGCCCGCGGCAGCCCCGGCGAGCGCCGTCGCCGTGGCACGCGGCACGGACAGAACGAGCAAAGCGCCCCGGTCAGGGGTGAGTTGCCCGTCACCGTACGACTCCGGCATCTCCGGCATGTGGGATGCTTCCGGCGCCTTCGGGATCTCGGTCACCCGGGCGCCCGCCGCGACCACCCGCGCCTCGGCCTGTGTCCCAGGGGCGCCCGTCGCGATCACATCGACCCGGTCGCCGCGCCGCAGCAGCCGGACCGTCGCCGCGTCCGCGATCCGGACCGGCGCCGACACCAACTCCCTTGCCCTGCGCGCCGGCGGCGGCGCCTCGGCCCCGGCCGGCGTCCGGGCGACGGCCGCCGCGGCGGCGCTCACGCGGCCGTCACTGTCGGCCGCCGCACCGCCCGACCCGCTCGCGGCCAGAGCCGCCGCCGTCACGGCGAGACCGGCCGCCACGGCACGCCGCCGCCGGAGCAGCGCCCTGTGCAGCCGCTGACCACGGCCGCGTACCAGCAGCGGCTCGAAGGGCGGCACACCGCGTGGGGGAGAGGGCAGGGGAGGCAGGGGAAGAGGGACACGGGACATCGCGATCACCGTCCGACGTGAGGAGTTGTGCGGTCGCTCCTCACGATCCACGCTTCCGTGAAATCCCGCTCAAGCCTGTGGATAACTGGACGATTGTGGATAACTGCCCCACCCCGCTTGGTGATTCACCCGGCCTGGCGGAGGCGCTCCCGTACGGCGTCGCGGTCCACGCCCAGCCGGTCCAGCAGCTCGGCCGCCGGATCCGGCCGCTCGCACCGCAGCAGCGACAGCAGCAGATGCTCGCGCGCGATGCGCCGGCCGCCCGTCCTCCGGACCTCCGCCACGGCGCGCGGCAGCACCGCGCGTGCGCCAGAGGTGAACGGGGTCCGCTTGCGCGAGAGCGGCACCGGCGGCCGGGCGACGCCCTTGACGTCGATACCGAGCACCGCCAGCGCGGCCTGGTCGAGGGCGTCCAGAGCCCCGCGCGCGCTCTCCAGATCGACATCGAGCGCCCGGACGGCCGGTGACTCGGGGGCGTCCAGCAGCCCCAGCAGCAGATGTTCGGTGCCGATGCGGCGGTCGCCGCGCTGTTGTGCGGCCTCCAGCGCCGAGGTGACGGTCGTGCGGGCGTCCGCGGTGAACTGTTCGAACATGCTCGTCTCACTTCCCGTGCTTGGTGTGCACCGACTGTCGCGAGACGCCGAGGGCGTCCCCGATCTGCTCCCAGGTCCAGCCCTGCTCCCTGGCCCGCGCCACGGCGGCCGACTCGACCTGTTCCGCCAGCCGGTGCAGGGCGCCCACCGCCCGCAGCCCCACGGCCGGTTCTCGCGACCTGAGTCGTGCTGAGAGGTCATCCGGTTCCATGTCGTCAGTCTGGGCTGACAGGCTTCCAATTGTCAACCCAGACTGACACTGTCAACCCAGACTGACACGTCGAAGGGATCCCCGATGAACACTGCCGAGGTCGTGATCGCGCGGGTGGCGGCCCCAACGGGCTGCTGCTCGCCTGTGAGCTGCGCCTGGCCGGCGCACGCCCCGTGGTGCTGGAGCGGCAACCGGCGCCGGATCGCGGCGCTGATGGCGGGGCGCCCGCCGCCGGGCCACCGTACGAGGGGCTGCGCGAGGCCCTGGCCGAGTGGTTCGGGGCGGCGGCTACGGCAGCTTGAGGCCGGTGTCGATACCGTCCAGCGCGTGCGAGCACAGGCAGTCCCGCTCGTCGCTCGCAGGCAACCCGCCCACCGCGTCGAACAGGACCGTACGCAGTCGGCCCACGTTGGCCGCGAAGACCTTCAGCACCTCTTCGTGCGACACGCCCTCGCCCGTCTCGGCCCCCGCGTCCAGGTCCGTCACGAGCGTCATGGACGTGTAGCAGAGGCCCAGTTCGCGGGCGAGGACCGCTTCGGGGTGGCCGGTCATCCCGACGACCGACCAGCCCATCGCCGCGTGGAACACCGACTCGGCGCGGGTGGAGAACCGGGGCCCCTCGATGACGACGAGTGTCCCGCCGTCCACCGGCTCCCAGTCGTGCGTACGGGCGGCGGCGAGCGCGGCCGTGCGGCCGTCGGGGCAGTAGGGGTCGGCCGGCGAGATGTGGACGACCTTGGACGCGCTGCCGTCCGGCAGCGGCACCCCGTCGTAGTACGTCTGGGCGCGGGCCTTCGTACGGTCCACGAACTGGTCAGGTACGAGCAGGGTGCCGGGACCGTACTCGGGGCGCAGCCCGCCGACGGCGCACGGGCCGAGCACCTGCCGCACGCCGACGGAGCGCAACGCCCACAGGTTGGCGCGGTAGTTGATGCGGTGCGGCGGCAGGTCGTGGTCGCGGCCGTGCCGCGGCAGGAAGGCGACCCGGCGGCCGGCGATCTCGCCGAGGAAGAGGGAGTCGCTGGGCGGTCCGTACGGGGTCTCGACGGGCAGCTCGGTCACATCCTCCAGGAAGGAGTAGAAGCCCGAGCCACCGATCACACCGATCTCTGCGTTCGCCATGCCCGTCACACTATCGGCACCCACCGACAGCCAGGCCGAGCGGCCGAGTGCCGAGCGGCCGGGTGCCGGGCGGCCGGGCGCATGCCGAAGACCCCGCCGTGCGACACGGCGGGGTCCTCGAAAGCAAAGGTTCCGGAGCGAAAGATCCGGAGCGGGGTCAGGCTGCCGACGAGCCGCTGGAGCTGCTGGACGAGCCCGACTTCGAACCCGAACCGGAGCCCGACTTCGAACCGGAGTCCGAACTCGACGAACCCGTCGAACTCGAAGAGCCGGCAGACGAGCCGGCGGTGGCCGCCGCCTTGGAGTCCGACTTCGACTCGCCACCGGAGGCCGACTTGGCCGCGGCGGGCGCGCTGCTCGTGGACGAGCCCCGGCTGTCGTTCCGGTAGAAACCGGAACCCTTGAAGACAATGCCGACCGCCGAGAACACCTTCTTCAGGCGTCCCTGGCAATTGGGGCACACGGTGAGGGCGTCATCGGTGAACTTCTGCACCGCCTCAAGGCCCTCGCCACATTCGGTGCACTGGTACTGGTAGGTCGGCACTTGCTCCTCCTGGCACTCTCACTCAATGAGTGCTAACGACGCTCCATAGTGACGTATTCCGAGCGATCAGTCCACTGCCACCGGCTCGCGGTGACTCATCCCACGCGCCGCGACAAGGCCCGCGGACCGTACCGTGAGCCGTGAGCGCAGGACGAACAGGGTGATCAGCGCCAGTGCCGTACCGGCCAGCGGCACCACGAACCCGGCGCTCGCGCCGTGCGTGTCAGCGAGCTGTCCGGCGACGGTGACGGCCGCCGCCTGGCCGAGCGCCACGGCGCCGGTGAGCCAGGTGAACGCCTCGGTGCGCCCTTCGGCCGGCACCAGCCGCTCGACCAGCGTGTAGCCGCTGATCAGCGCGGGCGCGATGCAGAGCCCGATCAGCAGCCCCAGTCCGGCGAGCAGCGGCACGGAGTGCACCGCCCACAGCGCCGAGGCGAGCAGGGTGAGCCCGGTGTAGCCGGCCAGCAGCCTGCCGCGCGGGCCGGTCTTCCAGGCGACGGCGCCGCAGACGATCCCGGCGAGCATGTTGCCCGCTGCGAAGATCCCGTACAGCACCCCGTTGACGCCGGGTTCGCCGATCTCCTCGGCGAACGCCGTCAGCGACACCTGCATGCCGCCGAAGACCGAGCCGATCCCGAGGAAGGCGACCGCGAGCACCCGCACACCGGGGACGGGCAGCGCCGACGTGCGCGTACGCCCCACGGCCTGACGATCCCCGCCCGCCGTCGCGTCCGTACGTCCTACGCCCGTACGACCTACGCCCGTACGACCGCGGCTCGGCAGCGGCTGCGTACCGCGCCGCGCGGCGAACAGCAGCCCGCCGGCCAGCGTCAGCGCCGCCTCGGCGATGAGTCCCGCCGCCGGATGCACGCCGGTGCACAGGGCCGTGGTGAGCACAGGACCGATGACGAACGTGAATTCGTCGGTCACCGATTCGAAAGCGGCGGCCGTCGGCATCAGTGGCGAGGTCTCGCCAAGTGCTGTCGTCCACCGCGCCCGCACCATCGGACCGATCTGCGGCACGGAGGCGCCGGTCGGCACGGCCGCCAGGAACAGCGCCCACAGCGGGGCGCCGGCCAGCGCGAGGGTCAGCAGCGCCAGTACGGACGCCGTGTGCGCCAGTACGCCGGGTACGAGCACGGCCCGCTGCCCGTAGCGGTCGGCGAGCTTGCCGCTCTGCGGCGCGAAGAGCGCCATGGAGACGCCGGTGACGGCGGCCACCGCGCCCGCCGTGCCGTACGAGCCCGACGTGTGCTCGACGAGCAGGACGATGCCGATCGTCAGCATCGCGAAGGGCTGGCGGGCGGCGAAGCCGGGGAGCAGGAACGTCCAAGCGGAGGGGGTACGCAGCAGCCGCCCGTACCCCGGGCGCCCCGAGCGCGACGTGTCCTGTTCGGGAGCGTCTTTGACCGTGTATGACACGGTCCTTGCCTTTCTGCTGCCTGGTGACACGCTCCACGCGAGCGGCCGAGAGCTGTCCTCTTGCGCAGAACTGCGGTAGATACCGGGGCCCGCCGAGTGGGGGCACCGCGGCCGCCTTACGGTCGCGCCAGCTCTGCGTCAGACAGAGGTGGTCAATCTGTGGTGATCAAAATGTTTTTCGTCTGCCGATCACGGTCGATCGGCACCGTTATCGTACCGCGCGTCCGTCCCCAGCCAGCCCGCCAGCTTGCCGCCCTGTCCGACCGCCCGCAGCCGTCGTTCCGCGGCGTCCCGTACCGGATCCGTCGCCACCACCAGCAGCTCGTCGCCCCGGTGCAGCAGGGTCGACGGCAGCGGTACGAAGCTGCGGTCGTCCCGTACGACCAGGGTGACCGCCGCCCCGGCCGGCAGCCGCAGCTCGGAGACCTCGACGCCGTGCATCTTCGAGTGCGCGGGGATCGACAACGAGAGCAGATGCCCGCGCAGCCGCTCCAGCGGCGCCGACTCGATGCCCAGGTCGGCGGCGTCCGAAGCGGCGCCGAGCCGCAGCGCCTTCGCCAGCCAGGGCAGTGTCGGCCCCTGCACCAGGGTGTAGACGACGACCAGCACGAACACGATGTTGAAGATCCGCCGGCTGCCCTCGATGTCCGACACCATCGGAATGGTCGCCAGGATGATGGGCACGGCGCCGCGCAGCCCCGCCCAGGACATCAGGGCCTGCTCCTGCCAGGGGATGCGGAACGGGAACAGGCTGAGGAAGACCGAGAGCGGTCGCGCGACGACGGTGAGGATCAGCCCCACGATCACCGCGGGCCAGAAGTCGTCGCCCAGTTCGTGCGGGGTCACCAGCAGTCCGAGCAGGACGAACATGCCGATCTGGGCGATCCAGCCGAGCCCCTCGGCGAAGCCGCGGTTGGCCGGCGCGTGCGGCAGTTTGGAGTTCCCGAGGATCATCGACGCCAGATAGACGGCGAGGAAGCCGCTGCCGTGCGCGGTCGCGCCGACGGCGTACGCGGAGACCGCGATGGCCATGACGGCGATCGGGTAGAGCCCTGAGGCCGGCAGCGCCACATGCCGCAGTCCGAAGGCGCCGAGATAGCCCACCACGATCCCGATGCACGCCCCGATGGCCAGTTCCAGCGCGATCTCGCCCACCAGCACGTACCAGTGTTCGACGTGACCCGACGCGGAGAGCGCGACCACGATGATCACCACAGGGGCGTCGTTGAACCCCGACTCGGCCTCCAGCGCCCCGGTCACCCGGGTCGGCAGCGGCACCCTGCGCAGTACGGAGAAGACGGCGGCCGCGTCCGTCGACGAGACGACGGCGCCGACGATCAGGGCCTGCCGCCAGTCGAGTCCGACGAGGTAGTGCGCGGCTGTCGCCGTCACCCCCACGCTCACGCCGACACCCACGGTCGAGAGGGCGACAGCCGCCGGCAGCGACTGTTTGACCTCTTTCCACTTCGTGCCGAGACCGCCCTCGGCCAGGATCACGACCAGCGCCGCGTACCCGATGACCTGGGTCAGCTCGGCGTTGTCGAACTTGACGTTGAAGATCCCGTCCTGGCCTATCCCGATCCCGATGCCGAGATAGAGCAGCAGACTGGGCAGCCCGCTCCGGGAGGAGATCCGCACGGCCACGACCGCGCTCAACAGCACGAGCGAGCAGATGAGCAGGAGTTCATTGAGCTGGTGGACAGTCAGCGGCCGATCCTTCCACTCGCGCTCGCCGGATCGTTCCTCCGGCGGCCGGTACTTCGTTACCTTACCTAATCTTTAACGTTTTCTTGACGCGTTCGGGCGTCTGTGCGATCACTCCCGGAATCCTTGTGTGATCGTCCGACGGGTGGCGTGATCGGGAGCACTTCCTGACACCGCGTCCAGGCGGGTGAAGCGCTGCGCCTATGGTTGCTCCAGCATTTCCAGGACCACCCTGCCCCTCGAAGGACAGCGATGCCCGCCAACACAGCTCCCTCTTCCGTCAAAAAGAAGGGGCGACGCGCCCGTCTGATCGTGATCGTCCTGGTGCTGGCACTTGTCGCGGGTGTCGGCTACGGGGCGTACTGGGGCGTGAGCACTGTGCGCTCCTCGTTCCCGCAGACCACAGGCACGCTCAAGCTCCAGGGCCTCGCGGGCCCCGTCGACGTCAGACGCGACAGCTACGGCGTCCCGCAGATCTACGCGAACAGCGACGCCGACCTGTTCCGCGCACAGGGGTACGTCCAGGCGCAGGACCGCTTCTACGAGATGGACGTCCGCCGCCACATGACGTCGGGCCGGCTCTCCGAGATGTTCGGCAAGAGCCAGGTGAAGACGGACGAGTTCCTGCGCACCCTCGACTGGCACGGGGTGGCGCAGCGGGAGTACGACACCCAGCTCTCCGCCGACACCAAGAAGAACCTCCAGTCGTACGCGGACGGCGTCAACGCCTACCTCAAGGGCCGCGACGGCAAGGGCATCTCCGTCGAGTACGCGGCGCTGAGCTTCACCAACGACTACAAGCCGGCGAAGTGGACCCCCGTCGACTCGGTGGCCTGGCTGAAGGCCATGGCGTGGGACCTGCGCGGCAACATGCAGGACGAGATCGACCGCTCGCTGCTGACGAGCAGGCTGAGCCAGAAGCAGATCGACGAGCTGTACCCGGCGTACCCGACCGAGAAGAACGCCCCGATCGTCAGCGAGGGCGGGATCGACCCCGTCACGGGCAAGTTCGACCCGAAGGCGGAGCCGACTGACGACGCGGGGGACGGCACGGGCACCGGGGACTCGGGCGACGGGACGGGCACAGGGCTCGGAGACGGCACCGGGACCGAGACCGGCGGCGGGACGGGGCTCGGCGACGGTACGGGAGTGGGTACGGGCACCGGAGCCGACACCGGCTCCGGTACGGACACCGCCACCAACGCCGCGGCGCACACCCCCGCCGAAGCCACCGAGGGCCTGAACTCCCAGCTCAGCTCGCTCTCCGGCACCCTCGACGAGATCCCGCAGCTCCTCGGCCCGAGCGGCAGCGGCATCGGCTCCAACTCCTGGGTCGTCTCCGGCAGTCTCACCACGACCGGCCGGCCGCTGCTCGCCAACGACCCGCACCTGGCGCCCCAGCTCCCCTCCCTCTGGTACCAGATGGGGCTGCACTGCCGCAGCGTCAGCGAGACCTGCCAGTACGACGTCGCCGGCTACACCTTCTCCGGCATGCCCGGTGTGATCATCGGCCACAACCAGAACATCGCCTGGGGCTTCACCAATCTCGGCGCCGACGTGACCGACCTCTACCTGGAGAAGGTCGAGGGCGAGTCGTACCAGTACGGCGACGAGGAGAGGAAGTTCACCACCCGCAAGGAGACCATCAAGGTCGCCGGCGGTCCCAGCAAGAAGATCACCGTACGTTCGACGGTCCACGGGCCCGTGGTCTCGGACCGGGACAGCGAGCTGGCGAAGGTCGGCGACAAGGCACCGGTCGACAACGCGGCCCCCGACCGGGGCGACGGCTACGCCGTCTCGCTGGAGTGGACGGCCCTGGAGCCAGGCAAGACCATGGACTCGGTCTTCGCGCTCAACAAGGCGAAGGACTTCACCGAGTTCCGCGCCGCCGCCTCGAACTTCGAAGTCCCCTCGCAGAACCTGATCTACGCCGACACCAAGGGCAACATCGGCTACCAGGCCCCGGGCAAGATCCCGACGCGCGCCAAGGGCGACGGCTCGATGCCCGCGCCCGGCTGGGACCCGCGCTACAAGTGGGAGAAGCCGATCCCCTTCGACCAGATGCCGTACGAGTACAACCCCAAGCGCGGCTACATCGTCACCGCCAACCAGGCGGTCATCGACGCGAAGAAGTACCCGTACCTGCTGACGAAGGACTGGGGCTACGGCACCCGCAGCCAGCGGATCAACGACCTCATCGCGTCGAAGACCAAGGACGGCGGGAAGATCTCGACCGACGACATGCAGACCATGCAGATGGACAACACCAGCCAGATCGCCAAGCTGCTGGTGCCCCTGCTGCTCAAGATCGATGTCTCGGACCCGGCCGTGCGCGAGGCCCAGAAGCTGCTGGAGGGCTGGGACTTCACCCAGGAGCCCGACTCGGCCGCCGCCGCGTACTTCAACGGTGTCTGGCGCAATGTGCTCATGCTCGCCTTCGGCGACAAGCTTCCTAAAGAGGTGCGCGTCAAGGGCCAGTGCCTGAACGTCCGTCCGGCCAACAGCACGGGCCCGCCGGACGACCTGGAGAAGCTGGTACGGGAGTGCGGCCAGCGCGCTCCCGACGCGGCGCAGCCGGACGGCGGCGACCGCTGGTTCGAGGTGGTGTCCAACATCATCAAGGACAACGACAACGCCTGGTGGACCAGTGCCGAGGCGCCGAACCAGCGGGACAAGGCCACCACGACCCGCGACGGCCTGCTGCTGCGCGCCATGAAGGACGCGCGCTGGGAGCTGACGGCCAAGCTCGGCAAGGACGTCTCCACCTGGAGCTGGGGCCGGCTGCACCAGCTCCAGCTCAAGAACCAGACGCTCGGCACCAGCGGGCCCGGCTTCCTGAAGACGATGCTCAACCGGGGCCCGTGGAATCTGGGCGGCGGCGAGGCGGCGGTCGACGCGACCGGCTGGAACGCGGCAGGCGGCTACGACGTCATCTGGGTGCCGTCGATGCGGATGGTCGTCAACGTCGGCGACTGGGACAAGTCACGCTGGATCAACCTCACGGGCGCCTCGGGGCACGCGTACAGCGCGCACTACACCGACCAGACGGACAAGTGGGCCGAGGGCGAGCTGCTCGACTGGTCCTTCACGCCCAACGCGGTGGAGGCCGCCACCTCCGACACGCTCAGACTGACGCCCTGAGCCTGCCGGCCCCTGAGCCCGCAGGCTGACGTCCTGAGCCCGCCGGGCCCTGAGCCCGCCGGCCACTCGGCCACCCGGCCCGTCAGGCAGGCAGGTCGAACCGCCTGACGCCGCCGGGGGTCACCACGGCCCGTACGGGGTGGTCGTGCGGCTCCGCAGGGACCCGCGCGACCACCTCGTCGTCGTAGAGCAGCACCGCGAGCGCCGGGTCCGCGCCCGCACGCGCCAGCCGGGCGAGGACCCGGTCGTACGAGCCGCCGCCGCGCCCGAGCCGCATACCCTGCCCGTCCACCGCGAGCCCCGGCAGCAGCACCACATCGGCCGCCAGTACGGCGTCGGGGCCGAGCGGTGGCCCGTCGGGCTCCAGCAGCCCGCGCCCGGCCCTCCGCAGCCGGTCGGCGCCCTCGTACACCGCCCAGTCCAGGTCGTTGTCGGCCAGCAGCACCGGCAGCAGCACTCGCACGCCACGCGCGTGGAGCGCGTCGAGCAGCACGCGTGTGCCGGGCTCCCGGCCCACCGACACATAGCCGGCGACGGTACGGGCCGCCGCCAGCTCCGGCAGCTCCAGGGCGCGCCCGGCGAGAACCGCGGCAGCCTCAGCCGCGTCCTCAGAGGACAGCAGGGCCCGCGCGGCGAGCAGTTCACGGCGTACGGCGGCTTTCGCTTCTTTGTTACTCACCGGTGTCATAACCCTCTCGTATGTGTTCATATGCGTCTGTACTGTGCCAGTCATGACGCACTCGCCACCCCCAGGCATCATGAAAGCTGTCATCCCGGCCGCAGGGCTCGGTACCCGCTTCCTGCCGGCGACCAAGGCCACCCCGAAGGAGATGCTGCCGGTCGTCGACAAGCCGGCGATCCAGTACGTGGTCGAGGAGGCGGTCGCGGCAGGGCTCTCCGACGTCCTGATGATCACCGGCCGCAACAAGCGCGCCCTTGAGGACCACTTCGACCGGAACTACGAACTGGAAGAGGCGCTCACCCGCAAGGGAGACACCGAACGCCTCGCCAAGGTCCAGGAGTCCAGCGACCTCGCCACCATGCACTACGTGCGCCAAGGCGCGCCCCGCGGCCTCGGCCACGCCGTGCTGTGCGCGGCGCCGCACGTCGGCGACCAGCCGTTCGCCGTCCTGCTCGGCGACGACCTGATCGACCCGCGCGACCCGCTGCTCTCCCGGATGATCGAGGTCCAGAAGCGCGAAGGCGGCAGCGTCATCGCGCTGATGGAGGTCGCGCCCGAGCAGATCCACCTCTACGGCTGCGCCGCCGTCGAGCCGACGGCCGACGCCGACGTGGTGAAGGTGCACGACCTGGTCGAGAAGCCCGAACCGGCCGACGCGCCCAGCCACTACGCCATCATCGGCCGGTACGTGCTGGATCCGGCGGTCTTCGGGATACTGCGCGGCACCGCGCCGGGGCGCGGCGGCGAGATCCAGCTCACCGACGCCCTGCAGCAGTTGTCGGCCGACGAGAAGGCCGGCGGGCCCGTGCACGGCGTCATCTTCACGGGCCGCCGCTATGACACTGGTGACCGCGGCGACTTTTTGCGTGCCATTGTCAGACTCGCATGCGAACGTGAAGACCTGGGTCCGGACTTTCGGGCCTGGCTCCGCAGTTATGTCAGCGAGGAGATGTAGCGCCTTGACCAGCACGGCAGAATCGGCACCCGCGGCTCACCACGAGCACCTGTGGTCGGTGGATGAGCATCTGGCGGACATCCTCGCCACGGTGCGCCCGCTCGACGCCACGGATCTGCGCCTGCTCGACACTCTGGGCTGTGTGCTCGTCGAGGATGTCGTGGTGGCGGTCTCCTTGCCGCCGTTCGACAACAGCTCCATGGACGGTTACGCGGTCCGGACGGCGGATCTCGTGGGCGCCACCGACGAGTTCCCCGCCGTGCTGACCGTCATCGGCGAGGTGGCGGCGGGCAGCGGCGTGCTGCCGCAGGTCGGCCCGGGGGAGGCCGCCCGCATCATGACGGGCGCGCCGCTCCCGCCGGGCGCCGAGGCCGTCGTACCGGTCGAGTGGACCGACGGGGGCGCCGGCGGCGGCGCCGTCACGTCGATGCGCCCGGCGGCCGAGGCCCCGGACGGCGCCTCGGGCGAGGTGCGGGTGTACCGGCCGGCGGAGCCGCGCGCCCATGTGCGCGCCGCCGGCAGCGACGTCCAGGCGGGCGACCTGGCGCTGGAGGCCGGCACGGTCATCGGGGCGCCGCAGATCGCGCTGCTGGCCGCCATCGGCCGGGGCACGGTGAAGGTACGGCCGCGTCCGCGCGTGGTCGTCATCTCCACCGGCAGCGAACTGGTCCAGCCGGGCGGGGATCTCGGCGAAGGGCAGATCTTCGACTCGAACAGCTTCGCGCTCACCGCCGCCGTCCGCGAGGCGGGCGCCATCGCCTACCGGGTCGGCGCGGTCAGCGACGACGCGGACACCCTCCGGGCCACCGTCGAGGACCAGTTGGTCCGCGCGGACCTCGTCATCACGACGGGCGGTGTCAGCGTCGGGGCGTACGACGTCGTGAAGGAGGCGCTGTCCTCGGTCGGCGACGAGGACGAGCCGGGCAGCGGCATCGACTTCCGCAAGCTCGCCATGCAGCCGGGCAAACCGCAGGGCTTCGGCTCGATCGGCCCCGAGCACACCCCGCTGCTGGCCCTGCCGGGCAACCCCGTCTCGTCGTACGTGTCGTTCGAGCTGTTCGTCCGCCCGGCCATCCGCGCCCTGATGGGCCGTGCGGACGTCAACCGCCCGACGGTGCGCGCGCGGCTGGAGAGCGACCAGCCCCTGTCGTCCCCCGCCGGGCGCCGCCAGTTCATGCGCGGGGTGTACGACGCGCAGTCGGCCTCCGTCAGGCCGGTCGGTGGCGCGGGATCCCATCTCATCGCGGCCCTCGCCCACGCCGACTCGCTGATCGTCGTCCCCGAGGGGACGACGTCGGTCGAGCCCGGCACGGAACTCGACGTGGTCCTGCTCGGCTGATCCCGTGGCCGTGGCGGTACCGTATCTGCCCACACAGGCCCGGTCGGGCCCGGACCGGGAGCACCACACCGAATGACTGTGTTTTCCCGGGGGGAATCCCCCGGACCCGAGCAAGAGCCGCCTGGGCAGGGCCGCCTGACGCATCTCGACGATTCGGGCGCCGCCAGGATGGTCGACGTGTCGGCGAAGGACGTCACGTCCCGCAGCGCGAGCGCCAGCGGCCGGGTGCTGGTCTCGCCGCGCGTGGTCGAGCTGCTGCGCGGCGGGGGAGTGCCGAAGGGCGACGCCCTGGCCACCGCGCGGATCGCGGGCATCATGGGCGCCAAGCGGACCCCTGAGCTGATCCCGCTCTGCCATCCGCTCGCCGTCTCGGGCGTCACGGTCGATCTGTCGGTCGCCGACGACGCCGTACAGATCCTGGCGACGGTGAAGACGACCGACCGCACCGGCGTCGAGATGGAGGCGCTGACCGCCGTCTCGGTCGCCGCGCTCACCGTGGTCGACATGGTGAAGGCGGTCGACAAGGGCGCGGTCATCACGGACGTACGGGTGGAGGAGAAGCGCGGCGGCAAGTCGGGGACCTGGTCGCGCACGACAGCCGCCGCCGAGACCCCGCCCGCCGCGGCCACTCCTGGCGCGCCGTCCGCTGCGGACGGAGACGGCGCATGACCGGCTACCGCGCGCTTGTCGTCACGGCGTCCAACCGCGCCGCCGCCGGCGTCTACGCCGACACCGGCGGCCCGGTCGTCGCCGAAGGACTCACCGCGCTCGGCTTCGCCACCGAGGGCCCGCGCGCCGTCCCCGACGGCGACCCCGTCGAGGAGGCGCTGCGCGCCGGCGTCACCGCCGGGTACGACGTGATCGTCACCACCGGCGGTACGGGCATCTCGCCGACGGACCGTACGCCGGAGGCGACCGGGCGCGTCATCGACTACGAGATCCGCGGCATCGCCGAGGCGATCCGCGCCGAAGGGCTCGCCAAGGTCCCGACGGCGGCCCTCTCCCGGGGAGTCGCCGGGGTGGCGGGCCGGACGCTGATCGTGAATCTGCCGGGCTCGACCGGCGGGGTACGCGACGGCCTCGCCGTGCTCGGCAGACTCCTCGTCCACGCCGTGGACCAGCTCCACGGCGGCGATCACCCCCGTACCTCCGGATGACCCCCTCCTGGCCCGTGATCCTGGTGGACGGCGACATCGCCCTCCGCCCGATAAGGCTGCGCGACCAGCGCGCGTGGCGTGAGGTCAACCGGCGCAACCGCGACTGGCTGCGCCCCTGGGAGGCGACGATCCCGCCGCCCGCGCCCGGCGCTCCGGTCACGCAGCGGCCCACGTACCGCCAGATGGTCCGCCATCTGCGCAGGGAGGCGAACGCGGGCCGGATACTGCCGTTCGTCATCGAGTACCGGGGCCGGCTCGTCGGCCAGTTGACGGTCGCCGGGATCACCTGGGGCTCGATGTGCTCGGGCCATGTCGGGTACTGGGTCGACCGCGAGGTCGCCGGACGCGGCGTGATGCCGACAGCGGTCGCGCTCGCCGTCGACCACTGTTTCCGGATGGTCGGACTGCACCGTCTGGAGATCTGCATTCGCCCCGAGAACGGGCCGAGCCGCCGTGTCGTGGAAAAGCTCGGATTCCGCGAGGAGGGGCTGCGCCCGCGCTATCTCCACATCGACGGAGCCTGGCGGGACCATCTCGTATTCGTACTGACGTCCGAAGAAGTGCCCGACGGACTGGTCCGCCGCTGGCACCAGGCGAGACGCGGTACGACACAAAAATAAAATGTATGTTCGAAATTGGCTGCCATGTGACCATGAGTCGATCCGAACAATCACAAAAAAAGTCCGTGATATCAGCCAGATCGTGCGACACACCGGCTCAATTGGCCGATGCCCTCGCGCGAACCCCTCTACGGTGTGAACCGTGAGCAGCAGCGGCCTCATCTACGCAGTCATTGTCGGGGCCTGGGCCGCCTACTTGGTGCCGATGTGGCTCCGCAGGCAGGACGAGCTCAACGAGGCGCGTCCGACGGAACGCTTCAGTACCGCCATCCGGCTGCTGTCCGGAAGGGCGGCGATGGAGCGCCGTTACGCCAAGGAGCTGCAGGAGCGCACCGCTGAGGAGGCGGGTCCCGACACCGAGACGGGCGGCCGGACGGAATCGATGAGTTCCGTCGACGTCCGGTCCTTCGCCGCGCCCAAGGCGCGCACGGAAGCCCGGCTGGAGATCCCGGCCCCGTCGCCCCCAGCCAGACCCGCGCCCGCGCCGGCGCGCCGACGGCGCACCCGCCCGGCGGACGGCGCGGCGGCCGAACGCGCCCGGCGCTCGAAACTCCTCGCGCGCCGCCGCCGTACCACCGTGGTCCTCTTCATCGCCTTCACGCTGGGCGCTGTCGTCGCGGGCGTCGGCGGCCTGGGCTTCCTCTGGGTGCCCGCGGTCCCGGCCATACTGCTGAGCGTCTACATCGTCCACCTGCGGGCCAAGGAGCGGCGCCGGTTCGCCTTCACCATGGACCGGCGCAGGGCGGAGGCGGCGGCGCAGCGCCTGCGCGAGAACCGCCCGCGCCGCCACCAGCCCTCCTCGGCGGCCCCGGGCGACCCCGCCGAGGAACCCGAAACGGGCCCCGACCCCGAGCCGGCCCCCTCGGTCTCCCCGCAGGAGGCAGGCCGCCGCGCCCTGGTCGAGCAGACCGACCACGCGGAGTGGCTGGACCAGCAACGCGACCGCGGCCCGGCCGGCGGCGAGAGCTGGGAACCGGTCCCCGTCCCCCTCCCGACGTACGTGACGGCCCCGGTGGCGCCACGCGCGACGAGCGGGGTCGACGTCAGCGACCCGGAAACCTGGAGCGCGGCCCGCTCCTCCACCTCGGACCCGACCCCGCACCCGGCCCACCCCCCCACGGCTCCCCCGCCCCGCCGCACCCGCGACCACGGACGAACCCCCCTCTTCGACCAGTACGACGAAGCGGACCGCCCCCGCGCCGCCAACGAGTGACCAGGCACCCAACGGATTTCCGAGCACCCCGACCGGGGTGCTAAAGTTTCACTCGTTGCAAGGGCCTGTGGCGCAGTCTGGTAGCGCACCTCGTTCGCATCGAGGGGGTCTGGGGTTCAAATCCCCACAGGTCCACCGCAGCTCAGAGCCCCAGCCGGAGAGATCCGGCTGGGGCTCTTTTGCGTCGCACAGCGGCGAAGGGTGCACGTCGAGGGCGGCGAGCGACGAGCCGGCGCGGTCACACAGATCTGCGGCAGCGGCAGCATGGCCGTGGACGCGTCGGTCTCGGTCCCGTCGTGGACCAACTGTCGGTTGATCCGCTGTAGCTGCATCCGCACCGTGATCTCCCCGGCGTCCAGGTCCACGCTCTCCCAGGTGAGGCGGAGCACTTCATCCCGCCGGAAGCCGAGAACGAGGATGTCCTCAGTGCGCAGGGTCACCATCATCTCGGCGAGCGGCGCGACCGCCTGGACGGTGGTCCAGCATGGTGCCGTACTCACCGCGTCTCCCGGCGACTTCGTCCGGTACGGCAGCAGGCCGCCGCAAGCGCGCTTCAACTACGACCGGCAGCCCGACCGACAAGGACACCCGCAGCCAGGACGGCATACGCCTCACGCGCCCCACACCCCCCGTGTGTCACAACGGCGTTCGGCTCGCGAACCTGCCATCGGCCCCACCGCTTCCGGCCGTCAGGTGACCGGAGCGATGGGGCCGATACGGGAGAGCCGGGGGTTTCAGGCGGCCGACGAGGCCAGGCCGGGCGGGGCCGACGCCAGGGCGCTGCGGATGGACTCGATGAGGGCGAGCGCCGCCTCTTCGGTCAGCTCCACCGCGACCCGCGCCGACGGGCCTTGGCCGGGGTTGAGGAAGTCGATGTTGACGGTGTGCTCGTACGGGGCGTGCTGCGGGTGGTCGACGTAGACCATCGCCTCGGTCAGCGGGAAGTACCCCTGCGGGCCCTTGCCGCTGCCGGAGATCGCGGTCTTGACGGTGAGGTAGGTGCACATGGGGCTAGTCCCTTCAGGACGCGAGTCAGGACGCGAGCGTGCGGCCGTAGAAGCTCAGGATGCGGTTCCAGCCGTCCGCCGCCGCCTGCGGGCGGTAGCTCGGCCGGTCGACGGCGAAGAACGCGTGGCCCGCGTCCTCGTACGAGTGGAACTCGTACTCCTTGCCCTGGGCCTTCAACTCCTGCTCCAGCTCGGCGACATGCTCGGGCGACGGGTACTTGTCGTCGGCGCCGAAGAGGCCGAGCAGCGGGCAGGACAGGTCCTTCGAGCGGTGGGCGATCGGCTCCAACTGGAGCGGGAAGTCCTTCGGCGGGATACCGCTGACGAACGCGCCGTAGCAGTCGACGGCCGCCTGCAGATCGAGACTGACGGCGGCCAGGAACGACTGGCGTCCGCCGGAGCAGTAACCGATCGTGCCGACGCGGCCGTTGCTGGACGGCAGACCGCGCAGATAGCGGGCGGCGCCGGCCACGTCGCCGACCAGGCGCTCGTCGGGCACACCGCCCTGCGCGCGGGCGGCAGCGGCGGCGTCGTCCGGGGAAGCGCCGGGGGCCTCGCGGGTGTAGAGGTTCGGACAGATCGCCGCGTAGCCTTCGGCGGCGAACCGGCGGGTGATCTCCTTCGTCGGCCCGTCGTAGCCGGGCATGTGGTGGATGACCACGACGCTGCCGATCGGCCCTGGGGTCATCGGGCGTGCGACGTACGCCTCCACTTCGTCTCCGCCATGGCCGGTGATGGTGACAGTCTCCGCCAGTAGCGCGTCGTACATGAGATGCCTTTCCGATCGGCTGATGTCACGCGTGGCCGCTCGCGTGGCCACACCATTTGCACAGTAGACCGGGTAGCTGTCAGCCGTTCCGGCGGTGGCCCACCCCGGCGAGGGTCAGGGTCGCTCCCGCACCTGGACGAGGCCGTGCGTGCCGCTCGTACGCCATGCGTCACGTTCCGCTTCGAGCGCGGCGAGGGTCCCCCCGTCCAGGCCGACGATCACGTCGGACTTCAGGGTGCGCAGCGCGGCGACCGGCGTGGGGAAGTACGTCGTGAGGGCGGTGAACGGCGTCGTGGCGGGCCACATCCGGTCGCCGACCAGACGGCGGTAGTTGAGGTCGCCCTTCAGCAGCGTCACCGCACCGCCGGACAGCTCGGCCCGCAGATCGTCCGGCATCGCGCTGTACGGCAGCGGCGCGCGGAAGAAGTCGTGGGCGCGCAGGCTGAGCCGGCCGTCGGCCAGGGCCGCCCAGAGCCTGCGGCCGGTCGGCGCGGCGCTGCCGTCCGCGTCCGCGATCCGGCGCAGGCAGTCGACGACGTCCGACGTCGTGGCGTCGGAGACGTAGTACGGGCACGGCTTGACGTGTAGGACCACCCGCCCGGCCCGGCCGCTCTCCAGCAGGTGGTCGACGAGGACGAGATCGGGGATGAGTTCGCGTCCCGCGTTGTCCGCGATCAGATGGACCGTCGCGGAGGCGCCGGGCGGTAGCAGCGACCACAGCCGCGCGCTGTCGTCGGCGACCAGCCGGTCGTCCCGCTCGGCGGCCTCGCCGTCGGCGGAGTCGAGCCGGAAGCCGAGGTCGGCGCGGTTGCCCCAGAGGGAGGCGCGCAGCAGCGCGTCGGCCCGCTCGCGCTCCGGGAGCGGTACGAGCAGGTCGAGGGCGGCGAGTTCGCCGTCGACGGTGTCGCCGCGCAACTCGGCCCGCTTGAACGGGGCGAACGGGTCGACCGACTGCCAGGGCCCCGGCGCGAAGTAGCCCACCGCGCCGAGCAGCAGCCGGTAGAAGTAACTCTCCGCCCACAGGAACGGCGCGTCGCCCCACGGCCGCCCGTACTGCTCGCCGCCGCCCCACGCCTCCCACCGCGCGGCGTCATGGGCGCCGGGCGGCAGCGGTTCGATCACGCCGTCGGTGACCGAGGCCAGCAGGGCGTCCAGCGCGCTGTGCTGCCACGGCTCGTAGGGGAAGGCGTCCCGCACCTGCTTGATGAGGGCCGGGTGACGCCGGGTGAGCACCCCCCAGGGGAAGGAGCCCGGCGCACTGCTCACGATCACCGGCGCTGCTCCCTGGCCGGCTCCGGCTCCCGAAGCCGTCCCGGGGCCCGCCCCGTCGCCCGTCCCGTCCGTCACGTTCCGTTGATTACGCACGCCGGCGAACGTACCCGAGATCGCCGTCGCCCACATGGGTGACATGGGCTCACAGGGAGTACCCGCAGGCCAGTACTGTCCGCAACATGACCTCTACCAACACCGCGTCACATGCCCCGCTGCTGGGCACCCTCTCGGTGATCCCCTGGACCAGCGACCCCTCAGAAGGCGAGCGCGACGCCCCGTTCCTGCTCGCCTACTCCCTCGGTGACGGCCGCGAGGGCGCCGAGGCGGGCGAGGAGACGATGCGTACCGTCCTCTCCGAGATCGGGCTCAAGCCGGGCGGTGACATCGTCGACGTGGCGAAGAAGCCCAGCGTCGCGATCACCCTGCTGGTGGAGGCGGGCAGGGCCGTACTGACGATGCCTTACCTGAACGCGCAGTGCCCCGTGCCTCCGGAGTGGGAGCAGGACGCGCGCGAGAGCGGGCAGGTCTACTTCATCGTCGCCACGAAGCCGTGGACGGACGGGACACCGGGCGTGCCGGTCACCGAGGAGAAGCTGCGGGCGTTCGTCGGCGACGACACGATGCTCGCCACCGCGGCGCACTGCCTGCTCCCGGTGCGCAGCCTGACCGGCTGACGGGGCGCCAGTTCACTTGAGGGGGAACGACGCGGGCCCCGGCCGACGGATCGATATCCGTCGGCCGGGGCCCGCGGGACGTCAGAGGAGATGAAGGCCCAGGCCGAGCAAGCTGTGGTCGTGGTAGTGGTGATTGTGGTGGTTCCAACCACAGTTCTCGTCCTGGTCGCAGCGGTCCTGCCGCGGGGCGGCCTGGGCAACGCCCGCCAGCGGGACGACAACAGCGGCGGCCAGGGCGGCGGCAGCGACACCACGCGCGATTATGGTCTTCATGTTCGAGGTCCTCACATGCATGGGGGCAGGGACGTGTACGACGCTAGCCAGGCGGCGGGGACTTGGCGCGCCGAGAGCGTCTCCACTACTGCAAGCGGGAACGGACGCCGTTCTCCGATGTTTCGCCCTGCGCCGGTACCGTTCGGCCCGCGGCGCGCCATTCCCGTACCAGCGCGGAATAGATCGGCGTCGGCGCCGGCGGGAAGAGGGGGTCGTTGATGAGGAATTCGGAGGGTGCCGCTGAGCGCTCCCAGCGGGGAGCGCGGACGGAGTTCATGCAAGGGGAACGCACACAGCGGGCCAACGGTCACTCAAGGGGCGCTGTGACGAGGGAAGGCTGAAACGCCTCTTCGACCTCGCGGCGCGGATCGCGCGATTTCTTCGGATATACGTCCGGTGGCGTTCGATATGCGCCCCATACAGTCCCGGCATGACGGAGCGGCTGCGCGAAGCCCCAACTCCGCGCAGCCGCTCTGCATTCGGCAGGTACGTCAAAGACGACCGGTCAACGGTGTCAGTTGTTGACGGCCGCGTTGCCGAACGCCGGGTTGAGCAGACCGATGACGTTGACGGTGTTGCCGCTCAGGTTGACCGGGACGTGCACCGGGACCTGGGCGATGTTGCCGGACAGCACGCCGGGGGAGTGCGCGGCGACGGCACCGGCGCCGGCGTCGGCGAAGGCGCTGCCCGAAGCCGCACCGGCGGCCATTCCGGCGGCGGCGATAACGAGTGCGACCTTCTTGGTGTTCTTCATATGAATAACCTTCCTCAACGGTTTGTTTCAGTGTAGGGACCGGCGGAAGCCGAATTCGCCACCTGACGCCGCGACGCGGGGAAATCCGTCGTTCGGCGTAAGGGGATTACTTGCCGAGCGGGAGCCCGCCGAGCAGCGAGCCGCCCTTCTGCGACTTGTTCAGACCGTCCGTCGCGTCCTTCACTGCGTTGACGAGAGAGCCGTCGTTCTCCGTGTCCAGCGCGTTCGTGTTCAGCGGCTTCGCCTCACGCAGCCCCTGGGACGCCACGGTGTCGAGAGCGCCGTTCAGGCTCATCGGGGACAGTCCGTCGGCGGCGAACGCCGGGGCGGCGGCACCGAGAGCCATCACGGAACCGGCGACGACGACGGCGACCTTCATGGGCTTCATTCTTCGAATCCTTCTTTCAGCGTTGCGTGCTGTGTGGAACAACTCTCTCTTTCGTAACGAACATTGGCCGCACCGGAAACGGCCCGGCCCCCGTCACGTCGTGGTGACGGGGGCCGGGCCGCTCGTGCGAGGGCTCCGGTCAGCCGGGAACGCCCGGCAGCGCGGGGGTCGCCGGGACCGCGGGAGTCGCCGGCAGCGCGGGGGCCGCGGGCAGGGCCGGGGCGGCGGGCAGGGCGGGGAGCGCCGGCAGGCCCGGCAGGTCGGGGGCGGGCAGCCCGCTGCCGAGTACGGTCGCGACGACGAGGTTGACGAGGGACGTCAGCACGGCCTTCACCTGGGTCGCCACGGCCGCGGGGTCGCCCGCCTGAGCGGCCTTCAGCAGCGCGTCGGTCGCCTTCTGTACGGAGGCGACCGCGTCGCTCTTGAGGTCGGCCGCTTCGGCGGCGCCGGCCTCACCCGTCCTGGCCTGCGCACCGGGCAGCGCCGGAGCCGCGGGTGCGGCGGGGACTGCCGGTGCGGCGGGAGCGGCGGGGACTGCCGGTGCGGCAGGCGCGGCGGGTGCGGCCGGGGCGGCGGCCTTGAGCTTGTCCAGCGCGTCCTTGACCGCCTTGGTGTTCTGCGTGACCTGATCCGGCGTGAGTTTGCCGCCGTCGGCCTTCAGTACGGCGTTGAGCAGGTCGGTGACGGGCGTGAGCGCGCCGCCGATGTCGCCGAGCGCCTTGGTCTGCGAGGTGAGCGCGTCGGCGCCCGGGACCGGGGCCAGTGCCTCGGCGCCCGCGCTGTGCGCGGTGTGGTGGGCGGAGTAGGCGGCTGCGGCGGCGGGACCTGCCGTGCCGAGGACGAGGGCTGCGCAGACGGCGGCGGTGGCGGCGCGGCGGGAAACCAGGGGACGCATGCAGGGTCCTTTCGGGGACGCGTCGGGGACGTTGCCTTCACCGTGGGTTCCGCGCGTACAGCCCGCAACCGTTCCGTCACCCTGTGCGCTGACCGCCAACCGGCTGACTTACCCTCACTGACCTGCGGCGACCCGATCGGTCGGATGATCGCACCCAGGGCAGGGCGGGTGCTCGTTCGGCCCAAGGCCCGCGCCGAGGTCCGGCCCAGGAGCGGCGCCTGGACGCAGCAGAGCCGCCCTGCCCATGACGGGAGAGCGGCTCAACCGGGACGTCGAAACGACAGGGGAAGCTGTCAGTTGTTGACGCAGGTGTTGCCGAAGGTCGGGTTCAGCAGGCCGATGACGTTGACGGTGTTGCCGCAGACGTTGACCGGGATGTGCAGCGGAACCTGGACGACGTTGCCGGACAGGACGCCGGGGGAACCGACGGCCGCACCCTGGGCGCCACTGTCGGCCAGGGCAACGCCGGAAGCGCCGGCGACAGCGGCGGCGGCCGCGGTGGACAGAACAACAGCCTTGGCGATACGCGACATGGGGGAGGGCTCCTCGGTGGTGAAAGAAACGACATGACGGGCGCAGTTGCCCGACATACCGATCAACGCCGAGCGGGTCGATCGGTTGCGCCCCCGAATGAGTGAACCGCTTTCCCGGCCCGGTCGAACGGTTGTGCATCGGCACGCTTCCCTAGCCGTTACGAGTGCTTTTGTACGTTCAGAGCGTTTCCGCGCGTTAGACGTGATTTTCAGCTCACCCTCTGTAAGGGTGCCTTCTTGTTTCGGCATTCGGACGGAGAGCCTGTTATGCGGAATTCCGCGGTTCATGCGGTAGGGCGCGGTGTGCTGTGCGCTCTGACGGTGTATCTGCTGTCGGCGGCGGCTCCGCCCGCCCCGGCCCCCACACCCGGTCCCGCCCCCGCGGCGGCTCCCCGGGAGGCGTCCCGGATCCCCTTCGCCGAGCGCTACTCGACCGTGCAGCACGGCGGGATCGTACGGGCGGCCAACTCGGCCATCAGTTGCCGCTCCGCCGCCGGTGCGGCGTGCACGTCGGCCCGTAACGGCTCAGGCGCCGGCTCGGGCGCCGGGGCGGCCGGGGCCGGCGCCAGGGCCGCCAACCACGACTTCGACATGTTCTACACGGACGTCGACAAGGACCCGAACACCTACAACTCCACCCGCGCCGAACTCCGCGTCCCGAAGGGCGCGACCGTCAGCTACGCCCGGCTGTACTGGGGCGGCAACCTCCGGGTCGGCGAGCAGAAGCCGCCGAAGGACAACGGCCGCGTCCTGGTCGCCGAGCCCGGCGGCGCGTACAAGCAGGTCCTGGCCGACAGCCTGATCGGACACCGCGTGGTCGGCGGCGCCGACGCGTACCAGGCGTCGGCCGACGTGACATCGCTCGTCCGCGCCAGCGGCCCCGGCATGTACACCGTGGCGCAGCTCAATGTCGCCATGGGCAAGTCGCGGGTCGGCGCCTGGGGCGGCTGGACGCTGGTCGTCGCGTACGAGAAGGAGGACGCGCCGCTGCGCAGGATCGCCCTGTGGGACGGCTTCGAGTCCTTCGACGCCGCGCACCACAGCGGCCATGTCGACTTCGGCGCGATGCGGGTCCCGGCCGGCGGCTCGGGGCTGCTCGGCGTCGTCGCGTACGACGGTGACAGCGGCATCAGCGGCGACTCGCTCAAGGTCGTGACGAATGCCGCCGGATCGAATTCCGCTTCGAACCGCGACAAGGGTGTGTCGCTCACCAACAAGGCAAACAAATCTGGTGATGTGATGAACTCAAGCATTACGGACGCGGGTTCGAACCAGATCAAGAGACAACCTGCTTATGCGAACAATCTTGGCTACGACTCAGATGTGTTCGATTTGAAAGCCGCCTTTTCGCGGGGCGGAGATCGATTTGGCGTTCGATTCGGTACGGGGCGTGACTCCGTCTGGCTCGGTGCGTTTTTCGTAGAAGCAGAAGCTCGGCACTGAGTCGTGCGCCCCTGGCCTGGCCCGGAAGCGCACCCCTGAATTCGGACACGGAAAAGAGTCGCGCGTGCAGCCACAACGGCACCGGCCCGGGACCGGCTTCACGGCACTCCATCTCGTCCAGCCGGTCGACGGCGGGGTGGCCAGGGTGGTCACCGACCTCGTCCGGGCCCAACTGGACAGCGGGGTACGCGCGGTCGTCGCGTGCCCCGACGAGGGACCTCTGCCGCGGGCGGTGGCCGAGCTGGGCGCCGACGTGCGGGTGTGGCGCGCGGTCCGCAGCCCCGGCCCCCGGCTGCTGGACGAGACGCGTCAGGTCTCCCGACTGGTGGACGAGGTACGGCCCGACCTCGTCCACGCGCACAGCGCCAAGGCCGGGCTCGCGGGCCGGCTCGCCGTCAGGGGCCGCGTCCCCACCGTCTTCCAGCCGCACGCCTGGTCGTTCGAGGCCGTCGGTGGTGTGACAGCGGGGCTCGCCCTGCGCTGGGAGCGCTGGGCCGCCCGCTGGACCGACCGCGTCATCTGCGTCAGCGACGCCGAACGGCGCACCGGCGAACGCGCCGGTGTCCACGCCGCATGGACCGTCGTACGCAACGGCGTGGACGTCACCCGCTTCGGTCCGGGGACGGGGACAGGGACGGGGATGGGCACGGGGACGGAAACAGAGGCAGGAGCGGAGTCGAGCGCCACGGCGGCATCGGCCCGCGCCGCGCTGCCGCTGCTCGCCGGGCTCTCGCCCGCCGCCCCCGTCGTCGTGTGTGTCGGACGGCTCTGCCGGCAGAAGGGCCAGGACGTTCTGCTGCGCGCCTGGGAGCTGATCGCCCACCGGTCGCCGCAGGCCAGGCTGGTCCTCGTCGGCGAAGGGCCCGACGAGGCGCTGCTGCGCGCCACCGCACCGCGGTCGGTGCTCTTCGCCGGATCCGTGTCCGACACCGCGCCCTGGTACCGGGCCGCCGATCTGGTCGTCCTGCCCTCCCGCTGGGAGGGCATGGCGGTGGCGCCCCTGGAAGCCATGGCGAGCGGCCGGCCCGTCGTCCTCAGTGACGTGGACGGCGCGCGCGAGAGCCTGCCGCCGGGACGGGAGGACCACTGTCTGGTCCCGCCCGACGACCCCCGGGCGCTGGCCGCCGCCGTGAGCGCTCTGCTCGCCGACCGGGTCCTGCGCGAAGCCCTTGGCCACGCGAGCCAACAGCACGTACTCAGCACCTTTGACGTGCGGCAGACCGCAGCGGCCGTCGCGGGCGTGTACCGCGACGTCGCCGCCGCGCCGCACCCCGAGCGCAGGGAGCCGATCCCCCAGTGACCACGGAAAGCACCAGCGTTCCCTCGCCTTCGGGGCCCGCGCACGCGGGTGGACAGGGCAGGGGGCGCGTCTCGCTCGCCCCGCCCCGCGACCGGGACCGTGACACACCGGACCGCGTGGCGCTGCCCCCGCGCAGGCCCGCGGGGACCCCGCTGCGCTACGGACTCCCGCTGCTCGCGACGGACTGCGCCGCCGCGCTGCTGGCGTCCGCCGTCCTCAGCGACGAGCAGCGCGGCGCCGTCCTCGCCGTGCAGCTCGTCGTCTGCGTGACCGTGTTGAACGCGCACGCCGGGCTCTACCGGCCCGCCGTCGCCCCCTCCGCGCTCGACCAGCTCCCCGCGCTCGCCGCCCGCGCCGCCGTCGCCTGGTGCGCCGCCGCCGCCGTCATCGCGGCCCTGCTGCCCGGGGACTCGCTGAGCCTGACCACCCTGCTCGCCGGCATCGGCGTCCAACTGGCCTTCGCCTGCTGCGCCCGCGCCCTCGTGCACGCCCGCAGACGGGCCGCCGTCCGCTCCGCCGTACGCGCCACGCTCGTCGTCGGTACGGGCGCTTCGGCGCGCCGGCTGGCCACCGTACTCACCCAGCACCCCGAATACGGGCTGCGGCCCGTCGGGATCGCCAACCCGGGGCCCGAACGGTACGAGGACGGCGGGGACGCCGGGGGCGAGGCCGCCACCGACGGCGGGCTGCCGGTGCTTACCTCCATCGAGGAGATCCACCGCGCCGTCGTACGGGACGGCGTACGGGAGGTCGTCCTCACCGGTGACGCCGGCCTGTGGGGCGCGGCGCGGCGCGCCTCGCTCGTCGCGCAGTTCCACCAGTACGGCTGCGCCACCTGGTTCGTCGGCGACCCCGCCAGGACCGCCACCGCCCAGCCGCTCGGCGCCGTTCCCGACCGCCGGATGGCCGAGCACCTCTGGGGCTTCGGCTGCCACCGCGTCGCCCCGCCCGCCGTACGCCGCTCCGGCACCGTCGCCAAGCGGCTGCTCGACATCGCCGTCGCGACCCCGGCGCTGCTCGCCGTCTCCCCGGTGCTGCTCGTCTGCGCCCTCGCGGTACGGCTCGGCGACGGCCCCGGTGTGCTGTTCCGGCAGGAGCGCATCGGGCAGGACGGCCACCCCTTCACCCTGCTGAAGTTCCGTACGCTGCGCCCCGCGGACGACTACGAGGCCGCCACCCGCTGGAACGTCGCGGGCGATCTGCGGATGAGCCCGGTCGGCCGGGTACTGCGCCGCACCTCGCTGGACGAGCTGCCGCAGCTCTGGAACGTGCTGCGCGGCGACATGAGCCTGGTCGGACCGCGCCCCGAACGGCCGTACTTCGTCGCCAACTTCAGCAAGACCCTGCCCGGCTACGCGGCCAGGCACCGGATGCCGGTCGGCATCACCGGGCTCGCCCAGGTCAACGGATTGCGCGGCGACACCTCCATCGAGGACCGGTCGCGCTTCGACAACCACTACATCGACCACTGGTCGCTCTGGCAGGACGTGTGCATCCTGGTGCGGACCGCCGTCTCCCTCGTCCGTCCGGCGGGAAGCTGATGGCCGCCGCCGACGCGCTCGCACTGACGAGCCGTCAGCAGACCTTCCCCTGGCGGGAGATGCTGCGCCGCTACGCGCCGCTGCTGCCCGTCGTGGCCGTCGTCGCCCTGCTCGCCGTCCCCGCGCCGACCGGAAATGACGGTGCGTCAGGTACGGGTACGGTCGCCGACGCCGCCTCCGGGCTGCTCGTCGTCTACTGCTTCGTGCTGCTGCTGCGGCAGCGGGCCCGCCCGCTGACCCGGACGGCCGCCGTGGTCCTCGGACTGCCCGTCCTCGGTGTGTCGGCCGCCGCCGTCACCTCGTACGACCCGGCGGCCAGCCTGCCGGGAGTCGCGCGCTACCTGCAGATCTTCGTGCTCGTACCGGCCGCGCTGCTGCTGCTCGTCCGCGACCGCAAGGACCTCCGGTTCGTGGCGAGTTCCGTCGTCGCCCTCGCTCTCGTCCAGGGCGCGATCGGCGTCGTGCAGTATCTGACCGCCACCGGCGCCTCGTACATGGGCAAGGACATCAGGGCCGTCGGCACCTTCGGCCCCACCGATGTGATGGGCATGGCGACCGTCGTCGCGTACGGCCTGGTCATCTGCGCCGGCTTCGCGCTCGGCGACGACCACGACGTGCCGCGCGGACAGCGCACCCTCGCCGCGGTCTGCGCCGGGCTGCTGCTCCTGCCGCTCGTGCTGTCCTTCAGCCGGGGCGCCTGGATCGCCACCGCCGTCGCGCTCGTCCTGCAACTGGCCCTGTCCGGGCTGCGCAGGGCGGCCAGGATCGCGCTCGTCGCGGGCGCGCTCGGTGTCGTACTCGTCGGCGGGCTCGGCATCGGCTCGCAGATGATCACCGACAGACTCGACTCCATCACGCAGGTCACGGCGGCGCCCGACCAGTCCGTCACCGACCGGTACACGATGTGGGCCGCCGCCACCGACATGTGGCGCGAAGAGCCCGTCACCGGCGTCGGGTTGAAGGGCTTCCCCGCCTACCGCGACAGCCACGCCTCGCTCGCGCTGTCCTCGGGCAGCGACACCGACGGCGCCGGCGCGGGCTTCCAGCGCCAGCCGCTGCTGTCCCCGCACAACATGTATCTGCTCGTCCTCAGCGAACAGGGGCTCCTCGGAGTCGTCGCCCTCGTCGGCAGTTGGGCCGCGCTGCTGGTCTGCGCGCTGCGCAGACTGCCCGCCGCGCGCCGCTCCCGTACCGGCGCCGGCTGCGCCATCGCCATCACCGGGCTGCTGGTCTGGCAGCTCGTCGACTTCAGCTACGCCGACATCGGCGGCCCCTCGACCGTTCTGACGGCCGTGATGCTCGGTCTCGCCGCCTGCTGGGCGCTGGGCCCGATGCGTGAACAACCGCCTTCCGCGCGCGGCGAGTTCGACAAGGGGGCCGCCCACGCGTGAGCGAGACCCGGCAGTCCCCGCCCTCCGTACCGTCGCTGCCCGCCGTCCCCACCCAGCCGGGCCCGCCCGGCACGGACACCACAGGCCCGTCCTCCGGGCGGTTCCTGGCGCGGGCCGCCTTCCTGACCGCCGCGCTGACGGCGGCGGGCGCGCTGCTCGGACTCCTCCGCGACCAGACCATCGCCCATCTGTACGGCGCCGGGCCCGACACCGACGCGTTCCTCGTCGCCTGGACCGTGCCCGAGGTCGCGTCCACGCTCCTCATCGAGGACGCCATGGCGCTGATCCTCGTCCCTGCCTTCAGCCTCGCCATCGCCCGCAGGGCCGACCGGCAGTCGTCCGACCCGGTGCTCGCGCTCGTCCGCTCCACCCTGCCCCGGCTGTTCCTCGTGCTCAGCGCGGGCGCCGCCCTGCTCGTCGCCATGGCCCCCTGGGTCGTCGCCGTCCTCGCGCCGGGACTGCCCGAACCGCAGGTCGCCGTCGACTGCACCCGGCTGACCGCCACCTGCGCCTTCAGCTTCGGCCTCGCCGGGTACCTCAGCGCCGCGCTGCGCGCGCACGGCTCGTTCGTGGCACCCGCCACGATCTACGCCGTCTACAACATCGGCATCGTCACGACGATGCTCGCCCTGCGCGACCGCATCGGCGTACGGGCGGCGGCTGCGGGCGTCGCCGTCGGCGGAGTCCTGATGGCGCTCGTACAGGTGCCCGCCCTGTGGCGCAGGCTCAAGGAGCGCGCACCCGCCACCGGCGACCGGCCGGAGTCCGAGGCCAAGAGCGGACCGCCCGTCGCGCTCGGACTGCTCGCCCCCGTCATCGTCTTCGCCCTCAGCAGGCAGTCGCAGGTCCTCGTCGAACGCTTCCTCGCCGCCCCGCTGCCCGCAGGCGCCATCTCGCATCTGAACTACGCCCAGAAAGTGGCCCAGATGCCGATGACCCTCTCGCTGATGCTGTGCACGGTCACGTTCCCCGTCGTGGCCCGCGCCATGGCGGCCGGCGAGACCGACGTGGCGCGGCGGCGCGTCGAACGCGACCTGGCGCTGGCCGGGATCATCGTGCTGGTCGGCGCCGCCACCGTCATCTCCTGCGCGCCGCAGATCATCGAAGTGCTCTTCCAGCGCGGCGCCTTCGTCAAGGCCGACACCGCCGCCACCGCCTCCGTCATGCGCGTCTACGCGCTCGGGCTGCTCGGCCAGACCCTGGTCGGCGCGCTCGTCCGCTGCTACTTCTCGGCCGCGCGCCCGCTGTGGTTCCCCGCCGTCGCCATGCTGACGGGGCTCGCCGTCAACGCCGTCGCTGGCGCCCTGCTGCTGCACCTCTGGGGCGTCCTCGGCATCGCGGCAGCCAACGCGCTCGGCATCACCGTCACCGCCGCCCTGCTGCTCGCCGGGGTCGGCCGGCACAGCGTGCCCGTCCGGATCGCGCACACGACGGGCGGCCTCGTGAAGCTCAGCGCCGCCGCCGCGGCGGCCACCGGCTCCGGGTGGCTGTGCGGGGCGCTCGTCCCCTCCCCCCTGCTCGGCGCCTGCGCCGCCTGCGTCGCGGTCGCCGCGGTGTTCCTCGTCATCGCGCGCGCCCTGCGCGCCCCCGAGATCGACACCATCCTCCGTCCCGTCACACGAAGGCTCGCGCATGCCCGTTGACGACACCTCCGCCGGCCCCCTGTGGGCAGTCATGTACCACTCCGTCGCCGACCCCACCGACGACCCCTACCAGGTCACCGTCTCCCCGGCCCGGCTCGCCAGGCAGTTGGACTGGCTGCGCCGCCGGGGCCTGACCGGTGTCTCCATGGACCGGCTGCTGCGCGCCCGCGCGGCCGGGCGCGGCGCCGGCCTCGTCGGCCTGACCTTCGACGACGGCTACGCCGACTTCGCCACCGCCGCCGTACCGCTGCTGCGGCAGTACGGCTGCACCGCCACCGTCTACGTCCTGCCGGGCCGGATCGGCGGCAGCAACGAATGGGACCGGCTCGGCCCGCGCAAGCCCCTCCTCACCGAGGACGGCATCCGCGCCGCCGTGGACGCGGGGATGGAGATCGGTTCCCACGGTCTGCTGCACACCGACCTCACGGGCCCGGCCGTCGACGACGAACTGCTCGCCGCCGAGACCGCCCGCAGCCGCGCCGTGCTGCGCGCCGTCACCGGCCGCGAGGTGACCGGCTTCTGCTACCCGTACGGCGCGGTCGACGCGCGCGCCGTCGACGCCGTACGGGCCGCGGGCTACTCGTACGCCGTCGGCATCAGCCCCGGGCCGCTCACCGGCCTGTTCGCGCTGCCGCGCATCCATGTCGGCGAGCGGGACACCGCCTGGCGGATGCACGCCAAATGGGTCCTGCACCCGCGGCGCCGCCAACCCGTCGCTTACGGCCCCTATCCGGAGCCGCCGTACGCGGCGGCCGACGAACCGCTCGTCCCGGAGGGCGCCCGCGGGGAGGCGGACGGGTGAAGGTCCTGCACATCATCACCGGGCTCGGCATCGGTGGCGCCGAGCAGCAACTGCGCCTGCTGCTGCGGGAGTTGCCCACCGACAGCGACGTGGTCACCCTCACCAACCCGGGCGCGGTCGCCGCTGGCATCGTCGCCGACGGGGTGCGCGTCACCGACCTCGCGATGACCGGCAACCGCGACATCGGCGCGCTGCCCCGGCTCACCAAGCTCGTCCGGCAGGGCCGCTACGACCTGGTGCACACGCATCTGTACCGGGCCTGCGTGTACGGGCGGTTCGCCGCGCGCCTCGCGGGCGTACGGTCCGTCGTCGCGACCGAACACTCGCTGGGCGACGCCCAGATCGAGGGCCGCCCGCTGTCCCAGGGCGCCCGCGCGCTGTATCTCGCGGGGGAGCGGCTCGGCAGCGCGACCGTCGCCGTCTCCGCGACCGTCGCCCGTCGGCTGGAGCGCTGGGGCGTACGCGGCGACCGTATCCACGTCGTGCCCAACGGCATCGAGGTCGGCCGCTTCGGCTACGACCCGCGCGCCCGGCGCGCCGCACGCGACCGGCTCGGACTGCCCCAGGACGCCTTCGTCGTGGGCGGCGTCGGACGGCTGGCCCCGGGCAAACGCTTCGGGACGCTCGTCCAGGCCGTCGCCGCGCTGCCGGAAGCGCACCTGCTGATCGTCGGCGAAGGACCCGAACGGGCCGGGTTGCTGCGGCTCGCCGCGCAGCGCGGCGCCGAGCACAGGACCCTGCTGCCCGGCGCCTGCGCCGACCCGCCCGGCAGCGGCGCCGAACCGGGCTCCGACCTGCCGTCGCTGCTCGCCGCCATGGACGTCTTCGTGTCGGCCTCCCCGGAGGAGGCGTTCGGGCTCGCCGTCGTCGAAGCGCTCGCCGCCGGACTTCCGGTGCTGCACGCCGCCTGTCCTGCCCTCCAGGACCTCCCGGCGCAGGCGGCGCCCGGCGCCCGCAGGATCAGCGGCTCGATCGCGGAGCTGACCGCCGACCTGGCCGCCGAGCAGCGGCGATGCCAGCAGCGGCGGTTACGGGGTCGTGACGCGCACCGGCTGCCGGTGCCTGCCGCCGTGCACCACTACGACATCTCCCGCAGCGCACAACAGCTCATGGCCGTCTACGAGACCACCGTCGGCGGCCCGCACCCCACCCCAGACCGCACCCCATCCGAGAAGTGAGCGGCTCATGACCCAGAAAACGAGCACCCAGAAAACGAGCACCCAGCAAGCCGGTACGCGGCAAGCGAGTACGGGCCGGGCCCGGCTGAAGCGGCTGCCCGCCTGGGTCGTCGTACCGGTGGCCGCCGCTCTCGGCGCGGCGGCAGGTGCCACGTACGGGCTGGTCAGCACCCCCGAGTACACGGCGACCAGTTACGTGCTCGTCGTCCCGACCGACAAGGCCGACCCGGTGGCGGCGCTCGGCTTCGCCACCGCGTACGGGCGGGTCGCCCCGCAGGTCGCCCTCACCGGCGACGCGCAGGTCTTGGCCGGTGTCTCGGCGAAGACCCTCAAGGAGCACGTGCAGACGGCCACCTCGCCCGACGCGCCCATGATCTCCGTCACGGCGACGGCGACCCGCGCCGCGACCGCCGTGAACATGGCGGACGGTGTCGCCGAGGCGCTGGTCAGCAACGGCGGCCACCTGCAGAGCAGTACGAACGTGAAGGTGCTCCAGTTCTCCCGCGCCGTCAAACCCACCGCGCCCGTCTCGCCTTCGACGCCGCTGGCCGCCCTCGTCGGCGGCTGCGCCGGCGGACTGCTCGGCGGCCTCGCCCTGCTGGTCAGGCCGAAGCGCGGGCGCCGCGAACAGCACGTGTCGGTGCCGGGCCCGACGCAGTCGGCGTCACCCCTCTCCGCGTCCGCAGCGGCCGGAGCGCCTGCCGCGTCCGCCCAGCCACAGCCGGAAACGGTGTGATGGCCGCCGAGACGAACGCCCACCCCGCTTCGGCGCCCCTCTCCGCCTCCGTCTCGGGGTCGGTCTTCACCTCAGAGGTGTGCCGGGACAGCGACCGCTTCGGCGCGCTCGAAGCCGAGTGGACCGCGCTGTTCCGCCGCTCCAGGACGGCGACGCCCTTCCAGAGCCACTCCTGGCTGCACTCCTGGTGGCTGTCGTACGGCACCCCCGGCCGGCTGCGGATCGTCCTCGTACGCAAGGGCGACGAACTGGTCGCCGCCGCCCCCCTGATGCTGGTGCGCCGCCCGCTGCCGGTCCTCGTCCAGCTCGGCGGCACCATCTCCGACTTCTCCGACGTCCTGCTCGACGACGGCTGCGCCGACGCGGCCGCGTCGGCGCTGGCGAAGGCGCTCGCCGCTGCGGCCCGTACCGCCGTGATCGACCTGCGCGAGGTACGTCCCGGCGCAGCGGCCGAGCGCGTCTTCGGCTGCTGGGACGGGCCGCGGCTGCGCCGGGCCGACTCGCCGTGTCTCGAACTGCCCGCCGTGCCCATCGAGGAGCTGATCTCCCGGCTGCCCTCCTCGCGCGCGCAGCGGGTACGGGCCAAGCTCCGCAAGGCCGACAAGCTCGGCATCGACGAGCGCGAGGTGCCGGAGGACGAGATCCCGGCGGCCGTCGAGCGGCTGCTGGCGCTGCACCGGCTCCAGTGGCAGGGCCGCAAGGTCACCCCGGAACACCTCAGCACCCGCTTCTCCGAGCATCTGACCAGGTCGGTACGGGCCATGGTCAGTTGCGGGGACGCGCGGGTGACGGAGTTCCGGCTGGACGGCGCGCTGGTCGCCTCCGACCTGACCCTGATGTCCGCCCAACTGTCCGGCGGCTACCTGTACGGCGCCGATCCCGTCCTGCGGGAGCGGAAGGTGGATGTCGCCTCGCTGCTGCTGCGCAACGGCGCGCAGCACATCACGGCGGCCGGCGGCGCCACGCTGAGCATGCTGCGCGGCAACGAACCGTACAAGCGGCACTGGCGTCCGGAGACCGTCCGCAACCAGCGGCTGCTGCTGTCCCGGCACTGGCTGGCCCCTTCACTGCGGGCGCTCGCGGCGGGGGCGGCCGGCCGCGATCTGGCGGCCGCGCTGGTCAAACGGGTACGCGACGACGCGGGCGCCGGCAAGAACTGATCCCTTGCCGGCGCCCGCGCCACACGCGTCGGTTCAGCTCACTTCCGCAGCCAGTCGAAGCGGATGCAGATCTTGCCGCCGAGCCACGACTCCACCCACGAGCCGAGGTTGAGCTGGGTGCAGGGCCGCGGGTGCGCCGGTGTCGTCGGCTCGGGTACCGGGTCGGTCGGGACCGGAATCGTCGGGACGGGATTCGTCGGGACGGGATTCGTCGGGACGGGGTTGGTCGGTACCGGTGTCGGGTCGGGCTGCGGCTGTCCTGTGCCCTTTCCGTACAGCGCGGCGCGGAAGACCTTCGACGATTCCGGATTCTCGTCGCACTGCCATACGCCGTGCGGACAGTAATCCGTGAGTGTGTTGTACAGCGGCTTGTATTTCTCGATCCAGTCGAGCATGCCCCGCATATACGCGGGATTGTCGCCGTTGCGGAAGAGGCCCCACTCCGGATAGGAGATAGCCTTCCCGTGGGCAGCGGCGAAGTCCACATGCTGCTGAAGTCCGAAAGGCTCCTTCACCTGTTCGGCGAAGGTCCTTCCGGGCGGCTGGTCGTAGGAGTCCATTCCGATGATGTCCACGACGTCGTCGCCCGGATAGCACTCGGTCCAGGGGACGGCGTCACGTCCGCGGTTCGGAGCGAAGTCGAAACGGAACTTCTGTCCGGGCACCGCACGCATGGTGGTGACGATGCGGTTCCAGTACTTCTTCCACGCGGTGGGATTCGGGCCGCAGCGGCTCGTGTACGTGGTGCCGTTCATCTCCCAGCCGAGCACGACGACCGTGTCGTTCGCGCCCAGGTCGACCAGGTGCTTCGCCAGCGCCGCGAAGTGGCTGTCGTACGCACCCCTGGCGCCTTTGACCAGCTCACGCCGTACGTCCCGGTCCGGCACCCGCCCTTCGTTGTCCTCCAGCATGGGCACGTTGAGCACGAACACCCGGTCGTCGCGCGCCTTGCGCCACTCGGCCCAGTCGCGCAGGAAGCTCGGCTGGCCCTCGATGTTGGACCACACGTCCCCGGGGAGATAGGTGTGTCCGACCCGCAGATTCGCGCCGCCCAGCCATTTCTGCATCGCGGCGATACGGGTCACCCCCTCGGGGCCGTAATCGAGATAGGCGCCGAACGCGGGCGCGGCAGCGGCGGGCGGCGCGGGGTTTCCGGTCTTCACCGGTTCGTCAGGACCGTCAAGACCGGCCGCGAAGCTCGGAACGGGCAGCACCGAACCTGAGACAAGGAGGCCGGCCGTGACGACACCCACACAGGTGCTCGCCAGCCGTCGACGTGGATGGGACATGTCTGCTCCTCGGAGTTGAACCCTGTTCCGCGGCCTCGCGGGCCGTGGTCACGCTGATTCAAAAGTATTTCTAATAAGCCGAACGGGAACCTGGCCTGACGTTCCAGTAGCCCGTTCGTGCATTTGATCCCCCGCATGGGTCAGAGAACCCTCGACCGACCAAGGACACAGCCGTGCCGAGCTTTGACATTCGCGTCCCCGCCGTACTCATGAGGCTCGACCGGAATCCCTTCCACCACGGCACGCTCGGCGCCGTGCGCTCCCTCGGCCGGGCCGGCATCGAGGTGCACGCGGTCGTCGAGGCGGCGGGCAGCCCCGTCGGGCGCTCCCGCTACTTGCGCCGGGTGCATCTACGGCCCGACGGCAGCCCGGATCTGGCGGAGATTCACCGACTGCTGCGGACGATCTCCGACCAGCTCGGCACCCCGGCCGTGCTCATCGCGATGGACGATCTGAGCGCCATCGCCGTCGGTCGGCTCGCCGCCGAGCTGAGCGGCCGTTACCTGCTGCCTGAGCAGCCGTCAGGGCTCGCCGAGCGGGTCGCCGACAAGGCCGCGCTGGTGGACATCTGCGCCGCGCTGTCCGTACCGCACCCCCGGACCGTGGTCCCGGCTGAGGCGGCGGGCGCGGAGGGCGCGGCTGCCGCCGCCTGGTCGCTGGGCCTTCCGGTGGTGGCGAAGTGGAGCAGGCCCTGGCTGCTGCCCGCGGGGACCGGGCTGCGCAGCACCCAGGTGGTCCGCTCGAAGCGGGAGGCCAGGGAGCTGTTCGCGCGGCGGACCGAGGCGGGCAGCGCGCTGCTGTTCCAGGAGTATCTGCCGCAGGGGCGCGACCTGGACTGGTTCTTCCACGGCTACAGCGGCGCTGACGGTACGTGTCTGGTCGGCGCCGCCGGCCGCAAGGAGCGGTCCTGGCCGGTGGGCGCGGGGCTCACCGCGGTCGGCAGGTGGCTGCCCAACGCGGAGCTGGAGCGGACCGCGCGTCAGGTGGTCGCGGCGCTCGGCTACCGGGGGATCCTCGACCTGGACTTCCGGCTCGACCCCGGGACCGGCAAGTACCACCTGCTCGACTTCAACCCCAGGCCCGGGGCGCAGTTCCGGCTCTTCACCGACCGGGCCGGCACCGATGTCGTACGGGCGCTGCACCTGGATCTGACCGGCCGTACGGTCCCGGCGTCCGGCGCCGCGCACGGCAGGACGTTCCTGGTGGAGAACTACGCGCTGCTGTCCGTCCTGTCGTCGCTCATGTCGTCGGGGCTGCCGGGGGGTGCGCGGGGCGGCCCACGGCGCCGCGACGGCGGGCGGGCGCGGGGCGGGCGGGAGGTGGCCTGGTTCGCGCTGGACGATCCGATGCCCGCGTACGGCATGGCCGCCGCCTGGATCCGGCACGCGACGCGGCGCGCCGGGCGCGGGGCGCGGCGGACGGCGCCGGTCGCCCGCGCGGGCCCGGCGCCGGACACCGGCCGGACGCCCTCCGCGCAGTGACCCCGTTCCGGGGGCGGTGACGTCGTTCCGGGGGCGGTGACCTCGTTCCGAAGCAGTGGCCTCCGTCCTGCGGCAGTGACTTCGTTCCTGCGGCAGTGACCTCGTTCCGGCGGCAGTGACCCATTCCGTGCAGTGACCACACAGAAAGCGGCACACACCATGTACGACCTGGTAGTTGTGGGTGCGGGACCCTACGGTCTGTCCATCGCGGCCCATGCGGCGGCGGCAGGGCTCGATCTGCGGGTGTTCGGCAGGCCGATGGCCGCGTGGCGGGATCACATGCCGCCCGGGATGTATCTGAAGTCGGAGCCCTGGGCATCCAACTTGTCCGATCCGCTCGGCGAGTTCGACCTGGCCGCCTACGCCGCGTCCCAGGGCACCGAGTCACGGCACGGCGTGCCGCTGCCGGTCCGCTTCTTCGCCTCGTACGGCCTGTGGTTCGCCGAGCGCGCCGTACCGCCGGTCGACGAACGGCTGATCACGGCCGTACGCCCCTGCCCCGGCGGCTTCCACCTCACGACCGACGACGGCCGGTCCGTGCTGACCAGGACGGTGGCGCTCGCCCTCGGCGTGATGCCGTTCATCGACATCCCCGCGCCGCTGCGCGGACTCCCGCCCGAGCAGGTGTCGCACAGCAGCCACCACGCGGACCTCGCGCGGTTCGAGGGCCAGGACGTCACCGTCATCGGCGGCGGCCAGGCGGCCCTGGAGACGGCGGCGCTCCTCGCCGAACAGGGCACGGCGGTACGGGTCGTCGTCCGCGCCGACCGGCTGAACTGGAACACGCTTCCGCCGCCCAGGGAACGCCCGGTCGCCGAGGCGGCCCGGCGGCCGCACACCGGACTCGGCTGCGGCTGGCGCAACTGGCTCTACGCCGAGACCCCCGGCATCTTCCGCCGGCTGCCCGCGCAGACGCGGGCCCGGGTCTTCAGCTCGGCGCTGGGCCCGGCGGGCGCGTGGTGGCTGCGGGACCGCTTCGAACCTGCGGTGGGGGTGCGGCTCGGCGAGAGGGTGGCCGCCGCCGTGCCGAGCGGCGGGCGCGTACGGCTCGAACTGGTCTCCGCCGACGGGCGGTCGGAGACGGTGGAGACCGACCATGTCATCGCGGCGACCGGGTTCACGCCCGGCCTCGACCGGCTCGGTCTGCTCGACGGCGACCTGCGCGGCGCGCTGCGGACGGTGGGCGCGAGCCAGGGTCCCGAGGCGAGCGCGGTCTTCGAGTCCTCGTACCCGGGGCTGTTCCTGGCCGGGCTGCTGAGCGCGCCGTCGTTCGGCCCCTCGATGCGGTTCGTGTACGGCGCGACGTACACGGCGGAGCGGCTGGTGGCCGGGGTGCGGCGCCGGCTGGGCACGGGCGGCGGGCTGCCGGTGACGGTCCGGCAGCGGGACGTGCGGCGCGGGGCGCAGAGCCGTGCGCGGCAGCCGGCCCGTACGCCGCTGGGCAGCCCGGGGCTGTCATGAGGCGCGGGGCCTGAAGCGATGCCGGGAGAGTCCTGCGGACGACTCTCCCGGCTGTCGTGTGGTGGAAATTCAGACGCGCGCGGGCGCGGTGCTGCGGCGGTACAGGATGCCGCCGCCGAGCAGCAGCGCGGCGCTCATCGCGGCAGCCGCGAGGAGGTTGGCGTCGGCGCCGGTGTGGGCGAGCTGCGGTACGGAGGAGTTTGCCACGTCCAGGTGCGACACCGGGGCCGCCGGGGTCTCCGGGGTGTGGAAGGCGACCGGGGCGGGCGGCAGCGTACGGTCCTTGACCGGCGGCGCGGGACGCTCGGGGGCGGGGAGCGTCCGGGGGACCTCGGGCGTACCGCTCGCGCAGTTGTTGCCGAAGGCCGGGTTCAGCAGGCCGACGACGTCGACGGTGTCGCCGCAGAGGTTCAGCGGGATGTCGAGGGGAGCCTGGAGGAGGTTGCCCGACAGCAGGCCGGGGGAGCCGGCGACGGTGCTCTCGGCGGTGGCGCCGCCGCCGGTCTCGTGCCGCGAGGTCTCGTGACGCGGCGTTTCCTGACGCGGGATCTGGTGGTGCGCCGGGTGCTGGGGCGCGGAGTGGGGTGCGGCTGACTCGTGCTGCGGAGCCTGCTGGTGCTGGGGCCGGGTCTGGTGCTGCGGCTGCTGGTGCTGGTTCTGGTCGTGCTGGGCCCGCTGGTGCTGCGGCTGCTGGTGGTGCGCGGCCGGGCCCTGCTGGGCGACCGGTGCGTGGTGCACGGCCGGCGCGTGGTGGGCGACCGGCGCGTGGTGGGCGACCGGCGCGACGTGCGTCTGGCTCGTCGAGCCGCAGCCGTTGCCGAACGACGGGTTGGCGACGCCGACCGGGTCGACGGTGTTGCCGCAGATGTTCACCGGGACTTCCAGCGGCGCCTGGATGTTGTTGCCCGACAGCAGTCCCGGCGACTCGGCCGCCGCACCGCTGCTGTCCGCGGCCTGCGCGTAACCGGCGCCCATGGACAGCACGCTCGTCGCCGCCGCCGCTGTGAGCAGTCCTTTGCTGATCAGGTCTCGCATCTGGGTTCTCCTCGCTGCTGATGCTGGTAATAGCGGTCGTACCAACGCCGGGCCGGTCCCGGAGCGCGGGTGTCGCGCTCCGGGACCGGCCCGGTGGCACCCCGTGGGGTGCCTTTCCGACGTCAGGCGTTGGCGCAGACGTTGCCGAAGGCGGGATTCAGCAGGGCGATCACGTCGATGCTGTTGCCGCAGACGTTCACGGGCACGTGGACCGGAATCTGGATCACGTTGCCGGACAGCACACCGGGCGAACCGATGGCGGCGGCCTCGGCGCCCGAGTCGGCGACGGCGGGGGCGGCTGCGCCCATGGCCATGATCAGCCCGGCGACGATGGTGGCGGCCTTCTTGCACTTCATCTTGAGCCCTTTCCGCAGCGGGCAGCACGTCCGCACGACCGTCGTGGTCCGTGGGCCGCGTTCACCGGCCCTGCACATCCGCTGCGGGAACTCCAACGAGTAGCCACTACCGAGGAAACTGCCCTGGTTTAAGGCTTTTGCTCGTTCACTCGATTGCCGGGGGTGCTCAGTGGCGCTCGGTTGCAGAGGGGCGGCACACGGCAGCGCGGGCCGGCCGAGGCTTCGTTGCCTCCGCCGGCCCGCGCCGGTCCCGCTGGGCGGATCTACTCGTTGCCCACACCGTTGCCGGAGAGCACCGGGACGTCGTCCACGATGTGCGACAGCGGCTCGTCGCCCTTGGCCTGGGTCGAACCCTCGGCGCACTGCTGGTTCTGCGGGTTGGCCAGGACGTTGACGTCCTGGACCGCGACCGGCACGAGAACGCCGACGAGCGAACCGACATTGGCCTTCACCGGCAGACCGACGCACAGGTCGTTCAGCGAGCTCTGGACGAGCTCCGACTGCGGGCTCATGTCTCCGCCGGTGGCGGAGTTCCCGAAGGCGGACTTGGCGCCATTGCCACTCGCCGATGTGGTGCCGGCGTCGTTGCCGATGGCGAGCGCCTGAGGAGCCGCCATGGCGGAGGCGCCGACCACGGAGGCGGTGACCGCCGCGGCCGCCATAATCTTCTTGATCACGGTGTGTTCCTTTTCTCAAGAATGCGTGTCGTGCGTCCTGTACCAACCGCGTAACGAGTGAATGGTTCCGCTGCTTCACCCGATCGGCTTGTTCAACCCCGGTAATAGGCCGTTGGAGTGAAGTCACAGAACCAAACCCGCTCAGCGCAGTTGCTCAGTGCGCCCCGGGTACTTCCGGGCATCCTTCGGAAGGGGACTCATCGTGATCAAGAAGGTTATGGCCGGCGCAGCCGTCGCCGTGTCCGTCGTCGGTATGGGCGCCGCTGCCGCGTCGCCGGCGATGGCCACCGGCAACGACACCGGTACCACCTCAGCCAGCGGAAACTTCGCGAGCCAGACCTACGGCAACTCGGCCACGTACGGCAACATGAGCCCGCAGATGGCGCTCATCCAGGGCTCGCTGAACAAGCCCTGCATCGGTCTGCCTGCCAAGGTCAACGCCGGCTCGCTGGTCGGTCTCGTGCCGATCGCGGTCCAGGACGTCAACGTCCTGTCGTCGCCGCAGAACCAGCAGTGTGTCGAGAACTCGACGCAGGCCAAGGGTGACGAGCCGCTGTCGCACATTCTCGACAACATCCCGGTCCTGTCCGGCAACGGTGCGGGCAACAACTGAGCGACCGGCCGTATTGCCGATTGATCGCGATGGGCCGTTCGGGGGACTTCCCGGAACCATTCGTCCAGGCGTGAGTTGAACAATTCGGTACTCCACCGGTGGAGTCCGACTTTCCGGAAAGGCATTAAAATGAAGAAGCTGTGGGCAACCGCTGCTGTAGCGGCCTCGCTCGTCGGAGCCACGGCCGCCGCCGCGTCGCCGGCGATGGCGATCGGCGACGACACGGGCACGACGTCGTTCAGCGGCAACGGTGCCGAGCAGTCCTTCGGCAACTCGGTGACCAAGGGCGACATGAGCCCCCAGCTCGGCCTTGTTCAGGGCTCCCTGAACAAGCCCTGCATCGGTCTGCCGGCCAAGGCGAACGTCGGCTCCCTCGTGGGCCTCGTGCCGATCGCGGTCCAGGACATCAACGTCCTGTCTTCGCCGCAGAACCAGCAGTGCACCGAGAACTCGACCCAGGCGAAGGGTGACGAGGCGCTGTCGCACATCCTCGACGACATCCCGGTCCTGTCGGGCAACGGCGTCAACAACAGCTAGTCGCCCCGAAGGCCCGGACCGGCGCGCTCATGCCGGTCCGGGCCTTCGTCGTACCCGCGCGCTCGTACCCGCCCCCCGTACCCGCTGTCAGAGTGGGTTGAGGCGGGCCTTGAGCAGGCAGAATTCATTGTCCTCCGGGTCGACCAGGACATGCCACGGCTCGTCCCCCGTCTGACCGATGTCGGCCGGGCGCGCACCGAGCGCCAGCAGGCGCTCCAGCTCGGCGGCCTGGTCGCGGTCGGTGGGGTTGACGTCGATGTGCAGCCGGGACTTCCCCTTCTCGGGCTCGTCCCTGCGGCTGAGGAAGATCGTCGGCTGCGCACCGCCGAACCCGTCGCGCGCCCCGATCTCCACCGAGCCGTCGTCCTCGCGGCCGAGCACGACGAAGTCCAGCACCTCGCACCAGAACCGCGCCAGCACCTCGGGGTCGCGGCAACCGAGCACCAGCTCACCGATACGACACGCCATGACGAAACCCGCTCTCAGCCTGGGGACGGACAATCCGCGACCGTAGCGGACGGGGCGGGTGCGGGCGACCCGATTTCGGGGCCGGTCCCGGCCCCCGCCTCGGCTCCTGCTCCGGCCCGCCGGAGCGGGTACGCCGGGACGTGGTTCGATGCCGGGATGAACGATCCCACTCCCGCCGTGGTCGTACGGGCCCGCGACGACTCCGATCTGCCCGCCTGCGCCGCGGCGCTGGCCGATGTCCACGCCCGGGACGGCTACCCCGTCAACTGGCCCGCCGATCCATCCGGTTGGCTGACCACCCGGACCCTGATCGACGCCTGGGTGGCGGAGCTGGACGGCCGGGTCGTCGGACACGTCGGCCTGTCCGGCGGTACGGAGGACGACGTGGCGCCCCGCCTGCTGAGCGACCGGGACGGCGCACCCCTCGTCGCGTCGACCGGCGTCGTCAGCCGTCTGTTCGTCGCCCCCGAAGCACGCGGGCACCGCATCGGCGCGCTGCTGATGGCCCGGGTCGTGGCCGAGGCGCGCGCACGCCGGCTGCGCCCGGTTCTCGACGTCGTGGCCACGGACAGCGCGGCGGTGGCCCTGTACGAACGCCTCGGCTGGGAGCTGCTGGGAACGGCCGAGGAACAGTGGGGCCCGGAGCAGAAGGTCACCGTGCGCTGCTACCACTTGGCGGCGGGCTGAGCGGGTGCCGCGACGGTTGACCGCCGGGGCGGGCGCCGGATACTGAGGGGCATGCAATTCGTCGTGTTGATGACGCTGCCCGGGCTGGTCATCCTGCTGACGGTCGTGGCCTTCACCGACCAGTTGCTGCTGCGGGCCGGGCGGGCCGGGGTGTTGCCCTGGCGGAACAGTGTGCGGCAGGGGCAGATATCGGCGACCGGGTTCGAGCAGCTGCACGCCAGCTTCTCGCCGGGCAAGCAGAACGAGTTGAAGGAACGGCAGTCGGCGCTGATCATGCCGGACAACGAGGACGACGGGGCGCCGCCGAACCGGACGACGGTGGATCTCGACGGTGGCACGGCGGTCGTGCGGATGACCCGCCCCGGAGTGTGAGGCGCGCCGTGCCGCGCCGGGACTAGATTCCCTGCCCATGGACCGTGACTTCTACCTCACCCACCTGCGGGCCGAGCTCGACGGCTTCCGTGCCTGCCTCGACGGCGACCTCTCCGTACCTGTCGCGCACTGCGGCGGCTGGACGGTGCACGACCTGGCCGGGCATCTGGGCGGCGGGAACCTCTGGGCGGCGACCGCCGTGACCGAGCGGCGGGGCAGGGGCGGATCGGCGCGGGCGCCGAAGGACCCGGCGGCGGTGGGGCCGTGGTTCGACGGTACGGCGACCACGCTCCTCGACGTGCTGACCGACACCGACCCGGACGCCGAGGCGTGGACGTTCGCCCTGCCCCGTACCGTCGCCTTCTGGCAGCGCAGGCGTTGCCTGGAGACGCTCGTCCACCGGTGGGACGCGCAGAACGCGCTCGGCGGCGCCGCGCCCTTCGAGCCCGCGCTCGCCCACGACGGCGTCAGCGAGGTGTTCGACACCTTCGCCCCGCGCGAGGTGCGCAAGGGCCGCGCCGCGCCGCCGCCCCTCGCGCTGCGTCTCGTGTCGACCGACACCGGCGGCAGCTGGGCGTACGGTCCCGGCGACCCCGTCGCCACGGTCACGGGGACGGCGGAGCGGCTGCTGTTGATGCTGTGGGGCCGGGTGGCCCGCGACGACCGGGCGCTCGGGTGGGACGGCGACCGGGCGGCGGCCGAGGAGACGCTGAGTGGCCCGCTGGTGCCGTAGCGACTGGTGCCGTTCCGGGGCCGTGGTGGCTGATGCCGTCGTGACTCCTGGGTAGTGTGTCGGGGTGCTCACCGTGACAAGCGTGAATGTGAACGGCCTCCGCGCCGCCGCCAAGAAGGGCTTCGTGGAGTGGCTGGCCGACACCGCCGCCGACGTGGTCTGCCTCCAGGAGGTACGGGCCGAGCCCGGCCAGCTGCCCGACGGCGTGCGCGAGCCCGAGGGCTGGCACGCCGTGTACGCGCCGGCCGCGGCGAAGGGCAGGGCCGGTGTCGCGCTGCTGTCCCGGCGCGAGCCCGAGCGTACCCAGATCGGCTTCGGCTGCCCCGAGTTCGACGCGAGCGGCCGGTACGTCGAGATCGACCTGCCCGGTGTCACGGTCGCCAGCCTCTACCTGCCGTCCGGTGAGGTCGGCACCGAGCGGCAGGACGAGAAGGTCCGCTTCATGGACGAGTTCCTCGGCTACCTGGAACAGCTCAAGAAGCGCGCGGCGGCCGACGGCCGCGAGGTGCTGGTCTGCGGCGACTGGAACATCGCCCACCAGCAGGCCGACCTCAAGAACTGGCGCGCCAACCAGAAGTCGTCCGGCTTCCTCCCCGACGAACGGGCCTGGCTGAGCCGGGTCTTCGAGGAGACGGGGTACGTGGACGTTGTACGCGCCCAGCACCCGGAGCAGGAGGGGCCGTACTCGTGGTGGTCGTACCGCGGGCGCGCCTTCGACAACGACACGGGCTGGCGCATCGACTACCACGTGGCGACCCCCGGTCTGGCCGGGCGGACGGTCAAGGCGTGGGTGGAGCGCGCGGCCACCCACGACGAGCGCTGGAGCGACCACGCGCCGGTGACGGTGGTCTACGGCTCGTAAGGCCCTGCCCTGAAGCCCCTCAGAAGCCGATGGCTTCGCGGAGCAGCAGGACCGTACCGCGCCCGGGCTGGTGTTCCGCGTTGAGGACGAGCAGCCGGTTGACGGCGCTGGGCCATCCGTACGCCTCCTCGGTGCGGACGCTCTCCAGCGGCAGACAGTGGTCGTCCACGCGCCGCAGCGCGGTGTCGAGGTCCGGCACCACCTTCTGCGCCCCGACGACCCAGATCGCCCGCGCCGCACCGCCCGCGTACCCGGGCAACTGGCTTCCGCTGCCCGAAGCGATCACGAGCGAGCCGGTCTCGGTGACCGCGGCGACGCTGCCGACGATCACGTCAGGGCTGGCGAGCAGCCGCCGGATGACGTCGGCGCCGGTGACGCGGTCCATGGCCAGGACGCGCGGCTTGATCGCCTGGTAGCGCCCGCCGGCGTTGATGTCCTCCTCGATACCGGACAGCCGAAGGGTCTCGCTGGCCCCGGTGAAGACGCTCGCGCGTTCGGGGATCAGCTCTCCGACGCGGGTACGCGCGGCGGCGACGTCGTCGAGGATCTCCACGGTGAAACCGTGTGCGGTCAGCGCGGCGGCTGCCCGCTCCAGGCGCTGCGCGGGGGCCGGGGCGGCAAATCGGGTGGCCGGTATCGGGGTCGTCATGATGTCTCTGAGCTTCCTCTTCGCTGGATGATGTGTCCGTCTCATCTGTCCGACAACGCAGCGCCCGGGAATGTCAGGCCTGACATTCCGGCGGCCTGTCTTGTCGGATTGATGAGGACGGAAGCGAGCGAGGGAGCTGTCGGCACCATGACCACCGGGGCGGCGGACGAAGGAGACGGCGCGGACGACCGGCCCGATCCGGGCCTGGACGCGATCATGAGCGAGCGGCGGCAGCTCATCAATGTCGCCTACCGGCTCCTGGGCTCCCTGGCCGAGGCGGAGGACGCCGTCCAGGAGACGTACGCCCGCTGGTACGCCATGCCGCAGCGGCAGCGGGACGCCATCGAGTCCCCGGGCGCCTGGCTGACGACGGTCGCGAGCCGCGTCTGCCTCAACCTGCTCAGCTCGGCCCGGGTCCGGCGGGAGACGTACGTGGGCGATTGGCTCCCCGAGCCGCTGCCCGAACGCGGCGAGTGGAGTACCGGCCGGCCGGGCGGCGCCGTCGACCCGGCGGACCGGGTCACCCTGGACGAGTCGGTCAACCTGGCCTTCCTGGTCGTACTCGAAGCGATGACCCCGGCCGAGCGCGTCGCGTTCATCCTGCACGACGTCTTCTGCCACTCCTTCGCCGAAGTCGCCGAGATCGTCGGCCGCACCCCCGCCGCCTGCCGCCAGCTCGCCTCCTCGGCCCGCCGCCGCGTCCGTGACGCGCGCCCCTCGGCGACTCCGGCGGCCCAACGAGCCGCCGTCGTGCGGGACTTCAAGCAGGCCTGGGAAGCCAAGGACATCGAAGCGCTCATCGCCCTCCTCGACCCCGAAGCCACGGCAACCGCGGACGGCGGCGGCCTCGCCCTGACCTTCCTGCACCCCATCGAAGGCGCCGAACAGATCGCCCAAGCCTGGACCGAAATCGCCCGCCGCAAGCCCGCCACCATGACCTTCCTGGAACGCACGGTCAACGGCCAACCAGGCCTGGTGGCCGAACAGGACGGCGCGACGGTGACGGTGTTCGCGTTCGACGTCGCGGACGACCGGATCAAGCACATCTGGGTCGTCCGAAACCCGGAGAAGCTACGCGGCTGGCCGACGGCCTGACGGGAGGGCCCAGTTCACAGCCCGGTGCCCCAGGAGCCGGGACGAACAGGTTCCGGGGTGAGGCGGACCGCGGTGGCCGCATGCACTCGTGATGCCAGGATCCGAAGTGCGGCGTCGAAAGAGGCGGCGGTGGCGCCGTCGCGCGCGGTGAGGGTCAGGGTCCGACGGGTGGAGCAGGAAACCCCGGGCACCACCAGGGCACCGGGGTGGTATCCGGCCCGTTCGAGCAGCCATCCGGCACTCGACCGCAAGCCACCGCTCTGGTCGCGGTATACCGGGCCTCCGACGGCCTGGACCCTGGCGGCCTGAGCCGGAGTGACCAGTGGGTTGAGGAAGACAGAGCCCGCCTGGCGGGTATCAGGTCCGGCCGGTGGCAAGGAGAGTCCGCGGTGCCGGCGGTCATCAAGGACGCCCTGGGCCGCCTCGGCGAGCGGAGGCCGGACGCCGAGGCGTAGGTCCAGGGCATCGGCCAGGTGCTGGTAGGCAATTGGTGCGGCGTACGAGCTGCGAGTGAGCCGCAGCGCGACGTCGAGGATCGTCCACCGGCCGGGCCTGGACTTGAATGCGGTAGTGCGGTAGCCGAAGTCGCAGTCGGAGGGGCGTAGTTCGACGACTCGACCCAGATGCCAGTCGTAGGCGGTGATCTTGCTGAGCGTGTCGGACATCTGCTGGCCGTAGGCGCCGGCGTTCTGGACCGGGGCGGCGCCGGTTGTGCCGGGGATGCCGCCCAGGTATTCGATGCCGGACAGACCCTCGGAGATGGCGTAGGCGACCAGCGCTGAGAGTGGTTCGCCCGCCTGGGCGGTGACCTCCACGACGCCGTCGGTGAGCGGGCGTAGCGCGATGCCTCGGGTGGCCATGCGGATCACCGGGCCGGGGTAACCGGCATCATCGGCCAGGGTGTTGCTGCCGCCGCCGAGCACGAAGGGCACAGTCCGCTCGCGCTGGATCATCCGGGCGAGGTCGGGCCAGGCAACGGGATCGGTGTGGGTGAGGAAACGGCCGGCGCGTCCGCCGATGCGCAGGGTGGTGTGGTCGGCCAGTAGCTCCTCCATGAAGGTGTCTCCGTAGGTCAGGTGGCCGAGATCGTCTTGAGTGCCAGGGCCCGCAGAGGAGCGATCCTGGTGCGGGCGCTGCCGTGGTAGACGGCGTTGGTACAGATCACCAGGTAGCGGCCGGTGTCCGGAGCGAGGTAAAGGCTGGTCCCGGTGAAGCCGTGGTGGTAGGCGACGCGGCCACCGGCGGCGAGGATCCAGGACAGACCCCGGTCCAGACCGGGTTCGATCCGGGACTGGGGAACGAGGCCGGCGCGCAGCCATTCGGCCAGGCCGTCGTTGTCGCCGTGCGTGTGTGTGGTCAGGAGCCGTTGAGCGTATGTGACGAGGTCGTGCGGGGTGGAGAACACTCCGGCGTGTCCGGCGATGCCGCCCAGCAGTGCGGCGTTGTCGTCGTGCGCGACGCCCCAGATGCGCGGGGCGCCGAGGATTCGCCGCTCTGTCGGCGCGACCTGGTTGCCGCGGGTGACGGGCCCGTACGTTGTGGAGTTCATGCCCAGGTCCTCCCACAGCGCCTCGGCAAGTTGGTCGAGCGGGAGGCCGTTGACATGGGATAGAGCGAGACCGAGGAGGATGTAGCCGCGGTTGATGTACCGGTGAGAGCCGGGCGTGTCGTCCAGCGGCTCGCGGCACAGCAGTTCGTGCAGTGGCAGGTCGGAGCCTCGGTAGTGGTCGAGGCGGGTGGAGGCTCGAAGGCCTGATGTGTGTGACAGAAGTTGTCGCACGGTTGCGTCAGCGCTGGGGGTCTCGCTGTTCATCGCGGGCAAGAAAGCGCGGATGGGCACGTCCAGGTCGAGCAGGCCGGCGTCGAGGGCCCGGCCGGCCAGGGGCCAGGTGGCGACGACCTTCGTCAGCGAGGCGATGTCGTAGGCCGTGTGCGGGGAAGGAATCTCGTCTCCGCACTCCGGCGCGATCACCCCGGCGTGGAGGAACCGGGGGGTCGCGCCGACGGTCCCGTACGCCATGACGCCGCCCGGAGTCGCTCCGGCGGCGACGACGTCCTCAAATGTCCCCCTGAACCGGGCGGTGTCATCAGTGGTGAACGGGACGGTCATCAAGGGCCTCCGGGGTGGTGGTGATGTCGGCTCCCAGGGTGGCGAGATTGGGCAGTAAGTGGCCGTAGCCGCGCCGGAGATGGAACATTCCCCGGATGTCAGAGGTGCCGTCGGCGGCCAGGGCCGCGATCAACAGCGCGGTCACCGCACGGATGTCCGCGGCCTCCACCTCGGCTGCACGGAGCCGGACCCGGCCGCGCACGCGGATGACCGAACCTGTCGACGAGACCTCGGCGCCGAAGGCACGCAGCCCCTCGACATGGGTGTCCCGTCGGGGATAGACCCGCTCTGTGATCAGCGAGGTGCCCGTGGCCTGGGTGAGCATCGCGGTCAGCTGCGGCGCCGTGTCGGTGGGCAGACCGGGGTGCGGGCCGGTGGCTGTCTCCACGGCCGTCAGCGGGCCCCGCGACTGTGCGTGGACGCCGCCGTCCGCCGCGTCGTTCAGGGCGATACCCACCTCGGTCAGAACGGTGGTGAGGCCGTGGGGGAAGTCCGTCGCGGTGAAGTTGTCGAGGTGGACGCTGCCGCCGGTCGCGGCGGTGGCCATGATCATGGTGGCGGCCTCGACCCGGTCTCCGGCCACCGAGAAGTCGCCGCCCGCGATCCGGTCAGTGCCGAAGACGTGCAGTCCTTGTTCGTCGTAGCGGATGAGGACGCCGCGATCGGAGAGGAAGCGGGCGGTCTCAGTGACCTCCGGTTCCGCCGACGGGTGGGTGATCAGGCTCGTGCCGGGGGCGCGGGCAGCCAGCAGCATCGCCGTGACTGTGGCGCCCAAGCTGGGCCCGTACGGGGTGTTCACGTCCACGGTGAACGCCTTCACACCGCGTGGCCCGCACCGTGCGCGCATACCGGTGGTGCCACTCGCGACGACCTCGGCGCCTGCGGCCTGCATAGCCGCGAGGTGCCGGTCGATCAGACGCGGACAGAACGCGTCACCGCCGGGGTACGGGAAGCTGACCTGCCCGGTGCGGGCCAGCACTGCGGCGGCCAGGACCACTGTCGTACGCACCTGGCGTCCGAGCTCCGGGTGGATGACGGGGCGCAGCTCCGAAGTCGGGGTCACAACGAACCGGTTCTTCTCGACCTCGGTTCGGGCTCCGGCGTGGCGCAGGATCTGCGCGCTCACCGCGGTGTCGACGATGTCCGGTGCCGCTGCCAAGGTGACCGGGGCGTCGGTGAGGAGCGTCGCCGCGTACAGGTGGAGGGCGATGTTCTTGCTCCCCTGGATCGAAATGCGTCCGGACAGCGGGCACCCGCCGGTCACGTGTATGCGGGTGGGGTCCGGGACGGCAGCGGAGATGAGTGCCGTGGTCATGGCCGTCACCGCACCCGGGAGCCGGCGGGCAGGAAGCCGCCGATGTGGTCGCGGGGGTAGATCGCGGCGCCAGGTCCGATCAAGGTGCCGGGCGACAGTACGGTCCCGGCGGGCAGAGCCACGTCGTCGCCGATGATCGCGCCGAACTTCGTCTGTCCGGTGCTGATGCGCCGCCCGTCGAGGTTGACGGTGATCTCCTCGATCGCCGGTTCGGCGACCGGGCCGTGGTCGCATCGCAACCCTGTGGTGGAGCAGAACGAGCCGATGTTGACGCGCGTCCCGATCACCGAGTCGCCGATGAAGCACGGATGCTTCACGAACACGCCCGCTGTCAGCAGGCTGCGCGTGATCTCCGCGCCGAAGCCGATCCGGCAACCGGGGCCGATCACGCTGTGGTCGCGGATCAGCGCACCGGCCGAGACCACGGCGCCGGTGCAGATCAGCACAGGTCCGACGACTCGGGCGCCCGCCTCGATCCGGGCGCCGGACTGCACGACGACCTCACCGAAGAGCGTGGCGCCGTCTTCGACGACTCCACCCTGCCCGTCCCGAAGACAAGCGGCTCTGTTGCCGAGATCCCTGGCCATGAACCCCTTTATGTCGAAGACGCTCCGGCAACGTGCCAGCAACCCTGTGACGTAGGGCCCGAGACCGTCGGACCGGAAGTAGTAGGCCGGGGCAAGGCGGCCGTCGGCGGCCGACGCTGTGGACGGCACGGGAATCTCGGACTGCATCAGGGCCTCCTGGGCTTGGAACCGGACGGGAGGCGGCTCCTCGGACCGGGTCCGCCTGCCACCCAAGGCTGCCGTGGCCGACGTGCCGACGGCAGGGGCGCTGTCCTGACCCGCAAAGGCCTTTGCGTCTGGTGCAAAGGCACTGCCAGGACGGCGGTCCCAGGCCTACGGTGAGAGTGGCGCAGCCTGGCTACCAGCGGGAACGAGGTACGGATGCGGTTACCAGGGCACACGCGACTTCCGAGGCCGATGTGACGCCCGGGGAGTTGGTACGCCAGACCCGGCAGGCGAAGGGGCTGACGCTCGCGGAACTGGGGGACCTGACCGGTTACTCCGCAGCGCAGGTCTCCCGGTACGAGCGGGGGATTTCGCCGATGGCCGATATCGGCGTTCTGCGTCGCTTCGCCGACGCGCTTGAGCTGCCGCACCGGGCGTTCGGCCTCGCTCCGCCCGCGCCCCGGCCGGGCGTTCGACACGGTCAGCAGGTCGGAGCAACGACGGCCTTTCCCCGGATGCCCGCCCATAGGGTGGGTAGTCCCGGGTGGGAGGACGGTGAAGATCCGGTGCGGCGAAGGAAATTGATCGCGGGCCTGGCGGCCACGGCCGCCGCAGCGGCAGGCCCTCCGCTGACAGGCAGTGGCACCGCGCAGGCCGACGAGGCACTGCTTGGCGAGCTTCTCGTCGCCAGGCTCAGGGACGCGATGCTCGGCCTGGGCACCGCCCCCGCCTTACCGCCCGCGGGGACACTGGACGCCGACTTCGCCCGTGCGCTCGCCGACTTCGATGCCTGTCGCTACGCAAGCCTTGCCGTACGCCTGCCTCGCCTGATCCGCGCCGGGCACGCGCTCAGCACCAGCGAGGACCGGGTCGAGTACGTGGAGCTGCTCGCCAAGAGCTATCTACTGGCGACCCGCATGCTCGTCAAAATGGACGAGCAGCAGCTCGGCTGGATGGCCGCCGACCGCGCGCGCCAACTGGCCGAAGCGAGCGGGGACGTGCTCGCCGTGGCCGAAGCCGCTCGCCAACTCGCCGTGCTGGCCAGGAAAGCCGGCTGGCATCAGGAAGCTCTGTCGATCGCGCTGTCCGCCGCGGACCACCCCGACCTGCGGGGTGCCGGACGGCCCGGCGCGGCCGAGCGTGGGCTGCTCATCCAGTCCGCCGCCTACACGGTGGCCCGTCGCGGCGACCGGGACGGTATGCGCGAGCTGACCGACGAGGCCGCTGCCGTGGCCAAGGAACTTGGCGGAACAGTCCTGTTGCGCGACCACGGCGGCGGTTTCAGCCCCCTCACCGTCCAACTCCATCGCATCTCGGCGGAGAACTACGCAGGCGACCCATTGGCCGCGCTTGCCGCCGCCCGGACGATCCCGCTGAAGGCGCTGCCCAGCGTGGAACGGCGCTCCCGTGCCCTCGGTGACATCGCCGTCACGTACGACCGGCTCGGCCGCCGGGGTGACTGCGTCCGCACCCTCCTTGCCGCCGAACACTGCGCCCCCGAGGAGACCCACGCCCGCCCGGCGACGAAATCGCTCATCTCCAGCCTGTTGGTCTCGGGGCATACCTCGACGGAACTACGTGGCCTCGCGGCCCGCAGCGGCGTCCTTCTCTGACGGAACGCGCATCGTCGGTGTCAGCCGCTGATGTCGGAAGACTTCTCTCCGAGCTTGCGGCAGTTTCGAGACTCAAGCACCGCTTGCCCGGTCATGCCCCGGGGGCCAGGGGATGTGGGTCAGGAGGGGGAGCAGGTGGTCCTCCTCGTGGTCGAGGTGCGCGTTCAGTTCGGCCGACATGCGGGCCACCTCGGCGCGGAAGCGGTGGGGGTCGGAGAGGGTGATGTCGGCCAGCAGCGAGACGAGTTCGTCCTGGACCCGGGCCACTGTCGCGTGTTCTGCGGCCAGTTGGGCGAAGACATCGGTCAGGTCGGGGTGGTGGGCCGCGATTCCGGGGAACAGGTGTGCGTCCTCGCTGGTGTGGTGGAACTCCAGCCCCTGGCAGAAGGCCAGGCAGCGCTGGCGGATCTGCAGTCCCAGGGCGGGCGGTGGTTCGGCGGGTCCGTTGTGTGCTCCTCGCGCGGCGAAGTGGGCATCCACCTCCGCGCCGATGTGCAGTAGCTGGGCACGAAGCCAGGTGTGCACCTCCATCAGCTTGTCGGCGAGGCTCATGACCTCGGTGGGTGGCTGCCAGCCGTCGGGTTCAGGGCGTTGCAGGATGACCACCGGCAACTGCCGCTCTGTGCGGGCCGCGTAGTCGGCGTACCCGGGCGCCGCGCGTACGCAGACGTCGAACAGCTGGTCGCGGTCGGTTCCTTCGGCCGGGACCGCGAGGGCGTCATAGGTGGCGGTGCCGATTTCCACCTGTACGACGGGGTGGGCGAGCAGGTTGTGGTACCAGCCGGGGTGGTGAGGTCCGCCGAGGTTCGACCCGACCACCAACAGCAGCTCGCCGTCGCGTACGAAGCCGAGCGGTGTGGTGTGGGGGCGCCCCGACCGGGCGCCGGTGGTCGTCAGCAGCAGGAGATCGCCGCCCGCGAAGGGGCCGCCGACCTTGCCCGCGTTGGCTCGGAACTCGGCGATGACAGATTGGTTGAACGATGTGGGCATGCGGTTTCGCTTCTCCGGGGGAGGATGTGGGGCCGCGCGGCGGCCGGGGGCGACGAGCGTGAAAGCGCGACGTCAGCGGTGGGGGCAAGGGTGAGAACTCATGCCGGATCCCTGATGTGAAGGGTGCTCCGCCCGGTCACCGGCCTGCCCACTGCTCTTTGGCCGGCACCACGCGGCACCGGGGCCCATTACATGCGCCGCGGCGGATCACTGTCAACGAGCACCGGTCGCGAAGAGCGCCCACAGGAGCGCGCCGCACAGCGTCAGGACGGAGAGTACGCAGGCGACCTGCTGGCCCTTCGGGCTCACGTCCCCTCGCCGCCCACCTGCGCCCAGACGAGCTTCCCGACCCCACGCCGCTCGCTCGCGCCCCACCGCTGGTTGGTCAGCTCGTCCACCAACGCGAGCCCGCGGCCCCCTTCGTCGTCGTCCGCCGCCTCGTGCCGCTGCGGCAGTTCGTCGCTGGCGTCGTGGACCTCGATCCGTACGGAGTCGTCCTGCCGGATGATCCACGTCTCGACCATCCGGCCGGGCACGTGTGCGTGCAGCACGGCGTTGGTCATCAGCTCGGAGAGGACGAGGGCGGCCACGTCACCGAGTTCGGCCAGCCCCCACGCGTCGAGCGCCACCAGCAACTGATGCCGGGCGAGCCCCACGGACCGCCGGTTACGCGGCCAAAGCTTGCGGACGAGGGGGGTGTTGGCGAGTGATGTGGGTTTCGCTGAGTGCATGGGCGTGCCCTCCGTCGGCTCCTGGAGCCGGAGTTGTCGCTGTTGGTAGGTCAGCCCACGGTGGCCACGCTCGGCGAGGAGGTGGCAGCGCTGTGTGAGCGACTGCCTGTAATCGTGACACCGCTCGCGGTACGGTGACATGGCCACAGAGGAATTCTGTCGTCAACTTTTCGCGTGAACTTTCGCGGTTTATCGGGGAGTTCATGCCCTAAGTCGGTAGCTTCCGCTATGGCGCAGAAGGTTGCTTGCACCAGCGGAACCTTCACCGACACACTGGAACACTGCGCGGAGGAGAAGCAGATGGTTACGGATCTAGAGGCGGCCACGCCCGCGCTTTGCCGTCTCCAGTTGGGGAGCGAGTTACGTCAACTACGCCTGACCGCCGGGCTCAAGGGCGCGCAGGTGGTCAAACGGCTGATCTGGAGCCCGTCGAAGCTCACCCGTCTTGAAACGGGGGAGAATTCGGCGGTCGACACCGCCGATGTGATGGCCCTCTGCGAGATCTACGGAGCGGATCCGGAGACCCGGGCTCGGTTGCAGGGGTATGCGGCTGTCACCCGGACGAGGAAGGACTGGTGGCTCACCCGTGAGTACCGCCCGGTGATCAGCCCAGGGCTGAGGGCCTACTTGGACCTTGAAGCCACGGCCGCTGCGCTTCAGACCTACCAGTCGGAATTCGTTCCAGGCTTGCTGCAGACCGAGGCATATGTCCACGCGATCCATCAGTCGTCGCGCACTGTTCTCTCGGCCGAAGATATTGACCGTCTGGCCACGATCCGAACCATGCGGCAAGAAATCCTCAGCCGCCCGGACTCGCCGCTCAAGTTCACAGCGATCATCAATGAAGCGGTGCTGCGCCGGCCTGTGGGGCCCTCGCCCGTCATGCGAGACCAACTAGCCCACATCGTCAGGGTGGTGGAGTCCCGCCATAACGTGCGTGTGCAGGTTGTGCCCTTCCGCTGCGGTGTCCACTCCGGGATGAACGGGTCGTTCGTCCTCCTTCAGTTCCCGGAGCGGATCGCTCTTAGGCCGATGGTGCACCTGGAAATCCTAGGAGACGCGTGGATCAGGCGTAGCGATACTGATGTGGAGCGGTATGAGGACGCGTTCTCTGAACTGCAAGCCCTAGCTCCGGGACCGCAGGAGTCTCTGAGCATGATCAAGGAAGCGATCAAGGAGCATTGATACCCATGACCATCAAGGCTGACGTCCTCAGCGGTGCTGACTGGTTTAAGTCCAGCTACAGCAACAACTCGGGTGGCGAGTGCGTCGAGGGCGCCCGCCTCGCAGGCGGTTCTATGGCTGTCCGTGATTCCAAGGACCCGCACGGCCCTGTTCTGCTCTTCGCCGCCAGTGCGTGGCGCGCGTTCACTAAGGAGCACCGAGGCTGATGACCAGCAAGGCTGACGCCCTCGACGGCGCCGACTGGTTCAAGTCGAGCTACAGCAACGGCTCGGGCGGCAACTGCGTCGAGGGCGCCCGTCTTGCTGACGGTTCTATGGCTGTCCGCGATTCCAAGGACCCGCACGGCCCCGCTCTGCTCTTCCCCGCTTGCGCTTGGCGCGTCTTCACGAAGGAGCACGGAGACCGATGACCGTTGAGGCTGGCGCCCTGATTGGCGCCGACTGGTTCAAGTCGAGCTACAGCAACTCCCAGGGTGGCGACTGCGTCGAGGTGGCCCACCTCGTGGACGGTGCTGACTGGTTCAAGTCGACCTACAGCAACTCCCAGGGCGGCAACTGTGTTGAGGCCGCTCGCCTCGTGGACGGTGCCGACTGGTTCAAGTCCAGTTACAGCGACAACCAGGGCGGCGCGTGCGTGGAGGGCGCCCGTCTTGGCGACGGTTCGATGGCTGTCCGTGATTCCAAGGATCCGCACGGCCCCGCTTTGCTCTTCGCCGCCAGTGCATGGCGTGCCTTTACGAAGGAGCACCGAGGCTGATGACCATCAAGGCTGGCGCCCTCGACGGCGTCGACTGGTTCAAGTCGAGCTACAGCGACAATCAGGGCGGCGAGTGCGTCGAAGGCGCCTGCCTTGCGGACGGTTCGATGGCCGTCCGTGATTCCAAAGACCCGCACGGCCCTGCTCTTCTCTTCCCCGCCCGCGCCTGGTGCGCCTTCGCGAAGGAGTACGGAGACCGATGACTGAAGCAGACCGCTTGATCGGCGCCGACTGGTTCAAGTCGAGTTACAGCAACGGCTCGGGCGGTGAGTGCGTCGAGGGCGCCCGTCTTGCCGACGGCTCATTGGCTGTCCGTGACTCCAAGGACCCCCACGGCCCCGCCCTGCTCTTCACCCCTAACGCCTGGCGCGCGTTCCTCTCCGGCCGGTCAGGCTGAGTCCCGGTCAGATGTGAAGTTCGGGCGGGAAGCCCGTCCAGCGCAGTTCTGTCGGCAGGTGCCGCATGTCGTTGGTGACGAGCACGGAGGTCGGCCTGCCGGGGGCGTATCGGAGGACCGTCAGTGCCGCGTTGCCGTGGTTGAGGCCCATCCAGCGCCACTTGGGGGCGTCGAGGGCGGCTCGGACCAGCCAGCCGATGAGGAAGTTGTGGGTGACGACGAGTTCATGGCGGGGGCGGTCTCCGGCGACCGGGCCGGTGAACTCCGCCAGTGCTTCCTGGGCCAGCGCCGCACCACGGTCGCGCTCCTCTTCCGATACCTGAGCGAGGAAGCTGAGCATGGCGTCGGCTGAATCCGGCGGCAGCTCCTCCTTCGTGGGCACGTACGGGACGTAGTCGCCGGCCCGCTCCACTTCGTTCAGGGGGACGCCCTCAAGCTGTGCGCCGATCAGCCGGGCCGTCTGCCGCGCCCGAGGCAGCGGTCCGTGGTGGGTCGCCGAAAGCGGGGTGCTGCGGAGCCGTTCACCGAGCAGAACGGCTTGGCGCCGACCGCTCTCCGTCAGGGTTGTCTCGTCTGCCGACGCCTCACCGTGCCGGGCGAGGTAGAGGTATCGAGCGGCTGCTTCTGCCATGGGTTCGGGCTCCGTCGTCATCCGCTGAGCTGCCTGGTCACAGTCCCGGCAGCCGTCCGCAGCCTCAGGCCCCGGTGTCGTCGCGCGTAGCGCGTAGGTGGCGGTCCAGGGCCATCGAGAGTTCCGCTTCCACCACGCTCTTCGCGAGCGGGCGGAGCTTCGCCGGGTCTGTGTCTGTCGCGTGGGTCTGGAGCGTGGTCGCGAAGAGCGTCGCCAGGGCGTCCGCGTGGGCGCGGACCTGGCGGCCTGCTTCCAGGACCGCGGCCAGGGGGACGCCCTCGCGGACCAGGGCCGCCGAGACGTCCAGGAGGCGGCGGCTGATGTGGACCAGTTCGTCGCCGTCCGTGGCGAGGTAGCCGAGGTCCAAGGCCGTGGCCAGGTTCTCCGGGGTGACCTCGCCCTCGAAGTAGTCGGCCAGCTCCTCGGGGGAGAGGTGGACCGGGGTTTCCTCGGTCGGTTCGCCGAGGCCCAGCACCTCGCCCACGTCGCGGCCGCTTTCGAACGTCGATGCGAGGTCGGCGATGCCGGTGAGGGTGTGGCCGCGTTCCAGCAGGGCCGCGATCGTGCGGAGTCGGGCCAGGTGGTGGTCGTTGTACCAGGCGATACGGCCTTCCTTGCGCGGCGGCGGGATCAGGTCCCGCTCGCGGTAGAAGCGCACGGTGCGGACAGTGATGCCGGCTGCCGCTGCCAGCTCCTCCATGCGGTATTCGCGTTCGCCTGCCACTTGGCAACCTTATGCCGTACCGCCGGTAACTTGTTTGGCACGCCCACTACCCATGGGTAGGAAGCTGCTCTAGTCTCCTGATAGTGCCAGTGATTACTGGCGCGGTTCGGGAGTGGGCTGCCCGGTGACGCCGGTGGCAGGAGTGCGGGAGGCGAAGCATTTTGAGTCAGCACGAGCACGTACGCGTGGCGGTGATCGGGTCCGGATTCGGCGGCCTCGGGGCGGCGGTCCGGCTGCGCCGCGAGGGGGTCACCGACTTCGTCGTCCTGGAGCGGGCGGACTCCGTCGGCGGGACGTGGCGCGACAACAGCTACCCCGGGTGCGCCTGTGACGTGCCCTCGCATCTCTACTCGTTCTCCTTCGCGCCCAACCCCGACTGGCCGCGCACGTTTTCCGGCCAGCGCCACATCCGGGCGTATCTGGAGCGCGTCGCCGACACGTTCGGGCTTCGGCCGCATCTGCGGCTCAACCACGAGGTGACGCTGGCCCGGTGGGACGAGGACGCGCTGCGGTGGGAGCTGGAGACCGCGCACGGCGCCCGGTTCACCGCCGATGTCGTCGTCTCCGCCGGCGGGCCGCTGTCCGATCCGAAGATCCCCGCGATCCCGGGCCTGGAGACCTTCCCCGGGAAGGTCTTCCACTCCGCCCGCTGGGACCACGACTACGACCTGCGCGGCAAGCGCGTCGCCGTCATCGGTACGGGTGCCTCCGCGATCCAGGTCGTGCCGGCGATCCAGCCAGAGGTGGCGAAGCTGACGCTCTTCCAGCGCACACCGCCGTGGGTGATGCCCCGCGCCGACCGGGCCATCTCGGCGGCCGAGCGCTGGCTGCACCGCAAGGTGCCCGTCACCGGCGCCGTGCGGCGGCAACTGCTCTGGGGCATCAGGGAGCTTCAGGTGCAGGCGTTCACGAAGCGGCCCAACGAGCTGGGGGTCGTGGAGTCCATCGCGAAGGCCAACATGGCGAAGGCGATCAAGGACCCGGCGCTGCGGGCCAAGTTGACGCCCTCGTACCGGATCGGGTGCAAGCGCATCCTGCTCTCCAGCGCGTACTACCCCGCGCTCGCGCAGCCCAACGTCGATGTGGTCGCCGCCGGTCTGACCGAGGTGCGCGGCTCCACGCTGGTCGGCGCCGACGGTACGGAGACGGAGGTCGACGCGATCGTCTTCGGCACCGGCTTCCATGTGACGGACATGCCGATCGCCCAGCGGGTGGTGGGTGTCGGCGGTACGACGCTCGCCGAGGCGTGGAAGGGCGGGATGGAGGCGCTGCGCGGGGCGACGGCGGCCGGGTTCCCCAACTGGATGACGGTCATCGGGCCCAACACCGGCCTCGGCAACTCGTCGATGATCCTGATGATCGAGTCCCAGCTCAATTATCTGGCGGACTATCTGAAGGCGCTGGACGCGCTCGCCGCGCCCGGCGAGCGGGTGGCGCTCGACCCGAAGCCGGCCGCCGTCGGTGCCTGGAACGACCGGGTGCAGGAGCGGATGAAGCGCACGGTGTGGAACACCGGGGGCTGCACGAGCTGGTATCTCGACGCCAACGGCCGCAACACCACCATCTGGCCCGGTACGACGACGGAGTTCCGCAAGGCGACCCGTGAGGTGCGGCTCGCCGAATACGACGTGCTGCGCCCTGACCGGGCCCGCGCGGCGAAGACCGTGAAGGAGGCGGCGCTGTGACCACGCAGCTCGTGCGGCCCGCGCACCGCGACCGGGTCGTCGTGTCGGCGGACGGGTCGAAGATCCAGGTGGAGGTGTACGGGGCCGACGACCGCCCGGCGGTCGTGCTGTCGCACGGCTGGACCTGCTCGATCCGCTTCTGGGCCGCCCAGATTGCCGACCTCGCCGTCGACCACCGCGTGATCGTCTACGACCAGCGCGGCCACGGCCGTACGCCCCCGCCCGCAGACGGCGGCTTCGGCTACAGCACGGACGCCCTCGCGGACGATCTGGAGGCCGTGCTGAACGCCACCCTCAAGGACGGCGAGAAGGCCGTCGTCGCCGGGCACTCGATGGGTGGCATGACGATCATGGCGGCGGCCCGCCGGCCCGCCTTCCGCACGCATGTGGCGGCGGCGCTGCTGTGCAGCACCGGCTGCTCGCTGCTGGTCACCGAATCGCTGATCGTGCCGCTGCGGTCGGGCCGGCTGCGGACCTGGCTCACCCGCAAGCTCCTCGGCTCGCCCGCCCCGCTCGGACCCGTCACGGCGCTCTCGAAGCGGATCCTGCGGTACGGGACGATGGGCCCCGGCGCGAGCGCCGAGCAGATCGCGGAGTGCGCCCGGATCGTGCACGCCTGCCCGCGCCCCGCGCGGGTCGCCTGGTCGCGGGTCCTCGACGAACTCGATCTCGAAGCGGACGTACGGGAGTTGACCGTGCCCACCGCGATCGTTGTTGGCTCGGCCGACCGGCTCACCCCGCCCGTGCACGCCCGGACGATCGAGGCCGGGCTGCCACGCAGCGCCGGAGTCACCGAAGTCCCGGGGATGGGCCACATGTCCCCGGTCGAAGAGCCCGAACTCGTCACCGCGCGCATCCGCGAACTGGTCGGCGCGCATCTGACCACCAAGGAGGACGCCGTATGAGTGGGAGCCGACCGCGTGGACTCGACGGGCAGGTCGCCGTCGTCACCGGCGCCGCGCGCGGTGTCGGGGAGCTGCTCGCCCGCAAGCTCTCGGCCCGTGGCGCGACGGTCGCGCTCGTCGGCCTGGAGCCCGACGAGCTGAAGCAGGTCGCCGGCAAGCTGCACGGCGAGAGCGGGTACTGGCATGCGGACGTCACCGACCACCACGCGATGGCGGAGGTGGCGCGTGAGGTCACGGAGCGCTTCGGCAAGGTCGACATCGTCGTGGCCAACGCGGGTGTCGCGAGCGGCGGTCCCTTCGTCGACTCCGACCCCGACGCGTGGCGGCGGGTCATCGAGGTCAACCTCATCGGCGGTACGGTCACGGCGCGCGCCTTCCTGCCCGCCCTGACCGAGAGCCGCGGCTACTTCCTCCAGATCGCCTCGCTCGCGGCGATCACGCCCGCGCCGATGATGACCGCGTACTGCGCGTCGAAGTCCGGCGTCGAGGCGTTCGCGCACAGCCTGCGCGCGGAGGTCGGCTACCTGGGGGTGCGGGTCGGGGTCGGCTATCTGTCCTGGACGGACACGGACATGGTGCGGGGGGCCGACGAGGACGACGTGATGCGCGAGCTGCGGCAGCGGCTGCCGTGGCCGTCGAACCGGACGTATCCGCTCGGCCCGGCGGTCGACCGGATCGTGGCGGGGATCGAGCGGCGCTCCGCGCATGTGTACGCGCAGTGGTGGCTGCGGGGGATGCAGTCGGTACGGGGGTATCTGCCGGCGGTGATCGCCACGGTGGGACAGCGGGAGATGCGGCGGTTCGGACCGCGGCTGGCGGGGGTGCCGAAGGGGTTGGTGGGGGCGGGAGGGGCGGCGGACGAGCGGCGCGGTGCGCTGCGCTGACGTCTGCGGTGTCGCCGTCCGGCGGGGGCGGCCGGGTGCGGTGGTTGCGGTGCGTTGTTCGTCTGCCGGGTTCCGGGGCCTCCGGAGGGGGGTGTCCGGACTGCTCGATCGCTAGAACTCCTACGCTTTACGTCCGGACACCCCCCTCCTGCGGCCCCGGCCCCCTCCCGTTGGCGGGTCCCAGCCCCAGCCCCACGTGGGCACGGGTGTGTGGGTGCGTGCGGGCCGGGGCCGCGTCCCTGTCGTGGGCGCCCGGCCCCGCGCGCACGTGGTCGTGGCGTAGCCGATCCGTGGCGCGGGATGGAGGGGGTCGTGCAGGGGTGGTGTCCGGAGCGTAAAGCGTGATTTGCGGCGCATGTCCGGGTCCACCTCGCGTCGTAGGTGCACGCGCCGTAAATCGTGCAGCGCAGGACACCATCCCGGAACGGCGCCCGGCGACAACCGCAACCCAGACCGGTCACCCCGAACCGCGCCGGACGGCGACACCGCAGCGCAGGACACGACCCCGGAACGGCCCCCGGCGACCACCGCAACCAAGATCCGTGAACCCCGCCGGACGGCGACATCGCCCCCGGCGACCACCGCAACCAAGACCGGTCACCGCTACTGCGTACTGCGTGGCGGTAGCTTCGGGCGGCTGCGGTCCGGGACTGATGCGTAGCCCGGGGGTGTTGCCGCCGGGTGCGCCGCCAAGAGGTCCAGGGCCGCCCAGACCGCGTCGTCCAACTGCGCGTGGCGGCCCTCCGCCCAGTCCAGGGGGGTGCGCAGCGCCTCGATGTCCGGTTCTACGCCGTGGTTCTCGACCGACCAGCCGTACGCGTCGAACCATGCCGCGTTCATCGGGACCGTGATGACCGTTCCGTCGACCAGTTCGTGTCGGCCCGTCATGCCGACCACCCCGCCCCAAGTGCGCTGGCCGACCACGGGGCCCAGTTTCAGCAGGCGGAACGCCGCCGTGATCATGTCGCCGTCCGAGGACGTGGCCTCGTCGGCGATGGCGACGACCGGGCCGCGTGGGGCGTTCGAGGCGTACGAGACGGGCTGGGCGTCGCGGGTGAGGTCCCAGCCGAGGATGCGGCGGGTCAGCTTCTCGATGACCAGTTCGCTCACGTTGCCGCCCGCGTTGCCCCGTACGTCCACGATCAGCGCCGGGCGGGAGACCTCAAGGCGCAGGTCCCGGTTGAACTGCGCCCAGCCGGAGCCGTGCAGGTCGGGGATGTGCAGATAGCCGCAGCGGCCGCCGCTGATCTCCCGGACCACCTCGCGCCGCTTGGCCACCCAGTCCTGGTAGCGCAGCGGGCGCTCGTCGACGAGCGGCACGACGGCGACCCGGCGCGAGTGTGCGGAGGTGTCGTCCAGCGGGCTCGGTTCGGCTTTCCGGAAGGTGAGTTCGACGGTGGTGCCGCCCGCTGCCGTCAGCAGCGGGTACGGTCCTGCGACCGGGTCGACGGGCCGTCCGTCGACGTGGGTGAGGACCGCACCCTCCCTGATCCCCGTGCCGGCCAGCGGCGAACGCGCCTTGGAGTCCGACGAGTCGCCCGGCAGGATCCGCTGCACGATCCACGCGCCGTCCCTGCACACCAAGTTGGCGCCGAGCAGCCCGATCGGCCGCTGGTAGTGGCGCGGTCCCTCGTTGCGCCGGGACGGGGAGACGTACGCGTGCGAGGTGCCCAGTTCGCCGACCACCTCGCGGAGCAGATCCGCGAACTCGTCGGGGGACGCGACCCGTTCGACCAGGGGGCGGTACTGGTCGAGCACCGCGTCCCAGTCGACGCCGCACATCTGCGGCTCCCAGAAGTACGCGCGGATGATCCGGCCGGCCTCCTCGTACGCCTGGCGCCACTCCGCCTCGGGGTCCACCTCGTGGTGGATCCTGCGCAGGTCGAGATGGACCGTCGAGTCGCTGTCGCCCATCTCGGTCGCCGGGACGGCGCGCAGCTCGTCGTCGTCCATGACCACAAGACGCGTACCGTCCCCGCTGGGTGTGAACCAGTCGAGATGCGCGACGAGTTCGCTCTTGCGCGCCTTCGCGAGGTCGAAGTGCTCCAGGGTCGGCCGGCCCGAGGTGTCGGCGGGGTTGGCGAACGTCTCGCCGAGCGCGCCCGAGATCGGCCAGCGCAGCCAGACCAGGCCGCCGCCGCTGACCGGGTACAGCGCCGAGTACTTGGAAGCGGCGACGGGGAACGGGGTGACCCGGCTCGCCAGGCCCTCGACCTCCACGATGACCGTGCCGTCACCGGAGTCGGCCTCGCCCACCGCGGGATCGAGCCCGCCGGCCGCCGGCCTGCCGTCGGGGGACAGCGCGAACGGTGAGGGCGTCGCCGACGACAGCGGTACGAGATAGGGGCGGCTGCCCAGCGGGAACGACAGGTCGCCGGTGTGCACGTCGTACACGGGGTCGAAGCCGCGCCAGGACAGGAAGGCGAGATAGCGGCCGTCGCTGCTGAAGACCGGGTTCTCGTCCTCGAAGCGGCCGTCGGTGACGTCCACGACGGTACGGGCGAAACTGCCGGAGATCTTCGCCATCTTGATCTGCCGCAGCGAGCGGCCCACGCCCGGATGCGCCCAGGTCAGCCAATCGCCGTCGGGCGAGAACGCCAGATCGGTGACCGGGCCGTTGATGGACCTGATCAGCTCGGTCACCTCGCCCGGCACGGACTCCGGGGTGACCTCCGACGGCGGGTCCGCCGGGACCGCGGTCTCGTCGTCCGTCACATCCACCAGCAGCAGCCGCCCGTCGTTCGACGCCACCGCGATCCGCTCGCCGTCCGGGTCGGCCACCATCTCGTGCACCCGCCCGAGCTGCCCCGACGCCAGCCTGCGCGGCGGCCGGTCGCCGCTGGCGCGCGGCAGGTAGGCGATCTCGATCGCGTCGGCGCCGTCCGCGTCCGTCACGTACGCGACCTGCCCGCCGCTGCCGAGCATCACGGGGAAGCGGACCCGTACGCCGGGGGTGTCCGTGATCGTCCGCGCGGGGCCGTCGCGGTGCGTGAGCCAGTACAGGCTGCCCCGTACGACCACGGCGCTGGCCCGGCCCGTCGTGTCCACCGACAGCCCGTCGACATGCTGCGAAGCGGGGACCTGGTAGCCGCGCCGCCCCGCGCGCTGCCCGCCGAGCCGTACCGCCAGCTTGCGCGGCTGCGAGTCCGGGGTCAGCGCGTCGACCAGCCACAGCTCGCCCGCGCACTGGTAGACGACGCGCCGCCCGTCGGACGAGGCGTGCCGGGCGTAGAACGTGTCGTGGTCGGTGTGGCGGCGCAGGTCGGTGCCGTCCGGCAGGCAGGAGTACAGGTTCCCGACGCCCTCGTGGTCGGAGAGGAAGGCGATCCGGCCGCCCACGAACATCGGGCACTCCAGATGGCCGCCGATGTCGGCGAGCAGCCGCTTTCCGTGCAGCCACAGCCGGCCCGTCGCGCCGCCCCGGTACCGCTTCCAGGCGGCGGGCTCGTGCGGCGGCTTTCCGGTCAGCAGAAGCGTCTTGCGCTCCCCGTCGATGTCGGCGACGGCGATGTCGGAGACCGGGCCCCACGGGAGCTTGCCGCCGGGGGAGCCGTCGGTGGGGACGCTGTAGGCCCAGGAGTAGTACGAGAACGGCTGCCCGTGCGAGGAGACGGCGAGGATCTGCGCCGTACCGTCCTCCCGGTCGGACGGGGTCCAGCCGCAGACCCGGGTGTCGGTCGAGCCCCAGTAGCCGATCCGGCGCGGCGGTCCGCCGTCCACCGGGGCCAGATGGATCTCCGGGTCCAGGCTGCGCCAGGTCGTGTACGCGATCTGGCTGCCGTCCGGCGAGAACCGCGGGTGACCGATTCTCGTGCGGTCGACGGTCACCCGCCAGGCGCGCCCCGGCCGCTGCCCCGCCGGGGCGATCGGGGCGACCCACAGGTCGTCCTCGGCGGCGAAGCACAGCAAGTCGTCGTGCAGATGCGGGAAGCGGAGATACGCGACGTCGTCACTCACCCCCCAATGCTTTCGGGGTGCGGGGGCGGCGGCAACTTGTGATCCGGACTCTCACAGGTCCTGTACGTACGCGTCACGTCCTTATCGGGGGCGTACTTATCCGGGTCGTACTTATGCCGGGCCGACAGTTGTGGCGGACTCCACACACGAAACGGTGCCGTTCCTTATCGCGGTGGGGCTATCGTCTTATGAGCTGTACGAAACCGTTTCGTTCGGGACGGCCGGAAGCGGGGAAGGGGGTGGACCATGGCACGCAGCAGACTCACACCGGAGCGCGAGGGTGAGCTGTACGCGGCCGTGCTCGACCTGCTCCGCGAAGTGGGCTACGACGGTCTGACCATGGACGCCGTCGCCGCCCGCACCCGGTCGAGCAAGGCCACCCTCTACCGCCAGTGGGGGAGCAAGCCCGAACTGGTCGCGCGAGCGCTGCGGCACGGCAAGCCCGTCGACGTGCACGACGTCGACACCGGCACGCTGCGCGGCGACTTCCACGCGATGGTGATCCGTACGGACGACTGTCAGATGGAACGGGACGCCGCGCTGATGCGGGGTCTCTTCCATGCCGTGCACGACAACCCCGAACTCCACCAGGCGCTGCGCGAACTGCTCGTCGAGCCCGAGATGAACGGGATCAACGAGATGGTGCAGCGCGCCGTGGCCCGGGGCGAGGTGGCAGCGGACAACCCCGCGCTGCCGTACGTCCCGCACATGCTGGTCGGTGCCCTCATCGCCCGGCAGCTCATCGAGGACCGGTCCGTCGACCGGGCGTTCCTCGTCGACTACCTCGACGCCGTGGTGCTCCCCGCCCTCGTCGTCTGACAACCCCGCCCCGCACCACCTGACACGTACCGCTCTCGTCGTCGGGCCGGCTCCCCATGCCCTGATCCCTCCATAGACCCGGGAGTGCGCCTCGTGGCCACGTTCCTCTACAAACTCGGACGGCTCGCCTTCCGGCGCCGCCGTTATGTCGCCCTGGTGTGGGTGGCGCTGCTGGCGGTCGCCGGGTTCGGCGCCGCCACCGCCTCCACCGCCACCTCCAGCTCCTTCTCGATCCCGGGGACGGAGGCGCAGAAGGCATTCGACCTGCTCGACCAGCGCTTCCCCGGGGCCAGCAGCGACGGAGCGACCGCCAGAGTCGTCTTCAAGGCGCCGGCCGGCGAGAAGATGACCGACGCGCCGCAGAAGGCCGAGGTCCAGAAGATCGCCGACCGGCTCACCGCCGGATCCGCGCAGGTCTCCTCGGTCAGCGACCCGTACACGCAGAACGCCGTGTCGAAGGACAAGACCACGGCGTACGTGGAGGTCGCCTACAAGGTCGGCTCGGCCGAGCTGACCGACGCGACCCGCGACGCCCTCGAACACGCCGGCGAACAGGCCCGTGCCGAGGGGCTGACCACCGAGATCGGCGGGGACGCGCTCCAGGTGGCACCGGAGACCGGCGCCACGGAGATCATCGGGGTCGCCGTCGCCGCCGTCGTCCTCGTCATCACCTTCGGCTCGCTGCTGGCGGCGGGACTGCCGCTGCTCACCGCGCTGATCGGGGTCGGCGTCGGTGTCTCCACCGTCACCGCGCTCGCGAACGTGCTCGACCTGGGCTCCACCACGTCCATCCTCGCCTCGATGATCGGGCTCGCCGTCGGTATCGACTACGCGCTGTTCATCGTCTCCCGGTACCGGGCCGAGCTGGCGGAGGGCAGAGAGCGGGAGGACGCCGCGGGACGCGCCGTGGGCACGGCGGGCTCCGCCGTGGTCTTCGCCGGGCTGACCGTCGTCATCGCCCTCGTCGGACTCGCCGTCGTCAACATTCCGATGCTCAGCAAGATGGGCTTCGCGGCGGCCGGCACGGTCGTGATCGCCGTCCTCATCGCGCTCACCCTGATCCCCGCGCTGCTCGGCTTCGCGGGCAAGCGGGTGCACGGCCGCAAGGGCCGTACGGCGCTGGAGGGGACGCTGGCGAAGAAGCGCGAGGCGGACCGCACGGGCGTCGAGGAGGCCGAGAAGCGGCCCAACCTGGGCACCCGCTGGGCCAGGTTCGTGCTGCGCAAGCCCGTCACCGTCCTGATCGTGGGCGTCCTGGGCCTCGGGGCCGTCGCCATCCCGGCGGCCTCGCTGGAGCTTGGCCTGCCCGACGACGGCTCGCAGCCCGTCAGCACCACCCAGCGCAAGGCGTACGACATGCTGTCGGACGGCTTCGGCCCCGGCTTCAACGGGCCGCTGGTGGTCGTGGTCGACGGCAAGGCCGACGACAACGCCAAGGCGGCGGCGACCGAGGTCTCCGACACCGTCAAGAAGCTGGACGGCGTCGCCGCCGTCACCCCGGCCCATCTGAACAAGGCGGGCGACACGGCGACGATCACGGTCGTGCCCAAGGACCGGCCGTCGTCGGTCGGCACCGAGAACCTGGTCCACTCCATCCGGGACGCGGGCGGGGCGGTCAAGGCCGACAGCGGCGCCGATGTGCTGGTCACCGGCGCGACGGCCATGAACATCGACTTCTCGCAGAAGATGAACGACGCGCTGCTGCCGTATCTGGCGCTGGTCGTCGGCCTGGCGTTCCTGCTGCTGATGGTGGTCTTCCGGTCGATCCTCGTACCGCTGAAGGCGGCGCTCGGCTTCCTGCTGTCGGTGGTGGCCGCGCTCGGCGCCGTCGTCGCCGTCTTCCAGTGGGGCTGGCTCGCGAGTCTGCTCGGGGTCGAGCAGACCGGACCCGTCATGTCGATGATGCCGATCTTCATGGTGGGCGTGGTCTTCGGCCTGGCCATGGACTACGAGGTCTTCCTGGTCACCCGGATGCGGGAGGCGTACGTGCACGGCGAGGCGCCCGACCAGGCGATCGTGACCGGCTTCCGGCACGGGGCGCGGGTCGTCACGGCGGCAGCGGTGATCATGACGGCGGTCTTCGCCGGGTTCATCGGCGCGGGCGACTCGATGATCAAGATGATCGGGTTCGGGCTCGCCATCGCGGTCTTCTTCGACGCGTTCGTGGTCCGGATGGCGATCGTGCCGGCGGTGCTCAAGCTGCTCGGGAACCGGGCCTGGTGGCTGCCGCGCTGGCTGGACCGGATCCTGCCCAACGTGGACGTGGAGGGCGAGCAACTGCGCAAGCGGCTCGCCGAGCCGGGCGGCGAAGGCGGCCCTGACACGGACCGCGAGCTGGTCCGGGTCTGAGTCTCGACATTTGGTGACCTGCTCCTTTGAGGCCCTGCCGGGGTCTCAGAGGAGCAGGTTTCCTATGTGCCGCTCGATCTCCAGCTCCTCCTGCTCCTGGCCGACCGGGACCGCCGCGTACGCGGCTTGCAGGAAGCGCCGCAGCGGCGCGGTGTCGAACTGCACCACCGCCACCCCCTCCGGCGCGTGCAGCTCCAGCACGGTCTGCGCCCGGCCGCACGGCCACACCCGTACGTCGCCGTCCCCCGACGGCGCGCGCAGCCCCCCGCTCAGCAGGTCGCGGGCGAACGTCCAGACCACCTCGTCGTCGTCGAGGGACACCTCGGGCGGGAAGACGACCCGCACGGCGAGCGGGTCGTCGCTGTCGTAGCGCAGAGTGGCGGCGACGGACTTGTGGTGCGGGGCGTCCGTTATCAGTCGGGCGGTGACGGGCTGTTCGACGGCGGGTGACATCGACTGCTCCTCTGCGGGCCTGTGGGGGGCCTGTGCTGCCCTTAATAGTACAAACATCTCAATTCGACCACGAATTGCGCGGTGCGGGCATGTCGGACCTGTCCTGCGGGTGAATGGTGGTGGGCGAACTTTTGTTCGCAGGCTAGTCGCTCTTGCGAATGAGTTGCAGGTAGGGATTACCATCAGATGGTTCTGACCCCGGGGGAAGCGGAGCGCCCTGATGCATGTGCCCGACGGATTCATCGACGTACCCGTGTCCGCCGCCACCGGTGTCATCGCTGCCGCGGCGGTCGCCGTCAGCCTGCGCGGCGCGCGCCGCGAGCTGAACGAGCGCACCGCGCCCCTGGCGGGTCTGGTCGCCGCCTTCATCTTCGCCGTCCAGATGCTCAACTTCCCGGTCGCCGCCGGGACCAGCGGACATCTGCTGGGCGGCGCGCTCGCCGCGATCCTCGTCGGCCCGTACACCGGCGTGCTGTGCATCTCCGTCGTGCTGCTGATGCAGGGCATCCTCTTCGCCGACGGCGGTCTGACCGCGCTCGGTGTGAACATCACCGACATGGCGCTGACGACGACCGTCGTCTCGTACCTGGTCTTCCGCGCGCTGGTGCGGATGCTGCCCCGGACCCGCCGGTCGGTGACGGTCTCCGCCTTCGTCGCCGCGCTGCTGTCCGTGCCGGCCGCCGCGCTCGTCTTCACCCTGATCTACGAGATCGGCGGGACGACCGACATCCCGATCGGGGACGTGCTGACGGCGATGGTCGGCGTGCACGTCCTGATCGGGATCGGCGAGGCCGCGATCACCGCGCTGACCGTCGGCGCCGTCATCGCCGTACGCCCCGACCTCGTGTACGGGGCGCGCGGGCTTTCCGCGCCGCTGAAACTGCGGGTCGGCGGGCAGTTGGTCGACGCGGCGCCCGAGCAGGCCGCCCCCGCCGTCCCCGCGGCCGCCCGCTCCACGCGCGGCGTGTGGGCCGCCGGCATCGTCGCGGCGCTGGTGCTGGCCGGGTTCGTCTCCTTCTACGCGTCGTCCAGCCCGGACGGCCTGGAGAAGGTCGCCGCGGACAAGGGCATCGACAAGAAGACCCAGGAACACGCGTCCTCCGACTCGCCGCTCGCCGACTACGGCGTCAAGGACATCTCCGACGCCCGGATCTCCGGCGGCCTCGCCGGGGTGATCGGGGTCGGCGCCACCGTCGTCGTCGGCAGCGGGGTCTTCTGGGCGGTGCGCCGCCGCCGTGCCGCCGACTCCGGCCACCACGGCGACTCGGCCGGCTCGGTCACGGCAGGCGGGAGCGCCTGATGGGCGCCGGACACGCGCACAAGCTCTACCGGCACGGCCACTCGCCGGTCCACGCGCTGCCGCCGCACTGCAAACTCGCCGCCGTCTTCTGCTTCGTCCTCGTCGTGGTCTCCACCCCGCGCGAGGCGGTCTGGGCGTTCGCGCTGTACGCGCTGCTGCTCGGCGCCGTCGCCTCCGCAGCCCGGATCCCCGCCGGGTTCCTGCTGCGCAGGCTGCTCATCGAAATCCCGTTCGTGGCCTTCGCGCTGCTCATGCCGTTCGTCGTCCCCGGCGAGCAAGTCCACGTCGCCGGGCTCTCGTTGAGCCAGCCGGGGCTGTGGGACGCCTGGAACGTACTCGCCAAGGGCACGCTGGGCGTGGCCGCTTCGGTGATCCTGGCGTCCACGACCGAACTGCGGTCGCTGCTCCTCGGGTTGCAGCGGCTCAAACTGCCGCCCATGCTCGTCCAGATCGCCTCGTTCATGATCCGCTACGGGGACGTCATCACCGACGAGATGCGCCGGATGTCCATCGCCCGCCGCTCCCGCGGCTTCGAGGCGCGCGGCGTACGGCAGTGGGGCGTCCTCGCCAAGTCGGCGGGCGCCCTGTTCATCCGCTCCTACGAGCGCGGCGAGCGCGTCCATCTCGCCATGGTCAGCCGCGGCTACACCGGCACGATGCCCGTCATCGACGAAGTGACCGCGTCCCGCGCCCAGTGGGCGCACGCGGCGGCGCTCCCGGTGACGGCCGCCGCCGTCTGTCTGCTTGGCTGGACCCTGTGACCACCGCTCCGACCGGCCTCGACACCGCCGCACCGCCGCCGCCCTCCCTCGACGTGCGCGGCCTCGCCTATGCCTACCCCGACGGCCACCAGGCCCTGTTCGGCGTCGACCTGACCATCGCGCGCGGTGAGCGCGTCGCCGTACTCGGCCCCAACGGCGCGGGCAAGACCACGCTCGTGCTGCATCTGAACGGCATCCTCACGGCCGGCGCCGGGTCGGTGACCGTCGCCGGACTGCCCGTCGGCAAGCGGCATCTCGCCGAGATCAGGCGCCGGGTCGGCATCGTCTTCCAGGACCCCGACGACCAGTTGTTCATGCCGACGGTCCGCGAGGACGTGGCGTTCGGCCCGGCCGCCGCCGGGCTGCGCGGCGCCGAGCTGGAGGCGCGGGTGGTGACCGCGCTGACCCAGGTCGGCATGGAGTCGTACGCCGACCGGCCGCCGCACCACCTGTCGTTCGGGCAGCGCCGCAGGGTCGCCGTCGCGACCGTCCTCGCCATGGAGCCCGAGATCCTCGTCCTGGACGAGCCGTCGTCCAACCTGGACCCGGCGTCCCGGCGCGAACTCGCCGACATCCTGCGGACCTTGGACGTCACCGTCCTGATGGTCACGCACGACCTGCCGTACGCCCTCGAACTCTGCCCGCGCGCCGTCATCCTCAGCGACGGCGTCATCGCCGCCGACGGGCCCACCCAGCGGCTGCTCGGCGACGCGGAACTGATGGGCGCGCACCGCCTTGAACTGCCTTTCGGATTCGACCCGCGTTCGGTCTCCCTCGGTGACGTAGCACCATAGAGGTACGGCGTCGCGACGACGCCGCGGATGGGCCGGGCAGGGCGGAACGAGCGGGAGTACGGGCGTGGACGTCCAGGGCACGGTGGAGGCCGGTTTCGAGCCGGTCAGGGATGCCTTCGTACGGAACTTCGAGCAACGCGGCGACCGCGGCGCCGCCGTCGCCGTCTACCGCGACGGCCGCAAGGTCGTCGACCTGTGGGGCGGCACGCGCGACGTGGACGGCGCCGAGCCCTGGGCGCTGGACACCGCGCAGATCGTACGGTCGGCGACGAAGGGCGTCGCCGCCGCCGTGCCGCTGCTGCTGCACCAGCGCGGCCATATCGACCTGGACGCGCCCGTCGGCACGTACTGGCCGGAGTTCAAGGCGGCCGGCAAGGAGCGCGTGCTCGTCCGGCACCTGCTCTCGCACCGCGCCGGACTGCCCGCGCTCGACCGGCCGCTCACCCCGGCCGAGGCGGTCGACGGGGTGTCCGGCGCCAAGGCGCTGGCGGCGCAGCGGCCCGTCTGGGAGCCCGGCACCGACCACGGCTACCACGCGCACACCTACAGTTGGCTGATCGCCGAACTCGTCAGCAGGGTCACCGGGCGCAGTGTCGGCCGGTGGGTCGCCGAGGAGATCGCCCGGCCGCTCGGCCTCGACTTCTGGCTCGGCCTGCCCGCCGACGAGGCCCACCGGGTGGGCCGGATCGGCCCCGTACCGGAACCGCCCCCGGTGGGCGGCGCGCTGCGGCTGCGGCCCAAGCGGTCGGTGACGGCCGCGTACGACGACCCCGACTCGCTGACCCGGCGCGCCTTCGGCGTGATCGACCCGCTGCCCGACGAGAACGCGCCCGCGTACCGCGCCGCCGAACTCCCCGCGTCCGGCGGCATCGCGACGGCGCGCGCCCTGGCCCGCTGCTACGCGGCGATGATCGGACCGGTCGACGGGCACCGGCTGTTCGCGCCCGCCACCGTCACCCTCGCCAGGACGGAGGAGTCGGCGGGCCCCGACCGGGTCCTCGTCGTCGCCACCCGCTTCGGCCTCGGCTTCATGCTGCACGGGCCCGCGGCCCCGCTGCTCGGCCCGGCGTCCTTCGGGCACCCGGGGCGCGGCGGTTCGCTGGGCTTCGCCGACCCCGAGGCGGGCATCGCCTTCGGCTATGTCACCAACAGCATGCGCAAGGGCGTCACGGCGGATCCGCGCGCACAGGCTCTGGTGCGGGCGGTGCGGTCGGCGGCATGATCGGCCGATGAGCGCAACGAGGCGATTCGACGGATACGGCGTACTGATCACCGGAGCGGGCCAGGGCATCGGCGCCGCCACGGCCCGCAGGCTGGCCGACGAGGGCGCCCGGGTCCTGGTCACCGACCTGGACGCGGAGCGTGCGGCGAAGACGGCGGCGGCGCTCCCCGGCGCGCTGGGGCTCGGCTGCGACGTGGCGGACCGGGCGGCGGTCGAGGCGGCGGTCGCGTACGCGGTCGAGCAGTTCGGGGTGCTGGACGTGCTCGTCAACAACGCGTACTCGTGCGGGCCGGACGCACCGCTCTTCGAGGACGAGCCGGACGAGGTCTGGCAGCGGGACATCGACATCACCCTGACCGGCGCCTACCGCTGCGCGCGCGCCGCGCTGCCGCATCTCGTGGCGTCGGGGCGCGGTGCGATCGTCTCGATCGGCTCGGTCAACGGCGAGCAGGACTTCGGCAACCACGCCTACAGCGCGGCCAAGGCGGGTCTCGCGAGCCTGACCCGTACGCTGGCCGGCCACGCGGCGGCGCGGGGCGTACGGGTCAATCTCGTGGCGCCGGGCACGATCGCGACGGACGCCTGGGCGGACCGCGGTGACGCGCTGGAGCGGGCGGTCCCGCACTACCCGATGGGCCGGGTAGGGAAGCCCGAGGACATCGCGGCGGCGGTGGCTTTCCTGGCGTCGTCGGACGCGTCGTGGATCACGGGCGTGACGCTGCCGGTGGACGGCGGGATCCTGTCGGCGCATGTGGGGCTGCGCCGGGACCTGGTGGGCAAGTCACCTGCGGACGAGGGGTAGTTCGTCAGGGGTGGTTCGTCACCCTTCGTCCGGGGCGCCGACGACGATCCAGCCGGCGCCCGGCAGCCCCACCCCGTCCGCACGCACCGAACCGCTGCCGGCGAGCTGCTGCCAACGGCCGTCCGGCAGCGGCAGATCGGCGGGCTCGTCGGCGAGGTTGAGCGCGACGGCGAGCGTCCGCTCCCCGTCGCTCACCGTGTACGCGAGGCCGGTGTTGCTCAGCCCGGTCACCGACGTACGGGCCCGCACCAGCCACGGATGGCGCCTGCGCAGCCCGATCAGCAGTTGGTGCAGCCGGTACACCGGTTCGCCGTACGGGGCGAGTTCGGCGGGGTCGTCCGGGAACGCGGGCCGTACGGCGTCGTCGCCGCCCGCGCGGTCCTCCTTGACGCCCTGGAACGCCTGCTCGTCGCCCGCGTAGACGGACGGCACCCCGCCGAGCGTGAACAGCAGCACCAGCGCGTGCTCCAGATGGCGCGGGTCGGTCAGCTTGCTGGCGATCCGGGTCACGTCGTGGTTGCCGAGGAAGGTCTGCGGCGCGAACGTCTCCAGCAGGGCGTTGTGCCGGTCGAGCGACCAGGAAAGCTCGTAGAAGTTACGGTCGTTGAGCGAACTCCACAGCGCCTTCCACAGCTCGTACTGGGTGACGGAGTCGAGGCCGCCGGCCTTCACGAAACCGGCGTAGTCGCCGTGGATGACCTCGCCCACCAGCCAGGCATCGGGGAACCGCGCCCGCACCCGGTCGGTCACCGTCCGCCAGAACGCCACCGGCACCTGGTACGCGGCGTCCAGCCGCCACCCGGCGATCCCGCGCTCCAGCCAGTACGTCATGGCCTCGGTCACGTAGTCGGCGACGGCGGGCTCGTCGTGGTTGAGCGCGACCAACTGGTGATGGCCCTCGAAGGTGCGGTACTCGCCGTCGTCCTCCCGGTGGAACCAGGTGGCGTACGGCGACGCGTCGCCGCGCGCGAGCACGTCGGCGAAGGCGGGGTGGCCGCGGCCGACGTGGTTGAACACCCCGTCGAGCAGCACCCGCACGCCCTGCGCGGACGCCTCGTCCACCAGCCGCCGCAGATCGTCCTCGGTGCCGAGCCTGCTGTCGACGCGCAGATGGTCCACCGTGTCGTAGCCGTGCGTCTCGGACGCGAACACCGGCCCGAGGGCGAGTCCGTTGCAGCCGAGGCCGCGCAGGTACTCCAGCCACCCGGACAGGTGGGACAGCCGGGGGACGGCCGGTGCGGACGGCGGCAGTGCGTCGCTCTCGGCGCCGGTGAAACCGAGCGGGTAGACGTGCCACCAGATGGCATGGTCGGACCAGTGCATGGCGCTGCGCTCTCGTCTGGGGCACGGGGTGGTTCCCCTGAATCCCGGTGTCCGCCCAGTCTGGCCGCTTCCGGTGGGGCCCGCGCGGTCAACGCGCGGTGAGGTAGCTGATGTTCACCTGACTACCCGGCCACCCGGCCGGCTGGCTGCCTGAGCACCTGGGCTCAACTGCTGTGCAGCATCAGCCCGATGCCGACCACCATCAGCCCGGCGGCGGCGATACGCGGGGCGCCGAAGCGCTCCTTGAAGAACACGGCGCCTATCGCGGCGCCCACGATGATCGACGACTCGCGCAGGGCCGAGATCGGCGCCAGCGCCGCGCGTGTCTGGGCCCACAGGACCAGCCCGTACGCCACGAGCGACAGCACGGCGCCCAGCACCCCGAGCGCGGCGTGCGGGCGCAGTTGGGCCGCAAGCGCGCCGCGTCTGGTGTACAGCGCGTACGCCGGGATCAGCACGCCCTCCAGGATCATCAGCCAGGCGATGTAGCCGAGCGACGTGCCGGAGTTGCGTACGCCCACGCCGTCCACGACGGTGTACGCGGCGATCGACAGGCCCGTCGCGACGGCGGCCAGCAGCGCCGGCCACTGCGGCTTGGTCTTCGCGCCCTTCATGCCCCACAGCGCGACGCCGAGCAGCCCGGCCGACGAGACCGCGACGCCCGCCGCCTGCCAGCCGTCCAGCGACTCACCGACGAAGACGGCGGCGAGCACGGTCACGGCCAGCGGCGCCGTGCCGCGCGCGATCGGATACATCTGGCCGAAGTCGCCGAGGCTGAACGACCGCATGAGCAGCACCTGGTAGGCGACGTGCAGCACGGCCGACGCGATCAGATACGGCCACGCCTTCGCGTCCGGTACCGGCGTGAAGAGCGCCAGCACCACCGAAATCAGCGCCGCCGCACCGGAGATGAGGGTGAAGGCGACCAACTGGTCCTTGATCGTATGGGCGATGGCGTTCCACGAGGCGTGCGTGAGGGCCGCCACCAGGACAGCGGCGACGATCAGCGGCGTCACGCGGTGCGCTCGCGCACATCCACCACCGTGCCGCCGGCCTGGGCGATCAGGGACGCGGGGTCGAGCGGGAACACGGTGTGCGGGGTGCCGGCCGCCGCCCACACCACGTCGTGGTCGAGCAGCCCCCGGTCGGCCAGCACCCGGGTCTTCGTACGGTGCCCGAAGGGCGGTACGCCGCCGATCGCGTAGCCGGTGGTCTCCCGGACCAGCTCGGCGCCTGCACGCTTGACGGACACGGCGCCCAACTCCTGCCGTACGCGCTCGACATCGACGCGCGAAGCGCCGTCCACCAGCACCAGCACCGGCTCGCCGTCCGCCGTGAAGATCAGCGACTTGACGATCGCGGCCAGCTCGCAGCCGACGGCCGCCGCCGCTTCCACCGCCGTACGGGTCGCGTCGGGGAAGCGGCGGACCTGCGCACCCACCGCTTCGAGGCCGAGTTCACGCAGGGCTTCGGTGAAACGGGGACTGGCGGCACTGTCAGAAAGGGTCATGGCCAGCACGCTAACGGCAGAGGTACGGCTGGGGCGACCAGCTTTCCCCCACCGCCCCCCGCGCACCGCCCCCGCAGCCCCTACAGCCCCTGCCGCCCCGCCGGCCTCGCGCTCTAGTCGGCCGCGAGCACCTTGGCGACGACCGGGCCCGCCGCGTCGGCGCCGTGTCCGCCGGCCTGGACCACGGCCGCCACCGCGCAGTCCTCCTGGAACCCGACGAACCAACTGTTCGGATTGTGCTGGCCGTCGACCTCGGCCGAGCCGGTCTTCGCGCCCTTGTAGCCGCTGAGCGAGGACATCGCCTGCGCCCCCGTACCGCTCGTCGCTGTGACGTTCATCATGTCGCGCAGCCCCTGCGCCACCGAGCCCGGCAGCGAACGCGAGGCGTGGGCCAGCTCACGGCCGTCCAGCGACTGCGGGACGATGACGGGCTGCCGGAACGTGCCGTTCTTGGCGGTGGCAGCGACGGACGCCATGTTGAGGGTGTTCATCTGGACCGTGCCCTGGCCGATGTACTGCGCCGCGGCCTCGCCGCCGGAGGCGAACGGCACACTGCCGTCGAAGGACGTCACGCCCGTCTTCCAGTTGTCCATGCCGAGCCCGAAGACCTCTTCGGCCTCCTTCTTCAACGCCCCTTCGTCCGTCCGGCCGTTGGTCTTCACGTCGTCGATCCACTTGATGAAGGACGTGTTGCAGGATCGTGCGAACGCCTGCGTCAGCGTGCCGTCCGGGATCGAGAACCCGCCGTCGTTCTTGAACGTACGGCCCTCGTACAGCACCGTCGGCGGGCACGGCGAAGGGCGGCCGGGCCCGGTCAGGCCCTTCTCCATCAGCATCGCGGCCGTGATGATCTTCATCGTGGAGCCGGGGGCCTGCTTGCCGAGCATGGCCGCGTTGAAGCCGTCCGTACGGTTGTTGGCGACGGCGAGTATGTCGCCCGTGCTCGGCCTGACGGCCGCGACCGACGCCTCGCCGAACTCCTTCACCGCGCGCTCGGCCGCGCCCTGCACGGTCGCGTCGAGCGTGGTGCGCAGCTTGCCCGGCTTGCCCTTGCTGAGGGTGACCAGCGTCGTCCCCGGCACGCTGTCGCCGTCGCTCTGGATCTGCAACTCGACACCGGACACACCGCCGGCGTCGGCGCCGTACTTCTCCCGCAGCGCGTCCAGGATCGGCTTCAGCGAGGGGTACTTGGCCTCGGTCAGCTCCTTGCCGTTGCGGTCGACCGCCTCGATCGGCGGGGTCGGCGCCTCACGGGTGATCAGATGGCTGGTCTTCGTCAACCGCGGATGGATGACGGTCGGCAGCCAGTCGACCAGCGGCCGTCCGGTGGTCAGCCCGCGCACCACGGTCAGCTTCGAGCTGTACGACCACGGCTTGGTCTTCCCGTCGAGCGACACCGTCGCCCGCACCGTGAAAGGCACGGTCGTGCCGGTCGCCTTGCCCGGGGTGATCACGGCCTTGGTGACATGGGCCTGGGTGCGGTACCCGTCGAGCGCGGCCGCGGCGTCGGCCGCGTTGTTGGTGAGCTGCGCCACGTCGGTCGGTTCCGATCCGGCGGCCCAGCCCTTCAGGAAGTCCTTGGCCGTCTTGTCGATCTCGTCCGAGCTGAGCGGTCCGCTCTTCACCTCGTTCTTGGACGACACGTTCGACGTGCCGTCGTCACCCCCGCCGCCGGTGATCCCGTCGAGCACGTTGTACGCGCCCCACCCGACCCCGCCGGCCACCACGATGAACACCCCGCCGATGACGGCGGCCTTCGCCCCGCTTCGCATGAATGCGATCCCCCTCCCCAGGAGCCCCTTTGAACATGTTCAAAGGCAGTCGGGACGCACTCTACGGGACCCGTGTGACACCAGGGGAGAGCGTTATCGGACCGGGATGCCGTGATCCGCGACGACCTGGTCGATCGCCGGACCGAGAAAGGCGAGCACCAGAGCGGCCCGCCGCCGCAGCCACTCGTCGGACGCGGCGCCCGGCTCCCCGTACCGGCGCGCCCTGATGTCGGCCACGACCTCGGCGGGAGCGCCCAGCTCACCGAGCACGTCCAGCGCCCGGCGCTTGGTGATCAACTCGCCGTCCCGCAACGTGACCAGCGCCCGCGCCAGCGTCAGCAGCCCGAGATCCACCCAGACGTCCCGCATCCACAACTCGGGCCGGTCCACGACGGGCCGCCAGTAACCGGCCAGCTCCCCGACGACGAACGCCGCCAACTCCGCGTCGCTCACGGCGGGCAGCAGCTCGGCGGGCGGCGGCCCGGCCAGCACGACCCCGAACTGATACAGCTCGCGCCGGGTCACGGGAGTGACGGGCCGCCGCATCAACTCCTCCTGAGCGAAGGTGAGATGCGCACGCGAGGGGTCGTTCAGTTCCCCGACCGCCAGATAGCCGCAATGCAGCTTGCCCCCGAGCGGCGAGTCCGCGACCAGCCCCTCATGCATCTCCCGGACCTTGGCTTCCTCGGCCTCCGTACAGGGCCGCCCGACGACGGCGATCAGATCGAGATCGCTCCGACCGGGCTGGTAGTCACCCCCGCCAAGAGACCCGTGCGCCCACACCGCCACGGGCGCCACGACAGGCCGTACGGCATCCAGGAAGCGCGCGAGCAGCCGGCTGGTCGCTTCGTCCATCGTCCGATCATCCGTCATCCGAACAGTCTCAGTCCTGCGGCCGACAGGGCCTAGACCCAGGTGTCGAACCACATTCGGTTCTGCCAGTCGCGGTACGGGATCGCCGTCCCGGTGTAGAGCGGCCAGAAGTAGATGAAGTTCCGCGCCACGCGGCCGGTATCGCTGTGACCAGCAACTACGGCCGCGTGGCGCGGGCCGTCACCCTTCGTGGGCCGCCTGTGGGCCGTGATCTTGTTTTCCGCGCTCCCCGTAGAGCCCGTCAACGGCCTTCCGGGTTCGCTGTTCGCTGCTCGGCATCAGGTGCGTGTACGTCCGCAGGGTGAACCCTGCGTCGGCGTGGCCAAGGTAGCGACTCAGTGCCTTGATGTTCTCGCCGGCGTCAAGCAGGACGGAGGCGTAGAAGTGCCTGAGCGCGTGCATGCCGTGCTCCCGCGCCGAGGCGTACCGTTCGCCCGCTTCGGGCTCCGGGATGAGGCCAGCGGCGGCCAGAGCGGGTTTCCACATGGCGTCGTTGAAGTAGCTCACTCGCACGTGCATGCCCTCGTTGCCACTGAAGTAGAGCCGCTTCGTGCGCTGCTCCCCGTCCACGGTGCGCCATGGCAGCGTGACCGTGATCGGGGGGAAGGCTTCGACGTGAGCCCTGAGCGCGTCCGCCACCGCGTCGGGAAGTGGTACCTGGCGAGTCTTCCCGCCCTTCGGCGGGGCGAAGACGTACCGCCCACGGAGCCTCTTTAGCTGGTGATTTACCGCCAGCCATCCGCCCTCGAAGTTCACCTCATCGTCAGACAGACCGAAGATCTCGCCCTGTCGCAGTCCACATCCCGCCCCCAAGTCAACGGCCCCTCGGAAGCGTGCCGGCAGCGCGCGCTGCACGCCGAATACCTGTCCAGCGGTCCAAGGCTTGACTGTCGAATCGCCAGCCTTCGGGAGCTGGACGGAGCGTGCCTTGAACGGGTTCCGGGCCACCAACTCATCGTCAACGGCGGCGTTGAAGACAGCGGAGACCGTAGCTGCGATCACCCGGCGGTGCGTCTCGTTTGGGATGGACCGCTTCAGGTCCCCGAGCCACGTACGAACGTGCTCCGGCTTGAAGGAGCCGAGCGGGCGACTGCCGATCCCCGGATACGCATGCAGCCGCAAGCGACGCTCCGCACCCTCGCCGCTGTTGACCTCACCCGCGTGTGAAGCCACCCATCGTTCCGCGTACTGCTGGAAAGTCGTACGTCCGGCCTTCGGGTCCACGTACTGGCCGCTGTTCATGTCCGTTTCGGTCTTCTTGAGCCACTTCTCCGCAAGGCGCTTCTGCCCGTCCGGGAAGCTCTGGGACTTCTCGGTGCCGTCCGGACCGGTGTAGCGGGCGCGGTACCGCATGCCTGTGCCGTAGCGATCGGTCTTGACGCGCACGGTCTTGCCGTTGGCGTCGGTGTCGGCCTTGTACCAGCGGTCTTGAATGTGACCTGCCATGGGTGGCGATCTCCTTGGATACGCCACAGCCCGCGGCGAGCACTGCTCGCCGCGGGCTGTGAGGGGCTGTCAGGCTGCTTCGCGGTTCATCTGCTGGTCCTGCCAGGCGCGGACCGCGGCGGGGTCGTAGCGGACGTGTTTGCCGACGCGGAATCCGGGCGGCCCCACCCGCTTCTTGCGCCACTGGTAGACGGTTTCCTTGGGCACCTTGAAGATTTCGGCGATGTCGTCGGGGGTGAGGTAGTGGTCTGGCAACCCTGCTCTGAGCGTGGCTATGGCTGATGCGGATGTCACGGAGCCTCCCTCGCGTGAGTTGGGGCGTGCTGCGGTGAGTTCGGTGTCCGGTGGGTGCTGTCCGAGGCCCGGATTTCTGCGTCACAGCGTCACCAGCGTCACGCGAGGCTGTGACCTGCTGTTTTGTGTGACGCAGCGGGCATGGTGTGCGTCATCACCGCGTCACGGGTTGCGTCACGGCGTGACGCAGGTGACGCAGGATGACGCAGAGCTTTCCGTCTGCGTCACGCCCGTAGCCGCAGGCCAGAGGGTGTTTTTTCCGTCGGTGTGACGCTGTGACGCAGAGCTTCCCTACTTAGGAAAAAGAAGGGGTGTTTTTGTAGTTGGGTGTGCCTTACAGCGTGCAGAAGGAGCCGCTGCGCGGCGCGACCTTGGGCGGCGTCCGCCGAACGACAAGAGGAGCACCCATGCGCCGCGTGGTGCTCCTCTTGCTTGTCCGGGTGAGTGTGCCGATCGTGGGTCAGAACGCCGGTTCTTGTTCGTGTGGGGTTGGGGCGGTCGGGCGGAGCATTTCGAGGTAGCGGCCCTCCCTGGTGCGGCCCGTGTCGATGAGCACGCCGCGGGCGGCGAGGGTGGGTTGGAGGCGCTTGAGACGGTCGGAGAGGACTTTGCCCGTGGTCGGCCACCCTTTAGGCAGGGGGCGCAGTTCGTCGCCGCTGTAGAGGCGACTGAGGCAGTGCAGCCACTCGGTGGACGTCATCTGCTGCGCTACGCCCGGCTCGATGGTTTCGGCGTGCTTGAGGACGGTCTGCGCGAGGAGGTCGCCCTCGATCACGTCGTCATTCAGGTCGTCCAGACTGGCCCGGTACGCCGGGAGCGCTCCGAGGCTGGTTGCCGCGTCGAGCTGCGCGCACAAATGGGCGAAGTCCGCCATACGGAGATCGGTGGGGGTTTCCGCTTCGGCTGCGCGGACCTTGACCGTGAGGTCGAGGAGCGAGCCGAGGACGACGGGCAGGACATCCTCGTACTCCGACCACAGTTCAGCCTCGGTGCGCCGGACGGTGGGCCGCTCCAACCGCAGCGGCAGGAGGCGTTCCGCGAGGTCGGGCCGGATGACTCCCACGTCGATACCGGTCAGGAGCAGGGGCCGGCGGTAGCGGGCGCGGAAGACGTCCCCGTCGGTGAACAGGGCGCGTTTGACGCTCTCGGCTCCGGTGACGATGCAGCACATGGCGTCGGACAGGTCCGGGGTCATGTGGGAAAGGTTGTCCAGGGCGGTGACCCAACCGGCGGCCACGGCCGCGATCAGGTTTTCCTCATCTTTCGGCGCCCGGCGCAGGTCACCGCTCATGCCCTCAACGATCCGGATGAGCATCCGCCCCCCGGTGGACTTCCCCGCACCCTGCGGCCCGGTGAGGAACGGCGCAGGGACGGGCACGGACGGTCCGAGGCAGCCGATCAGCCACGCGATGGCCAGGCACTCGGTCTCTGCGGTGGCGAAGCTGCACAGCCGCAGCAGCAGATCGATGCCCTTGCCATCGGTGTCTTTGGCCGGCAGGGGCAGTTCACCGGTGAGCTGCGTTCGGCGCCAGCACACCTCACGCGGATCAGGGACGATGATGTCCCAGCCCGACGGGTGGATACGGACGGACTGCCCGTCATTGCGGCCCAGGTCCAGCCACGTCGCCCCGTCGAATCCCGGGGCGACGCGAATGTGGACAGGCTGAGTGTCCTCGGTCAGCGCGAGTGCTTCGATCAGGTCCAACGCCTCTTTGAGCGCGGTCCCGTTGAACACGCCGCGCCCGTCCTTGAACAGGCCGACCATGAGTTCCTGCCGGTGGCTGCCCGTGGTGCCCTGGGAGCGGATCGGACGGGCCACAGGGTGGCCGTTCTTCTGCGCGTACACGGTCCCTTCCGCGGTGCGGAAGTACCGGAAGTGCTCCTGCGCGTAGTCGGTGATGACCTCGCGCCCCGGAGTCTTCTCGTCATCAGCCACAGCCCTACACCCCCAACGCGGTGCGGGCGTTGGCCCACGCGACAGCACAGTGCCGGGAGGACTCTCCCTTGGCCTGAGCTGCGGTGAACAGCCGCTGAACGTGGTCCTCGGTGAGGCAGCCGCACCGCCCGTGCGTGGACAGGACAGCGAGGAACGCCCGGTAGACGGTGGCGTGCACCGCCGAACTGGCCTCGGTGATGCGCTGTTCCGCCATGGCGATGCCACGGTCCAAGTACGAGGGTGCGCGGTGCGGGCACTCCCCGCCGCGGGCCGGCGGGTGCACTGTGACAGCCACCGGTCGAACCAGGGCGGGTTCCTTGAGGATCAGCGCGCGCACGACGTCCGGCAGAGGCGCCATGGTGCCGGTACCCGGGCCCATCCACCGGACGTATGCCATGGTCGACTTGATGTCGACGCCAGGGCGTACGGCGTTGGCGGACTGCATGGGTCCCATGTAGAGCCAGTGCTGGCCCCGAGTCGTCTGCACGGTTCGCGTGGCGGGCAGAGTCTCGCGGGCCCATGCGATGGCTTCGGCGTGGTCCAGGTCCACGACGGTCAGCCAGGCACCGCTGGGGTGATAGGCGACCGCGCCCGCCCGCACCCATGCGCGGCACCACAGACCGGACTCGATGATGCTCGGGTCCGTGGTCGCGGCGGCCCACCCGTGACAGGGCGCCGGGCAGGCGCAGGCGCCCGGGGTCTTCATGTTCGGCCGGCCACCACAGGCGTTGTTGGCGCAGGCCGGGCAGTTCCCGAACGGCACCTTGCCCGCCCGCAACGGCAGCACAGGAACGCCCTGGGTCGCGAGGGTGAGCGCGGTGCGCAGGTACTCGCTCATGTGCTCGCCTCCGCATCCTGCGGGAAGCACAGCCGGTTCATGTGGTCCGTGTAGCCCTGCGCGGCCTCGGTGGTGTCGCGGACGTTGCGGAGGGCGTGAGTGCCAGCCTGTGGGGCTGGTCGGTTCGAGGTGGATGGGGTCATGCTGGGTGTCTCCAGTTCTCTTCGGGAGGCTGGCAGGCGAGGGCGGCCCTGGATCTTTGGCGAGATGAGGGGGCCGCCCCCGTGCTGCTACTGGTCGGTGCCGAACCCGACTTCGAGCGCCAAACGCAGTCGCTCGCCCCGTGCGCGGGTGATGCTGGCGAGCAGGGCGGCGGGGTCGGGGTGGAAGCTGTGGAGCGCGACCATGGCGGCCACGATGACGTCGCACAGTTCGGTGGCGACGTCGGTGTCGCTGTGGCTGACGCCCTTGCGGGGGTTCTGGCCGCGCGTGCCGATGTACGCCTGCGCCGCTTCGCCTGCTTCCTCGGTGACCTTGAGCAGTCGCAGCGCGGTTTCGCCGGCGTCGCGACCGTTGCAGGCGTCAAGCCACGTCACGATCGCGTGCACGTCCTCCCACGGGAGCCTGCCGGACACGGTGAGTTCACTCATGGATGCCTCCCGAAGGGCACTTCGTCTGATCCGGGATCGATGTCATGAGATCGCGGTCCGGCGTCCAGAGCCGCAGGCGCCCCTTTGCGCGCACGGGCATGGTGAGTGCTCGGACGTTGGCGAGCGTCCAGTGATAGACGCTGGGCTCACCCCAGGGCGAGCAACAGCCGTCCGCACGGTGGTCGTCGGTGAGTTCGGCGGTGGCGATGACCGCGCTGCGCCGGTCCGGCCACGACGCCAGCGCGTCCCAGTCGGTGATGAGGAAGCGGCCCATGGGGTCGTAGCCCGCGCCGGCATGGATGAGGAGCGGGCCGCGGTAGGACGTCGTCCACGTCCGGTTCTCGGTGCGCTTGGTGCTGCGGGCGATGGCGTCCGCCCACGGCTGCTTGATGGTCAGAGAACGCATAACAGGTGATCTCCCGTTCGTCACTGTGCGTACAAGGGAGGGAGTTGAGGGCACCCCGGAGGAGCGCTATTTCCGGGGTCTTCCGAGGTCAGGGCGGGGCGCCTCCCTCGCTCCCTAACCGACGGTTACTCCAGATCAGTTGAGGGAGGCAGACCCGGGGAGGCAGTGAGGGAGTTCTCCCTCCCTCCCCGGGCGCCTCCCTTCACCCTGCGTCACTTTCCGGGGTGTCGGTGTCGCGTACTTCGAGTGCTTCGAGCAGCCGGGCGCGGCTGACGACCATGACCCCGCCTGACTTGTAGGGCGCCGCACCGACCGCCTCAAGAGCCTGCGCGAGGTCGCTGGCGGTCCACCCGCGGTACTCACCGGGGTTGAGCACGGCCAGCCGCTGGCGGACCTCGTCCGTGCGCATCCGCTTCGCATCTCCCACCACGGTGACGATGTCCGCGAGGTGATCGACCGGCTCGCCCGCCGGCACGGCCGTCAGCGTCGTGACCCCGGACCGGAGAGCCCTGGCGCGGGCGGTGATCTCCTTGGCTTCGTCGTCGTTGATGTAGTGGGTGCGGACGTTGACGGACACCTGCCCGGGTGCCATCTGAAGTCCGCTGCCGGCGACGACAAGCTGTCCCTTGTCGAGTCCCTGGCGCAGCTTGTGCGGGGCTGCGCCCGCCTCCACCGGGGAGTCACCCAACGCCATCTTGGCCTGCGACTCTGTGCCCAGGACCAGGGATGCGCGGATGTGGTTGCCCTCGCGGGAGCGCTTGGGCAGGTTCTGGTCGGTCGGGTCCTGCGTGCCCTCCCAGATGGTCACGTTGACCGCGCGGCCCTGGTCATGGATGCCCTTGACCGCCTGGAAGTACCGGCTGGTGGCCCGGGAACCGCCGTAGGGCCGCTTGTCCTTGCCGATGGCGCCGGACCCGTAGGCCACCTGTGCCTCGTCCACGATCACGACCAGCGGCGGGAACACGGTGCCCTTCGGGGCGAGCAGCCTGGACTGCATCTCTTCGAAGACGTCCTCCACCATGTCGGTGACCTGCACGACGTGGTCGTCGGTCGGCCCCTGGATCAGGACCGTGGCGAGCCCGTCGAACATGTCCCAGTCCCCGAGACCCTTGAGGTCCCCGATGCGGAACTCAACGGTCCTGTCCAGGGACAGCCACAAGGCCAGGGCCCGCAGGGACGCGGTCTTGCCCTCGTTGGACAAGCCCGTGACCAGCACCATCTTCTGATAGAGGCTGACCAGGGCGGCATCGCCGCGCAGGTCAAGGCCCCACGGGGCGCGGCCGTTCTTGTAATCGGCCGTCATCGTCGGGTCCGTGACCAGCGGAGACGCCGGAATCGGCTCATCCAATGCGCCGGAGTCCGCGATCCACAGGCGCACCGTACGGGCCGCCGGCGCCACGCTGACGTACACCTCATGCTCATGCCGGTTGAGGTTTTCCGCCAGCTTGCGCCGCCGGTTCATGACCTCTTCGGTCGAGGCGCCGGAGGGCAGGGTCACGTCGACTTCCACCCCGCAGCCGGCCAGCACGATCGGGCTGAGCATGCCGGCCCCCGCGTCGCCCATCTCCCGGATGGCCTTGCGGAGTTCGGAGATCCCCAGGTCACGCAGGGCGGTGACCACGATGGACGGGGTGATGGGGGCGCCTTCGGTGGTGCGCTGGCTGGTGGGCAGGGCCCACTGCGGGGCGGCCTGCTGGTGGCGCCCGACACCCCAAAGGGCGAGCAGCACCAGCCACGGGCCGGCGACCAGGGCGGGGCCCCATACGACGCTGCCGATGAACACCGCCCACCGGATCAGGTCGATCACGAACATGGTCGGTGCGATCACGTCGCCCGCCTGGCCGTTGGCGATGGCTAGCACCGTGCCGAGCGCGAGCAGACTGCCCACCCCCACACCCGTTCCGACCAGGGCACTCTTCGCGAGGTGCTGGGGTGCGGTCAGCAGGTCCATGCGGCGCTGGTGGCGGGCAGCGCGGAACTGGCGGCCCCGCTCCTCCCACTCCATCGCCGTTTCGTGCTGGCCGGCTGCTTCGGCGGTGCGCATCATCCGCTCGTACCGGGCCGCCGTGCGGCCGTCCCACGCGCGCTTGGTGACGATGCGGGTACCACCGACCAGGTACATGCCGTGACGCACCACCACACGGCCCGTCGTACGCGTCCGCTCATGCGTCACAGCCGTGCGTACCGCCCGCCCGCTGCGCTTCCACACAGCGACCCGTACCGGCTGCGAGGGTGCCGGAAGGGGCGGGGCAGGCTGGTCTTTGACCAGGTCAATCACGGGTGCCGTGGTGGCGTCACGGCCGTCACGGTGGTCATCAATGTGGTGGATGCTGCCCAGGGTGGGCACCTCGGGTATCGGGTCGGTCATCATGGACTTCCTGTCTCTGTCTCAGACTCTGGGGATGGTGCACGGGAACCCCGCGACGGCCGGCTGTCTTGGCGGATGACGGCCGTCGCGGGGCTGGTCACAGGCCGATACGCCGGGCGGCCCGCTCCGTGCGCCGCAACGTGTCCTCGGCCCGCTTGAGCGCCGTCCGCGCCGCCGGACGCTCGCTGCGGTCGGCGGTGCGCAAGGCGGTCTTGGCGACCGCGACGGCCTTGCGGGCGATGTCCAACTGACGTCGCATGGCGTCCTGTTCGCGGGCGTTGCGCTGTGCGGCCCTGTCGGTGATGCGGTCGACACGGCGCGTCAGATCCTCGATGTAGACCTCTTCGCCGGCGGTGCCGCGCTTGACCATCCGCGCGACAAGCGCAGCGGTACGGGCCTTCTCGCCTGCGGTAAGCCGCAGTTCCTGCTGTGCCATCGTGTGCGCTCCCTTCGGGCCGGTCCGTCCGGTCCTCTGCCGTCACCGGACCCGGTGGTGGCACCCGGGGGCGACAGAGGCACGACGGATCAGCGCCGGCGCAGGGACTTCGCCGCACGCTTGCCGTCCGTACCGCCGACGGAGCGCACCACGGTGACGACGGCCCATGCGGACACGACGATGACCAGGGCGACGACGGCCAGGGAGATGGCCATCGACGTCATGGCCGCAACGAGCATCGGGCCGAAGTAGACGGAGGCGCCGACCGCGCCGGCGCCCATGCCGGAGCCGAGCGCGACGCGCTGCACCGTGCGATCGGGTGCGGCCTGGTGGATGTGCACGACCTGCGGGGACTGCTGCTGCGCGGGCAGGGCGTGCGGGTCGATGTAGGCGTGGCGGCCGTCGGGCAGTTGCACGACCGTACGCGGGGCAGGGAGCTGTTCCACAAGTCCTCCAAAGCGGGTGTGCGAGGGGTGGTGCGGAGTGCCCCGGGCCCGATCCGATCGGGCGCCCTCACGGCTTGGATGCCGGGGCTGCGGCGAGCTGGGCGGCGTGTCGATCAGACGAAGAGGTCTACCCGTGTGAAACCACCGACCGTTCGGTCATCCACGCGACCGGTGACGCGGTTCGGGTGGATTTCTTGCTGGTCAGAGCGCTGCTTTCGAGCGAAACGGGGTCACGGTTACTTCCGCTCCGGCAGTGCCATTTGAGCTGATGGTTCGTCAGCTTGTGTGATTGTGTTCAGCCCAGTACTGTCCGCGATCAAGAAAGCCTTGATCGCGAACGGAAGTGCTGAGCAATGCGAGTAAAAGTTGTTCTGATCGGCGTCATGACCGCTGCCCTGACCTTCGTGGTCGGCGTGGCGACAGCGAACGCGATGTGCATCGCTTCCCAGGTGAAAGCGTCGGCATCCGCGGACTCGATATGCAGCCCTTCTCAGGCGAAGCTGTCTGCGCAGGCGACGGGCAAGGCGATCTAGTCCGCAACCACACCCGGCGCCGTACCGACGGCGCCGGGTGTGGTTGGGCTAGGTAGTGTTCCCCGGCCCCCTCTTCTTCGCTGGTCAGAGAGTGAACAGATCCGGTTGAGCGGAGTCGTTCGCGGTGGTGGTGGCGCGGCGCCGGGCTGCGGTGTGACAGTCGGGACACCAGGCGCGCAGATCACTGACGGGCAGGCGGCATGCCTGGACCGTGGGTGTGAGCGGGTCGGCGGGGGCCGCGATCAGATGGACCGGGCCGCGGTGTTTGCTGGCGTGGTGGTCGTGCTCGCGGGGGCAGCGTCCTTGGGCCTTGGCGTGCTTGCTTCCGCACTGGCCGGTGCACTGGCAGCGGTAGCCCGCCGCGCGCATGACCGGCCGCCAGGTGTCGGCTGCGGTCAAGGGCTCGCTCATGCCGCTACCTCCGCCGCGTCCGGGTCCTCGCTGCGGCACGTCCACGGTGAGCAGCCCGACGGTTCGCTCTCGTCTTCCTGGTCGGCGAGCAGTTCCAGCAGCGAACTTTGGCGCTGGCCCCATTCGTGGGGCGTGACTTTGTCGATCGGCGCCTGGTCCAGGGGCAGGCACGAGCGGTGCAAGAACGCTTCACCGAGGAGCGGGATGCTGCCGGCAGGGCCGCGCCGGTTGCCGGCGCGGATGGCGTGGTCGAACGCGACGGCATCCGTCCACTCTTCGGGCTGGTGGTCGCGCATGTGGCGCCACTGAGCGTTGGAGTGGAAGGGGCAGCCGATGCACGCGGATTTCGGGGTGGACTGCCAGCCCCGCCGGGCGAGGAAGCGCAGGCAGTCCGTGCGCGCCCAGTCCATTTCCAGCAGCGGGTGCCGGTTGACGGCGTAGCGGATGCCGGAGTCCTTGGCCCGGGTGAACTCATCCCGGCTGATCCCCACCCACTGCTCAGCGAACACACCCTGCTTGACCCGCGCAGGGGGTGGGAAGCCGAGCAGGGTCCGCACTTCCCGCTTGATCTTCTTCAGCTTGTACTCGTCTGTGCACTGGCGACGGATCATGCCGGTCGTACCGTCCGGGTTGCGCACGTACAGCGGCATGGAAGCGAACCGGTGAGCCGGATCGAGGGCGTCAGCACGGATGTTGCCGCCACCGGTCCGGATGATCGGGATACCCGCCGGCACCGCAACCTCCCGCTCCAACCGCTCAAGGTGGGCGTAGACGGCCTTCGGCTCCCAGCCGGTATCGGAGAAGACCGCCGCATCCAGACGCGGCAACCGCCCCTCCACCGACAACATCAGCAAGGTCGTGGACTGCACACCCGCACCCAGCGACAACACCCGCAACGCAGGCGCCGTCATGCCGCCACCCGCTTCCACGCCGCCCGCAGCCGCATTTCGGAGGCTGAGTGGCCGTTCGAGCGAAAGCGGGTGGCCATCTCGCGGTAGGACAGGGGCGGCGTCGTACTGTGACGGATCTGGTCGACCAGCACGTCCAGAGCCTCATCACTGAGCGCCGGAGACCCGTCCAGCGAGAGCGGGCCAACCGGCTCCATGGGGCCCCACAGGGGGAGATCCCAGCGGGGTGTGACACCGGGTGTGACGGGGGTCGTCACGCTGGTCAGTGCCCGTCCGGTGTCCTCGCCGTCCCGGGCTGTTTCCAGCGTCGACCAGGCCCGGGAGAGGGTTTCTGCGGTCCTGGCCTGGACGCGTGCGACGCGGGCACCCGCCTCCGTCACGGCCGTCAGCCGGGTCTCTTCCGAAGCGGCCTGCGACCGCAGCCGGGCACGGGCCACGGCCGCCTCATCGCGGGCATCCTGCTGGATCACCCGGATCGTCCCCAGCGCCGACGGGGTCAGCGCGGTCCGCTCCCACAGCCCGTGAACGAGCCACAGGGCCTTGGCTGCGATCGGGAGCCACGCGACCGCCAGCCATGCCCCGGCGGATGCTTCCGCGGTCAGGGCGTGGGCGATCAGGACGCCGGCGGCGAGGGCGCCGAAGCACCAGCCGACACCGGTCACCGCGCGGCTGTGGTCGCCCTGCGCGGCCAGGCGCCGTTCGTAGGCGAGGGTGGCCAGCCATCCGCCGTCGATACCCAGACCGACGACCAGCGCGACCGGCCACGGCATCGCCGTGCCCAGCCACATCACGACCACAGCCAGCGTGAGGACCATGGACACGGCCGTCATCGCGACCGCCGGCAGAACCGTCTTGGCATTCTTGGTATTCACGCCGTCACCCCCGAGTCCGGGAGCTCCCGGTTGGCGACCGCGCGCCGCGCGGCCAGCAGCCGGCGCCGCGCCCGGCGGATACGGCGGGTGTCCAACTCGGTGGGGGGCCGGTCGATCGTGATGATCTGCGCGTCCAGCAGGTCGACTTCCGCCAGGATGACGGGCATCTCCTGCTCGATCGCGTCCAGTTCCGCATCCGACGGGCCGTCGGGAAGGGTGCTGGTAACGGGCTGTTGAGCAGCAGCGATGTGAAACATGGGTCAGATCTCCTAGGGATCGGAACGGCCCAAGAAAGGCGACCCCCGGTGGTGAGACACCGGGGGTCGCGCGCCGTTCGGGTGACGAATGGTCAGACGGTGGCGATGATCAGCGAGCCGATCAGCAGCCACACGTGATGAAAAGACTGGTCAAGCGCGTAGGCGCCGGTACCGAGGTGCCCGGCGGGCTTGCCTGTTGCGGTGACGGGGGCCGCCGGGTGCGTACCGGTGCCGAGCGAGTAGAACTCGCCCTTGCCGGCCACCTTGGCGAGCCAGGCGAGCGTCGAGCGGCGGTCCGCCCACCAGTGGGTGACCGCATCGCATCCCAGACCAAGGACGATGCCGAGCGCGCTTACGCGCAGGTCCAGCAGCATGACGACGGCAAGAAGGGCGACGCCCTTCGTCAGGGTCAGGCCCAGGACGTGCCGGGTGTCAGCGAGACGACCAACCCAACCGGGACGCCCCTTATCCGCACTCTGTACCGACGTCTGTACCCAGTGGTCACCGAACGAGTGGCCCACCAACAGAGCGACGAACACGGCGGCGAAAGTAGCAGCGGGCATGCGGGAATCTCCTGTCGCATGGAGGTTCGGAGACTGTCCGGCTCCCCTCAGCGCTGCTCGTACGAGACGAGCAGCGGAGGCAACCGACCGCCGCGAGGTGCGGCGGAGCGATCGAGGTGAGCAGTTGCGCGGGTCTGAGCCGCGCTGGCCACCTTTTGCGGGAGGTGACGGCCCGTCCTACGCGATATGGATCTCAGCCTGTGTCCCGCTCCGCCGAGGAATCGCATCTCGGTCTCTTCGCGCGGCGTACTCGCCCTTGGGGAGATCCGTTCTTTTAAGTCGGCGCGTGTCCCTGACGGGAGGTAGCCGACTGGTCTCCACTCGCCTCGACCGGGGTGGTCACGGCCGTGCTGGCTGCGGTGGATCACGCTGTTGAGTTGTGAACCCAGGTGGGCCCACTTAAGGGTGTTGCACCACCTGGTCAGCTTGTTGGTACAAGCTGATGCAGTGATGCTGCACCCACGGACAGTGAGGCGTCAAGAGGGTTGGGGCTACATGTACCAACAAGTTGCGCGAGTGCGTCATGATGGGGCTATGACCAAGCAGCCGAAGTACCGGCAAGTCGCGGACGTCCTTCGCCGTGAAATCGACAACGGCACTTATCCGCCTGGGGCCCGGCTGCCCTCTGAGAACGACTTGCAGCAGCGGTTTGACGCGTCCAGGAACACGATCCGCAACGGTCTAAGTCTGCTGGTCAGTGAGGGTCTGATCGCATCCAGCCAGGGGCTTGGGTACGAGGTCAAGTCGCACGAGGTGTTCGAGCTGAACGCCTCTCGCTTCGAGAACCTGACCTTCCCGCAGAACGGAGATGCATACAGCACAGACGTTACGAACGCGGGTCGTCAGCCCCATCAGACCTTCCGTGTGGAGATGCTGCCGGCCTCGAACGACGTTGCCGAACGGCTCAAGATCCCGGCCGGTACGAAGGCCGTATTGCGGTTTTGTCATCGCTACGTTGACGACGTTCCGTGGTCAACGCAGGCGACCTACTATCCGTCGTGGCTGGTCGACGTCTCGCCGCGACTGACTGAGCCGGGAGACATCGAGGAGGGCACGACTCGCTACCTCGCATCGCGAGGGATCGAGCAGGTCGGTTACTTCGACGAGATCGCGGCTCGGATGCCCACGCCTGACGAGGCCCGTCTCCTAGAGGTCGGAGCTGGAGTACCTGTGATGATCTGGACGCGCACAGGCTACTCAGTAGACCGTCCCATCCGATGCACAATCACGACGTTCAGAGGGGACCTGAACCGCATGAACTATGAAATCGGCGAACTGTCCGCCCGAAGCGAGAACGCGTGATCATCGCTGCTGCAGAGCCTCACGACGTGACCAAGTTGCTCGCCTTCCGCGAGGAAGCGGCGGCTTGGCTGCGGGGTCTCGGATCCGACCAGTGGAGCCGTCCATATCCCGCTGACAAACTGTTGGCCGCCATTGAGGCGGGCACCGTGTTCATGCTTCGCGACGGGCGTACGACGGCCGCGACAGTCACGCTGACCCCGGACGCCGAAGAGGGCCTCTGGAGCGAGTGCGAACTGGCCGAACCGTCCATGTTCATCAACAAACTCACTGTTGACCGCGAGTACGCCGGTCAGAACCTTGGCGGTCGGCTTCTTGACTGGGCTGGTGATCGTGCGCATTGTGCTGGCGCCAAGTGGATCCGGCTGGACGCCTGGACGACGAATGAGGGTCTCCAGAGGTACTACCTCGGGCAAGGGTTCATGCATATCCGCACCGTTCATGAGGGCCTCGCGGTGAACGGCGGACCGAGGGTCTCCGGCTGGTTGGCTCAGCGGGCGGCGCAGCCAGCGGGTCACGGGTTCACAGATCGGACGCCAGCCCCCGATCGGCTTCGGTTCGCTGCTTGAACTGAGCCGGAGCCCATTCCGAGATGGTTCATAACCAGTCAAGTTTAGGATTCGAATTGAGTAAAGTAGTTGAAGAATACTGGTCTGGGGTGGCTCGCCGACTGCAAGAGGAAGTGGACACTTTCAACAAATTGATCGGTCATGCCGGTGAACAGGGGCGCGAGAATGAACTATCCCTGGTGAGGTTGATTGAAAACCTCTTGCCGTCCACCGTTGGCGTCGGAAGCGGGATGGTGATTGATTCGCACGGAGAATATTCCAAGCAGATGGATATTCTCATCTATGATGTATCGAGTCAGCCATCTGTGATGGCGCAGACTAATCAAGTAATTTTTCCGGTTGAATGCGTCTTGTTGGCCATCGAGGTTAAGACGACTCTAACCGAGGATGAGATCAAGGACTGTGTAGCAAAGAAGAAGTCGCTCACAGCTTTGAAGCCTGGAAACAGCAAGCAACCCCCTAGGCTGGCGGTGATGGCCTACCATGCGGAGGGCATGGCCCCTACCATTACCAAAAACATTCTGGCGCATCAAGAGGATGAACGACCCGAATTGATCTGTATCGTTGAGCCAGGGATGATTGCAGGATCGAAGAGGCTCGTGTATCGAGACAATAGCCAGGGTTCTGTTGTAGGCATCGTGGGGCTCCATGAACTAGATTCTGCCGGACAAAGGATTTCCGGAGAATTTAGGAAGCCGCTTGACAGTGAAAAGGAAGCACGTGTTCTACGCGCCGGCTCTTCCTATCCGATTGCTCGTCTCGGTATGCGCAAAGAGGACAGGGTCATCGGAGAGCCTGGTCGAGCCCTCCTGCTCTTCTGTGCGGCGATCATGGACTTGCTTGCTGATGTCTCGAACCTTCCAGATTCGGTAATCAACTATTATCTGCAAGATCCGGCCAGGGAGCTCTTGGAGACGTCTTAGAGGAAATCTCCAAGATCGTTCCTGATTGCCAACTCCTGAGCGCTTATGGTTACAATATCAATGTCTTTGCAGGCTTCCGCCAGACACTTTCTTTCGGGGAGATCGCGACGGTCTTCGGTTACAACGTAGACTTCGGAGATCTGCTGCTTGAACATGAGGGCCATTGCGGCGACGAAAAGAGGGGCTTGCTCCATTTCGCCGTCCATGTCGAGAATTTGTTCACACATGCCGAGAACCGACTCTTGCCATTGCCCTGGAACGGCTCGGTGCGTTCGGTGACCTGATGCCGCATTGATCCAGGTATAAACGTGCTCGCCATACGCGTACTTTTGACATTCCTTCACGACGAGATCGGGAAAGGTGAGTTTTCCCTCCCTGACCATATTCGTGAAGCCGTCAAAAAAGAGTGGGAGTTGTGAGTCATCTCGACACAGTTGAGGCAAAGCCAGCACGGCATGTGTGTCGACCACGTATAGCTGCAACCTCACACCTCTTCCATGAGGCGGCGGCGCAGGTCGGCCAAGTTTTTCCCGTCGACATTCAAGTATTTACGGGCGTCGATGTCTGCGAGTGACCCCTTGTCCCTAGCCGCAAGGACAAGTCGAGGATAGGTTGTTCCGTACTCGCGTATGCGGCGTACCGGTGTTGTCTGCGGCTCCCCTCCGAAACCTCCTTTCTCGATTTCGAGAGGATTATTCCGCACTCTTTCGTACAGCGCCCAATCCGCTCTCCCCAAGGCAATAAGGCGTAGGGCCACAGATAGAAAACTCGCTTTGTATCGCTGAGCAATGAGGCGGACTATGTCGATATTATCGCTCTCGACATAGTCGACCTGTTTGAAGTCCAGATAGGCGAAGAGATGATGCTGGGGCAGCAGGAAGGCGGCTGCGAATTGGTCGCACCATCGCTCTTCGGCAGGCTCGGGTGATCCACATACGGCCTGTTCATGTGCTAGTAGATGGCCCAATTCGTGCAGCAATGTAAAGGTGCGAGCTGCGGGAAACTGGGAGCCGTTAAAAGCGATGACTGGAACTTCTGCATCGTAAATTGAGAAGCCACGGCAAGCTTTCTCGTCCATGGCTACTTGCAGTACCAGAATTCCGTGATCTTCGAGAGATCGCCGGAGCAGTTTCGTAACCGCACCTTTAGAGGTGGCGGTGACCTGCCATTTAACGTCCCACCGCAGCCATCGCTGTACCTCGTAAGCAGTCTTCTCCGGGCTTGGTGTGCGGTTCGGGAGCGCAGGGGGAGTTGATTCATCGACTGAATCGAAAGCCCATTTTGCGATCTTTTGTCGCCGTTGGGCACTCCGAAGCTCGGCCACTTCTTCGCTGGTGAGTGTGCGTGTGCCCTTCTTGCCCCACGGGTGCCGGAAGGCGGCTTCAACGGCGGGCTGCTGCGGAACTCTCGGCAGGAAGAAGAAAGAAGTTGGCCTTCTTAGTAGCTTCGCGATACCTCGGAGTTGGGTCGTGCTGGGGGCGTCGTCACCAGCCAGCCACTCATCTACAAGGTCATCTGGCACGGACAAGCTCAGGGCAAGCTCACCTCGTGTGACACCGGCCTGCTTCAGAGCCCATGTCAGCACATCAGGGTTGACGGGTTGCTTGATGGCCGGCACGTCACCAGGCTACTGGCCATCAGCGACAACGTCACGACGCGTACCAGAATCGTTGCTATGGGCAAGCCTTCCGGGTGGAACTTGGTCATCAGTGGGACGGGTGCGGCCAGACAACGTCAACCGCAACGCTGCGAACCACTGAGGGGGTGCGGCAACCGGCCGCGCCCCCTGCTGTACCTCTGCACATAGGGGGCAGGCAGTCGAGCCGCTCCGTGGACGAGACGTGGACGGTTTAGCGGCACGACAATGTGCCCTTCTGCGTTTGTGCAGGTCAGTGCAACTTCCGGGTGGCTTCGATGGAGGGACTGTAAATCTGCTGCCGGGCCCTGAGCTGGGCCGTCCTCGGGCCGTGCGAGGAGGACCAACGAGGACCGCCAGCGACCACCAACGACCAACGGGGCCCGGCAGACTGCCGGGCCCCGTCGTTGCATCAGTGCAGCTAGACCCAGGTGTCGAACCACATCCGGTTCTGCCAGTCGCGATACGGGATCGGTGTGCCCGTGTAGAGCGGCCAGAAGTAGATGAAGTTCCAGATGATCAGCAGCACCAGCACGCCCGCGCCGACCGCGCCGATCGTGCGGCGTCTCTCGTCGGAGCCCGCAGGGCCGATGATCGCGCCGATCATCATCGCCACCGCCAGACACAGGAACGGGACGAAGACGACCGCGTAGAACAGGAAGATCGTGCGCTCCTGGTAGATGAACCAGGGCACCCAGCCCGCCGCCACGCCGCAGGCGATGGCCCCGGCGCGCCAGTCGCGGCGGAAGGCCCAGCGCCACAGGACGTACAGGAGCGCGAAGCAGGCCGCCCACCACAGCAGCGGGGTGCCCAGCGCCAGGACCTCGCGGGCGCACTTCTCGCCGGCGTCGGACGGGCAGCCGTCCGTGCCGGGCGCGGGGGACTGGTAGAAGTACGAGACCGGCCGACCCAGGACGATCCAGGACCACGGGTTCGACTGGTACTGGTGGCCGGACGTCAGATTGACGTTGAACTCGTACACCGCGTGCTCGTAGTGCCAGAAGCTGCGCAGCCAGTCCGGCAGCCAGGTGAACGAGCCGCCCGCGCCGTCCCGCTGCGCCCAGTCCCTGAAGTACCCCTTGTCGGTGAAGAGCCAGCCGCTCCACGACACCAGGTACGTGGCGAGCGCGAGCACCACCGTCGACACGAAGGCCGGCAGCAGGTCGTGCCGGAACACCGCGCGGTACGGGCGTACGGCGCCGGCCGTGCGGCGCGAGCCCACGTCCCACAGCACGCTCATCACGGCGAAGGCGGCCAGGACGAACAGGCCGTTCCACTTCGTCGCGAACGCGAGACCCAGCATCAGCCCGGCTGCCAGCCGCCACGGCCGCCAGCCCAGCTTCAGCCCCTCGGCGACCCGTACGTCGGGCCGCAGCACCCCTTCGTCGTCCACCGGCAGCGCGGCGGCGAGCTTCCGCCGGGTCCAGTCGCGGTCCGCGATCAGACAGCCGAAGCCGGCCAGCACGAAGAACACCAGCACGCTGTCGAGGAGCGCGGTCCTGCTCATCACGAACGCCAGACCGTCGACCGCCATCAGCAGCCCGGCGAGACAGCCCAGGAACGTCGAGCGGAACATCCGCCGGCCGATCCGGCACAGGATCAGCACCGAGAGCGTGCCGAGCACCGCGACCATGAAACGCCAGCCGAAGGGGTCGAAGCCGAACAACTGCTCGCCGAGGCCGATGACCCACTTGCCGACCGGCGGATGCACGACGTAACCCGGATCGCTCGGCACCGGCACTGCGGACGGGTCGGCGAGGATCTTCTTGTCGATGTCCTTGGGCCAGTTGCCCTCGTAGCCCTGGTGGATGAGCGCCCAGGCGTCCTTGGCGTAGTACGTCTCGTCGAATATCACCGCCTTCGGACTGCCGAGGTGCCAGAACCGCAGCACCCCCGCGATCAGCGTGACGAGCAGCGGACCGCCCCAGCCCGACCAGCGGGTCAGCCGGCGGGCCAGCAGCGGCGGCACGTTGAGCACGTCCCACAGGCGTTCGGACGGCTGGTTGAAGGGGGGTACGAGCCGCTCGCGCAGCCCTGTGACCTGGCGCGGGACATGGCCGAACCGGCGCAGTCGCTGCGGCCAGGAAGGCGGCGTGTCGTCGGCGTCGTGGCCCTGCAGAGACTTGGGCGCGGTACTGGTCACCGCGCCATCGTAGGGAACGCGGCTGTGGGCGGGGTGCGCCCGCCCCTGCGAGAGGGGTGGTCGGCCGCTGCGGGGAAGACGGTCGGCTTCTGGGCAGAAGCTGCTCGCCCCTTCTGCTGCGAGGGCCGGTCCCCGCTGCTGCGAGGATGGCCGGTGTGAACGCGACACCGGTAGACCACTCCACGCCCGCCCTCGGCACGCTCGTCCTCGCCGGGACCCCCATCGGGGACGTGACGGACGCGCCGCCCCGCCTCGCCGCCGAGCTGGCGACCGCCGACGTGGTGGCCGCCGAGGACACGCGGCGGCTGCGCCGACTCACCCAGGCGCTGGGCGTGCAGACGCGTGGCCGCGTCGTGTCGTACTTCGAGGGCAACGAGTCGGCCCGTACCCCCGAGCTGGTCGAGGCGCTGGCGGGCGGCGCGCGGGTGCTGCTGGTCACCGACGCGGGCATGCCGTCGGTCTCCGACCCCGGCTACCGGCTGGTGGCCGCCGCGGTCGAGCGCGACATCAAGGTCACGGCCGTGCCGGGGCCCTCCGCCGTGCTGACCGCGCTCGCGCTGTCCGGGCTGCCCGTCGACCGCTTCTGCTTCGAGGGCTTCCTGCCGCGCAAGGCGGGCGAGCGGCTGAGCAGGCTGCGGGACGCCGCCGACGAGCGCCGCACCCTCGTCTACTTCGAGGCGCCGCACCGCCTGGACGACACCCTCGCCGCGATGGCCGAGGTCTTCGGCGCCGAGCGCAGGGCCGCCGTCTGCCGCGAGCTGACCAAGACCTACGAAGAGGTGAAGCGCGGCGGTCTCGGCGCGCTGGCCGCGTGGGCCGCCGACGGCGTACGGGGCGAGATCACCGTCGTGGTCGAGGGCGCCCCCGAGCGCGGCGGCGAGGATCTCGACGCGGCGGAGCTGGTACGCAGGGTGCGCGTGCGCGAGGAGGCGGGGGAGCGGCGCAAAGAGGCGATCGCTGCCGTGGCCGCCGACGCGGGGCTGCCCAAGCGGGAGGTCTTCGATGCGGTGGTCGCGGCAAAGAACGCGGCTCGCGCGGGGGCGCGGGACAGTAAAGGACCATCTTGAAATGCAAAGCCGAGACCGGGTCAATGGGCAGTTGGACATGAGAAGGCCAAGACCGCTCCATTAATCGACAGGCACTGATGCGCTTCCGCCGGTAAAGGCGTCCACTGGGATGAGTGGAGAGGAAGAAAGCATGAGTGAGATCACCGGTGACGTCGTTGCACACGAGGCATACGCCTTCGCCTGCATGCGATGCGGACACGGCTGGGAATCGGCTTACGACATCGAGCACCACGTCGACGGCGACGGTCACAATTTCGTTGTGTACAAGTGCGAGGGCCTGCGGGTCCCGTCCCCGTTGTCCAGCCCGACCTGTGGCAACTGCGGCGGGCACGTGGTGCGCATCATGAGGTCCGGCCAGGTGTCGTCCGTACGGGCGCTGGCAGGACAGTTCCACACAGCGGAGACGCCGGCAGCGGCGGCGGCGATACCCGGGACTGGTTCCGGAGCCCCTTCCGGAGCCCCTTCCGCCGGGCGTCAGGACGCGGCGATATCGGGCGACGGCAGTGCGGCCGTCACGAAGCCCGAGCAGCACCAGCACCACCACTGGCACCTGTCCGACCTGCTGCACCCCTTCCACCACCAGCACCACGGTCAGGGCTGACGCCTCCGGGGCACGGTCCCGCGTGGCTGCTACTCAGCCGCTACGGAGCCGCGACGCAGCCGCTACGTAGGATCGCGCCCATGAGTACGAAACAAGCGGCTCCACCGCTGCCCGCTCCCCTCCGGGTGGCGGTGGCCGATTCGCACACCCACCTGGACATGCAGAGCGACACTGTCGACGAGGGCCTCGCGAAGGCCGCGTCCGTCGGAGTGACCACGCTCGTCCAGGTGGGGTGCGATCTGAAGGGGTCTCGTTGGGCCGCTGAGACGGCGGCGGCCCACGAGAACATCCACGCGGCGGTCGCCCTGCACCCCAACGAGGCGCCCCGCATCGTCCACGGCGACCCGGACGGCTGGTCCCGGCAGGGCGAGCGGGCCGGCGGCGGCGAGGCGGCGCTGGACGAGGCGCTGGCCGAGATCGACCGGCTGGCCGCCCTCCCGCAGGTGCTCGCCGTCGGCGAGACCGGGCTCGACCACTTCCGTACGGGCCCCGAGGGCGTCGCCGCGCAGGAGCGCTCGTTCCGCGCGCACATCGAGATCGCCAAACGGCACGGCAAGGCGCTCGTCATCCACGACCGCGAGGCGCACGCCGACGTACTGCGGATCCTCGCCGAGGAAGGCGCACCCGAGCGGACCGTGTTCCATTGTTATTCCGGTGATGCGGAAATGGCGCGAGATTGTGCTGCGGCAGGTTACTTCATGTCATTCGCAGGCAATGTGACATTCAAAAATGCTCAGCCGTTGCGTGACGCGCTCACAATAGCGCCGCTGGAGCTGATTCTTGTCGAAACCGATGCGCCCTTTCTCACGCCGGCGCCGTATCGTGGCCGACCGAATGCGCCGTATCTGATTCCGGTGACCCTGCGCGCGATGGCGGAGGTGCGGGAGATCGACGAGGACGCGATGGCGGGGGCGGTGGCGCGCAACACGGCGGCGGCTTTCGGCTACGCGGCCACCTGACTCCGCCGCCGCGGGTGAGGGGTGACCACGGTGTGTGGTCGAGCCGCTTTGGAGAGTGACGAAAGCTCCGCTACTCTCCCGGGGCACCACGGTCGTGGTCACCCGAACTTGTGGAGCGTCGTGAGCAATTCGCAGGGCAGTCACCGTGCGGCACGCGGCCGCCGCCACGCCACCAGGACGGTCGAGCCGCCGCCGCGCCGCCGCGGGCCCGCCGCCCCGGCTCCCGACACGCTGCGCAGGCTCGTACCGCAGGCCCTCGTCGTCGCGTTCCTCGCCGGCGGGACCTCCGCTTTCGTCGCCAACGACAAGGCGGTGAAGCTCAGCGTCGACGGCGTGCCCCGCACGCTGCACACCTTCGCGGGCGGCGTGGACGAACTGCTCGCCGACCAGGGCGTCACGGTCGGCGCGCACGACATCGTCGCCCCGGCCCCCGGCGACGACCTCGCCGACGGCGACGAGGTCGTCGTCCGCTACGGCCGTCCCGTACTGCTCACCCTCGACGGGCAGCGCCGCCGCGTCTGGACGACGGCCCGCACGGTCGACGGCGCGCTGCGGCAGCTCGGGGTGCGCGCCGAGGGCGCGTTCCTGTCGGTGTCGCGCTCCTCGCCGATCTCGCGGCACGGCCTCGCCCTCGACGTACGCACCGAGCGGGCCGTGACGTTCATGGCCGACGGCCGCGAACGCACCATCCGCACCAACGCGGCGACGGTGCGCGAGGCGCTGGCCGACGCGGGGATCACCCTGCACGCGAAGGACGACACCTCCGTACCGGGGAGCAGCTTCCCGCGCGACGGCCAGACCGTCACCGTCATGCGCATCACGGACAGCCGCGAAGTGCACGAGGAGCCGATCCCGTACGACACGGAGAAGACCCGGGACCCGACCGTCTTCAAGGGGACGGAGATCGTCGACCGGCAGGGCAGACAGGGGTCCCGGCGCGTCACGTACGCGCTGCGCACGGTCAACGGGGTGAAGGAGAAGCCCCGCAGGATCGGGGCCGAGGTGGTGCGCGAGCCGGTCACGCAGCGGATCAGGGTCGGTACGAAGCCGAGGCCGGTCTCCGTCGAGGAGGTCGGCGGTGCGGGCCGTGCGGGCGGTGGCGGGGGCGGCGGGGCCGAGGGGCTCGACTGGGGCGGGCTCGCGGCGTGCGAGTCGGGCGGCCGGCCGGACGCCGTCGACTCGTCGGGCAACTACGGCGGGCTCTACCAGTTCGACACCGGGACCTGGCAGTCGCTGGGCGGCAGCGGCCGTCCGCAGGACGCGCCCGCGGGTGAGCAGACCCGGCGGGCGAAGAAGCTCTACGTGCGACGGGGGGCGAGTCCGTGGCCGCACTGCGGCCGTAGGCTTACCGGGTGAGCACCACTGAGCCCGACGCACTCCTCGGCCCCGCCGACATCCGTGAACTGGCCGAAGCGCTGGGCGTACGCCCGACGAAGCAGCGCGGCCAGAACTTCGTGATCGACGGCAACACCGTCCGCAAGATCGTCCGTACGGCGGCGGTGCGCGCGGACGACGTGGTGGTGGAGATCGGCCCCGGGCTCGGCTCGCTGACCCTGGCGCTGCTCGAAGCGGCGGACCGCGTGACGGCCGTCGAGATCGACGACGTACTGGCGGGCGCGCTGCCCGCGACGATCGAGGCGCGCATGCCGTCGCGCGCGGACCGGTTCGCGCTGGTGCACTCGGACGCGATGCAGGTGACGGAACTGCCGGGGCCGCCGCCGACGGCGCTCGTCGCGAACCTTCCGTACAACGTCGCCGTGCCCGTCCTGCTGCACATGCTGGAGCACTTCCCGACCATCGAGCGGACGCTGGTCATGGTCCAGGCCGAGGTCGCCGACCGGCTGGCGGCGGGGCCCGGCAACAAGGTGTACGGGGTGCCGTCGGTGAAGGCGAACTGGTACGCGGACGTCAAGCGGGCCGGGGCGATCGGCCGCTCGGTCTTCTGGCCCGCGCCGAACGTCGACTCGGGTCTTGTCGCGCTCGTACGGCGCGCCGAGCCGGTACGGACCACCGCGTCGCGGCCGGAGGTCTTCGCCGTGGTCGACGCGGCGTTCGCCCAGCGCCGCAAGACGCTGCGGGCGGCACTCGCGGGCTGGGCGGGGTCGGCGCCGGCGGCGGAGGCGGCGCTGGTGGCGGCGGGGGTGTCGCCGCAGGCGCGTGGGGAGTCGTTGACGGTGGAAGAGTTCGCGCGGATCGCGGAGTCGAAGGGGGCAGGGGCATGACTGTTCGGGTGCGGGTTCCTGCGAAGGTCAACGTCCAGTTGTCGGTGGGCGCTGCCCGCCCCGACGGCTTCCACGACCTCGCGAACATCTTCCTGGCCGTCGGGCTGTACGACGAGGTGACGGTGACGCCGGCGGACGAGCTGCGCATCACCTGCGCGGGCCCTGACGCGGACCAAGTCCCCCTGGACCGTACGAATCTGGCGGCGCGCGCGGCGCTCGCGCTGGCCGCGCGGCACGGCATCGACCCGCGCGTCCACATCCACATCGCCAAGGACATCCCGGTGGCGGGGGGCATGGCGGGCGGGAGCGCGGACGGCGCGGGTGCGCTGCTGGCGTGCGACGCGTTGTGGCAGCTCAACTCGTCCCAACGTGAACTCCTCGACATCTGCGCCGAGTTGGGCAGCGACGTGCCCTTCAGCCTGCTGGGCGGTGCGGCGCTGGGGGTGGGCCGAGGCGAACAACTCACCCCGCTCGACGTCGGCGGCACGTTCCACTGGGTGTTCGCGGTCGCGGACGGCGGGCTGTCGACTCCGGCCGTATTCCGCGAGTTCGACCGGCTGGCGGAGGAGGCGGGCGCCGCACCGCACGCGCCGGTCGCCGACCCCGCGCTGCTGGCCGCCCTGCGCAAGGGCGACGTGGCGGCGCTGTCGGCAACGCTGAGCAACGACCTCCAGCGCGCGGCCCTTTCACTCCGCCCGCCGCTGGCGGACACCCTCGCGGCGGGTACCGCTGCGGGTGCGGTGGCGGCGCTGGTCTCGGGCTCGGGCCCGACGACGGCTTTCCTGACGGAGGATCAGGAGACCGCCGCCCAGGTCGCCAAGGCGCTGGTGGCGTCGGGGACGTGCCGTACGGCACGGGTGGCGGAGTCACCGGCGGCGGGTGCGACGGTGGTCTGAGAACGGTCTCGCGTCAGCGGCACGCTCTGTGCCAGAGTGCCGCCTATGGCGATGACCCCGGACGGCCGCCCCGTGCCGCCCCCGCAAGCCGACGAACGCACCGCGCTCGAAAGCTGGCTGGACTTCCACCGCGCCACGCTCGCCGTGAAGTGCGCGGGCCTTGACGACGAGCAGTCGCGCATCGCGTCGGTGGAACCGTCACGGATGACGATGCTCGGCCTGGTCCAGCACCTGGCGGAGATCGAACGTAACTGGTTCCAGCGGGTGTTCGCGGGCGAGGACGTCCCCTGGGTCCACAGCACCGCCGGCGAGGACGGTTTCACGCTGGACCCGGACCGGGGCCTCGAAGAGGCGCTGGCGACGTGGCGGGCGGAGGTCGCCCGAGGCCGCGAACTGATCGCGACGGCCTCGCTGGACGATGTGGGCACGCTGTCGGAGGCGAATGCCGCGATGATGGGCGGCCCACACGTCTCGCTGCGCTGGATCCTCATCCACCTGATAGAGGAATACGCCCGCCACAACGGCCACGCGGACCTCCTGAGAGAACGACTCGACGGCGCCACGGGCACGTGAGCGCAGCGGGTGGGTCCCTCGCGTCGCGTCGCAGTCGCGACTGCGTCATGACGGGTTCACCCGCTGATGTCCCGGCGCAGGTCACCGCTCGCGTCGTACAGCTCAAGCCTGAAACGAAGCCCGAACCGGGAGAGCAGCGCCGCGAGGACGTCGAGCTTGCCGGGGTCGATGACGCCGCTGAGCAAGATGTCTCCCCTGCCGCCCGGACCAAGCTCGACCTGACACCAGCCGGTCGCGACTTCGTACGCGTCCCAGGCCGACGACCGAGACATCCAGCCGACGCCGACAAACGCCTCGGCCACAGCCGAGGTGTCAAGTCCGCGCAGCACACCATGGAGGTTGTCGTCGGCGTCGTTCGTGATGTCCACGGTCGGATTATGGGGCGCCAGGGCCCCCGATGGTGGGGCGGGACGCATGCCCGGCGGGTGAGGGCGAGGGTGAGGGCGAGGGCGGCATGGGCCGGGAGTTGGTGGGGGCCGGAAGGTGGGGGCGGTCGCGGGGCCGCCCCTGGGGGCGCTGGGTTCGTGGTGGCGGGTGCTTGGCCGGGTGCGGGAGCGGCGCGGTGGTTGTGTGGGGTGACTCGGGTGGGCTTGGCGTCCGCCCCGGCGGGTGGTGGGCTGGGGTGCATGCCCCGCTGGTCGCTGGGGGTTGGTGGGTGCGGGTGAGTGCGCATGGGCCGGGGGTTGGGTGGGCCGGGGGGGGGGTTAGCCGCCCGTGGGGCCGCCCCCTGGGGTTTGAGTGTCGCGGTTGCGGTCCGGGCGTCAAGGGCGCTCCTGCGTCGCGTCGGCTGCGCCGATGGGCTGCGCCCACCCTTGACCCCCGGCCCTCCACCGCAAGTACCTCTTTTTTGGGGGGGGCGGCCGGGGGGACCACGGGCAAGCTGGGATCGCGGTGACGGGTGCTTGGCCGACTGCGGGTGCCACGCGGTAGTTGCGTGGGGTGACTCGGCCCGTCTCGGCGTCCACCCCCACCGGGTAGTGGTTGCGTCTCATGCCCCGCTGGTCACTGGGTGTGGGTGGAGGCCGGGAGGGTGCCCTGGTGGGGGTAGTTGGGCTGGGGCGACGGGCCGGTGGGTGGGGCGGGTGTGACTGGGGTGACGGGGGATAGCTCCTGGGGCGGTGGTCCGGAGCCTTTTGCGTGGGGAGTTGCGTTAGACGCGCCATAGGGCGCACCCGGCCGGTGGAACGAGCCCGGCGGTGGGGCGGGTGTGACGGAAGGGACGCGGGATGGTCCGTGGGGCAGCCATCCCGCGCCTTATGCGTGGGGCGTTGCGTTAGGGGCGCCGCAGGGCGCCTCGGGCCGGTGGGGGGGGCACCTGGTCGGTGAATGGGGTGTGACAGGAGGGACGCGGGATGGCTTGTGGGGCGACCGTCCCGTGCCTTATGCGTCGGGCGTTGCGTTAGGGGCGCTGTCGAGGGCACCAAGCCCATGGATGGGTCTGATGGTGGGGTGGAAGTGAGGGTCGGCCGGGCCTGGCGCGCGGGCGGGTACGCGCAGCCCCTGTTGGGTGCCTCCCTGGGCACACAGGTCACACCGGCCCCGCCGCTCGGACGCTCCACCGCCCTGATGCGCCCTGACGCGCGCTCAACGCAACCACGCACGCATAAGGCTCCAGATTGTCGCCCCACGAGGCGTCTTCCGTCACACCCGTCACACCCGCCCCGCCGCCCAGAACCCTCCACCCGCCTGATGCGCCCTGCGGCGCGTCTAACGCAACCACCCACGCAAAAGGCCCGGGACCGACGCCCCGCGGCCCATCCCCCGTCACCCCAGTCCCACCCGTCCCATCCACCCACACCCAGTGACCAGCGGGGCATGAGTCTCAGCCGATACCCGGCCCGGGTGGACGCTTGGCCAGCCCGAGTCGCCCCATGCAACTGGTGCGTGGCACCCGCAGTCGGCCGAGCACCCGTCACCGCGATCCCAGCTTGCCCGTGGTCCCCCCGGCCGCCCCCCCCAAAAAGTGGTACTTGCGGTGGAGGTTCGGGGGTCAAGGGTGGGCGCAGCCCATCGCGGAGCGACGCGACGTAGGAGCGCCCTTGACGCCCGGACCGGAGCCGCGACACTGAAACCTCAGGGGGCGGCCCTACGGGCGGCTAATTCTTCCGGCCCGCCCACCCCCCGGCCCATGCGCACTGACCCGCACCCACCCCCCCCAGCCAGCCCGAGTCGCCCCATGCAACTGCCGCGCCGCACCCGCACCCGGCCGCCGCGGCTGCCCCCCAATCACCAGGCCGCGCGGTTCCCTCTTCCCGTGGCGATTACCCTGGGATGTCGATCGATCCCCCCGTACAGGAGTGAAATGGCCGTCAACCTGGTCAATGTCGAGACAGTCACCAAGGTGTACGGCACCCGTGCACTGCTCGACGGTGTCTCTCTCGGCGTCTCCGAAGGGGACAGGATCGGGGTCGTCGGCCGTAACGGTGACGGTAAGACCACCCTCATCCGGATGCTCGCCAAGCTGGAGGAAGCCGACAGCGGACGGGTTACGCACAACGGGGGGCTGCGGCTCGGGGTGCTTACGCAGCATGACTCGCTCGATCCCTCCGCCACCGTCCGGCACGAGGTCATCGGCGATCTCGCCGACCACGAGTGGGCCGGTGACGCCAAGATCCGGGACGTGCTGACCGGGCTGTTCGGCGGGCTCGATCTGCCCGGGTTCCCGCTCGGGCTCGACACCGTCATCGCCCCGCTCTCCGGTGGCGAGCGGCGCCGTATCGCCCTCGCGAAGCTGCTCATCGCCGAGCAGGACGTGGTCGTGCTCGACGAGCCCACCAACCACCTCGACGTCGAAGGCATCGCCTGGCTCGCCGGCCATCTGCGGGCCCGCCGCTCCGCGCTGGTGGTCGTCACCCACGACCGGTGGTTCCTCGACCAGGTCTGCACCCGCATGTGGGACGTGCAGGGCGGCAAGGTCCACGAGTACGAGGGCGGCTACTCCGACTACGTCTTCGCCCGCGCCGAGCGCGAGCGCATCGCCGCGACCGAAGAGGTCAAGCGGAAGAACCTGGTCCGCAAGGAGCTGGCCTGGCTGCGGCGCGGCGCCCCCGCCCGTACGTCCAAGCCCCGCTTCCGGATCGAGGCGGCCAACGAGCTGATCGCCGACGTACCGCCGCCGCGTGACACGTCCGAGCTGATGAAGTTCGCCAACGCGCGGCTCGGCAAGACCGTCTTCGACCTGGAGGACGTGACGGTCCAGGCGGGCCCGAAGGTGCTGCTGACGCATCTCACCTGGCAGCTCGGCCCCGGCGACCGGATCGGGCTCGTCGGCGTGAACGGCGCCGGCAAGACCTCGCTGCTGCGCGCCCTCACCGAGGCCGCCCGTACGCACGGCGATGTGCAGCCGGCGGCCGGGAAGGTCGTCGTCGGCAGGACCGTCAAGCTCGCGTACCTCTCCCAGGAGGTCACCGAGCTGAAGCCGACGCTGCGGGTCCTCGAAGCCGTCCAGCAGGTACGGGACCGCGTCGATCTCGGCAAGGGCCGGGAGATGACGGCCGGCCAGCTCTGCGAGCAGTTCGGCTTCACGAAGGAGAAGCAGTGGACGCCGGTCGGCGACCTGTCCGGTGGTGAGCGGCGCAGGCTCCAGCTCCTGCGGCTGCTGATGGACGAGCCGAACGTCCTCTTCCTCGACGAGCCCACCAACGACCTCGACATCGAGACGCTCAGCCAGTTGGAGGACCTGCTCGACAGTTGGCCCGGGTCGATGGTCGTGATCTCCCACGACCGGTTCTTCATCGAGCGCACCACCGACAAGGTGATGGCGCTGCTCGGCGACCTGTCACTGCGGATGCTGCCGCGCGGCATCGACGAGTACCTGGAGCGGCGCAAGAAGCTCGCCGATTCGGGCGTCGCCGCCGCCCCCGCGGCGACCGTGCCCGACCCGGGCAGTTCAGGCTCTGCCGCCGGAGCCGGTACGGGAGGTACGGGAGGTACCGGGTCCGCGCCGTCCGCCAAGGACGGCCGCGCCGCCAAGAAGGAACTCCAGCGGATCGAGCGGCAGCTCGACAAGATGTCGAGCCGTGAGACCACCCTCCACCAGCAGATCGCCGATAACGCCACGGACTTCGAGAAGGTGGCCAAACTGGACACCGAGCTTCGTGAACTGGTCGTCGAGCGCGACGAGTTGGAAATGCGCTGGATGGAGTTGGCGGAGGACGCGTAGCGGCGCGGCGAAGACCTCGTAACGGGCGCATCACGGGCCGGTTCTCCCTTGGGAACAGGGGCAGGACTGGCCCCTGTCGTACATCAGTCCGAGTGGTAGAAAGAAAGCCCGCTCGGCTGAAGTGACCACACGGGAGTTACTGTCCGCCGCGGCGGAAGCGTACGACGGGCGGGGAGCCGTACAACAGGGGGAAAGCGCAGATGACCCAGCCACCCAGCCATCAACCACCGCCGGGGGGCTTCGGTTCTCCACAGGACCCGCCGCCGCAGGGCACGACACCGCAGGGCACGACACCGCAGCAACCGTCCCAGGGACAACCGCCCCAGACGCCGCCGCCACCTTCCGGTCCGCCCAACACGCCCCCCGCATACGGCTATCCGCAAGGGCAGCCGCAGCCGGGTCCGTACGGTTATCCGCAAGGACAGCCGCAGCCCGGCCCGTACGGCCAGTTGCCGAATCCGTACGGCGGCGGCTACCCGCCCCAGCAGTACCCCGGCGCCCCCACCCTGCCCCCGAACGCGGGCAACGGCGGCAACGGCGGCGGGAACAAGGGCTTCTTCAAGGGCCGGCCGGGCGTCGTCATCGCGGCCGTCGTCGCAGGCCTGCTCGTCATCGGCGGCGGTGCCTGGTTCGCGCTCGGCGGTGACGACGGCGACACCACGCCCGTCGCGCACAGCAGCGACGACCCCAAGCCCACGCCGACCACCTCGTCCAGCGTCGACCAGGGCGACGGAAACGGCACCGGGCGCGGCGAGGCCGATCTCAACGCCGACCGCAAGCCCGGTGAGGCCAAGGCGCTGTGGCTGCAGATCAACAACGTGGACGTGCCGGGCGACGGCGCCGACATCTTCGGCCCGTGGGTCGTCGGCGACACGGTCGTCAAGGCCATGTACCAGCAGATCGTGGGGTACTCCGTCACCGACGGCAAGGAGAAGTGGTCCCTCCCGCTCAGCCAGGCGGTGTGCTCGGCCCCGCTCTCCCCGACGGCCGACGGCAAACTGGTCATCATGACCAGGAAGAGCGCCGGTGAATCCGCCGACTGCAACCAACTCCAGCTCGTCGATCTGAAGACCGGCCAGGGCGGTTGGAAGAAGGAACTCCCCGAGCGCGGGCTCTTCGACATGAGCATCTCGGTCAGCATGGTGACCAGCGGTGACATGGTGACCGTCAGCCGCACCAGCTACACCGACGCCTTCCGGGTGAGTGACGGCAAGACCCTCTGGGGCAAGATCGCCGGCAACTGCCAGCCGGACGCCATCGCCGGTGGTACGACACTGATCGCCGCCGAGACCTGCCCCAGCGGCAACAGCGACAAGCTCAAACGGCAGTTGCAGGGGCTCGACCCGCTGACCGGCAAGGCCAGATGGACGTTCAAGCTCAAGCCGGGCTGGCAGGCCGACAAGGTCTTCTCGGTCAACCCGCTGGTCGTCTCGGTCCACGACAACAGCGACTCGTCCGCGCCGAAGTGGGGCGTCCTCGTGCTGAACCAGGACGGTACCCAGCGGACGCAACTCAGCGGCAGCGACGACCAGTTCCGGGCCGCGGACTGCGGGAGCCTCAGCTTCGGCGACGCCTCGCTGGAAGGCTGCGCGGGGGTGGCGGCCGATGCCAACACGCTGTACCTGGCGACGAAGCCCACCAAGAAGGACATCAACAGCAACGAGATCGTCGCGTTCAACCTGAACACCGGAAAGCCGAAGTGGCGCACGAAACTGCCGTCGCGGGAAATGCTGCCCATGCAGATGGAAGGCGGGAACGTCCTCGCGTACGTCCCCGCGACGTACGGCGGCAAGGGTGGTGAGCTGGTGACCGTCGCACCGACCGGGGGCGCCCCCAAGGTGCTGCAGAAGCACCCGGACTCGGCGGCGAAGGTCGAGCGGGGCTTCTTCCAGCCGGCGTACGCCTACGTGGACGGCCGATTCTTCCTCGTCGCCCCCATGGTCACCGGCGGAGGCAGCGACAAGGACGAGATGTCGGTCAAGACGATGATGGCGTTCGGTCAGTGACCGGCCCCTCCTCCCCGTCCCCGTCCCCTTCTTCTTTCCTTCCTCACGAGGTGCGTACGTCATGACCCAGCCGCCCCAGCCCCCCAACCAGCCCAACCAGCCCGACCAGCCCCCGCAGCCCCCCAACCAGCCGCCCAACCAGCCCCCGCCGTCCGGTGGTTTCGGCGCTCCGGTCCCGCCGCAGCAGCAGCCCGGGTACGGCTACCCCCAGCAGCCCCAGTACCCCACCCAGCCGCAGTACGGCCAACCGCCTTACGGCCAACCGCCGTACGGGCAGCCCCCGTACGGCCAGCAGTACCCGACCCAGCCTCCCCAGAGCGGCCCCGGCGGCCCCGGCGGCGGCCGTAAGAAGCTGAGCGCCCAGGCGCAGATCATCATCGCCGCGGCCGTCGCCGTGGTGCTGATCGTCGGCGCCGGTGTCTGGTTCGCCTCCTCGGGCGGCGACTCCGACAACAAGGCCAAGGGCGGCAGTTCGGGCGCCACCGACGGCGGCAAGGGCGGCGACGGCGGTACGAAGGGCCTCCCCGCGGGCAAGGAGAAGGTGCCCGCCGACGTGAAGGCCGCCTCCGCCTTCAACCTGCCGATGCCCACGCTCACCGTCGACGCCGACGTCCAGGGCTCCTGGCTGACCGACACGACGTACGTGAAGACGGGCATCAACCAGATCGTCGGCTACGACCCCGACAAGGGCACCCAGCTCTGGACGATCCCGCTCCCCGGCCAGGTGTGCGCGGCGACGAAGCACGTCAAGGACAACATCACCGCCATCGCCTTCGAGGCGAGCAAGCGGACCGCCGCCACCAAGTACCAGTCGTGCACCCAGATCGGCGCGATCGACCTCAAGGCGGGCCGGCTGCTGTGGAGCAAGAGCGGCGACGCCAACTCCGGTGACACCGCTGCCTCGTTCGGCGAGGTGACGATCGGCGCGTCGACCGTGGCGGCCGGTGGTACGGACGGCGGCGCCGCGTTCGACCTGGAGACGGGCAAGCAGCTCTGGAAGCCGGAGATCGACGCCAACGGCTGCTACGACATGGGCTACGGCGGCGGTGACGCGGCTCTCGTCGCCGCCCGCAAGTGCGGCGGCTTCGACTCCCAGACCGTCACCATCGAGAACCTCAACCCGCTCACCGGCGCCGTGCTCTCCAGCTTCAAGATGCCCGACGGCGTCGAGTACGCCGGGGTCATCTCCGCCAAGCCGCTGGTCGTCGCGGCCGACGTCGGCGACACGGCCGGTGACGGCAGCGGTATCTCGGACTACTTCTCCATCGACGAGAAGACCGGCAAGCTCCGCGCCAAGATCCCGGCCGACGCCGACCAGTACGGCGGGAAGTGCGACGCCGTCAAGGTCGAGGACTGCCAGCAGGTCGTCGTCGGCAACAACAAGCTCTACGTGGCGACGGAACCGCACGACCCGGGCGGTGAGGACGGCGGCCTCCAGACCAACGAACTCGTCTCCTTCGACCTCGCGACCGGCAAGTCGACCACGGACCGCGCCCTCGCGGGCAAGGACTCCTCGCTCTTCCCGCTGCGCATGGACGGCGGCAACGTCCTCGCGTACAAGGAACCGCCGTACGGCTCGGGCCGGCAGATCGTGTCCGTCGACGGGTCCACGTTCAAGCAGACGGTGCTGCTGGAGACGCCGAGCGACGACAAGTCGACGAGGGCCCAGACCAACTTCAGCCCGGACTACTCGGAGTTCCTCTTCGGGGGCGGTCACTTCTTCATGGCCGAGACCCTGTTGAGCAAGACCGACAAGCCGACCGCCGACGATCCGAACTATCTCGCCATGGCCTACTCGGCGAGCTGACAGGGCCTCATCGCGCCTAATTCGACAATCCGTGGGCTTCTCCCCGGTAAGGGGCGCGCGATGTCGAACAAGCGTGTAGCTTGCCGGGTCAGGATGCCGGGGGGCCCAGGCTCCAGCGTGGATGGGGGTTGGCCGATGGGCGTGCGGCTGATGGTGGTTGACGATCACCGACTACTGGCCGAGGCGCTCGCCTCTGCGCTGAAGCTGCGCGGGCACCGGGTGCTCGCGGCGGCCGCCCCCACGGCGGGCGTCGCCGAGCTGGTGGTGAGCCGGGCCCCCGAGGTCTGCCTGATGGGCACGGCGGCGCCCGCCGAGCCCGGTGTCTTCGACCCGATCGTGCGGATCAAGCGGGAGCGCCCGCAGGTGGCCGTCGTGGTGCTCGGCCCTGTGCCGAGCCCGCGCGGCATCGCCGCCGCCTTCGCCGCCGGCGCCTCCGGGTACGTACGGCACGACGAGCGCATCGAGGGCGTCGAGCGGGCCATGATGAAGGCGCGCGCCGGTGAGGCCGCCGTGGCGCCCCAGTTACTGCAGGGCGCCTTCACCGAGCTGCTCAACCCGGCGGCCCAGCCGGACGACGAGGGCCAGCGGCTGCTGCGGATGCTCACCCCGCGCGAGGTCGAGGTGCTGGTACGGGTCGCCGAGGGCGAGGACACCCGGCTGATCGCGGCGGGAATGGGCATCGCGCCCAGCACGGCCAGGACCCATGTGCAGCGCGTCCTGATGAAACTCGGCGTCGGATCCCGGCTGGAGGCGGCGGCACTCGCCGCGCGCACGGGCCTGCTGGACCGGGCGATGGTGAACGGAACCCCGCCGAAGGACGCGGACCCGCAGGCGTAACCCCCTGCTCCCGCCCCACCGCCCGCCGCCCCACCGCCCCGCCGCCGGACCGCCCCAACGCCCCGTACGGCCCGCCGTGCGGGGCCCACTCATATCCGCACCTCATATCCGCACGCGTCCGTGCAGACGTTCCCGTTGACGCGACTGTTTACTTGTGATTTGTTATGTGCGATTCTGTTTGGGTGTGGGTTTGGGTGGGAGAATACCGATGAAGAAGACGGTGACGGCGCTCGCCGACGGACGTGAGCTGATCTACTACGACCGTCGCGACGACGTCGTACGGGACGCCGCCGACCGCAGACCGCTCGGCCCGATCGCCACCACCTCCGAGATCCGCAGCGACTCGCTGCTCGGTGACGCGGTCGCCATCGCCTCGCACCGGCAGGAGCGCACGTACCACCCGCCCGCCGACGAGTGCCCGCTCTGCCCCTCGCGGGACGGCAGGCTCAGCGAGATCCCGGACGACGACTACGACGTCGTCGTCTTCGAGAACCGCTTCCCCTCCCTCGCGGGCGACTCGGGCCGCTGCGAGGTCGTCTGCTTCACCTCCGACCACGACGCGTCGTTCGCCGCCCTCGACGAGGAGCAGGCCGCGCTCGTCCTGGAGGCGTGGACCGACCGCACGGCGGAGCTGGCCGAGCTGGACCAGGTCGAGCAGGTCTTCCCCTTCGAGAACCGGGGCGCCGAGATCGGCGTCACGCTCGGCCATCCGCACGGGCAGATCTACGCGTACCCCTTCGTCACCCCGCGCACGGCGCTCATGCTGCGCTCGGCCCGCGAACACCGCGAGACGACCGGGCGCAACCTCTTCGACGACGTCGTCGCGCGCGAGAGGCGCGAGGGCGTGCGGGTGGTGCTGGAGGGCGAGCACTGGGTGGCGTTCGTGCCGTACGCGGCGCACTGGCCGTACGAGGTGCACCTCTACCCCAAGCAGCGGGTGCCGGACCTGCGGGCGCTGGAGGAGCCGGCCCGCGCCGAGTTCCCCCGGATGTATCTGGAGCTGCTGAAGCGCTTCGACCGGATCTTCGGCGAGGGCGAGCCGGCGACCCCGTACATCTCCGCCTGGCACCAGGCGCCGTTCCGCGCGGCAGGGCGCGCCGACTTCGCCCTGCACCTGGAGCTTTTCACCATCCGCCGTACTTCCGGCAAGCTTAAGTTCCTCGCGGGCTCCGAATCCGGCATGGGCGTCTTCATCAACGACGTGCCGCCGGAGGCCGCGGCCGGGCGACTGCGAGAGGTAGCGAGCGAGTGAAGAATAAGTACCTGGTCACGGGCGGTGCGGGATATGTCGGCAGCGTCGTTGCCGCCCATCTGCTGGAGGCGGGCCACACGGTGACCGTCCTCGACGACCTGTCCACGGGATTCCGCGTCGCGGTCCCCGAGGGCGCCGAGTTCATCGAGGGCCGGGTCCAGGACGCCGCGAAGTGGCTGGACTCCTCGTACGACGCGGTGCTGCACTTCGCCGCCTCCTCGCAGGTCGGCGAATCCGTCGCCAAGCCGGAGAAGTACTGGGACAACAACGTCGGCGGCTCGATGGCGCTGCTCGCCGCGATGCGCGAGGCCGGGGTGCGCACGCTGGTCTTCTCCTCCACGGCCGCGACGTACGGCGAGCCCGCCTCAGCGCTGCTGACGGAGAGCGACCCGACGGCGCCCACCAGCCCGTACGGTGCGACGAAGCTCGCCGTCGACCACATGATCAGCGGCGAGTGCGCCGCCCACGGCCTCGCCGCCGTCTCGCTGCGGTACTTCAACGTCGCGGGCGCGTACGGCAATTGCGGTGAGCGCCATGACCCCGAGTCGCATCTGATCCCGCTGGTGCTCCAAGTCGCCCTCGGCGCAAGGGAGTCGATCTCTGTCTTCGGCGAGGACTACCCGACGCCCGACGGCACGTGCGTACGGGACTACATCCATGTCGCCGACCTCGCCGACGCCCATCTGCGGGCGCTGGACGCGGCGGTGGCGGGCGAGCACCTGATCTGCAACCTCGGCAACGGCACCGGATTCTCGGTCCGCGAGGTCATCGCGACGGTACGCGAGGTCACCGGGCACCCGGTGCCCGAGGTGGTCACCGGGCGCAGGGGCGGCGACCCCGCCGTCCTCGTCGCATCGGCCGACACGGCGCGCGCCCGGCTCGGCTGGGTGCCGAGCCGTACGGATCTGGCGGGCATCGTCGCGGACGCGTGGGCGTTCGCGCGGGAGCGCGCCCAGGAGCGCGAGTTGGCACAAGCGAAGGAGAACCAGGGTGAGTGAAGCCGTCGCCGAGACGTTCCAGGAGCTGTACGGCGCCGCACCCGACGGCATCTGGGCGGCGCCGGGCCGGGTCAACCTGATCGGTGAGTACACCGACTTCAACGACGGCTTCGTGATGCCGCTCGCCCTGCCGCACACCGCCGTCGCCGCGGTCTCCCGGCGGGACGACGGAGTCCTGCGGCTGCACTCGGCCGACATACCCCAGGGCGTCGTCCAACTCGACGTCGCCGGGCTCGCGCCGCACCCCGACGCCGGCTGGTTCGCGTACCCGGCCGGGGTCGTCTGGGCGCTGCGCCAGGCCGGGCATCCGGTCACCGGCGCCGACATCCATCTCGCGTCGACCGTGCCGACCGGGGCGGGCCTCTCGTCATCGGCGGCCCTTGAGGTCGTCACGGCGCTCGCCCTGAACGACCTGTTCGGGCTCGGCCTGAGCGCGTCGCAGCTCGCCGTCGTCGCGCAGCGCGCCGAGAACGACTTCGTCGGCGTGCCCTGCGGGATCATGGACCAGATGGCGTCGGCCTGCTGCGAGGACGGCAACGCGCTGTACCTCGACACGCGCGACCTCTCCCAGCGCCAGGTCCCGTTCGACCTGGCGGCGCACGGGCTGCGGCTGCTCGTCGTCGACACGCGCGTCAAGCACGCGCTCGGCGACGGCGCGTACGCCGAGCGGCGCGCCGGGTGCGAGGCGGGCGCGCGGGCGCTGGGCGTACGGGCGCTGCGCGACGTGCCGTACGAGGAGCTGCCGGCAGCGCTGGAGCGGCTGGCGGGGGAGGGCGAGAACGTACGCCGCTACGTACGCCACGTGGTGAGCGACGACCACCGCGTGGAGCAGGTCATCGCGCTGCTCGACGCGGGCGACGTGCGCGCCGTCGGCCCGGTCCTGGTGGCGGGGCACGACTCGCTCCGCGACGATCTGCGGGTCTCCTGCCCGGAGCTGGACCTGGTGGTCGCGGCGGCGACGGCGGCGGGCGCGCTCGGCGCCCGGATGACCGGCGGCGGGTTCGGCGGCTCGGCGGTCGTCCTGGTCGAGGAGGCCGAGGCGGACGCGGTGGCCAAGTCCGTCACCGAGGCGTTCGCCGCGGCCGGCCACACCGCGCCGCGCGTCTTCACCGCCGTACCGTCGAAGGGGGCGCACCGGGTGGCGTGACATGCCCGTACCCTCCGTACGCTCCCGCAGGTCTGTGCCGTGACGCATCACGGGACAGACCGGGGTGGCGACGGTGAAAGCGAGCCATCGGCGCCCCGGATGCGCTGAGCCCCCGTCGCCAGAGCTGGGGCGCCGTCAGGTGAGCGTCTTGACCAGCATGAACTCGGTGACGCCCGGCGGGTAGTCGGCGACCTGCCCGGCGATCTCGTAGCCCTGCTTGCGGTAGAAGCCCGGCGCCTGGAAGTCCCACGTCTCCAGCCGGGAGCGGGCGCAGCCCCGCTCCCGCGCGAGCCGTTCCGCCTCGGCCAGGACCCGGCTGCCGAGGCGGGCGCCGCGGTACCGGTCGTCCACCCACAGCAGGTCCACATGGAGCCAGCGGGCCCAGGTGCGGCCGGTCAGACCGCCGGCCAGCGCGCCGGTCGACTCCTCCAGCAGCCAGACGTGCAGCGGCACTTCGTCGCCGAGCGGGCTGTCGCGCAAGGCGCGCAGGACGGGGGAGCGTTCGGTGTTCGTGTCCCGCAGGCGCTCGCCCAGTGCCGTGCGCCGGTCCTTGTCGACTCCTGTCTCCAAACGAAACATGGGTCCCACCATAAACACCCAGGCCAATCAGTTCTGCAATTTACCTTCCGCTCGGGGCGCCCGGCCGTACGCTGATGCACAGCACCGGTGGGGGCCGGTGCTGATCAGGGGTGGAGACAGTCGGGCAACGACGCCCGGGGTGGGGTAGCGGTCATCACACGGCGGCGGCCGTGCCATTGACGTATCACCCGCACACCGGGCGCCGTCCCCGCGGCGTCCACTCCCCGCCTTCAGGGGGTGTCCATTGGTACGTATCCGGGTTCTGGTGGTGGATGACCACCGTATTTTCGCCGAGTCGCTCGCCGCTGCCCTGGCAGCCGAGCCCGATGTGGACGTCGCGGCGGCGGGCAGTGCTCCTGCCGCGCTGCGGTGTCTGGACCGGGCGGCGGGCGAGGGCCGCAAGTTCGACGTGATGCTCGTCGACGCCGATCTGGGCATGGTGGCGGGACCGGTTCAGGTGCCGGTCGCGCGCGCTGTGCCCGACAACGGCGACCTGTCGCTGGTCGACGGCATCTCGCTGGTCGCGGGTGTCCGTTCGGGGCAGCCGTCCGTCCGTACCGTCGTGCTCGCCGAACGGGACGACCAGCGCCGCGCGGCGCTGGCGCTCCAGGCGGGCGCGTCGGGCTGGGTCGCGAAGGACTGCTCGCTGCAACGGCTGCTGGCGGTGATACGGGGCGTCCTGCGGGACGAGACGCATCTGCCGCCGGCGCTGCTCACCGGCGTCCTGCGGGAGCTGACGGCGGCGCGCAAGCACCGTACGGAGAGCGAGCAACTGGTCGAGTCGCTGACACCGCGCGAGCGCGAGGTGCTGCGCTGCATGGTGGCCGGGCTCGGCCGCAAGGCCGTCGCCGAGCGGCTCTTCCTCTCCCCGCACACGGTCCGCACGCATATGCAGAACGTGCTCGGCAAGCTCGGCGTGCACTCCACGCTGGCCGCCGTCGCGCTCGCGCGCAGGGCCGGGGTAGGTCCCGCCGACCTAGCCGGGGATGTTGTCGAACGGGGCGGTCAACTGGCGTAGCAGACCGGCCAGCTCGCCGCGCTGCGCGCGGGACAGCTCGGCGAGGAGCGCGCGCTCCTGAGCCAGCAGCCCGGCGAGCGACTGGTCCGCCCGGTCCTGCCCTTCGACGGTGAGCCGTACCAGCACACCGCGCCGGTCGCTCGGGTCCGGCAACCGCTCGACCAGGCCCTTCTTGGCCAGCCTGTCGATGCGGTTGGTCATCGTGCCCGAGGTGACGAGGGTCTGCGTGAGCAGTTGCCCCGGCGAGAGCTGGTACGGCGCACCGGCGCGCCGCAGCGAGGTCAGTACGTCGAACTCCCACGGCTCCAGATGGTGCTCGGCGAAGGCGAGCCTGCGGGCCCGGTCGAGATGGCGGGCGAGCCTGCTCACCCTGCTCAGCACCTCAAGCGGTTCCACGTCGAGGTCAGGGCGCTCGCGGCGCCACGCAGCAACCAGACGGTCGACCTCATCCTCCATGGCGATCAGTGTAGAGGGTCCCTCGACATGAAGTCTCTTGACGTCAAGATACATCTGATGCAGGGTGGGCCATGTCCGCCTGACCGCACGCTCCGAAGGGGCCCGCCATGCCCGCCACACCGATCTGGGACCCGCACCAGTACCTGCGGCACGCAGGACACCGCACCCGGCCGTTCCTCGACCTGCTCGGCCGGATCCCCGACCTGCCCGCCAGGGACGCCAGGAACGGCGAGGACGGCGGCGGGAAGCCTGGGCAGGGCCCCAGGATCGCCGACATCGGCTGCGGCGCCGGCAACGTCACCGCGCTCCTCGCCGACCGCTGGCCCACCGCCCGCATCACCGGCCTCGACAACTCCCCGGCGATGCTCGACCAGGCCCGGGACGGCTACGCGGGCCCCACACCCGGCGGCGGCCTGCTGGAGTTCCAGGCCGCCGACGCCGCGCACTGGACGCCCGACGAGCCGTACGACCTGATCGTCTCCAACGCCGCCCTGCAATGGGTACCGGGCCACCGCGCCTCCTTCCCCGGCTGGATCAAGGGCCTGCGGCCCGGCGGCGTCCTCGCCTTCCAGGTCCCCGGCAACTTCACCGGCCCCAGCCACCGGCTCCTCGCGGAGCTGTGCGACAGCCCGCGCTGGCGCCGCACCCTCGGCGACCGCCCGCTGCGCGACACCGACATGGTCGACCCCGCCGACTACCTGGCCACCCTCACGGACCTCGGCTGCACCGCCGACGTCTGGGAGACGACATACCTGCAGTTGCTGGCCGGCGAGGACCCCGTCCTCGACTGGGTCAAGGGCACGGCGCTGCGGCCCGTCCTGACGGCGCTCGGCGACGACGCGGCGGCGACGGCGGAATTCACCACCCAGTACCGCGACCTGCTCCGCACGGCCTACCCCCAGGGCCCGCACGGCACGGTCTTCCCCTTCCGCCGCATCTTCGCCGTCGCCCACAAGGCCGCCTGACGCGCGGCTACCGCCCGGCCGGCGCGGCTACTCCGGGGACCCGGCCGCCAGCCGGCCCGCCTTCCGGGCGCCGGCCCCGAGCCGGGGGGCGACGGAGCAGAGCAACGCCGTCGCCGTCAGCAGGGCGCTCACCCACAGGGGTGACCGGAAACCGAACCCCGCGCCGATGGTCAGCCCGCCGAGCCACGGGCCGAGCGCACCGCCGACGTTGAACGCGGCGGTCGCGAACGACCCGGCGAGGTTCGGCGCGCCGGGGGCCAGTTGGAACAGCCGGGAGATCAGCGCCGTCCCCGTACCGAACGACAGCATGCCCAGGACCAGAACGAGCGCGACGGTCGCGGCCCCGCTCCCCGCGCTCAGCGCCAGCACGGCCCACCCGGCGACCAGCGCCGCCATACCGGCCGTCACCCAGCCCGCCCGCCGCTCGTCGGGGATCCGGCCCGCCGCCGTGACCCCGGCGAACGAGCCCACCCCGAACAGGGCGAGCAGCACCGGCACCCAGCCCGCCCCGAACCCGGTGACCCGGGTGGCGAGCGGTTCCAGATACGAGAACGTACAGAACGTCGCCCCCTGGACGAGCGCGCTCACCAGCAGCAGCCGTACGACCCGGGGCCCGGCCAGCGCGCGCAGCTCGCCCCGTACAGCCATCGCGGGCGCCTCGGGCCTGCCGCCCGGGATCCACCTCACGATCGCCACGACGGCGGGCAGCGACACCAGCGCCACCGCCCAGAACGCGGCCCGCCACCCCCACCGGTCACCCAGCAGGGCACCGGCCGGCACACCCGCCACACACGCGACGGTCACCCCGCCGACCACGACGGACGTGGCGCGCGCCCGCGCGCCGGGCGGGACCATCCCGATCGCGGTGACCAGCGCCACGGCCCAGAACCCGGCGTTGGCGAGGGCCCCCACGAACCGCGAGGCGAGCAGCACCCCGTAGCTGGTCGTGAGCGCGCCGACGACATGCACGGCGATGAACACACAGAGAAAGAACAGCAGCGCGCGCCGGCGCGGCCAGCCGCGGCTGAACACCGCGATCGACGGCGCGCCGACCACAGCCCCCACGGCGAACGCCGAGGTCAGCAGGCCGACGGCCGGAACGGACACGTGCAGATCACCGGCGATGCCCGACAGCAGGCCGGACAGCATGAACTCGGAGGTGCCCTGGGCGAAGACGGCAAGCCCGAGCACGTAGACAGCGAATGGCATGGCAGAACCCCAGGAGTGACCAGCGGGACGAGAGGCGTCAAAACCAACTGGGGGAGTGGGCCGCGCCCGTGCCGTCGCCCGTCCGGTGTCGTCACGGAACGGGAAACACGGCAACGCGGTGAAGAGGCGGCCCACACCTGGTGGTCCGGCAGCGGCATGAAGGCCACCGGACGACCGGTGGCTAGCTTCTGTCCGACTCGGGGCTCGCCATGATCGAAAACGTACCAGGCGACCACACCCGGCCTCCACCCCTTTTACGACGAAGGGGTACGGGGCGGGGCGGGCCGCCAGGGGTTCGACGTGTGCTCAACGTGTGGTGAGCGTCTCTAGCGTGATGTCGATGTCGATGGTGAACGGAACGTTGATCTTGAGCTGGCCGTGGTGGATACCGGTCACCACGTACGCCTTGGTGACCTCGTCCAGTTCGTAGACATGGATAACCGGATGCCGGTCGGCACCCGCGACCTCCACCAGCCAGAAGTTCGGGATACCGGCGGCGGCGTACTTCAGCGGCTTCGCACTGCGGTCGCGGGCCTCCGAGTCGGGCGAGACCACCTCGATGGCGAGCAGGACGTCGGCTGCCTCGAACCTGGTCTGTTCAAGGCTCGTGGCCGCTGCCGCTCGGACGATCGAGATGTCGGGCTCGGGTGCGTTCCGGTGATCCAGCACCACCGTCATATCGCGCTCGACCGACTGGTCCGGAGGCACGGTCCGGCGTAGACCGCTCACCAACAAATCGACCATGATGCTGTGAAAAACACTCTGCGGGCTCCTGAAGACGAGGCTCCCGTCGATCAACTCTGTATGAGACGGGAGTCCCGGCAGGGTGAACAGATCGTCCACGGTGTAGCCGTCCTGCGGGGGCACAGGCCACTGGCTTGCGGCGGCCTTGACTGGCTCGGCGGTCATGATTCCTCCCATGAACGGCACACTAGGGTTCGAGTCTCCACGGTAGCGATCAGATTGCCGTACCGTCATCACAAAGAGTGATTATCTGATCGCTCGTTGACGTCAGGGCTCGCCCCGGACTCGTTCAGAACTTCCGGTGGCCTATCAGGCGCGGCTTCGACTCCAGGTTGCCCAGGCCGTGCCATGCCAGATTCACCAGATGCGCCGCCACCTCGGGCTTTCCCGGGCTGCGGGCGTCCACCCACCACTGGCCCGTCAGGGCCACCATGCCCACCAGTGCCTGCGCGTACAGCGGGGCCAGCTTCGGGTCGAAGCCTCTTGCCTTGAACTCCAGGCCCAGGATGTCCTCGACCTGCGTGGCGATGTCGCTGATCAGCGACGCGAACGTGCCCGTCGACTGCGCCACCGGCGAGTCGCGGACCAGGATGCGGAAGCCGTCCGTGTACGTCTCGATGTAGTCGAGCAGGGCGAAAGCGGCCTGCTCCAGCAGCTCCCTGGGGTGACCGGCGGTCAGCGCGCCGGTCACCATGTCCAGGAGCTGGCGCATCTCGCGGTCCACGACCACCGCGTACAGGCCCTCCTTGCCGCCGAAGTGCTCGTACACCACCGGCTTGGAGACGCCGGCCTTCGCCGCGATCTCCTCGACCGACGTGGACTCGAAGCCCTTCTCGGCGAAGGCCGTACGGCCGATGTCCAGCAGTTGCTCGCGGCGCTCGGCCCCCGTCATACGGACACGGCGAACGCGCCCTCCCCCGGCGGGCCGGCTCTTGTCGGTGCCGCTCGTGCCGGGCGTGCTGTTCGTGTCAGGGTCGATCGCCACGGTGCCCATCATGTCGCGTCGGAGGGTGCGCCAGTGCGCTTTGCGTCCAGCCGTGAGGCGCTCGGCCACCGCACATCATGGGCCCAGCCGAACTTCTCGAACCAGCGAATAAGCCGCGCGCTGGAGTCGATCTGGCCCTTCAGTACGCCGTGCCGGGCGCTGGTCGGGTCCGCGTGGTGCAGGTTGTGCCAGGACTCGCCACAAGAGAGGACCGCGAGCCACCACACATTGCCTGAGCGGTCGCGCGACTTGAACGGACGTTTACCCACGGCGTGACAGATCGAGTTGATCGACCACGTCACGTGATGGAGCAACGCCACCCGCACCAGTGAACCCCAGAAGAACGCCGAGAACGCGCCCCACCAGGACATCGTCACCAAACCGCCGACCAGCGGCGGGATCGCCAGCGACACGACCGTCCACAGCGCGAACTGCCGCGACACCCGCCGAATGGCGGAATCGGCGATCAGATCCGGCGCGTACTTCTGCTGCGGCGTCTGCTCCTCGTCGAAGAGCCACGCGATGTGCGCCCACCACAGCCCCTTCAGCAAGGCCGGCAGGGTCTCACCGAACCGCCACGGCGAGTGGGGGTCGCCCTCGGCGTCGGAGAACTTGTGATGCCTGCGGTGATCCGCGACCCAGCGGACCAGCGGGCCCTCCACGGCCATGGAACCCGCCACGGCCAGGGCGATCCGGAGCGGACGGTTCGCCTTGAAGGAGCCATGGGTGAAATAGCGGTGGAAACCGATCGTGATGCCATGGCATCCGATGAAGTACATCGCCACCAGCAGGCCCAGGTCGAGCCAGCTCACACCGCCCCAGCCCCAGGCCAGCGGCACCGCCGCGACCAGGGCCACGAACGGCACGACGATGAAGAGCAGCAGAGCGATCTGCTCGACGGAACGCTTGTTGTCTCCGCCGAGCGTGGCGGAAGGGAGCGGAGCGCCGGTGGACGGCGGCGGATTCTGGGGAGAATCCTTGATCACGTCAGGGCTTGTTGTCATGGGGATCCCCTGGGGTGAGGAATGCGGCAGATGCCCGGATACGGGTGCGTAACCTACGGCATCGTAAGTATGGCAGCGCAGCCCGCCGCGACAAGAGGGCTGTGGATAACGTCAGCCGAAGGGCACCTATCCTGGTGACGTCGGACAGCGCGGTCCGTACTCCAGTACCCCTTGAGACGTGCTCGAACACTGCAAGGAGCCGCACCTGTGAGCAGTGCCGACCAGACCACAACCGCCGGCGCGGAGCTGCGCTCCGACATCCGCCGGCTCGGCGACCTGTTGGGCGAGACCCTCGTAAGGCAAGAAGGACCGGAACTCCTCGACCTCGTCGAGCGCGTCCGCGCGCTCACCCGCGAGGACGGCGAAGCCGCAGCCGAACTCCTCGGGGACACCGACCTGGAGACGGCGGCCAAGCTCGTCCGCGCCTTCTCCACCTACTTCCACCTCGCGAACGTGACCGAGCAGGTCCACCGAGGCCGCGAGATGCGGGAACGGCGCGCCGCGGAGGGCGGGCTGCTGGCCCGCACCGCCGACCGGCTCAAGGAAGCCGACCCCGAACACCTGCGCCAGACCGTCAAGAACCTCAACGTACGGCCCGTCTTCACGGCCCACCCCACCGAAGCGGCCCGCCGCTCCGTGCTCAACAAGCTCCGCCGCATCGGTGAACTCCTCGAAACGCCCGTCATCGCCGCCGACCGGCGCCGCCACGACCTGCGGCTCGCCGAGTCCATCGACCTGATCTGGCAGACCGACGAACTGCGTGTCGTACGGCCCGAGCCCGCCGACGAGGCGCGCAACGCGATCTACTACCTCGACGAACTCCACATCGGCGCCGTCGGCGACGTCCTGGAAGACCTCACCGCCGAACTCGAACGCGTCGGCGTCGAACTGCCCCCCGGCACCCGCCCGCTGACCTTCGGCACCTGGATCGGCGGCGACCGCGACGGCAACCCGAACGTCACCCCCGAGGTCACCCGCGAAGTCCTGATCCTCCAGCACGAACACGGCATCACCGACGCGCTCGAACTCATCGACTACCTGCGCGGACTGCTGTCCAACTCCATCCGCTACACCGGCGCGACCGACGAACTGCTCGACTCGCTCCAGAACGACCTCGTCCGGCTGCCCGACATCAGCCCCCGCTACAAGCGCCTCAACGCCGAAGAGCCCTACCGCCTCAAGGCGACCTGCATCCGGCAGAAGCTCCTCAACACCCGCGAACGCCTCGCCAAGGGCACCCCGCACAAGCCCGGCTGCGACTACCTCGGCACCGCGGAACTGCTCGAAGACCTCACCCTCATCCAGACGTCGCTGCGCGCCCACCGCGGCGGGCTCTTCGCCGACGGCCGGATGGACCGCACTATCCGCACCCTGGCCGCCTTCGGCCTCCAGCTCGCCACCATGGACGTACGGGAACACGCCGACGCCCACCACCACGCGCTCGGCCAGCTCTTCGACCGGCTCGGCGAGGAGTCCTGGCGCTACGCCGACATGCCGCGCGACTACCGGCAGAAGCTCCTCGCCAAGGAACTCCGCTCACGCCGCCCGCTCGCCCCCACCCCCGCGCCCCTCGACGCGGCCGGCGAGAAGACCCTCGGCGTGTTCCACACCGTGCGCGAGGCGTTCGAACGGTTCGGACCCGAAGTCATCGAGTCCTACATCATCTCCATGTGCCAGGGCGCCGACGACGTGTTCGCCGCAGCCGTCCTCGCCCGCGAGGCAGGACTGCTCGACCTGCACGGCGGCTGGGCCAAGATCGGCATCGTGCCGCTCCTGGAGACCACCGACGAGCTGCGCGCCGCCGACGTCATCCTCGACGAAATGCTCAGCGACCCGTCGTACCGCAAGCTCGTCTCCCTCCGCGGCGACATGCAGGAAGTGATGCTCGGGTACTCCGACTCGTCCAAGTTCGGCGGCATCACCACCTCCCAGTGGGAGATCCACCGCGCCCAGCGCCGGCTGCGCGACGTCGCCCACCGGCACGGCGTACGGCTGCGGCTCTTCCACGGCCGCGGCGGCACCGTCGGCCGCGGCGGCGGCCCCTCGCACGACGCGATCCTCGCGCAGCCCTGGGGCACGCTGGAAGGCGAGATCAAGGTCACCGAGCAGGGCGAGGTCATCTCCGACAAGTACCTCATCCCCGCCCTCGCGCGCGAAAACCTCGAACTGACCGTGGCCGCCACGCTCCAGGCGTCCGCGCTGCACACCGCGCCCCGCCAGTCCGACGAGGCCCTGGCCCGCTGGGACGCGGCCATGGACACCGTCTCCGACGCCGCGCACGCCGCGTACCGGGCGCTCGTCGAGGACCCCGACCTGCCCGCTTACTTCTTCGCCTCCACCCCCGTCGACCAGCTCGCCGACCTGCACCTCGGCTCCCGCCCCTCCCGGCGGCCCGACTCCGGCGCGGGACTCGACGGGCTGCGGGCCATCCCGTGGGTCTTCGGCTGGACCCAGTCACGGCAGATCGTGCCCGGCTGGTTCGGCGTCGGCGCGGGACTCAAGGCGCTGCGGGAGACCGGGCTCGACACCGTGCTCGACGAGATGTACGAGCAGTGGCACTTCTTCCGCAACTTCCTCTCCAACGTGGAGATGACGCTCGCCAAGACCGACCTGCGGATCGCCAGGCACTACGTCGACACCCTCGTCCCCGATGAGCTGAAGCACGTCTTCGGCGACATCGAGGCCGAACACGAGCGGACCGTGCAGGAAGTCCTGCGCATCACGGGCGGGGCCAAGCTCCTCGACTCCAACCCGGTGCTCCAGCAGACGTTCGCCATCCGCGACGCCTACCTCGACCCGATCTCCTACCTCCAGGTGTCGCTGCTGGCCCGCCAGCGCGCCGCCGCGGCGCGGGAGGAAGCACCCGACCCGACCCTGGGCCGGGCGCTGCTGCTGACCGTCAACGGCGTCGCCGCCGGACTGCGCAACACCGGCTGACGCACGGCGCTGCCTGACACGCATCACCGCCTGACACGCGAACGGCGGCCACCCCTGGGACGGGGGTGGCCGCCGTTCGCCGTTCTCCCGTCCCAGGACCGCGTCACAGCGCCAGGAACGTACCGATCAGCAGCGCGGCCCCCGCGCCCGCCGCCGTCCACGCCGTACGCGTCAGCCGCATACCGCCGCCGATCACCAGCGACGCCAGCAGCAGCGCACCGCCCAGCGGCACCCACGCGTACAGCACCCCGGCGACACCGCCCCGCACCAGCTCACGCGTGTCCGGCTTCACGACGACGGGAAACTCCTCGCCCTTCTTCGCCGCGGCGGACTTCTCGATCGTCATCCCGACCTGCGGCCCGCCGGCGCCGTTCGGGTCGTAAGGCCCCGTACACGTCTTGTCGCCGCAGCTCACCACCGTCAGACGGCCGTGCTCACGGCCCTTCGCGAGCATCACATGCTGCGCGGAACCCCACGACCCCCAGACACCGCCCACCAGCAGCAGCAGCGCGACAACAGCCATCGCGGCCAGACGACCGAACGACAGGGCGGGGTGGGACGGGCTCGGCATGGCGCGATCTTTGGCCATGGATGAGCGCCCGGTCAAACCACGGGCGGGCTATGCGGGAGCTTGTCAGGAGTTGTACGCCGTCTGCGCCCGGTCGAGCCCCTCCGCCACCAGCGCCTCCACCGCGTCCGCCGCGCGGTCCACCAGGAAAGCCAGCTCCTTGCGCTCCACCGACGAGAAATTCTTCAGCACGAAATCAGCCACCTGCATCCGGCCCGGCGGCCGACCGATCCCGAACCGCACCCGGTGGTAGTCAGGACCCATCGACTTCGTCATCGACTTCAACCCGTTGTGCCCGTTGTCCCCGCCGCCCAGCTTCAGCCGCAGCGCACCGAAGTCGATGTCCAACTCGTCGTGGATCGCGACAACATGGTCGTTCTCGATCTTGTAGAAATCCCGCAGCCCGGACACCGGACCGCCCGACAGGTTCATGAACGACATCGGCTTCGCCAGCACCACCCGGCGGCTCAGCGGACCCGGCGGACCCACCCGCCCCTCGATCACCTGCGCCTGCGCCTTCGGCGCCCGCCGGTACGAACCGCCGATCCGCTCCGCCAGCAGATCCGCCACCATGAACCCCACGTTGTGCCGATTCGCCGCGTACTCGGGCCCCGGGTTACCCAGACCCACAATCAGCCAAGGGGCGTTGGCATCCGTCGTCATACGCGCTCGAAACTCCTCGGGTCGGTGAGTAACACATACGTCGCTGAGTGACACAAAAACGGGGTGGCGGACCCGCAGGCCCGCCACCCCGCAGGGCACAGCGTTGAAACCGTGCCGCGGCCCGGATCAGGCCTCGGCGCCGGCTTCCTCGGTCTCGGCGGCGTCGTCCGCCGGCTCCTCCGCCTGCGCGGCCAGGATCTGGATGACCACCGCGTCCTCCGGCGTCACCAGCGTTGTACCCGACGGCAGCGGAACGTCCTTCGCGTGGATCGAGGCACCCGCCTCAAGACCCTCGATGGACACCGTCACCGACGTCGGGATGTTCGTCGCCTCGGCCTCGACGGTCAGCGTGTTGAGGACGTTCTCCAGCAGGTTCGCACCCGGGGCCAGCTCACCCTCCGTGTGCACGGCCACCTCGACGGTGACCTTCTCGCCGCGCTTCACCGCGAGCAGGTCGACGTGCTCGATGAAACCCTTGATCGGGTTACGCACGACAGCCTTGGGGATGACCAGCTCGTTGCGGCCGTCGATGTCCAGGCTGATCAGCGCGTTCGCCGTCTTCAGCGCCATCATCAGGTCATGGCCCGGCAGCGTGATGTGGACGGTGTCGGCGCCGTGGCCGTAGATCACGGCCGGCACCTTGTTCGCACGGCGGGTACGGCGGGCGGCGCCCTTGCCGAACTCGGTACGGACCTCGGCGCTGAGCTTCAGTTCAGCCATGGCTGCACTCCTCGTAGATCAAAACAGGTGACAGAGAAAGACCGTCACCCGGCCACGACAGCCTGCTACGAAGAGCGCGTCGATAACGGACCGCCGCACAGAAGTGCGGCCTCCCTCGCCGAGCAACTCCGTGAGTCTACCCGGCCGGGAGGCCGCCCAGAAATCGATCTTCGCTACGCCTCGTGCTACGCCTGCTCCTCGAAGAGGCTGGTCACCGAGCCGTCCTCGAACACCTCACGGACCGCACGGCCGATCGTCGGCGCGATCGACAGCACCGTGATCTTGTCCAGATCCAGATTCCCCGGATCCGGCAGGGTGTTGGTGAAGACGAACTCACTCACCTTCGAATTCTTCAGCCGGTCCGCGGCGGGACCCGACAGCACACCGTGCGTCGCCGTCACGATCACATCCTCCGCGCCGTGCGCGAACAGCGCGTCCGCCGCGGCACAGATCGTCCCACCCGTGTCGATCATGTCGTCCACCAGGACACACACCCGGCCCTCGACATTGCCGACCACCTCATGGACCGTCACCTGATTCGCGACGTCCTTGTCACGCCGCTTGTGCACGATCGCCAGCGGAGCGCCCAGCCGGTCGCACCACCGATCGGCGACCCGGACCCGGCCCGCGTCCGGCGACACCACCGTCAGCTTCGACCGGTCCACCTTGCCCGCCACATAGTCCGCCAGGACCGGCAGCGCGAACAGATGATCCACAGGACCGTCGAAGAAACCCTGGATCTGATCCGTGTGCAGATCGACCGTGAGAATCCGGTCCGCACCCGCCGTCTTCATCAGATCAGCCACGAGACGGGCCGAAATCGGCTCCCTGCCCCGGTGCTTCTTGTCCTGGCGGGCGTACCCGTAGAACGGCACGATCACCGTGATGCTCCTGGCCGACGCCCGCTTCAACGCGTCGATCATGATCAACTGCTCCATGACCCACTTGTTGATCGGAGCGGTATGGCTCTGGATCAGAAAACAATCCGCACCACGCGCCGACTCCTGATACCGCACATAGATCTCACCGTTGGCGAAATCGAACGCCTTCGTCGGCACAATCCCGACACCCAGTCTTTGGGCGACCTCCTCCGCCAGCTCGGGGTGGGCGCGGCCGGAGAAGAACATCAACTTCTTCTCGCCGGTCGTCTTGATCCCGGTCACAGCACAGTCTCCTCGGACGTGTTGAATGCCGCTCCACCCGCACACACCTGCGCGGTTGCGTGCGAGCCGGCTGAATCGTGCAGATATCACGGTACGCCGAGAACGACGCACCTGTTTCCGGTCAGCTCTCCTCGTCGGTGCCCCCGAGCGCCACCTCGGCGGCCTGCGCGGCAGCACTGCCCGGCCGCTTCCTGGCCACCCAACCCTCGATATTCCGCTGCTGGCCCCGGGCCACGGCCAACGCGCCGTGCGGCACGTCCTTCGTGATGACCGACCCCGCGGCCGTGTAGACACCGTCCCCGACCGTGACAGGCGCCACAAACATATTGTCCGAACCCGTACGGCAATGAGAACCGATGGTCGTGTGGTGCTTGTTCACACCGTCGTAGTTCACGAAAACGCTCGCCGCGCCGATGTTCGTCCCCTCACCGACCGTCGCGTCCCCCACGTACGACAGATGCGGCACCTTCGACCCGTCGCCGATCGTCGCGTTCTTCATCTCCACATACGTACCCGCCTTCGACCGCAGCCCCAACCGCGTCCCCGGACGCAGATACGCGAACGGGCCCACCGACGCCTCGGCCCCGATCTCCGCACCGTCGGCGACCGTGTTGTCCACCCGGGCACCCGCACCCACCGACGTGTCCTTCAACCGCGAATTCGGACCCACCTCCGAGCCCTCCGCCAGATGCGTCGACCCCAGCAACTGCGTCCCCGGATGCACCACCGTGTCCTGCTCGAACGTCACCGACACATCCACCAGCACCGACGCCGGATCCACCACCGTCACACCCGCCAGCATCGCCCGCTCCAACAACCGCGCGTTCAGGAGGCGGCGTGCCTCCGCCAACTGCACCCGGTTGTTGATCCCCACGATCTCCCGGTGATCCGCCGCCACCGAAGCACCCACCCGATGCCCCGACTCCCGCAGGATCGCCAGGACATCCGTCAGATACTCCTCACCCTGGCTGTTGTCCGTCCGCACCTTCCCCAGCGCGTCCGCCAACAACTGCCCGTCGAACGCGAACACCCCCGAATTGATCTCCCGCACCGCACGCTGCGCCTCGTCCGCGTCCTTGTGCTCCACGATGCCGGTCACCGCGCCACTCGCCGCGTCCCGTACGATCCGCCCGTACCCGGTCGCGTCCGGCACCTCGGCCGACAGGACCGTCGCCGCGTTCCCGTCGGCGCCATGCACGCCCACGAGCGCGGCGAGCGTCTCGCCGGACAGCAGCGGGGTGTCGCCGCAGACGACGACGACGGTGCCACCGGGCGTACCGCCCAGCTCCCGCAGCGCGGTACGGACGGCATGCCCGGTCCCGTTCTGCTCGGCCTGGAACGCGGTACGCACCCCGTCGTAACGCTCGGCGAGATGCCCCTCGACCTCGGCACGGGCATGGCCGACGACGACGACGAGCTGCTCGGGGTCGAGCTCGCGGGCGGCGGAGACGACGTGTCCGACGAGCGAGCGCCCGCAGATCTCATGCAGAACCTTGGGAGTCCGCGACTTCATACGGGTACCGGCACCCGCTGCGAGGACGACGACGGCTGCCGGGCGGTTGACGCTCACGGATGGGCCCTTCGGCTTACGGGTGATGGACAACCGAAGAATACCGGGGTGTTTCGGACCGGGAACGAGGACGGGCCCCGACCGGGGAGGTCGGGGCCCACGTCACGCTGCTCCCGGGGAAGGAATCGAACCCTCATTCAATGGACCAAAACCATTTGTCCTGCCTTTAGACGACCCGGGATGGTGTATCGCCTATGTCCGTTTCGCCGGTTTCTGCGAAAGTGCAGCTCCTACTATGCCGTACCACCAGCCCTCCACGCGACGATAAAGTTCAGCGCTCCGCAGCACCCTGATGCTGAGGCAGCCGTTGTAGCCCTCGCCCACGTTCTTGCGATTGGTCTTCGGGTTGTGCCTCTTGATGGTGGTCTTGCCGAACTGGGTGACGTCGACATCCGTCACCTCGGCCCAGAACCGCTCGGCGGTCGGCACATCGGCCGTCTCGTGGATATGAACATGGAACCGCAGAGAGTCTCTGGGCACCTCCAGCAGGTCGAGCCAGGCGAGAAAGATCTCGATCATGTGGCGGTCGCTGTTGATGAAGGTGATGCGCTCCTGGCGGCGATGGGCCTTGGACTTCGCTCCCTCGGCCCAGTAGAGCCCCACCCCGATCAAGAACAGCTCCCGGTCCGACAGCGTGCCCACCTCCTCGGCCGCCCGCCGTTTCGTCTCCTGGCGCTCCTCTTCCCGTAGCTCCAGCGTCCGCTCCCAGCCCCGGCGGGCTATCGCGGACGCCTCCTCCTTCGTGCGCTTCGGGGGTTTCGGGAGGTCGCGTACCCAGAGGGAGATCGAGCCCTTCGAGCAGCCCAGCTCCACCTGTATCTGGTCGTAGGTCAGGCCCTGGAGGCGTAGCTCTCGGGCCTTGGTGCGGAGGTCGTCCTTGGCGCGCGGGCGCTTGGTCCATTCCGGTGGGGGTTCGCCTTCGAGGAGGCGGTTGAGGATGTCGTTGTTGTCGACGAAGAGCGTGTCGCGGATCTGGCGGCGGCTGAGGCCTTGGCGGCGCAGGGCGACGGCCTGGGCGCGCAGGCCTTCGAAGTCGGTGTATTTGCGGGTGATTTCCGTCATGTGGGGATCATCGGCCGGAATGCGGGCGTCCGGCTCGAATGGGCGGTCGATTCGCCTGTTCGAGTGGTCTCTGCGGCAATCTTTTGCGTCCCGGAGTGCGTTTCGTGCTGCCCTGGTCGCCGGAAAATGACTCGCGTGCGCCCTTAGTCTGGGAGACATGACCACAACGGGGGCACATCAGGACGCCGGGGGCCCGACCGCCCGCGGCTACTGGTGGTGGGGGAGGCGGCGCAGCGTCGCGCTGGATGTGGGGCTGGCCGTGGTGTCGGCCCTGGAGTGCGCGCTGGAGGGTGTGCGGTTCGCGGGGAGTACGGCGTTGCCCGTGCCGGTGGGGGTGATTTTCGGGCTGTTGGCGGGGGTCGTGCTGTTGGTGCGGCGGCGGTGGCCGTTCGCCGTGGTGCTGGTGTCGATCGCTGTGACGCCGGCCGAGATGGGCTTCCTGATGGGGATCGTGGGTCTTTACACGCTCGCCGCTTCGGAGCTGCCGCGCCGGATCACGGGTGCGCTGGCGGGGATGTCGCTGGTGGCGACGTTCATCGTGACGTTCGTGCGGACGCGGCAGAACGTGTCGACGGCGAGCTTCGATTCGTACGAGTGGTACGTGCCGACGGTGGCGGTGCTGATGTCGGTGGGGCTGACGGCTCCGCCGGTGCTGTTCGGGCTGTATGTGGGGGCGCGGCGCCGGCTGATGGAGAGTTTGCGGGAGCGCGCGGACAGTCTGGAGCAGGAGTTGTCGCTGCTGGCGGACCGCGCGGAGCAGCGGGCGGAGTGGGCGCGTACGGAGGAGCGGACGCGGATCGCCCGGGAGATGCATGACGTGGTGGCGCACCGGGTGAGTCTGATGGTGGTGCATGCTGCGGCGTTGCAGGCGGTGGCGTTGAAGGATCCGCCGAAGGCGGTGAAGAACGCGGCGCTGGTGGGGGACATGGGGCGGCAGGCGCTGACGGAGTTGCGGGAGATGCTGGGGGTTTTGCGTACGGGGGAGCAGGTGGCGGCACGCAAGGCGGCGGACGCTTCGGCGCCTGTGCCGGTGGTGGTGCCGTTGGCTGCGGTGGGGATGGCGGCTGCGGCTGCCGCCGCTGCCGCAGCGGAGGACGGCCCGGGGATGGCGGACATCGAGGCGTTGGTGGGGCAGTCGCGGGACGCGGGGATGGTGGTGGAGCTGTCGGTGCAGGGGGATTCGCGGGAGTACGCGCCGGTGGTGGAGCAGACGGCGTACCGGGTGGTGCAGGAGGCGCTGACGAATGTGCACAAGCACGCGGCGGGTTCGAAGGTGATGGTGCGGTTGGCGCATCGGGGGGAGGAGGTCGCGATGCAGGTGGAGAACGGGCCTTCGGACGCGGGTGTGGCGGACGCGGGGCTGCCGAGCGGGGGTAACGGTCTGGTGGGGATGCGGGAGCGGGTCCTGGCGCTGGGTGGGGTGTTCGTGTCGGGGGAGACGGACGCGGGCGGGTTCCGGGTGTCGGCGGTGCTGCCGTACCGGCGGCTGTCGGCGTAGCCGCACCGTCGGCGGCGTTCTCGGCGCTCGGGTGCTCGGCGGCTCGGGGCGTTCGGGTGCTCGGGTGCTCGGCGGCTCCGGCGCTAGGGGCGTTCGGCGGCTCCCGGCGTTCGGTGGCTCGGGCTTGGGGCTTGGGGCTTGGGGTCTCGGGTGCTCGGGGTGCTCGGAGGCTCGGGCGTTCGCGGCTTGTGGCTCGGAGGCTCCGGAGGCGCCCCGTACGCCCGTACGCCCGTACCGCTCAGGCCGACGTCAGTCGTGCCGGTTCCCTGCCGGTGAGCAGCGTCGCCAGTGCCAGGTCGATGTCCGGGCCGAGGTACCAGTCGCCGGTGTGGTCGATGGCGTAGACCCGGCCGACGGCGTCGATGGCGAGTACGGCCTGTCCTTCGCCTTCCTCGCCGAGCGGGGTCAGCTCGGTGTCCAGCGACCGGCCGAGGTCGGACAGGGTCCGGGCGAGGTGGATCCCGGCGAGCGGGTCGATGCGGACGGTGGCGGGTGCTATCTGCCGGCCGGGTCCTGCCGGTGTGATGGTCAGGCCGCCGAATTCGGCCCAGGCCTCGACCGCGGCGGGGAAGACGGTGTGCAGGTGGCCCGCCGGGGTGACGTGTGCGCGCAGGGCGTCGGCCCATTCCTCGGCCTGCCTTATGTCCCAGCGTCCTGGCTGCCAGCCGGCTTCGCGCAGGGCGGCGTCGACGGGCGCGGGGAAGCGCATGGAGGTGGGGCCGGAGGTGGGGATGGGCGCGGGCATGTTCAGCCGTTCTGGGTGGGGTCGACGGGCCGTACGCCGAAGTGGTCGAGCAGCGCGATGCAGGACCGGCAGGGGGGCGCGTAGCTGCCGTGCAGCGGGTCGCCGTCCTCGCGGATGCGGCGGGCCGTGAGTTTGGCGTGTTTGAGCGAGCGGCGGGCGTCGCCGTGGGTGAGGGGTTTCTTGCGGGCGCGCTTGGAGCGGGCTTCCTCGGTGGCGGTGAGATGTCTGGAGAGCAGGATCGCTTCGGGGCAGCGCCCGGTGAATCGTTCCCGCTGTCCGCTGGCGAGGGTGTCGAGGAAGTCCTGTACGAGGACGTGCAGTACGGGTGGCTGGTCGGCCTTGCCCGCGGTGCAGGTGAGGGTCTCGCCGCGGACGGAGAGCGCGGCCGCCACGGCGGGCAGGATGCCGTCGCGGCGCCGGCGGAGCTGTGGCGGAAGGTGTGGGTCGACGCTGCTCCAGCCGAGGCGTGGGTCGCCCTGTGCGTCTGTTGGTGCGGTGTGCATCGTGCTTGTCCCTCCCGTGCCAGCGGCGGGTAGCCGCTGGTGTCACGCCCCCGTGTCGCGGGGACAGCCTGCCAAATTTGACGCCGGATCGGGTAGCGGAGTCGCGGATCGGGGCGTGGCGTCGGCGCTGGGTCACCCCGAAGTAACCCCTTGTCACCGGGAAGGAGCCTCTCTGTGGCGTGTTGCGGCACCGCATAGGCTGTGCGTAACCAGCCAGCAGCAGCAGGGGGCAACCGCCATGACGACAGGTCGGCTCGGGCAGCAAGCCGCGCCACCGAACGCGGCTTATGCCGGGCAGGTCGTGCAGTTCCCGGATCCGGTCCGGGCGTCCCGTCACCCGCACGGGGTACGGGTCGACGACCGCGGCTTTCCGGACTTCGTGCCCTACGCGCGTGCCGCCGCCGAGATCGCCGAGCCTCCCGAGGGGTTCGGCGTGGACGAGTTGCGGCTCACGGACTATGTGTCGGCGAACGCGGCGCTGGCCGCCGCCGGGCACGAGTTGTGGGACACGATCGCGCCGGTGGCCACTCCGCACGGCTGGACCTGGCACCATGTGCCGGCTTCCCGGCGGCTGGTGCTGGTCCCGGTCGAGGTGAAGGCGCTGCTGCGGCATCACGGCGGTCTCGCGACGACGCGGGTGGACCACGGCAAGCGCGGTACGCGGCCGTTGCAGGAGACCCGGCCGGTGCACTTCGGGCTGCCGAAGGCCGAGGTGTCGGTCACGGAGCGGCAGTTGCTGGGGGTCGAGGAGGATCTCGGCTACCGGCTGCCGGGTGCGTACCGCTCGTTCCTGAAGGCGGCGGGCGGCTGCGCGCCGGTGGGCGCGGCGCTGGACCCGGAGTTGGGGTTGCTGGTGGACCAGCCGTTCTTCACGGTGCGGGACCAGGCGGCGGTCAACGACCTGGTGTACGTGAACAAGTGTCTGCGCGACCACATGACCAAGGACTATCTGGGCGTCGGTTTCGTGCAGGGCGGCATCCTGGCGGTCAAGGTCAGGGGTGAGCGCATCGGTTCGGTGTGGTTCTGCGCGTACGACGACGCCCGTGACCAGGACGGCTGGAGCGTGCAGGAGCGGGTGGACCGGCTGCTGCTGCCGTGCGGTGACGACTTCGACGTTTTTCTGCAGCGACTGGCGGGCAATCCGCCGGAGTTGGAGACCGTGGCGAACCTGATGGTGGACGGCGGCTTCGCGCAGGCCGTCCCGGTGGAGGGATGAGCGCGATGGTGACCTTCGCGCAGGCGCAGGAGCGCGCGGAAGAGTGGGTCAACGGCGAGGTTCCCGGCTATCAGCACCGCGAGGTGCGGGTGCGGGAGTTCGACCTGGGGTTCGTCGTGTGGGCGGAGGACCGCGAGGGCGGTCCGGTGTCCGACGGCGGCCGGCAGCGGCTGGTGATCGCCAGGGACAGCGGTGAGGCGACGCTGTGGCCCGCGCTGCCGGTGGGTGAGGTGATCCGCCGGTACGAGGAGGAGTACGGGGCGCGGCCCGAGCCTGCCGCGCCCGCGCCGCCGCAGCGTATCGACCTGAATCAGACGTCGTTCCTGCTGACGCCGCCTGAGTGGCTCCAGGACGCGGCGGACAAGCTGGGCATTCCGGATCGCCGTTCGGAGAGCGGCGGTTCGCCGCAGCCGGAACCGGCTGCGGCTTCGGCTGCGGCTTCGGGCGCGGCTGGATCGGGTGCGGGAGCTTCGGACGGTCCGGGCGGTTCTGGCGGTTCCGGTCCCGGCAGCTCCGGCGGTGCTCCGCCGATCGGCGCCACGCCGTGGGCCGGTACGGACACGAACGCCGCGTCGGAGGAGGGTTCCGTACCGCTGCCCGCGACGGTGTTCGCGCCGCCGCTGTCCGGCACGGATGAGGACGACGAGCCGCAGCGTGCCGTGGGCGCCGAGGCGCCGACGGCGCTGATGTCGGGCGGCAGCCACCTGCCGCGTACGTCGGTCGCTCCGTCGTTCGACCCGCAGTCGCTGCCGGGCGCCGAGCCAAGTCCGCCGGGGGTGAATCCGGCCGGTGCCAATCCCCCCGGGCCGGGGCCTGTTGGTCCCGGACCTGCCGGGCCCGGTGCGCCGCGACCGCCGGCCGCGCCCGGCCGTCCCGTGGGCGGCAGCGCGAGTGACATAGCGGACGCGGCGACGAGCAAGGCGACAGCGCCGCCGCGCGGCAGCCGCAGGAGCGCTTCGAGTCCGTCGACCCCGCCGCCGCCCGGTGCGCCGGGCACGCCGGGGGCACGGCCGCCGGGGCCGCCGCCGGCGCCCGGAGCGCCGGGTGCGCCCGGGGCGGCCGGTGGGTACGCGCCGACGCAGCTCGTGTCGCAGCAGGGCCCGGACGGTCCGCAGCCGCCCGGACCGCCCGGACCGCCTGGTCCGCCCGGAGCGCCCGGGATGCCGCCGGGCGGGGTGCATCACGCGGAGACGATGTTCGCCGATCCCGGCCAGGGCGGTCAGCCGCCGAGGCCGCCGGGCCCGCCCGGCGCTCCCGGTGCGCAGCCCGGCCCTCCGCAGCCGCCTGGACCTCCCGTACCCCCCGGACCTCCCGGCCCCCCCGGACCTCCCGGTCCGCCCAGTGCGCCGGGGACACCGCCGGGCACGCCGCCCGGTGGGGTGCATCACGCCGCGACGATGCTCGCCGGTCCGAACCCCGCGGGTCCGCAGGCCCCGCCCGGCATTCCGGGTCCGCCGGGACCTCCCGGCGCGCCGCCCTCGTACGGCTATCCGCAGCGCCCCACCGGGCTGCCGACGGTCGGCCCCGGCTACCAGGCCGTGCTGCGCTACCGCGCCCCCGACGGGTCGGAGGCGCAGCTCATCCGTCGTTCGGCGCCGGGCACCCCGCATCCGGAGTGGCAGATCCTGCATGAGCTGCGGGCCATGAACGTGCCGCCGCAGCAGGTGCTCGAACTGCACACGGAGCTGGAGTCGTGCGAGCTGCCGGGTGGTTACTGCGCGCGGATGATCAGGGAGACCTGGCCGCAGGTGCGGATCACCAGCGTCGCCCCGTACGGGCAGGACCACGCGAGCAGGCAGCAGGGCATGCAGCATCTGCTGACCCATCAGGGCGAGTTGCACCAGGTCGCCGACGGTCCGGCGCGGCCGGCGCCGGTGCGTGCGCCGCTGCCGCCCGTACCGCCTGTGCCGCCGATTCCGCCGGAGGGCGTCGCGCAGGAGCTGATGGCGGCCTTCGGTCCGCAGGGCATCTGCCGCTACGACCAGCGTGCGGTGTCGCGGCAGGGTGTGCCGGAGGCGGTGGCGCTGACGATGGTGTGGGCGGGGCTGCCGGCCGACTTCGGGCCGTTCTTCTGGGCGCAGCCGGCTCAGCCGGTGGTGCCGACGCTGGCGGAGCTGGCGGCGCAGCGGCAGGTGCAGGCGGCGCCCGACGCCGGGTCGTACCTGGTGATGGGCAGCGACTTCGGCCGTGCGCTGTGTGTGCAGTACGGCACGGCGCACATCATGGCCGTACCGGTGGAGGCGGGTCCCGGCGGTCAGTCGTCGCCGCCGCAGTTCGTGAACACCGGGCTGCCCGAGTTCACCCGGTCGCTGGCGCTGCTGGGGCGGATGTGGCGGCTGCGGTTCGGGCTGAATCCGGAGCAGGCGGGCCGCTGGACCGTCGATTTCCAGGCGCAGTTGGCCGCGCTGGACCCGGCGGCGCTGGCGTCGCCGGAGAGCTGGTGGTCGGTGCTGCTCGAACAGATGTGGGACGGCTTGCTCTGATCCGACCCTGAGATGTGTCCCGGCCGGGGCCTTCACCGCGTTTCGCGGTGGGGGCGCCGGTCGTTTTTGGACGTTCTTGACCGGCCTCCCACCGGCCGTTCCGGCACGCGGACCGTATGCCGCATCCTTGAACGAAGCAGATGGGCGGAGTGTCGCATTATGCGTATTTCACTTTGATCCAGCAGGATGTGCGCCGGATCGCGTTGTGCGCCCCGCGTCGGGGCGCCCCATGTCGGAGGAGGGTTTCAAGGATGAGTCCGCCACCCCTGTCGTCTCATGGCTTCGTGCCCGTCCGGGGGCGCGGCTACCGCCCCGAGCAGGTCGACCGGTCCCTGGACGAACTGTCCAGGGACCGCGACGAGGCATGGGAGCGCGCCGCGCGCCTCACTGTTCTCGTCAAGCGGCTGGAGGCCGAGGCCGAGGAGCTGCGGGAGCGGGTTTCGGCCATCGAGCCGCAGACGTACGAGTCGCTGACCGACCGGGCCAGGGAGATCGTGGCGCTCGCCGCCGACGAGGCGCAGGACGTGCGGGTGGCGGCTGCCGAGGAGGCGCAGGCGGTACGGGACGCCGCCGGGGCCGCCGCGCGTGCGTCGGGCGAGTCGGCGCGGGAGTGGGCGGAGGCGCTGCGGGCCGAGGCCGACGCGTACGCGGAGGAGCTGCTGGCGGCGGCGCGCAAGGCGGCCGACGACGAGCGGATCGGGGCGCGGCGCGAGGTGAAGGCGCGGCGCACCGAGGCGCTGGCGGTGCTGAAGGAGACGCGGCAGCGTACCCAGGACGTGCTGGAGGGGCTGGAGAAGGGCCACGCGGAGCGGCTGGCGGCGCAGGAGCGCGATGTCGCGGAGCGCGAGGCGGCCCTGGATGCGCGGCACGCGCGCCAGGTGGCGCGCGCGAAGGCGGGCCTCGACGAGGCGCAGCGGACGTTCGCCGAGGCGGGGGAGCAGGCGCGGCATCGTCAGGAGGACACCCAGGACCGGGCCGCGGAGCTGCTGGCGCAGGCGAGGGCCGCCGCCGACCGGGAGATCAGGGACGCGGAGCGGGTGGCGCGGGAGCAGGCGGAGTACGGCGAGGAGCTGCGGGCGCACATGCGGCACGTACGCAACAGCCTGGCGGCGCTGTCGGGGCGCGCGCCGGTGTCGTCGTCGGAGGACTGAGCGCCCCTCGCTGTGCTGACTTCAGCCGTCGGTGTCGGTGTCGTCCTGGATGATCGGGAAGCGCCGGGGCGCGACGAACAGCAGGACCAGCAGGGCGACGGCCGCCGCTGCCGCCGCGCCGAAGAAGACGTGGTCGACGGCGTCCGCCACGGCGTGCCGTAGGTAGTCCGCCGCCTGGGTGGTGAGCGCCGCAGGGTCGTCGAGGGCGCGCGATATCGCGTCCACGTCGGTGGGGAGCCCGTCGGTCGGCGCGTCGGCGAGGCGCGCGGCCAGCACGCTGTTGGCGACGGCGCCGAACAGCGCCGCGCCGACGCTCTGGCCGATCTGCCGGCAGAAGAGGATCGAGGCGGTGGCCGTGCCGCGCTCGGACCAGCCGACGCTCGACTGCACGCCGATGATCAGCGGCAGTTGGAAGAGTCCGAGCGCGCCGCCGAGCAGCAGCATGACGAGGGCCGGCTGCCAGGCCTGTCCGGGGAAGGGCAGGAAGGGGAAGGCGAGCAGGAAGACCAGGGCGAGGCTGATCCCGACGACACCGGTGAGGCGGAAGCCGATGCGGTTGTAGACGCGGTTGGACAGGGCGGCGCTGACCGGCCAGCTCAGGGTCATCGCGGACAGGACGAAGCCGGCGGCGATCGGGCCGAGGCCGAGGACGGACTGGGCGTAGGTCGGCACGAACACGGTCGGGGCGACCATCAGCAGGCCGAGGGCGCCGAGCGCCAGGTTCACCGCGGCGATGTTGCGCCGCCGCCACACCCAGCCGGGGATGATCGGTTCTGCGGCGCGCCGTTCGATGGCGACGGTGGCGCAGGCGAGGGCGGCGGTCGCGGCGAACAGGCCGAGCGAGGGCGCGGAGAGCCAGGGCCAGGCGACACCGCCCTGGACGAGCGCGGTGAGCAGCAGGGCGCCGGTGGCGAAGACGGCGAGGGCGCCGGCCCAGTCGATACGGGTCTTCCGCGCCCGCCCGGCCCCCGCGCCGCCCGTGGCGGAGGCTCCGGTACGACCGGCATTCGTACGACCGGCTTCCGTACGGCCGGGCTCCCGCAGGTGCCGGACGATGAGCCAGAGCGCCGCCGCGCCGACGGGCAGGTTGATCAGGAAGATCCAGCGCCAGTCCAGGTATCCGGCGAACAGGCCGCCGATGGCGGGCCCCGCGACGGACGACGTGGCCCAGACCGTGGACAGCTTGGCCTGGATCTTCGGGCGCTCCTTCAGCGGGTACAGGTCGGCGGCGACGGTCTGCACCGTGCCCTGGATGGCGCCGCCGCCGAGCCCCTGCACGACGCGGAACGCGATGAGCGCGGCCATGCTCCAGGCGGTCGCGCAGAGCACCGAGCCGACGAGGAAGAGGGCGATGCCGGCGATCAGGACCGGCTTGCGGCCGAAGGTGTCGGAGAGCTTGCCGTACACCGGCAGCGTGACGGTGACGGCGAGCAGATAGCCGGAGAACAGCCACGAGAAGATCGAGAGCCCGCCGAGGTCCCCGACGATCTGGGGCACGGCGGTGGCGACGATCGTGCCGTCGAGCGCGGCGAGCGCCATGGCCAGCATCAGCGCGGCGACGACCGGGCCGCGTCCGGTGGGTGCGGCGGTGGCGGTCGCCGTCCCGGATATCGCTTCGGTGCCGCTCACGGCATCCCTTCCCCGTACAGGTAGTTCCGCGGTCACCTTCTCATCCGCCGCGTTCTCCACCCAAGGGCGCACCTCGCGGGTGCAGCCCCCTAGGGGCTTGTCCTTACTCCACTCCATGGGCCGTTCGTCCCGGTGGATGAGGTGGTGCCCACCCCGGGGTCCTTACCTTGTTCTTACGGCGCCGGCGGGGACCGGAACGGGGGCCCGCCGGTAGTCGGGGGGTGGGGAAAACCCCAGGTGAAGTGTGCGCTGAGCACCAATGCGCCGGGGTGCCCCTGACCAACAGACTGAAGCAACGAACCGATCGACATTGGAGATTCACCGTGACAACGGCTGTGAGCATTCCCAGGCACGGGGGCACTGGAGGGCGTACGGCAGTCGCGGCGCGAGCGCGGCAGGTCGTCAAGGCGTACGGGGCGGGGGAGACGAGAGTGGTCGCGCTCGACCATGTCGATGTGGACATAGCGCGGGGGCAGTTCACGGCGATCATGGGCCCTTCGGGCTCGGGCAAGTCGACGCTGATGCACTGCCTGGCCGGGCTGGACACCGTCACGTCGGGGGAGATCTTCCTGGACGAGACGGAGATCACGAAGCTGAAGGACAAGCACCTGACGCAACTGCGCAGGGACCGGATCGGGTTCATCTTCCAGGCGTTCAACCTGCTGCCGACGCTCAACGCGCTGGAGAACATCACGCTGCCGATGGACATCGCGGGGCGCAAGCCGGATGCCGCGTGGCTGCGCCGGGTGGTGGAGACGGTGGGGCTCGCCGAGCGGCTCAAGCACCGGCCGACGCAGTTGTCGGGCGGCCAGCAGCAGCGGGTCGCTGTGGCCAGGGCGCTGGCGGCGCGGCCGGAGATCATCTTCGGTGACGAGCCGACGGGGAACCTGGACTCGCGGGCCGGCGCCGAGGTGCTGGGCTTCCTGCGCCGCTCCGTCGACGAGCTGGGACAGACGATCGTGATGGTGACGCACGACCCGGTGGCCGCCTCGTACGCGGACCGGGTGCTGTATCTCGCGGACGGCCGGATCGTCGACGAGATGCTGCGGCCGACGGCCGACGCGGTGCTGGACCGGATGAAGGACTTCGACGGCCGGGGGCGTACGTCGTGACGATCCTCAAGACATCCATGCGCAACTTCCTCGCGCACAAGGGAAGAATGGCGCTGTCCGCCGTGGCGGTCCTGCTGTCGGTGGCTTTTGTCAGCGGCACGCTCGTCTTCACCGACACCATGAACACGACGTTCGACAAGCTCTTCGCGCAGACGTCGGCCGATGTTACGGTCAGCCCCAAGTCGGCGGCCGGCGCGTCCGACATCCCGGACAACGGCAAGCCGGAGTCGCTGCCGGCCTCGACGCTCCAGCAGGTCGCGAAGGCGGACGGGGTGAAGTCCGTCGAGGGCGCCGTGTCCAGCATGAGCGTGACGGTCGTCGACGCGAAGAACAAGAACATGGGGTCGACCAGCGGCGCCCCGACGATCGCCGGCAACTGGACGCGTAACGACCTGCGTTCGATGGACATCACCTCGGGCCACGCGCCGCGCGGTCCGACGGAGGTGATGGTCGACGCGGACACCGCGGACAAGCACCACCTGAAGCTCGGTGACGAGCTGCGCACCATCACCGTCACGGGTGACCTCACGGCGCGGATCGCCGGTATCGCCACTTTCAAGGTGACCAACCCGGGTGCGACCGTCGTCTACTTCGACACGGCCACGTCCCAGCGTGAACTGCTGGGCGCCACGGGCCGGTTCACCCAGCTCAACGTGACGGCCGACGAGGGTGTCAGCGACGCGGTGCTGAAGCAGGACGTGGCGGCCGCGCTGCCCGGCGCGTACAAGTTCCAGACGCAGCAGGAGGCGGCGGACGCGAACCGCGACGACATCGGGTCGTTCCTCGACGTGATGAAGTACGCGATGCTCGGCTTCGCCGGGATCGCCCTGCTCGTCGGCATCTTCCTCATCGTCAACACGTTCTCGATGCTGGTCGCCCAGCGCACCCGGGAGATCGGGCTGATGCGGGCGCTCGGCTCCAGCCGCAAGCAGGTCAACCGGTCGGTGCTGGTGGAGGCGGTCCTGCTGGGGATCGTCGGATCCCTCGCGGGGGTCGCGGCGGGCGTCGGTCTGGCGGTCGGGCTGATGAAGCTCATGTCGGCCGTCGGTATGGAGCTGTCCACCGGGGATCTGACCGTCAAGTGGACGACTCCCGCCGTCGGGATCGCGCTCGGTGTCATCGTCACCGTCCTCGCGGCGTACATCCCGGCGCGGCGGGCCGGCAAGATCTCGCCGATGGCGGCGCTGACCGACGCCGGCATGCCGGCGGACGTCCGCTCGGGCCGGATCAGGGCCGCGATCGGCCTGGTCCTGACGGCGGCCGGCGGTTTCGCCCTCTACGTGTCCACGCAGGCCGACAAGGCCGGCGAGGGCTCCTCGTACCTCGGCCTGGGCGTGGTCTGCACGCTCATCGGGTTCGTGGTGATCGGCCCGCTCCTCGCGGGCGTCGTCGTCAGGGCGCTGAGCACGGTCGTGCTGCGGATGTTCGGCCCGGTCGGCCGGATGGCGGAGCGCAACGCGCTGCGCAACCCGCGCCGTACGGGAGCGACGGGCGCGGCCCTGATGATCGGACTGGCCCTGGTGGCCTGCCTGTCGGTGGTCGGCTCCTCGATGGTCGCCTCGGCGACCGACGAACTCGACAAGACGGTCGGCGCGGACTTCATCGTCCAGTCGAGCACCGGCCAGCAGATCGTGCCGCAGGCGGAGGCGGCGCTGAAGAAGTCCCCGGACATCGCCCGCGTCACCGACTACAAGATCCTCGACGCCAAGCTGACGTCCCCGGACGGCAGGACGGACAGCGACGAGGTGGTCGCGGCCGACCCGTCGTACATGAAGGACCTGCGCCGCGAGACCACGGCGGGCACCCTGTCCGGCGCGTACGGCAAGAACGCGATGTCGGTCGGCGACGACTACGCGAAGCGGCACGGTGTGAAGGTCGGCGACGAACTGACCGTCGCCTTCAAGGCCGGCAAGACGGCCAAGCTGAAGGTCGCGGCGATCACGTCGGACGACACGAGCGTCGACAAGGGCGTGAAGTACCTGAACATCACGACCGCCCGGAGTTACGTGCCCGCCGACAAGATGCCGAAGAACACGATCATGTTCGCGGCGGCGCAGGACGGCAAGGAGAAGGAGGCGTACCAGGAGCTGAAGTCCTCGATCGCCGCCTACCCGCAGTACAAGGTGCAGGACCAGACGGACTTCAAGCAGGACCTGAAGGACCAGATCGGCCAGCTCCTGAACATCGTCTACGGCCTGCTGGCCCTCGCGATCGTCGTCGCTGTCCTGGGCGTGATCAACACCCTGGCCCTGTCGGTGGTCGAACGGACCAGGGAGATCGGCCTCCTGCGCGCCATCGGCCTCTCCCGCCGCCAACTGCGCCGCATGATCCGCCTGGAATCAGTGGTCATCGCCCTCTTCGGCGCCCTCCTGGGCCTCGGCCTGGGCATGGGCTGGGGCACCTCGGCCCAGAAACTCCTGGCCCTGGAGGGCCTGGGAGTCCTGGAGATCCCCTGGCCCACGATCCTGGGAGTCTTCGTGGCCTCAGCCTTCGTAGGCCTGTTCGCAGCCCTGATCCCGGCGTTCCGCGCGGGCCGGATGAACGTGCTGAACGCGATCGCGACGGAATAACCCCGGCCACGACCGCCCCACCCACCGACCGGCCCTCCGGAACGCGCAAGCGCCCGCGGGGCCGGTCGCTCATGCGTACCGCTGGACGAGACGCCGGCGCAGCGCGGTGGCGCGGGGGTGGTCAGGGAGTGGTGGTCGGCGGTGGGAGTGGGGCGATTTCGCGGGCGAAGAAGCTGGTGTAGTCCTCGGCCTGTGCGTACAGCTCGTTGAAACCCGCCGAGGTCTCCGCGATCAGATCCCGGTCTGTGTAGTGGTTGGCACCCGCCGCGTTTCCGTCGTCGTCGTACCGCACCTCGAACATCGCCGTGTGTCCGAGGATGACCACCTCGGGGGCCGGGTGCTGCCGCTCGATGTCTGTGATCGTTCTGGCGTCGATCAGGCGGATCCGGTCCCCCACCTCGACCCGGAGGCGCAGCACGTGCAATTCCCACTGCACATAGGGCGTCACGGGGAATTCCACCACGCGCAGGCGGCGTTGCAGCACCCCGAGGCGTGCCACTTCCTCGACCTGCCCGGTGTAGGCGTCGCGCTTGTCCTCGATGAGTGAAAGCGCCTCGTCCCACCGTCCGGCCGCGAATGCCTCCCAGCTCGCGAAGCCGCGTTCTTTGAAATTCTGGCCGCGTTCCAGTTTGTTGAGGTGCCCGATTCCGCTCTTGAGGGTGCGGTAGTACTCCTCGTGGTAATGCGGGCGGTCGAGCCGCGTCGAGATTCCCTGGGAGAACGAATCAAACATGGGGGATGTCCGGCTTCGCCGCGACGAGCATGCTCCTGGGGATCACCACAAGCCGCTCGTCGGGACCGATCGAGACTCCGGCGGGCAGCCTCGCGCCGAGGGCGTCCGACAAGTCCCGTCCGATGACGTCGCCGTCGCCGTTGCTCAGCTCCCACATGTCGGGGCAGTCGGGTGTGTCGGAGGTGACTCCCAGTTCCTGGGGAGATTTGCCGATCCGCCGTAGAAACGTGGTCTCCGGATCCGCTTCCCATGACCTCGCCACAGCAGCCTCCTTCTGTTCGCAGTCGAACAAAGCGACGCTAGCAGCGTGGCTGGTCACCGTGATTGGATTTCGCACGGGCTTCGAAAGGAACAGGCCATCTGGTGCGCGCTGCCGTCGACGCCGGTGTGCTCCCTCCGTAGGGTTGTTGGCCGAGCCGCCTGGTTCGGGGGGAGAGCCATGGATCCGGAGATCACCTCACTCGCTCAAAGCGGTGGGGCCGCACTGGTCACCTTGATGACCACCGATGCCTGGCAGGCGGCCCGCGAGGGGTTCGTCCAGTTGTGGCGGCGTGTGCAGGCGCACCGGGCCGACGCGGTCGCCGCGGAGCTGGACGTGGGCCGGGCGGACGTACTGACAGCCCTGGCGGCCGACGACCAAGAGGTGCTGAGCGAGCTGCGCGCCGAATGGCAGGGCAGGTTGCGGCGGTTGCTCGTCGCGCAACCCGAGGTGGCTGCCGAACTGCGCCGACTGCTGGACGAGATGGCTCCGTCACCGGCTGCGGATCCCGGTGTCGCGCAGCGCGCCACCGCCTCCGGGCACGCCCGCGTCTATCAGGCCGGGCGAGACCAGCACATCACCGAACGGTGACCGGCGAGAGCGGGCACATGGACGGCCGTGCCGAGGACGACGGCCGGGTCTATCAGACGACAGGTGACCAGCACATCACCGAACACCACCACTACGTGGACGGCGGGCGCGGCGTCGCGGGTGGACCTGACTCCGTCCGTCGCCCGGCGGTCGGCCACACGCCCCTGGTCCTTCGCGACCGGAGCGAGGTGCTGACGCGCTTACGCGAGGGCCTCACATCGGGACGAGGCGCCGAGGTGTACGTCCTGCACGGCATGGGCGGCTGCGGCAAGACCGCTGTCGCGCAGGCGTTCTTCGACGTCGCCACCGTCGAGTACCGCCGGGTGGGCCTGTGGGTCAACGCCGCCGACCGGGCCGGTCTCCGGGCCGGCATGCTGGCAGCCGCCGCCGACCGGGGCGCCCGCGACAGCGAACTGCTGGCGGCCCGTCAAGGGCACCGCCCCGCGGCGGATCTCGTGTGGCACTACTTGGATGAATCGGCCGAGCCCTGGTTCCTGGTGCTCGACAATGCCGACGACCCGGCGATCCTCCGCGACGGGAGCTGGCTGCGCGGTAGCCCGCGCGGCACCGTTCTGGTCACGACGCGGCGTGCGGCTGCCCGCTGGTGGCCCGGCGCTGAGTTGCAGCACATCGGAGTGCTCCCGCGCGAGGACGCCGCCCAGGTGCTCTGCGACCTCGCCCCCGGCAGCGGGACGATGGAGCAGGCGGCCGAGGTCGCCGACCGGCTGGGGCGGCTGCCCTTGGCGCTCACGCTCGCGGGCGGTTTCCTGGCGCATCAACTGATCGATCCCTGGACGATGGATCTCTACGGACGGCGGCTCCAAGAGGACGAAGCCGCGGAGTTCATCGACCAAGGGGCGGATGCCTTGGCCGAGGAAGACCCGCGCCATCTGGTCGGCCGCACGTGGCAGTTGACGCTCGATTCCTTTGTGGAACGTGGATTGCCACAGGCTGTCGCGCTCGTGAGGCTGCTGGCCCGATACGCCCCCGAGCCGCTGCCGCTGTCCGTCCTGAACCGTCCCGAGATCGGTGCGGTCCTTGCCCCGGGCAGTACCGGGACCGCGCTGGCCGCGTTGCTCGACCACTCGTTGACCCAGTTGGTCGACCTCGGCGATCTGCGGTGCGCACTCAGCCACGGAGTGCTCCTCGACACGGTCGCCGCGGCAACACCTCCGACGGACCTCGCCGTGCTCAACCCGACCGCCGTCCGGTTGCTGGACGCTGCCGTACCGGCGGTCCCGGCCGCCGGACCGTACGACCCCCGGCTGCGCCTGCTCGCGCCGCACGTCCTGGCTCTGCTGCGCAGAACCGCCGAGCCGTCCGGCGCGGCGGACGCGCTGCGCGTCGCCACGCGTCTGGCCACGGCCCTGCACCGTACCGGTGACTACCTGTCCGCCTGGGAGACGGCCGGCGCGGCAGCCGCCCTCGCGGAAAGAGCGCTCGGCGATGAGCACCGGCTGGTACTCGCCGCCTACGCCAGGACCGGACGTTCCCTCTTCAGGCTGGGAAGGTACGAGGAGGCGGAGCCGTTGCTGCGCCGCGTGCGGTCCACACAGCTCAGGCTGTTCGGCGCCGACGATCCGGACACCCTGGACAGCGGTCAGGGACTGCAACTCGTGCTCGCGAACCACGGCAGTCGTGCGGAAGCCGTGGCACTCCTTCGTTCGGTCGTGGCGGGCAGGAAGGCAACGCTCGGGCCCCGGCACCCCGCGACTCTGCGCTCGCGCGTCAGCCTGCTGGCGATACTCACCGCGAGGGAGATCGCGGCGGAGGCCGAGGCCGACGACACGCTGCTGTCCCTGCCGAACGTCTGCGCCCGTCACCTGGGCCCGGACCACGCGGTCACCCTGGCCGCGCGCCACAACCACGCGCGCGTCCAGTTCGTCCTCGGTGACCACCGGTCGGCCGACGACGAGATCCGCCAGGTTGTCGAGGACTACCAACGGGTGCTGGGGCCCGACTACCCCGCGGTACTGGCGGCTCGGCAATTGCACGCCCAGACACAGGCGGCGCTCGGGCACACGGACACCGCAGCCGAACTGATGGCCGCAGTGGTCGCCGGACGCGAGCGGAGCCTGGGCGCGGACCACCACTTCACGACGGTCAGCCGGGACGTCCTGGCCGACCTCAGATCCGGGGTATGGCGACCGCCCGAGCCGCCCGCGTAGCCGCGGAAGGCCCGCATCGCTGCGAGCGGGGCCGCGGCGGCGGGGCCGCGGCGGGCGGTGCCCGCGGGGCGGGGGGTGGTGGGGGGTCGTACTCTGGAGGACCCCGGCCCGTTTTACGTGTCGGGTCCTTCGCGTTGCCCTTCCCGGGCGGCGACCTCACCAGGAAACCGGACGGAAGCACCCTTCATGAGCCTGCACGGTCTGCTCGACGCCGTTGTACGAGACCCGGCGCTCGCCGAAGCGGTGAAGGCCGCCACCGACGGGCACCGGATGCATGTCGATCTGGTCGGGCCGCCCGCGGCGCGGCCGTTCGCCGTGGCCGCGCTGGCCCGGGAGGCCGGGCGGCCGGTGCTGGCGGTGACGGCCACCGGGCGCGAGGCGGAGGATCTGGCGGCGGCGCTGCGGACGCTGCTCGATCCGGACACCGTCGTCGAGTACCCGTCGTGGGAGACGCTGCCGCACGAGCGGCTCTCGCCGCGCTCCGACACCGTGGGGCGGCGGCTCGCCGTGCTGCGCAGGCTCGCGCACCCGGTGCGGGACGATCCGTCGGCGGGGCCGGTCAGCGTCGTCGTGTCGCCCATCAGGTCCGTGCTGCAGCCGCAGGTCAAGGGGCTCGGCGATCTGGAGCCGGTGGCGCTGCGCAGTGGCGGGAGCGCCGATCTGAACGAGGTGACGGAGAAGCTCGCCGCCGCCGCGTACGCGCGGGTGGAGCTGGTCGAGAAGCGCGGCGAGTTCGCCGTACGGGGCGGGATCCTCGATGTGTTCCCGCCCACCGAGGAGCATCCGCTGCGGCTGGAGTTCTGGGGCGACGAGATCGAGGAGATCCGTTACTTCAAGGTCGCCGACCAGCGGTCCCTGGAGGTCGCCGAGCATGGTCTGTGGGCGCCGCCCTGCCGGGAGCTGCTGCTGACGCCGCAGGTCAGGGAGCGGGCGGCGGCGCTCGCCGAGCTGCATCCCGAGCTGGGCGAGCTGCTGGGCAAGATCGCCGAGGGGATCGCCGTCGAGGGCATGGAGTCGCTGGCGCCGGTCCTCGTGGACGACATGGAGCTGCTGCTGGACGTGCTGCCGGCCGGTTCGATGGCGCTGGTCTGCGACCCCGAGCGGGTAAGGACCCGGGCATCGGACCTGGTGGCGACCAGCCAGGAGTTCCTCCAGGCGTCCTGGGCCGCCAGCGCCACCGGCGGCCAGGCGCCCATCGACGTGGGCGCCGCCTCCCTGTGGGGCATCGCTGACGTCCGGGACCGGGCCCGAGAGCTGGGCATGATGTGGTGGTCGGTGTCACCGTTCGCCGTGGACGAGGAGCTGGGCGCCGACGCGCTGACGCTCGGGATGCGCGCCCCCGAGTCGTACCGCGGCGACACCGCACGCGCGCTCGCCGACACCAAGGGCTGGCTCGCCGACGGCTGGCGCACCGTCTTCGTCACCGAGGGCCAGGGCACGGCCGCCCGCACGGTCGAGGTGCTGAGCGGCGAGGGCATCCCCGCCCGGCTCGACACCCCCGAGTCGACGGGCGGGCGCGGCCTCGCCGACATCACCCCGTCCGTCGTGCATGTGGCGCGCGGCTCCATCGACTACGGCTTCGTCGACCCCGCGCTGAAGCTCGCCGTGCTCACCGAGACCGACCTGTCGGGCCAGAAGGCGGCCGGCAAGGAAGGCGTGCGGCTGCCCACCAAGCGCCGCAAGACCATCGACCCGCTGACCCTTGAGGCCGGCGACTTCATCGTCCACGAGCAGCACGGCGTCGGCCGGTACGTGGAGATGGTGCAGCGCACGGTCCAGGGCGCGACCCGCGAGTACCTGCTCGTCGAGTACGCCCCCGCCAAGCGCGGCCAGCCCGGCGACCGGCTCTACATCCCCACCGACCAACTGGAGCAGGTCACCAAGTACGTCGGCGGCGAGGCCCCGACCCTGCACCGGCTCGGCGGCGCCGACTGGACGAAGACCAAGGCGCGCGCCAAGAAGGCCGTCAAGGAGATCGCCGCCGACCTGATCAAGCTGTACTCGGCGCGGATGGCGGCCCCCGGCCACGCCTTCGGCCCCGACACCCCCTGGCAGCGCGAGCTGGAGGACGCCTTCCCTTACGTGGAGACGCCCGACCAGCTCTCCACCATCGCCGAGGTCAAGGAGGACATGGAGAAGACCGTCCCGATGGACCGGCTGGTCTGCGGCGACGTCGGCTACGGCAAGACGGAGATCGCGGTGCGCGCCGCGTTCAAGGCCGTCCAGGACGGCAAGCAGGTCGCCGTGCTCGTCCCGACGACACTGCTGGTGCAGCAGCACTTCGGCACGTTCTCCGAGCGGTACGCGCAGTTCCCCGTCGTCGTGAAGTCCCTCTCCCGCTTCCAGTCGGACGCGGAGGCCAAGGCGACGCTCCAGGGGCTGCGCGAGGGGTCCGTCGACATCGTCATCGGTACGCACCGGCTGTTCTCGTCCGAGACCAAGTTCAAGGACCTCGGTCTGGTCGTGGTGGACGAGGAGCAGCGGTTCGGTGTCGAGCACAAGGAGCAGCTCAAGAAGCTGCGTGCCAACGTCGACGTGCTGACGATGTCCGCGACGCCCATCCCGCGCACCCTGGAGATGGCCGTCACCGGCATCCGCGAGATGTCGACGATCACGACCCCGCCGGAGGAGCGCCACCCGGTGCTGACCTTCGTCGGGCCGTACGAGGAGAAGCAGATCGGCGCCGCCGTACGGCGTGAACTGCTGCGCGAGGGCCAGGTCTTCTACATCCACAACCGGGTCGAGTCGATCGACAGGGCGGCGGCCCGGCTGCGCCAGATCGTGCCCGAGGCGCGGATCGCGACGGCGCACGGGCAGATGGGCGAGAGCGCGCTGGAGCAGGTCGTGGTCGACTTCTGGGAGAAGCGCTTCGACGTGCTGGTGTCCACGACGATCGTGGAGTCCGGCATCGACATCTCCAACGCCAACACCCTCATCGTGGAGCGCGGTGACAACTTCGGCCTGTCCCAGCTCCACCAGTTGCGCGGCCGGGTGGGCCGCGGTCGCGACCGCGGCTACGCGTATTTCCTGTACCCGCCGGAGAAGCCGCTGACGGAGACGGCGCACGAGCGGCTGGCGACGATCGCCCAGCACACCGAGATGGGCGCCGGTATGTACGTCGCGATGAAGGACCTGGAGATCCGCGGCGCGGGGAACCTGCTCGGCGGCGAGCAGTCCGGGCACATCGCGGGGGTCGGCTTCGACCTGTACGTACGCATGGTGGGCGAGGCGGTCGCCGACTACCGCACGGCGGTCGACGGCGGTGTGGAGGAGGAGCCGCCGCTGGAGGTCAAGATCGAGCTGCCGGTCGACGCGCACGTACCGCACGACTACGCGCCGGGCGAGCGGCTGCGCCTCCAGGCGTACCGCTCGATCGCCTCCGCCAACTCGGAGGCGGACATCGCCGCCGTACGGGAGGAGCTGACCGACCGCTACGGCAAGCTCCCCGAGCCGGTGGAGAACCTGCTGCTGGTCGCGGGCCTGCGGATGCTGGCGCGGGCCTGCGGGGTCGGCGAGATCGTCCTCCAGGGCGCCAACATCCGCTTCGCGCCGGTGGAGTTGCGCGAGTCGCAGGAGCTGCGCCTCAAGCGGCTGCATCCCCGTACGGTCATCAAGCCGGCGGCGCACCAGATCCTGGTGCCGCGCCCGACGGCGGGCAAGATCGGCGGCAAGCCGGTCGTGGGGCGTGAACTGCTGTCGTGGACCGGGGAGTTCCTGGCGACGATTCTGGGTTCGTGACTCTTCTCAAGTCCCTTTTGAGTTGCCTCGGCGCTTTTCGGCCATGAGGATCACGAGGGTCGGAATTCATGATTCCGTTGTGTCCGTGAAGGGTGTGGAGGATTGAATCTCCTCCACACTGGTCGATCATGGAGGAACTGTGAAAGCAATCCGAGGTTTTACTCGTCCCGCTCAAATCCTGGTAGCCATCTCACTCCTCACCGGAGTCTTGGGGGCAACGTCGAGTGCGAGCGCACAAGAACCCGACCGCCTGTTGTCGCACGACGTGGCAGTGGCGGACGGCCCGAGCGGTCAGAAAACTCAGGATCTCGCCGATCGGCTGGGGGATTCGCGTACCGGCGGAATATACCTCGACCAGGCCAAGGGTCGTTTTGTCGTCAACGTGACGGACGACGCCGCCGCAAAGGCGGTCGAGGGGTCCGGCGCCATCGCAAGAGATGTGGCGTACGACAGCGCCTATCTGGACGCGATCAAGCAGAAACTCGACGACAACTTCAGAACTCCCGGCACGATTTGGGGCGTTGATGTGCCGGCCAATCAGGTTCTTGTTCGCGCGGACAGCACTGTCAGTGATGCGGAATACGCGGCGCTGGCTCAGTTCGTCGAGCCCTACGGCGGTGCTGCGCGAATTATTCGCATAGCGGGTGAAAGCGCCGAGTCGGCGACGAGGCCCATCAACGGTGGCGATTTCATCTCCAACGGAAACATCAACTGCTCGTACGGGTTCAGTGTGCGACTGAAGGACAACCCTTCGGTATTGGGGTTCGTTACCGCAGGGCACTGCACCAGTGATGTCAACAATCGGTGGGTGAATTCCAACGGGAATCTTCTCGGTCACACGACGGGGCACAACATCGCGAATGGGAACGACTTCGGCCTGGTGAACTCGGAAAACCCGGACGTGCCTTACGTCGGGAACGTCGATACCGGTGGCGATACTGTCCTGGATATCCGATACTCGCGTGACAGTAGGATCGGCGAGAATGTTTGCACATCCGGTGCGACAAGCGGATTCAATTGCGGAAGTCTTACATACAAGAATCAGACGATAACTTATACCAGCGGTCGTCGGGTCACGGGCATGGATGAGACGAATATCTGCCGGAACCTCGGAGACAGCGGTGGGCCTCTGTTCTTCGGGAATGATGCGCTTGGCATCCAGTCCGGCATCAATAACGGTTACTGCGCAAGTTATTACCAGCCCGCCAATGAGGCCCTCGCCTGGTACGGCGTTGAGGTCTACTGATCTGAATCCTTGAGCGAAGCGCAGTTGGCCTCGCTCCCTCGCAGCGGCCCGGCAGGTTCTCTGCCGGGCTGTCACGCTTGTTGAGCGGTTCCCGAGCTTCGCGTTCGCTTGTTGGACGCCTTCGGTTCACTCTGACCCGGTTGGGTGGGATGACGGCTAAAACGTATGTGCGGGGCCGGACGGGCGATTGGCGTGCAGCAGGTTGAAAGACCGCGGACGAGTGGCGGGTGCCGCAGCCACCGGGACGGCACGCGGGGGTATCGCGGCCGGGCCGATGGCAGGTACGGCCGCGCGCCAGGAGCCTTCGGGCGCCCTCACCTTCCGGCTCCGCGTGGTACCCGCGTCCCGCGTGATGCCGATCAACCGGCACCGCGGCCTACCGACGCGCCCGACAGGAAGAGCGAGTTCTCTGCATGACAACGTCAGGTACCACGACCCGCGAAGGGACGGATGTTTCCCCGTCCGGGATACCCGGGCCGTCACGGCACGTGGTGGCGTCCGAGCCGCGCCAAAGTCCCCGACCACGCCTCTACGCTCTCGACGGGCATGCGCCTGCTGGCGGCCCTGTCGGTACTGCTGTTCCACTACCTCGCCCGCGGAGGCAACGCCAGTCGCGCATGGGGACAGCAGAGCAGGACCGTGCTGCCAGGCCTGGAACCCGTCGCGGACTATGCCTGGCTGGGCGTCGAATTCTTCTTCATCATCAGCGGATTCGTCATCTGCATGAGCTGCTGGGGCCGCACCCCCGGGCAGTTCTTCCGGTCGCGGGTGACCCGCCTCTATCCGGCCTACTGGACAGCGATTGTGCTGATCATCGTCGCCCAGGAGCTCTATCCGGTGGTGGTGAAGCAGCGGATGAGCTTCCACGACATCCTGCTCAACCTGACCATGCTCCACGAGCCGCTGGGCTCTTCGTCCGTCGACGGTGTGTTCTGGACGCTCTGGGTGGAGATGCGCTTCTACCTGCTCTTCGCTTTCGTCGTCTGGAAGGGCGTCACCTATCTCAACACCGTGGTGTTCTGCGGACTGTGGACCATCGCCTCGGTTCTCGCCCTCGCGCTGGACGAACCGTTCCTGAACATGGTGCTGGTGCCCCAGTACTCCTGCTACTTCGTCGCCGGTATCGGCTTCTACCTGATCCACCACTTCGGCTCTCACGTCCTGCCGTGGAGCATCGTGGGCATCTCCTGGCTGATCGCCCAGAACGCCGTCCTGGGCGAGACCAAACGGTTCGGCGGGATCATCAACACACATCTGTCGGGCACCTGGAGCTTCGGGATCGTCACCCTGTTCTTCCTCGCCATCGCGGGCATCTCGCTGGGGTGGTTCTCCTGGATGAACTGGCGGTGGCTCGTCACCGCCGGCAGCTTGACCTATCCGCTTTACCTCACCCATGAGCACCTCGGGCTGCTACTGATCTTCAACTTCCGCGACCAGATGTCACCGGCTGCCGTGCTTGCCTTGGTCGCTCTGTGCATGCTGCTGCTCGCCTGGACCATCCAGCGGTTCGTCGAGCGCCCGCTCGCCCGTCTGCTGAAGCGGCTGCTGGAGCAGCCGCTGGAAGCGGGGCTGAACGAGCCACCGACCGGCAGAGCCGCGAGAGTACGGTGAGCGCACCCTGTAGTGATCAAGATCATCCCATGTCCTCTTCCGGGCACGACCGGGTCGACGCCCGGCTGCTGGTCGGCGGACTCATCGTCGGCATGCTCGTGCTGAGCTGGCTGATCCACCGTCTGGTCGAGCGGCCGCTGGCGAAGTTCCTCAAGAAGGGCCTCACGGGGGCCTTTTCACGATTGGGTCCCGTTCCGGCGCGCTGATCGGTACCGAACGGGGCATACGTCTGTTCGTGCGGACTCTCGGGAACAGCATTACGCGAACATGCCTCGGCGGCGGCGCCGTCGCCCTCTCCGTCCTTCTGCTGACGGGCTGCAAGACGGAGTTGGGCGGTGACATGGGCTCACCAGGGGCGTCGGCCCCTGGCGGCGGCGGGGAGGCGGACAGCGGCGCGCACGCGCCCAGCGGCACGTTCGGCGTCAGCCCCCTCGACAACCCGGACGGTACGAAGCGGGGCCTCGCCCCGCTCACCTCGGCCGCCGACAAGAAGGCCGCCCGCGCGCTGATCGACAAGGTCGACACCAAGGGCCGCGGACCCAAGACCGGTTACGAGCGCGACGAGTTCGGCTACGCGTGGAAGGACGGCGTCGACAAGGTGCCGCTGTCCAGGAACGGCTGCGACACCCGCAACGACGTACTGAAGCGGGACGGCCTCAAGGCCACGTTCCGCTCGGGGTCCGACTGCATACTCGCCACGATGACCCTGCACGACCCGTACACCGGCAAGACGATCAAGTGGGTCAAGGCCAAGGCCAGCGCCGTGCAGATCGACCACGTCATGCCGCTGTCGTACGACTGGCAGATGGGCGCGGCGCACTGGAGCGAGTCGAAGCGCGAGCAGATCGCCAACGACCCGCTCAACCTCATCCCGGTCGACGGCTCGACCAACGGCGCCAAGAGCGACTCGGGCCCGGCGTCCTGGCTGCCGCCCAACAAGGAGATCCGCTGCTCCTACGCGGTGCGGGTGGCGCAGGTGTCCGTCAAGTACGACCTGCCGGTGACGTCGGCGGACAAGAAGGCGATGCTCGCCCAGTGCGGCGGCTGAGCATCGCCCGGAGTCCGGCGGCGGACACGGCCTAGAGCGTGTCGAGGTCGAGGATGTCCTTGTCGGTCGGCACCTTCGCGCCGACCGGCTCGTCGAAGCCGCTGAGCACCGCGCTGCCGGGCTCGTCGCCGGTGGTGACCAGCTTGAGCAGGTACGGCTTGCCCTCGGTGGCGACGAACATCTTGTACTGGCTCTTGCCGTCGGACTCGGTGAGCGTGATGGCCTGACGGCCGTCCACGGTCGCGAGCGGGCCCTTGCGGGCGACGGTGTCCTCGCCCTCGAAGTCGGCCAGCAGGGTGTCCAGGTCGCAGAAGGCCGCGAACTCCTTGCCCTCGTCCGACGTGGCGGAGGTCTTCACCCAGCGCCCCGCGAGCATGTCGACCGCCGCGTCCGTCTCGGCCTTGGGGTCGTTCTTGCCCTGCGCCCGTACGAACTCCTCGTCGAACTTCATGTAGACGGTCTTGCCGACCTTCGACACGACGACCTTGCCCTCGTCGTTCATCGACACATGGCCGGCGCAGTCGCCCTTGGTGCTGACGGCCATGGTGAAGAGCACGCGGCCGTCGGTGGGGTCCTGGACGTCGGCCTGCATGGTCAGCGACGTGGCGCCCCGGGTGACCTTCAGGGACTTGTTCACGATGTCGGGGCCCGAGAGGTTGGCGAACGGCGCCGGCTTCTTGGTGGCGGTGGCGGAGGCCGGCCCCGATGCGGCGGCCGAACCCTGGCCGACGCCCTTGCCGTCACTGGTCGGCCCGCAGCCGGCCAGGGCGGCGACGGCGATCGCGCAGCCGAGGCTGAAACCGATGGCGCGGTGTCTGGGGCGGCGGAAAACGGCGGGAGAAGGCATGGGGTGTCTCCGATGGGGTGAGGGAGCCGGTCATCGCGGGCGGCGATGCGTTAATAACAACAGAGTCTGTGAACCGAGTCAACACGGATTTACACTCTTACTCGGTCTCGTACTGTGAATCCGGGTTTCTCGGTCGCGACGGTATGATCGGTGCCACATCAGTCCGCGCCGTGAGGAGGCAGCCAGGTGCCCGAGAGCGCAGCAGAGGTGACGGCGGCCGGCATCGCCCGGCTCGCCGGAGTCGGCCGGGCCGCGGTCAGCAACTGGCGGCGCCGGCACGCCGACTTCCCCCGGCCCGTGGGCGGTACGGAGACCAGCCCGTCCTTCGCCCTGCCCGAGGTCGAGCAGTGGCTGCGCGACCAGGGGAAACTCGCCGAGATCCCGCTGCGGGAGCGGGTCTGGCAGGAGCTGTCGGGCGATCCGGCGGGCGCGCCGACCGCCCTCGTACGCACCGGCTGCGTCCTGCTGCTCGTACGGGAGCGGCCCACCGACTGGCTCGGCCTGGCCGGGGCGTCGGACACCCGGCTCGCCCAACTGCTGCCCGTCGCCCTCGAAGAGGTGCTCGGCCCGCGCTTCGGCGGCACGGCGGGGCGCGCTGTCCACACCCCCACCGCGCGCGAACTCCAGTCGTCCGCCGGGCTGTTGCGCGGCGCCGCCGAACTCGCCGCCCAACTCGGCGCGCACCAGACCTTCGAGTTCCTGCTCGGCAGGTATCTCGACGCCAACCCCCGGCAGTACACGCTCACCCCGCCGGGCGCAGCGGCGCTGATGGCGGCGCTGGCGGGCGCCACCGCCAGGGACGTGACCGTCCTCGACCCGGCGGCGGGCACCGGCACCCTGCTGCGCGCCGTACCGCACCCCGCGGCGCTGTACGGGCAGGAGGCCGCCCCCGAACTGGCCGCGCTCACCGGACTCCGGCTCGCGCTGAGCAATGGAGCCGAGGTCGGCACGCGGACCGGCGACTCGCTGCGCGCCGACGCCTTCCCCGGGCTGACCGTGGACGCCGTCCTGTGCCACCCGCCGTTCAACGAACGCAACTGGGGCCATGACGAACTCGCCTACGACCCGCGCTGGGAGTACGGGTTCCCGGCCCGCACCGAGTCCGAACTGGCCTGGGTCCAGCACGCGTTGGCCCATCTGCGGCCCGGCGGCACCGCCGTCCTGCTGATGCCGCCCGCGGCGGCGTCCCGCCGCTCGGGGCGCCGGGTGCGGGCCGATCTGCTGCGCCGCGGCGCGCTGCGCGCCGTCGTGGCCCTGCCGGCGGGCGCAGCGCCGCCCTACGGCGTCCCGCTGCACCTGTGGGTGCTGCGGCGGCCGGGCGACGGGCTGCGGTCGTCCCCCGAACTGCTGCTGGTGGACTCGGCCGGGCATCCGGACGGCGTCGGCCGCGGCCGCGACAGCCTCGACTGGGCGGCCGTGCACGCCACCGTCACCGACGCCTGGCGCGCCTTCGACCAGGACGGCGCCCCGGCGGACGAGCCGGGGATCAGCCGGGCCGTGCCCGTCATCGACCTCCTCGACGACGACGTGGACCTGGCGCCCGCCCGCCATCTGCCGCCCCCGGCGGCGAGCGGGGGAGCCGCCGAACTGGCCGACGTGCGCGACCGGTTGACCGAAGCGCTGCGGCGGACCGTCGAGTTGACCCCGGCGCCGTCGGAGGCGGCGGGTGACGTGCGGCCCCGGCGCCCCGGCACCACCGTCGGTGAACTCGCCAGGGCCGGCGTCCTGGAGCTGCGCGCGGGCGGCGCCGGTACGAGCCCGGCGGGGCCCGTGCGCGTCCTCACCGAACACGACGTCGTCGCGGGCACCGAACCGTCCGGCACCCTGCCCGAAGGGCCCGGCGAGGAGCCCGTGCTGGTCCGGGCGGGCGACGTCGTCGTACCCGTACTCGGCGGCGGCTCGGTGGCCCGGGTCGTCGACGACACTGCGGCCGGCGCGGCCCTCGGCCGCAACCTCCAACTGCTGCGCCCCGATCCGGCGGCACTCGACCCGTGGTTCCTCGCCGGGTTCCTGCGCGGCACCGCCAACAACCGCCAGGCCAGCAGCTACGCGTCAACCGCCGCCCGGCTCGACGTACGCCGTCTCCAACTGCCCCGGCTGCCCCTGGAGGAGCAGCGGCGGCACGGCGAACACTTCCGCGCGCTGGCCGAGTTCGAGGGGGCGCTGAGGCTGGCGGGGACCCTGGGGGAGCGGCTGGTCCAGGGCCTGTACGACGGGCTGACGGACGGTTCCGTACCGATGTGACGCTGCTGACAACGGTTCGGTACAACCAGGCGACCGCTGTCGGTGTCGGTGTATACGCTCGTACCTCCGCGTCCTCGTTCCCAGGCCCGTCAGGAGCAGCAATGCACGGCCCTGTGCCGCCCTCAGCGCCCCGGCCCCCGTCCTCGCACGGCGTGGTCGTCACGATCCGGGTGCTGTTCACCGCGTCTGCCGCGCTCACCTGCGGGACCCTGTCCTGCCTACCGCTGTTCCGGATCGCGCTGCTGCGCGGCCGCTGGTACGACTGGACGGCGGTCGCGCTGAGCCTCCCGCTGGGGATCGGCGCGTTCGCCGTGGTCGGTTCGCTGCCCGAGTCGGACTACAGGACGGACGTGGCGCTCGGCTTCGTCATGCTCCTCGGCGCGGTGAGCATCGCGTACTACCTGGCCTTCGACATACGCAGGTTCCGCGGCCAACTGCCCGCGCCCGCGCCGTACTACCCGCCTTCCGTGCCGCCGCAGCCCGGCTACGGCTACCCGCACCCGCGGGCCACCACAGGCCCGATGCGGCCGCAGGCGCGGCCGGTACCGCAGCAGGGCCCGCTGCCGACACCTCCGCCGCCGCCGGTCCCCGCCGACCGGCCGGCCGGGGCCCACCCGCAGCCCGGCGCGGTGCCACGGCAGCCCGGCCAGTCACAGCCCGGCCAGTCACAGCCCGGCCAGTCGCTGCCCGGCCAGTCACAGCCGGGCCAGTCGCAGCCCGGCTACCCGCAGCCGGGGCACCCCCGTATCGACCAGGTGCGCGCCGAACTCGACGAGCTGAGTGACATCCTGCGCAAACGGCAGGACGACCGGTGAACGGACGGGTCATCGCCGCCCGTTACGAGCTGTCGACGATCATCGGCCAGGGCGGTATGGGCCAGGTCTGGACGGCGTACGACCAGCGCCTCGACCGGCGCGTCGCCGTGAAGCTGCTGCGCCCCGACCGGATGGCGGCGGCCTCGGGCGCCGACGAGATGCGCCGCCGCTTCGTGCGCGAGTGCCGGGTCACCGCGCAGGTCGACCACCCCGGTCTGGTCACCGTCCATGACGCGGGCAGTGACGGGGACGACCTGTATCTCGTCATGCAGTACGTCGAAGGCGCCGACCTCGCCGACCATCTCGCCGAACACGACCCGTACCCCTGGCCGTGGGCCGCCTCCGTGGCCGCCCAGTTGTGCGCGGTGCTGGCCGCCGTGCACGCGGTGCCGATCGTGCACCGCGACCTCAAGCCCCGCAACGTGATGGTGAAACCGGACGGCACGGTCACCGTCCTCGACCTCGGCGTCGCCTCCGTCATCGACTCCGACACCACGCGCCTGACCCACACCGGATCGCCCATCGGCAGCCCCGCCTACATGGCGCCCGAGCAGGCCATGGGCGGCGCCGTCGGACCGTACACCGACCTGTACGCGCTCGGCGTGCTCCTGCACGAACTCCTCAGCGGGAACGTGCCGTTCGCGGGATCGACCGTGCTCGGCGTGCTCCACCGCCATCTGTACGAGGCGCCGCTGCCGGTGCGCCGGATCCGGCCCGACATCCCCGAGCCGCTGGAGGCGCTGGTGCTGCGGCTGCTCGCCAAGGACCCGCAGCACCGCCCCGCGGGAGCGCAGGAGGTGTACGAGCAGCTCGTGCCGATGCTGCCGCCGCGCGGAGTTCCCGCGGCCGGACCGCTCGACCCGACCAGGCCGTTCAGCCGCCCGCACGCGCCGTGGCCCGACCGGGCGACCAGCCCGCCGTCGGTGCCGGTGCCCGCCAGGCCCGAACAGCCCGTACCGGCCGAACGCCCCGATGTGGCGGCCGCCGTCGACGAGGTGAAGCGGCTGCTCGGCGAGGGCAGCATCACCCAGGCCGTCGACATCCTCGGCTCCATCCTGCCCGCCGCAGCCGCCGAGCACGGCGAGTCGTCACCGGTCGTCCGCATCCTGCGCAAGCAGTACGCGGCGACGCTGATGGACGACGGCCAGTACCGCAGGGCCCTGCCCGAGCTGCGCCGGCTCGCCGACGACCGGGCGGCCGAGTCGGGTGCGGGCGACACCCAGGCACTGCAGTTCCGCTTCGACGCGGCCCTGTGCCTTGAGCAGTTGGGCGAGGCGGCGGCGGCCCTCGCCGAATACCGGGCGCTGCTGCCGTACTTCGAGAACCAGCAGCGCCCCGGCGCCGACCACGACCGCGCCTTCGACATCCGCCAGCGGATCGGCAATCTGCTGCTGGCCGTCGGCGATCACGCGGCGGCGCACCAGCAGTTGGGGGATCTGCTCTACGACATCGGGCGGCTCTACGGCCCGTACCACCCGCTGGCGGCCGATGTGCGGCGGGCGCTGGAGCGCCAGCAGCAGTTCCACGGCCCCTGAGCGGCCGAGCCCCGCACGAACAACGGCGGGGCTCAGGCCGCCTTCAGCCGGGCGGCCTGCGTCTTCATCGCCCGCCGCAGCTTCGGTCCGAACGGCTTCTCCACCAGCCGGTGGATGAGCCAGGCCAGGACGAGCATCGAGACGACCGCCGCGATGAGCGTCAGCCGCGGGTCGAGGCCGAACTTCTTGTGCAGGATCGTCACGGCGAACCAGCCCAGGTGCTCATGGACCAGGTAGAAGGGGTACGTGAGCGTCCCGGCGAAGGTCAGCCAGCGCCAGTTCGCCCAGCGGGCCCACCCCAGCGCCACGACGGCGACCGAGGCGAAGGCGAACGTGACGATCGCGAGTATCACGTACGGCGAGCGGGGCGCGAACGTCTGGCTCGGGTCGGTCGCCGGGTTCCACAGGGCGATCGTCGCGTAGTGCTGGCCGAGCAGCCAGCTCACGCCGACGAGCGACCAGAGCAGTATGTCGCTGCCGTACCGGTGGATCAGGTACAGCGCCAGACCGCCGATGAAGAACGGCGCGTTGTCCTGCATCACCACTTCGGTGACGACGGGGTTGTCGGCGACCTGCGCGAAGGCGGTCGCGGCTGTCCACACCACGGAGAAGATGACGACGCGGCGGTAGGTGACGCCCTTCCAGACCACGAACAGCGCGAAGAAGAAGTAGAAGCGCGCCTCGACCCACAGGGTCCAGCAGACGCCGAGCACCCGCCGTACGCCGGTGGGCTGCTGGAGCATGGTGAAGTTCACCAGCACCTCGTGCAGCCGCAGCGGTTCGCTGACCGAGGGGAGGATGAAGCAGGCCGCGGTGACCAGGACGATGGCCGCCCAGTACGCCGGGTAGAGCCGGGTGACGCGGGAGCGGAAGAAGTCCCCGAGCGAACGGCCCCAACTGCTCATGCAGATGACGAAGCCGCTGATGACGAAGAAGACCTGCACGCCGAGGCAGCCGTAGACCGTCAGCCCCGACAGGTCGGGGAAGAGATGGCGGGGCGATTCGCCCCAGGCGCGGGTGATGTCGCCGCCGCGCCCCGAGTAGTGGTAGAGGCAGACCATCAGCGCGGCCACGATGCGCAGCCCGTCGAGCGCCCGCATCCGGTCGTGCCGTGGTGCGGGGGCGGCCGGTGCGGCGGCTTCCGGAGTGGCGGGCGGTGAACTCCGCTCTTCGGGAAGGGGCTCCGGTACAGGGGTCAAAGTTGCTTGCGTCATTCCCTTGTGTTCCGTCCGTTCCCACCGTCGCCAGGTCATCCAGAAGGACGCTAGGCAGCCTCCGGTGAACGCGGCGACTGCGGCGAAGTGAACACCGGTTCGAGATAGATGTCGGAAGGGTGAACTTCCGATGTGATGCACGTGCGGACGATCATGCGGACCCCCGAGACCACAACCGTGCCTGAATCGTTGGTCGAACCAGTGGCCCAGACCACGCCGACTGCTTAACATCGATCACTGCAAGGCTTGTGCATCGCCGCACAATCTCCCGGGAGGCCCCCTTGAACCGCCGCCGTCGCACCGCGCTCTCCATCTCCGTCGTCCTGCTCGCCGCGGCCCCGCTGCTCACCGCGTGCGGCAGCGACTCCCACCCGGGAGCTGCGGCGGTCGTCGGCGGCAAGCGGATCGAGGTGTCCACGCTCCAGGCCCAGGTCGCCGCGGTGCGCAAGGCGCAGGAGGCGTCGCCGCAGTCCGCCGAGCTGATCAAGAACTCGGGGCAGCTCAACCAGAACAAGCTCAACGGCATGATCTTCGACCGGATCCTGCTGCGGGCCGCGAGCGACGAGGGCGTCAGCGCCTCGCGCCGGGAGATCCAGACCGCCAGGCAGCAGGCGGAGGCGCAGTCCGGCGGCGCGAAGGCGTTCGAGTCCGTGCTGCTGCAGCAGGGCGCGCTCACCCCCGACCAGATCGACGACGCGGTACGCCGCGACGTCCTGCTCGCCAAGGTCGCCACGGCCGTCGGCGGCGACACCACGACCCCGGAGGGCCAGCAGAAGGTGCTCGCCCTGCTGGCGAAGACGTCGAAGTCGATGCATGTCGACGTCAACCCGCGCTACGGCACGTGGGACAACACGAAGATCTCGCTGGGCCGGTCCACGACACCGTGGATCAAGCAGGTCACCAAGGAAGCCCCGCAGCAGGAGCCGAGCGACGCCTGACCGCAGGCCGGCGGTAGGTTCGACAGGTGACCCAAGAAGCTCCCGCAGCGCCGCCGCAGGACCCGGCCGGCCGTATCGTCCTGCTGACCGCCAGCCACCGCGTCGCACCCGGACTGCTGTCCTGGCCGGCCTGGCAGACGCTGCACGCCGCCGACCGCGTGCTGTGCGCCGACCCGGCCGACCCACAGCTCCCGTATCTACGGGAAGCCGGCGTCCGGGTCGAAGAGGGCACCCCCGGCGCCGACGAGCTGGTCGCCGACTGCGCCGGCGGCCGTACGGTCGTGGTGATCTCCTCGCTGGACAGCCGCGGGCCGCTCACCGACGGCCTCGCCAGGCTCGCGGGCTCGGGCCGGGTCCAGATGCCCGACCTGGAACTGCTCCCCGGCTCCTACGACCTGCCGGGCGCCCGGCTCCTCGATCTCGTCCAGGTGATGGACCGGATCAGGCGCGAATGCCCGTGGTCGTCGATCCAGACCAACCGGGGGCTGGCCAAGTACGGCATCGAGGAGATGTACGAACTGGTCGAGGCCATCGAGGACGGCGACGCCGACGAGCTGCGCGAGGAGCTGGGCGACGTACTGCTCCAGGTCGTCTTCCACGCCCGCATCGCCGAGGACGGCCTGCCCGCCGAGACCGATGAAGAGGACGAGACCGGGGACGAGACCGGGGACGAGACCGGGGACGAGACCGGGGACGAGCGCGACGACGAGCGCGCTGAGAAGACCACGCGGTTCTCCATCGACGATGTCGCCGCCACCCTCGTGGAGAAGCTGATCCACCGCCATCCCCATGTCTTCGGCGACGAGACCGCGGCGACCCCGGCCGACGTCAAGGCGCACTGGCTGCGGACGAAGGCGATCGAGAAGCAGCGCGACTCCGTCACCGACGGCGTACCGCTCGGCCAGCCGGGCCTCGCGCTCGCGGCGAAGCTCGCCGGGCGGGTGCGCACGGCAGGGCTGGACGTCGTACCGCCGCCGGGTGCGGGCGTCGGGTACGAGCTGCTGGCCCTGGCGGTACGGGCGGACGAGGCGGGCGTCGACCCGGAGACCGAGCTGCGTGCTGCTGCGCGTGTATATAGGGACACGATCCGCGCGGCCGAGGGACACGGCGGGGCGGACCACGCCTGACCGGCCGGGCGAGCGGGTCGTTAGGGTCGGGGGATGCCCGACCAGTCCTCCCCGGCCACACACCCGGCCACCCCAGCGACCACGCCCCCGGCCACCTGCCCGGCGGCGCCCCCGGCGGGCCCCGCGCCCGCGCTCTTCACCTGGGAGTTCGCCACCGACCCCTACCCGGCGTACGCCTGGCTCCGCGAGCACGCGCCGGTGCACAGGACCACGCTCCCGAGCGGGGTCGACGCGTGGCTGGTGACGCGGTACGGGGACGCCAAGCAGGCGCTCGCCGACGCGTGGCTGTCGAAGAACCCCGTGCACCACGCGGGGAGCGCCCACGCCAAGGGCAGGACCGGGATCCCCGGCGAGCGCAACGCGGATCTGATGACGCATCTGCTGAACATCGACCCGCCCGACCACACCCGGCTGCGCCGGCTCGTCTCCAAGGCGTTCACCCCGCGCCGGGTCGCCGAATTCGCGCCGCGCGTGCAGCAGTTGACGGACCAACTGATCGACGGCTTCGCGGCGAAGGGCTCGGCCGACCTCATCCACGACTTCGCCTTCCCGCTCCCCATCTACGCGATCTGCGACCTGCTCGGCGTACCGGCCGAGGACCAGGACGACTTCAGGGACTGGGCCGGCATGATGATCCGGCACGGCGGCGGCCCGCGCGGCGGCGTCGCGCGCTCGGTGAAGAAGATGCGCGGCTATCTCGCCGAACTGATCCACCGCAAGCGCCGGGAGCCCGGCGACGACCTGATCTCGGGCCTGATCCGGGCCGGCGACCACGGGGAGCACCTCACCGAGAACGAAGCGGCGGCGATGGCCTTCATCATCCTGTTCGCCGGGTTCGAGACGACGGTGAATCTGATCGGCAACGGCACGTACGCGCTGCTGCGCAACCCCGGCCAGCGGACCGGGCTCCAGGAAGCGCTCGCGGCGGGCGACACCGCGCTGCTCGCCACGGGCGTGGAGGAACTCCTGCGCTACGACGGGCCGGTGGAACTCGCCACCTGGCGCTACGCCACCGAACCGCTGACCGTCGGCGGGGTGGGCATCGCCACCGGCGACCCCGTCCTCGTCGTCCTCGCCGCCGCCGACCGCGACCCCGCGCGCTTCGCCGACCCCGACCGGCTGGATCTCGCGCGGAGTGACAATCAACACCTCGGATACGGGCACGGAATCCACTACTGCCTCGGTGCGCCCCTCGCCCGGCTGGAGGGGCGGACCGCACTTGCCACACTTCTGACCCGGCTGCCCGATGTGCGCCTTGCGGAGGATCCTTCCGATTTGCGGTGGCGTGGGGGGCTCATCATGCGTGGATTGCGCACGCTTCCGGTGCAGTTCACACCTCTGTCCCGCTGACGGACCGTCAAGTCCGTGACTTTCACGTGATCTCCGCTGCATCGACTTGTGACAGGCGTTCGAGTACCGCTACGTTCACCGACAACTCCACCCGCCACACGGTGTAGTCGTATTTCCCGTCACACGGAAGGCAACCGCATGTCCGCGAACGGCCGTCATCGCCGCCCTCGGCAGGCTCCCGCACTGATCGTCGCCGCAGGGGTGACCGGATCGGCGATCGCGATCCCGCTGCTCGGCGCTGCCGGCGCCTCCGCCGCAGACGCCACGACCTGGGACCACGTCGCCGAGTGCGAGAGCGGCGGCACGTGGAGCGCGGACCTCGGCAACGGCTACTACGGCGGGTTGCAGATGTCGCAGGAGACCTGGAACTCCTTCGGGGGCGACCAGTACGCCAGCCGGCCCGACCTCGCCAGCCGCGCCCAGCAGATCCAGGTGGCCGAGAAGGTCCTCGACGCGCAGGGCCCGCAGGCGTGGACGAGTTGCGCCGCGGTCTCCGGTCTCACGAAGAGCGCCGCCACGCCGGACGTCGACCCCGGCGCCGGGTCCGACCCGGCGGCCGAGGACGAAGCGCCGACCGGTGTGAGCAACGACAACGGCGGCGGCACGGTCGGCGGCGTGGTCGGCGGTGTGATCGACGGAGTGCTCGGCGTCGGCGACAGCGGCAGCGCGTCCCCGAAGGCCACGGACACGCCCGACCCTTCGGCGTCCGCCACGACCCCCTCCGGATCCCCTTCGGCGACCACACCCGCCCCTGACGCCTCCACGACCCCGTCCGGCAAGCCGTCCGGGACCCCCGCCAAGACGTCCAAGCACCGCGGCGCCGCGGCCCCCGAGACCACACAGCGGGGCAATTCGGTCGATAAGCGGGAAACCGGCCGTCACGCCTCGCGAGCTGACGAACCGGTACATGACGCGAAGGGCGACGGCATCTCCGTCGACCAGTACGCCGCCCCCGTGGACGCCACCCCGACGCTGATCGCCGACGCGCTGACACTGCCGGGCGGCTGGCAGCAGATCTACGCGGCGGACGCGGCGCTGGCCAGTGCGGATCTCGCTCAGTAACGCCTGGAACGAGGGCAGTTAGAGACCCTATGTCCACTTCTGTGCAAGTGAGACAAGGGTCTCTTTGCCGTAATTGGTGTGCTCTGCCCGCCGGGTTCGTCCCTTTCCGCTCCCACCTGCGAAAACACAACGGTGCCGCGGACCGGTACGGGCGATTTATCCGTGATGCTCTTCTTTGAACATCCGGGGCGGGCTGTGTTTACGTCTGACTCGCTCGCACCGCGGGCCCCGTCGACCGGCACGCCGAATCCTGCCGCCGGACGCCGGGAACAGTCGTCGCGTAAAGCGCCGTAGGCAGGAGCGGGGGACCCAAGGTAGGCGCCGGACCCGGCCGTCGAGAGACGGCCGCCGACCGGCTCGGGGTGTAGCCACATGCCGCGACGCGGCAGGTGGCCGGGCAACTCACTTGGCCCGAACCCGACAGCTCACCCCGCAGGCGTCGGTGAGGAGATGCTCCATGCTGCGTTCCAGCAATGCCAAGCACCGCCGCCCGTCCAAGGCCGTCCGCTACGCGACGCTCGCCGGAGTGACCGGTGCCGCCATCGCGGTGCCGCTGCTCGGTGCCACGTCCGCTTCGGCCGCCTCCACCTCGGAGTGGGACCAGGTCGCCTCGTGCGAGTCCGGCGGCAACTGGTCGATCAACACCGGCAACGGGTACTACGGCGGTCTGCAGTTCTCGTCGTCCACCTGGGCCGCGTACGGCGGCACCGCCTACGCCTCCAGCGCCGACCAGGCCTCCAAGTCGCAGCAGATAGCCGTCGCCGAGAAGGTCCTGGCCAGCCAGGGCAAGGGCGCGTGGCCGAGCTGCGGCGTCAACCTGTCCGGCGCTTCCAGCAGTTCGGACGCCGCCCAGCCGCAGGAGCAGGCTCCCCAGCAGCAGTCCCAGCCCAAGCGGCAGCAGTCGCAGTCGCAGCCCTCCGCGAAGCAGGAGTCGAGCCGCAGCGACGCGCAGCCCGCTTCGCGCGGCCAGAGCCGTCCCACCACGATCAAGAAGGGTGACGGCGAGTACAAGGTCAAGGGCGGCGACACCCTTTCGAAGATCGCCACCGCCCATCACGTCAAGGGCGGCTGGAAGAAGGTCTTCGACCTGAACAAGGACATCGTCAAGGACGCCGATGTGATCTACCCGGGCCAGCAGCTCCACCTGAGCTGACCCGACCGGTCCTCACCGACCACCCCGGTCCGGCGCGCTTCCCCCGTGCGTGCCGGGCCGGGGTTCCTTGTACGGGTCCCGGGTGCCGGGTGCGGGGCCCGGCGCGGGGCCCGGCGCGGGGTCCCGGTGAGGCGGCCGCCGGAATTGTCCGGCCTGCCGGGTATTCGGTCCTCATTTCGTCCCAGCGTGCGGGCACAGGCCGGCCCACGCCCCGCCGCCGGTTAGGCTCTTGCCGCAAGGCCAACGGGCCCTGCGCTCCAAGCGTCACATCCCAGAAGGAGATGCTCGTGCCGTCCATCGACGTCGTCGTAGCCCGGGAAATCCTTGACTCCCGAGGCAACCCCACGGTCGAGGTCGAGGTCGGCCTCGACGACGGCAGCACAGGCCGTGCTGCTGTCCCCTCCGGTGCCTCCACCGGTGCGTTCGAGGCCCTTGAGCTCCGCGACGGTGACCAGAACCGTTACCAGGGCAAGGGCGTCGAGAAGGCCGTCCTCGCCGTCATCGAGCAGATCGGCCCGGAGCTGGTCGGCTACGACGCCACCGAGCAGCGGCTGATCGACCAGGCGATGCTGGACCTGGACGCCACCCCCGACAAGTCGTCGCTCGGCGCCAACGCCATCCTGGGTGTCTCCCTCGCCGTGGCGCACGCCGCATCCGAGGCGTCCGACCTGCCGCTGTTCCGCTACCTCGGCGGCCCGAACGCGCACCTGCTGCCCGTCCCGATGATGAACATCCTGAACGGCGGGTCGCACGCCGACTCGAACGTGGACATCCAGGAGTTCATGATCGCCCCGATCGGCGCCGAGTCCTTCTCCGAGGCGCTGCGCTGGGGCGCCGAGGTCTACCACACCCTCAAGCGCGTCCTGAAGGACAAGGGCCTGGCGACCGGCCTCGGTGACGAGGGCGGCTTCGCGCCGAGCCTGGACTCCAACCGCGCCGCGCTCGACCTCATCCTCGAAGCGATCAAGGAAGCCGGCTATGTCGCAGGACGCGACATCGCGCTCGCGCTCGACGTCGCCGCCTCCGAGTTCTACAGCGAGGGCAAGTACAACTTCGAGGGCGAGTCCCGCTCGGCCGCCGAGATGACCGAGTACTACGAGGAGCTGGTCGCCTCGTACCCGCTCGTCTCCATCGAGGACCCGCTGTTCGAGGACGACTGGGCCGGCTGGAAGGTCCTCACCGACAAGCTGGGCTCCAAGGTCCAGATCGTCGGCGACGACCTCTTCGTCACCAACCCGGAGCGCCTCGCCCGCGGTATCGAGGAGGGCTCGGCCAACGCGCTGCTCGTCAAGGTCAACCAGATCGGTTCGCTGACCGAGACGCTGGACGCGGTCGAGCTGGCGCAGCGCAACGGCTTCAAGTGCATGATGTCGCACCGCTCGGGCGAGACCGAGGACGTCACGATCGCCGACCTCGCCGTCGCCGTGAACTGCGGCCAGATCAAGACCGGCGCACCGGCCCGCTCGGAGCGCGTCGCCAAGTACAACCAGCTCCTGCGCATCGAGGAGATCCTCGACGACGCGGGCGTCTACGCGGGCCGCAGCGCGTTCCCGCGCTTCCGCTCCGCCGAGTAGGACAGGCGGCACGGCGGTCCCGCTCTTGCCCGCCCGTCGTACGTACGTCCCCGGCCCCGGTCCCGTACCGTGTCCGGGGACGTACGTACGTGACACGGGAGGCGAGCGATGAGCGGGAGCCGGGACCGGTTCTCCACCGCGACCAGGCTGCGGGTGCTCGGCGAGCAGACCGCCGCCCGGGTCTACCGCTCGCAGAGCCGCCGGCAGGCGCGCCGCTCCCGGCTCACCGGCCGGGCGGCCTTCCTGGCCCTGGTCGTGTGCACGCTCGTCGTGGCGCTCGCGTACCCGATGCGGCAGTACGTGTCCCAGCGCAACGAGATCAGCGACCAGGAGCGGACGTCGCGTGACGCGAAGCGCCAGGTCGAGGAGTTGCGCGACGAGAAGGCGCGGCTCCAGGACGACGCGTACATCGAGCGGCTGGCCAGGGAGCACTTGCACTACGTGATGCCGGGGGAGACCGGTTTCACGATGACCGACCCGCACACGGTCGGGGAACAGCACGAGGTGGAGGGCGGGGCCGACCGCCCCTGGTACTCCAACCTCATGGACGACGTCGATCACGCCGACGACGCCGCCCGCCCGGACAGGTAACCCGGCGGGCGGGCCGCCGCGCACACCCTAGGCAGGCATGGACAAGCCCCCTCCGCAGACCGACCGCACCGAGCCCACCGAGGCGGATGTCGCGGCCTTCAGGCAACAGCTCGGCCGACCGCCGCGCGGACTGCGCGCCATCGCGCACCGCTGCCCCTGCGGTCAGCCGGATGTCGTCGAGACGGCGCCGCGGCTGCCCGACGGCACGCCCTTCCCCACGACGTACTACCTGACCTGCCCGCGCGCGGCCTCGGCCATCGGCACGCTGGAGGCGAACGGCGTCATGAAGGAGATGACCGAGCGCCTCGCCACCGACCCGGAGCTGGCCGCCGCCTACCGCGCCGCCCACGAGGACTACCTCGCGCGCCGCGACGCCATCGAGGAGCTGGCGGGCTTCCCCAGCGCGGGCGGCATGCCGGACCGGGTGAAGTGCCTGCACGTGCTGGTCGCGCACTCGCTGGCGGCGGGCCCCGGGGTCAATCCGCTGGGCGACGAGGCGCTGGCCATGCTGCCCGAGTGGTGGGCCAAGGGACCGTGTGTGATCCCGTTCACAAATGAGGAGTCCGGATGACCAGGGTGGCCGCCGTCGACTGCGGTACGAACTCCATCAGGCTGCTGGTCGCCGACGCCGACCCGGTGGCGGGCACGCTGACCGACCTGGACCGGCGGATGACGATCGTCCGGCTCGGCCAGGGCGTGGACCGCACGGGCCGGCTCGCCCCGGAGGCGCTGGAGCGGACCTTCGCCGCCTGCCGGGAGTACGCGGAGATCATCGAGAAGCACGGCGCCCGCCGGATCCGCTTCGTCGCCACCTCCGCGTCGCGCGACGCGGAGAACCGGGCCGACTTCGTACGCGGGGTGCGCGGCATCCTGGGCGTGGAGCCCGAGGTGATCACGGGTGACGAGGAGGCCGCGCTCTCCTTCACCGGCGCGACGAAGGAGCTGCCGGGCCACGAGAGCCGGCTGGTCGTGGACATCGGCGGCGGCTCGACGGAGTTCGTCGTCGGCGACGACCAGGTCAGGACAGGGCGGTCGGTGAACATCGGCTGCGTACGGCTGACGGAGCGCCATCTGCTGCGGGACGGCGCGGTCACCGACCCCGTGACCCCGGATCAGATCGCCGCGATGCGCGCCGACGTCGAAGCGGCCCTGGACCTCGCCGAGGAGGCCGTACCGCTCCGCGAGGCCCGCACGCTGGTGGGCCTGGCGGGCTCGGTCACGACGGTGGCCGGCATCGCGCTCGGCCTCGACGCGTACGACTCGGCGGCGATCCACCACTCCCGTATCCCGTACGACCAGGTCAAGCAGATCACCGACCGCCTGCTGGCCGCCACCCACGAGGAACGCGCGGCGATCCCGGTCATGCACGCGGGCCGGGTGGACGTCATCGGCGCCGGCGCCCTCGTACTGCTCTCGATCATGGAGCGGACGGGAGCCGCCGAGGTGGTCGTCAGCGAGCACGACATCCTCGACGGCATCGCCTGGCAGATCGCGAGCGAGGGCGAGTGACGCCCTCGGAGAGTGCTCAGAGGCTGCGGTAGACGTCGCGCCGGTCGTCGATCTTGACCACGAGGACGACGAGTTCGCCGTCCTTGACCTGGTAGGCGACCCGGTAGCCGCCGACCCTCAGCCGGTAGAGGCCCGAAGGACCGCTGAGTTTCTGGATGTCGGCGTCCTCGCGGTACGGATCGTCGCCGAGCGCGGTCAGCGCGGCCAGGATGCGCATGGCGGCGGGCCGGTCGAGGGCGCGAAGCTGCCGCTGCGCTGCCGTGGTGAACCGGAACGCGTACTTCACGCCGTGTCGCCCGGCTGCTCGGTGAACAGGTCGGCCAGCAGTTCGGCCATGGTCACGGTCGCGCCTCCCTGGGCCAGCTCGGCTTCCGCCTCCCGGGCCAGCAGCACGTCCGCCGCCTCCTCCAGCGCGTGGAAATCCGCGATCGGCACGACCGCCGCGACGGGCTCGCCGTTGCGCGTGATCACCGTCGGAGTGCCGTGCTCCGCGCGGTTTATGTGGTCCGCCAGATGCGCGCGGGCCTCCCGTACGGTCACAGTGCGGTCAGTCATGGAACCAGTGTACGCGCGAGTGTGTACACACGCCCCTTTCCCGGCTGCCGCAGAGCCTCTCCGGGGAACTTCGTGAAGTTCTTCACAAGGAAAAGACTCCTGCCGTGCACGGTTGCCGTACGCAAGGGCCGCAGGGGCCCTCGAAAGGGGTCCGACCGGACCCTACGGGGGAGTTCCGGGGGCGTTACGGCACTGTGAACCCGGGCGGTGGTCCGCGTGGCGCGCGGCGCGTTGGGGCAGGTCACCGGGGGTGTCGGCGGGGCTGCTCGGCTCCCTGGCCGTCATCGCTTCACGGGGTCGGCCGCAAAGGGGCCGGGCACTGTAGCACAGGTACCCCCTACCCTTGTGAAGGGGCTCACGAGTACCCCCTCCCCCCGGGGTGGATACTCGATGGCATGAGCACCACGGAGCGTCCCAGGATCCTCGTTGTAGGCGGTGGGTACGTAGGCCTGTACGCAGCTCGTCGCATTCTGAAGAAGATGCGGTACGGGGAAGCGACCGTCACGGTCGTGGACCCACGCTCGTACATGACGTACCAGCCCTTCCTCCCCGAAGCTGCCGCCGGCAGCATCTCGCCTCGGCATGTCGTCGTACCGCTGCGACGCGTGCTGCCCAAGGCTGAGGTTCTCACCGGCCGGGTCACGACCATCGACCAGGACCGCAAGGTCGCCACGGTCGCGCCGCTCGTCGGCGAGGCCTACGAGCTGCCCTTCGACTACCTGGTCGTGGCGCTCGGCGCGATCTCCCGTACCTTCCCGATCCCCGGCCTCGCCGAGCAGGGCATCGGCATGAAGGGCATCGAGGAGGCCATCGGTCTACGCAACCACGTGCTGGAGCAGCTCGACAAGGCCGACTCCACGACGGACGAGGACGTCCGTCGCAAGGCGCTCACCTTCGTCTTCGTCGGCGGCGGCTTCGCCGGCGCCGAGACCATCGGCGAGGTCGAGGACCTGGCGCGCGACGCGGCCAAGTACTACACCAACGTCAAGCGCGAGGACATGCGCTTCGTCCTCGTCGACGTCGCCGACAAGATCCTCCCCGAGGTCGGCCCGAAGCTGGGCGCCTGGGGCAAGGAGCACCTTGAGGGCCGCGGTGTCGAGATCTACCTGAAGACCGGCATGGACTCCTGCGTCGACGGTCACGTGGTGCTGAACAACGGCCTTGAGGTCGACTCCAACACCATCGTGTGGACGGCCGGCGTCAAGCCCAACCCGGCGCTCGCCCGCTACGGTCTGCCGCTCGGCCCGCGCGGTCACGTCGACACCAACGAGAAGCTCCAGGTGCAGGGCACCGACTACATCTGGGCCGCCGGCGACAACGCGCAGGTCCCGGACGTCGTCGGCCGCAAGGCCGGCAACCCGAACGCCTGGTGCCCGCCCAACGCCCAGCACGCGCTGCGCCAGGCCAAGGTGCTCGGCGACAACGTGATCTCGGGTATGCGCGGCTTCCCGCAGGGGGACTACAGCCACGCCAACAAGGGCGCCGTCGCGGGTCTCGGCCTGCACAAGGGCGTCGCGATGATCGTCATGGGCAAGATGAAGATCAAGCTCAAGGGCCGGCTCGCCTGGTACGCCCACCGCGGCTACCACGGCATGGCCATGCCGACGTTCAACCGCAAGATCCGGGTCTTCGCCGACTGGACGCTCTCGATGTTCCTCAAGCGCGAGGTCGTGTCGCTCGGCGCGATGCAGACGCCGCGCGAGGAGTTCTACGAGGCGGCCAAGCCGACCCCGCCGCCCGCCGCGGTCGTCGCCCGGCCCGAGCCCGAGAAGGCCAAGGCTTCCTGACCCCGCCCGACCGACCGAGAGGGCCGTCCGCCATCCGTGGTGCGGGCGGCCCTTTCGCATGCCCCCGACCGGTCGAGGGCCGCCGGAGGAGCTCCGCCTTCGCCCTGACGGCCCAACAAGCGGGCTTCACCCGTGCGGTCTTGACCGCCCCCTACGGACGCCGTTCCGCGCACCGGACGACTCCCGCAGTGCCGGGGCGCACAGAGCCGTACCGCGCTAAACTCCGTGGTGAATGCAGCTATTTTACGGTCTCATTGCGTGACAGCGGGACTGCGTCCGCACCCTCCGGGTGTTTACGTGGTGCTGAGCATGTCTGGATGAATCATCACGGAGGTGTGCGCCATGGCCGACGCCGCGCTGCGGCTGACCACTCTTGCGGAAGAACTGCTGGGAGCCCCGCTCCCCGTGCGTATCCGCGCTTGGGACGGCAGCGAATCAGGCCCCCCGGACGCGCCGATCCTGGTCATCCGCAGCCGCCGTGCGCTGCGCAGGCTGCTGTGGAAGCCGGGCGAGCTGGGCCTGGCCCGCGCCTGGGTCGCCGGCGAGCTGGATGTCGAAGGCGATCTGTACGCGGCCCTGGAGCTGCTCGCGGGACTCATCTGGGAGAAGGGCGCCGAGGCCAAGGACACCGTGCACCCCGTCCTCGATCCGCGGATGCGGGCCGCGGCCAAGGGCATCGTCCAGATCGCGGGACCCTGGCCGCCGCCCCCGCCGCCGGTCGAGGAAGTACGCCGCCGCACGGGCGCGCTGCACACCAAGCGGCGCGACAAGGAAGCCATCAGCCACCACTACGACGTCGGCAACGACTTCTACGAGATGGTCCTCGGCCCCTCCATGGTCTACTCCTGCGGCTACTGGGACGACACCCCCGGCTTCACCCTCGAACAGGCCCAGCACGACAAGCTCGACCTGGTCTGCCGCAAGCTCGCCCTCCAGGACGGCGACCGGCTGCTCGACGTCGGCTGCGGCTGGGGCTCGATGGCCATCCACGCCGCGCGCGAGTACGGCGCCCGGGTCACCGGCGTCACCCTCTCCCGCGAGCAGGCCGCGTTCGCCCGCAAGCGCATCGCCGAGGAGGGGCTGACCGACCGGGTCGAGATCCGGGTCCAGGACTACCGCGACGTCAGGGACGGCCCGTACGACGCGATCTCCTCCATCGGCATGGCCGAGCACGTCGGTACGGTGCGCTACCGGGAGTACGCGGACGACCTGTACGCGCTGCTCAAGCCGGGCGGCCGGCTGCTCAACCACCAGATCGCGCGGCGTCCCGAGATGGTCGAGGAGGAGTACCACATCGACGAGTTCATCGACGCGTACGTCTTCCCCGACGGCGAGCTGGCCCCGCTCGGCCGGACCGTCGCCACGCTGGAGGAAGCGGGCTTCGAAGCCCGTGACGTGCAGTCGATAAGGGAGCACTACGCGCTGACCCTGCGCCGCTGGGTGGCCAACCTGGAGCAGCACTGGCCCGAGGCCGTCCGTGCCACGTCGCCGGGCCGGGCCAGGGTCTGGCGGCTCTACATGGCGGCCTCTGCGCTCTCCTTCGAGCGCAACAGGATCGGTGTGAACCAGATCCTGGCCGTGCGGACACCGGAGAGCGGCGAGCCGGGAGTGCCGCTGCGCTCGCACGACTGGCGCTGACGCGACTGTCGGCATGACGGAGCCGCCCCGCCCCCGAAGGGGTGGGGCGGCCCGTGTACGGGGCGCGGCCGTTCGCTCACTCGGTCTTGATGGCCGTCAGCATGTTCAGCCGGGCCGCGCTGCGCGCCGGCCACATCGCGGCCAGCACCCCCACCAGCGCCGCCAGCACCAGGAAGATCCCGATCCGGTCCCACGGGACGACGAGCGCGTAACCCGGCACCGAACTCCTGATGGTCTGCCCGATGGCCCAGGCGAGGAAGGACCCGAGCGCCACCCCGACGACGGCGCCGAAGAGCGAGATCACCACGGCTTCGAGGCGGATCATCCGCTTCGTACCGCGCCGGTCGAGACCGATGGCGCGCAGCATGCCGATCTCCTGCTGCCGCTCGAAGACCGACATCGCGAGGGTGTTGATCACGCCGAGCACCGCGATGAGCAGGGCCATCGCCAGCAGTCCGTACATGATGTTCAGCACCGTGTTGATCAGACCGCCGAAGCTGTTCCTGATGTCCTGCTGGTCCATGATGCTGATCGCGGGGTTGTCGCCGAGCGCGTCCACCAGCGCCTGCTCGTGCGCCGCGCTCGCGCCGCCGTCGCTCCTGACCCACACCTCGCGGATGTCGGCGGTCTTCTCGTGCGGGGCGATCAGCTTGTCCGACACCAGCACCGACGCCAGGAACTCGTTGTCCTTGAACGTCGCGCCGACCTTCAGCCGGGCCGACGCGTCGTCGTCGTACGTGACGGGCAGGACGTCCCCGACCTTCCAGCCGTTGGACTTCGCGGTCTTCTCCGCGACCGCGACCTGCCCCTGACCGAGCGTGTCCATCGATCCGGTGACGGACGTGAAGTTGAAGACCTTCGTGATGTCGCCGGGGGTGACGGCCGCGACCGACTGGTAGTCGCCCTTGACCTCCAGCCCGGCCGACTGACGCGGCGACACGGCCTGTACGCCGGGCGCCTTGCGCAGCGCGGTCACCGCCGAGGCGTCCAGTGAGTCGCCGCTCGCCATCGTGACCATGTAGTCGGCGCTGATGTTGTCCGTCGTCGCCTTGTCGACGGCCTGCCCCAGGGTCACGCCGAGCACGGAGAGCCCGGTGACCAGGGTGAGCCCGATGGCCAGCGCGGAGGCGGTCGCTCCGGTGCGTCGCGGGTTGCGGACCGCGTTCTGGCTGGCCAGCTTGCCCGACACCCCGAACATGCCGCGCAGCAGCGGCCGTACGAGCGCGATGAACGGGCGCGAGAGCAGCGGGATCAGCACGATGATCCCGACCAGGGCCAGGAACGCGCCGATCGCGATGAGCGCCCGGCCGTCGGACCCGCCGGCGGCGCCCGCCACCACCACGGCGCCGCCCAGCAGCGCCAGCGCCGCGCCGATGCAGTTGCGTACGACGAGCGAGCGGGTGGTGGCGACGCCGTGCACGCTGCTCATGGCGGCGACCGGCGGGATCTTCGCCGCGCGCCTGGCCGGCAGCCAGGCGGCGAGCAGCGTGATCAGCACGCCGACGCCGAAGGCGGAGCCGACCGCGACCGGCGAGACCACCAGCGGACCGGCGGGGATCTTCGCGCCGAACGACCCCATCGCCGCGCGCAGCCCGACGGCCAAGGCGACGCCGAGCGCGAAGCCGATCACCGAAGCGGCCACGCCGACCACGGCTGCCTCGGCCAGCACCGAACGCTTGACCTGCTTGCGGGAGGCGCCGACGGCGCGCAGCAGCGCCAGCTCCCTGGTGCGCTGGGCGACCAGCATGGTGAAGGTGTTGGAGATCAGGAAGATGCCGACGAACAGTGCGATACCGGCGAAGGCCAGCAGCATCTGGTTGAGGCTGGCGAGCCCCTTCTCGATGTCGGCGGCCTGGTCGGCGGCGAGCTTGGTGCCGGTCTGGGCGCGTGCGTCGGCCGGCAGGACCGACTTCACCTCGGTGAGGATCCGGCCGTCCGAGGCGCCGGGCGCGGCGATGATCGAGAGGTCCTTGAAGTGGCCGGGCGTCAGATACAGCCGCTGCGCGGTGTCCGTGGTGAAGAGGACGAGGCTGCCGCCCGCGTTGACCGCGCCGTCCTCGGTGTCGAAGACCCCCTTGAGGGTGTACTCCTTCACCGGCCCGTTGGTCGCGACCCGCACCCGGTCACCGACGTGGTAGCCGCCCTTGGCCGCCGACGCCTTGTCGAGCGCGATCTCGGTGCCCTTGGCGGGGCCAGCGCCGCTGGTGAAGTCGTACGAGGGGTCCTTGCCGTCCTTGCCGGGCGCGAAGTTGGCGCCGGTGTTGGACCAGCCGTTGCCGATGAGTTTGCCGTCCTTGTCGGCGACGCCGGCGAACCCGTCGACCCGTCCGGTGACGGTGGCGACTCCCTCGGCCCCCTCGATGCGGGTGACGGTCCGGGTGCTGATGCCGGTCTCGTCGTCGGACGAGACGGCGACGGCGACGTCCTTGTAGCTCTTGGCCGTCTGGTTGTGGAAGGCGCGGCCGAGGGTGTCGGTGAAGACGAGGGTGCCGGAGACGAAGGCCACGCCGAGCATCACGGCGAGCACTGTCATCAGCAGCCTGGCCTTGTGCGCGAGCACGGTGCGCAGGGCGGTACGGAGCATGGTGGGATTCCCGAGGTCAAGTAGAAGCGTTCGGAGGGTCGGTGACGGAACGTCAGCTAGTACGGCCCTTGGCGTCGAACGCCTTCATCCGGTCCAGCACGCCGTCGGCGCCGGGGGAGAGCATGTCGTCCACGACCCGGCCGTCGGCGAGGAAGATCACCCGGTCCGCGTAGGCGGCGGCGCCCGGGTCGTGCGTCACCATGACCACGGTCTGGCCCAGCTCGCGCACGGAGTTGCGGAGGAAGCCGAGGACTTCGGCGCCGGAGCGCGAGTCCAGGTTCCCGGTCGGCTCGTCACCGAAGATGATCTCCGGCTGGGACGCCAGCGCGCGGGCCACGGCCACGCGCTGCTGCTGACCGCCGGAGAGCTGGGTGGGCCGGTGGCTGAGCCGGTCGGAGAGCCCGATCATGGCGATGACCTGGTCCAGCCACTGCCGGTCGGGCTTGCGGCCCGCGATGTCCATCGGGAGCGTGATGTTCTCCAGGGCGGTGAGCGTCGGCAGCAGGTTGAACGCCTGGAAGATGAAGCCGATCTTGTCCCGGCGCAACTGCGTGAGCTGCTTGTCCTTGAGCGACCCCAGCTCGGTGTCGCCGAGCTGTACGGACCCGCTGCTGAAGCTGTCCAGCCCTGCGACGCAGTGCATCAGCGTCGACTTGCCCGAGCCTGAGGGGCCCATGATCGCGGTGAACTCCCCCTGCCGGAAGTCCACACTGACCCGGTCGAGCGCCACCACCTGGGTCTCGCCGGTGCCGTAGACCTTCGACAGGTCGGTGGCACGCGCGGCGACGGCGACGGTGCGGTGGGCGAGCGGCATGGTGGTCACGGGAAACGCTCCTGAGGTGGGGGCTGCGCGGACCTTCTCATCGTCGCGTCGCCCGGCTCGCGGATCGTCACCCCCGATGCCCGTTCCGGTGGCCATCTTTCGTCTGACACCGGAGCCGCTGCCTCCTCCTCCGGTATGACACGGGCCGGCCGCCGCGCCGACGGGTCGGTTCTGGCCAAGACTGCACGCAAGTTCGAGCGCACCCGCGCTCAGAGGTCACACTCCCCGACGCCCCTGGGCGACCCCCTTCCGCACCGCACTCTCCCGACACCCGGCGCGCCCCCGCAAATCACGACAACGACGCGCGTCAACCGCCGGGCAACGACAAGGAGTGATGCGCTTTGCGTAACCGCACGGCGACTTTTCGTCATTCCCGTACCGCCCGGTACGGGATCTTCTGCCGCCTGTGGCATGTGCCGATGGCTAGTTCCGGGGGCTGACACACCCTCAGACGTCAATAAAATAAGACAAGATCGGGTTACCGCCCCGCAGTTCGGCCGCGGCATCCCGATAGGCTCGTGTGCCAACGCGGACACGCGCCACGCCCGGGTGGTGGAATGCAGACACGACGAGCTTAAACCTCGTTGCCCCTCGCGGGCGTGCCGGTTCAAGTCCGGCTCCGGGCACCTCGCTGGCCAAGACCCTGAGCTGCATGGACGCCACCCAACGCCCCGGACAGCGGGTGCACGCGGGAACACCGCGGGAACACGCGGCCGGTGTCACACCGCCGGCGCTCTCGCGGGCGCGGAAGAACCACCGGGGAAAGATCGCCCACATCGCGCCGAAAGGCCCGCCGACAGAAGTCGAACCGATGAATGCCCCCACGGGATGTCGCCATTCAAGCCCGACACCCGCTCCCACGCGGGATCGTGGATAGCGTGCGAGCATGACCGATCGCGCGGAGCGGCCGCTGCTCTTCCTGGACGTGGACGGCACGCTCCTCCCGTATGGCGGCGGGCGGCTTCCAGCGGCGCTCGACGAGTGGGACGCGTGGCAGCACGCGTCGAACCCCCAACTGGCGAAGATCGACCTCACGCACGGGCCGCGACTGCTGGCGCTGCCCTGCGAGCTGGTGTGGGCCACCGCGTGGATGGACGACGCCAACGAGGTGATCGCGCCGCTGCTGGGGCTGCCTGAGCTGCCCGTGGCCGACCTGCCGGAGGCCCCTGAGGAGGATGCGCCGGACCTGCTGCACTGGAAGACCCGGCCGCTCGTCCGCCTCGCGTCCGGGCGGCCGTTCATCTGGGTCGACGACGAGATCGGCGATCTCGACCGAACCTGGGTGGCGAGACACCACCCGGGACCGGCGCTTCTCCATCGAGTGGATGCCGTGACCGGCCTCCTCGCCACCGACTTCGCCGTCCTCGGCAACTGGCTGCGCGAGCGGCCGTGAGGGCGTCCGGCGTCCGCCGGGGATACGCGCGTGCCGCACGCTGTTGGTGAGCAGTTCGGAGAGGACCAGCTCGGCGGAGTCGGCGAGGTGGGTCAGGTCCCAGGCGGTCAGGTGCTGGAGCAGCAACTGCCGTGCCTTGCAAACCGATCGGGGGCTGTTCGGCCAGCGCTTCACCACCAGGGCGGGGTGGTCTTCGCCGGGGGGTAATGGGGCGGTGGCTGTCCCGCTCGGGTGGAGGTGCGGCTGACGTGGTCTCATGCCGGTCACGCTACGAATCCGCCCGGTCACACCCCAGTGGCAGGCGGTACCACTTCCTGGATCAGGTAGGACGCCAAGTCCTACCGCATGAGGCCGAGTCGGTCGGCCAGTCCTAGTACGACCGTGTCCCGGCGGGGCGCGCGTCCCCGTAGCTCCTCCACCAGGCGGCGCGAAGTGGAGTGGTAGCGCATCCACTCGGGTGCGTCCTGCTCGGCCCTCAGCAACGCGCGGGCGGACGCGCGGTCTTGGCCGAGGTCGCTGTGGGCGAGAGCCCGGTCGACGTGGAAGCGCGCCCGCCAGGTGGGCGGCAGTGAACCGAGATCGGGGATGGTGCGCGCCGCACTGACGGCCTCCTCGGCCTTCTCCATCTCGACAAGGAAGTTGACCCTGGCGATGCCCGCGTTCGTCGGCCCGAAAGGTGTGGTGCCGACGAGGACGTCCTCGCCCATGCTCTCCGCCGCGCCCTTCGCGAGACACAGCAGGTCCGTCACGGCGCCGTGCTTCTCCTGCCGTACCGCAGCCGTGGCGGCACGCAGCAACAGGACGCCCCACAGCGCCAGATCGGTCTGCGACGACCGGAACCCGGGCTCAATCTTCTCGGCACGGGCGAGCGCGACCCGCTCGGCGTCGGCCAGCCGCCCCTGCTTCGTGAGGACCCACGACAGGGTCGATGCGGCCAGGGTTTCCAGCGATGGGTCGTCGCAGTGGCGGACGGCCGCGAGGGAACGCTCCATCGCGGTGAACGCGGCGTCCTCTTTGCCCAGGGCTGTGAGCGTGGTCGCCGCGACCTGATAGGCCACGGCCAGAACCGAGTTGGCTACTGCGGCGTCGGCGCCCGTGTACGCGTGCGCCGCCGCGCGGGCGTCCCGGATGAGTTGCGGCAGCAGTGTGCCGATCTCGCCCATGCGGCCCTCGCGGCGGATGCTTTCCGTCGAAGCCAGGGCCAGTCGCAGTGCCTCGATACTGGGCACGTCCTCCGGGTCGGCGTCGCCGCCCAGCAGATCGGCCACCGGGGACACGGCCTCCCGGAGAGCCAGGACGGACGGCAGGCCGTCGTCCGGCCCGTCGTGGGTCTCGAAGGTGCCGGGCTGGCCCACGAGATAGCTCGGCTCGGTGTCCAACGCACCCGCGAGGGCGTTGATGCTGGTCAGCCGCGCCGTCTTCCGTCGGCCCTGCTCCAGCTTGCGAATGACATCGACGGACAGGTCCGCCCGCTCGGCCAACTCTTCCTGCGTCAGGCCGCGCCGCCGGCGCAGCTCCGCGATGCGCTCGCCCATGCCCGACTCGTTCGTGATGCCCACCGCCACCCCCGCCAGAAGGTTGTGCGTCAACGGTACTGCGGGTCGGTGTGATCTCTCCGGGGAAGGGAGCCGGTCACTCCGGTGCGGTGTTCGCCGTCACCCAGCTAAGGCACTTCTCCGAGCCGTTCACGATCGGTACGGCGCTCACCTCCGGGCTGTCCCACGGGTGATGCTCCAACAGGTGCGCTTCGAGGGCCGGGTAGCGGTCCGCGCGCGTTTTCATGAGGAGTTGCCACTCCTCGCCCGTGCCGAACTCCCCGGCGTGCCAGAACACCGAGGTGACCGGGCCGATGATCTGAGCCCCTGCCGCCAGGCGCTGCCGCACCGCGGACCGGGCGAGTTGGACGGCCTGTTCGCGGGTCTCGGTGGCGGTGGACACCTGCACAAGGTCAGTCATGACGAGACTTTATCCACAAGCCGCTGGGCTCACGGCCGGGCGGGGGCGGGGCCTCGTCGGGCCTCGCCCTGGGCGGAACGTGACGGGAAGCCGCGGGGAACACGCGGGGAACACCGTACGAACACGGGTGCCTCGCTTCGAAGACGCGCGCGGGTCATTGGTAGCGTCAGGCAGGTCCCGCCGACCGGTGTGGCGTGCGTCCGAACCGAGAGAGTGGCATGGCCCCGACGATCCGCAGAGCAGTCATCCCCGCGGCCGGCCTCGGCTCCCGCCTCCTCCCGCTGACGAAGTCGACGCCGAAAGAGATGCTTCCCGTCGGCGACAAGCCCGTCATCGAGCACACCGTCAGGGAGCTGGTGGCCTCCGGCATCACCGACATCACCATCGTCGTCTCCGGTGGCAAGGGCCTCATCCAGGACCACTTCCGGCCCAACCCCGGCCTCGTCACGCAGTTGCGCGCCGACGGCAAGGACGCCTACGCGGACGCCGTCGAGGAGGTCGGGGAGCTGTCCAGGCTCGGCCACATCACCTACCTCGACCAGCACGGCCCGTACGGCAACGGCACCCCGGTGCTCAACGCCGCCCGCAACTTCGGCGACGAGCCGATGCTGGTGCTGTGGCCCGACGACGTGTTCGTCGCCGAAGTGCCCCGCGCGCAGCAGCTCATCCGGGCCTTCGAGGCCACGAACTGCCCCGTGCTCGCGCTGATGCCGATGGACCCCGCCGACTCGCAGCGCTACGGCGTGCCCGTCGTCAAGGAAGACCTCGACGACGGGCTGCTGCGGATCACCGGCCTCGTCGAGAAGCCGAAACCGCAGGACGCGCCGTCGGCGTTCGCCGCCATCGGCGGCTACGTCATCACGCCCGGCATCATCGACGAGCTGCGCGAGCAGACCAAGCGCTGGAAGGAACACCGCACCGGCGAGATCTACCTCACCGACGCCATCAACGCGTACGCGGGCAGCCGCGCCGTGTACGGCCAGGTGATCCAGGGCCGTTGGTACGACACCGGCAACCCGCTCGCGTATCTCACCGCCCAGTTCGCCGCCGCGCTCGCCGACCCCGAGTACGGTCCGCATCTGCGCCGGCTGGCCCAGGAGCTGGACCACCCGCACGCGGACCACCCGCAGGCGTAGGGGCGCTGCGGGGGCTCGGGGGCGGGGCCGCTACTTCTCCGCCCAGGCGCGCAGCGCCGCCTTGTCGGCGAACGCGCCGCGGTTCGTGTCCAGCGGCTCGTCCGTGTACTGGTGGAAGAGCCACTTGGCCTGGATGCGCGGCTTACCCGCCGTCACATAGTCCGCTATCCACAGCGCGTCGCCCGCCTGGCTCGTCGTGTCGCGGTTCAGCCAGAAGTCGCGGTTGCAGTACAACCCGACGCGATGGGTCGAGCCGCGCAGCCGCTTCACCTCCGCCAGGAACTGGTCCTTCGCCGCGTTCGAGACGTCCGGGTCCTCCCAGTCGGCGAACAGCGGATCGCCCTGGACGGATGCTGCCTGTTCGACGAAGTACGCGGCCTGCGCCTTCACGTTGCCGGACCGCAGGAAGTGGTAGAAGCCGACCACGCAGCCCGCCTTGCGGGCGTGCGCGGCTTGCGCTGTCATCTTCGGGTTCGTGTACGTCGTGCCTTCGGTGGCCTTGACGAACACGAAGGCGAGCCCCGCCGTGCTGAAGGTCGAGCTCTGGTACGACGCGACGTCCACGCCTTTGACTGTCATCTGAGGGTGCCTCCAGAGGGATGCAGTAGTCCCGCTCTCCGAGTGCCCGCGTCAGCCCCTCCCTACGCCTGCGGCCCCTGTCGCACAGGTGTCGCAGGGGGGTACGGGAGGCTGCGGACGTCACGATCTCGGAAAGATCCTCCCCGAGCACTAGGGCGTCCGCTTTGCTCTCGCATTACTCTTGTGCCAAGGCCGCGCAAGGTGGCCATGAAGGAGTGAGATGAGGAGCAGCAACCCGGTCTTCTCGCGACGGGGCTTCAGCCGCGACAACGGCTATGCGGGCTTCAATGCGGCGCCGCAGGCCGGGGGCCAAGCCGTAGGAACCAACCCGTACGCGACGAACCCCTACGCCCCCCAGCAGGGCGCCCAGGTCGGTGACCCGCAGGCGCCGCCGCGCTCGGGTGCCATGACGATCGACGACGTGGTGGCGCGTACCGCCATGACGCTCGGCACGGTCGCCCTGACGGCGGTCCTCTCGTGGGTCCTGATCCCCGTCGACAGCGGCAGCCTCGGCAAGTCGTACGGCATCGCCGTCGGCGCTGCCCTGGTGGCGTTCGTCTTCGCGATGATCCAGTCGTTCAAGCGCAAGCCCGTCCCGGCGGTCATCCTTGCCTACGCGGCCTTCGAGGGCGTCTTCCTCGGAGTGATCAGCAACACGGTCTCCACCTACATCTCCCCGGGTGTGGTGGCCCAGGCCGTGCTCGGCACGCTGGCGGTCTTCGCCGGTGTGCTGATCGCCTACAAGATGCGCTGGATCCGCGTCACGCGCCGGTTCTACGGCTTCGTGATGGCGGCGGCCATGGGCTTCCTGCTGCTCATGGTGGTCAACCTGCTCTTCGCGGCCTTCGGCGGCGGTGACGGTCTCGGCTTCCGCAGCGGCGGTCTCGGCATCCTGTTCGGCATCATCGGCATCGTGCTCGGCGCGTGCTTCCTGGCGCTCGACTTCAAGCAGGTCGAGGACGGCGTCGCGTACGGCGCTCCGCGCGAGGAGTCCTGGCTCGCGGCCTTCGGCCTGACGGTCACTCTGGTGTGGATCTACCTGGAGGCGCTGCGGCTGCTGTCGCTGCTCCAGGGCAACAATTGATCCAGCGTCGGTAACGAGTAAGGGGCCCGCGGACGCCAGCGTCCGCGGGCCCCTTCTCGTTCGTCGGGGGCGAGGCCGGGGTCAGCCGAAGCGGCGGGCCGCCCGGCGCAGGTCGTATTCGTGGACGATCGCCTTCGCGTGGCCGTAGGCGAGGTCGTGTTCGCTCCGCAGCCAGCTCACCTTCTCCTCGAAGCGGAAAAGGGCCGGTCCTTCGTCGACCGTGCGGAGCCAGTCGGACACGTCACGACCGGTGCAGTGCGGGATGCGCGAGAGCAGGTTGCGATGGGTCTCTTCGGAAAACACAAGGGACATCGGCGCCTCCGGATACGTTGCGCGTACTGGTGGTCCTGCCCGCCACCGTGCCTGAGCCACGGCCTGTTGGCAACAGTCCCGGAAGGGCGCGTAGGGTCGGCGGCGTGCTCGATACCACGCCGCTGACGGCCGCAGTCGACCGATTCGCCGACCGGCTGCGGTCCGCCCCGCAGAGCAGGCTGCAGCGTGGCGCGGCGGCCGAGGCGCTCGCGCTGGCGAGGGAACTCGCCGTACGCGCCCAGCGTCTTGAGGCCCCCGGAGCCGAGCCGCTGATCATGCCGGACGCGGGGGTCTTCGCCGTCGCCGACCAGCTCACCGTGGCCGCCGGCGATCTGGCCGAGGCACTGCGAACGGCCCCGTCCGTGAGCGAACTGGACGAGGCCGTGCGGCTGGTGGAGCGGACCGTGGTCAGAGCGAAGCTATGACCCGGTCGGCCAGGATGTAGACGTGCTCGCCGCTGTCGGCGCCGGCCGCTCCGGCCGGCTCGTCGGCGCCGCACGCGAACGTGAGTGCGTACGCTCCCGAGACGCCCGAACCGCCCAGCAGATACGGCGCCGCGCCGCCGCGCAGGGCATCGGCGAGACGTTCGGCCGTCTCCCGGTGGCCCGGCGTCATGCAGAGCGTCGTGCCGTCGGCGAAGACGTACACGTCGAGCGTGCCGAGCGGTCCCGGGCGTACGTCGGCGAGTGCCGTACGGGTCGCGGCCAGCTCTTCGAGCCGGGCGACGGTGCGCTCGTGGTCGGTGACGACCGGGGTCTGCACCGGCACGAAGTCCGGGTGCGAGGGGTGCCGGCGGCGGGCGGCGGCCAGCTCGGGCGAGTCCTCGGCGAACTCGCTCGCCTCGCGTATCTCGGTGACCTCGCTGACCTCGGAGAGGTCCGGGTCGGCGAACCCGCCCAGCTCGGGGAAGTCGTCGTACGCCTCGGCCGCGTCGAGATCGAGCGACTCAAGGCCGACGAAGTCCGCCTGGCGCGGTACGTAGAACGGTCCCGCGAAGGGGTTGTCCTCGATCGGGGCGCCCGACAGGCCGCCCAGCATCGACGGGGCGTCGGCCGCGTCGCGCGCCTCCTGCGCGGCCCAGAAGGCCCGCGCCTCGGCGAGTTCGCGCTCGCGCTCCTCCGCCAGGGCTTCCGCCACGGCGGTGCGTATGTCGTCGGTCGGTGTGCCTGCCGTTCTGGCCTGCGGTACGGAGGCGCTCAGCCCGCCGGGGTTCGCCGCCAGTTCGCTGCGCAGCGCTGTGACCTGCCGACGCAGCCCGTGAGCGGCGTGCAGGGCGGCAGCGCCCACGGCCGTGGCGGCGGCCGTGGTCAGCAGCAGGGCTAGAGACATGGCGCTCACTGACTACTCCCGATTCGGATCGATCCCCCGACTTCCTACATCAGCTTCGCGTGTGCCTGCACCGCTCGTCAGTGCATTACGTCACGAACCGGACAGGTCTTTGGGCCTTTGTCGGGCCTCCGTCATGGCCTTGACCTGCACAGACGAATCTCCCCCAGGGACAGGTCACATCCTGGGGGAGATTGAGTCACAGCAGAGGCTCGGTGCGGTTGACGCGTCGGGCGGTCACCCTGGGTGCATCGGGGGTCAGCTCAGACGTTCAATCACCATCGCCATGCCCTGCCCGCCGCCCACGCACATCGTCTCCAGGCCGAACTGCTTGTCGTGGAACTGGAGGCTGTTGATCAGCGTGCCCGTGATGCGCGCGCCCGTCATGCCGAAGGGGTGGCCGACGGCGATGGCGCCGCCGTTCACGTTCAGCTTCTCCAGCGGGATGCCCAGGTCGCGGTAGGACGGGATCACCTGCGCGGCGAACGCCTCGTTGATCTCCACCAGGTCGATGTCGTCGATGCTCAGACCGGCGCGGGAGAGCGCCTGGCGGGACGCCTCGACCGGGCCGTACCCCATGACCTCGGGCGACAGGCCGGTGACTCCGGTGGAGACGATCCGGGCCAGCGGGGTCAGGCCCAGCTCGCGCGCCTTCGTGTCGGACATGATGACCAGCGCCGCCGCGCCGTCGTTCAGCGGGCAGCAGTTGCCGGCCGTGACCCGGCCGTCCGGCCGGAAGACCGGCTTGAGGCCCTGTACGCCCTCCAGGGTGACCCCCGCACGCGGTCCGTCGTCCGCCGCCACCACCGAGCCGTCCGGGGTCGTCACAGGCGTGATCTCGCGCTGCCAGAAGCCGTTCTTGATGGCCTCCTCCGCGAGGTTCTGGGACCGTACGCCGAACTCGTCCATGTCCTCGCGGGTCACGCCCTTGAGCCGGGCCAGATTCTCGGCGGTCTGGCCCATCGCGATGTACGCGTCGGGTACGAGGCCGTCCTCGCGCGGGTCGTGCCAGCTCTCGGCGCCGCTCTGGGCGACCGCCGCCGTACGCGCCTCCGCGTCGGCGAAGAGCGGGTTGTGGGTGTCCGGCATCCCGTCGCTCGACCCCTTGACCGAGCGGGACACCATCTCGACGCCCGCCGAGATGAAGACGTCGCCCTCGCCCGCCTTGATGGCGTGCAGCGCCATCCGGGAGGTCTGGAGCGACGAGGAGCAGTAGCGGGTGATCGTGCAGCCGGGGAGATGGTCCATCCCCATCTGGACGGCGACGATCCGGCCCAGGTTGTGGCCCTGCTCGCCGCCCGGCAGCCCGCAGCCCAGCATCAGGTCGTCGATGTCGGCCGGGTCCAGCTCGGGCACCTTGGCGAGGGCTGCCTGGATGATCGTGGCGGTCAGGTCGTCCGGCCTCAGCTCCTTGAGCGAGCCCTTGAAAGCGCGGCCGATGGGGGAGCGGGCGGCGGAAACGATCACGGCTTCGGGCATCACGGCTCCAGAGGGGAGAAGGCTGACTCAGTGGGAAGTTACCCGCACGTAGGGCCCGGGTCACCGGACCGGACGTGTGATGCGGGCCTCTTTTCTAAGCGCTTGCTCACTCGATTGTGCACCCACTGTGCCACCGCACCGGCGTCCCGACACCGGTCTGTGCCACCGCACCGCCGTGCGCGACCGCCGGGCCGCCGTGCGCGACCACCGCACCGCCGTCCGCGACCACCGCACCGCCGTCCGCGACCACCGCACCGCCCGGACCGGCCGTCCCGTACCGCTCCTCAGGCCGGGCGCACCTGCGTCGCCGCCGTCTCCTCCTCGTCCGCCGGGGCCAGATGGCGCCGCCTGCGGTGCTTGAGCAGCGCCCACGGCGCCCGTACGCCGGTGACCTCCGTACCCGCCTGGGCCGCCGCGGCGGACGCCGCCTTGGCGACCGGCAGCACGTCCTCGTGGCGCGTGACGTCGAGCTGGTCCGTCTCGGGCCACAGGCCGAGCACCGCGCACAGCGAGGGCAGCACGGCCATCGAAGCCGTCGCGTACCCCTCGGCCGACGGGTGGAAGTTGTCGGGGCCGAACAGTTCCCTCGGATGCGCCTCGAACTCCGGGCCCAGCAGGTCGCCGAGCGAGACCGTACGGCCGCCCTGCTCGACCGTCACGATCGTCTGCGCCGCGGCGAGCTGCCGGCTCGCCCGCCGGGCCAGCCAGCGCAGCGGCTGGTACACCGGCTCGACCGTGCCCAGGTCGGGGCAGGTGCCGACGACGACCTCCGCGCCTGCCGTACGCAGCCTCCGTACCGCGGCCGACAGGCAGCGCACGGACTCGGTGGCCGGCATCCGGTGCGTGACGTCGTTCGCGCCGATCATGATCACGCACACGTCGGGGATCCGGGCCGGATCGGCCAGCAGCAGCGACACCTGGCGGTCCAGATCGTCCGACCTGGCGCCCGGCAGCGCCACGTTCCACAGGTCCACCGGCCGCTCGGCCACGGCGGCGAGCCCCGAGGCCAGCAGCGCCCCCGGGGTCTGCCCGGAGCGCCGTACGCCCTGGCCCACGGCCAGGGAATCACCGAGCATGCTCATACGGACGGGTTCCATCGACCCGAACAGCGCCCCGTACCACCCGTCAGGGCTGGGCGGCACGGGAGCGACCCCGCCGCCCACCGACCGCTTCGCAAGCTGGACCTCGGCCAGCAGCACCCCCACGCCCGCCGCCCCGATCAGACCGATGCTTCCGCCGCCGTAAGCCGCGCCCGCAGCGATCCGCCGTGCCACTCTCGCCCTTGACACAGTCCGAGCCTCCTCCTCCTCGCCCGCACGTACACCAGCTAACTGCCCCGAAAGGACTCTCACCCAATCCCGTCCCGCTACGCATACGCTGGCCGGACCATCACGGAGACCCCGGAGATAAAACGGTGCAATTCCACAACTCGATGATCAGTCTTGTTGGCAATACCCCGCTGTTGAAACTGAACAGCGTGACCGCGGGCATTCAGGCGACAGTCCTGGCCAAGGTCGAGTACTTCAACCCCGGCGGTTCGGTGAAGGACCGGATCGCGCTGCGCATGATCGAGGCGGCCGAGCAGAGCGGTGAGCTGCCCCCCGGGGGCACCATCGTGGAGCCGACGAGCGGCAACACCGGCGTCGGGCTGGCCATCGTGGCCCAGCAGAAGGGCTACAAGTGCGTCTTCGTCTGCCCTGACAAGGTGTCGACCGACAAGATCAATGTGATGCGGGCCTACGGCGCCGAGGTCGTCGTCTGCCCCACCGCTGTCGATCCCGGCCACCCGGACTCGTACTACAACGTGTCCGACCGGCTGGTCCGCGAGACGCCGAACGCCTGGAAGCCGGACCAGTACAGCAACCCGAACAACCCCCGCTCGCACTACGAGACGACAGGTCCCGAACTGTGGGACCAGACGGAAGGGAAAATCACCCATTTCGTCGCAGGCGTCGGCACGGGCGGCACGATCTCGGGCACCGGCCGCTATCTGAAGGAGATCAGCGAGGGGCGGGTCCGCGTCGTCGGCGCCGACCCCGAGGGGTCGGTCTACTCGGGCGGTTCCGGGCGGCCGTACCTGGTCGAGGGCGTCGGTGAGGACTTCTGGCCGAGCGCGTACGACCGTACGGTCACGGACGAGATCATCGCCGTCTCCGACAAGGACTCCTTCCAGATGACGCGCCGGCTGGCCAAGGAGGAGGGCCTGCTCGTCGGCGGCTCCTGCGGCATGGCCGTCGTGGCGGCGCTGGAGACGGCGAAGGGCCTCGGCCCCGACGACGTGGTGGTGGTGCTGCTGCCCGACAGCGGGCGCGGCTACCTCAGCAAGATCTTCAACGACGAGTGGATGAACGACTACGGCTTCCTGGACCACGGCGGCGACGCGGCGGCCGTCGTGGACGTGCTCAAGCACAAGGAGGGCGGCACGATCCCGCATCTCGTCCACATGCACCCGGAGGAGACGGTCGGCGAGGCGATCGAGGTGCTGCGGGAGTACGGCGTGTCCCAGATGCCCATCGTGAAGCCGGGCGCGGGACACCCGGACGTGATGGCGGCCGAGGTGATCGGCTCGGTCGTGGAGAAGGAACTCCTCGACGCGCTGTTCACCCAGCGCGCCTCGCTCACCGACCCGCTCGACAAGCACATGTCGCAGCCGCTTCCGCAGGTCGGCTCGGGTGAGCCGGTCGCCGACCTGATGTCGGCGCTGAGCGGTCCCCAGGGCGCCGACGCGGCGATCGTCCTGGTGGAGGGCAAGCCGACAGGCGTCGTGAGCAGGCAGGATCTGCTCGCGTTCCTCTCCACAGGTGTGAAATGAGCTGTGAATAACCGCTGGTTTCGCGGGTTCGTGAGAGTGGTACGAGCGCGACACGTCCACGCAGCACGGTCTTAACACGGGTCGGGCACATTGGTCGTTGTCGGCGTCAAGGACAACGGAGCGGCTCCCGGACCTCCTCGACGCCAGGACACGACCTCCGGCCCTGGCCCGGACCGTGTCGCTTACGCGGGGACCGCCGTCGTCCCGCCCCCCGGCAACGGGGGTGCGGCGGTCCCCGCGTTCTTCTTGTGCCCGCGCGGTTTCCGCAGCGGCTGTTCAGTCCTCCCAGTCGGACTTCTCGCCGCGCCGCCTGCGCGCCCACGGCACCCCGCGGTGCGCGTACACCACGTTCACCCCGCAGACGCCGGCCCAGGCCACGATCAGACCGGGCAGATCGGCGTTCACTGCGGCTATCGCGGAGAGCGGGATCGCCAGGATCAGCGAGATGATCCCGAATCCGAACCGCTCGCCGAACCCCTCGCCCGACGAGGCGGCCGGCCGGGGGCCGCGGGCGACGACCATCTGCTGTTCGGCGAGCTGGCGCCGGACGCGCTGGTCGACCACGCCGTCCAGCCGCTGCTCGACCTTCTCCAGGAACGACTCGATGAGGGCGGGCTCGTACTCGGCGCCCAGCTCCGTACGGGCCTGGAGGTGGGCGTCGAGTTCCTTCTTCAGCTCAGGGTCGCGGGCTTCCATGGGCGTAACCGTACGAAGGAGAGCGCGTTCCGTGCAGTGGTGCTAACCCCCCTTTCCGCGCTGAGGCAGGCTCCAGCGGCGGCTATTTCTTCAGCAGTCCGTGGGCCTTCGCCCACTCGTTCGCGACGTCGTCCGGGTCCTTCTTGTCCTTGTCCACCTTGCTGTTGAGCGCGGTGAGGTCCTTCGTCGTCAGCGTGTTGCCGAGCCGCGCCAGCGCCTTGCGCACGGTCGAGTCGGCCTTGCGGTCGGCGATCAGCGGGACGACGCGCTGCGCGGGTATCAGATGCTTGGGGTCGGACAGCAGGACCCAGCCCTCGGACGCGATGTCCGTGTCGGTGGTGAAGAGGTTGGCGATGTCGATGTCGCCCTTCTTCAGCGCGCCCTTGACCAGCGGCCCGTCCGAGTCGAGGGACTTGAACTCCTTCAGATCCACGCCGTACACGTCCTTCAGCCCGACCACCCCCACCTGCCGGGTCTTCATCTCGGCCGCCGCGCCCAGCACCAGCTTCCCGTTGTGCTTCGCCAGGTCCGCGAGCGACCGCAGGCCGTACTGGTCGGCGGTCTTGCGGGTCACCGCGAAGGTGTCGGCGTCCTCCGCCACCCCGTACGGCAGGACCTGGAGACCGGCCGGGAGCGCCAGGGTGAGGGCGTTCTGCATCTCACCGGCCTCGCTCGCCGTGGCCTTCTTGTCGAGGTAGAGCAGCAGCGAGCCCTGGTACTCGGGGAGCAGATCGATGTCCCCGCCCTTGAGCGCCGGGATCAGGATCTCGCGGGTGCCGAGGTTGGGGCGGACGGTCGTCTTGACGCCGGCGGCGCCCAGCACGGCCGCGTAGAGATAGCCGAGGATCTGGTTCTCGGTGAAGTTGGCGGTCCCGATGACGAGCCCGCCGGAGCTGGACCCGCCGCCGCTCGTGCCGCCCCCTTCGCCGTCGAGCGAGGTGATGCCGCTGCTGCACGCGGCGAGGGCCGGTACGGACGCGGCGGCGAGCAGTCCGCCGAGCAGCGCCCTGCGGTTCATGGACGAGGTCATGGGGGTTCTCCTCATGAGGCGGTGCGGTGACGGAAGAGGGCGCGCTGGAGTCCGGAGAGGGCCAGGTCGAGTACGACGGCGACGACAGCGACCAGCACGGCGCCGCCCAGCACCTGGACGAGATCGCGCTGGGCCAGGCCGTCGAAGACGTACCGGCCGAGCCCGCCGAAGCTGACGTACGCGGCGATGGTCGCCGTCGCCACCACCTGGATCAGCGCGAGCCGCAGCCCGGTCATGATCAGGGGCAGCGCCAGCGGGATCTCGACGCGCAGCAGCACCTGGTGGCCGCGCATGCCCTGGCCGCGCGCCGCGTCCCGTACCTCGGGGTCGACGGCGGTCATGCCCGCGTACGTGTTGGTCACGATGGACGGGATCGCGAGGGCGACCAGCGCGACGTACACCGGCAGCATGGAGAGACCGCCGGCCAGGAAGACCAGCACGACCAGACCGACGGTGGGCAGCGCCCGGCCGAACGAGGACAGGTTGATGGCGAGGAAGGCGCCGCGTCCGGTGTGCCCGATGAGCAGGCCGACCGGCAGCGCGATGACGGCGGCGATCAGCGTCGCCAGCAGGGAGTACTGGAGGTGTTCGGCGAGCCGGTGGCCGATGCCGTCGGCGCCTGACCACTGGTCGCCCGAGACCAGCCAGTGGGCGAGGTTCTTGAAGAGTTCGTACATGGCGGGTCAGGCCCTCCCGTCCGCTGCGTGCCGCCGCCTGGTCCAGGGCGTGAGCAGGTACTGCACACCGACCAGCAGCGCGTCCGCGACCAGAGCGAGCAGCAGGGTCAGCACGACACCCGCGATCACGGGGGTGGCGAAGTCGCGCTGGAAGCCGTCGGTGAAGAGCTGGCCGAGACCGCCGTCACCGATGTACGTGGCGACGCTGACGAGCGAGATGGACATGACGGTCGCGATCCGCACCCCCGCCATGATCACGGGCAGCGCGAGCGGCAGCTCCACGGTCAGCAGCATCCGCAGCGGCCGGGTGCCCATGGCGACGGCCGCCTCGCGGGTCCGTGCCGGTACGGCGTCCAGGCCCTCGACGGTGTTCCGCAGCAGCACGACGAGGGTGTAGATCGTCAGGCCGATGACGGTCGTGGTGCGGGTGAGCCCGGAGACCGGGAGCAGCAGGACGAACACGGCGATGGACGGGATCGTGAACAGGACGTTGGAGAGCCCGAGCAGGAAGCCGCGCAGCGGGCGTACCCGGTGGGCGAGGACGGCCAGCGGCAGGGAGATGACGAGGCCGAAGAAGACGGCGCTGAGGGCCGCTTCGAGATGGGAGACGCTGAGGGTGGTGAGATCGCTCGCGTGGTCGGATATCCACGCCCACTCGATGGTCATACGGCGGCGTCCCCGGCCGGTTCCGCGACCGGTACGGCTGTGGTCCCTGCGGCCTTCGCCGCCCCGCCCGCCGCCTTCGCCGCCTCGCGGTGCCTGCTGCCCGCGTGTCCGTGGACCGTCTCGCGCGAGGTGACGCCCGTCAGCACCCCGGCCGCGTCGACGCGTGCCACCAGGCCCGCGGGCGCGGCTATCGACTCGTTCAGCGCGGCGAGCAGGGTGTCCGTGTCGCGCAGCGGACGCACCGGGCCCAGCGCGGCCTCGCCGGCCGGCTCGCCGCGTACCGCCGTGTCGGGGTCGAGCCAGCCGAGCGGTTCGCCTGCCGCCGAGACGACCAGATGCGGTCCGGTGCCGGGCAGCGGCGCGGGCTCGTCGGCCCGTACGGTCGTGGCGCGCTGCTGCGGTACGCCGTCGAGGGTGACGAGCGAGAGCAGCTTCAGCTCGCGTTCGGCGCCGAGGAAGCCCGCGACGAACTCGTCGGCGGGGCTCGCCAGCAGCTCGGCGGGTTCGGCGCACTGCACCATGTGGCCGCCGCTGCGGAAGACGGCTATCCGGTCACCGAGCCGTACCGCCTCGTCGATGTCGTGGGTGACGAAGACGATGGTCTTGTGCAGGTCCTTCTGCAGCCGCAGCAGCTCGTCCTGGAGCTGGGTGCGCACCACGGGGTCGACGGCGCCGAACGGCTCGTCCATCAGCAGCACCGGCGGGTCGGCGGCGAGCGCCCTGGCCACGCCGACGCGCTGCTGCTGGCCGCCGGAGAGCTGGTGCGGGTAGCGCTTGCCCGAATCGGCCGCGAGTCCGACGCGCTCCAGCAGCTCGGCGGCGCGGGCGCGGGCCTTCTTGCGGCCCCAGCCCAGCAGCAGCGGCACGGTCGCGATGTTGTCGAGGACCGTGCGGTGCGGGAAGAGTCCTGACTGCTGGATGACGTAGCCGATGCCGCGCCGCAGTTCGGCGGCGTCCTGGCGCAGCACGTCCTTGCCGCCGAGCGTGATGGTGCCGGACGTCGGGTCCACCATTCGGTTGATCATGCGCAGGGTCGTGGTCTTGCCGCAGCCGGAGGAGCCGACCAGCACCGTGACCTCGCCGTCCGGCATGTCCAGGGTGAGGTCGTGAACCGCCGTGGTGCCGCCCGGGAACCGTTTGTTCACCGCGTCGAATGTGATCATCACTCGTCCCTTGCCGGGTTTGCATATGGTCATGCAGAGTTCTGGGTGACTGAATAGATTGTCAATGCCCCGGTGTTAAAGGCTGATGACGATCGGCCGAGGGGCAAGACACGCTGTCCGCAGAAGGAGGTATTCACCTAAATGTCGTCCCACCTGACGGACACATCGGCCGGTACCACGGCCGTGGTCGTGCTGGACGGACAGAGCCTCCCGGTCGCCGATGTCGTGCGCCTCGCAGACGGTGCAGCCCGTCCCGTACCCGGCTCCGCCGCCATGAAGCGTGTCGAGCGCAGTTGGCATGCCGCGCGCGAGCTGGCGGCTTCCGGCCGGGTGTACGGACGCTCCACCGGCGTCGGCGCCAACCGCACCGAAGCCGTCCCCACCGGAGCCGCGGCCGACCACGGACTGCGGTTGCTGCGCAGCCACGCCGGCGCCATCGGGGAACAGCTCCCCGCCCGCGAGGTCCGCGCGATGCTCGCCGTCCGCGCCAACCAGCTCCTCGCCGGCGGCGCCGGGCTGCGGCCCACCGTCGTCACCGCGCTGTGCGAGGCCCTGGAGAGCGGCGCCCACCCGCGCGTCAACGAATTCGGCTCCGTCGGCACCGGCGACATCGCCGCCCTCGCCCAACTCGGCCTCGCGCTCGTCGGCGAACACCCCTGGCAGGGCGGTCCGGCCCCGCAGGCCCAGCCCCTCGACAACAACGACGCGCTCGCCCTCATCAGCAGCAACGCCCTGACGCTCGGTCAGTCCGCCCTCGCGCTGGCCGAGTTGCGCGAGCTGATCGGCGCCACCGAACTCGTCGCCGCGCTCTCGCTGCTGGCCGTCGACGGCTCGTACGAGGCGTACGCGGAGCCCGTGCACGCCGCGCGCCCGCACCCCGGCTCGTACGCCGTCGCCGCCGAGATGCGCCGTATCCTCGGCGCCCCCGACCGGCCGGGACCACCGCTCGGCCGGATCCAGGACCCGTACGGCTTCCGCTGCGTCCCGCAGATCCACGGCCCGGCGCGCGACGCGGCCGACGCACTGGAGGACGTGCTCGCCGTCGAGATCAACGCGGCGGCGGAGAACCCGCTGATCCTCGCCGGGACCGAGCGCGACCCGATCCCGGCCGCCTACCACCACGGCGGCTTCTACCTCGCCCAACTCGCCCTCGCACTGGACCACTTCAGGCTCTCGCTGGTGCAGATCGCGCGGCTCTCCACCTCCCGGCTCTCCGCGCTGAACGAACCGGCGTTCACCCGGCTGCGGCCCTTCCTCGCCGACCCCGAACCGGCCGGGTCCGGCGTGATGATCCTGGAGTACGCCGCAGGCGCGGCCCTCGGCGACCTGCGGGCCTTTTCGGCGCCCGCCTCGCTCGGCCATGCCGTACTGTCCCGGGGCGTGGAGGAGCAGGCCAGCTTCGCCTCGCTGGCAGCGCGGCAGACCCTGCGCGCCGCGCACGCGTACCGGCTCGTCGTCGGCTGCGAACTCGTCGCCGCCGTACGGGCCCTGCGGATGCGCGACCTGCGCCCCGCCGATTCGCTGCCGGTCGGCAGGGCCTTCGCGCTGGCCGATGCCGTACTCGACGACACGCTCGCCGACCGGCCGTTGACCGACGACGTCACCCGCGCCGCCGCGCTGCTCGACCAGTTCACCCAGTTGACGACGGATGAGAAGACCAGGTGGATCGCATGAGCGACAGCTCGGCCGCCCGACTGCAACAGCTCTTCGAGGGCCACCGGCTCACCCCCACCCAGCGGCGCATCGCGCACAGCATGGTGCGCAGGGCCGCCGAGGTGCCGTTCCTTTCGAGCGTCGAACTGGCCGACCTCGCCGGGGTCAGCCAGCCGTCCGTGACCCGCTTCGCCGTCGCCCTCGGCTTCGACGGGTATCCGGCGCTCCGCCGCCATCTGCGCGAGGTCGTACCTGCCGGGCCCGCCGCCGACCGGGAGACCGCGTACAACGAGTACCAGCAGGCCGTACAGGGCGAGATCGAGAATCTGCGCAGGCTCGCCGAACTGCTCGCCGATCCGGGCCCGGTGGAGCGGGCGGGCCGGCTGCTCGCCGCTTCCGGCACGCTGCCGGTCCTCGGCCTGCGCGCCGCGTCCTCGCAGGCGCGCGGTTTCGCGTACTTCGCCGCCAAGGTCCACCCCGATGTGCGGCTGCTGGACGAGGGCGGCACGATGCTCGTCGACCGGATCGACGCCGCCAGACGGGCCGGGGCGAGCGCGCTGCTCTGCTTCGCCCTGCCGCGCCACCCGCGCGAGGTCGTGGAGGCGCTGGCGTACGCGCGCTCGACGGGACTGACGGTGATCACCGTCGCCGACTCGGCGTTCGCGCCCGTGGCAGGCCACAGCGATCTGCTGATCCCGGCGGCCGTCGGCACCGGACTCGCCTTCGACACGGCGTGCGCGCCGATGCTGCTGGGGCGGGTGCTGCTGGAGGCGATGTGCGACGACCTGCCGCAGGCGCAGGCGCGGCTGGAGGAGTTCGACGCGGGAGCCGCGGCGCGCGGTCTGTTCGTGGACTGACGCGGCTCTCAGGAAACGCTAACGAAAAGCTCAGAGAGCGCAATTAGTCTCCCCGCCACGTCGAGACGTCGAGACGCGGGAGGCAGATCGTGGGGCGGGCGGGACGCGGCGGGCAGTCGCTGGTGCGGGTGGCGGTGATCGTACGGGCAGGCGCTGCTCCCCTGTGGTGGCTGGGGGTGGTGGCGGCCGGGGCCGGACTGCTGGTCCCGGGAGTCACCGGCCGCAGGGTCGGGGTGTACGCGGGGGCGGCGCTGTTCGTGGTGTGCGCGGGCGCCGTACTGCTGATCAGACGCGGCAAATACACCGCCTGGGCCGGACGCGCCTCGCGGGCGGGGAAGTTCGACTACCTCCAGGACCGGGCCGTGACCCTGCGGAACTGGCGCAAGGCGCATCGGTGGTGGCTGGCCGGCGCGTTCGTCGCGGCTCTGGCGAGCGCGTTCGCCGTGCCCGGCGCCGGTGGCGGGGTGCTGGCGGGCGCCGGTGCCGGGCTGTGGCTCAAGGCGGCCTGGCTGGGTCGGGTCGAGCGCCGCGCCGACGCGCTGCTGTGGGTACGGAGCGACTGGGCCGGCGCCGGTCGCCCGGTCGGCAAGCAGGTCAAGGGATACCGGACGACGGGGGTCGGCGCCGGCGACGCCGTGCCCGGTGGGGCACGGCGCCGCGCCGGCCGCTGAGGCCGCAGCCGGTGGGGCCGCAGCCGGTGACGCTCTGTCGGCTGAAGCTGTTCAGACCTCCAGCTCGTTCTCGATCTTCCCGAGCTGGTGCCGGGCCATCGCCAGGTTCGCCCGGCTCTTGTCCAGCGCCAGATAGAGGAACAGGCCGTTGTTCCCCCGGCCCTTGAGCAGCCGGATCAGGTGGTACTGGCTGCCGAGGGTGATCAGGATGTCCTCGATCTCCTCCTTGAGACCGAGCATCTCCATCGTGCGGACCTTGGCGCGCACCACGTCCGTGTTGCCCGCTGCCGCCACCGTCAGATCCAGGTCCTTGCCGCCGCCGACCGTGCCGAGCGCCATACCGCTCGTGTAGTCGACGAGGGCGGCCCCCAGGGCGCCGTCGATGGTGGTGGTGGCTTCCTTGAGGGCGGCTTCTGTGTTGGCCATGAATGTCGCACTGCCTTTCCGTCTGGTGGACGCCCGGGACGGCCGGGCTGTTCTGGTAGGAGCTGGCGCGGGGGGTTGGGAGGGCGTGGAGGGTGTCGGTGGGGCGGGAGGAGTCATGGGTCAGGCGTTCTCCAATCGGTCGAGGGCGCCGTCGACCAGCTCGCCGATGCGGGCGCTCGACCTGCGGGCCTCCAGATGGAGCCGGCCCACATTGATGCGCGGCTCGGCCAGGAGCGTCAGGACAGCCGTCGAGCCCGCCGCGTACGTGGCGACGTAACCCAGCTCGCCCCGGACGAGCAGTTCGCGGAAGCCGCCCTGTCCTGTGGTCTCGGTCAGCCGCTGCGCGACGCCCAGCGCCGCGGCGGTCAGCGCTGCCACGCTCTCGGCCTCCGTGCCGGCCGTCTCCTGGGCCAGTACGAGGCCGTCGGCGCTGGCCGCGAGCGCGCCGGTGAGCTGGGGGAGCCGGGCCCTCAGCCGTCTCAGTTCGCCGAGTACGTCGGCTTCCGCGGTCATTAGCTGTCTCCTCTCGGCGCGCTGCCGCAGGGTGCGCCTCATGACGGCGTTGCCGCCGGTGCGGCGGGGCATGCCGGGGCTTGGGAGCATGCGGGGTCCTTCGGGCTCGCCGGGTCGGGGGGACAGGCCGGGTCAGCGGGGCTCGCCGGTTCTTCGGGGCGGGCGGTCACAGGCTTGCCTCCAGGGCGTCGCGTAGCCGGCGTAACAGGGCGATGTCGGGGTCGGCGGAGAGTGTCGCGACCCAGGAGGGGACCGTCCCCGGTGAGGTGGTCACCGGTTCGTCCGGGGTGTCGACCAGCCCGGCGGCCGCCAGCCTGCGCACGTCGAGGAGGGTGTGGAAGGCCGGCCTGCCCAGCGTCCAGGCGATGGCGGCAGGGGTCCGTACACCGTCGGCCAGCTCCAGCAGGGCGCGCTGCCTGCGGGTGACGAGCTGTCCGGGGGCGGGGCCGCGCGCCACGACGGGCGCGTTGTCGACGGCCGCGTACGGCCAGACCTGGTCGAGGAGTTCGCGGCGGCGCAGCGTCTCGCGTTCGACGGCGGCGGCCGTGACGGGCCGTACCGTACCCAGCCAGTGCGCGACGCCGTAGCGGAACCTGGTGGGCCCGCTGCCCGGCGCGAGCGCGAAGAACGCCGCGTCGAAGAGCGCGCCGAGATGGCAGATCTCCAGCTCGCCGCCGCTGATCCGGCCGCTGTCAACGAGATGTCTGCCGACCTCGCGGCGGGCGCCCGCCTGGTCGACCGCCTCCTCCCAGTCCGCCCGGCCGAGCCGCCCGCCGGCGGTCAGCAGGACGTCGATGCCGGGCGCCGCCGGGCTCTCGGCGTGGACGATCAGTCCGTCGACGAGATAGAGCGTGCCGTGGTCGCGCAGCAGCGCGCCGGTGGCCCGCTCGTCGGCGAGCCGCAGGAGCATGGGGGAGACGGTGGAACTCGCCGTGGCTGTCGCGGTGTTCGGCGCAGCCGTGTTGGGGGCGGCGGTGTTCGGGGCGGCCGTGTCGCGGGCGGCGGTGTTCGGGGTCATCCGAGCACCATCCGTTCGGCGAGCTGCTGCAACCGCAGCCGGGCCAGCGCGAGGTTGCCCGTGTCCTTGTCGAGCCAGAGGTGCAGGAACACACTGCTGTCGAACGTCGTCTCGACGAAGCACAGGATGTGGTAGCCGGTGCGGGTCGTGACGATCAGGTCCTCGACCGGCGGCCCCTTGTCGCCGCCGGCCGCCGCCCCCCGCTCGGGCCGGCGGAGCGAGGGGAGCGGCGCGAACGCGGTGTACTCGGCCGCTGCCCTGGCCAGTTCGGCCGTCTCGGCCGCCGTGGCCTCGTGGTCGCCGTTGGGGGATTCCCCCGCGGTGCCGAGCGCGAGGCCGCTCGTCCAGTCGACGACGGCCGCTCCGCGCGCTCCCGGCAGGCCCATGGCCTCTTCCAGGCATGCGTCGATTCCGGGCACGCGGACTCCCCTCCCAAGTCGGGCGCGCAGGCGCACAGTCGTACGGAGCTGTGATCGGGAGATTACGCAACGTTCGCAAGGGGAGAGGAAGTTGTGGCATTTTCCATCGGAACATGCGCATAGGAGATAAGGTCCGCCCCGCGCATGTCCCGAGGCCCGGGTATGTCCCGTGGTCCTGGTACGTCCCGAGGCCCGGGTATCTCTCGCGGTCCTGCCTGGGCCGAGGGGGTCAGTCGGTCAGCAGGGCGTCCGCCAGCGCGCCGCCCGACTCCGCGACGATCTCGTCGACCGTCTGCGCCGCCCGTACGGTGGCGAACCGGACCGACCCGTCCTGCGCCGTGCTGAAGCCGTAAATGCCGGGCCTGGCAAGGCTGTTGTACGCGTAGTGGTTCGAGAAGTAGTACGCGCCGGTGTCGAGGGCCGCCACGAGATCGCCCTGCGCCAGCAGCGGCAGCTCCCGGTTCTCGGCGAGCAGATCCCCGGCGAAGCAGGCGGGGCCCGCGACGTCCTGTGCGACGGCCGCGCCCGTCCTGGGCAGGCCCTTCGCGTCGTACGGGGCGATGCGCAGCGGCCAGGAGGCCGGGTCGTAGACGGTACGGGTGGCGATCTGCGCGCCCGCGTGCGTGACGGCGATCGGCCGCCCGCCCGCCGACTTGGTGTACTCGACGCGGGCGAGGACGGTGCCGTGCTTGGCGAGCAGGGAGCGGCCGAACTCGGTGACGAGCCCGTACCGCCCGTCGAACAGCCCGGGGACGGTCTCCTTCAGCAGCCGGGCGTAGTCGGCGTACGTCGGCGTCTCCTCGTCGGAGGCGAAGTTGACCGGGAGGCCGCCGCCGATGTCGAGGGTGTCGATCTGTTGGCGGCCCGCCGCCGCGTTGATCTCCTCGGCCAGCTCGTACACCTCGCGCACGCCCTGCGCCATCCGCGCGAACGCGACGCCCTGGGAGCCGGAGTGGATGTGCAGCCGGGTCAGCCAGGGCCGCTCGGCGAAGGCCCGTACGACCCAGGCGCGGGCGCCCTCGTCGCGCAGCGCGACGCCGAACTTGGACGTCGCCGTCGCCGTGGACAGCGCGCCGATGGAGCCGCCGCCGGTCTGCGGATTGACCCGCAGGCCGAGCGGGGAGCGGGTGGCGGCCGGGTCGACGAGGCCGTCGAGCCTGGCCAGCTCCTGCGGGTTGTCGGCGTTGACCGCGATGCCGAGCGCGAGGGCTTCGCGCAGCTCGCCGAGGGTCTTGGCGGGGGAGTCCAGCACCGTGCGCTCCGGCGGGACACCGGCCGCGCGGGCGAGCGCCAGCTCGCCGGGGCTCGCGACCTCGGCGCCGATGCCCTGGCGGCCGAGCAGCCGCAGGACGGGCACGAGCGGCGCCGCCTTCACGGCGAAGGCGTGCAGGACGTCCGTGCCCTCGGCCGCGGCGTCGGCGAAGGCCGTGCGGAGCGCATCGGCCGATGTGCGTACCCCTGCCACGTCCAGCAGGGCGACGACCGGCTCGGCGTCGTTGATCAGGCCTTGTTCGACCGCGGCGCGCACGGCTCGGTCGCGGCGGGCTGCGGCGGCTGTGACGTGGTCGGCTGCGGGTTCTGCGGTGTTCGAGTGCATGGCTCAATCATCCCTGATGGCCGCAGCCGCTGTTGACTACAACTATTCAAGCCGCAAGGATGTGAATAGATAGCTGAACGAACGGACTGAAGAACCCATCCTGGAGGAGGCATCGCCATGTCAGGTCCCCGCCCCGTACGGGCCCCGCGCGGTACGGAACTGAGCGCCCTGGGATGGCCGCAGGAAGCCGCTCTGCGGATGCTCCAGAACAACCTCGACCCCGAGGTCGCCGAACACCCCGACAAGCTCGTCGTCTACGGCGGCACGGGCAAGGCGGCCCGCGACTGGCGCTCCTTCGACGCCATGGTCCGTACGCTGCGCACGCTGAAGCAGGACGAGACGATGCTCGTCCAGTCCGGCCGCCCGGTGGGCGTGCTGCAGACCCACGAGTGGGCGCCCCGGGTGCTCATCGCCAACTCGAACCTGGTGGGCGACTGGGCGAACTGGGAGGAGTTCCGCCGCCTCGAAGCCCTCGGCCTCACCATGTACGGCCAGATGACGGCCGGCTCCTGGATCTACATCGGCACCCAGGGCATCCTCCAGGGCACGTACGAGACGTTCGCGGCCGTCGCCGCCAAGCGGTTCGGCGGGACCCTCGCCGGCACGATCACCCTCACCGCCGGGCTCGGCGGCATGGGAGGCGCGCAGCCGCTGGCCGTGACCATGAACGACGGCGTCGCGATCTGCATCGACTGCGACCCGCGCGCCATCGAGCGCCGGATCGAGCACCGCTTCCTCGACGTACGGGCCGACAGCCTGGAGCAGGCGCTCCAGCTCGCCGTCGAGGCGCGCGACGCCCGCAGGCCGCTCTCCATCGGCCTGCTCGGCAACGCGGCGGAGCTGCTGCCCCGGATGCTCGCCGAAGGCGCCCCCGTCGACATCGTCACCGACCAGACGTCGGCGCACGACCCGCTCGCCTATCTGCCGCTCGGCGTCGACTTCGACGACATGGCCGCGTACGCGGCGGAGAAGCCCGCCGACTTCACCACGCGCGCCCGCGAGTCGATGGCCCGGCACGTGGAGGCGATGGTCGGCTTCATGGACGCGGGCGCCGAGGTCTTCGACTACGGCAACTCCATCCGCGGCGAGGCCCAACTGGCCGGTTACGAGCGCGCCTTCGCCTTCCCCGGCTTTGTCCCCGCCTACATCAGGCCGCTGTTCAGCGAGGGCAAGGGCCCCTTCCGCTGGGCCGCCCTGTCCGGCGAGGCGTCGGACATTCACAAGACGGACCGGGCGATCCTGGAACTCTTCCCCGCGGGCGACTCCGCGCAGAACGAGTCCCTGCACCGCTGGATCAAGATGGCCGGCGAGCGGGTCCACTTCCAGGGCCTGCCCGCCCGTATCTGCTGGCTCGGCTACGGCGAGCGCGACAAGGCGGGCGAGCGGTTCAACGACATGGTCGCGAGCGGCGAGCTGGCGGCGCCGGTCGTCATCGGCCGCGACCACCTCGACGCCGGCTCCGTCGCCTCCCCGTACCGCGAGACCGAGGCCATGCTCGACGGCTCCGACGCCATCGCCGACTGGCCGCTGCTCAACGCCATGGTCAATGTGGCGTCCGGTGCCTCCTGGGTCTCGATCCACCACGGCGGCGGGGTCGGCATGGGCCGCTCCATCCACGCGGGACAGGTCACGGTCGCCGACGGCACCGCCCTGGCGGGCGAGAAGATCCGCCGCGTGCTGACCAACGACCCCGGTATGGGCGTCATCCGCCATGTCGACGCCGGGTACGAGATCGCGGAGCGCGTCGCCGATGAGCGCGGCGTCCGCGTCCCGATGCGCGAGGAGGACCCGGCATGAGCACGACCTCCCTTCCGCATCCGCCCGCTTCTCCGCATGTGCCCTCCTTCCAGCAGATGTGGCGCGACCTCGCCCCGGTCGGCCGGGACTCCGGCTCGCACGGCTACCGCCGCTACGCCTGGACCCCGGCCGACACCGACTGCCGCGCCTGGTTCCGCGACCAGGCCGAACTGCGCGGCCTGGCCTACGAGCTGGACCGCAACGGCAACCAGTGGGCCTGGCTCGGCGACCCCCTCGCAGGCGACGCCGTCGTCACCGGCTCGCACCTGGACTCCGTACCCGACGGCGGCGCCTTCGACGGCCCGCTCGGTGTCGTCTCCTCCTTCGCCGCGCTGGACGAACTGCGCGCCAGGGAAGCGACGTTCACCAAACCGCTCGCCATCGCCAACTTCGGCGACGAGGAAGGCGCGCGCTTCGGCCTCGCCTGCGTCGGCTCGCGGCTGACCGCAGGGCAGCTCACCCTCGACCAGGCGCACGCCCTGCGCGACGCCGACGGCGTCACCCTGCCGCAGGCCATGGAGGCCGCGGGCCACGACCCGGCCGCCATCGGCGCCGACCCCGAACGGCTCGCCCGCATCGGCGCCTTCGTCGAGCTGCACGTCGAGCAGGGGCGCGCGCTCGACCTGTCGGGCGACGCCGTCGGTGTCGCCTCGGCGATCTGGCCGCACGGCCGCTGGCGGTTCGACTTCCGGGGCGAGGCCAACCACGCGGGCACCACCCGCCTCGCCGACCGCCGCGACCCGATGCTGAGCTACGCCGAGACCGTGCTCGCCGCCCGCCGCGAGGCGGCGATCGTCGGCGCCCTCGCCACCTTCGGCAAGGTCTCCGTCGAACCCAACGGCGTCAACGCCATCCCCTCCCTCGTCCGTGGCTGGCTCGACTCCCGCGCCGCCGACCAGGCGTCGCTGGACATGCTCGTCGCCGGTATCGAGGCCGCCGCCCGGGAGAGGGCCGAGGCCGCCGGTATCGAGCTGAGCGTCGTACGGGAGTCGTTCACCCCCGTGGTCGACTTCGACCACGCCCTGCGCGAGGAACTGGCCGCCCTGCTGCGCACCGAGGCGCGGCCCGTGCCGGTCCTGCCCACCGGGGCCGGACACGACGCGGGTATTTTGTCCGGATCGATCCCGACCGCCATGCTGTTCGTACGCAACCCCACCGGCGTCTCGCACTCGCCAGCCGAAACGGCAGCGGAGGACGACTGCGCCGCCGGTGTTCTGGCACTCGCCGACGTACTGGAAGGACTGGCGTGCGGATGACGCAGCCACCGCGCCCCTCGCAGGCGCCGCAGCCACCGCGGGCAGCACAGCCATCGCAGGCGCCCCAGCCACCGCAGGCGCCCCAGGCACCGGAGGAACCACAGCCCGGGGGAGCCGGGCGTGCGCCGGGCACCGCCTACTGGCTGGAGCACGCCTGGCTCGACAACCACGTCGAACCCGGCGTGGCCGTCGAGGTCGCCGACGGCCGGATCAGCGCGATCCGCACCGGGGCCGAGACCCCGCCGCCCGGTGCGACGGCGCTGCGCGGACTGACCCTGCCCGGCCTCGCCAACACCCACTCGCACGCATTCCACCGCGCCCTGCGCTCCACGGCCCAGGTCGGCACCGGCACCTTCTGGACCTGGCGCGATGTCATGTACCGCATCGCGGGCCGGCTCACCCCCGACACGTACCACGCACTCGCCCGCGCCGTGTACGCCGAGATGGCGCTGGCCGGCGTCACGGCCGTCGGTGAGTTCCACTACCTGCACCACGCGCAGGACGGCACCCCCTACGACAACCCGAACGCCATGGGCGAGGCCCTGATCGCCGCCGCCGGCGAGGCCGGCATCCGTATCACCCTCCTCGACACCGCCTATCTCTCCTCCGGCATCACCAAGCGGCACGGCGCCGCCCCGCCGGACCGCCATCAGATCCGCTTCTCCGACGGCTCGGCCACGGCCTGGGCCGAGCGGGCCTCCGCCCTCAAGGGCGGCGACCACGCCAGGATCGGCGCCGCCATCCACTCCGTACGCGCCGTGCCCGCCGACCAGTTGGCCACCGTCGCCGAATGGGCCGGGCAGCGGCAGGCACCGCTGCATGTCCATCTGTCCGAGCAGACCGCCGAGAACGACGCCTGTCTCTCCGTACACGGCTGCACCCCCTCCCGTCTCCTCGCCGACCACGGCGTACTCGGCGCCCGCACCACGGGCATCCACAACACCCATCTCACCGACGACGACATCGCCCTGCTGGGGTCGACCCGCACCGGCACCTGCATGTGCCCCACCACCGAACGCGACCTGGCGGACGGCATCGGCCCCGCGGCCCGCCTCCAGCACGCGGGCTCGCCGATCTCGCTCGGCAGCGACAGCCACGCCGTCATCGACCTCTTCGAAGAGGCCCGCGCGCTCGAACTCAACGAGCGCCTGCGCTCCCGCAGCCGGGGCCACTGGACAGCGGCAGCCCTGGTCAACGCCGCGACCGCCAACGGCCATGAAGCGCTCGGCTGGCCCGAGGCAGGCCGCATCGAACAGGGCGCCCTCGCCGACCTCGTCACCGTCGCGCTGGACTCCGTCAGAACAGCGGGCCCACTGCCCCGACTCGGTGCGGAGACAGCCGTATTCGCCGCGTCAGCGGCTGACGTCCGCCACACGGTCGTCGGCGGCCGTCACGTCGTACGGGACGGGGTCCACGCGCTCGTACCCGATGTGCCGAGGGCGCTGGCGGAGTCGATCGCTGCGCTACGAGGCTGAAGGAGCGGACCCCCGACATGAACGAGCCGAGCCCTGACACGAATGAGCCGAGCCCCGACATGAACGAGCCGAGTCCCGACATGATCGAGCCGAGCCCTGACATGAACGAGCCCAGCCCGACCACGGCTTTGCCCAACCGCGGCACAACCGCCATCACCAACATCGCAAGCCTGGTCACCAACGACCCCTCCCTCGGTGACGGATCCCCCATCGGTCTGATCCAGGACGCGGCAGTCGTCTTCGACGGCGACCGCGTCGTCTGGGTCGGTGAGTCAAGCAAAGCACCCGCCACTGACAACGCCTTCGACGCGGGCGGCAGGGCCGCGCTCCCCGGCTTCGTCGACTCCCACTCCCACCTCGTCTTCGCCGGCGACCGCACCCAGGAGTTCAACGCCCGCATGTCGGGCCGCGCCTACTCGGCGGGCGGCATCCGCACCACCGTCGCCGCCACCCGCGCCGCTTCCGACGCCGCACTCGACGCCAACGTCGCGCGGTACATCGCGGAGGCCCTGCGCCAGGGCACCACCACCCAGGAGACCAAGTCGGGGTACGGCCTGACCACCGCCGACGAGTCGCGCGCCCTGCGCATCGCGAGCCGGCACACCGACGAAGTCACCTACCTCGGCGCCCACATCGTCCCGCCCGAACACACCGACGACCCCGCCGCCTACGTCGCACTCGTCACCGGCGAGATGCTCGACTCCTGCGCCCCGTACGCCCGTTGGATCGACGTCTTCTGCGAGCAGGGCGCCTTCGACGGCGACCAGGCCCGGACGATCCTCACCGCCGGAAAGGCCAAGGGCCTGCACCCCCGCGTGCACGCCAACCAACTCTCGTACGGCCCCGGCGTCCAGCTCGCCGTCGAACTCGACGCCGCGTCGGCCGACCACTGCACCCACCTCACGGACGCGGACATCGACGCGCTCGCCCACAGCCGTACGGTCGCGACGCTGCTCCCCGGCGCTGAGTTCTCCACCCGCGCCACCTGGCCGGACGCCCGCCGCCTGCTCGAAGCGGGCGCCACCGTCGCACTCTCCACGGACTGCAACCCGGGCTCGTCCTTCACCTCGTCCATGCCGTTCTGCATCGCGCTCGCCGTACGGGACATGGGCATGACCCCCGACGAGGCGGTCTGGGCGGCGACGGCGGGCGGCGCCGCGGCCCTGCGCCGCACCGACGTCGGCCACCTGACCCCCGGCGCCCGCGCCGACCTCACCCTCCTCGACGCCCCGAGCCACATCCACCTCGCGTACCGCCCCGGCGTGCCCCTGGTCTCCACGGTCTGGCGCGGCGGGGAACGGGTGTACGACTCGTGGGTCGCGCCGCGCTCCCTATGATTGCGCGACAGCACAACGACATTCACCGGGTGGGGATCCAGAAAAGTGCACAGTGCGATGCGGTGCTTGATGCGGGGCGTGGGCCTCGGAGTGGTTCCGGCGGCGTTGCTGCTGACGGCCGTGACGGGGTGTTCGAGCGAGCCCGCGAAGGACAAGCGGGCGGGCTCGGCCGCGAGTCCGGCGAAGAAGGCGGACAGCGCGGGGGGCGCGGAGGCCGGGGCCGTCGCGAAGAAGGGCGGTTCGGTCGGTGGCGCCGGCTCGCCGTGTGCCCTGCCGGTCACCTTCGACCTCGCGGCCGGCTGGCAGCCGGAGGCCGTCGACACGGACGGTGAGTTCGGGGCCCTGACACAGGGCCCGGTGACGCTGACCTGCGAGATCGACGCCAAGCCCGCAGGCAACATCGGCTTCCTGCGGGTCTGGACAGGCAGCGGGAAGAGCGCGGACGTCCGCGCGGACCTGAAGGCGTTCATCGCGGACGAGGCGGCCCACCGCGACCAAGAGACCTACAGCGACCTCACGGTGGACGGCCTCGACGCGGCGGAGGTCGTGTACGTCAACACCAGCGACGCACTCGACGCCCCGAAGAAGGAACGCGCCCTCGCCCTGGCCACACCGAAGGGCGTTGTCGTCCTGCACCTCGGCGGTCTCGACTCGGCGGAGCACGACGCGATGCTTCCGGCGTACGAGCTGGCCAAGCGAACGTTGCAGGACGCCTGACACGTAAGCCCGCCTGACACGTAAGTACGCGTGTACGTACGCGACGCAGGCGCTCGTCAGCGTCCCCGGGACAGCTCCAGTACCCGGCCGACGATGTCGAGCGCCTGGTCGATGTCGGTGGCGATCTCCATGAGGTCCACGAAGGCGTGGTCGACGGCGGTCTCCCGCTCCGCCCCGACGATCGCCTCGGCCACCTGCTCGACCGTGCCCTCCTCCGTCGGATAGACCCGCAGGATCAACCCGAGATCGGCGGGGTCCCGGCCCGCCTCCGCCGCGAGCCGCCGCACTTCGTCCGCCGGTACGTTGATCTGCGCCGCGTCGAACGCCCACCCCGCCGCCGACCCCGGCCGGATCACGGGCAGCCACCCGTCGGCGTCCATGCAGGAGAGGTTCGGGCTGACCACATGCCTCGCGGGTCGGCGGCATCACCGACAGTCCATATACATTTCTGTATAGTCGGGAAGGTGAGTGGGCCGTGGAGGATCGAGATCGAACCAGAGGTCCGGCAGTGGCTGGAGCTTCTGACGGATGCGCATTACGACAAAGCTGAACGTGCCGCCGACATGCTGGCGGACCGACCCACCACTCTTGGCGAGCCGTACTCCCGCCACCTCGGTGGCAAGGTGCGAGAACTGCGGTTCACCATGGACGGCAACGCCGTCCGCATCACCTATTGGCTTGCCGCCGACCGGCGCATCGTGTTGATGACCGTGTTCCGTAAGTCCCGACAGCAGGAGGCCGCAGAGGTGGAGCGTGCCAGGCAAGCGCAGAAGGTGTGCGAAGCGGAGCACGGTCCTGCGGAGCACAGTTATGACCGCGCCGGGACCGAGGAGGAGCATTCGTGAAGCACTCTCAGTGGAAGACCCGCCGGACCAGGAAGCTCCTCGGGGAGACGGTCGAGGAGTCACCCGCCTACGTCGAAGCCGGGTACGCGTTCGCGTTGGGGCAGGCCGTGCATGACCGGCGTACGGAGCTCAAGCTGTCGCAGAGCGAGTTGGCGCGGCGGGCGGGGATGACGCAGCCGCAGGTTTCCAACATCGAGGGCGGCGACTCCGTACCGACTCTGCCGTTGCTCACCCGCCTGGCCAAGGCCCTGGACGCGTCGCTCGGTATCGATCTGGACGGCGATACATCGGCGTTCGTCTTCACAGCGCACGATCGTCAGCCGCCGGAGAGCACGGGGCGCTCCTCGGCCGCGTGAGGCGTGGGGTGCGCAGGGGCCGGGCGGGCTTGTACGACAGACGCCCCGCCGGGGAGTGAGAGCCGGCGGGGCGGGGTGGGGGCTTCGTTTTGTGGGTGGGGGTGGTCACTCCTCCACTGTCAGGCCCTTTCTGAGCCTTGTCAGCGTGCGCGAGAGCAGGCGGGACACGTGCATCTGCGAGATGCCCAGCTCCTCGCCGATCTCCGACTGCGTCATGTTCGCGACGAAGCGCAGCGAGAGGATCTGGCGGTCGCGGGACGGGAGGCCGGCGATCAGGGGCTTCAGGGACTCGACGTACTCGATGCCCTCCAGGCTGTGGTCCTCGTAGCCGATCCGGTCCGAGAGCGCGCCCTCGGTGTCGTCCTCCTCGGGCTGCGCGTCCAGCGAGCTGGCCGTGTAGGCGTTGCTCGCCGCCATGCCCTCGATGACCTCTTCGCCGCTGATCCCGAGCGCTTCGGCCAGTTCGGCGACGCTGGGGGAGCGGTCGAGGCGCTGGGACAGTTCGTCCGTCGCCTTCGCCAGGTCGAGGCGGAGTTCCTGGAGCCTGCGCGGCACGCGCACCGACCACGACGTGTCGCGGAAGAAGCGCTTGATCTCGCCGATGATGGTGGGCATCGCGAAGGTGGGGAACTCGACGCCTCGGCTCAGCTCGAAGCGGTCGATGGACTTGATCAGGCCGATCGTGCCGACCTGGACGATGTCCTCCATCGGCTCGCTGCGGGAGCGGAACCGGGAGGCCGCGAACTTGACCAGGGCGAGATTCAGCTCGACCAGGGTGTTGCGGACGTATGCGTGTTCGTACGTGCCCTCTTCGACGGACTCCAGCCGCGTGAACAGCGTCTTCGACAGGGCCCGTGCGTCCAGCGCCCCGATCTCGTCGAAGGGCGGGATCTCGGGCAGGTCCGCCAGCGCCTCGGCGCCGGACAGGCTCTGCGCGCCGGATGCCGGTGTGGGGGCCGCGACCATCGGTGAGGAGCCGGTCGGTTCGGAGGCGGTCGGGTCTGGGGCGGTCGGTTCGGGGGCAGTGGGTACGGGGGGAGTTGCCGACGTCGCGATCGGGGTACGCGGTTCGTCGAGCCGGGGTGACATGGGGTCTCCTCCATCATTTTCGGCATATGGCTGCCGATGCCAATACGCGTTGCTGCGGTGTGCGGGCGCCTCCGAGGCCGGCTGTCTTGGATGTGTCCCTACTAGCCCTACCCGGTAGACACGGACAGTTGCAAGTGTTAATTGTGAGGTATGTCTGTAATGTTGGAGAGTTCGGCTACCGGCCGGCGTTCGAAAGGCGTAATGTTCGACCGGCGTCAATGACGTATGACGACAAGCAGGCGAAACCATCTGACGACGGCATACAACACGGCGAAGAGGGACGGGCATGGACCGCCAGACGGTCGGCAGCACGAACCGGGGCCGGCTCAGGGTCGAGGTTCGGACCGAGGGTCGGAGTGAGGTCGTAACAGTGGCCGGTGAGTTGGATCACCACACGGCCGAATTGTTGCGAGCCCCGCTGGAAGAAGCGCTTGAGCAAGGACGGTCACGCTTGGTGATCGACTGCTCGCGGCTGGAGTTCTGCGACTCGACCGGACTCAACGTGCTGCTCGGCGCCAGGCTCAAGGCGGAAGCCGCGGGAGGCGCCGTCCATCTGGCCGGCATGCTGCCCGTGGTGTCGCGGGTCTTCGAGATCACCGGAGCCGACGCGGTCTTCACCGTCCATGAATCGCTCGACGACGCACTGGTGGACTGACCAGGTGCGGCAAGCTCCGACTGACGACCTCTCGGACACTGACCCCTCACACTTCCGCACCGGCGGAGTGGGTGTTGTCACGACTCGGAGGGGCAGAAGACTCCCCGCAGGCCGCACAGGACTCTGCACTCTCTGTAAAGACCCACTGGCAATTGGTGAATCGGTGAGGTGAAGCGCTGATGAGCACCACCCGGCAGCCTCCGCCGGGCGACCTCGGCCCCGAGCCGGACGGCGCCGGACCCTCGGCTGCCACGTCCGCTCCGCCCGCGACGTCCGCTCCGGCCGCGGCGTCCGGCACAGCCGCCGCGTCCGGCGCGGCCGGTACGCCTGGTACCGCCGGTACGTCCGGCACGGGTACGGCCGGCGTGCCCGACGGGGTGACCCGCACGCTTGCGCTGAGCAGCGCCAGCGGGGTCGTCCCGCTCGCCCGTGACTTCACCAGGCAGGCGCTGTACGACTGGGGCTGGCTCCCCGCGGCGACGGCCGACCGGCGCGCCGCCGCCGAAGACGTCCTGCTGGTCGTCTCCGAACTCGTCACCAACGCGTGCCTGCACGCCGAGGGACCCGAGGAACTGCGCGTCTCGCACAACGCCAAGGTGCTGCGTCTTGAAGTCACGGACCGCGGTGCGGGACAGCCCTCGCCGCGCACTCCGCACCGGGCGGGCCGCCCCGGCGGACACGGCATGTTCATCGTGCAGCGGCTCTGCCTCGACTGGGGCGTCGTACGGGCGCCAGGCGCGACGGGCAAGACGGTATGGGCGGAGCTGGCAGCGCCCGCGTAGCGACACAACGGCTACGCGGGCGCCTCCGCGCGCGCGACGTCCCCAAGGCATGAGCGCCCGCGCCCGCCTGCGGTACATGAACACCGCCATGAACACCGCCACCCCGGTCGGCGCCACCAGCAGCCCCAAAGGTCTCTCGGTGCGCAACGAACGGCGTGTCACCCTACGACACGACAGAACGCCATATGGGCGGACTTGAGAGATGAAACACAGGCGCTCATCGAATAAGACGCTCATATTCGAAGGTGGATCATCGGATCGCACCCGAACCCGCAGGCATTGACGATCATTGCCCGAGGCCTGCCCCGTGCGGACTACCATCACCCCATGACCCGTGTACTGCTCGCCGAGGACGACGCTTCCATCTCGGAGCCGCTGGCTCGCGCCCTGCGGCGGGAGGGGTACGAGGTCGAGGTCCGTGAAGACGGTCCGACCGCCCTCGACGCCGGCCTCCAGGGTGGCGTCGACCTCGTCGTACTCGACCTGGGGCTGCCCGGTATGGACGGCCTCGAAGTGGCCCGCAGACTCCGCGCCGACGGACACACCGTGCCGATCCTGGTGCTGACGGCGCGCGCCGACGAGGTGGACACCGTCGTCGGCCTCGACGCCGGCGCCGACGACTACGTCACCAAGCCCTTCCGCCTCGCCGAACTGCTCGCCCGGGTACGTGCGTTGCTGCGGCGCGGCGCCACCGAGCCGGCCCCCGCGCCCGCCACCCACGGCGTACGGATCGACGTCGAGTCGCACCGCGCCTGGATGGGCGAGGAGGAGCTGCAGCTCACCGCCAAGGAGTTCGACCTGCTGCGGGTCCTGGTCCGCGACGCCGGCCGGGTCGTCACCCGCGACCAACTGATGCGCGAGGTCTGGGACACCACGTGGTGGTCCTCGACCAAGACCCTGGACATGCACATCTCCTGGCTGCGGAAGAAGCTCGGCGACGACGCGGCCAACCCGCGCTACATCGCCACGGTCCGAGGCGTCGGTTTCCGCTTCGAGAAGAGCTAGCGGCACCTTGCGACGTCGCCTGATCAGCTCCACGCTCGCCGTGGTGCTCGTCGTCATCGCCGTCTTCGGCGTGTCCCTCGTCATCGTCGAGACCCGCACCATCAGCAGCAGCGCCCAGGAGAGCGTGGACTCCGAGGCGCTGCGGCTGGTGAGCATCGTCGACAGCCGGCTGCTCGGCGGCGAACACATCACGGCCGGCGTGCTGCGCCAGCAGATCGGCGCCGAGCGCTACGGCCGCATCGAGATGCCGGGACGGCCGCCCGTCGAGATCGGCGAGCATCCCACCGGCAGTGTGATCCGGGGCACGGCGCGCGGCGAGGAGGGCGAGACCGTCACCGTCGAGGAGCGCCGCTCCTCCGTCACGCGCGAGGTCGGCCGCACGCTGCTCATCATCGGCGCCGTGGCGCTGCTGGCCGTCATCGCCGCCGTCCTGCTCGCCGTACGGCAGGCCAACAAGCTGGCCTCGCCCCTCACCGACCTCGCCGAGACCGCCGAACGCCTCGGCTCGGGGGACCCGCGCCCGCGCCACAAGCGCTACGCGGTCCCCGAACTGGACCGGGTCGCCGACGTACTGGACTCCAGCGCCGAGCGCATCGCCCGGATGCTGACGGCCGAGCGCCGGCTGGCGGCCGACGCCTCCCACCAGCTCCGGACGCCGCTCACCGCCCTGTCCATGCGGCTGGAGGAGATCACCGTCACCGACGACCTCACCACCGTCAGGGAAGAGGCGACGATCGCGCTGACCCAGGTGGAGCGGCTGACCGACGTCGTGGAGCGGCTGCTGACCAACGCCCGCGACCCGCGCACCGGCTCCGCCGTCGCCTTCGACCTGGACGAGGTCGTCAAGCAGCAGATCGAGGAGTGGCGCCCCGCCTACCGCAGCGCGGGCCGCGCCATCGTCTGCTCGGGCCGGCAGGGCATGCGGGCCGTCGGTACGCCGGGGGCCGTCGCGCAGGTGCTGGCCGCGCTGATCGAGAACTCACTCATGCACGGCGGCGGTACGGTCGCGCTGCGCACCCGCGTCACCGGGAACCAGGCCGTCATCGAGGTGACCGACGAAGGGCCCGGCGTACCGCCCGACCTCGGGGCGCGGATCTTCGAGCGGTCCATCAGCGGCCGCAACTCCACCGGGATCGGCCTCGCCGTGGCCCGCGACCTCGCCGAGGCGGACGGCGGCAGGCTGGAGCTGCTCCAGCAGCATCCGCCGGTCTTCGCGCTCTTCCTCAGCCGCGAGGCCCGGATCGGCCTGCCGAAGGAACCTGAGCGGCCTGTGCGGTGATCTGCTCGGCCGCCGACGGCACCGCGCGGAACACCCACGAGCGGTACGACCAGAAGCGGAACAGCGTCGCCACGCCGATGCCGATGAACTTGAACACGTTGCTCTGCAGGGGCGAGTCCCAGCCGAAGCCGTACGTCGCGACGAACAGCACACCGTTCTCGATGACCAGCCCCACCGCGCTGAACAGCAGGAACAGCGACAGCTCCTTGGTGCGCCCGCCCTTGTCGCGGTCCCGGTAGGTGAAGTACCGGAAGCCGACATAGTTGAAGACGATGGCGATGACGGTGGCCACCACACTGGCCCGCACCACCTGGAGGTCCGTCGTGTGCCGGACGAGGTTGAACGCCAGCAGATTGACCAGCAGGCCCGCAGCGCCCACCGCGCCGAACTTGACCACCTCACGCACGAGGCGGTCCAGCCGCACGCGGAGTGCGTTCCGTTCGCTCATATGCTCGTCAGCCCCGTCCGTCGAATTGCCACCATGCTAACCACCGCCTCATCGGCGGATACCCTGGAAGGGTGACGTTTCCGGTAATCGGCATGGTCGGCGGCGGCCAGCTCGCCCGCATGACCCACGAGGCGGGTATCCCCCTCGGCCTGAGATTCAAGCTGCTCAGCGACACGGCCCAGGATTCGGCGGCCCAGGTCGTGCACGACGTCGTGGTGGGGGACTACCACGATCTCGACACGCTGCGTGACTTCGCCCGCGGCTGCGACGTGATCACGTTCGACCACGAGCATGTGCCGATCGAACACCTCCGCGCGCTGGAGGCGGACGGCATTCCCGTACGGCCGGGGCCCGACGCGCTGATCCACGCGCAGGACAAGGGCGTGATGCGCGCCAGACTCACCGCGCTGGGCGCGCCCTGCCCGCGCCACCGCATCGTCGCGGACCCGGCGGACGCGGTGGCCTTCGCGGCGGAGGGCGCCGCCGACGGCGCCGTCCCAGGTTCCGCCGGGGGCGACGGGTTCCCGATCATCCTCAAGACGGTGCGCGGCGGCTACGACGGCAAGGGCGTCTGGTTCGTACGCTCGGCCAAGGACGCCGAGGAGCCCTTCAAGGCGGGCGTGCCCGTCCTCGCGGAGGAGAAGGTCGACTTCGTACGGGAGCTGGCGGCGAACATCGTCCGCTCCCCGCACGGCCAGGCCGTCGCCTACCCCGTCGTCGAGTCGCAGCAGGTCGACGGCGTGTGCGACACGGTCGTCGCCCCGGCACCCGGGCTGTCCGACGCCCTCGCCGGCGAGGCCCAGCAGCTCGCCCTGCGGATCGCCGCCGAGCTGGACGTGGTCGGGCATCTCGCCGTCGAACTCTTCGAGACGCGCGACGGCCGCATCCTCGTCAACGAACTGGCGATGCGCCCGCACAACTCCGGCCACTGGACCCAGGACGGCGCGATCACCTCGCAGTTCGCCAACCACGTACGGGCCGTGCTCGACCTGCCGCTCGGCGACCCGCGCGCCCGCGCGCCGTGGACGGTCATGTGCAACGTGCTCGGCGGGGACTACCCCGACATGTACGCGGCGTATCTGCACTGCATGGCCCGCGACCCGCAGCTCAAGATCCACATGTACGGCAAGGACGTCAAACCGGGCCGTAAGGTCGGGCACGTCAACACGTACGGCGACGACCTGGACGACGTGCTGGAGCGCGCCCGCCACGCCGCCGGCTACCTCAGAGGAACAATCACCGAATGACCTCCCCCCTCATCGGCATCGTCATGGGCTCCGACTCGGACTGGCCCGTCATGGAGGCGGCGGCCGAAGCGCTCGGCGAGTTCTCCGTCCCGTACGAGGTCGACGTGGTCTCCGCGCACCGGATGCCGCGCGAGATGATCGCGTACGGCGAGCAGGCGGCGGACCGCGGCCTCAAGGCGATCATCGCGGGCGCCGGCGGCGCGGCCCATCTGCCCGGCATGCTGGCCTCCGTCACGCCGCTGCCGGTGATCGGCGTCCCCGTACCCCTGAAGTACCTCGACGGCATGGACTCGCTGCTGTCGATCGTGCAGATGCCGGCCGGTGTGCCCGTCGCCACGGTGTCCGTCGGCGGCGCGCGCAACGCGGGGCTGCTCGCGGCCCGGATCCTCGCCGCGCACGACCCCGAACTGCAAACGCGGATGCGGGAGTTCCAGCAGGAGCTGAACGACCAGGCGACGCAGAAGGGCAAGCGGCTGCGCGCCAAGGTCGAGGGCCCCGGTTCCTTCGGATTCGGAAAGTGAGCGCCACGCCCATGAGCAGCGAATTCCTCGCGAGTGCCCGCGCCCTCCTCGACGACTTCCCCGTCGTCGACGGCCACAACGACCTGCCCTGGGCGCTGCGCGAACACGTCTGGTACGACCTGGACCGCCTCGACATCGCCGACGACCAGACGGGCCGGCTCCACACGGACATCGCGCGGCTGCGCAAGGGCGGTGTCGGCGCCCAGTTCTGGTCGGTGTACGTACGGTCCGACATGGCAGGGGACGACGCGGTCAGCGCGACGCTGGAGCAGATCGACGTCGTGGGCCGGCTCATCGACCGCTACCCCGACGACCTGGCGCGCGCCCGCACGGCCGACGAGATGGAGGCGGCGCGGCGCGAGGGCCGGATCGCGTCCCTGATGGGCGCGGAGGGCGGGCACTCGATCAACAACTCGATGGCCACGCTGCGCGCGCTCTACACGCTGGGCGTGCGGTACATGACGCTCACTCACAACGACAATCTGCGCTGGGCGGACAGCGCCACGGACGAGCCGGGCGTCGGCGGCCTCTCCGCGTTCGGCCGTGAGGTCGTACGGGAGATGAACCGGCTCGGCATGCTCGTCGACCTCTCGCACGTCGCGGCGACGACCATGCGCGACGCGCTCGAAGCGACCGAGGCGCCGGTGATCTTCTCGCACTCGTCGTCGCGCGCGATCTGCGACCACCCGCGCAACATCCCCGACGACGTACTGGCGGCGCTGCCGGCGAACGGCGGCGTCGCGATGGCCACGTTCGTACCGAAGTTCATCCTCCCCGAGGCGGTGGCCTGGACGCAGGCGGCGGACGAGAACCTCCGCTCGCACGGCTTCCACCACCTGGACACCAAGGCGGAGGCGATGAAGCTGCACGAGGAGTTCGAAGCCGCGAACCCGCGCCCCTCGGCGACGGCTTCGACGGTCGCGGACCACCTCGACCACATGCGCGAGGTCGCGGGCATCGACCATGTGGGCATCGGCGGCGACTTCGACGGGACGGCGTTCACGCCGACGGACCTGCACGACGTGGCGGGCTACCCGAACCTGATCGCCGAGCTGCTGTCGCGCAAGTGGTCGACGGCGGACGTCTCGAAACTGACCTGGCAGAACGCGGTACGGGTGCTGCGGGCGGCGGAGTCGGTCGCGGCGTCGCTGAGTGCGCGGGAGCCGTCGCGGGCGACGCTGGCGCTGGACGAGGCGTAGTCGCCGTCCGCCGCGGTGTCGCCGTCCGGCGGGGTGTCGCCGTCCGGCGGGGTGACCGGTCTGGGTTGCGGTTGTCGCCGGGGGCCGTTCCGGGGTGGTGTCCTGCGCCGCACGATTTACGGCGCGTGCGCCTCTGACATGAGGCGCACGCGGACGTGCGCCGCACATCACGCCTTACGCTCCGGACACCACCCCTGCACGGCCCTCTTCAGCCCGCGGCCAGGTTCGGACAGGCCCTAGCAGGCGCACAGGCAGAACGGGTGACCCGCCGGGTCGCCGTAGACCCGGAACGTGCGCTCCCGGTCCGATGTGTCGAGCGGCTTGGCGCCGAGCGCCAGGACCTCTTTCTCCGCCGCGTCCAAGTCCTCGACGGCCAGGTCGAGATGGAACTGCTGCGACCCGTCGTCCGAGGGCCAGGTCGGCGGTACGTAGCCGGGTGCGGCCTGGAAGGCGAGTGCGGTGCCTTCCAGTTCGACCCAGCCCTCCTCCTGCTTGATCTCGCCGCCGAGGAGCTTGGCGTAGAAACCGGCGAGCGCGACCGGGTCCGGACAGTCCAGGACGACGGCGCCCAGGGTGGCGATAGGCATCGGGTTCTCCTCGCATCGACGGATTCGTTGTCGGATGATCCTCTGTACCTAGGCGTGTACCTAGGCGCGCGGGCGGCCCATCGCGCGGTACGTCCAGCCGGCGGCGCGCCAGAGCTGGGGGTCGAGGGCGTTGCGGCCGTCCAGGATCAGCTTGCGGGCCGCGACCGCGCCCAGCACCGCCGGGTCGAGGTCGCGGAACTCGCGCCACTCCGTGAGGTGCAGGACGACATCGGCGCCGCGTACCGCGTCCACGGCCGACTCCGCGTACCCGAGCGTCGGGAAGAGCCGCTTGGCCTTCTCCATGCCCTTCGGGTCGTAGACGGTGACCTGGCCGCCCTGGAGATGGATCTGCCCGGCGACGTTGAGGGCGGGGGAGTCGCGTACGTCGTCCGAGTCCGGCTTGAAGGTCGCGCCGAGTACGGCGACCCGCTTGCCGAGGAACGAGCCGTCGCCGCCGACCGCCTCGCGGGCCAGCTCCACCATGTGGCCGCGGCGGCGCATGTTGATCGAGTCGACCTCGCGGAGGAAGGTGAGGGCCTGGTCGGCGCCCAGTTCGCCGGCGCGCGCCATGAAGGCGCGGATGTCCTTCGGCAGGCAGCCGCCGCCGAAGCCGATCCCGGCGCGCAGGAACTTCTTGCCGATGCGCTCGTCGTGGCCCAGCGCCTCGGCGAGCTTCTGCACGTCGCCGCCGGCCGCCTCGCAGACCTCGGCCATCGCGTTGATGAAGGAGATCTTCGTGGCGAGGAAGGAGTTCGCCGCCGTCTTGACCAGCTCGGCGGTCGGGAAGTCGGTGACGACGAAGGGCGAGCCCTCGCCGAGGGGGGTCGCGTACACCTCGCGCAGGATGCGCTCGGCGCGCTCGCTGTGGACGCCGATCACGATCCGGTCGGGGTGCAGGGTGTCCTGGACGGCGAAGCCCTCCCGGAGGAATTCGGGGTTCCAGGCCAGCTCGACCTCGTCGCGCGCGGGCGCCAGTTCGGCGATGCGGCCGGCGAGCCGTTCGGCGCTGCCGACGGGCACGGTCGACTTGCCGACGATCAGCGCGGGCCGGGTCAGGTGTTTGGCGAGGCTCTCGACGGCGGAGTCGACGTAACTCATGTCGCACGCGTATTCGCCGTGCTTCTGGGGAGTGTTCACGCAGATGAAGTGCACATCGCCGAACTCCGCCAGCTCCGCCCAGTCCATCGTGAAGCGCAGCCGTCCCGACGAGCCCTCGATGCCGGCGACGTGTTTGTGCAGCAGCTCCTCAAGCCCCGGCTCGTACATCGGCACCCGCCCGGCCGAGAGCATGTCGATCTTCTCGGGCACCACGTCGAGCGCGAGGACGTCGAAGCCCAGCTCCGCCATGGCCGCGGCGTGCGTGGCGCCGAGGTAGCCGGTGCCGATCACGGTGATCTTGAGGGCCATGGGGTGCTCCAAGGGGCTGCGGACGGGTGCGGTGCCCGAGCATAGCCGCGGGCCACCGGGCGTTCGCAGGCGCACTTCGGCGGGCGCGGTGGGTCTGTTTGCGAGCTGTCGGCAAACTCACGTATGCCCGCTGCGGCGGTGGCCCCTAAAATTGGGTTACTTAACGGTAGTTAGCATCCTGGGGAGTGAAAGACCGTGGCCGGACCGGCTGATTTCGACCTGTACCGCCCCGCCGAGGAGCACGAGATGCTCCGCGAATCCGTGCGGGGACTCGCCGAGGCGAAGATCGCGCCGTTCGCCGCAGCCGTCGACGAGGAGGCGCGCTTCCCGCAGGAGGCCCTGGACGCGCTGGTCGCGTCCGAGCTGCACGCCGTGCACGTCCCCGAGGAGTACGGCGGCACCGGCGCCGACGCGCTGGCCACGGTCATCGTGATCGAGGAGGTCGCCCGGGTCTGCGCCTCGTCGTCCCTGATCCCGGCCGTGAACAAGCTCGGCTCGCTGCCGGTGATCCTGTCGGGCAGCGAGGAGCTGAAGGCGACGTACCTGCCCCCGCTCGCCAAGGGCGACGCGATGTTCTCGTACTGCCTCTCCGAGCCGGACGCGGGCTCGGACGCGGGCGGCATGAAGACCAGGGCCGTGCGGGACGGCGACGACTACGTACTCAACGGCGTGAAGCGCTGGATCACCAACGCGGGCGTGTCCGAGTACTACACGGTCATGGCGGTCACCGACCCCGACAAGCGCACGAAGGGCATCTCGGCGTTCGTCGTCGAGAAGGGCGACGAGGGCGTCTCGTTCGGCGCCCCTGAGCGGAAGCTGGGCATCAAGGGCTCCCCGACCCGCGAGGTGTACCTCGACAACGTCCGCATCCCCGCGTCCCGGCTGCTCGGCGCCGAGGGCACCGGCTTCGCCACGGCGATGAAGACCCTGGACCACACCCGCATCACGATCGCGGCCCAGGCCCTCGGCATCGCCCAGGGCGCGCTGGACTACGCGAAGGGCTACGTCCAGGAGCGCAAGCAGTTCGGCAAGCCCATCGGCGACTTCCAGGGCGTCCAGTTCATGCTCGCCGACATGGCCATGAAACTGGAAGCCGCCCGCCAGCTCACCTACGCGGCAGCAGCCCGCTCGGAACGCGTCTCCCTCGGCTCGGCCAAGGAAGACCTGACCTTCTTCGGCGCGGCGGCGAAGTGCTACGCGTCCGACGCGGCGATGGAGATCACGACGGACGCGGTCCAACTCCTCGGCGGCTACGGCTACACCCGCGACTACCCGCTGGAGCGCATGATGCGCGACGCGAAGATCACGCAAATCTACGAGGGCACGAACCAGGTCCAGCGCATCGTCATGGCGCGGAACCTGCCGTAGCGGTGTCCCGCCCGAGAGGGCAGGGCAGCTCGGGCTTCGCACGATTCGGAGCGCACGTCACCAGGGCCAGGGACAGGTACGAGGGGCGTTCGAGGTAGAACCCCAACGACACGTCAGTCCCTGTGCCCAGCCGCTCGGCAGCGGACTCCACCAGCAGAGCCAGGTACCTGATGTCGCGTTCGGCGTCGGAGGCGAACCGGGACGCGTACTCCGCGAGCCGCTCCCTGAGCCACGCTGCCGCTTCCTTCGCCTCGTCCCAGGTGCCATGCACCAGGGAACGCGGCTTGATCAGCCAGTACGCCGTTTCCAGAGGCGGCAGATCGGACGCGGGGAACCCGGCAGCGACCTCCCGGTAGCGCTGGACCAGTTCGGGCTTGGACCCGGCGGGCGGCGGCTCCGGGTACGGCGGTCGCCGCAGCGCTTCTTGATCCAGGCGCTGCTTGGAACCGGTCCACAGATAGGCGTGGTGATGCACCAGTCGTCCCTGTCAGGTGCGGGCGGTCGCGGAACCAACCGGTCCCGGCCCCGGGGTGGGGGACCGGGACAGGTTGGGATCACACCTGGAGACCGAACCGAACGGGGTCGATCCCGGCCACGCCCAACTCCTCGGTGGTGAACCGCAGCGGCTCCACGTCGCCCCGCTTGCTGTCGCCCAGGGCCCAGGCGTCCGCACCAATCCTGGCGAGCGTCACACACCCCTCGCTACAGGGCCCACCACACGCCTTCACGAACGAGGCGCCGTCGATGTCGAGCGCGTACAGGTCGATTCCGTTCAGCATCGGAACTCCAGGGTTCGAGGTCTTCTCTTCGCTCTTCATGCAGCCATCTTCGGCTGGCCGCAGAGGCGCCTCTAGTCTGTTTCCTGTTCCCGCAAGAAATCGTCTCGGATGTCTTCGACCAGAGCGCGCATGTCGTCACCTGACAACGCCACCTGCTGAAATCCATCGAACTTTGCTATGTATATGCCTACGTCGCGTGGGTTGGTGACAACCACTTCCGCATGCACCGTCTCTATCGTGACCATCCGCTCGTCACGAATGACGAACGCATGATTCGCGATGTCGTTCTGCTGGATCTGAAGTGGGACTACGCGGATGTCCACATGGGGGAGCCGGGAAATGGAAACGATACGGTCGATCTGTGCGGCCATCATGTGCGGCGGGACGATTCGCCAGCGCAATACAGGCTCCGTGATGATGAATCGCAGAGATTTGGCGGTGTCGTAGACGACCGCTTGTCGTTCAAGTCTTCCGTTGATCGTCCGGGCGAGAGTGTCCTCACTCAGACTGTGCCGTCGCAGCACGGCCCGGATGTACTCCGGTGTCTGGAGAAGCCCAGGGACCAGGGCCGGTTGGAACAGTCGCAACGTCGACATCTGCGCTTCCAGGGCCTTGGCGGCCTGCTGGCCCTTGTAGACCCCGATCCGTTTGAGCAGTCGCCACGCTGTTGCCTCCGTCGCCGATGCTCGGGCCGCCTCTGCGTACTCCGACTTGACCTCGTCCGACACGCCGATCGCCGTCAGGATGCGTTCGACGTCAGTCGCACTGGCCGCCAGCCTCGCGTTCTCGATCTTGGACAGCTTGGACGGAGACATGAGAGCGCTGCGGGCCACTGCTTTGGCCTCCTTGCCGGATGCCACTCGCAGTACCCGCAGCGCGGCTCCGAGCTGTGCTCTGTTCACGCCCCGTACTTGGCCCACCATTCGGCGAACGGTTCCGCGTGACCGAGCGCCGACTCGCGGTACCCGGTGAATTCCGCCGCTCGTTCCGGTGGCAGCACTTCCGAGCCCAGGTACTTCCCGGTTCCGTCGTAATTCATCACAGCTACGGACTCGGAGTCGAAGAACCAGAAGTCCGGAACACCCTCCAGCGGGTTGGCTCTGCCGGTGACGTCGAGGATGAAGAACTCCTCCCCACCGGTCCCGTTCTTCTGGTAGCCCCACCCGAGTTCGAACCTGAGGTAGTCCGTGAGCGGGCGGGACAGAATGTGCACCCGGTAGACCCGCTTGCCCTTCTCGGTGTGTGAGCGGACCTCTTCGACCCAGCCCGCGTTGTAGTCCTTCGGCTGTTGCTCCCCGGCCAGGAAGGCGTGATAGGCGTCGACGTTCCCGGACTTGCTGTAGTCGGGCAGGGTTTCCAGTCGAAATGCCTCACGCTCGAACGTGTCGAAGAGGTCGCCGAGGGTCCTAGACGAGCTTGTCACTGATGGCCTTCCGAAGGAGTTCCATCGGGATCTCGACGAGCGTTCCGTGAGCGGGAATTTGAAGCCCGTGATCGGCCGGTGTCTCCCCCTGCACCAGGAAGGTGCCACGATCCGTCGCGTAGATGGTTGGGCAGTCCTTGATGTCGCACGTGCTGACCAGCTTGGTGACCTTCATGGTCCTGGTTCCCCTCTTGCGTGCTGCTGCCGGCACCCCAGCGTGTGACTCGATGCTCCCGAGGGCGAGGTGCGCCGGTCAAGCAGTCGCGGTTGACGGAACGGGAAACCGACTCATCCGTCCCGAGCGCCTTTGAGCCGACCGTTCCGCGACTGCGGGACGGTCGGCTCGGCGGTGGCGGGGCGGGAAGCCCGGACAGGCGCTAGTTGCTGGTGACGGTGACCTTCTCGTCCTTGTTCAGTTGGTCCACGAGTTGGGTCACCTTCGCCTTGTCCCAGACCAGGTTGCCGCCCGTGCTGCCGGAGATCGGCATGTTCATCGAGACGCCGTCGCCGCTCGTGACGCCCTTCATCGCGAAGAACATCTGGCCGAGCGACCAGAGCGACATGTCCTTGTCGACGATGACGGTGTCGAGGCCCGCGCTCATCGTCGGGTAGAGCTTGAAGGGGTTCAGGATCGTGCCCGGTGTGGCCGTCTGGGAGGCCAGGGAGGCGAGGAACTTCTGCTGGTTCTTCGTGCGCTCCAGGTCGCTCGCGGCGAAGGCGTGCCTGGTGCGGACGAAGGCCAAGGCCTGCTGGCCGTTCAGGGTCTGCTTGCCGGCCTTGAAGTCGGCGCCGGAGTACTTGTCCTTGAAGCCCTTCGGCAGGTTCATCTCGACCCCGCCGATCGCGTCCACGACATTGGCGAAGCCGGCGAAGCCGATCTCGACGTAGTGGTCGATGCGCAGGCCGGTGTTGGCCTCGATGGTGCGGACGAGCAGGGCCGGGCCGTCCGTGGCGTAGGCGGCGTTGAGCTTTGTCTGCTTGCCGGTGTTCGGGAAGAGCTTGCCCGACTCCGAGCCGCGGAACGACGGGATCGTCACGTTGGAGTCGCGGGGCAGCGAGATCAGCGTCGGCCCGTTCGACCCGTCGTGCAGGATCATCATCGAGTCGGTGCGCTTACCCTCGGCGGAGCCGGTGTGGAGCTGCTTCTTCTCCTCGGCCGACATGCCCTCACGGCTGTCAGAGCCGACGATCAGGTAGTTCGTGCCGTCGCCGCCGTCGGGGCGGTCGATGACCTTCGAGAGGTCGACCTCGCGCCTGAGCTTGGAGTCGGCCCAGAAGTACGTGCCGATGGAGACGGCCAGCACCACCACGACCAGCGCCAGCGCGCCGATCTTGATCCGCTTGCGCCAGTTCGGGGCCTGCCGGGGGCCCGGAGCGCCGCCGGGCGGCTGCTGGCCGCCGTGGCCGCCGCCGGGAGGGCCGCCGTAGACCTGGCCCGTGTTGTAGTCGCTGTTGTAGCCGGGACCCGAGCCGTAGTCGTCGTAGCCCTGCGACTGCGGGGGCACGCCGTACCCCTGCGGCTGCTGCTGGGGGGCACCGCGCCGCTGCCGCTGCACGTGCGGCATCACCTGGGCACCCTCGGGCTGCGAACCCGCGCTGCCGCGCCCGTAGCGCTCGCCGCGCTCGTTACGGTCACCGGTCCATCCATCGCTCATGCGCTCCAGTGTGCCGGGCCTGGCGCTGCCCCATACTGCCGCGTAGGAAATCGGGTCGGGGCTGTTGCCAAGCTGATGCAATGCGCCGCTCCGGCGACCCCCGCATATGGTGGGGCGCATGACAGATCAGGCCGACCGCCCGGACCGCCCGGAGACTGATATTCCGGGCAAGCCCACCTCCGCTTCCCGTACGACGCTGAGCCACATCATGACGGGCAGCGACACCAATCTGCTGGGTACGGTGCACGGCGGCGTGATCATGAAGCTGGTCGACGACGCGGCGGGCGCCGTGGCCGGACGGCACTCGGGCGGGCCCGCTGTGACGGCGTCCATGGACGAGATGGTCTTCCTCGAACCGGTGCGCGTCGGCGATCTCGTCCATGTGAAGGCACAGGTCAACTGGACGGGCCGGTCCTCGATGGAGGTCGGGGTACGGGTGCTCGCCGAGCGCTGGAACGAGTCGACCCCGGCCACCCAGGTCGGCAGCGCGTATCTGGTCTTCGCCGCCGTCGACGCCGAGGGCAAGCCCCGCCCGGTGCCGCCGGTGCTGCCGCAGACCGAACGCGACAAGCGGCGCTACCAGGAGGCGCAGATCCGGCGTACGCACCGGCTCGCCCGCCGACGGGCCATCAAGGAGCTGCGGGAGAGCCGCGCGCCCGAGGCCGGCTCGGAGCTGGGCGCGTAGCGGACTGGTCTGGCAGCGGGGGTGCGTCGCTGCGGGGCTGCGGGCTCCGGGTCTGCGTCGCTACGGGGCTGCCGCGCTACGGGCAGACCACCTCGTCGCCCGTCATCGTGCCGAACGTGCCCTCGGGCGCCTCTTCCGCCCGTACCGGCCGCACCGCCTTGAAGTCGCTCCCCGCCATCACCTTGAGCGTCGCGCCCTGCCGCTTCACCGCCCGCAGCACACTGCCGGGCAGCGCGGCGGCCAGCGACCTCGCCGACCGGTCCCAGCGCGGGTCGTACATGACGATCGTGCGCTTCACCTTCAGGTGCGCGGCCGTCAGCGGGGTCCGGGTCGTACGGAAGCCGGTGGCGTGCAGTGCGTCGTCGACCTGCTTGCCGAGCCCGTCCGTCGGCGTCCCGTTGTAGACCTGCACCCGGATCTGCTGCGGCTTCACATCGACCAGCGCCCCGTGCGGCCGTTTCACGGGAGCGGCCGGAGCGGCCGGCGCCGCCGGCGCCCCCGGAGCCGCGGGTGCCGCCTTGCGCGGCGGCGCCAGCGGCTTGTCCGCGCGCAGCGCCTGGAACAGCTTCTTCGACTTCACCGGGTCCCACTTCAGCGTCGACCCGACGCCCTTCACCGCGATCCCCGACCCGCTCAGCGGCACGGACGTGAACTCCGACGACGACGGCGAGAAGCCGTGCATCGCCTCGTTGAGCGCGAGCAACTGCTGCGCGCCGAACCCCGCGTCGGCCCTGACCGAGCTGAGCATCGCCGAGGTGACGGCCCGGAACTTCACCGGGTTCAGCAGCACACCGCTGCTGGTGGCCTGGTTGATCAGCGCGGCGATGAAGCGCTGCTGACGCTGCATCCTGCCCAGGTCGGACGTCGCGTCGACATGGCGGGCCCGTACGTACTGCAGCGCCTGGCCGCCGTCCAGCTTGTGCGTGCCGGCCGTCAGGTTCAGCCCGGTGTACGAGTCCTTCAGCGGGCGCGGGGTGCAGATCCGCACCCCGCCGAGCGCGTCGACCGTCTTCATGAAGCTGGTGAAGTCGACCTCCAGATAGTGGCTGATCTTCACCCCCGTCATGTGCTCCACCGTGCGCACCGTCAGATTGGGCCCGCCCTCCGCGTACGCCGCGTTCAGCTTCACCGGATGCGGCTTGTGGTGCTGCCCCGTCGTCTGGTCGACGTGGGCGGGCAGTTCGGCGTAGCTGTCGCGCGGCAGGCTCACGACGCTGGCCCGTTTACCGTCCTCCGAGAGATGCACCAGCATGATCGTGTCGGTGCAGTGGCAGGGCGCGCCGCCGAGCTTGTACTTCGCCTTCTCGGCCTTGGTGATCTTGTCCCGGCCGTCGGTGCCGACGAGCAGCAGATTCATGCCGTGGCCCGCGCCAGGGCGGTTCTTCATGTCCTTGAACGGGTCGACCCGGTCGATGCCGGTGTCCAGGCTGGTGACCACGGCGTGCCCGATACCGCCGGCGCCCAGGACCAGCACGGAGAAGGTCGTCGCCATCCGCATGCCCCAGCGCGGCCGGCCGTCCCGTCGCCCGGCGCTCCGGCCTCCCGCACGCGGCCGTGGCCGGGTGGCGATCCCTGCGGCAGGACGGGGGGAGCGGCGGGATCGCGAGGAGCGGGAGGAGCGGGGCGACGTGGGCACTGGGGCACCTCCGCGGTGACAGGGAATGGTCGAAACCGTAGGCCCATACGATCAGCGGCACCCTGCTACGACCGGGCGGCGCGCGTCGCTGTCCCCCGTTCGCGGTAACGTTGCGCCGATAATCCCGCCTCCTGCCCACCTCCTGAAGGCCCCCGAAGGACCACATGCCTGCCCTGTCGCCCCCGGTTTCCGTGATCATGCCGGTGCTCAACGAGGAACGCCATCTGAGGAACTCCGTCCGGCACATCCTGGAGCAGGAGTACGACGGCGAGTTGGAGGTGGTGATCGCCCTCGGCCCGTCCACGGACCGTACGGACGAGATCGCCGCCGAGCTGGTACGGGAGACGGCGGCCGACCCGCGCGCCCGTGTGCACACCGTCCCCAACCCCACCGGCCGCACACCGGCGGCGCTGAACGCGGCGATCAAGGCGTCGAGCCACCCCGTGGTCGTCCGGGTCGACGGCCACGGCATGCTGTCGCAGAACTACATCGCGACCGCCGTCAGGCTGCTGGCCGAGACGGGCGCCGACAACGTCGGCGGCATCATGCACGCCGAGGGCGAGAACGCCTGGGAGGAAGCGGTCGCCGCCGCCATGACCTCGAAGATCGGCGTCGGCAACGCGGCCTTCCACACCGGCGGCCAGGCGGGCCCGGCCGAGACCGTGTATCTCGGGGTGTTCAAGCGCGAGGCGCTGGAGCGGCAGGGCGGCTACAACGAGGAGTTCATCCGCGCCCAGGACTGGGAGCTGAACTTCCGGATCCGCGAGGCGGGCGGCGCGATCTGGTTCTCGCCCGAGCTGCGGGTGCAGTACCGGCCGCGGCCGTCCGTACGGGCGCTCGCCAAGCAGTACAAGGACTACGGGCGCTGGCGCCATGTGGTCGCCCGCTACCACTCGGGCTCGATCAACCTGCGCTACCTCGCGCCGCCGGTCGCCGTGTGCGCCATCGCCGCCGGCATCGTCGTGGGCGCCGTGGTGACCCCCTGGGCGCTGCTCGTGCCCGGCGGTTACCTCGCGGCGATCGTCGCAGGGTCGATCCCCGCAGGCAGGGGCCTGTCGCTGAAGGCGCGGCTGCGGATCCCGGTCGCGCTCGCCACGATGCACATGACGTGGGGCTACGGCTTCCTGACCAGCCCGCGCTCGCTGGCCAAGCGGGTCATCGCGAGCCGCAGGCCGGCCGTACGGCAGGCCGACGAGGCGCAGCAGGACGCGTAGCCGCGCAACGCCCGCACACGACACAGGAGCGCCGCCTGACGGATCCTCATCCGTCAGGCGGCGCTCTGCTGTGCGTCAGGTACGAGGCGATCCGCTACCAGCGGTACGGCGCGTACACGTCCATGCACGCGTCCTTCTTGTCGCCGTTGATGGCGTTCGCCGTGTCGGGGATGTCGCCCGCCTTCGGCACGTCCTTCTTCGGGTACACCGCGCCTTCGCGCCAGTCGGCGCCCACGACCACCGTGATCTCCGAGACGTCCGCGGACTTCTTCACCGCGCCCACCGGGATACCGAGGGCCTTCGCAACCGCCTGGGCATCGCCCTCCAGATCCGCGCGCGGATAGGTGACCGCCGTCTCCGGCTGCGGGCTCTGCTGCTGGTCCGCCTCGGCCTTGTCGTACCCCTTGTCGCCCAGCAGCCCCGCGACGGCGCCCGCACGCCCCGATACCGGAGCCTGGTCGCCGCCGGTGCCGTTGAGCACCTGCACGGACGTCTCACCGGGCGCAGCGGCCGGGTCCTTGGAGACCTTCGTCGACGGCTTCTTGTCGTCCTTGCCGCCGTTCTTGTCGAAGGCGACGTCGTCGCGCAGGAGCGACAGCAGCTTGTCGGCGTCGGGGGTGTTGATGACCAGATGGTTGATGTTCGTCGGGTCCTGCAGCGTCGGGAGCGTCGTCATCGTCATACGGTTCGTCGGCACCGACTTGAGCTGCATGCCCAGGTCGAAGAGCTTCTTGACCGTACCGATCTCCTTCGACACCTCCAGCGACTTCGTCGCCGTCTCGGCGAGCCCGGTCAGCCTGCCGGTGTCGGTGAAGACGTTCTGCTCCTTCAGCGTGCGGATCATCGAGTTGAGGTACATGTGCTGGGCCTCGGCGCGGCCCAGGTCGCTGCCGAAGGCGTGCCGGGTACGCAGCCACTGGAGGGCCTGCTTGCCCTTGACCGCGTGCGTGCCCGCCGTCATCTTCAGCCCGGAGCCGCCGTGCGCCGCGGGCGTCGAGCGGTCCCAGATGTTCTGCTTGACGCAGACGTCGACGCCGCCGATCGCGTCGGCCATCGACACCACACCGGAGAAGTCGATCGTCATCCAGTGGTCGATGTAGACGCCGGTCAGCTTCTCCCACGTACTGAGCGTGCAGCCGGGGCCGCCACGCCCCAGCGACTCGTTGATGATCCCGTTGGTCGCGGGGTACGTCTCGCCGGTCTTCGCGTCCTTGCACTCCGGTATGTCGACGCGGGTGTCGCGCGGTATGGAGAGCATCGACGCGTTCTTGCGGTCGGCCGACACGTGCAGCAGCATCTGGACGTCGGCGAGCGGCTTGTTGCCGATCTCGTTCTTGCCGCCGCCGAGCTTGACGTTCTCCGGCTTGTTGCGGCTGTCGGAGCCGATCAGCAGGATGTTCAGCGGGGTCTGGCCCGCCCCGTTGGCCTTGGGCTTGAGACCGCTGTCGGAGCCCGCGCGGGCGTCGCTGCGGATGTTGCCGTTGAGATGGCGGTAGTACAGATACCCGGCGCCCGCCGTCCCGAGGATCAGGAACGCCACTCCAGCCGCGGTCCAGCGCAGCACGCGGCGCCAGCCGCCGGGGCGGGTGCGCTTGCGCGGAGGACCGTGCTTGCGGCCGCTGCCGCCATGACCAGTCTTGTGACCGTTCCTGCCCCGGCCGGCCCCCGCGCCGTCCGGACCGCTTCCGTCACCTTCGTACAGGCTGTCGTCCCAGCCGAGTTCGCGGGCATGTGGGACGCGTGACCGCGTCCCCTCCCGGTGCGCACTGCTCTGACCCACCCTGATCCCCCTTGCTCAGGTCGTCGCGCGCACGGGCCGACACCGCTGGTGCTCCGGCGTCACTTCGCGCAGACCTGCTTGTCGGCTTCCACCTTCTGCACACCGTCCGGCACCTTTGCCGGTCCGGTGATGGGCACCCCCGCGCCCTTGAAGTCCTTGCCCAGTGTCAGCGTCATCGCTTCGAGTCCCACCGCGTCCTTGGTTCCCTGCTTCAGCGATGTCGCGGGCAGTCCCATCCAGGACGCCACCGTCCGGGCCATGTCGGCCTGGTTCGGGGCGTATTCCAGGGTCGTCTTGGCCACGTTCGCGGGCGCGTTGCCCTTGTTGGTGGTCTTCGGCGCACCCTTGTCGTTCTGCAGCCAGGAAAGCGTCTCCTGGGCCGAGCCCTGCGGACCGCCGCCGTTGTACACGTCGACCCGCACGTCGGCGGCCGGTGCCTTCGGTCCCTTCAGCGCCTTTGCCTGCTGGGACTTCTGGGCCGCCTCCTCCTTCTTCACCTCGGTGAGCGAGGTGTCGCTCTGCAGCATCGAGAACAGCGGGTCGGCCTGCGTCTTGTTGATGACGACCGTCGCGTGCACGATCTCGTTCGGGTTGTCGAGCACGGGCAGCGTGATGAACGAGATGTTCTTCGGGTCGATGCCCTTGAGCTGCGTGGCGAGCGAGGTGAGTTTGGTGATGGACCCGATGCCCGAGTCGACGGCGAGCGCCTTCGTCGCCGCCTCGGCGAGCTTGAACATCTTGCTCGGGCTGGTCAGCGTCCCCTTGGACTGGATCTTGCGCGCCAGAGATGCCATGAACTGCTGCTGGACCTTGATCCGGTCGAGGTCGCCCTGGTTGCCGAAGCTGTGCCGGGTACGGACGAACGCCAGCGCCTGCTCGCCCTGCACGTTGGCCTCGCCCGCCGGCAGCTTGAGGTGCGAGTCCGGGTCGTCCACGGGGTGGGCGAGGCAGATGTCCACACCGCCCACGGCCGTCGTCAGCGACTTGACGGCGTTGAAGTCGGCCATCATGAAGTGGTCGACCTTCAGCCCGGTGATCTCCTGGACGGTCTTCATCGTGCAGCCGGGGTCGCGGCCGTCCTGACCGAGGCTGGTGTTGAACCGCTGCTGCTCGGTGCCGGGGATGACCTTGTCGGTGCCGTCCGGCTGCTTCGTCGTGCAGTCCGGGATGTCGGTGATCAGGTCGCGGGGGATGGAGAGCGCCGTCGCGTTCGTCCGGTCCTTGGAGACATGCAGCAGGAAGTTGGTGTCGGCGTGGCCGACGCTGCCCTTGTCGCCGTACCCCTCGTTGCCCTTACCGGTGCGCTTGTCCGTACCGATGATCAGTATGTTGATGGGCTTGCCGTCCGAGACGGGTTTGTCGCTCGTGCCGACGTCGTACGACGTGATGTTGTTGTTCAGGTGCTGGTAGTACGCGTAGCCGCCGACCGAACCGGCGACGAGCAGGAAGGCCACCGTGCCGCCGGTCCACAGCAGGGCCTTCTTCTTCCCCGACTTCTTCTGCTTGCGCTTGCGGCGCCCCTGGGCGGCCGTCTCGGCGGCCTGGCCCTTCCCCGCACGGCGGCTGGCCCGCGGCCCCGGTACGTCGGAACGTCCCGACCGGGAGGCCGAGCGGGAGGCAGACCGTGACTCCGCGCGTGATTCGGACCGGGATCCGGACCGCGACTCCGCGCGTGATTCGGACCGGGATCCGGGGTATGCGTCCTTGCGGGAGCCCGGCCGGTCGGCGCCGGCCCGGTCGGCGTCCGCTCTCGGCGAGCGGTCGCGCGGCCTCGGCGCCCTGGGCGTGGACGACTGCCCTGCGGAGTTGTCCAGTCGCAGTTCGTAGTTGCCCGTCTGCGGGTTGAGTACCCACTGGTCGGCGGGGTCCATGTCGTCCGCCTGCCCACGGTTTTGCGCATCCACGGTTGCTTGAATCCTCCGTCGGTGCCACGCGAAGCGCCTCCCCCAAGACGCTCGGTCATTCGATCCGGCAGTGTGCGACCTCTCGGCCTGAAGTACCGGATCGCGACACACTATCTGTCCAGTTCAGCGTCGAGCGACGCCGCCGGGGAATCTGTCCTCCCTTACAAGTGGGCAATCCACCCAATCCTCATGGACTGCCACGCTTCCCTTGGCCATTGCTTTACTCGCACATCCCGGCTGCGGCATTCGAGCCGGTGAATGTGGGGGTCGGTGACGGACTTCCGCTCGGACTTCCGTCCGGTCCGTCCGTCGGGCTTCCGCTCGGGCTCGGTGAATCCGCGCTGGCGGAGGCCTTGTCGCCGGGCCTCTCGGCCGTGGGGCTGTCCGAGAGGCCGTCCGACTCCTCGTCCCCCGACGTCACCGAGACCGGCTGGTCGTCACGCAGTTGCTTGAAGAGCTTGTCCGCCTCGGGCTGGACGAGTTCGTCACGGTTATGGTCCTGCGAGTAGGGCTGCCGGGGGACTGTGAGGAATTGCACTTGGTCCGTCGGCACACTGCGCATGGAACGCACCAGGTTGTACAGATCCTTCAGGCTGGCGAGCCCCGGGTCGGTCGTGATCGACTTCGTCGCCGCGTCCAGCACCGGGTAGAGCCGGGTCGGGTTCAGCAGCACGCCGTTGCTCTGCACCTTCTTGAAAAGGGCCCCGAGGAAACGTTGCTGCCGATCCATGCGCTGGGTGTCGCTGCCGTCACCGATGCCGTGCCTGGCCCGTACGAAGCCGAGCGCCTGCTCGCCGTTGAGCACCTGCTGCCCGGCCGGGAGCTTGAGATGGGCGTCCGTGTCGTCGACCGGGTCCTTGAGGCACACCTCGACGCCGCCGACGGCGTCCACCATGCCCTTGAAACCGTGGAAGTCGATGACCATCTGGTGGTCTATCCGGACGCCGGTGAGCTTCTCGACCGTCCGGATGGTGCAGGCGGTGCCGCCGAACTCGTACGCCCAGTTGAACTGCGCGAACTGCGCCCGGCTGCGGGTGCCGTCCGATTTGCCGCAGGCGGGGATGTCCACCATGAGGTCACGGGGCAGCGAGACGGCGGTCGCGCTCTTCCGGTCGGCGGCCAGATGCAGCAGGATCGTGGTGTCCGAGCGGGACGAGCCGCCGTCGTCGCGGCCGTACTTGCCGTTGTCGCCGGCGCGGGTGTCGGAGCCTATGAGCAATATGTTCAGGGCGTCGAGCGCGACGGGCTTGGGCCGGTCCTTCTCGTACGTCTGCAACTCGGCGGCGGCCTTGGTGTCGGTCGTGATGTTGCCGTCGAGCCTGTTGTAGAGCCACCACCCGCTGCCGGCGGCGGCGAGGACGACCACGGAGGTACCGAGGGCGGCCCAACGCATCCAGCGGCGGCGGGAGTTGGCGGGGGGAGCGGGTATGTCGGTGGGGCCGCCGCCGGGAGCGCCGGGGCCACCGGGGCCGTCGGTGGTGGTCGAGGTCTTGGCGAGGGCCAGGTTGTCGGCGTCGCCGTCAACGGCGGGGCTCGCGGCGGCGGGGCCTTCGGTAGCCGCGGTCGCGCCGGCCGGGGCGTCTGCCGCCTTGCCGTCAGCGGCCGGGCCCGCAGCGGCGGGGCTGTCCGCGCTGTCGGGCGTTACGGCGGTGGTGTCGGCGTCGGGGCTGTCCGCGCCGTCGGGGCTTTCGGTGGCCGGTGTGGTGGCGGCCTTGGCGTCCTCGGCGGGTACGGGCTCACCGGCGGCGGCCTGCGTGTCGGCGGCCTCGACGTTCGCAGCCGGGCTGCTGTCGGCGACGGCCTTGCCGTCTTCGCTGTCCACGGCGTCGGCCTCGGCGGCCGGGGTGTCCACGTCCTCACCAGAGGCGGTCTCACCGGAGACGGTCTCACCAGAGGCGGTCTCGCCGGAGTCGGCCTCGCCAGAGGCATCCTGGTCAGAGGCGGTCTCGCCGGACGCGGCTTCGCCCCCTTCGGCACTGCTCGGGCGGGCGTCGTCCGAGATGGCACCGTTGTCATCCGCCCCAGGCGCGTCCGTCTGCGGCTCGACGTCGGCCGGGGTCTCCGGCCGGGCGGGCGTGCCGGCACTGTCGCTCACGTCTGCGTCCATCCTTCAATGCGTCGGTGGCGCGCTGGGCCGCCGGTTGCTGGGGTAGACGGTCGAATCCCGCGCTTGGTTGTGCGGCTGACCACACGTATCTCCTGGGCGGACCTTCGTGTTGCCCCACCGCGCACCGGCAAACCCTGCGGTGCACGTCACAGCGCGCGATGGGTGACCCGCTCGCTCTCCACACGCTTCTCCAGGCCCTCGGCACCCAGTTCGCCGACGTTGCGGCAGAGGACGACGGAGGCGCCGGCGGCGAGCGGGGCGAACAGCCCGGCCGACAGTCCTTCCCAGGTGTCGTACGAGAGACCCGACAGCAGTCGTGAGCCGGACGTCAGGCCGAGCGCGTCGGCGTCGGCGCGGGCCTGCTCGACCAGACCGGCCGCGCTGAGTTCCCTGCCGGAGACGACGAGCGCGACGTCGGCCGGGTCCACCGGCGCGAACGGCGCGAAGCGGTCGCCCTGGGACGGCACCTCGACCGCGTAGTCCACGAACCCCTCGGGGGGCTGCGGGAATCGGCCGCCGAGCGGGCGCAGCGCGAGCGCGACCCGCTCGCCGCGGCAGGCGCGGGCCGCGTCCAGCGAGTCGGGGCCGGTGACGACGAGATCGGCGCCGGCCGGATCGCCGCCGATCTCGACGGCCACCCCGACGGACGAGCAGGCGAGCAGCCAGACGGCGCTCTGCCAGTGCGCGGGCAGCAGCAGCGCGAGCCGGTCGCCCGGTGCGGCGGCGAGGTCGCCTTGCAGCAGATTGGCGGTCTTGGACACCCAATTGGCCAACGTGACGGCGGACAATTCGACGCGTTCGCCGGTGGCATCGTCGTAGAAGGTGACGAAGGGGCGGGCCGGGTCCGTGGCGAGAGCGGATCGCAGCAGGTCGGCGGGGGTACGGTCGCTGGCGTTCACCCGGGAAAGGGTACGCCGCGCGCGGGCGGCGCCACCGCCGTACCGGTGACGGCTTCCACCGGTTGGACCGACGGGCCGTCAATTTTCCGGGCGGCGGCGACAGCAGGACGCCTCCAAGATCATTCACATGCGTGCCTACCTTGCCACCCCGCTCGGCGTCGCCTGCACCGCCGCCCTGGTCCTGCCCCTCTCGATGACGCCCGGCTCCGCCGCAGCCGCGTCCGCGCCCGCCACCGCGGCGGAAGCCGCCGGGGCCGCGATCCCCGGCTCGATCCCCGGCTCGACGCGGTCGCTGCCACTGCGCCCGCTGGGCGGCGCCCGTTCCCTCGCCACCGCCACCGGGCAGGGGCTCGCCCGCGCCGACGTCAAGCCGTTCTCCCTGGTGGGTGTGGTGTGGGACGACGCGGACGCGCCGCTCAACGGCACCGTCCAGATCCGCACCCGGGCGACCGGGACGCACCGCTGGTCCGCGTGGCAGGACCTGGAGACCCACAACCAGGAACACGGCGCAGACGTCGGCACACCGGAGCGCGGCGCACCCGACGTGCACGGCTCGACGGCGCCCCTCTGGGTCGGCGCATCGGACGGCGTGCAGATCCGGGTACTGGCAGAGGAGGAGCCGCGCGCGGAGGGCCCCGACGGCACGATCGGCGCGCACACGGTGCTGCCGCAGGGGCTGCGGCTGGAACTCGTCGACCCGGGCAAGGAGCCGGCCCCCGAGGAGAACGCGGGGCCCGGCGTGACCGAACTGCCCGCGCTGACCAAGGCGCAGACGGAGGCGGACGCGAAGGTGTCGGGTGACGCGCCGTCCGATGTCGTCAGGCCGTACCTCGGCCCGAGGCCGCGCATCGTCACGCGCAAGGGATGGGGCGCCGACGAGACGCTGCGCGAGAAGGGCGCGGGCTACACGGGCCCGGTGAAGGTGGCCTTCGTGCACCACAGCGCGACCGGCGACAACTACACCTGCGAAGAGGCGCCGACGGTGCTGCGCAGCATCTACCGCTACCACGTGAAGAGCAGCGGGTGGCGGGACATCGGCTACAACTTCGCCGTCGACAAGTGCGGCACCATCTACGAGGGCCGGTCGGGCGGGGTGGCCAAGGCGGTGATGGGCGCGCACACGCTCGGCTTCAACACCGACAGCACGGGCATCGCGGTCCTCGGCTCGTACGACACGGCGGCGCCGCCCGCGGCGGTCACGACCGCGCTGGCCAAACTCACCGCGTGGAAGCTCGGCCTGTACGGAGGCAACCCGGAGGGCGAGGTGACCGTCACTTCCCAGGGCGGCGGCAAGTACGCGAAGGGGAAGCAGGTCAGCCTCAACACCGTCTCGGGCCACCGGGACGGGTTCATCACCGAATGCCCGGGGACCCCGCTCTACGACAAGCTCGGCGAGATCAGGAAGCTGGCGGCGACCGACCAGGGTCGCTGACTGTGCGAATGTACGGCTGTACGGATATGTGACGGCGGATGCGCACAGGCGCCGCCCTGGCCCCGGTCCGGTCCGGCCCTGGCCCCGGCCCCGGCAGGAAGCAGAGAGACGACACGTGACAGAAGCGATCCTCCTGGTCGGCGGCAAGGGCACCCGGCTGCGGCCGCTCACGGTGCGCACCCCCAAACCGATGCTGCCGGCGGCGGGCGTGCCGTTCCTCACGCACCAACTGGCGCGGGCGCGCGCGGCGGGCGTCGAGCACATCGTCCTCGCGACGTCGTACCTGGCGGAGGTGTTCGAACCGTACTTCGGTGACGGCTCGGCGCTCGGACTGCGCCTGGAGTACGTCACCGAGCGCGAGCCGCTCGGCACGGGCGGCGCCATACGCAACGTCGCCTCCCGGCTGACGTCGGGCCCCGACGAACCGGTCCTGATCTTCAACGGCGACATCCTGACCGGCCTCGACATCGGTGCGCTGGTCCGTACCCACGCGACGTCGGGCGCCGACGTCTCGCTGCACCTGACCCGGGTCGAGGACCCGCGCGCCTTCGGCCTGGTGCCGACGGACGCGGCGGGCCGGGTGACGGCGTTCCTGGAGAAGCCCCAGACGCCGGAGGAGATCGTCACCGACCAGATCAACGCGGGCGCGTACGTGTTCCGCCGCTCGGTGATCGACACGATCCCGGCGGGCCGCCCGGTCTCGGTGGAACGCGAGACGTTCCCCGACCTGCTGGCGGCGGGCGCGCATCTGCAAGGCATGGTCGACTCCACGTACTGGCTGGACCTGGGCACCCCGCAGGCCTTCGTACAAGGCTCGGCCGACCTGGTCCTGGGCCGCGCCCCCTCCCCGGCGGTCCCTGGCCGCTGCGGCGACCGGCTGATCCTCCCGACGGCATCGGTGGCCCCGGACGCGAAGCTGACGGGCGGCACGGTGGTGGGCGAGGGAGCCCACATCGGCGCGGGCGCCCGCATCACGGGCAGCACGATCCTGGCCGACGCGGTCGTCGAACCGGGCGCGGTCGTCACGGACTCCCTGATCGGCGCGGCGTCGTACGTGGGGGCGCGGACGGTGCTGTCGGGGGTGGTGATCGGCGACGGAGCGAGTGTGGGGGCGGACAACGAACTGAGGGAGGGAGCCCGCGTGTGGTGCGACGCGAAGCTCCCCCCGGCGTCGATCCGCTTCTCGTCGGACGAGTAGCGGTTCCAGGGCGGGTTGTCTTCCCCCACCCCGCCCCTTCCCGAAACCGGGGCCAGCCCCGGACCCCGCAGGCGCGAGCTTCGCCGCGCCAACCCACGCACCGGCCCCCGGACACCAGCCGCCGAAGCTGGCTGACCCTCGCCCGCCCACTCGCGCGGCGCAGCTCGCGCACGCGGCTACCGCTTCGGCGGCGGCGTGCCGGTGGCAGACCGGCCCCGGCCGGTGTCACCGCCCGGTACGGCGTGGGCGCGGCGAAGCTCGCGCCTCGGGGTCCGGGGCGCGGCCCCGGTTTCGGGAAAGGGCGGGGTGGGGGAAAGCTACCGGCCCCCGGCCGGGACGGCCGTTGATCGGCTTCGGCAAGCCGAGCCTCGGGCCGGTGGCAGACCGGCCCTGGCCGGTCTTGTCGGCCGGTACGGCGTGGGCGCGGCGCAGCTCGCGCCCTGAGGTCCGGGGCGGAGCCCCGGTTTCGGGAAGGGGCGGGTTAGGGGAAAGCCACCGGCCCCCGGGCCGGCTCCCCGGGGTCCGGGGCCGGTTTCGGGAAAGGGCGGGGTGGGGGAGGGACCCGGGCGGCATGCCGACCCGTACTCTCTTCCGTGACCCCGACCCCCGAGGACCCCGCCCGTGGCAGGCCGCTTCGCTCCCCGTCCGCGTAACCACCGAAACCACCCCACCGCCCTCACCACACCCACCGCCCCCGACGCGCGGCGCGTGTGGGTGCCGCCCTGTGGGCCCTACGACCTTGGGCTCGTGCTTGGGCCGTTGCGGCGCGGGCCCGGGGATCCGACGTTTCGGGCCGAGGGTGACGGGTCGGTGTGGCGGGCCGTCAGGACGCCCGGGGGGCCCGGCACGCTCCGGGTGCGGGCCGTCGTCCGCGACGGCGGTGTCGAGGCCGAGGCGTGGGGGCCCGGGGCCGAGTGGCTGCTGGAGCAGTTGCCCGAGCTGCTCGGCGCCGCCGACGAGCCCGACGCCTTCACCCCGCGCCACCGCGTCGTCCTCGACACCCTGCGCCGCCGTCCAGGACTGCGGCTGTGCCGCACAGGACTCGTCATGGAATCGCTGATTCCGTCGATCCTGGAGCAGAAGGTCACCACCATCGAGGCGTACCGCGCCTGGCGCACGCTCGTGCGCAAGTACGGCGAGCCCGCCCCGGGACCCGCCGTCGGGATGTACGTCATGCCCGACCCCCGGACCTGGGCGCTCATCCCGTCCTGGGAGTGGCACAAGGCCAACGTCGACGCCAAGCGCTCATCGACCGTCATGCGCGCCGTACGGGTCGCCCGCCGGCTGGAGGAGGCCGCCGCGATGGAGCCCGAACAGGCCATGGCGCGGCTCCAGTTGGTGCAGGGCATCGGCCCCTGGACCGCCGCCGAGGTGATTCAGCGCTCGAACGGCGCCCCCGACGCCGTCACCGTCGGCGATCTCCATCTGCCCGGCATCATCGGTCACGTACTCGCCGGCGACCGCGACGCCGACGACGCGATGATGCTCGAACTCCTCGCGCCCTACGCCGGGCAGCGCCACCGCGCCGCCCGGCTCATCATGCTCAGCGGCCGCACCCCGAAGCGCCGCGCGCCCCGCATGCCCGTCGGGAATATCGCCCACCTGTAGGGCGGCACACCCGGCAGACTCGGCACCCGGCACACCCGGCACACCCGGCACACCCGGCACACCCGGCACCCGGCACACCCCACAGACTCGGCCCAACCTCAGCGGACCTCGACGAAGTCCTCCGGGTCCCGGCCCGGCCGCTCCGCCGCCGCCGTCGCCGCGTGCCCGACCGCCACCGCGCCCATCGGGTCCCAGCCGGCCGGGACGCCGAGCACGTCCCGTACGACATCGCGGCAGAACATCGTCGACGACACCCACGCCGAACCGAGCCGCTCACCCGCGAGAGCCACCAGCAGGTTCTGCACACCGGCGCCCATGGCGACCACGAACATCTCGCGCTCCGCCAGGTCGCGCCGCTCGTGCCCGTAGCTGTGCGCACCGTCCGTCACCAGGCACGGCACGACCAGGTACGGCGCCCTGCGCAGCACGTCACCGCGCTTGACCCGCTTGGCCACGGACTTCTCCGACTTGCCGTCGGCCCGCAGGTCCGCGATCCACGCGTCGCGCATCGCGTCGAGCAGCCGCGTCCGCGACTCGGCGGACTCCAGCAGGACGAAGCGCCAGGGCGTCGTGTGGTGCGGGGCCGGCGCCGTGACGGCCGCGGCGACGGCGCGACGCACCGCGCCAGGGTCGACCGGCTCGTCGGTGAAGTCGCGGACGGTACGGCGCTGGGTGACCGCCTCGCGCACCGCCTCCGATGTACCCAGTCGGAACATGTCGTCGGCCGCGCCCCGCACCATCGCCCGCGCGCCCTCACCCGAACCCGAGGCCGACCCCGAGGCGGCGTCCGCCACCAACTGCGGCAGACCGCTCACCACCGCCACCGGCAGCCCCGCCGACTTCCCCTTCACCAGATCGCCCGCAGCGGCCAGTTCGTCAGCGAGCGCCACCACCGTCGCGCTCAGCGGGTTGCCGTGCGCGTCCGTGCCGCCGCGCAGGTCGTCCAGCACCCGCACTCCGGCGGCGCCGATCGCCACGTCCGTAAGACCGTTGCGCCACGGCCGGCCGAAGGTGTCCGTGACGAGCACCCCGATGTTCACCCCGAGCGCGTCGCGCAGCCCGTCGCGGATCACGCGCGCGGACGCGTCCGGGTCCTCGGGCAGCAGCAGGACCGTGCCCGCAGGGGTGTTGGACGCGTCGACGCCGGCCGCCGCCATCACCAGGCCCTGCCGGTTCTCGACGATCCGCAGCGGACCGCGCCGCGCCACGACCCGTACCGTCTCCGCGTCGATGGCCGCCTCGCGGTCCGTCGCCTCCATGATCCGGCCCTCGGCCTTGGAGACGATCTTCGAGGTGACGAGCACGATGTCGCCGTCGGCGAGCCCCGGTTCGGCGGCGGCGATCAGTTTCGCGAGGTCGTCGCCCTGCCGTACCTCCGGCAGTCCCGGCACCGCACGCACCCGGTACGACGTCATGCCCGTACCTCCTCGGCGAGCGCCAGCGCCTCGCGCGCCATCGCCGCCGTCGCTTCGACGTCGGTCATCATCAGCGGTACGGCCCGGCTGCGGATGCCGGCGCCCTCGATCTCGGCCACGGCGGCGGCGTCCACGGTGTCGACGAGCCAGCCGTCGAGCAGCCCGGAGCCGTAGTGCTGGGCGACGGCGGCGGCCGTCGACTCGACGCCGATCGCTTCGAGCACCTTGTCGGCCATCCCGCGCACCGGCGCGTCCCCGACGATGGGGGAGAGGCCCACGACGGGGACGCCCGCCTCGGCGATGCCCTCCCGGATGCCCGGCACGGCCAGGATCGTGCCGATGCTGACGACGGGGTTGGACGGCGGGAAGAGGATGACGTCGGCCGCGGCGATGGCCTCCAGCACACCCGGCGCCGGCTTCGCCTGGTCGGCGCCGACGGGGACGACGGCGTGGGCGGGCACGGAGGCGCGCATCTTCACCCAGTACTCCTGGAAATGCACCGCCTTGCGCTCACCGTCCACATCGACGGCGACATGCGTCTCGATCCGGTCGTCGGACATCGGCAGCAGCCGCACGCCCGGCTGCCAGCGGGTGCAGAGCGCCTCGGTGACGGCGCTCAGCGGATAGCCGGCCGTCAGCATCTGCGTACGGACGATGTGGGTGGCGAAGTCGCGGTCGCCGAGGCCGAACCAGTCGGGTCCGACGCCGTACGCCGCGAGTTCGCCCTTGACCTGGAACGTCTCGTCCGTACGCCCCCAGCCCTGCTCTTCATTGATGCCACCGCCGAGGGTGTACATCACCGTGTCGAGGTCGGGACAGACCTTCAGCCCGAACAGATGGATGTCGTCACCGGTGTTGCCGATCACCGTGACGTCCGCGTCGGGCGCGGCCTGCTTGAGGCCGCGGAGGAAGCGGGCGCCGCCGATACCGCCGGCCAGAACCACAATGCGCATGGGGACAGTCTGTCAGCCGAAGGATGATCGTTGAGGGGCGGTGGTCGGGCGACGGGTGGGCTGTCAGCCGCAGGCTGATCGTTGTGGGGCGGTTGCTTTCACGGGAGCGGTGCGGGCCGGGTGCATCGGCATCTCCGTCAGGCCCGGGAAGTACACATGCAGGCTCACGGCGGGCTCCAGCGCGTCGTTGACGACCTCGTGTACGTATCCGGGCGCGAAGACCCGCAGCGCCCCCGGCGCCAGCGTGAGGTTCCCGCGCTTCGTACGCTCCGTCAGCTCGCCCCGCAGCACGGTCAGTACGCCGGACGAAGGCCCGTGGTCGTGCGGGCCGCTGCCCTGGCCCGGCACCCAGGAGAGCAGCCAGACCTCGTAACCGGGCCCGGTGCGCAGCCGGTGGTACCACCGGCTCGTGGCGTCGTATGCGACGAGCGGGGCCCACTGGGCGGTGTCGGCGGCGAGGGTGCGCGCGAGGCCGGCGAATTCGGCCACGGTCGCGGGGTGCTCGCGTGCGGGCTGCAGAAGGTGCGGCACCTCAAGGATGTCGCCGGCGATCTGGAGATCGCTGTCGCTGTTCACAGGTGTTCCTCGGCAGGAGTGCGGAAAGCAGAGATGCGGAAAGAAGGCTGATCACCGAGTGAGCCGGGCCCCGGGTGGTGAGAGGGGCCTCAGCGGCTGGGACAACAGCAACAGCGGACCGGGGCAACGCTGCGGTATCCACGGAGGTGGGTCGCGGTGTGCGCGGAGGTCGCTGGCATGGGGTCAAAGGTGGCGAACCCCTCGCGCGCTGTCAACTCGGTGACCGGTTTGGCGGCAATGTTTCACCTCATCCGGTTAAAGCGGTCGGAGAAAGGTTTGTGCGGTGTCGGCTGCGGAGACATGGCGCAGCAACCGCGCACGCAAACACCGGCGCACGCCCGTGACCGGGCTGTGATCCGGATCGCTTCCCCGGCCGGATGTGAAACAGGACCGGAGTCTTTGTCGTCTCTCCGAGAGAGCTGCGTGCGTGCGGGACAGGCCAGTGGCATGTGTCAGGTTTTTGGTGATTTGAACACTTTCCGCATAGCCTTGGTTCCGCAGAGTGAATACCGGGCCCAATAGCAGAACTCGGCTTGACTGCCCCGGAGCTACACACTTGTAATTTCACTCGTGTCGTTCGGCCGAAAATCTCCAGCGGCCGCATCACGGGGACGCAAAGACAGACGAGGGGCGCACATGACCGAGCTGTTCCAGCAACTGCTGGTCGAGGACGCGGACGAGGAACTCGGCTGGCAGGAGCGCGCCTTGTGCGCCCAGACAGATCCCGAGTCCTTCTTTCCCGAGAAGGGCGGTTCCACCCGCGAGGCCAAGAAGGTCTGCCTCGCCTGCGAAGTCCGCTCCGAGTGCCTCGAATACGCGCTCGCCAACGACGAGAGATTCGGCATCTGGGGCGGCCTGTCCGAGCGCGAGCGCCGGCGGCTGAAGAAGGCCGCGATCTGACCGGGTGGTTCCGCCTGACGCGAGGTCTGATCCGGTGCCCGGCCCGAGGCCCGGCCCGAGGCCCGACGCGACGTCCGGCCCAAGGCCCGGCCCGACGTCCCACCCGACCCCCGCCCCGAATGTTCCGCCGGACCCAGGGCATCTCGTTACGCCCGCCCGGCCGCACCAATCGGTACAACTCCGTACGTAACGCACGGTCCGCCGCCTGCCCCATCCCCGCAGGCGGCGGACCGTTGTGGTCCAGCCGTTAGTGTGGGGCCCCGTCCGAGACGCAGTCCACGCCCCTACGGGGCGACCCCCCGGCCGGAGGGCCCGCTACCTCAATGTCCGTACCCACAGCCGCGTTCGTTCCCGCCACCGTACCCGAGTACCCGCGGCACGTCGTGACCGCCGTACTCGTCTCCCACGACGGTGCGCGCTGGCTGCCCGACGCCCTCGCCGGGCTGCTCGGTCAGGAACGCCCCGTCCAGAACGTCATGGCCGCCGACACCGGCAGCGCCGACGACTCGGCCCGGCTCCTCACCGAGTCGCTCGGCGCCGAGCGCGTGCTGCACCTGGCCCGCAGGTCGGGCTTCGGCACGGCCGTCGACGAGGCGGTCCGCACCGCCGGGGTGCTCACCCCCGACGATCTGCCGTATCTCAAGCGGCCGAGCAGTTGGGACCCGGAGACCCGGAGCTGGCGCGACGACGCGTACGACATGCCCGAACTGCCGCACGGCGAACCGGTCCAGTGGCTGTGGCTCCTCCACGACGACTGCGCGCCCGACCCCGAAGCCCTTTCCGAACTGCTGCGCGTCGCCGACGCCGACGAGTACGCCGCCATCGTCGGCGCCAAACTCCGCGGCTGGTACGACCGCAAGCAGCTCCTCGAAGTCGGCGTCTCGATCGCCAACAGCGGCCGCCGCTGGACCGGTCTCGACCGGCGCGAACAGGACCAGGGCCAGCACGACCAGGTGCGCAGCGTGCTGTCCGTGTCCAGCGCCGGCATGCTCGTACGCCGCGACGTGTGGGAGGAACTGGGCGGCTTCGACCGCCGACTGCCCCTGATGCGCGACGACGTCGACCTGTGCTGGCGCGCGCACGCCGCCGGACACCGGGTGCTCGTCGCGCCCGACGCCGTCCTGCGGCATGCCGAGGCCGCCGCGCGTGAGCGCCGTACCGTCGACTGCGCCGGGCGCTCCGTCGTCAACCCGCACCGCGTCGACAAGGCCGGCGCCGTCTACACCATGCTCGTCAACGCGCGCTCCGCCGTGCTGCCGTGGGTGCTGTTGCGGCTCACCGTCGGCACCCTGCTGCGTACCGTCGCCTACGTCGTGGGCAAGGTGCCGGGACAGGCCGTCGACGAGGTCATGGGCCTCTTCGGCACCCTGCTGCGGCCGGGCAGGATCCTCAGCGGCCGCCGCCGGCGCGGCAAGGGGGTCGTCGACGCCGCCGAACTGCGGCCGCTGTTCCCGCCGCCCGGCGCCACGGTCAGAGCCACCGTCGAACAGGTCGCGAGCAGTCTCGGCGCGGGCAGCGAACCGGAGTCCGGCGGCTCCAGGCACGGCGCCGTCGAGTCGGGACCCGGCGGGGACGACGCCGACTTCCTGGAGATCGAGCAGTTCGCGCGGCTGAAGAAGATCGCGCAGAAGCCGGGCCCCGTACTCTTCGCGATCCTGCTGATCGTCTCGCTCGTCGCCTGCCGTGGACTGCTCGGCGGCGGGTCACTGGCCGGCGGCGCGCTGCTGCCCGCGCCTCCCGGTGTCGGCGACCTCTGGTCGCGCTACGCCGACGCCTGGCACGCCGTCGGTACGGGCGGTACGCAGACGGCGCCGCCCTACCTCGCGGTGCTCGCCTCGGTCTCCGTGATCTTCCTCGGCTCCACCGGCTTCACCCTGACGCTGCTGCTCGTCTGCTCCGTGCCGCTGGCCGGGGTCGCCGCGTACTTCGCCTCACGGCCGCTCGTCACCTCCCGCATGCTGCGCGCCTGGGCCTCCGTCGCCTACGCGTTCCTGCCGGCCGCGACCGGCGCGCTGGCGACCGGACGCCTCGGCACCGCCGTCCTCGCCATCCTGCTGCCGATGATCGCCAGGACCGCCGTCTCCGCTTACGGGCTGCGCGGCGAGGGCCGGGGCACTTGGCGCGCCACCTGGGCGTACGCCTTCCTGCTGACCTTCGCGATGGCCTTCACCCCCGTCGTGTGGCCGCTGGCGCTCGTCCTCGGCATCGGCGCGCTCGCGCTGCGCCGCGACGAGCTGACCGCCTACGCGCCGCGCGTGCTGGCCGCCCTCGCCACCCCGATGATCCTGCTCGCGCCCTGGTCGCTCTCGCTGCTGACCGGCCCCGCGGACTTCCTGCGCGAGGCGGGCCTCGACTTCGGCACCGGCTCCGCGTCCGCGCTCGACCTGCTCGGCATGAGCCCCGGCGGCCCCAAGGCCGTCGGCGGGGCGCTGCTCATCGGCGTCGTCCTCGCGGCGCTCGCCGCGCTGCTGCGCGGTGAGCGGCAGTTCGCCGTACGGGTCGGCTGGGTCGTCGCCGTCGTGGCCCTGATCTTCGCCGTGCTCTCCAACAACAAGGACTGGGCGGGCCCCGCCACCCTGGTCTACGGCATCGCGCTGATCGCGGTCGCCGCCGTCGGCGCCGACGGTGCGCGCGAACGCGTCGCCAGCCAGAGCTTCGGCTGGCGCCAGCCGGTGGCCGGCCTCATCGGCATCGCCGCCGCGCTCGCCCCGCTCATCGCCGCGTTCGGCTGGATGATCACCGGAGCCGCAGGACCGCTGGAGCGCCGCGACCCGGTGCAGGTCCCGGCGTTCGTCGCCGAGGAGTCCGTCACCCGCGACCAGCCGCGCACCCTCGTCCTCGGCGGCACCTCGCCCGCCGAGGTCTCGTACAGCCTGGTACGCGGCTCGGGCAGCCGCCTCGGCGACGCGGAACTGCTCCGCGCGGCGGGCAGCGACGAGCGGCTCGACAAGGTCGTCGCGAATCTCGTGGCCGGCTCGGGCGCCGACCAGACCGACCAGCTCAGCGGTTTCGCCGTCCGCTACGTCCTCGTACGGGACGGCGCACCGCGCCAGACGAGCCGCGTGCTCGACGCGACGCCGGGGCTCAGCCGGCTGAGCCAGCTCGACGGCAGCGCGCTGTGGCGCGTGGACCGGCAGATCTCCCGGGCGACCATCGTCGGCGACAAGGCGGGCGGCGAACCGCTCGCCGTCGCCGCTGGCCCCGTCGAGGCGCACACGAAGATCCCGGCGGGCGACGCGGGCCGGATCCTGCGGATCGCGGACAGCGCGGCCCCCGGCTGGCAGGCCACGCTCGACGGCAAGGCACTGGAGAAGAAGACCGTCGACGGCTGGGCGCAGGGCTTCGCGCTCCCCGCCGAGGGCGGCCGGCTCGACCTCACCTACGACGAGCCGGTCACCCACACCGCCTGGGTCTGGGCGCAGGGCCTGCTCGCGCTCGTCCTGCTCGTGCTGGCCCTGCCGGGCCGCCGCCGCGAGGTCGACGACGACCTGCCCGAGGAGGACGTCGAGATCCCGGCGCAGCCGGTGTCGGGCGAGGGCCGCAGGGCGCGCAGGCTGCGCGCCGCAGCCGAGGCGGAGGGCGCCGAGTACGACCCGGAAGTGGCCGAAGAGACCGAGGGGGACGCCGCGGAGGCGCCCGTAAGGACGGCGGCGAATGACGGCTTCGACGCCTTCGGCACCGGACAGCAGGCGGCCGTCCCGGCGCAGCCGGAGTCGCCGGATCTCGACCCGTACGGGCAGCCGGCGCAGGCCGGGACCGGGCAGGTGCCGCAGCAGCAGGCGTACGGGGAGTGGGACAGCGCCGCGTATGTGGGCGCCGACTACACCCAGTACCAGAACGAGCAGCAGCCGTACCAGGGCGAGCAGCCGTACCAGCCGGACGCGTACGGCGACCAGCAGTACCAGCAGCCGTACCAGCAGCAGCCGTACGACCCGGCAGCCCCGTACGACCCCGCGCAGTACGACCCGGCCGCCCAGTACGACCAGACGCAGTACGACCCGTACGGCTACGGGCAGCAGCCGCCGTACCCCGAAGGCACCACCGGTCCCGACGGCACCGGCGACGAGCGCGACGGCCAGCACCGTCCCGACGGGAGCAGCAACCAGTGAACCGGACCACCCTCTCCCTCATCGCCGCCGCCGTCGCCCTCGCGGCCGTCACCGGATTCGCCTCGCTCAGCGCGCCCGCCGACGGCGGCAAGCCCGCCGTGGCCCTGGCGCCCGCGCGGATGCCCGTGGAGCGCACGAGCGCGCTCTGCCCTGCGCCCAGCCTCTCGGACGTCGCCGACACGACGTACACGTCCGTCACGCCCAAGGGCGCGGACGGCGCCACGCCAGCGGCGGACACGGCGGGCTCGGCCGAGCTGACGGCCACCACGGTCGCGCCGACGGACGCGGACCCCGCCGACGGCGCGGACAAGGACGCCAAGGGCAAGCCGAAGTCCCCGACACCGCCCAAGGCGCCGGCCGCGAAGAAGCCCGTGGTCGTGCTCAAGGAGCCCGGCAAGCCGGTTTCGGCCAAGGCGAGCGGCGCGCAGGCACCGGCCCTCGTCGGCACGGCGACCGGCCGGCTCGCCCCCGGCTGGACCACCCAGCAGACCACCACGGTCAACGTGGGCGGTGCGCGCGGGCTGCTCGGCGTGACCTGCACGCCGCCCGACACCGACTTCTGGTTCCCCGGCGCCAGCACCGAGGACGCGCGGCAGGACTACGTCCACCTCACCAACCCCGACGACACGGCCGCCGTCGTCGACATCCAGATGTACGGCAAGACCGGCGCCCTCAAGTCCGAGGTCGGCGAGGGCATCCCGGTCCCGGCGCACTCCAGCGTCCCCGTACTGCTCTCCACCCTGACCACCGAGGCGGTCGCCGACGTGACCGTCCATGTCACCACCCGCACCGGCCGGGTGGGCGCCGTGGTGCGCGCCGCCGACGAGAAGGCCGGCAGCGACTGGCTGCCCGCCTCGGGCGACCCGGCGGCCAAGGTGGTGCTGCCGGGCATCCCGGCGGACGCCACCGACGTACGGCTGGTGGCCTTCGCGCCGGGGCAGCAGGACGCCGACCTGAAGGTGCAGCTCGCGGGCCCCGGCGGCACGATCATCCCGGCCGGTCACGAGAGCCTGACCGTGAAGTCCGGAATGACCGCGTCCGTCGATCTCGCCGACGTCACCAAGGGCGAGGCGGGATCGGTGATTCTCAGCCAGTCGCAGGGCCAGGCGAGCCCGGTGGTCGCCGCGCTGCGCGTCGTACGCGGCAAGGGCGACAAGCAGGAGATCGCCTTCATCCCGGCAACCGGGCCCATCGCCGCGCGCGCGACGGTCGCCGACAACCGCGCCAAGGGCTCCACGCTGTCCCTGACGGCGCCGGGCGCTGCGGCGAAGGTCAAGGTGACCGCCTCGGAGGGGACGGGCGGCGGTGAGCCGGTCGTGAAGACGTACGACATCAAGGCCGGCACGACCCAAGCCGTCGCCCCGCCGCTGCCCGAAGGGCTGAAGGGCTCCTACGCGCTGACGGTCGAACGGGAGTCGGGCGGCCCGGTCCACGCGGCGCGCACGCTCGTGGTGCCGGAGGACGGCGTCTCGATGTTCACGGTGCAGACGCTGCCGGACGACAAGGGGACGGTGTCGGTACCGAAGGCGAAGCAGGACCTGTCGATCCTCGACTAGCGCTTCACTCCTGCCCGTAACGGGGATCGACGGACTCGGGCGCGAGACCGAGCAGCTCGGCCACCTGCTCGACCACGACCTCGTGCACGAGCAGCGCGCGCTCGTCGCGGTTCTTCGTCCGGATCTCCACGGGGCGCCGGTAGACGAGGATCCGCGCGGGCCGGTCCTTGGCGGCGGGCACCGAGCGGCCGAGCGGCACCGACTCGTCCTGCGTGCCCGGCACGTCGAGGACCATGAACTCGACGTCGGCGAGCTGCGGCCAGCGCCGTTCCAGACGGTCGACGGAATCCCGCACCAGGTCCTGGAAGGACTCCGAACGGGAGGCGGAGAGCGGCACCTGCGGCGGGGCGACCGGCCCGCGCATGCCGCGGCCGTGGCGGTCGCGCCGGCGCGGCCGAGGTTCGGTCGGGCGGGGCGGTACAGGACTGTCCATCACTGACGCAGCGTAGCTCTCCGGGCGGTGCGGGGCTGCTGGTCACGGCGGCCGGAGCCGCCATGTCGCATCTTGAGCATTCCGGCCAGGAATGCGCCCGGTCAGCCACGCATCGCGGACCGCCGGTCTCGCCTTCCTTGACTGGATTTGCCCCGGGTCGGGACGTGATGACGGACGGTATCCGGCCGATCACCTGACCGTTCGCCCAGGTCAGGGCTGTCAGGGGGTGCGCTGGTACGCCCCGTTTCGCCCGGCGACACGGGAGAGTGACCTCGTGGAGAGTCGTCGCGGCCCGCTCAAGAGTGCGGTACCGTCCAACATCGTGAGCCCTGTACGTCGCTGTTCGCGCACCGCGTGCGGCCGCCCTGCTGTCGCGACACTGACGTACGTCTATGCCGATTCGACCGCGGTCCTCGGCCCGCTCGCCACCTACGCCGAGCCTCATTGCTACGACCTGTGTGCGGAACACAGCGAGCGGCTCACTGCGCCACGCGGCTGGGAGGTCGTCCGCCTGACGGACGGCTCGGCCCCGGCCCCACCGACCGGCGACGACCTGGAAGCCCTGGCGAACGCGGTACGAGAAGCAGCCCGCCCCCAGGAACGCGCGGCCGGCCAGGGCGGCCGGGGAGCGGACCCGGTAGAGGTAGGCCGCAGAGGCCACCTACGAGTCCTACGCTCCCCGGAACCCTGACCAGCCCACCCCCGCGGAGCTGGGCCCCACCGACGGGAGGGGGCCGGGGTCGTAGGAGGGGGGTGTCCGGACGTAAAGCGTAGGAGTTCTAGCGATCGAGCAGTCCGGACACCCCCCTCCGGAGACCCCGGCCCCCGGCACCGGACGGCGAGGCCGCAACCGGACCCGGACCCGCAACCGAAACGAGGCCGAGCGGTGGCACCGCAGTCAGGACGCCCCCTTCCGGAGGCGCCGGCCCCCGGCACCGGACGGCGAGGCCGCGACCAAGACCCGAACCCGAAACGGCGCGGGGCGGTGGCACCGCAGTCGGGACGCCCCCTTCCGGAGGCCCCGGCCCCCGGCACCGGACGGCGAGAGCGCAACCGGGACCCGCAACCGAAACGGCGCGGCCGCAACCGGCTCCCGGCACCGGACGGCGAGACCGCAACCGGACCCGCAACCGAAACGACGCCGAGCGGTGGCACCGCAGTCAGGACACGCCGTTACGGGGGCGCCGGACCCCGGCACCGGACAAGCGGACCGCGACCAAACCCCGCAACCGAAACGGCGCCTGACGGTGGCACCGCAGTCAGGACACCGCAGTCAGGACACCCCGTTACGCGGGCGCCGGACCCTGGTGCCGACCGGACGCGCCGCGACCAAACCCCCAACGCGCACCCGTCGCCCCCAGGCGCCCCCGCCCGCCGGTGACATCGCCGTCCGGACACCCGCTCCAGCGGCGCCGACCCCCGGCGCCGGCCGGACGCATCGCGACCAGAACCCGCACCGCCCCGCGCAGCGACCCGCAGCGACCCGCACCGACCCCCAGCGACCCGCAGCCACCCACAACCGCCCCCCAGCGACCGGCACAGCTCCCGCCCAGCGACCGCCAGGGCTCCCGCGCCCCGTGCCACCGCCCCCGGCGGTAGGCTGACGTGGCCAGATACGACCGTGTTCTCGCGTTCGCGCGGGACACGTCATCCCGAAGGGACACCCACCCCATGCCGCTCGAAGCCGGCCTCCTGGAGATCCTCGCCTGCCCGGCCTGTCACGCGCCGCTGAGTGACCGGACGGCGGCCGACGTTCCCGAGCTGGTCTGCACCGGTGCGGACTGCGGTCTGGCGTACCCGGTACGTGACGACATCCCCGTCCTCCTCGTCGACGAGGCCCGCCGCCCCGCGTAGCGCCGTCACCCCCGGCAGGCAACGTAAAGCCCGGCGATCGGAGGTCCCATGCTCGACGAGTCGCTTCTCGACGCACCGGACGCGCTCACCCGCGCCGACCGGCGCGGTCTGCTGCGCGACGCCGCCGAGGCAGGCGCGCGGGTGCGTACCGCCCTGCGGCACACCGCCGAGGCCGGGATCACCGAGTTGAACCCGGAGGGCCGCCCCCGCGCCGTACTGATCGCGGGATCCGGCACGGCCGCCACCGGCGTCGCCGACCTGATCGGCGCGCTCGCAGGCGCCGCGGCGCCCGTGGCCCGGCTGCACCCCACCGGCGTCGCCGCCGCGGCCGGCGCGCTGCGCTGGGCGCTGCCCGGCTGGGCGGGCCCGGTCGACCTGCTCCTGATCGTCACCACCGACGGCTCCGAACCCGGCCTCGCGCTGCTCACCGAGCAGGCGTACCGCCGCGGTTGCACCGTCGTCGCCGTCGCGCCCAGTCCTTCCCCGCTCGGCGAAAGCCTCGGCGGCTCGCACGGCCTGCTCGTACCCATGGCGAAGACGCCGTACGAGGAGTACGAGGGCGTCACGCCCGCCGCAGGACCCGGCGCCCTCTGGGCACTGTTCACGCCGCTGCTCGCGCTGCTCGACCGCGTCGGCCTGCTCACCGCCCCCGCCGCGACCCTGCAACTCGTCGCCGACCGGCTGGACCGCACCGCCGAGCGCTGCGGTCCCGCCGTCGCGACGTACAGCAACCCCGCCAAGACACTCGCCGCCGAACTCGCCGAGAGCCTCCCGCTGATCTGGACCGAAGGCGCAGCCGCCGCGCCGGCCGGCCGCCGCTTCGCCACCGTACTGGCCGAGTTGACCGGCCGCCCCGCACTCGCCGCCGAACTGCCCGAAGCCCTGCCGGCCCACGGCGCGCTCCTCAGCGGTGACTTCACCGGCGGCGCGGGCGATCCCGACGACTTCTTCCGCGACCGCGTCGAGGACCCGCAGGCGCTGCGCGCCAGGGTCGTACTGCTGCGCGACCGCCCAACCGGCGGACTCTCGGCGGCGCCCGCCGCCAGGGAACTCGCGCTCGGCACCGACACCCCCATCAGCGAACTGGAGCCGGAGGAGGGCAGCCAGCTCGAAGCCCTCGCCGAACTCGTCGCGGTCACCGACTTCGCCGCCGTCTACCTCGCGCTCGCCTCAACTCCTCAGCCGGCCGCGTAACCCGGACGCTCCCAGACGCGCCCCCGTACACGCCCCGTACACAACCCCGTACACAAGGAAGCACAGACTTCATGGACCGCCTCGCCAATACGGTGCGCCCCTACGCCTGGGGCTCCACGACCGCCATCCCCGGACTGCTCGGCACCGAGCCGACCGGCGAACCCCAGGCCGAGATGTGGATGGGCGCCCACCCCGGCGCACCGTCGCGCGTCACCCGCCCCACCGCCGACGGCGAGCGCGCCCTGTCCGACCTCATCGCCTCGGACCCGGAGGCGGAGCTGGGCGCCGCCACCGTAGGCAAGTTCGGCCCGCGCCTGCCGTTCCTGCTCAAGATCCTCGCGGCAGGATCGCCGCTCTCCCTCCAAGTTCACCCCAACCTCGCCCAGGCGAAGGAGGGTTACGACGACGAGGAGCGCAGGGGCGTCCCCGTCGACGCCCCGCAGCGCAACTACAAGGACGCCAACCACAAGCCCGAACTGATCTGCGCGCTCACCCTGTTCGACGGGCTGTGCGGCTTCCGGGAGCCCGCCGAGGCGGCCAGGCTGCTGGCCGGACTCGACGTCGACTCCGTCAAGCCGTACGTCGACCTCCTCCAGGCCCACCCCGAAGAGGCCGCGCTGCGCGAGGTCCTCACGGCCGTGCTGTCCGGCGACCCGGCCGAGACGGCGGCGACCGTCACCGAGGTCGCTGCCGCCGCCGAACGCCTCGGCGGCGAGTACGCCCCGTACGCCGGCATCGCGCACCACTACCCCGGCGACCCCGGCGTCCTCGCGGCGATGCTGCTCAACTACGTACAACTGCGCCCCGGCGAGGCGCTGTTCCTCGGCGCCGGCGTCCCGCACGCCTACCTCAACGGCATGGGCGTCGAGATCATGGCCAACTCCGACAACGTGCTGCGCTGCGGACTCACCCCGAAACACGTGGACGTGCCCGAACTGCTGCGCATCGTACGGTTCGAGGCGACCGACCCGGGTGTGCTGCGCCCCGAGGTCTCCATGTCGGGCGAGGAGGTCTACGAGACCCCCATCGACGAATTCCGGCTCTCCCGCTACGTCTTGGCGCCCGGCGGCGCCGTACGCGACGTCACGGCGGACACTCCGCAGATCCTGCTGTGCGTGGCGGGAACTCCCAGCGCGGGCGACATCGAACTGGCGCCAGGACACTCGGTGTTCGTCCCGGCGGGAGACAAGGCCGAACTGGCCGGTACGGGAACGGTTTTCCGGGCAACAGTAGTGGCCTGAGGCATCCGCAGTGGCCTGGGCCGACTCACGGCGGCCACGGCTGCAACAATGTCCGGCCACGCACCACCGCACGCACCACCGCACGCACCGAGCACGCAGCACCCACCGGCCACGCACCACCCCACCGGCCACGCACCCACCGGCCACGCACCACCCCACCGGGCCCGTACCCACGAGTCCGCACCGAGGAAGGGACACCAGGCGACCCATGAGCGCGTCAGGCGGAACCAAGGCGATCGTCGCGGCGCTCGGCGCCAACCTCGCGATCGCAGTAGCCAAGTTCGTGGCGTTCCTCTTCAGCGGTTCGTCCTCGATGCTGGCGGAGAGCGTGCACTCCCTCGCCGACTCCGGCAACCAGGGGCTGCTGCTGCTCGGCGGCAAGAAGGCGAAGCGCGAGGCGACCCCGCAGCATCCCTTCGGCTACGGCCGCGAGCGGTACATCTACGCCTTCCTCGTCTCGATCGTGCTCTTCTCGGTCGGTGGCATGTTCGCCGTCTACGAGGGCTACGAAAAGATCAAGCACCCGCACGCGCTGGAGTCCTGGTACTGGCCGGTGGGCGTGCTCGTCTTCGCGATCATCGCCGAGGGCTTCTCGTTCCGCACCGCCATCAAGGAGTCGAACCACACGCGCGGTTCGCTCTCCTGGACGGAGTTCATCCGGCGCGCGAAGGCGCCCGAGCTGCCGGTCGTGCTGCTTGAGGACTTCGGCGCGCTGATCGGTCTCGTGCTCGCCCTCGCCGGTGTGGGCCTGGCGCTGGGCACCGACAACGGCGTCTGGGACGGCATCGGAACGCTCTGCATCGGTATCCTCCTCATCCTGATCGCGCTGGTCCTGGCGGTGGAGACGAAGTCCCTGCTGCTCGGCGAGGCAGCGGGCGTCGACCAGGTGGAGAAGATCAAGGCGGCGGTCGTCGACGGCGACGTCGTGACCGGCATCATCCACATGCGTACGCTCCACCTCGGCCCGGAGGAACTGCTGGTCGCGGCGAAGATCGCGGTAGAGCACGACGACACGGCCGGCGAGGTCGCCTCCGCGATCAACGCCGCCGAGGCGCGTATCAGGGAAGCCGTCCCGATCGCCCGGGTGATCTACCTGGAGCCGGACATCTACAGCGAGTCGCGGGCAGCGAAGGGCGCCGACCCGGCGAAGGGCCCCGGCGGCCCGCTCACCCCGCCGGACGGCAACGACACCGCGGATGCTCCCGACACCGCAGCCACCCCGTCCGCCTCCGCCGACCACGCTGACTCTGCCAGCTCTGCCAGCTCTGCTGATTCGGCTGAATCGGCGAGCCCCACGACCCCCGCGACCCCCACAGACCCGCCTGCCGATAAGGCCTGACACCCCCCTCCCGCACGGCCGGTTCACGGTCGGTTTCCGGCCCCCGTTCACCGGTCGGCTGTGGGCGGCTGGGCCGATCGGTGTAGATTCGACCGAAGAGCCAGACGTCGCTGCTGATGGCGGTCGGGCGGCCCGCCTCCGCGGACCGGCCGAGGGAGAGAGGGCCTCCGACGGACTGAGCCGCGAGTGCTCGGGCATTCGTATGCCCGCCGCCGCAGAGCCAGCCGCACGTACCCACCCTCGACCCCTTTACGAGGAGCAGCTCGTTATGACGACTGTCGCCAACCGACAGGACTTCAAGGTCGCCGATCTCTCGCTTGCCGAGTTCGGCCGCAAGGAGATCACTCTCGCCGAGCACGAGATGCCCGGCCTGATGTCGATCCGCAAGGAGTACGCCGAGGCCAAGCCGCTCGCCGGCGCCCGGATCACCGGCTCCCTGCACATGACGGTGCAGACCGCCGTCCTCATCGAGACGCTGGCCGCGCTCGGCGCCGACGTCCGCTGGGCGTCCTGCAACATCTTCTCCACGCAGGACCACGCCGCCGCGGCCATCGCCGTCGGCCCCGAGGGCACCCCGGACAACCCGCAGGGCATCCCGGTCTTCGCCTGGAAGGGCGAGACCCTCGAAGAGTACTGGTGGTGCACGGAGCAGGCGCTGACCTGGCCCAACACCCCCACCGGCGGCCCGAACATGATCCTGGACGACGGCGGCGACGCCACGCTCCTGGTGCACAAGGGCGTCGAGTTCGAGAAGGCCGGCAAGGCCCCGGACCCGGCCACGGCGGACAGCGAGGAGTACGCGTACATCCTCACGCTGCTCAACCGCACCCTCAGTGAGAACCCGCAGAAGTGGACGCGCCTCGCGTCCGAGATCCGCGGTGTCACCGAGGAGACCACGACCGGTGTCCACCGGCTGTACGAGATGCACCGCGACGGCTCCCTCCTCTTCCCCGCGATCAACGTGAACGACGCGGTGACGAAGTCGAAGTTCGACAACAAGTACGGCTGCCGCCACTCCCTGATCGACGGCATCAACCGCGCCACCGACGTCCTCATCGGCGGCAAGGTCGCCGTCGTCTTCGGCTACGGCGACGTCGGCAAGGGCTGCGCCGAGTCCCTTCGCGGCCAGGGCGCGCGCGTCATCGTCACGGAGATCGACCCGATCTGCGCGCTGCAGGCCGCGATGGACGGCTACCAGGTCTCCACGCTCGACGATGTCGTCGGTATCGCCGACATCTTCGTGACGACCACGGGCAACAAGGACATCATCATGGCCTCGGACATGGCCAAGATGAAGCACCAGGCGATCGTCGGCAACATCGGCCACTTCGACAACGAGATCGACATGGCCGGCCTTGCCAAGATCGACGGCATCGTCAAGGACGAGGTCAAGCCGCAGGTCCACACCTGGACGTTCCCCGACGGCAAGACCCTCATCGTCCTCTCCGAGGGCCGTCTGCTGAACCTCGGCAACGCGACCGGTCACCCGTCCTTCGTGATGTCGAACTCGTTCTCGGACCAGACGCTGGCCCAGATCGAGCTCTTCACCAAGCCGGAGGAGTACCCGACCGACGTCTACGTGCTGCCCAAGCACCTCGACGAGAAGGTCGCCCGCCTGCACCTCGAAGCGCTCGGTGTGAAGCTCACGACGCTCCGCCCGGAGCAGGCCGCCTACATCGGCGTCGACGTGGCCGGCCCGTACAAGCCGGACCACTACCGCTACTGAGCCGCGCACATCGCTCCTGAGCCGCACACCGGCATTCCGCCGGACGTGAAGACTCAGTCGCACGTGGGACTCAGGCGCGCGTGACACCAGTCGGTACCAGGCAGGCCCCCCGCACCCCCGTGCCGGGGGGCCTGCCCCGTATCAACCCCCGAGGATCCGAAAGCCCCCATGCCCCGCGGCCGTTATTCGCTCCACGATCCGCACGATCACACCCCTCTCGGCAACGAACACTTCCACTGCGCGCCAGGCCCCTCCGGCTGGCGTTACGTCTCCCAGATCACCACCCCGTCCGGCGACCACGCGGGCTCCGTCGATCTGGCCATCGACGAACTCGGCCGCCCCATCCGCCTCGAACTCAACGCCGCCAGTTGGCAGATCCGCGGCGGCGCACTCGACGGCGTCACCTGGGTCCGCACCGACCCCACCGGCACTCATGCCACCGAAGGCAATGTGCGCGCCCACGCCTTCACCGGCACTTCCCCCGCCTTCCTCGTCGCTGTCGCCCGTCTCCTGCGCCTCACCCCCGCTTCCCCCGCCACCCGCGTCCGGCTCGTCGCCTTCACGGATCCCGTCCTCGCACCCCGCACCCTCGACCAGTCCTGGGCCCTGCTGAGAAGTGAAGCGCATGCCACTGACAACGGGCCCCTGACGGTGGACGAGTACCAGGTCAACGCCCTGGACACGGGTGAGCAGCACACGATCCACCTCAGCGGCGACGTGGTACTCGCGGCCCCCGGCATCGAGCTGGAAGACCTGGAAACCCCGCCCTCGACGTTCCCCTGACAGCGAATCAGGCGGGCGGCGCGAACCCGGTGGAGGGCGCGGCGGGAGTGGTGGGCGCGGCAGGAGTGGTGGGCTTGGAGAGTGACGGTGGCGCAGGCGCAGGCGCAGGCGAAGACGCAGGGTCGGGGGCGGGCGCTGCGGGAGCAGTGACGCCGGAGAAGCCGGAGAAGCCGGCCGGAGCCTCGAACCCCCGCCGGGCCTCCCGCGCCTGACGCTCATTCACCACAGCAGCCAGATACGCGGCCGGCGGTACGTCCGCGGGCTTCGGCGCCCCCGTACGGGCCGCCAGATCGTCCGCGAGCCGGACGGCCATGGACCAGTTCACGGCCGGGTCGAGCTGCCCCATACGCGTCAGGTACTGGCGTATCGCCAGCCACAGCGAGTCCGGGACCGACGACAGGTCGAGCGCGGTGAACCGGCCCACCAGCCACGGCGGGGGAGGCGGCACGCTCGCCATCCGCGCGGTGGGCACCCGCTCCCGTACGACAAGGGTCCCGGCGAACACGTCACCGATCCGCCGACCCCGCGCGGACACGAGCGACGCGATACAGGCGATGACCCCGAACGAGATCAGGATCTCCACCACCCCCATCGCGCCGCGCACCAGTGCGTGCCGGAACCGGATGGGGCCGCCGTCGTCCCGTACCACCCGCAGACCGCAGGCGAGCTTGCCCAGCGAGCGGCCGTGGCTGAGCGTCTCGACCGCGATCGGGGCACCGACCAGCACCAGCAGGAACATCGCGACGGAGATGGCGGCCAGGGCGGCGTCGTCGAGCGAACCGGCCGCGACGACGACCCCGATCGTCAGGATCAGATAGACCACCCAGATCACCACGAGGTCGATCGCGAGGGCCAGCGCGCGACTCGGCAGCCTCGCCGGGCGCAGCCCGAGTACGACCGCGTCGCCCGTCACAAGCTCGTCCACCGGTACCCACCCCTCGCCGACCTGCTCTGCACATCAGGACGTCAGTCTGCCAAGCTGACGCACAGCGCGCCGCAGTACTACGGACCGACCGTACGCACCCAGTGCCTGGAGCAGCAGCCGACCATGGATCTCGATGTCTTCGTGACAAAGCACCGGGCTGAGTGGGACCGCCTGGACCACCTGCTGCGGCGCGGCCGACGGCTCACCGGCGCCGAGGCGGACGAACTGGTCGTCCTCTACCAGCGCACGGCGACCCATCTCTCCCTGCTCCAGTCCAGCGCGCCCGACCCGATGCTCACGACCCGCCTCACCCAGCTCGTGGCGCGCGCCCGCGCGACGGTCACCGGCGCCCGCAGCGCGAGCTGGCGTGACGCGGTGCGCTTCCTGACGGCGAGCTTCCCGGCAGCCGTGTACCGCGCACGGCGCTGGTGGATACCGACAGCACTGCTGTCGACAGTCATGACGGCGGTGATGGGCTGGTGGATCGCCGCCCACCCGGAAGTCCAGTCCTCGATCGCCGCCCCCGACGAGCTGCGCCAGATGACCCGGCCCGGCGGTCAGTACGAGACGTACTACTCCAGCCACCCGGCGGCGTCCTTCGCGGCCCAGGTGTGGACGAACAACGCCCAGGCAGCAGCCATGTGCCTCGTCCTGGGGGCGTTCCTCTGCCTGCCGGTGGTCTGGATCCTCTTTACCAATGTCCTCAACCTGGCGGTCGGGGCAGGGCTGATGACGTCGGCGGGCCGGCTGGACACCTTCCTCGGCCTGATCCTCCCGCACGGCCTGCTCGAACTGACAGCCGTCTTCGTGGCCGCCGGTACGGGCCTGCGGCTCGGTTGGACGCTGATCGACCCTGGCCCGCAGTCGCGGCGAACTGCCCTGGCCCAACGGGGCCGAGCGGCCGTGGGCATGGCCATCGGCCTGGCACTGGTCCTGTGCGTGTCGGGCGCGATCGAAGCCTTCGTCACCCCGTCGGGCCTGCCCACCTGGGCGCGCATCACCATCGGCGTCGCCGCCGAACTCGCCTTCCTGGCTTACGTGTACGTCCTCGGCGGCAGGGCGGCCCGCGCCGGCGACATCGGCGACGTGGAGGCGTCGGACCGCAGCGCGGAGCTCCCGATCGCCGCCTGATGTGCGCCTGATGTGCGTCGGGCGTCCGGGACCTGTTAGTCTCCTCTTCGCCCCACGGGGACCATTGACATGGTCTGCGCGGGGAGGTAGATTCGAACGGTTGCCTCGAAGCTGGACATGATCGAGTGCGGTGGTTAGCATCTATTGCAGCTCCGGACAGGAAATCAAATTTCCTCGGAGCACCCGATTCGACATCCAGATGACGAAGGTCGGCGAAATCCGGCCCGAATATCTCTGATAAAGTCGAGTCAGCCGAAAGGCAAAGGCCACTCCCAAAGGCCATCGGAATTCATGAGGCGGAAACGCCGAATTGAGTCTGGTAGAGTCGGGAACACGAAGTACGCAGTACCGGAGGGAAGCGCCCGGAGAGTCCTGAGAGGGATTTGAAGGAAGCGTCCGTTCCTTGAGAACTCAACAGTGTGCCAAAAGTCAACGCCAGATATGTTGATACCCCGGCCTTGCACTCCTTTGTGGGTGT